>NC_014837.1:0-1456236 GCF_000175935.2 Pantoea sp. At-9b
TAATTGTACAGTCCAGAGTCAATTTACTTCGCTGGTCGCGGTACCAGGAAAACCCGGATACAGCCCGCTGATTCCGGGCATTGGGCTGAACGCGACAACGCCGGGGTGGAGAATTATACGGGCTATACGTTAAAGCGCAAGGATCGAGCAGGATCTTCTTGCGATCGATCGGCGGATTTTTTATCTGGAAAACGAGACACCGCCAGAAAATTTGCAGCTTTCATCCTGATCCCCGCTCGCTTTTTCGCCAGAAGGCGTAAACTCTTTAGCGCTTCCGCATCCTGTGGATAAATTGGATCAAAACTGTGTAGAAAGGGAAGATCTCTCGGCCGCTTTGCGCTATGATCCGCCCTTCCGCTGATGATCCACACCGAGATCACAGGGAGACTACCGCGGATAGCGGTCGCAGGCGCTTTCTGATCGCCTGTGTCAAAAAACGAACGTTTCTTTTATTAGCGCCTAAAATTCTTATCGATTTTGTACGAGTGGAGTCCGCCGTGTCACTTACGCTTTGGCAACAGTGTCTTGCCCGTTTGCAGGATGAGCTTCCTGCCACCGAATTCAGCATGTGGATTCGTCCGCTACAGGCTGAATTGAACGACAATACGCTGGCCTTATATGCACCAAATCGGTTTGTACTCGACTGGGTTCGGGATAAATATCTCAACAGTATCAATGGGCTGCTGAATGAATTCTGCGGTGCGGATGTGCCGTTGCTGCGTTTTGAAGTGGGCACGCGCCCGGTGGCACAAGTGGCGACCAGCCAGCCTGCTATGGCCAGCGTGAGCGCGCCGGCCCCAGCGCAAAGCCGTCCGGCTCCGGCGCAAACGCTGCGTCCAAGCTGGGACTCGGTGCCTGCTCCGGCTGATGTCACCTACCGCTCCAATGTGAATAACCGCCATAACTTTGACAACTTTGTTGAAGGTAAATCTAACCAGCTGGCGCGCGCGGCGGCACGTCAGGTGGCGGATAATCCGGGTGGTGCCTATAACCCGTTGTTCCTTTATGGCGGTACGGGCTTGGGGAAAACCCACCTGTTACACGCGGTCGGCAATGGCATCATGGCGCGCAAGCCCAATGCCAAAGTGGTGTATATGCACTCCGAGCGTTTTGTGCAGGATATGGTTAAAGCGCTGCAAAACAACGCCATTGAAGAGTTCAAACGTTATTATCGCTCCGTCGATGCGTTGCTGATCGATGACATCCAGTTCTTCGCCAATAAAGAGCGATCGCAGGAAGAATTTTTCCACACCTTCAATGCGCTGCTGGAAGGCAATCAACAGATCATCCTGACCTCGGATCGTTACCCCAAAGAGATCAACGGCGTGGAAGATCGTCTGAAGTCCCGCTTTGGCTGGGGACTGACTGTGGCGATCGAGCCGCCAGAACTTGAGACGCGCGTGGCGATCCTGATGAAGAAAGCCGATGAAAACGACATTCGCCTGCCGGGTGAAGTGGCGTTCTTTATCGCCAAGCGTCTGCGTTCCAACGTCCGTGAGCTGGAAGGCGCACTGAACCGCGTGATTGCCAACGCCAACTTTACCGGTCGCGCCATTACCATCGATTTCGTGCGTGAAGCGCTGCGCGATCTGCTGGCGTTGCAGGAAAAACTGGTCACCATCGACAATATTCAGAAAACGGTGGCGGAGTATTACAAAATTAAAGTGGCCGATCTGCTGTCCAAGCGCCGTTCGCGCTCGGTAGCACGTCCACGTCAGATGGCGATGGCGATGGCGAAAGAGCTCACCAACCATAGCCTGCCGGAAATTGGTGATGCGTTTGGTGGTCGCGACCATACCACCGTGCTTCACGCCTGTCGTAAAATCGAGCAGCTGCGTGAAGAGAGCCACGACATCAAAGAAGATTTCTCTAACCTCATTCGAACTTTATCTTCCTGACGCTATGAAATTTATTGTTGAACGTGAGCAGTTGCTGAAACCGCTGCAACAAGTCAGCGGCCCGCTTGGTGGGCGTCCTACGCTGCCGATCCTCGGAAATTTGCTGCTGCAGGTTAACGAAGGCACTTTGCTGCTGACCGGCACCGATCTGGAAATGGAAATGGTGGCGCGCGTGGCGTTAACGCAGCCGCATGAACCTGGCGCGACCACCGTTCCGGCGCGTAAATTCCTCGACATTTGTCGCGGTCTGCCGGATGGCGCAGAAATCACTCTGACCCTGGAAGGCGACAGAATGCTGGTGCGCTCTGGCCGCAGTCGTTTCTCGCTCTCCACGCTGCCTGCCAGTGACTTTCCTAATCTGGATGACTGGCAGAGCGAAGTGGAGTTCACGCTGCCGCAGGCGACGTTGAAGCGTCTGATCGAAGCCACGCAGTTTTCGATGGCGCATCAGGACGTGCGTTACTACCTCAACGGCATGCTGTTTGAAACCGAAGGGGAAGAATTACGTACCGTCGCGACTGATGGTCACCGTCTGGCGGTCTGCTCGATGCCGATTGGTCAGGCACTGCCCAACCATTCGGTGATCGTGCCGCGTAAAGGAGTGATTGAGCTGGTACGTCTGCTCGACGGCGGCGAAACCCCGTTGCAGGTACAGATTGGTAGCAGCAATATCCGCGCCCACGTGGGTGATTTTATCTTTACCTCGAAACTGGTTGATGGCCGTTTCCCGGATTATCGCCGCGTATTGCCGAAGAACCCCGATAAAGCGCTGGAAGCGGGCTGTGATCTGCTCAAACAGGCGTTTGCCCGCGCGGCCATTCTGTCGAATGAGAAATTCCGTGGCGTGCGCATCTATATCACTGAAAATCAGCTGAAAATTACCGCCAACAACCCGGAACAGGAAGAAGCGGAAGAGATGCTGGATGTCAGCTACAACGGCAGCGAGCTGGAGATCGGTTTCAACGTCAGCTATGTGCTGGATGTGCTGAATGCGCTGAAGTGCGAAAACGTCCGCCTGCTGCTGACGGATTCCGTTTCCAGTGTGCAGATCGAAGATGTTGCGAGTCCCGCGGCGGCCTATGTTGTTATGCCTATGAGACTGTAGGGCGGCATTTATGCCGACCTGGCCGATGTTTGCACCATCCCGGGAGCCATTAATGGCTCCCCTAAGTTGATCCCCGGACCACTTCATGGCTTTAACCCGCCTCCTGATTAAAGATTTTCGTAACATCGAACAAGCCGATCTGAGCTTAGCGCCGGGTTTTAATTTCCTTGTCGGTGCCAATGGCAGCGGCAAAACCAGCGTGCTGGAAGCGATTTACACCCTCGGACATGGCCGCGCCTTCCGCAGTTTGCAGGCCGGACGGGTCATCCGCCATGATCAACCAGCCTTTGTGCTGCATGGCCGTATCGAAGGTAGCGAGCGTGAGCTGGCGGTCGGGCTGACGAAAAATCGTGCCGGTGAAAGCAAGGTACGTATCGATGGCAGCGACGGCCATAAAGTCGCCGAGCTGGCGCAGTTGTTACCGATGCAGTTAATCACCCCCGAGGGGTTTACTTTACTCAACGGCGGCCCCAAATACCGTAGAGCCTATATCGACTGGGGCTGCTTTCATGCTGCCCCCGGTTTTTTCAACGCCTGGAGTAACCTGCGCCGTTTGCTGAAGCAGCGCAACGCCGCATTGCGCCAGGTGACGCGTTACAGCCAGATTCGCCCGTGGGATCAGGAGCTGGTGCCGCTGGCCGAGCAAATCAGCGCCTGGCGTGCGGAATACAGTGACGCCATTTGCAGCGAAATCACCGCCACCTGCGCCCAGTTCTTACCGGAGTTTGAGTTGGCGTTCTCCTTCCAGCGCGGCTGGGACAAGGAAAGCGACTACGGCGAACTGCTGGAACGCAATTTCGAGCGCGATCGCGCGCTCACCTACACCGCCAGCGGCCCGCACAAAGCGGATTTCCGTATTCGTGCCGAGGGTACGCCGGTGGAAGATTTACTCTCACGCGGCCAGTTAAAATTGCTGATGTGCGCACTGCGCCTGGCGCAGGGGGAATACCTGACGCGCAGCAGTGGGCGTCGTTGCCTCTACCTGATTGATGACTTTGCTTCAGAACTGGATGACGTGCGTCGCCGCCTGTTAGCGGAGCGATTAAAAGCCACGCAGGCGCAGGTGTTTGTCAGTGCCATTGGTGTCGAGCATGTAATCGACATGAGTGACGAAAAGGGCAAGATGTTCCGCGTGGAACAGGGTAAAATAGCAGTTCAACCTGAAGATTAAATGAGCGAGAAACGTTGATGTCGAATTCTTATGACTCCTCAAGTATCAAAGTTCTGAAAGGGCTTGATGCGGTACGCAAACGCCCTGGCATGTATATCGGCGATACGGATGACGGCACCGGTCTGCATCACATGGTATTCGAGGTCGTGGATAACGCCATCGACGAAGCGCTCGCCGGTTACTGTAGTGACATCGTGGTCACCATTCATGCCGATAATTCTGTATCGGTACAGGATGATGGTCGTGGCATCCCGACCGGTATTCACCCGGAAGAGGGCGTGTCAGCGGCAGAAGTGATCATGACGGTCCTGCACGCGGGCGGTAAGTTCGACGACAACTCCTATAAAGTATCCGGTGGTCTGCACGGCGTGGGTGTTTCCGTGGTTAACGCCCTGTCGCAGAAACTGGAACTGACCATTCGTCGTGATGGCAAAGTGCATCAGCAAACCTACGTCCACGGCGTGCCGCAGGCACCGCTGGCGGTGGTGGGTGATACCGATGCTACCGGTACGCGCGTGCGTTTCTGGCCGAGCCATGAAACCTTCACCAATGTGACCGAATTTGAGTACGACATCCTGGCAAAACGCCTGCGTGAGCTGTCGTTCCTCAACTCCGGTGTGTCAATTCGCCTTGAAGACAAGCGTGATGACAAAAAAGATCATTACCACTACGAAGGTGGCATCAAGGCGTTTGTTGAGTATCTCAACCGCAACAAAAACCCCATTCACCCGAACGTGTTTTACTTCTCTACCGAGAAGGATGGCATTGGTGTGGAAGTGGCATTGCAGTGGAACGATGGTTTCCAGGAAAACATCTACTGCTTTACCAACAACATTCCACAGCGCGATGGTGGTACGCACCTGGCGGGCTTCCGTGCAGCGATGACGCGTACCCTGAATGCCTACATGGACAAAGAAGGCTACAGCAAAAAAGCCAAAGTCAGCGCGACCGGTGATGACGCGCGTGAAGGCCTGATCGCTGTCGTTTCGGTAAAAGTACCGGACCCGAAATTCTCCTCGCAGACCAAAGACAAGCTGGTTTCCTCAGAAGTGAAATCGGCGGTTGAACAGCAGATGAACGAACTGCTGGCGGAATACCTGCTGGAAAATCCGTCTGACGCGAAAATCGTGGTTGGCAAAATTATTGACGCGGCACGTGCGCGTGAAGCAGCTCGCCGTGCGCGTGAGATGACACGCCGTAAAGGTGCGCTGGATCTGGCGGGCCTGCCGGGCAAACTGGCGGATTGCCAGGAACGCGACCCGGCGCTGTCCGAAATCTACCTGGTGGAGGGTGACTCCGCAGGCGGTTCGGCCAAGCAGGGACGTAACCGTAAGAACCAGGCGATTCTGCCGCTGAAAGGTAAAATCCTCAACGTTGAAAAAGCGCGTTTCGACAAGATGCTTTCTTCACAGGAAGTGGCGACGCTGATCACTGCGCTGGGTTGCGGCATTGGCCGCGATGAATACAACCCGGACAAACTGCGTTATCACAGCATCATTATCATGACCGATGCGGACGTCGATGGCTCGCACATCCGTACTCTGCTGTTGACCTTCTTCTATCGTCAGATGCCGGAAATCGTGGAGCGTGGTCACGTCTACATCGCACAGCCGCCGTTGTACAAAGTGAAGAAAGGCAAGCAGGAGCAGTACATCAAAGACGACGAAGCGATGGATCAGTATCAGATCGCGATCGCCCTTGATGGCGCAACCTTGCACACCAACGCCAGCGCTCCGGCCCTGGGTGGCGAACCGCTGGAGAGCCTGGTGGCGAACTTCAACAGCACCCAGCGTATGATCAAACGTATGGAGCGCCGCTACCCGCTCGCGCTGCTGCGCGCGCTGATTTACCATCCAACCCTGAGCGATCTCAGCGATGAAGTGGCGGTGCAAGGCTGGCTGGATGGGCTGGTGGCCTATCTGACCGAGCGCGAAGCGCACGGCAGCACCTACGTTGCTCAGGTACAGGCTAACCGTGAGCAGAACCTGTTTGAGCCGGTGCTGCGTGTGCGTACCCACGGGGTCGATACCGATTATCCACTGGACAGCGAATTTATCGCTGGCCCGGAATACCGCAAAATCTGCGAGCTGGGTGAGCAGCTGCGTGGCCTGATTGAAGAAGATGCGTTTATCGAGCGTGGCGAGCGTCGTCAGCCGGTCGCCAGCTTCGAGCAGGCAATTGACTGGCTGGTGAAAGAGTCCCGCCGTGGTCTGTCAGTCCAGCGCTACAAAGGTCTGGGCGAGATGAACCCGGAACAGCTGTGGGAAACCACGATGGACCCGGACAGCCGCCGTATGTTGCGCGTCACCATCAAAGACGCCATCGCTGCCGACCAGCTGTTCACTACGCTGATGGGCGATGCGGTTGAACCGCGCCGTGCCTTCATCGAAGAGAACGCGCTGAAAGCCGCCAACATCGACATCTGATGTGCCAAAACCCTTCCCAATCGGGAAGGGTTTTTTGTTTGTTACCCGCCTGACATTTCCTTTTTTGCTTAAAAAACATCTGCGTTAGCTTTTGTTTGCTTCCGTTTTTTCCCGTGCGCTGCGATCCGTGTCACTTACATCTGTTGCCCACTCCCTTACGCTTTGGGCGAAGCGGAGGGGATGACGCATGTTTTTGGAAGAACGACGTAATCAAATACTTAAATGGCTGGATGAGCAGGAGCGCGTAACGGTTAACGGGCTGGCAAGTCAGCTCGGCGTAACACGCGAAACCATTCGTACCGATCTCAGCGCGCTGGCGCGTCAGGGATTGGTGCAACGCTGCTATGGCGGGGCAATTGCCTTACGTCGCAACCTTCAGGAAAAGCTGATCAGCGAAAGCGGCGGCAATTTTGAGGTATTGCTGGAGCGGTTGCAGGCGCGTCGAACCACAGCGAACACGGCGGCCAAAAGCGGCAAAGTGTGCATCCTGGGTGCTTTCAACGTCGATATTGTGGCAAAAGTCGCACGTTTTCCCCGTGGTGGCGAATCGCTGCTGGCGCTGGGCAGCACCCTCGGTCCGGGTGGAAAAGGGGCCAACCAGGCGATGGCGGCCAGCTGTGCCGGTACGCGGGTGCATTTTGTCGCCAAAGTTGGCACCGATCAGTTCAGCAAGTTTGCCTTCGACCATCTGTCGGCCTCAGGCATCCACTCGTTCCGTCTGTACCAGACGGACAGCGAGCCAACTGGCAGCGCCATCATTTATGTCTCGCAGGAGAATGGCGAGAACATGATTGCCATCTATTCCGGTGCCAATAAAACCTTTACCGACGACGAAATCGCCGAGATGACCCACGAGTTGTCGGATGCCAGCGTGTTGCTGTTGCAACTGGAAAACAACTTTGAGGCCACGCGCAGCGCGATTCGTCTTGCTCATACGCTGGGTGTGCGGGTGATTATGAATCCCGCGCCTTTTTCCGCTGAGGTGCTGAGTTGCCTGGCGATGATCGACGTACTCACCCCGAATGAAACGGAAGCCTCGCTGCTGTCTGGAATCGAAATCATCGATTTAGCCAGTGCGCGCGCTGCGGCGCAGGCCATCGTCGGGTTGGGCGCGCGGCGCGTCATTATCACCATGGGATCACGTGGTGCGTTACTGCTTGATAACCAACAATTTCATCATATTCCGGCCTTCCCGGCGCTGAGCGTCGATACCACCGGCGCAGGCGATGCCTTTAACGGTGCGCTGGCTGCGGCACTGGCGCAGGGGCAAAGCCTGTTACAGGCCGCCACCTGGGCATCAGCGTTTGCCGCGCTGGCGGTAGAACGCGAAGGTGCCAGCAATATGCCGGATCGCCAACAGGTTATAGCCCGACTTCATCAACGATAACAAATCACAGCGGTGGAACCGCTGGCAGGAGAGAACATGAAAAAAATCGAAGGCATTGTGCCGGTTATGCTGACACCGTTTACCGCCGACAACCAAGTGGATTACCCGGGACTGGAGCGCCTGATTAACTGGTATCTGGCCGAAGGTGTCGATGCCTTGTTTGCGGTATGTCAGTCGAGCGAGATGCAGTTCCTCAGCCTTGAGGAGCGCGTGGCGCTGGCGAAGTTTGTGGTGGAAAAAGTGCAAGGCCAGGTGCCGGTGATTGCGTCCGGCCATATCAGCGACGATCTGGCGCAGCAAACTGCTGAGTTGCAGGCGATGGCTAACACCGGCATTGATGCGCTGGTGCTGGTTACCAATCACCTCGACCCGAAAAATGAAGGCAGCGCGGCCTTCTACGCGCACCTCAATCACCTGCTGGATGCGCTACCTGCCACCCTGCCGCTGGGCCTGTATGAATGCCCGGCACCGTACCGTCGTCTGTTGAGTGATGAAGAGTTCAGCTTCTGTGCCAACAGTGGCCGCTTCGTGGTGCTGAAAGATGTGAGCTGCGATCTGCCGACGGTACAGCGCCGTGTGCAACTGGCAGAAGGCACGCCGCTGGCGGTGATCAACGCCAATGCCGCCATCGCCTGGCCCGCCATGCAGGCCGGTTCCAAAGGGTTCAGTGGCGTCTTCACCAACTTCCATCCGGGTCTGTATCACTGGCTGTACCACCAGGGCGCACAGCAGGCGGAGAAAGCCCACGAGCTTTCGCTGTTCCTGTCACTCAGCGCGGTGACGGAAACCCTCGGCTATCCGAAAAACGCCAAAATCTACCATCAACGCCTCGGCACCTTCGGCAGCGAGCACTGCCGCGTTAACAAAGACAACGTGCTGGAGAAATTCTGGGGACTGGGCGTGTTGCTCGACCAGATCCGTGATGGCAGCCAGATTTGGCAGCAACGCATCGAAAACTTCTGAGAAGAATGTGTAGCGGCGCGATTTATCGCGCTGCTATTCGACAAAACCCGCGCGATAAATCGCGCCGCTACGGCTGTACCTGAACCCACTAACGATAACGACAGGGAAAACACCATGATTGTATGTGATAGCCAGGATTGGGCGCGTGAGCGCCATGCCTTCCACCCCATCGTCGACCAGGCGTTACGCTGGATAGCCGACACCGATTTCAGCCAACTCGCTACCGGCAAGTATGACTTGCTGCCGGATAACCAGATGTTCTGCCTGGTGCAGGAGATGGACACCGAACCGGCCAGTGCACGCCGCGCCGAGTCGCATTTTAACTACGTGGATATTCAGTACCTGTTGGCCGGACGCGAGAACATTGGCGTGGCACGAGCGCATCCGCAACATGTCATCACCGAAGATCTGCGCGCCGAGCGCGACGTGGTGTTTTATCAGGACACCATTGATGAATCGATGATCACCCTGACGCCGGGCATGTTCGCGCTGTTTTTCCCGCATGACGTGCATCGTCCCTGCTGTGCCGCGCCCGATGTACAGCCGATCCGTAAAGCCGTGATCAAAATCAACCTCAGCCTGTTCAACGCCGTGGGGGCAAGCCAATGAAAACCTCGGTGAATACCTTGTCTGGCGCTGCGGTGGCGCAGCCCACTCTGGTGGGCAAATTACGCTGGGGTATCATCACGATCCTGCTGCTGGCAGCGGTGGTGAACTACCTCGATCGTGCCAATCTGAGTATCGCCAACACCACCATCGCGGCGGAGTTTGGTTTCTCGCAAACCGAAATGGGCCTGCTGCTGTCGGCATTTCTCTGGCCTTATGCGCTGGCGAACCTGCCTGCGGGTTGGCTGGTAGATAAGTTTGGTCCGAAGAGAATGTTCTCCTGGGCGCTGGGATTATGGTCCAGCTTTACCGTGCTGGCAGCTTTCGTAAACAGCTATAGCTTCTTCTATGGCCTGCGTATGCTGCTGGGCGTGTCGGAATCGCCGTTCTTTACCTCTGGCATCAAAATCACGCATCGCTGGTTTGGTGATAACGAACGTGGTCTGCCGACGGCGATCATCAATACCGGTTCGCAAATCGCTAACGCCGTCGCGCCGCCGATTCTTACCGTGCTGCTGCTGACCTTTGGCTGGCGCGGTATGTTCGTTGCCATTGGCCTGATGGGGATTCCGTTGCTGCTGGCATGGTGGAAATTCTATCGTGACCCGGATGCGCGTGAAGATGCACTGCTGCATGCCGGACAGCGCAGCGTTGCTGCTGCGGAAGATCGCGCGCAGGCGAGCTGGGGCGCATTGTTCCGCCACAGTACCACCTGGTTTATGGTGGTCGGTAACTTCTCCATCATGTTCACCATCTGGGTGTACCTCACCTGGCTGCCGGGATATCTGGAAAAATCCCTCGGCTTCAGCCTGAAAGCCACCGGCTGGATCGCCTCGATTCCATTCCTGTGCGGCATTCTGGGCGTGCTGGTGGGCGGTATGCTGTCAGACCGCCTGGTGCGTAGCGGTGTGCGTGCCATTACCGCGCGTAAAATCCCTATCGTGACCGGCGCGGCGCTGGCGGCCTGTTTTGTCGCACCGATTCCGTTTGTCGATAGCACACCGCTGGCGATTGGCCTGCTGGCGCTCGGGTATTTCTGTTCGCAGATGCCACAGGGTGCGCTCTGGACGTTGGCGAGTGATATCGCACCAAAATCCCAGGTGGCCTCATTGGGTGCGATCCAGAACTTCGGTGGTTTCCTCGGCGCGGCGATGGCACCGATCGTCACCGGTATCATTCTCGATACTACCGGCAAGTTCACCAATGTGTTCCTGTTGGGCGCAGGATTGCTGATGATTGGTGCGCTGAGCTACGGTCTGTTTGTGCGCAAGCCATTACAGGCAAATTGATACGCAAGGTGTCGTCTGATGTCGATAAACTGGTCAATGTGAGCTGAATCGCGCTAGCATGGATGCAAACTCTGAATTAACGAGGATGTTATGGCGATAAAACTGATTGCGATCGATATGGACGGCACCCTGCTTAATCCTTACCACCAGATCACCCCGGCAGTGAAATCCGCGATTGCGCGCGCACGCGATAAAGGTGTCGCCATTGTGCTGGCAACTGGCCGCCCCTTTGTTGGCGTCGAACGCTACCTGCAAGAGCTGGATTTACAGCAGCCGGGCCAGTATTGCATCAGCAATAACGGTGCGCTGGTACAACGTGCTGATACGGGTGAAAGCGTAGCGGAAGTCACGCTGAGTTTTGATGATTTCCTCTATGTCGAACAGTTGGCGCGTGAACTCGGCGTTCATTTCCATGCCTTTGACCATGCCTCGTTGTATACCCCGAACAAAGATATCAGTGAGTACACCATCCACGAAGCCAGCCTGACCGGCATTCCGGTGCGATATCGCGCAGTGGCTGAGATGGACCCGGCTACCCGTTTTCCGAAACTGATGATGATCGACAAGCCTGCGTTGCTGGATAAAGCGATCGCGGCACTTCCGGTCCGCGCCCGCGACAGCTACACCATTTTGAAAAGTGCGCCTTACTACCTCGAAATTCTCGACCCGCGCGTCAACAAAGGCTATGGCGTGAAAATGCTGGCGGAAAAACTTGGCCTGCAACCGGCAGAAGTGATGACGATTGGTGACCAGGAAAATGACCTGGCGATGATCGAGTACGCAGGAACCGGCGTGGCAATGGGCAATGCGATTGATTCGGTAAAAAGCATCGCGCAGTTCATCACCAAAACCAACGCAGAAGATGGCGTGGCTTACGCGATTGAAGAGTTGGTGCTGTAACCTTTCTTTTATCTCTCCACCCACCCGTAGCGGCGCGATTTATCGCGCGTTGCTCAGTAAAAATACGCGCGATAAATCGCGGCGCTACGGGATATAAAGGTTGCCCCCATGGCAGAAAAACAACTCACCTTTGCAGAACGTCATCATCAGCTGACCAATATCAATGTCTGGACTGCCGACAGCCAGTGGCTGGCGTTTGATGTCCGACCTTCCGGCGCTTCCTTTACCAGTCTGACCATTGAACGGGTCAACGTTAACAGCGGCGCGATTGAGCTGCTGTATCAGGCTCGTGATGGCGCACATGTTGGCGTGGTCACTGTAAGCCCGGATCTCCCGCCACGTTATGTCTGTATCCATGGCCCGGAACATCCCGATGCGCATTGGCATTACGATTTTCATCATCGACGCGGTGTGATTGTGCAGCAAGGCATCGCGGAAAACCTGGATGCTTGCGATATCACCGCCCCCTATACGCCCGGTGCGCTGCGCGGCGGTTCGCATGTCCACGTATTCAGCCCGGACGGTTCGCGTCTGAGCTTTACCTACAACGATCATGTGATGCATGAAAAAGCGGTGAGTGAAGACCTGCGTAACGTGGGTGTCGCCGTACCGCTACATCCGGTATGCCCGCCAAAACGACATCCACGTGAATATGAGGGGAGTCATTATTGTGTGCTGGTTAGCCACACACAGCGAGATCCCCAACCGGGCAGCGACCAAATCGACCGTGCCTATGAGGAGTGCTGGATTGGCGATCGCGGTTATCAAAAGCCGGACGGCAGCTGGCAGCGCTGGGCCATCGCGTTTATGGGTGATACCCGCTCGGCCAACGGCGAAAAAGTCCCGGAAGTGTTTGTGGTGGATTTGCCGACTGCGCTGGCGGATTACGCGAAATCAGGGGACGCCCCTATACAGGGAACACCAGACCAATTGCCAGCACCGCCATCAGGGGTGCAGCAGCGGCGTGTTACCCATACGCACGGGCTGGCGCTCCAGCCACGCCACTGGTTACGTGCCGCACCCGATGGCAGCGCGATCGCGTTTTTAATGGCGGACAACAATGGGGTGGTGCAGCTCTGGACGGTTTCGCCTAACGGTGGCGCACCACGCCAGGTGACACAGCTTACCAGCAGCATTCAGTCAGCCTTTAGCTGGCAGCCTTCCGGCAACGCCATCAGCTTTGTGTGTGACAACAGCGTGATGCGTTGTGAACTGACGAGTGGCAAATGTACCCGGTTGACACAACGCAGTGACCAGCCGCCGTCCGGTGATGCGGTGGTCTGGTCGCCGGATGGCGCAAAGATCGCCTATATGCGTGACGTGAACGGCTGGCGGCAGCTATTCTGCGTCAGTGCGACTCCACAGGCATAGACGCGGCGGTTGCCAGGCTGGCCTGAGTACCGGTCAGCTTCTCACTTTGCCGGACGCGTTCGCGTGGCGAGTCGATTGATTTGTCATCGTCGTGGCGGAAGTAGTCCCACGGCAGCAGGAGGGTGTCCATCACTGCGGAGAACGGCAAATCGATAGCCACCAGTGGTTTCATCGCCCAGCTGGTGTGGTCATCCGTCAGCATCTCTGCGCTGGCGCGAGTGCCGGGATAATAACCCTGGCTGGCACCAGTATGAGACATAACGCTGGAGCAACCGGAGGTGGTACATGCGCAGCAGACCAACAGGCCTGGCAGCGAAAAACGGTTCATCAATTTCATCATCTTCATCCCTTCAGTCATGGCATGGCCCTGGCTGGAGTGTGTCACCTGATTAAGCATCACTCTGAGTTGATGTCTTTCTGTCCAGGCGAATAATTTCCTGAGTGTATGCTATTTCATCAAAATTGCTGTAAGAAATTCCTTGTGAAGCCTTGAAAGCGAAAAAAAAGCGCCCACTTTTAAGGAACGGTCACGCTGCTTTTGCCGACAGGAATCGCAGCGGGCTGTACAACCTGTCCATAGTGGAAGGTTGCCAAAACTTGCTGATTTTCAGGAGTCCTAATATGCGTAATTTTGATCTCTCTCCGCTTTATCGTTCTGCAATTGGTTTCGATCGTCTGTTTAACCTGCTGGAATCGAATCAGAACCAGGCCAATGGTGGCTATCCTCCGTATAACGTTGAGCTGGTAGATGAAAACCACTACCGTATCACCATTGCCGTTGCGGGCTTTGCCCAGAGCGAGTTAGATATCACCTCTCATGACAACATGCTGGTGGTGCGTGGCGCGCATCCTGAAGAACAACAGGAACGCAAATACCTGTACCAGGGCATCGCCGAGCGTAACTTTGAGCGTAAATTCCAGCTGGCTGACCATATCGTGGTGCGCGATGCGCGTCTGGAAAATGGTTTGTTAAGCATCGATCTGGAACGCATCGTCCCCGAAGAGGCGAAACCGCGTCGGATTGAAATTCTGAAATAACCACGTGAAAAAGCCGCAGCAATGCGGCTTTTTCATCTATGGGTAGCGGCGCGATAAATCGCACCGTTACCGAATATGTTCGTTTATGTCCTCACCAGAAATCGCTGACTCACCATCCCGCCAAACACATTAATCAACAAGCCAAGAATAATCACCGAGGCACCTAACATTTGCTGCATCGACAGGGTTTCTCCCAAAATCAGCGCGGCGCTCAATATTCCGACCACCGGTACCAGCAACGAGAGCGGTGCGATGCGCCAGGTTTCGTAGCGGCTGAGCAAATTACCCCAGATGGCATAACCGACAATGGTGGCGACAAACGCCAGATAAATTAGCGCCAGCACGGTTTGCAGGGAAATATTCAGCAAGCTGCTGACGATCACTTCTTGCCCTTCAAACCACCAGGAGCAGGCGAAGAACGGCACCATGGGAACCAGCGCGCTCCACACCACCAGCGACATCACCGGCACTTTGCGGTTACGCAGAATAATCTTATTGGTGATATTGCCTAACCCCCACGACAGCGCGGCAGCCAGCGTCAGCATCAGGGTGGTCAGCGTAATCCCTGCGGTGGTTTGCCCCTCCATACCCGCAGTGGCGAGCATAAACATCCCAAGCGTGGCGACCACGATCCCGGCGATGTGGTTCCAGCGTAGCTTTTCCGCCAACAACAGCGCGCCGAGTAACAGGGTAAAAAACGCCTGTGCCTGTACCACCAACGACGCCAGCCCGGCGGGCATGCCGAGCTTGATAGCAAGAAACAGAAACGCAAACTGACCGAAGCTGATGGTCATGCCATACACCACCAACCAGCGCAGTGGGATGCCAGGCCGTTTTACGAAGAAGATCGCCGGGAATGCCACCAGGGTAAAACGCAAACCCGCCAGTAAAAACGGGGGCATGCCGTGCAGCCCCAACTTAATCACCACAAAATTGACGCCCCAGGCCAAGACGACACACAGGGCTAATAATAGATCTTTGACTGACATAACGCTTCCTTCTGCCGCGATCAGGCGGTCGCCGTCACGGGGGTGGCGATCTCTGCACAGCATGCATCGCCCACTACACGAAAATAATCATCCACATCCAGTGCCACTGAGCGTTCCAGTTCACCGGCGTTAAACCACAGGGTGCCGACATCGCGCAGGCGTGCATCAACCCGCAGCGCCAACCGGTCATCAAAACTAAACGGTGGTACTGCGCCCATCACACACTGCGTCAGCTCCTGGGCTTTCTCCGGTGCGGCGAAGCTCGATTTCTTGCCGCCGATGGCACGTGCCGCGCTTTTAAAGTTAATCTTGCAATCACCAGGTACGATCGCCAGCAGGTAACGGGGCTCCGCCCCTTCCGGCATGGTCACTTCCAGCACCATCGCTTTTGCCGCCTGATTCAGGTCGTTACCGCGGATCTCGCTGATGACATCGGTCTGACCGATTGCCTCATGCTCGACCACACGGAAATGCGCCTGATGCTGCTCCAGCAGGGCGATTAATTTTTCATAGGTTGTCATCTTCATCTCCTCGTATGACGGGCCACGGGTTAACTCCAGGCAATCGCGTGCTTCATCTTTTTGTCGGTCAGACCAAAGAAGAAGCCCATGGTGATGCGTGTATCGCCTTCCACCCGATCAATTTCATGATAAAAAGCTGGGTTAAACAGATAGATATCACCGCTACGCGGTGAAAATTCGCAGATTTCGCAGTGCTCAATCACACCGCTTTGGTAACCAAGTTCGCCGGGCGTTTTGAAGCGCTCGTCCACCGGTTGCCACTTCTTATTGAAGATGCGCAGTGCGCCCCCGGCGTTGCACTCTTGCAGGCACACCACACAGCTCAGCTGATGTAAAATCTCCGTCACTGCCAGGCCGCTACCGGCCGCATCGCGCACGATGTTGTCGTTATGCAGGGGATTGGCGACCCCGTTGGCATGGAAACGCACAATTGAACCGGCGTAGTCGCCGTGTTGCGGATCGGTGGCGGTTTTCAGGCTCTCCAGTCGCAAGGCGTGCTTCACCCAGTTGTAAACCTGGTCACGCAGGCAGGGCAGCGACGGTGGCAACGCGGGCTGAATATCGCGTAATTCGGTGAAATAGTTTTCCGGCGCAGCGGTGTGCTTGGCCAGATAGGGGCCAAGGGTGGTCAGCGCACCATTGGGATAGTGTGATACCCGCACCTTTTCGCGGCATAGTTGTAGATCCTCAACCACCGCTTCACGCACTTCCGGGGCCAGGAAATTACGCAGTACCAGCAGCGGCACGCGTGCAGTCACAATGTCATCCAGCCAGGTACTTTCCACAAACATTTTGGGGCTAATAACGCGTATCTGATTGAAAATGGCCATGCTGTTCACTCCGACAAAGGAATTTCATGAAGTTCATGGTTGCTCATACGACGCCAGTCTGACGCCGTGCCCAGTGCTGCAATGGGTTCAGAAGAGATAAAAGTGCTGTTGTTATGCTGACAGTGGTGCAGGGTGAAGTAATCGGGATAAGGGGTATCGTCAGGATGCCATTGCCACGCCCAGGCTTTTTCGCGGGTAACAAAAATCGCATTGGCCGCGCTACCGCCGGGTGCAACCTGTGCCATCTTGTTGCGCAGATAATCCCGCGTGAAATCAGCGGGCGTCGCCCGCTCGACGATGTATTCAAGGTATTCCGCCGAGTCAAAGCGCGACTCGGCCATGCCGAGCTGCTGGTAAACGGTGGGTAAAAAGCCGTTGTGCATCATGTACCAGTGCGTCTGACCACTGGTTCGCCACAGTGGATGCGAGAATTCGATCCCATGGTTTTTGCTCAAGGTGGCATGACGCACATGCACCGCGAGAAAACGGCCACGCAGGCGATCGACATCAATAGCCGGTAGCGCATCGGCAAAGGGGCCAGTGCCGTGTAGCGTATGGATTTTCCCTTGCTCCAGCCATAAAACCCCCCAACCGTTTGGATGCTGTTTGATGGGGCCATCATGGGTGGCGGTTTCCCCGCAGCTCATGGCGCGTGCCGCTTCCAGCACCGTTGCGGCATCAAATTGACCGTGCGCCAGAATCATTCTGCACATAGTAAATCCCCTCGCGTGGCAAAGGATGGAACCTCAAGGATCTGGTGGAAGGTCGCCAGAATGTCGTCACGGCTGTTACCTGCCAGGCGAAAGGTGGCGAGGATGCCAGCATGGCGGGTTAAATCGGCATACAGCGAGGAGCGCGGCGACACCTGTAGCGCAGGCAGATTCAGTGGTGGCAGCAACTGACCACGTTGTTGCTGCGCGATCCAACTCTCAGCCTGCTGATATTGCAGCGGTTTGCGCAGACGCAGACGCCCCACCGCCGGTGTCTGTTGGCTGAAGTGCAGTTCGGGCAGACCTTGTCCAGCTTCGATCTGGAACGCCACTTCTGCCCAATTGATGCCGGTCACTTCCTCGACCAGGTTCACTACTCCCATGCCTGACAGGCGGAAACCCATTTCAAGAAAATGCGGTTCGCCGTTGACCACGATGAAATCGATATGAAACGCGCCCTGGCGGTAGCCAAAGGTTTCACAGCAGAAACTCATCAGGCTGGCAAAGGCGGCAGGCAGTTGCTGCGCGGCCATGGCGACATGACCGGACTCGTAAAAGCTGATGCTGCCCTCGGCATCGCTGTGATGCTCAATCACCTTCTGGCAACAGGTCAGTGCAACCGCATGACCGTTATCCACCACGCCCTGGAGCGAATATTCGTCGCCGCACAGCCAGCTTTCGACGATAAACCCTGAAAAGCCGCGCCCACCATAGTTCATGGTGTCGACCAGCTTGTTGATCACCGCATCCAGTTGACCGGCCTCTTCGACCAGCCAGATACCGAGGCCGCCGCCACCATCGACTGGCTTGATCACGCAGGGATAGAGCAACGCGTCACGTGCGTCACGGATGCTGAGCGGAGAGGCAAAAAAACGAAACTCTGGCTGTGGGAAGCGTGGCCAGGCTTTACGTAGCGCCATGCGTTGCGCGTATTTGTCCGGTGCGATAAAGCAGGGACCGGCATCCGGACCCGCCAGCATCTCACGTACCCGACAGGCCGCTAAGTTGTAGGCTTCAAAGCCTGCCAGCACCACCTGCGGATGTTCCAGTAACCCGGCATGCAGGCATGCCTGCAACACATCCCAGGGGTTTTCCGGTCGATCCAGCCGCACAATCAGGTCGAATGGCAGGGTCATGTTGAGCGACTGGTAATCGACAAAGTCACCCATCTCCGCCAGGACGGTGAAATAACCTTCGCGCTTTGCCACCGCGCAGTACGGGTTTTGTCCGTCGCGGGTGGCACCAATCTGCAGGAAAATTTTTCTCATCGCTTAGCCTTACCGGGTCAACGCCCGGAAATCACTTCTGTGACGATGTCCTGCAGGACACCATTGTTAACCTGGATCACCGCTTTGTGCGGGTCGAAGCGCAGTACGCGTGACAGGGCATCCTGCTGCTGGTTATCCAGCAACGAACTCACCTGTGCGCTACGCCAGCAATGACGCATCTGCGCGATAGTCAGGCCGGAGAGTTGTTCCAGTTGTTGTGCCAGCAGCAGATCGTCGCTGCTGCCTTCCAGTAAGGCGCGCACCGCACGTTCTTCCGGCGCGGACGGCAGCTGTTGCAGCCAGGTTTTCAGCTGTCGGCCACCGGCGATAAACGGCGAATAGATCATGCATACCAGTTGGGTTTCATCGAGACCAAATGCCTGCTCGGCAAACTGCGCCGCCCGCTGGCGCGCCCGCATAATGGCCGCATCGTCCTGATAACGCGCCGCCATTTCGCTGATCAGCTGCGGTGGGAAATCCTTTTGCTGCATCAAGCCCAGCGCAAAGCGCGCATATTCGCGTACCCCTTCGGCGTAGCTACGCTGCAACAGCGTTTCCGCACGCAGGCCGCGAATATGTGCCATTAAGGTTGGATTGCCGCAGTCTGATTCCGAGAAGCTGAACATCAGTTCATCGAAGCGGAACTGCATAAATTCGGTGAGCAACGTCCAGTGTGCGCCCGCTTCGTAAGCCGTGTCCTGATAGATATTGAAGAACAGCGGATCGCGGGCCAGCTGCCAGGTAATGCGGTGCGCGGGGGTAACCTGATCAGCTCCGTAGACATCGCTAAAGTAACGTTCCGCCACACCATCCAGGGTTTGCAGAAAACCGCTGAAGCCGCGTGATTTATCCGCCACCGGCGCATGAAACAGCCGGGAGAGATGACGCGCCCAGGCGAGGTAAGCGGTTTGTTCCTGTGGCGAATCGCCGGTGATGATCATATCCACCCCGCCATCGAAATGCGCCGCGAGGCCAAAGGAGTTCACCATGCTGAGGTTGCAGGCGTTGCAGAAGGTAGAACGTGCATCGGCGCGGAAGCGGTGGCCGTTCATCAGCACATCGCTGCGGTTCTGTTGGCGTACCGCTTCCGGCATGGGTAAATGACGGGAAAAAGGGCGAATCTGTAATCCGTCGGTCACCAGACATTCGGTAAAGTCATCATGGTGGATATGCAGCGCGCGATAGACGCGATCAATATTCTCCATCACGCTGTCGTTCATTGCCGCATGGCGGTTGGTGCTGATACGAAGCTGGAAGGTCGTGCCGCGTTGTTGCCAGATCAGCCCCTGAATGTAGCGAACATACGCCACCATATAGCTGCTGTCTTTGCCGCCGCCATAGGCGAGCAGCACACGGTTATTTTCGGGATGATGCGTATCGGGTAAGGCGGCGAGCAAACGACGGGAACAAGCCTGGGCAGATGCGAGAATGGCGGGGGATAGATATCCTTCAATTTCTCTCATCATGGTGGACAGATTATTCATTTTTCACTTTTTCCTTTGGCTAATAAAATCGCTATTGCCATCAACACGGCAATATTGCGGGTAACGGGCCACGAAGGTGCTTGGGAATGAATGTCTCAGTCTTGTGCTGCGCGGCTGTGTGCCAGCCACCGATACGCAGAGTTCTTGATTTAACAGATGCAGCCTAAACTACTTTGAATGTAATCTGATGGATACGCACAGATCAGCACGATATGGGGTGGAACAGATGGCGGGTGAGACGGAAGAACAGGAGAGTCAGAGCAGTCGTTACCGTCAAATAGCAGAACAGATCAAACAGGCGATTCACAGCGGATCGCTGCCGCCAGACAGTCGCTTACCTTCCGTGCGCACGCTGGCTACGCAGTATCACGTCAGCATGACCACCGCGCTAAAAACATTACGCACGCTTGAGGATGAACACTATGCGGTGGCGCGTCCTAAGTCCGGCTTTTTTGTGGCCCCGCGTAAGGCAGACAAGAAATTGCCCATGGTCAGCCACGAGCAGCCGCGTGAAATCGCCCCGCTGGATGAGCAGACCGAACTGCATCTGGCGATGGTCGGCTCGGATTGTCGGGTCAGGCTGGACCTGGCAAATGGTGATATCTCGCTGTATCCGGTAAAGAAAATTGGTCTGCTGATGCGCCAGATGGGCTACAGCAAACCGGCGCTGCTCGGCAACACCGTCAAGGGCACCGGCTACGCGCCGCTGAAGGCGGAAATTGCCCGACGGGCTGTGGATTATGGCTGCAATATCAATGCGGACGACATCCTGATCACCAACGGCTGCATTGAAGCGATCTCGCTGTCGCTACGTGCCACCACTCGCCCCGGCGATATCGTGGCGGTGGAATCGCCCTGCTATTTCGTGCTGTTGCAGATGCTGCATAACCTTAATCTGCGGGTGGTTGAAGTGGAGGCCGGGCCGGAAGGGTACGTCAACGTGGAAAAACTGACCCGGTTGTTCCAGCGCAAAGTGGTGCAGGCGTATCTCAGCCTCAACAACATCAATAATCCGCTGGGTAAAAGCATTCCCAACGAACAGAAGGCTTACATCGCACGTCAGGCTGACGAAAACGATGTGGTGATTATTGAGGATGATATCTTCGGTGATACCGCGTTTGGCGAACGCCGCCCGTTCCCGATGCGCGCCTTCAGCCCGAACGTGATTCTGTGCAGCGGCTTCTCGAAAACGGTGGCACCTGGCATCCGTATTGGCTGGGTACACAGTGTCAATTACATGCGCAAAATCGCCTCGTTAAAATACACCTCAACCATGGGCACCTCGGTGCTGTCACAGGCGGCCATTGCCGAGCTGCTGCGCAATGGCGGCTACGATGCCCATTTGCGAAAACTGCGCCGCGAACTGGCGAATCAGATTCATCATATGCGCCAGGCCGTGCTGCGCTATTTCCCGGCGGGCACGCGGGTGTCAGACCCCGAAGGCGGCTACGTGCTGTGGGTGGAGATGCCGATGCAGGCGTTGAACGTGCGTGCGTTGTTTCTCAAGGCGCGTAATGCCGGAATTGGTATTGCGCCGGGGCATATTTTTGCCACCGATCACCGCTACGATCACTGCTTCCGACTGAACGCCGGGTTTGGCTGGAATGAGGAAGTGGAGCAGGCGATTCGCCAGCTGGCACAGTGGTGCCAGCTGTCGTTAGTGGAAGCGAAGCAGGATTAGGCGCGCCAGGCGTCTTCGATCTCTTCCGCCAGAATCTGTACCGCACGCTCAATGCTGTCCGCATCCGGGACATAGTTCATGCGCATACATTGATGGGTGTGCGGCCATTCTTGCTCCAGACCCGGGAAGAAGAAGTGGCCGGGCACCATCAGCACGCCACGCGCCTTCAGCCGTTGATACAGCGCTTCGGTACTGATCGGCAGATCGCGGAACCATAACCAGAGGAAAATCGCGCCTTCCGGTTTGTGGATTAAGCAACGATCTTCCGGTAAATAGCGGCGCAGGATGGCAATGGTTTCACTGACTTTATGCTGATAAAACGGCTTGATCACCTGTTCTGACAGACGCAGTAAATCGCCGCGCACAATCATCTCGTTGGCCATCGCCGGGCCAATGCTGCCAGGCGCAAGGCTGATGATGCCGTTCATGTTGCCAATGGCACTGATCGTGTGCTCATCGGCGACGATAATGCCACAACGTGCGCCCGGCAGGCCGAGTTTCGACAGGCTCATGCACAGGATAATGTTGGGATTCCACAGCGGGCGCGCTTCGCTAAAGATAATACCGGGGAAGGGCACACCGTAGGCGTTATCGATCAGCAATGGGACTTCATGTTGCTGCGCCAGCGCATCCAGCTGCAACAACTCGTCGTCCGTGATGACGTTACCGGTGGGATTGGTCGGACGCGAAACGCAAATCAGGCCGATATCGTCATTCAGCGGCAGGTGGTCAAAATCGACGTGGTATTTGAACTGGCCTTCCGGCAGCAATTCGATGTTCGGCTTGGCGGAAACAAATAGCCCCTCTTCCAGCCCGGCATCTGCATAACCGAGATATTCCGGTGCCAGCGGGAACAGCACGCGCTTTTTGCTGCCGTCGGCGCGGTGTCCGGCGAACAGGTTAAACAGATAGAAAAACGCGCTCTGGCTGCCGTTGGTCAGCGCGATGTTCTGCGCGGTGAGCGGCCAGCCAAACTCCTCGCGCAGCATGGTTGCCAGCGCGTCGAGCAGCAGCGCTTTGCCGCGTGGGCCGTCGTAGTTGCACAGCGCTTCGCTCAGTTTGCCTTCCTGATGCATCTGCTGCAAAAGCTGGTGGAAATAGTCATTCATTTCCGGGATTTGCGCCGGATTACCGCCGCCGAGCATGATGGTGCCGGGGGTACGCAACCCTTCACCCATATCTTCCATCAGACGTGAGATACCGGAATGTTGCGTAAATTTGTCGCCGAACTGTGAAAAAGACATAGCAGGTTAAAACTTTGTGATGGCAGATTGGGGACAACCATAGCGCCCGCAACTGGCAGGCGCAATGGTCAGGCGGGGAAAAGGTGCAAAGCCTTATTTCACAATCTCGGGATTGACACAATTCTTCTCGATTTTGCCGGTTAATGCCGCGATCAGGTTGTCCACGGCATCGCTCATCATGCCGTAGCGGGTTTCATGGGTGGCGGAACCGATATGCGGCAGCGTCACCACATTCGGCAACTTCAGCAGCGCAGAATCGGCAGGCACCGGCTCCTGCTCAAACACGTCCAGACCGGCGGCGTGGATGGTGCCGTCCTGCAACGCGCTGATCAGCGCCTGCTCATCCACCACTGGGCCACGGCCAACGTTGATCAAAATGGCACTCGGTTTCATCAGTTTTAACTGCGCCGCGCCAATCATATGGTGCGTCTGTTCGGTCATCGGCAGGATAACGCAGACAAAATCGCTCTCTTTCAGCAAGGTCTCTAAATCACAGGCGCGTGCGCCGAAACGCGTTTCTGCTTCGCTATGCTGGCGGCGCGCGTTATAGAGGATCTTCATACCAAAGCCGAAATGCGCGCGTTGCGCCGCAGCCATACCGATGCGGCCCATGCCAAGAATGCCAAGGGTTTTGTGGTGAACGTCCACCCCGTAATGTTGCGGGCCGATGCTGCTTTTCCACTCGCCGGCTTTCACCCAGGCGTCCAGCTCGGTGACGCGGCGCGCGCTGCTCAGCACCAGCGCCATCAGGGTATCGGCCACGGTTTCGGTCAGCACCGTTGGCGTGTGCATCAGCACCACACCGCGTTGGCTGAGTGCCGCGACATCAAAATTATCGTAGCCAACCGAGACGGTAGAACAGGCACGCAGCGCTGGCATTTGTGCCAGCAAATCACCATTCACTTTACCGCCAGAACCCAGCAGACCCTGCGCCTGTTGAAACTGAGCCGCATGCTGTTTGACGCTTTCTGGCGAAATATCGCTGACTTCGGTCACGGTGAAATGCGCGTCCAGTTTGGCACGCAGGTCATCCGGCAGGCTCTTGTAAAGAATCACAGCAGGTTTCATCTTTTGCTCCCTGTAGAACGAGTGACGGGCGACAGCGTCGCCCGGAAAAGTCATTTTCGCTTACGCTTTCAGGCGTGTTTTGCCCCGTGCAGCGGCGACGTTTTATTTTCGGCGGGTTTGACGATCAACGTCAGCCACACCGATGCCAGCAATGCTGCGCCCATAAAAATGTAAGACGCTGCCGGACTGCCGGTTGCGCCATTAAGATAGCCTACTATCCATGATCCGACGAAGGAACCCAGTGCGCCCATGCTATTAATCAGTGCCATCGCGCCACCGGCGACATTACGCGGCAGCATTTCCGGGATAATGGCGAAGAAGGGGCCATACGGGGCGTACATCGCACCACCGGCAATCACCAGCAACGCATAAGACAGCCAGAAATGGCTGGAACCGACGAGGTAGGAGCCGAGGAACGCCAGCGCACCAATCAGCAGCAGCGGCCAGACAAACAGTTTGCGGTTCTGCATCTTATCCGATGCCCAGGAGACGACGATCATTGCAATGGTGGCGACAAGATACGGCACGGCGGACAGCCAGCCTGCTTCCACCATCCCCATCTGCGTGCCGTTACGCAGGATTGAAGGTAGCCACAGCACGAAACCATAGACGCCGATGCTCCAGGCAAAATATTGCAGGCACAGCAGCACCACGTTGCGGTTACGGAAGGCTTCACCGTAGTTACGTACCGCTTTGATTCCTTGTTGTTCTTTCTGCAATTGTGCCTGCAACGCCGCTTTCTCGGCATCGCTCATCCACTTCACTTGAGACGGTTTGTCCTGCACCAAAAACCACCAGGCAACGGCCCAAATCACCGCCGGGATCCCTTCGATGATAAACATCTCGCGCCAGCCAAAGGAATCAATCAGATAGCCGGATACCACTGACATCCACAGCACCGTCACCGGGTTACCGAGGATCAGGAAGGTGTTGGCGCGCGAACGTTCCGCTTTGGTGAACCAGTTGCTGATGTAGATCAGCATCGCCGGCATCACCGCCGCTTCCACCACGCCGAGCACAAAACGGATGGCGGCCAGCATCGGGATGTTGCTGACCACCCCGGTCAGCGAGGCACATAACCCCCACAGCACCAGGCAGCAAAAAATCAGTTTCTTCACGCTCCGGCGTTCGGCATACACCGCGCCGGGGATCTGGAAGAAGAAGTAGCCGAGGAAGAACAGGGCACCGAGTAGCGATGACATGCCCTTGGTGATGCCCAGATCGTCGTTAATCCCTGCGGCGGAGGCGAAGCTAAAGTTCGCCCGGTCCAGATACGCCAGACTGTAGGTGATAAACACGATGGGCATGATAAACCACCAGCGTCTTGGTGCGATTGTCTGCGTTTTCATAGGATTATCCTCAAGTGTAGCGGCGCGATTTATCGCGTGCTCCTCTGCGGTTGATGACCCTCACCCCGGCCCTCTCCCATAAGGGAGAGGGAGGTTACCGTGACGGAATTAGTAATCGCCAAGCGTGGCGCGCGTTGGCAGCCCTTCGCTGTCGCCCGCCACCTGAATGGCCAGCGAACCAATTTTGTTGCCGCGCAGCATCGCCTGCGGCAGAGTTTTTCCTTCCAGCAGTGCGCTGATCAGGCCGACGGCAAAACCGTCACCGGCACCGACGGTATCGACCACGTTCTCGACGCGAATCGGGGCGACCAGGCCTTTGTCGCCTTCGGCGGTTTTGAACCAGGCACCGTCGCTGCCAGTTTTGATCACTACCGCTCTGACCCCTTTATCGAGGTAGAAATCAGCGATGGCTTCCGGCTGGTGGTAGCCGGTCAGAATCCGCCCCTCTTTCTCGCCCGGCAGCACCCAGTCGGCATATTCCGCCAACAGGTTGAGTTGCTTGCGCATCTCCTCTTCGCTGCGCCACAGCACCGGGCGCAGATTAGGATCGAACGAGATGGTTTTGCCGCGTGCGCGCATCTCTTTGGCGGCATGTTTACTCAGCGCCAGCGAACTGTCGGAAATCGCTGCCGCTACGCCGCTCAGGTGCAGATGGCGGGCGTTGCCAAAGTAATCGGCGTTGAAATCATCCGGTGACAAATGGCTGGCGGCGGAGCCACGGCGGAAATACTCCACTTCGGGATCGGAACCATCATCAACGCGCGATTTGAGCTGAAAACCGGTGCGATAGCGGGCATCGATGGTGACGCAGCGGTGATCCACGCCCTCTTTTGCCAGCTGTTGCAGGGTAAAACGGCCAAAGCTGTCATCGCCGACGCGGCTGACCCAGCCCACCTGTAAGCCGAGGCGGGCCAGACCAATTGCCACGTTCAGCTCGGCACCGGCAATACGTTTGATAAAGTTGTCAGCGGCGGCCAGGTCGCCGCTCTGCTGAGCGATAAACATCGCCATCGCTTCGCCAATGGTGACGACATCAAGTTGGGTGGTCATCAGCAGCTCCTTATTGGGCGCGCAGCAGGTCAACGTAATGGCGGGTTACTGCCAGCAGATCTTCACCTTCCAGTGGAAATTCAATGCCGCGTGGCACATCACCAGGCAGTGCATTTAGCAGAGTGCGCCAGTCCTCCGGGCTATCATCCAGCGCGACAGCGCGGAAGCTGTCACCATGTGGCACTGCGGTTTTGACGTGGACGTAACCGACGTAGTGACTTAAGCGTTCTGCTGCCTGCATCGCGTCTTCAGCGGTCCAGCGCCAGTTCGCCATATCAAACGTCATCTCCAGCGGCAGCGCCGCATCGTGCGCCTGATGGAAAAAACGCTGCATCGGGGCCAGTTTGCAGTCGGTGGTTTGGTCGTTCTCGACCACCAGTTTGACCGGGGATGTGGCCAGCACGGCGACTAAGGTGTTGGTATGCAGATCGGTAAAGTGGCCAAGCGACAGCTTCAGTCGTCGCGCGCCAAGTTGTTGTGCTTCGCTCAGGAACTGCGTCAGATGGGGGTTCAGCGCGCCGTCAGCCAGATACAGGGTTTCCGGTACCGAATAGCAGGCGCTCAATCCCTGATGGGTCAGGGCTTCGCCCAGCGCGGAAAGCTGTTGAAAATCGTCAGCGCTAAAAAGCTCGCGGCGAATTTCCACGCCATCCGCTCCTGCCTGTTTAATCAATGGAAGCAGCGCTGACTGACCACCGAGTTCTGCCACTTTGCTGCTGCCGTAAGCAGCGGTCACAACAATGATTTCTGGTTTCATCTCATCTCTCCGGGCACCCACGGCCTTCCAAACGTTATAAAAACGTTAGATGGAACCGGTTCCAAAGAAAAGATGCAGACGTCGGAAGTATGATCCTGCTCACGAAGTGAGCCATGGGACTGGGGATTAATCAGTTCAACGGTTGGCTGGAGCCACGCACGATCAGTTCGCCGGAAAAGACCTGTTCAGAGATCGGGTGGTCATCGCCTTCGATACGCGCAATGACCTTCTCCAGCGCGGCATAACCAATTTGCCAGGTAGGTTGTTTAAGGGTGGTGATGCCCACACCCGCCAGTGCAGCCCACTCCAGCTCATCGAAGCCGAGCAGGCCGATGGATTCGCCCCAGCTCAGGTTAAGACGTTGCAGCGCACGCGCCACTTGCAAGGTCAACGCGCCGTTAGCCGCCATGACCGCACAGCGCTTTCCGGCATGGCGCTGGTGGAAATCGCGCAGCGCCGCATCCATCTGTGCGGGTTGATGCAGGGCCACTTCGGTGTTTTCTGCCTGCACTGCGGGCTGGCTTGCCACGGTGCTGAAGAACGATGCCAGACGCTCGCGCCGGGTATTGACGCTACCCAGTGGTTCGCTGAGGAACAGCAGCGCCTCGTAACCATTATCCAGCAGATGTTGGGTTGCCAGCTGTGCCGCTTCCGGGTTATTCAGGCCTACCACATCGCAGGCGAAATCAGGAATTTTGCGGTCAATCAGCACCATCGGCAGCATCGACTGTTGCAGGCGCTTGAGGATGTCTTCGTGCATACCAACGGCATTCACCACAATGCCTTCAACCTGATAACTGCTGAGCAATTGCAGGTAATGTTGCTCCAGGTCTACTTCGTTGTTGGTGTTACACATCAGCAGGGTGAAGCCATGGGCGCGGCAGGCGGCTTCGATACCGCTCAGCACATCAACGGAGTAGGGATTGGTGATGTCGGCAATGATCAGGCCAATCAGACGGGTACGACCGCGTTTCAGCCCGCGTGCCATCTGGCTCGGGCGATAGTCGAGCTCGGCTATCGCGCGTTCAATACGGGCTTTGAGATCGGGCGACAGCAAATTTTGTTCGCCATTCAGATAACGGGAAACGCTGGTTTTACCGGTTTTTGCCGTGCGGGCAACATCGCTGATAGTCGCGCGGGGCGGCCTGGTCTTCATTGCATGTACCTGAATCAAAAGAAACAGGCGAAGACTACCACAGGAACACCGTGCTGCAAGAATCTGCTAGTCAGAAGTGAGGTGCAGACGCGGTTGCCACAGGGTTTGTAGCTGATTAAGCGGTGTGCCATCCAGCAATTGCAGTACCATTTCCGCCAGTTTTTCACCCACATGTTGCTGCGAACATTGCAGGATGGCGTTGACCGGGTGGTCGATGATGGAATCTTGCGGCAGCCCGTCGTAGACAAACAACGAAATGGCCTGCGGGCCACTGAGCCGTCCGGCCTGTTGCAGTGCAATAGCGGCCCCTTCTCCCAGCGGACTGCAATCGGTGATGATTGCCTGCGGCACATGCCCCTCTGCCAGCCAGGCCAGCGTTTGCTGATAACCCGCGCGGCGCGAGGGGGGAACGGCAGCCATCAGCGGAACCGGCAGCGGCTGATGCTGGGTGATGGCGTCAAGAAATCCCCGGCGACGATCGCGGACAAAACTGCTGGGTTCATTGCCGCCAAGCCACGCCAGTTGGGTCAGCCCGGTCGCCAGGCAGTGATCGGTCGCCAGCTTCACCCCGGCATGGTTATCGTAATCAAACCAGGCGTAGGGTTGTGGCAGTTGGCTGCGGCCCAGTGACAGAAAGCGGAACCCCTTTTGTTGCAGGCGTTGCAGGCGAATGTCCTGTGGCATGGCATGGGTGACAATCAACGCATCGATGGCACCGCTGCGCAGCATACGCAGGGTGCGCTGCTGGTCCTGCGGTTTGTCAGCCAGCATCAGCAGGTCGATTTCATCGCGCGCAAGGCGTTGGTCGAGTGTTTGCAGCATTTCAATAAAATGGCTGTCACTCAGGGGCAGGGAACTGTCAGGAAATACCAACCCCACGGTGTTGGCGCGGCCGGTTTTCAGACGGCGGGCGGCAGCATTGGGGCGATAACCACGTCGGCTGGCTTCTTCTTCGATACGTTTCCGAGTGACTTCAGCCACATCATCATAGCCATTCAGGGCACGACTCACGGTCGTAACAGAAAGTCCGAGGACGGAGGCGATGGCTTTCAGCGACATGATGGGCTTCCACTGATCAATTTTTGATCAAGCTAACATAAAGAAATCGGCGGCTCTATGGCTTGATCATATTTGACAGCATTGGGTAGCAGCAAGCGCCAAAAGTGGCGTAAAAACAGGCAGCATGGGCCTGGCAATGCAGGCCCATTGATTATTATCCCAGCGGGGTGAGGGTGATTTCAACGCGGCGGTTCTGTGCTTTACCGGCCTCGGTGCTGTTGCTGGCAACCGGATTATCCGGCCCCAGACCCTGGGTGCGCAGACGGTTGGCTTCAACGCCCTGCACAATCAGCGCGCTGGCCACGCTCTCAGCACGTTGCTGCGACAGGCGCATATTCAGCGCGCGCGTGCCGGTGCTGTCGGTATAGCCGGTCACGTTGACCGCAGTTTTCGGATACTCTTTTAGCACCATTGCTACGCCGGTCAGTGTGTTGGCCCCTGCCGGTTTCAGGTTGCTGCTGCTGGAATCGAAGGTCACGTTATTCGGCATATTCAGCACGATGTTGTCGCCCTGGCGCGTCACACTGACGCCGGTACCGCGCATTTTGTCGCGCAGTTTCGCTTCCTGCACATCCATGTAATAACCAATACCACCGCCCAGCGCAGCGCCTGACGCTGCACCAATCAGTGCGCCTTTACCGCGATCTTTTTTCGATGACGACATCATCCCCACCCCAGCGCCGAGCACCGCGCCAAGACCCGCGCCAATGCCGGATTTGCCGGCCTGTGATTCGCCGGTATAGGGGTTAGTGGTACAGCCAGCCAATGCCAGGCTGCCGCTCAGTAACAAGGCAAGTGCAACAGTGTGCTTATTCATTAAAAGTCCCTTAGATGTAAGTGGGGGAAAAACCCCAAAACGGTGCTGATTATGCCGTCAAATCGTGGGAAAAAACGTGAGAATAAGTCTTAAATTGTAAAGAATTGCCTTACTGGTGAGCGGGATGGCAGAAACAATCGGTTTGGTGATCGTTAATCAGGCCACAGGCTTGCATAAAAGAGTGGCAAATGGTTGGGCCGATGAATTTAAAGCCACGCTTTTTGAGCGCTTTTGACAGCGCGATAGCCGGTTCAGAGGTGGTCGGGGCCAGCTTGTAATCCGCATAGTTGTGTAAAATTGGCGTGTGGTGGACAAATTCCCAAATAAAGCGAGAAAAGTCCTCTCCATTGGCTTCCATTGCCTGATAAGCGCGCGCATTAGTCATAATCGCTGCCAGTTTGGCGCGGTGGCGAATTAACCCGCTATCCTGCATCAGGCGATCGAGATCCTGCTCATCCATCTGCGCGACGATTGACGGCTCAAACTGATGAAATGCACGTTGATAGTTTGCGCGTTTTTTTAACACCGTAATCCATGATAATCCGGCCTGCTGCCCTTCAAGGCACAGCATTTCAAATAAGGCACGCTTATCAGTTTGCGGCACTCCCCACTCGGTGTCGTGGTACGTCAGATAGAGCGGATCCTGTGTTACCCAGCCACAACGTTGCATTGCATCACTCCTTTAATGAGGAAAATACTTCGTTTCCCTTGACGTATTCAATAATCGGTTAATAGTTAAGCAATGGGCGCCGATAACTGTTGTATCCAATACCTAAACGCCCGGTTCCTATCTGGCTCGTCAGGAGTCTTTCATGTTGCAGAAAAGTCAGCGGTCAGGCCAGCACAATCTTGCGCTGGTGATGGGTAGTGCATGGCTATTTGCCGTGTCCTGCCCGGTATTGGCCTGGGATGAGACCAGCCAGGGCCAACCGGTGGCTTCGCCGGATTACAACGCCATACTTGCCGAAAAAATTTCCCAAAATCACCTAATGTTGACAGAAAATAGCGCGAATAATCTGATGGATGCCGCGCTGAACCCGCCGGGCGAGGCGATGGTCAACATCCACACCGAAGCGGCCAGCGTCGGTGCCAGCCCCTTTACGAACCGATTGTCAGCAGGCTGGCAATTGCCGGTTAATGAGACGATGACCACCGGGCCGGTGGCGCAATACGCGGTCGATCCATCGCCCTTGAGTTGCCCGCAGTGTGAACTGGTCGATCGCAGCAAAGATGATCACATCGCATCGCTGGGGTGGCGCGTTGATTCCAGTCTTGGCTGGATAGCGCCCTACGCACAGATAAGTTACAGCCACCAATTGGGGGAGATGAGCTTTACTCCGCGCAGTGATGACGGAATCACACGAGAGAACAATTGGATGGATGTGAGCGTCGGTGCCAATATGCCACTGGGGCAACATTTGTCGGCGTTTGCCTCATTTTCGCAAACCGGAGCCATGAGCAGCGGTGAGCAGTTCATTTATAGCCTGGGCGTCAGCGCCAGTTTTTAATCGGCATAAAATGAGAAGCTGGATGCAGTGAGAAAAATATAATAAGCGCGCTAATCATTATCATGGTAATAAAATGCGCGAAAATTTAATTATTCTTGGCCGTGAGCTTACGGCATTTATCATCAGTGGAGCGGTTCTGGTTTTGGCGCTGGCGATGGTCTACATCGACGTCAACTGGATGAATGATGCACTACATGAAACGTCTTTCACCGAACTGACACAGGAAGCCATGCTGGCGGTGATTGCGGGTCTGTTTTTCTATGCTTCACGCCAACGCCCGGCTCTGATCCTGGTCGGTGGCTTCTTCACCTGCATGCTTATCCGTGAACTGGATTTCCTGTTCGATATGATCGAGCTGGGATGCTGGGTGTGGTTTGCGCTGGCGATGGCAGCGGCTTCACTGGCGCTGGCGTTACGCCATCCTAAAGCCATTCTGCCGGGGCTGGTGGCGCTGGTTCAGCATCGTAGCTGGCAGATGATGGCCAGTGGCCTGCTGATTGTGCTGGTGTTCTCACGTCTGTTTGGGATGCACCAGCTGTGGCAGCATCTGATGTTGGATGGCTACAACCGGGTGGTGAAAAACATGGCTGAAGAGGGCAGTGAGCTTTTGGGTTACAGCCTCTGTCTGATCGCCTCGGTGCGGTATTTGTGGCAAACCCGCCCGCAACCCGTCAGTGTCCCAGCGGCCGCCCGCGCGGAACACATCCAGCCACAGATCGTGACCCGCTAACCTTTTTGGCGATCCTGCGCGCTAAAACAGGTACACTGCAACCTTAGCGTCGGGCGGGATACCCCGTTCGGCGCACTGGGCTTGTCAACGTCAGGTTTCTTCATGTCAGTCAAAATCTTAACTTCTACGCTGGTCGGGTTGGATGGCTTTTGCCAGGACCCGCTCACGGTGCTGCAACAGGCAGAAAATGGCACGCTGGCGGTGTTGCATCATAATGCACCGGCGTTTTATGCGCTGACGCCACAGCGGTTGGCACAATTGCTGGCGCTGGAAGCCGCCGCGCAGCAACCCAGCGATGTCACCCTGGATGACAGCTTGTTTGATACTTCGCTTCCGCCGATAGCGGCTCCGGTTGGGAAATTCGCCATGTATGCGGGCTGGCAGCCGGATGCCGATTTTCAACGCCAGGCGGCCATCTGGGGCGTGGCGCTGAGCGAACCGGTAACCCCGGCTGAGCTGGCGACTTTTGTCGCTTATTGGCAGGCGGAAGGGCGATTGTTCCATCATGTGCAGTGGCAGCAGAAGTTAGCGCGCAGCGTGCAAATGAACCGGGCAGCCAATGGTGGGCAGCCGAAGCGTGATATCACGCAGATCAGCAATACTGATTATGATATTCCCGATGGTTTCCGAGGTGAGTGATGAAAACGCCGAACGATCTATTCAACCGTCTGAAAAAACTGATGCCGGCAGATGTAAAGCCAAAATTCACCAGTGGTGAAGAGTTGCTGGCCTGGAACCAGGAGCAGGGCCGCCTGCGTTCTGAGGCGATTGTGCGTGAAAACCGTGCGATGAAAATGCAGCGTATTATGGGTCGTTCCGGCATCCGTGAGCTGCATATGAACTGCTCGTTCGACAACTATCGGGTGGAAAATGAAGGGCAACGCAAGGCGTTAAGCCTGGCGAGGGAATACGCCGCAGGCTTTGACAACAGTATCTCCAGCTTTGTGTTTTCCGGTCGCCCCGGCACCGGTAAAAATCATCTGGCGGCGGCAATCGGCAATGACCTGATTATTCGCGGCAAGAGCGTGCTGATTGTCACGGTGGCGGATTTGATGTCGAGCATGAAAGGCACCTTCAGCGGCGGGAGCGATATCACCGAAGAACGCCTGTTGCAGGATCTCAGCACCGTTGATCTGCTGGTGATCGATGAGATCGGCATGCAGAGCGAATCACGCTATGAAAAAGTGATCATCAATCAGATTGTTGATCGCCGCTCCTCCTCCAAACGCCCGACGGGCATGTTGTCGAACCTCGATCCGGCGGGCATGAATGCGCTGCTGGGAGAACGCGTGATGGACCGTATGCGCCTTGGCAACAGCTTGTGGGTGCGCTTCGACTGGGAAAGTTACCGCAGCCGCGTGCGCGGCGATGAGTATTAATTATCCAACCTCATTTTACCTGGTGCGCCACGTCAAAAATGGCAACAAAGTCTGAGATAAAGCGCACCCGGACACTGCTACACTGAACCTCTTCCATTCTGCCGGTTGAGGTTGTCATGAAAGCGATGGGCAAAGGGCCAGCGTTATTACGACTGAATAACCTGAAGCGGGTGATGACGCAGCTGCGTCATACCCGAGTGACCTCCCGCCAGGATTTAGCCCAGGCATTAACCCTCAGCAAAAATACCGTTTCGCTGATTGTGGATGACTTACTGGCGCAGGGATTGATCAATGAGCTGGGGCCGGTGAGCGTCGCGGCTGCCGGGCGACCGAAAATTGAGATCGCGTTACGTCCAGAAAAGCTCAAAAGTGCAGGCATAATGGTGGAACGTCAGGCCATACACTGGCGGGTTTGCGACTATTTCTCCCAGGTGATTGCCGAGCAGACCTGGCGCACCGACACCAGCGACCCAGCAGCGCTACTCCAGGAGCTGGTAGAGTGCTGCCAGGCCTTGCGGGCAGCGCATCCTGAACTGATTGGTGTTGCGATGGGTTTTCCTGGCATCGTCGATCCGTTGCGTGGCTGGATGCATTTCTCTTCCCATCTTGGCTGGCAGGACGTGGATTTGCTGACGCCGTTGCGACGCGGGATTGATCTGCCATTACGTATCATGAATAACGTCAAAGCGGCGGCGTTGCTGTCGGTGCAGCAACTGGCGCTGGATAAAAGCCAAAGCCATTTCTATTTGCGCATTGCCGAAGGGATTGGCGGTGCGTTAGTGCAGCACGGTGAAGTGTTTACCGGCAGCAGTTGGACTGCGGGTGAGGTGGGGCATTTGACGGTTCAACCCAACGGCGCTCGCTGTAGCTGTGGACGTTTGGGGTGCCTGGAAGCCCTGGTCAGCCAGCCCGCCATTCAACAACAGCTGACGCGACGTAAACCGGGTCTGCGCTGGCAGCAGCGTGACAGCGAACCGGCAATTGTCGACGCGGTGATGGGCGAAGCGGGCGCGCAGCTCGGGAGCGCACTGAGTCAGGTAATGCTGTTACTTAACCCGGCCAGCATTATGATTGATGCTGCGTGGAATGCCTCTCCCACCTTTATTCAGGCGGTGCAGCAGGCCGCCGGAGCGAGCACGCTGGAATTTACCTTCGCGCATACCGCGCTGCATTTTCTGCCGCAGCGCATCGATCCCGCCAACGGTTTAGCACTGGCGGTGATTGAACAGTATGAGCAGCGGATGGGATGAAAAGGGTGCGCATCAACGCGCACCCGGGGTGATGCTAGTGACGCGGAATATTCAGTGATTCACTGGTTTTTGCACTGCCGGTGCTGGCTGGCAGATCTGCCTCAACATTAAACTTCTCCAGTACCAGACCGTGAATTTTCTCCAGCGATACCCCGGCAGTTTCCGGTAAATAACGGAAGGTGAAGAAGTACATACCGAGCGAGAAAATCGCGAACAGCAGCAGCGGGAAGCCACCGTGGAACATGTCGATCAGCAGTGGATTGCTGTTCATGATCGGGAAGGTGGTACTGATGACAAAGTTTGCCATCGACATCGCGCAGATCGAGATCCCCACGCAGATGGAACGAATTTCCGTCGGGAAGATTTCACCCAGCACCGTCCAGACAATCTGTCCCCAGGTCATGCCGAAGAAAATCATATACGCGAACAGGCCGATCACCGGCAGCAGGCCGGGCAGGTGATAGTAGAAGGCGATGAACGAGTAGGCGAGGAAGATACAAGAGGTGATAGCACCCAGCAGCAGCAGTTTGCGACGCCCCACTTTATCGATCAGCGTCATCCCGGCCAGCACACCGATAAACTGGCAAACCGACAGCCAGAAGGTTTGCAACAGCGCCGAATCGACACTGCCGGAGACATTCTTCAGCAGCGTCGGCCCGAAATACTGAATCACGTTGATGCCGCTGATTTGGTTGCCGACCGCCAGACCGATGCCGATCACCAGCAAAGGCACGGTGGTTTTATCCAGACGAAAGCGTGCCTTATGCTGGCGCGCGGTTTCATCAGAGAACGAGTGTTTGATCTCACTAAAGACGCTCTCCGCGTGTTCGCGATTGGAGATTTTGGTCAGCGTATCCAGCGCCGCATCATATTTGCCTTTCAGCACGTTCCAGCGCGGTGATTCCGGGATAAAAGCGATAAAGAAGATAAACAGCGCACACGGCACCAGCGCCGTTGCCAGAATATAACGCCATCCCATTGCGATCATCGCTTCCGGCAGCATCGATTTGGTGATGAAGTAGTTGGTCAGCAACACCACCGATTGTCCCCCGACACAACATACCGCGTACAGTGCGGTGGTGCGGCCACGAAACTTTGAAGGCGACAACTCGGCCAGATAAATGGGGGAAATCACGGAAGCGAGGCCAATCGCCAGTCCACCAATCATGCGGAACAGGACGAACACCGTGAAGTTATGCGCAATGGCGGTACCAATGACCGAAACGGTAAACAGTAACGCGGTAATGGCGAGGGATTTTTTTCGCCCCAGCGCATCGCTCAAACGTGGCGCGATAAAGCAGCCGACCAGACTGCCGAGCAGAATGTTAGACACGGCCCAGCCGGTTTCTGCCGGAGTCAGCTGGAAGTATTCACTTAACGGTTCGATAGCACCGGAGATGATGGAAGAGTCATAGCCCATCAGCAGCCCGCCAAATGCGGCGACGGTGCAACAGAGAATGACATACTTCATGTTGTAGCGCTTTTGCCTGGTATTCATTGTTATAGCCCCTTGTCTCTACCGCCTGAACGTTGCTTGTCCAGAAAGAGGAATGTTGTAGGTTGTCGATGTTCCGTTAATTCGCACAGGGTACTCATATTGGAATATATTTTCTAAATGGATATTTTTGGATCATTTTTTCCAAAATGTGTGAGGTATGTTGCGAAAATTGCGGTTTGGGTTAAGTGGGTTAAAGTTTATCCAGATGAAATGATAGGTTTTTTGTCATTGCTGCCAGAGCGGAGCATTGCACAACTTGCTTTTCTCTGGAATTTTCATTCTGAAATGACAGGAAAATAACGGGTTATCACCCTGGCACGGCTTGGTTTCATTTTTTTCCGGGCAGCAGGCATAATACGTTGATTGAAAGGCCGTCTTTGCGGACATCGCGATGAAAACGCAGCGCATCACCCTGGATGATATTGCCACCCTGGCGGGGGTCACCAAGATGACGGTGAGCCGATATTTACGCACGCCGGAAAAAGTAAAAACGGAAACGGCCGACAAAATTGCCAGCGTGATTGCCGAGATTGGTTATACGCCCGATCCTGACAACCTTGCCCAGACCAGCTCCAGCCCACCGCGCATTGGTGTGCTTATTCCCTCCTTTAATAATCAAATCTTTGCCGATCTGCTGGCGGGTATCGAGTCGGTGACCAGCGCGCAGGGCTACCAAACGCTGGTGGTCAACTATGACTACAACCCGCAGCGGGAAGAAGAACAAATCGCCACGGTGCTGGCGCTGAATATTAAAGGGCTGATCCTCACCGAATCGGTGCACACGGTACGCGCCGAAAAATACCTGAAAGCCGCCAGCATCCCGGTGGCGGAAGTCATGGGGCTGACCGAGGCGCGCGATCGCATCAATGTGGGCTTTGATAACTATCGTGCCGGGTACGACATGACGGCGATGCTACTGGCGAGCGGCAAAAAGCGCGTGATCTACTTTGGCTCCATGTCGGATCGCCGCGATGAACAACGCTATGCCGGGTACTGTGATGCGGTGTCAGCGGCGGGATTGCCAGAAGGGCGCATCGTACCGAACAAGGTTTCCTCGGTGTCGATTGGCACTGGCATGATGACGCTGGCACGCCAACTCTACCCGGATATGGACGCGATTCTGTGCACCAATGATGATCTGGCGGTAGGGGTGTTGCAGGAGTGCCATGCGGCGGGCATTGCCGTGCCGCAGTCGATGGCGATAGCCGGTTTTCACGGGCTGGAAATTGGTCAGGTCACCACGCCCCGGCTGGCGAGTGTTATCACGCCACGTTTCGAAATGGGTAAGGTGGCGACCGAGATCGTCATTAAAAAGATTAACCACCTGCCGACCATCGAACAGGTCAATCTGCACTATCGCTTGTCGATGGGAGCCACCATCTGAAAAACAAAAAACCCGCTCATTTCTGAACGGGTTTTTTGTTTACCGCTAATCGCGTGCGGTGTTGCCAGCAATCGGTGGCGGCGTGTGGTGCGCGCGCTTCAGGAAGCGGCTTTCCAGCAAATTCCACGAGGTATAGGCCAGCGCCAGAGTAATAACAATCGTCAGCAGTACGCCGAGGTAGGCGTTGGCGCTGAACACGCCGAAATGTTGCAGCAACTGAATAATCGGCCAGTGATAGAGGTACATGCCATAAGACAGGTCACCGTACTGGCTGATTTTGATCTCACTGCACAGGTTGGTGCAGAACAGAATCACCACGGAAGAGAAGGCGATGGGCGCGATAAGGAAGGTGTAGTCGGTGTTTTTGAACAACAGAAACACCACCAGCGACACAATGGTGATTTCTTTCAGGCGATCAAAGGCAGGTTGATACGTCGCCAGCAGACTACCAAAGAAGAAGTAAGAGGCGAGTGAGATAAACTGTTTCGCCAGGGTATCGGCTTTAGGACCGGTATACACCATCGAGAAATAGAAGAACCACAGGCTGGAGATGATGAAAATCGCTATCCAGACTTTCAGCGGGCTTTTCTTCATCAGCGGCAGGACAAAAGGCAGCAGGACGTAAAGCGTCAGCTCAGCCTTAATCGTCCACAGCGAACCATCCATTGGCTGGTTGGGGTTATCGGTGAATACCCCAGGGAGCGAAGGTTGGATGAAGTTGAGGAACGAAAAATTCGCGATCAGATACTTAATAGTTTCTTTGTTCTTCAGAAAATCGACGATGGGCAGAGTAGTGACGCACATCCCAATCACAAAACACATAATCACCACAAAAATATAAGCAGGGAAAATGCGTTGTACGCGTTTAATAAAATAGGAGGTGAGTGATTTACTTCTCAAGTAACTTTGAGCAATAAGAAAACCACTTATTGCGAAAAATCCCCTTACGGCAAAATCCCCATTCAGGAAGTGCGACAGGAAACGAATGTCAGCATTTCTCGTCACTTCGGCTGAATGCACCAGTAACACGATAAAGGCGAGCGATAGTCGGACGATGTCGAAGTTATTTTTTTCGTTCATATCTGCATTCTTTCATTGAGTGACGTTGCGCCAGTAAAACCGTTAATAGATTTTACATGAGTTGTTAGGAATATTCCGATCACTGCTGACGCAGATGTACTTCTATTAGAGTTTTAAAATATTCAAAAAGCAAGCTAAGCCCCGATCAGGAAAGATATTCGGATTTTCCTTATGTGTCTATCGGGCGATTCTTAAATATAAATAACGCGCTGGCAGCAGAGGCCAGCGCATGGTTGATTAACGGAACAACTGGAAAGTCCGTGACACTTCGTAACCGGTTATCGACTGTTTGCTTGAAATAGTATTGTAATAAAGATAATAGAGCACCATTAAAACCGTCACGCCGACTGCCAGCAATTTCATTACTTTTTTGGTTTCCCAGATGCACAGGGAAATAAGCACCGGTTCAACCTGCAACAGATAGTTTGCCAGGCGGCCACCCGAGGCGTAATCCTGCAATGCCATCCTTAAACCACTACCAATCGCAAAGGTAATAACCAGAATGTAGTAAAGGCGAAACTTCTCTTCGTCGAAATTCTTAATCTTGTCACTCAGCAGCATAAAGCTAAAGATAAAGACGAAACCGATATTTTTCAGGTTGGACAGCGTGATGATACCTTGTTCCTGTGCGGAATCCTGGTTGGCATAGCCCATTGCCCTGTCGCCCAATGAACCAATATGGCTGGAGATGAGCGAAATCAACGCCGAGCTGCCCATAAAGGCGAGCGGCAGACTGGCGACCACGATAAGTATCGGAATGTACTTGTTTTTCTTTACGATCAAGGCCATCGGGATCAGCAGTGCAACAATACCCGTAGCATGGCTGATAAAAGACAGGATGAAGGTGGTGATCATCCCCGGCCTACTTCTGCGAGCGAAATGATAGACAAAGCCCATCAGAAACGCTGAACACAAACCAAAGCGAATCTGGTTCATATCTTTGTTGATAAATAAGTGTGCAGAATAAACGGCAAGGGCAACTAAAGGTAACGGTGTCAACTTACGGAAATAATGCGCGTTAACGCAGACCGCTATCATAGTAAAGACGTAGATAAAGATATCGGGGTTAGCGGTAAATATTCTGGTGAAACCGGCAATGGCATAAATGGCCGGTTCATAGCGGAAGTTGATAACGGCATTCCAGAATCCTTCGATAACAATTTGATCGATGAATTGAGAAAAGAACTGGCGATATTGAAAATCATCCAGACCCGTGCCAAGACCACGAATTCCGCCAAAGGTAAAAAGCACGACCACGGCAACAAAATAAAGATATAATCGGATTCGCGCTGTGTTTTCATCTTTACTAAGCATGACTTCAACTATTGCAATGAAGGTCAAACTCAAGCTTATGATCCAGTAAATTCCCATGGTCACAGATTCTTATAGTTTAAAATTTACTTATAACATAGGGTGTTGTTAACGTAAACATGAGAAAAGTCTAATTTTTTCTGGTCCGGTATTATATTGAGTGAAAAAGAGGATGATTATTTGCTACCTTTCTCTACAGGTTCGATTGGACTTATTATAATGTCAGGTTTTTCTTCTGGGGCAGGATTCTGATGCAGAATGTTGTGCCGTAGCGGCACTCACCATGAATGTTTATCATTGTTTTTACTCAGGATTTGGAGCCAGAGAGATGAAGTCACCTTTTTTATCTGCATTGATTTTCCTGTTTTATCTTCCTTGTGCTTTTGCCAATAAGGAAATTCCTATCTGGCCAAATGAAGTGTCAGGAAATAATACAGTTATTAATTTTAGTAAAAATCCGGCAGATAATAATCGTGCTGTCACCAAAGTGGATTCTCCAGAAATGATTTATGTCCCGCCCACCGGAAAAAATAACCATTCGGCGGTGCTAATCATTCCCGGTGGTGGCTTTTCTTATATTATGCAGGATCTGGAAGGGTTGGATGTCGCAAAGGTTCTGAGTAAAAAAGGTTATTCCTCTTTTGTATTGCTTTATCGTATGCCGCGCGGCGGTTCTGAGGTTAATCGTAATAATGCTTTTGCTGATGTTCAGCGCGCTATGCGCCTGATTCGCGCCAGTGCGAGCCAATATCGTATTGCCCCGGACCAGATTGGGGTGATGGGCTTTTCCGCTGGTGCCTATCTGGCGGCAAACGTCAGTAACGATCCCGATGCCTCCAATTATCCGCCACAAGATAACGCGGATAAGGTTCCCGCCCGTCCTGATTTTGCTGCGTTGATCTACCCGGTGGTGTCGCTGAAAGACGGCATCACCCATAACGGCACGCGTGCAGCAATGTTTGGCAAAGATATTAGCGATGACATCAAACAACGTTTCTCGCAGGAAGACCGCGTAACAGCCAATACGCCGCCCACTTTTCTTGCTCAGGCGCTCAATGATGGCACCGCTTCGCCGCAGAACGCACTGCGCATGTTTGAAGCTTTGCGTAAAAACAAGGTGGCGGTGGAGCTGCATCTGTTCCAACAGGGCGGCCATGGTTTCGGTATCGTGAAGAAACAGGATATTCCGGCAAAAAACTGGCCGACGCTGTTTAGTGACTGGCAGGCGAGTTTGGTGAAGCAACCCTAACTCACCACCCGCCGGGGAAATTTGGCGAGTTATCGACATTGATTGGCCTGAAGCAGCAACATCGCCAGTTGCCGACTTTTTATAATCCTCCTGACTGACCGCATCAGGAGGAATTATGGATATCAACGTGGCCTTCATACATCAGTTGCTGCTCTGGATTGAAGCGAATATCGAGCAAAAACTGATTCTGGAAACTGTTGCTCAGCGGGCGGGGTATTCGCAGTGGCATCTGCAACGTTTGTTCCGTAGCTATACCGGCATTGCGCTGGGAAGCTATATTCGCGAAAGGAAGTTAACGGCATCGGTGATAGCGTTGTTAACCGACAACACTCCTCTGATGCATATTGCGTTGCAGTTTGGCTTTGATTCACAGCAGACCTACTGCCGCACCTTTCGCCGTATGTTTAACCTGCCGCCAGGTGCCTTCCGCCGTAAGTATCAGCACAGCCTGCCGCCTATTGATGGACCGGCTAGCCTGTTGATGCTGCGTCCGCATGGTCAGCCGCAGCCGTAAAATATTTGCCCGGTGTCGAGCCGAATGCATGACGAAACGCACTGATGTAGCTGCTGACATTCTCGAATCCAACCTGCCAGGCGACCTGCTGCACGCTGTTGCCCGCCGCTAATCCCTCCAGCGATTTCAATAACCGCGAGGTCTGGCGATATTTTGTCAGGCTCATCCCTGTGGCGCTGGCCCAGTGGCGGCTCAGACTTCTGGGACTAAAACCTGCCCAGCGGGCTAACTCGGGGCCGGTTCGCATGTCAGATGGGCTGTCGATCAGCAGACGCGCGATCTGGAGCAACCGCGGATCTTCCGGCAAAGGCAGCGTGAGCGGCTGGACAGTCGCTTCATAGAGTTCATCAAGGAATACCTGCCCCAGCCGGTGATAACGTTCACTTCCCCATAACGCTGGTGTTAAGGTCGCCAGCCTTTCGGCAAGGAGTTCCAGCACTGCCGGGCAGGACATCAATACCGGATGATCAGGCAATGGCGCGGCGAGAACTTCATCAATCAGCACCGTCCAACCCTGCACCTGACCCGGTCCTACAATCGCGTGTTCAAAATGTGGCGGAACCCAACCGACTAAACGTGGTGGATTGGCGAAGATACCGGATGGCGTGTTAACCGTCATCAGCCCCTGTTTCAGGCAATACAGTTGTCCGGCGGCATGGCGATGTGTATGTCTCTCCCGAGCCAACTCTTTGGACAACGACACGGCAATCACCTTCGGCGCATTGGGTGCCAGCAACCGCTGAAGTAACTCATCTCTGCGCGGGTCACCAGCAAAAGGGATATTGTCGGATGGATTGATTAACATGCGTTTTCCTGAATGCCTGGCATGAGCAAGGTGGCGGAAGATCACAGGAGTCGACATTACTAATTGAGCGTTGGATGTAATTTTAGAGGCAAGTCATGCAAGGAGGAATATCTCCCTAAAAATCATTTAATACCAGATATTAGTAATGGTATTAACAATTTGTGAAAATTTAGGAATAAAAAACCATTTGCAATATGTCAACCATCATATTCAGTTTCTTGTAAAACTCCTTCTGCTGCTGGGCCTAAGTACCATCGTATCGCTGAGAAAAAAGGAGATAGTCTATGTTCATTATCGGGTAAAAGATAAACATTAGATAGTTCTTTTAATCCATCTTGCAAGTTATTATCAGTAAATAAAAGTAATTCATCCCTTATCTTACTTATTATTGCACTTCTAAAGCGTTTAATTTTATTCGAATTAAGGTTCAAATGTTCAATGGTATTATTAGCTCTATCTATCTTTTCTACAGGACATTGACTTGATACCAAAATAGTACCACCTTCGGTGTACTGAAAGAGTGACGGAAAAGCAGGTATATCAACAGTTGGATCTAGAATGATTGCTGTCCAGTCATTGTTCGATTTTGGCACGTCACAATGAGTTTCTGGATTGCTATACCTTTCCTCTTTGTCTACTACATATGGTGTATTTCCTCCAGTGCAGCAACCAAATAAATTTGGCCAATGCAAAGCATAATTAATCCCATCATTTCTTGACTCATTTTTTTTGGGGTTTTCAGGAAAGAAATGTTCTACCCTAAAATCATCGAATCCAATCCCTTCCGCATCTTTGAGGTCGATCTCACAATAAAGGCAAAGTCCAAACTGTTGATTTTTAAGGTTATCAGTGACGGATTTAATTGCTTCAGGTCCAGCGTTCTGTCTGAAGCCCGTTTTCCAGCTACTAGTGGGATTCGCTAATTTATATTCAGATAAGAGTCTGGGTTCACTTCCTTTCTTTATTTTTTTCATTAATTCTTCCCTCTTCTAAATTCGCGGAGCCTTACATCCATCTGGATTTTTTTCATAACTGGATCATGCTTACCTGCCCATTCCTCCAGTTGGGTTTTTAATTCTTTCGCTTCATCTGTATCCCATAATTCGTTAACAACCAATTCCTGATATCGATTAAGCATTTTGACTTGTTCAATATTTTCGGGACGAGATTTAACAAGAAATATATCCTCAAGAATCATATCTGATTCTGAACCAAGTGAAAACTCTGCCTCATCTATACTCAGCATTCCATTTTCGTCATTGCGTAGAATTTTAATACAATGATTGGGAACAGTTGATAAGACTTGTGGACTATGAGTTGTTAATATAAATTGGACGTTAGGAAATGTATCTCGTAAATTTCCAACAATTTCTTGTTGCCATTTAGGATGCAGATGTAAATCAATTTCATCAATTATCACCACGCCATAACCATTCAAAGCATCAATTCCCTTATCGGGATTGAGCAGTATCAATCTCCGACTAATATCACTCACTAAAGAAAATAGAGCCTTTTCACCTTGAGAAAGATCTGTGGCTGAAATGGTTATGCCATTTTTATCGAGCAAAATTGAAACACTGGTTTTATCAACTTTCATCCTTATATTGTCAATATTCATAAACTTGTAAATAGCTTCTTTGACAATAGTAACAATATTACTATCGGCAGTTTTCAGTGTTATTTGAAGTTCTTTTATTTCTGAACGAAGAGAATCTAGTTCATTTCGTATTTTTTCTGCTATTTGAGAGTTTTCTTTTGTTTCTTCTGCTAAAAAATTATATATATCAAAAGTAGTGTTATATTTAACTTCCAATGATCTAAGTGTGTTTTTAATATCATCTAGCTCGCCATTGTTTTGAGCGCCACAAAATAACATCCACTTTAGCAATTGCCCGAAATTCTTAGACTCTTCAAATGAAGAGTTATAGCCATCTAAATTACTAAAAGCGTAAATCTCGCTATTATTTTTTTGGTCATCTGATTTGATTTCTAATGCACGACTGACAGAATAGTGACAAAAAAGAGGAAGACAGGCTAAGCCTTGACTATTGCTATTATGTGAGTAGTACATTTCAGCTAAGTTCTTAAACTCACTTAATGATCCTCTACTTTTACCTTTGCTATTTTTATTTTTGTATAGCTCTAGTGTAAATGTAGATTTTTCATCAAGAGATAACGTTGTTGTAATGGCACAATCTTTAGAGTCTTCAGCTTTATTTATTTCTATTAGATCAATTCCCTTCCCGTTGGCTCTATTCCTAATACCATTTACTAGCCATGTTGAGGCCTTTACTAGAGACTCAATAATGGAGGTTTTGCCGCTGCCATTTACACCAACAAAAATATTTAAATGTGGATCAAAAGTGATCTTCTTGACGGTTTTTCTTATTCCTTTGTAATTTACTAATTCTAAAGTGGAAAAAAATGGCCTTTTTTCACGAAGGGCTTCATCTATACGGCTGTAATATTCAGATGCTTTCTGTTCATTAATATCAAGAGAATAGCGCCCTGTTTCAAGCCATTCTGCGACCTCAAACATATCGCCTAAATGTCCTTTATCTGCCCCTTCGATTTTTTCAGCTACAGTTCTGGTTGGTTTCCTTTTCTTTCCTTGCATTATTTCCTCCACTGGCCAGAAATTATCATATCAATTAAAGAAACTGAGTATTTTTTTTTCATTCTCTCAATAAATAAAGGTTCAATATGCTTTGAGAATGACAAAAGACCTTGTAGTTTATTTAATTCTGAATCAGTGCAATTACCTAATGAATATTTGTGGATCATTGCAGATATTATTCGTTTCCGTTCTCTCCCTAATGATAGACTATCATTGTTTGTAATTGTAATTCCTGCAATATGTCGGTTATGTGCTTTTGATGAAAAACTAGTTTTAACTTCGTTAATCGTTATTTTTTTTCCAAACTCGCTTACAAGAACATATTGAATTAAATTTTGCATTTTGAATAAGACATCTTTGTGCGGAGTTGAGAAAAATAAGTCATCAGCATAGCGTGTATATTTTATTCCCAGGGGGGTGCATATAGAAGTAATTGTTTCATCAAAAGAAAACATTATGAAGTTAGATATTATTGGAGATGAAGGTGCACCAACACTTAAAATGAGATTTCCAGAGTTAATTTTCTTTGGACTCCAAAATGCAGAACGACGAAGTAATGATTTATCCGATTCGTTTAATTGAATTTTATTTTTTTTAAGCTGTTCTTCAAAAAGACTGGCATCTATGCTATTAAAAAAATCGGCGAGATCCATTCTTAAAAAATAAGAATTTTTTACATGTTGAAGCGCATTATCTTTAATACTGATATTTTTTCTATATGCATAAGCTGCATCATGCACAGGTAATTTGTTAACTAAAAACTCAACTAGTCCCCTTTGAAACACTTTTAGCACTTTTGATGGATGCGCAATCGTGCGCTTACCACCATTTTTTTTAGGGATTGTATAAACTCTATACATTTTGGGGCCGGAGGTAATCACTTTTGCAAGTGACGCAATGAGCCACTTGTCCACATCCTGCTTGGTTACCTTTTGTGATGCATTAGATAGCAGACTAAAGGCCTGTTCTGAAACTAAAGCGCTGGTTAGTAGATGTTGTCTTAGAGTTGTCATTTTATTGACTCTAAAATTTAAGCCCTTCATAAGAAGGGCATTGTTACGCTCTTTACTAGAGGAAGCGAAAGTCTCGCGACCTAAGTGAGTTAACGAGCTTGGGTCGCGAGACTTTCGCAACCACAATGTCGTTCAATAAGTTGGTGTCTGGCGAAGCGCCCGACAAGGCTTGTAAACCGAGCCATAAGCTAAAGAGCAATCTAAGCATATCAGCACGCTTCCCGGCCAGCAAGAAAGCCCATATTTTTAAAATTCGCAAATGCTGATGCTTTCGAGAGCTGATAGGGCACAACAATGAGACTATGCGTACCAAAAGTTACGCTCAACAATTCTTAAGGTAATAAAGATGAATAAAATCATATGGATATTGATTCTTGGAATATTTTTATGAATATTTTGTTGTAAATAATGTGGTTGAGATTTATTCTTCTAAATGACATTTCACAACAATAATTTTCTAGAGATCACATATGTCTTTGATTAATAAAGAAGAAGCTCACTCAGTCTGTCAACCTTACTACAACACCCTGACTTCTGTTTTCGATAATGTTTGGAAAAACTGGCTTCAGAACGATGTTGCACGCCGCTTAGTTGATAAGCGTGTGCGTTCAGCTGTTCTTCGTAATGATGCTTTATTTTTCCTCAAAAACAGTATTGAAACCTCTAATCTTGAAGGGATCAAATATGTAAAAATGCCATATCAGGTTGGTTTTCTCATTCAGGATCGATACTTTGTGAGGATTAAGAAAGGTGACAAGAGCCTTCGTTCTTCCAACTACCCTACTCAAAGAGCTATAGATTTTCATAATCCTGAAATGGACATGTTTGGTGGGCTGGTTCGTTTAGAGTTACTTTACATACTTAGTGATGATGGCGTAGGAATTGATAAAATTGTTCTTACGCAGCGCAATGGCAAGTTTGTTGCTTGGGCAATTGATCTAACAGATGCAAATCTATACGAAATGCCTGTATCTGAGCTTGAATTTAACATACCCCAATCCCAGCCTGTTAAGACGGTTTCTCCAGCAAAAAGTGTTGTGAAGCCAAGACGGGCTAGAAAGGCAGAACCGAAGGTAGAAAATGGTCGCGGAGATTAAGTCAGCAGCAATTCGTCCAGAGATGATTGAATTGCGTCGGAAAATGTTGGGTCTGAGCCAGAAAGAATTGGCTCAGATTATCGCCATTTCTCAAGGGACGTTGTCTAAGATTGAGCAGGGTCTTAAACCAGCTACTGACGACCAAATTGAAAACATCGCAAATGCGCTTAACTGCCCCGTTGAGTTTTTCATGATGTCTGAACGCCTTTACGGTGGACCAATAAGTGCAAATCCTATGTATCGTAAAAAAGCATCGGTCAGTATGAAAGTACTGGACAAGCTTGTTGCGGAAGTAAATGTCCGTATAGCCCACCTTAGAAAACTTTTGCAGTTCGTTGATTTCGAACCTGAATATGAACTTCCGTACTATGACCCTGATGATTACGAAGATAACATTGAGCAAATTGCTCGCAACGTTCGTACAGCATGGCACATTCCGCGTGGACCGATAAAAAATCTTGTCGAAGCGTTAGAAAGGGCAGGGGTTATAATCATCGATTGTGATATGGAAGATACAAGTCTCTCTGGACTCAGCTATAACCTTTCGGGCCTACCGCCGTTAATTTTGATTAATAAAAATCAGCCGATGGACCGCTATAGATTTACCTTGGCACATGAATTGGGTCATCTAGTTATGCACCGTGCTCCTACACCTGAGATGGAGGAGGAGGCTAACTCATTTGCAGCAGAATTGCTTATGCCAGCTTCCGATATTTATAATGATTTAAGAAATGTAAGTATTGAGAGGGCCGCCGCGCTTAAACCATTCTGGCGAACCTCAATGGCTGCATTGTTCTACAGAGCCAAAACGTTAAATGCTATTACAGCAGGCCAGAGCGATTGGATCTGGAGACAGATGTCTATCAAACGCTATAAGGTTGATGAGCCTGTAAAACTGGATGTAAATGGGGAAAAACCCACTTTACTGAATGCCATCATTGATCATGCTAAAGAAGAGCTTGGTTATGATCAGAATGAACTCGCATCTATATTCAACCTGTTTTTACCCGAGGTTAACCAGTTGTACTCACTTGGTACGCAAAATCAGCATTTACGATTGGTAAATTAATCAGCGGTGGCTGAGCAGATTCGTAACTCAGCCATACTTAATTAAGAAGCTGTTTTTGTTGGAAAAATATAATTTTGTGGCATGTGGAATATATGGTCGGCATACCACTGCATCATCTCTCGCCACCCCTCCAGATACTGCGCATGATTATATGTCCCACGTATCGCGTTCTTATCCACATGCGCAAGCTGCGTTTCAATCCACGCTGAGTTAAAGCCTTCTTCATGCAGAATGGTACTCATAGTGTGGCGGAAACCGTGCCCTGTCAGTCTTCCTTTATATCCCAACAACTCAATCACCTGATTAACACTTTCTTTAGAAATCGGCTTCGTGCGACCATTGCGTCCGACGAATACCAGCGGATATAGCCCAGTAATATACTTCAGTGACTCAAAGAGTGCGACAACCTGATCCGACATCGGAACGATATGTGGCCGTTTCATCTTCATCACTTCGGCTGGGATCTCCCAGAGCTGCTTTTCAAAATTGATATCCTCCCAACGGGCAAAACGTAACTCCTGAGTTCGTACTCCAGTAAGCATGATGATTTGAATCGCGGTCTTGGTTATAACGCTACCGGTATATCCGGCAAGATCTTTCAGAAAGTGAGGGAGTTCTTCGGCTGTCAGGAAAGGAAAATGCGTTTTCTTTTGTGTTGCGAGGGCTATAGCGAGATCGGGAGCAGGGTTGTATTCAGCACGTCCGGTCACGATTGCGTGACGGAAAACCTCCCCGCAGCGCTGTCTTACTTTACGCATCTTTTCTAAAGCACCACGTTTTTCCATCCGGCGAAGGGTTTCCAGCAATTCCATGGGCTTAATTTCAGCTATGGGACGCTTACCGATGTAGGGGAAAATATCCTTTTCAAAGGTATCAATAATTTCATCGCGATAACGTAATGACCAACGATCCGCTCATATCTGGTGCCATTCATGGGCAATAGCTTCGAAGGTATTTTCATAGTTTAGTTTTTGAGCAATTTTCTCTGCTTTCTTTAACTCTCCTGGATCACACCCCCGCAGACAGAACCTTCTTAGCCGTATCACGCTTTTCACGGGCTTGAGCGAGAGAAATTTCAGGATAAACGCCGAAAGTAAGGCGCTTTTCTTTACCCGCATAACGATACTTTAAACGCCAGTAGCGTGAGCCGTTGGTGGTTACTTCAAGGTAGAGGCCTCCACCATCAGAAAGCTTGTACGGCTTCTCTTTGGGCTTGGCTGTGACGATTTGTCTGACTGTTAGCTTCATTGGGGGCATATCAAAGTGGGGCTATAAATCATGCCCCCAGAATGCACTTGATTCTGGTGGAGACAGTTGACCTCAGGAGAACATAATCAGCAGTAATTTCGAATATTATAGGTTATTTACTTGAGACAGTGGAGTTCAGGAGAGGCAATTTGGCGGAAGATCACAGGAGTCGAACCTGCCCGGGACCGCTGGCGGCCCCAATCGGATTTGAAATCCGACCGCCTCACCGGAGACGACGATCTTCCTTTACCGCAGCCGCAGAATTATAGCGGCAAACGGTGTGAAGTTGTTGATCTTGCCCGTGCGTCACAGCACGTTTTCGCCGTAATGTTGCCGGTACTCCTTCGGGGTGGTGGCGTAACTCTTCTTAAACACCGAATAGAAATACTGCAACGAAGGGTAGCCGCACATCTGGGAAATCTCATTGATACTTAACGAAGAACTGGCCAGCAGCTCGCGCGCTTTCTCCAGTTTCTCGCGATGGATCATGGCATGGATGGTATCGCCCGTTTCATCGCGAAAGCGTTTTTCCAGATTGGAGCGTGAGATACCGATGGCGTCCAGCACCTGTTCAACCTTGATGCCTTTGCAGGCGTTAAAGCGGATGTAGTGCATGGCCTGAATCACGGCCGGATCGCGCAGCGAGCGGAAATCTGTGGAGCGGCGGGCGATCACTTTAACCGGCGGCACCAGAATACGTTGTAGCGGCAGGGATTGTTTATCCAGCAGCCGATGCAACAGTTTGGCAGCCTGATAGCCCATCTGACGCGTTCCCTGGGCCACTGATGAGAGCGCCACGCGTGACAGATAGCGCGTCAGTTCTTCGTTGTCGATGCCGATGACCGTGAGTTTCTCCGGCACCGGAATCTTCAGATATTCGCAGGCCTGCAACAGATGGCGGGCGCGTGCATCGGTAACGGCGATGATGCCGGTTTGCTGTGGCAGCGTTTGCAGCCAGTCGGCCAGCCGGTTTTGCGCGTGCTGCCAGTTTTCCGGTGCGGTTTCCATGCCCTGATAAACCACCCCCTGATACCGTTCGCGTGCCACCAACTGGCGAAAAGCATGTTCCCGCTCCTGCGCCCAACGTTTACCGCTGGAAGCCGGCAGGCCATAGAAGGCGAAGCGATTTATCCCTTTCTCTTTGAGATGCAAAAAGGCGCTCTCAACCAGTGCGGCGTTATCGGTGGCGATGTAATGCACCGGTGGGTAGTCCTGTTGCTGATGGTAAGAGCCGCCCACACCAACAATCGGCACCTGCACATTTGCCAGCAGTTTTTCAATCGAGCTGTCGTCGTAATCGGCGATTACGCCATCACCCAGCCATTCGCGAATATTGTCGATGCGACAGCGGAAATCCTCTTCAATGAAGATATCCCAGTCCGTTTGCGACGCCTGTAAATATTCGCCAACGCCTTCGACCACCTGGCGGTCATACACCTTATTGGCGTTGAAAAGTAACGTAATGCGAAATCGTTTCTCATGCATAGTGGCGCGCTCCCTTAAACCCCCAGCGCATTGCATAGCACGGCTGGCTGAGGAGCAGAAAGAATTTGCGCCACATTGTGATCGCCCACGCGATTACACCCGACGCCGGGTGGCGGTATCCATCCACACTGCCAGCAACAGAATCGCCCCTTTGACGATGTACTGCCAGAAGGTGGGCACATCCATCATGCTCATGCCGTTATCCAGCGACGCCATAATAAACGCGCCCATCACCGCGCCAGCGACGGAACCGACACCGCCCGCCAGGCTGGTACCACCGATGACACAAGCGGCAATGGCATCCAGTTCAGCAATGTTGCCCGCCGAAGGCGAACCCGCGCCAAGGCGTGAACTGAGGATCAAACCCGCAATCGCGACCATCACACCATTGATGGCGAACACTGCCAGCTTGGTGCGTGCCACGTTAATGCCGGAGAGCCGCGCCGCATCCAGGTTGCCGCCAATCGCATAGATACGGCGACCAAAGGCGGTACGCGTTGCCATAAACATCCCACCCAGCAACAGCAGCGCCAGTAACAATACCGGCGTTGGCACGCCACGATAATCGTTCAACAGCCAGATGGCCCCCAACACCAGAACTGCGGTGATGGCCTGACGCGCCACCGCGCCACCCGCAGCGGGTTGAGACAAGCCAAGTTGCTGGCGGCGCAGGCGCAACCGCCATTGCCAGAGGATAAACAGCGCCAGACCGACGAAGCCGAAACCAAAGCCCACCCCGCCAGGCAGATAGCTTTGACCAATTTGCGACATCGCCGGGCTGGTCGGTGCGACGGTGGTGCCATCAGTGATTCCGACCAGAATGCCGCGGAAGGCCAGCATGCCCGCCAGCGTGACAATAAACGAAGGAACCTTGCGATAGGCCACCCACCAGCCGTTCCAGGTGCCAAGCAGCAAGCCCAGCACCAGCGTCACCGCAATGGTTAAGGGCAACGGCCAGCCGAGCCACACATCGAAAATGGCCGCCGCACCGCCGAGCAGGCCCATCATTGAACCGACCGAGAGATCAATCTCCGCTGATATAATGACAAATACCATGCCGACCGCGAGGATGCCGGTGATCGCGGTCTGGCGTAGCAGGTTGGAAACGTTGCGTGGGCTGAGCCAGGCGCCGTCGGTGGTCCAGGTAAAGAACAGGGCAATCAGTACAATTGCCCCCAACATCACCAACACCTGCAAATTCGGCAGCGGGAATTTACCCGCCGCACCTTTACCCGGTGTTGTCAGGCCGCGTTGCGTACTTTCGGTCTTAAGCATAATGTTCACTCCGCAGGGCGGCTTCCATCACCTGCTCCTGAGTCAGGTTATCGTTAATCAGATCGGCTTTGATTTGTCCTTCATGCATCACCAAAACCCGATCGCTCAGGCCCAGTACCTCGGGCAGCTCGGACGAAATGACAATCACGGCAATCCCTTGCTGCACCAGCGCATTGATCAACAGATAGATCTCCTGGCGTGCGCCAACATCGATGCCGCGTGTGGGCTCATCGAGAATCAGAATTTGAGGATTAAGCAGCAGGCATTTGGCGAGAATGGCCTTCTGTTGATTACCCCCGCTCAGGCGACCAATGGGTAATTCTGACGAGGACGTTTTGACCCGTAGCCGGGCAATGGCGTCGTTAATGGCGTGCTGCTCGCGTGCCTCATCCAGCGTGGAGAGACGCTGACTGAACTGATCCAGCGCCGCCAGAGTGATGTTTTTGCCTACCGCCATCAGCGGCACGATGCCATCCTTTTTGCGATCTTCCGGCACCATTGCGATGCCATGCGCAATAGCGTCCCGGCAGTCGCGAATCTGAATTTTGTTACCGTTGAGGGTAATGTCGCCCTGCCAGCGCCCGGGCCAGACACCAAACAGACATTGAACGGTTTCGGTGCGACCCGCGCCGACCAGCCCCGCAATGCCAAGAATTTCACCGCGCTTCAGGTGGAAAGAGACGTTGTTCACACGGCGAACATGGCGATTGACAGGGTGCCAGGCGGTGAGGTTATCCACCTGCAATATCGTCTCGCCGATTTCATGCGGGGTGTGCGGGTAGAGCGCGGTCAGCTCGCGGCCAACCATCATGGTGATGATGTCATCCTCGCTCAGTCCGGCCGCCGCCCGCGTGGCGATGTGCTGGCCGTCGCGGATCACGCAGATGGTGTCAGAAATCGCTTTCACCTCGTTGAGTTTGTGCGAGATGTAGATACAGGCGATGCCGTGTTCGCGCAGGTTTTTGATAATGCTGAGTAGCACCTCAGTTTCCTGCTCGGTCAGCGACGAGGTGGGTTCGTCCAGAATCAGCAGGCGCACTTGTTTATTCAGTGCGCGCGCGATTTCCACCAGTTGTTGCTGGCCCAACCCCAGATCGCCCACGCGCGTGTCTGGCGACACATTGAGTTTGACCCGCTCCAGCAACTGCTGGCAGCGCAATGTCATGGTTTCATCATCCACCATGCCAAAACGCCCCAGCTCGGCACCGAGAAAAATGTTCTCCATCACCGTCAACTGCCGCACCAGCGCCAGTTCCTGATGGATAATCACAATCCCTTTGCGTTCGGTATCGCGGATGGTCTGCGCCTGAATCTCGTCACCGGCAAAATGGATGCTGCCGTCGAAGTCACCATGCGGGTATAACCCGCACAGGATCTTCATCAGTGTCGATTTTCCCGAACCGTTTTCGCCGCACAGCGACATCACTTCGCCCGCATCCAACCGCAGGCTAACGTCATCAACTGCTTTCACCGCACCGAAACGCTTGGTGATATGGTTCATTTCCAGCAACATCGACATCTCTCCTTCGCGGGTGGCGCTTAGAGTTCGCTCTGCTTGTGGAAGCCGTCTTTTACGACGGTGCTTTCGATATTGTTTTTGTTCACCTGAATCGGTGTCAGCAGGCGTGACGGCACATCTTTCAGGCCATTATTCAGTTTGCCGTTGCTGGCGGGAGTCTGGCCGTCACCGAGGTCCACGGCGATTTTCGCTGCTTCGGTCGCCAGTTGCGTGATCGGTTTGTACACCGTCATGGTTTGCGTACCATTCTCGATGCGTTTGATTGCGGCGAGGTCGGCATCCTGACCGGAGATGGCCACCTTGCCCGCCAGTCCCTGCGCGCTCAGCGCCTGAATCGCACCACCCGCAGTGGCATCATTAGAAGCCACCACCGCATCAATATGGTTGCTGTTCGCGGTTAAGGCGTTTTCCATAATTTTCAGCGCATTTTCCGGTAACCAGGCATCAACCCACTGATCACCCACAATTTTGATGCTGCCGTTATCAATGTAAGGTTTTAAGACTTTCATTTGACCGGCGCGGAACAGGCGGGCGTTATTATCTACCGGCGAGCCACCCATCAGGAAATAATTCCCTTTTGGTACCTGTTGCACAATACTTTCGGCCTGAAGTTCGCCGACTTTCTCATTATCAAAAGAGATATAAAAATCAATGTCAGCGTTATTAATCATGCGGTCATAAGCCAGCACTTTAATGCCTTCACGCTTCGCTTCTGCTACCACGTTACTTAATACCTGGCCGTTATACGGGATGATCACCAATACATCGACGCCGCGGTTAATCATATTTTCAATTTGCGACATCTGGGTTTCTTCGTTGCCATTAGCGGATTGTACAAACACCTGAGCACCCTGAGATTCCGCTTGTTTAACAAAGATATCGCGGTCTTTCTGCCAGCGCTCCAGACGTAAATCATCCATCGACAAACCGATTTTTACTTCTTTTGCCACGCCAGCGTGGCTGATCAGTGCCAGTGCCGCGCAGACGGCTAACAGCGTTTTCTTCATGTTCATGGTGTTCATCCTGTAGGTGGAGGCTATTGTCGTGGTTGTTGGTCTAAGGCTATGAACAAGGCGGTTGAATTGTTGACCTGAGTTTCCGGCAACATCAATTACTGATTTTTATCCGGCCATTACGTTTTTTGGTTTATTTGTGATTTTTTGAGCGCGATCGATATTTGGCGGTTTTCGGAAAAGTGAATTGCAGTGGGATTGCGAGTGCGGATGGAATGTAATAATGACATCGTTTTGCGAGCTGACGCACAAATAATAATTATCTTAAGTTAAGTGTGAAATATCGTAATTGAGAAGCGGCAGAACGCATTACCACAATAATGGCTCACAGCTGACCATTCGGGTCCTCATGCTAAGGAGCAAAACATGCACGCCTATTTCGACCAGCTTGATCGCGTTCGCTATGAAGGGACCAACACCCACAATCCTCTGGCGTTCCGTCACTACAATCCTGATGAAGTGATCCTCGGCAAAACCATGGCCGAGCATCTGCGTTTTGCCGCCTGCTACTGGCATACCTTCTGCTGGAACGGTGCGGATATGTTTGGTGTCGGCGCTTTTGATCGCCCCTGGCAGAAGAATGGTGATGCGCTTGAGCTGGCGAAACAGAAGGCAGATGTGGCTTTTGAGTTTTTTCATAAGCTGAATGTGCCTTACTACTGCTTCCATGATGTTGATGTTTCACCGGAAGGTGACTCGCTGAAAACCTATCGCGACAACTTTGCGGTGATGACCGATAAACTGCTGGAAAAACAGCAGGAAACCGGGGTGAAGCTGTTGTGGGGTACTGCCAACTGCTTTACCCATCCCCGCTATGGCGCGGGTGCCGCCACCAACCCGGACCCGGAAATTTTTGCCTGGGCCGCCAGTCAGGTGTGCAGCGCCATGCAGGCCACGCAAACCCTTGGTGGCGAAAACTATGTGTTATGGGGTGGCCGTGAAGGCTATGAAACCCTGCTGAATACCGATCTGCGCCAGGAACGTGAGCAAATTGGCCGCTTTATGCAGATGGTGGTAGAGCATAAACACAAAATTGGCTTCCAGGGCATGTTGCTGATTGAGCCAAAACCGCAGGAACCGACCAAACATCAATATGATTATGATGTGGCAACGGTATATGGCTTCCTGAAGCAGTTTGGCCTGGAGAAAGAGATTAAAGTCAACGTGGAAGCCAACCATGCCACGCTGGCTGGTCACTCGTTCCACCATGAAATTGCCACCGCCATCGCGCTGGGAATTTTTGGTTCGGTGGATGCCAACCGGGGAGATATCCAGTGTGGCTGGGATACCGACCAGTTCCCGAACAGCGTTGAAGAAAACGCGCTGGTCATGTACGAGATTATCAAAGCGGGCGGATTCACCACCGGCGGCTTAAACTTTGATGCCAAAGTGCGGCGTCAAAGCACCGACAAATACGATCTTTTTTACGGTCACATTGGCGCGATGGATACGATGGCGCTGGCATTGAAAGTGGCAGCACGGATGGTGGCCGATGGCGAGCTGGATAAGCGTGTGGCGCAGCGCTACAGCGGCTGGAACGGTGAATTTGGGCAGCAAATCCTGAAAGGGGAATTCTCCCTCGCATCGCTGGCACAGCAGGCGCAGCAGCAGCAATTCAATCCACAGCACCGCAGTGGACGCCAGGAGCAGCTGGAAAACCTGGTGAATCACTACCTTTTTGATTTTTAACCTTTCAGGAGAGCAGCATGGTTATCGGGATCGATTTGGGCACCTCAGGCGTTAAGGTCGCGTTGCTGGATGCGCAAGGACGGGTGCTCGCCGTGGAAAGTGCGCCATTGCAGGTGTCGCGGCCGCATCCTTTATGGAGCGAACAAGATCCCGAAAGCTGGTGGCTGGCGACCGATCAGGCCATGCAGGCACTGGCGCAGCGACATGACCTCGGTAATGTGCAGGCGATAGGTCTGAGCGGTCAGATGCATGGTGCGACGTTGCTGGACGCACAGCACCAGGTGCTACGCCCGGCGATTCTGTGGAACGACGGGCGCAGCGGCGAACAGTGCCGCCAACTGGAGCAGCAGGTGCCGGATGCACGCACCATCACCGGTAACCTGATGATGCCCGGTTTCACGGCACCCAAGTTGTTATGGGTACAGCAACACGAGCCGGAAATTTTCGCCCGCGTTGCTCAGGTGTTGCTACCAAAAGATTATCTGCGCTGGCGTTTAAGCGGCGATTTCGCCACGGATATGTCCGATGCGGCCGGGACGATGTGGCTGGATGTGGCGCAGCGCGACTGGAGTGATGCATTGCTGCGCGCCTGTGGCCTGGACCGCAGTCAGATGCCAAAACTGTTCGAGGGCAATCAGATCACCGGTACGCTACAGCCCGATATCGCCCGGCGTTGGGGGATGCAACCCGTGCCGCTGGTGGCCGGTGGCGGTGATAATGCCGCCGGGGCGGTGGGTGTTGGTATGGTCGAGCCGGGCCAGGGCATGTTGTCGTTGGGCACTTCGGGGGTCTATTTCCTGGTCAGCGACGGCTATCTCAGCAATCCACAACGTGCAGTGCACAGCTTTTGTCACGCATTGCCGCAGCGCTGGCATTTGATGTCGGTGATCCTCAGTGCGGCGTCTTGTCTGGATTGGGCGGCCAAACTGACTGGCTGTGAAGATGTACCTCAGCTATTGGCGGAAGCTGAACGGGCGAGCAGCGATGCCTCGCCGGTCTGGTTTTTACCTTATCTTTCGGGTGAGCGCACGCCGCACAACAATCCCCAGGCGCAGGGGGCATTTTTTGGCCTGACCCATCAGCATGGGCGGCCGGAACTGGCGCGTGCGGTGCTGGAGGGGGTGGGATTTGCGCTGGCGGAGGGCATGGATGCGGTGCACGAATGTGGCGTCCAGCCGAAGACGGTGATGCTAATTGGCGGTGGTGCGCGCAGCGCGTACTGGCGGCAGATGCTGGCGGATATCAGTGGGTTGACGCTGGATTATTGTCACGGTGGTGAAGTCGGCCCTGCGCTCGGGGCGGCCCGTCTGGCGCAGTTGGCCGTCGATGCCAACAGCGATCTGCCGACACCGGAATTGGCGCAGCGGCATCAGCCGGATGCGGCCCGCCATCGTGCCTATCAACCGCAGCGTGAGGTGTTCGCCCGGTTGTATCAGCAATTGCAGCCGTTGATGTCCTGATACGTCAGCAGGATGGCCGGAATTGGCATGGGCCCGGCAGTAAAGTCAGCTAAGATAGGCTCTGGCGTCGCGTTCGTCTTTCCATAGCGGCGCGATTTATCGCGCGCGTTTTACCGACAGCGTGTTCGGAAATGCGCGATAAATCGCGCCGCTACGGGTTTAATGCGGGACGTAAACGGAACCAACCGGAGTATACCCATGCCGCAACCCATCTTCTTCCTGACGTTACCCGGCGTCATGGTGCTCGACCTCACCGGCCCGGCCGAAACCTTCCAGTTGGCTGGCGGCCACTTCTCGCTACATTACATTGGCCCGGAAGCCCGTGTGATCGGCTCCACGCATATGACCATTGGCGATATCGCGCCACTGCCCGAACGGCTACCGGCTAACAGCCTGCTGGTGGTGCCCGGCGTGCATGATTCACGTACCTGCTATGACACCCCGGCGGCGACGCTCGCCCGTGCGTGGTTGCGTCAGCAACAGGCGGATATTCGGTCACAGCGCATTACGCTGGTCTGCGTCTGTTCGGGGTCGTTGCTGGCAGCGCAGGCGGGATTGCTGGATGGTGTGCAGTGCACCACTCATCACGATGTGTTGCCGCGTTTGCAGGCGGCGGCTCCGGCGGCGCAGGTCAAAGAGAACCGGGTGTTTGTGGAGGATAACGGCATCTGGACCAGCGCCGGGATCACCGCCGGTATCGACCTCGCGCTGCACCTGATTAACCGCCTGTGTGGCGCGCGCCAGGCACTGGCAGTGGCGCGCGAGATGGTGGTGTGGTTCCGTCGTTCCGGCGATGATCCGCAGCTCTCGCCGTGGCTGCGTTACCGTAATCACCTGCACCCGGCGATTCACCGCGCGCAGGATGTGATGATTGCGCACCCTGAATATGACTGGTCGTTGCCTGCTCTGGCGGAGCGTGCTCACGTCAGCGAGCGACATCTGACGCGTCTGTTCCGCCAGCATCTCGGCATCAGTGTGCGCGAATATCACGAGCAACTGCGGCTGGTGATTGCGCGCCAGCGTCAGCAGCAGGGCGAAGCGGCGGAAAAAGCCGCGCTGGCCGCAGGTTTCTCCTCCGCACGCCAGTTGCGCCGCGCGAAGCAGCGTTGGGATGATCAACTCACCAGATGATGTTTATCCACCCGTTTTAGCAGCATCGCCAGGCCTAAGCTGCCGAGCAGCGTCACACCAAACACCCATGGCAAGTCGATCCACGGATTTGCCATGTCATCGTAATGGTTGGTACGCAGGAAATGGATAAACAGCGCATGAAAGCCGTAAATGGGCAGGGAATAACGTGAAATGGTTGCTAACATCGGTAACGTGCGGTGATTGAGCGCGTGTTTGCTCAGTATCAGTAAGCTGATGGCAGCAATAAACACCAGCGGTCCACAGTAGAGATACCAGGTATCATTGAATGCGCCGTTGATCAGCAGCATCTGTTTGGTGCCAAGTGCAATACCCGCCACACAGGCGATAAACGCCAGCGCGGCCAGCCATGCTATGCCTGGTTTTTCCGTGTCCATGCCGCCAATCGCCCGCCCCAACAGCGCGTATAACAGGTAATAAATACTGTCGCCGCTGACGTACAAATTGACCGGCAACCAGTGAAACGGGCCGACCGACTGACTGATGGTATTGGGATTGGCAAGCACCGCCAGTACCACCACCAGCAGCACGACATAGCGTGGTGGCACCTGTTTCACCTGAATTAACGGTGACAGCAGGTAAATACCGATAATCGCAAAGAAAAACCACAGGTGATAAAACACCGGTTTCTGCAACAATTTCAGCAGTGACTGCCCTTCGCTGATCGGCGTCAGCCAGGTGATATACGCCAGCGCCACCGCGCTGTAGAACAGCAAACACAGCACGATACGCAGCAGATGCCGCCCCTGTGCGCTGCGTTCGCCGAAGAACAGATAGCCTGAAATCATAAAGAACAGCGGCACGCAGACACGCGATGCGGAATTGAGCACATTGGCCACGTCCCAACTGATGCCGGTCACCGCCAGCGGTCCGGTGATGTACCAGGTGGTGGTATGAATGACGATCACCATCAGGCAGGCGATGGCACGTAAGTTGTCGATCCAGTAAATTTTTTGCGACATAGCTTCCCCGTGCGCAGGACGTCCTGGTGGAGAAGGGTAGTCAGCGAGAGGCGCGCCAACAACCTTTGGGCCTGAAATTCAGAGCCATCTGGCTGTTGGCGCGTAGGTGGTTAATCACGCACGAGGAATTTTTCGATCACCGCTTCGTTCGGTTCTACTCCCAGGCCGGGCTCGGAAGGCAGCCAGGCGTAGCCATCAGCGATGCGTACCGGATTCTTCGCCAGCGAGCGGCTGATTTCACCCGGCTCGACGCAATATTCCATCACCAGCGCATTCTCAATGGCGCAGAGGAAATGCAGCGAGGCGGCGGTGTTGATATCGGTGGTGAAGTTGTGATTACACACCTTGCGACCGCGACTGTGTGCATAGCTGGCAATTTCCATCGCTTGGGTGAAACCGGTGCGCGTCAGGTCAATCTGCACAATATCGATACCGCCTTCGTCGATCAGGCGCTGGAAGCCCACTACCGAGCACTCCTGTTCACCGGCGGCGATATGTTGCTGGCAGGCTGCCGAGACCTGGCCATAGCCCGCGTAGTTATCCGGGTGCAGGGGTTCTTCAATCCAGAACAGGTTCAGATGTTCATAACGCTGGCTGCGCCGGATGGTGGTTTTGGCATCCCACACATGACCGACGTCCAGCATCAGATCCACGCTGTCGCCCATCTCGCGGCGCAGCGCTTCCAGATAACGTAAATCCAGCGCTTCATCGGTGCCGAATGGCTCCCAGCCAAATTTCACCCCGGTATGACCGGTATCGATAGCGTGCTTCGCGCGCGCGACAGTGTCGGTCACGCTGAACTGGAACATATTGGAGGAGTAGACGCGCATTTTGTCGCGCAGCGCCCCGCCCAGTAGCTCGACAATCGGTTTGCCCAGCGCTTTGCCTTTTATATCCCACAGCGCGATATCAATCCCCGCCATCGCCTGCAACACCGCACCACTGCGGCCATAGTAGATGGTGGCGCGGTGCATTTTTTTCCACAGCCGCCCGGTTTCCAGCGGGTTTTCACCGATCAGCAGCGATTTCAGGCCGGTGACCATGGTGTGGGAATAGGGGGCTTCGATGATGGCTTTGGTGACATAAGGGCTGCCATCCACTTCACCCCAACCGGTAATCCCGGCATCGGTGGTGATTTTAATCAACAACGCATCCTGTGAACTGTCGGTGCGCTGTTCAATGACCGGGAGGCGCAGGTAAAACGCCTCGACGTTGGTGATCTTCATCGAGGTTATCCTGGTGTAAAAGCAAGAAAAAAGGCGTCAACCGGCGCTGGAGCGTTGCTGTCGGCGCTGCGAAATAATGGTTTCGTAGTCCACATCCAGAGCCTGAATGCGGATATGGTTTTCAATCTCGTCGGTCATTTTGACGATGTCGCCTTCCGCGAAAACGTTAATCAGCCGCTGATGTTCTTCGATAATGTCACTCATCGATTTGCCCATGGTGGACAGGCCGAAAATCACCGTTAGCTGGCGTGCAATCGACTCCCACAAATTGCTCAACACCGGGTTGTGGGCAAAGCTGCATAGCGTGCGATGAAAATCGGTATCCGCTGAGGCAAAGCCATACACATCCTCGCGCTGCATCATCATCTGCATGGCGGCAACGCCCTGGTACAACTGGGTGAGCTGCGTGGCGCTGTTGCGTCCGGCTTCAATCGCGCGGCGGCAGGCCAGCGTCTCCAGTGGGATACGCACATCAATAATCTGTTCCAGCCGCTGATGGGAGATCTCCATCAGGCGAATGCCTTTATAAGGTTCGCTGGTAACGATGCCCTGACTTTCGAGAATGCGCAGCGCCTCACGGATCGGCACGCGGCTCATACCGAGTTTCGCGACCAGATCTGGCTCGGCAATACGATCTCCGGGCAGAATCAGGCCGCGTGAGGCGGCGCTCAGAATGGCATCTACTGCATGATCGACCAGGGTTCGCGGGCGCGCCGCGTTCCAGCTGTTTTCGGTCTGTTCTTCCAGCGCCAGTGGGGCGCTGTTTTTACTACGGGTCGACTTTCCTGCCATGGTAATCATCCTGTTTATGCCTGACGGGTCACGAACTGACCAAAGCCAGGTTCAACCTGTATCCGGGAATCCTGGTAAACGGTGACGCCTCGAATAAGCGTGCGCACCACTTTACCCTGACAGCGCATGCCTTCAAATGCGCTCCATTTGCCCAGCCCCTGGAAATTTTCACCCGTCACCGTCCAACTCTGGCTGGCATCGTAAAACACCAGGTCGGCATCAAAGCCCGGCGCGATGGCCCCTTTTTTGCCCCACAGACGGAAGGCTTTGGCCGGACCACTGGCGGTCATACGGGCAAATTCTGTCAGCGACAGACCCCGATCGATATGCGCGGTGCTGAAGAACATCGGGCTGAGGGTTTCCACCCCGGTCAGGCCCATACCGGCGTCCCAGATGCTGAATTCACCGGCCAGCTTTTGTTCTGGCGTGTAGGGACAATGGTCGGAAGCGATCATGTCGATATCGCCACGCAGCAGCACCTGCCACAGCGCATCGACCACCGGACGTGGACGGATCGGCGGGCCGCAGCGGGCATTCGGGCCAATACGTACCAGGTCTTCCTCATCCAGAATCAGGTAGTGCGGGCAGGTTTCGAAGCTGGCGCGCACGGTCTCTTTCGCGGCGATGATGGTTTCGGCGGCGCGTGCTGAGCTGACATGGACGATATGGCAACGTGCGCCGGTCTCGGCGGCTATCGCCAGCACACGTCCCACCGCTTCAATCTCGGCAATTTCTGGCCCGGCCAGCGCGTGAGCGCGGATATCTTTTCGCCCGGCCCGGCGTAGTTCGCTACCTGCGCCAATCAGAATGTCGTGGTTTTCAGCATGCACGCCGATCAAACCATCGAAGGTCGCCAGTTCGCGCATGGCGCGCAGCAGGCCATCATCATCAAGGCGCGGTAAGCCTTTGGCATCAGTGGCGTCACCATTCGGTGCGCCACTACACAGGAAGGCTTTGAATGCCACGGCACCGGCCTGATCCAGTGCTGCCAGTTCGTGAACGTTGCGGCCATCCAGCCCGGCCCACATGGCGTAATCCACTGAGCAGTTCTCAGCCAGCCAACTGCGTTTGGCAGTAAAGCTGGCGAGCGACGTGGCGGGTGGTAACGAATGGGGCATTTCGACGATAGTGGTCACGCCATGCGCCGCCGCGCCGCGTGTGCCTTCGCGCAGTTCCTGCTCAGGGAAATCGTGCGAGCCGGTAAAGTGGGTATGCACGTCAATCGCCCCCGGCAGCACGATCAAGCCGCTGGCATCAATCAGGTTATCCACCGTGCCGTCGTAAGCGCCAGGCGTCAGAATGCCACTGATTTTTCCCGCTTCGATTAACAGGTCTGCCGGTGCGGCACCACTTTCCGTTACCACCAGCCCGTTGATAATTAACTGTTTCATGATTCGGCTCCCGCTTGGGTTACCAGCGCGTCATAAGGCACGGGCTGAGAAGGATCGAGCCAGCCAATGGCCGCAAGCAACTGGCTGAAGTGGTCAAATTCGCCACGTGGGATGCGGCTGTCCGGCGCAAACACCTGAGCCTGCTGATAGGCCGCCAGCCCGGCGACCAGCGCATCGAAGCGATAATCGGGATACCAGGGCTTCACCCGTTCAGCGAGGCGAGTGGCATCATGCTGCGCGATCCACGCCAGCGCCTGTTGTGTCGCCACGCTAAAGGCGGCAAAGGCCGCGGCTTTTTCGCGCAACACATCGGCACGGGCGATATAGGCGCTCCACGGCACCCTGCCGCACAGGCTCGCCAGACTGGTGACGCTGGCTAACTGCCCGGCGCTGATAGCCGGGGCCAACGCGTGCATGGCATGCAACGCGTAATCCACCTCACCCGCAGCCACCGCCGCAAAGTCATGTTCGGTATTGCCGCTGCTGGGCAGGATGCAGACATCTTCCTGCAGGCCATGTTGGGCCAGCAGCCAGCGGAAGGTCAGGCTGGCGGTGCCAACGTTACCCACATCCAGCACCCGTTTGCCGCGCAGATCGCGCAGTTGAAAATCAGGCTGTGGTTGGGCTGCCGCCAGAAACCAGGGGTTAGCGGCGACCGAGGCGCAAAAGCACTGCAATTCCGCACCGTGTTGCTGGTAATGCTTCATCACCACCATCGGGCCACCGAGGGTTAAATCGGCCTCGCGGTTAAGCACCGCAGGCACCTGACCGCCCTGAATGGTATGTCCGCCGGATTCGCTGGTGGTAAAGGAGACGTTCAGCCGTTGCGCGGCGTACAGGCCGAGGCTTTCTGCCAGATAGTGGGCACAGTAATAAATACGTGATTCGCTGGCATCGCCCTGATTGAAAATTAAGTGATGCATCAGCCGCGCGCCTCCATGACAAAGCTGCCATTGAGCGCGGCCATGTCGCTGACACCACACCAGTGGCTGATGGCGCTGATGGCGTTGATCCAGCCGGAAAGCAGGTCAAACACCGCTGCCTCTCCCCCGGTAACCAGCGCGGTGATGACCGGACGCACGCTCAGTGATAAGGCTGCACCGAGGCAGCGTGCCACCACGGCATCGCTGCCGCTACGAATGCCGCCATCCAAGAGTAGCGGCAGACGGGTGACCGCCTGCAAATCGGCCAATTGGTCGACCGGTGTCACCCAGCGCGCGCTCTGGCGCAGGCCGATGTTGGAGGCGATCAGGCCACTCACGCCATGCGCTGCTGCCGGGGCGGCATCATCATGATGCAGCACGCCTTTTAGTAACAGCGGCAGACCGTGATCGGCGCAGTGCGTTGCGACTTCATCAATTTGCTGCCAACGCCACACCGGAAACGCAGGCAGCGCCTCCACCCCGGGTTGTGTGCCGCCGATGGTATGCCAGCCGCGTTGTTTCAGCGCGTCGCCCACCGAGAACCCGCCCGGTTGCAGGCCCGCAACCGGATGGACCGGCGCTAATACTGTCAGCACGATCGCTTTAAACTGGCTTGCTGCTGCCTGGTCGATTAACGCTTTAATGCGTGCCACCTCACCCGCCGCGCGCAGTTGCAGCCAGCAGCGGTCATATGTCGCGCCAATCTGCGCCAGCGGTGTCACGGTCTCTTCGGAGATCACCAGTGGCAGTTGCAGGCGTTTGCAGGCGCGGGCAATCGGCAGCAAACCCTCGTCATGGAAAATACGGTCTCCGGCGAAGGCACCAACGCCGATAGGAGCCGCCCAGGTTTGGTTCAACAGGGTGGTGTGCGTGTCGATGGTCTCATTGCCCTGTAACACGCGCGGCAACAGGCGATAACGGCGCAACGCCAGATGGTTGGCATCATTTTCGTCGCCCAAGGCATCAGCTGGCAGCCCCTGCATATAGCGAAACAGCGGTTCACCGAGGCGCTCGCGCGCCGCGCGTTCAAACGGTAACTCAGGCGTTAGCATGCTGCGCCTCCGTGGCGTTTTCGTGTTCAAGGAAAGTGGCAAAGGCTGGTGTGGTCGGGTTTTTCAGGATCGCTGGTGGTCCTTCTTCAATCAGCGCCCCGTTTTGCAGAAACACCACGCGATCAGCGACGCCAGCGGCAAAAGCAATATCGTGGGTACTGATGATCATGGTGATACCGGTTTGCGCCAGGCTGCGCATGGTCTGGTTCACCTCGCGGACCAGTTCAGGATCGAGGGCCGAAGTGGGTTCATCAAACAGCAGAATTTGTGGTTCGGCGGCGAGCGCGCGGGCAATGCCGACACGCTGCTTCTGTCCACCCGACAATTCATGCGGCAGCGAGGCGGCGAAATCGCCAAGACCGACCATCTTCAGCGCACGCATCGCTTTGGCACGAGCCACTTCTGGCTGCGCACCCTGTACGCGCAGCAAAATGCTCATCACATTTTCCAGCGCGGTCAGGTGATCAAATAACGCGAAGTGTTGAAACACGATACCGATACCTGATTTGGCGCGGTTAACGGGCAGGTGACGCTGTGCCAGCGGCTTGCCGTTGGCATCGGTGCCCATAAAATGCCCTTCGGTCTGAATGGTGCCCTTCAGGCGCGGCGTCAGCGCCAGAATCGATTTCAGCAGCGTACTTTTACCGGAACCGGAACGGCCGAGCAGCACCACCACTTCGCCACGTCGCACGGTGAGCGACAGATTGTTGAGGACGGTTTTACCGGCGTATTCAACGCACAAATTATCGATTTCCAGTACCGGCGCGGCGGTCTGCGTGTCCCAGCGGCGTTTCGGCAGGTGCATCGGGGTGATGTCGGCTTCCTGCGGCAGTAATGCCAGCCGGGCACGAGCGCGACGGGCGCGTTCGTCGAGGTTATAGAATTTCTCCATCCACCACTGCCCCCCGGCCAGCAACGTGGAAAGGATCAGATAGATGCCGCCGGAGGCCACCAGCACCGGGATAAACAGGAAGTTTTGCGACACAATCGCCTGGCCGCGCATCGTCAGTTCATTGACACCGACCACCGAGGCCAGCGAGGTGGATTTCAGCAGGCCCACGGTTTCGTTGCCCATGGTTGGCAGGATGGCGCGCAACGCTTGCGGGATCACCACATGGATCATCTCTTTGGTGCGCGAGTAGCCAAACGCCTGCGCCGCCATGCTTTGGTCGCGATCGGTCGCCATAATGCCGCCACGAATGATTTCGGCGCAGAAGGCGGTCTCGTTAATCATCAAGGCCAGCAGTGCACTGGTGAACGGACTGAAGCGCAGGCCAAATTCCGGCAGCACGTTGTACAGCAGAATCAATTGCAGCAGCACCGGGGTGCCGCGCAGGGTATAGATATAAATCTTCACCGGTAAGCGGATAAACAGATACTTAGAGGTGCTGGCCAGCGCCAGAAAAAAACCAATCAGAATGCCGCCCGCTAACGCGCCGACCAGCAGTTCAACTGCGATCACGGCGCCCTGCCAGAGATAAGGCAGGGTTAAATATTTTAAGAAATCATCCACCACATTATCTCCGGCAGGCTTTCAGGAACGTAATTAACCGCGAGCAACTACCGGACGTTCAGCGCTGCCGCCCTGGCCCCAGTAATCGAGCAGTTTTTTCTGTGCGCCACTTTCCTGAATCACCTTCATGGCATCCAGCACCGCGCTGCGCAGCGTGGCGTTGTCTTTGGCAATCGGAAAACCGACCATAATCGGCAGGTCCACGGTGAAGGCGCTGTCCAGCGTGCCGTCAGCCTTGGCGATAGCGCGGGCTGAACCGGCTTCGGTCAGGTAGACATCGGCACGACCACTTTTCACTGCCTGGATGCTGTTGTCGGTGTTCTGCACCATCAGCATGCTGACTTCCGGCTTACCGGCGGCGCTGCATTTGGCGCTCTGCTCTGGCACCAGTTTGTTGGCTTCGTAAGTGCCGGCGGCAGCGGCAACGGTTTTGCCACACAGGTCATCAACGCTGTTGATTTTCTTCGGGTTGCCTTTGGCGACCACGGAACCATCCTGCACCTGGACCGACGCGACGAAGGCGATCTGCTTCAGGCGCTCATCGGTGACATACAGCATCGGGCCGATATCGGCACGACCGCTGGCGATGGAGGTCAGCAGTACGTTGAACGAACCGTTCTGGTAACTGTGCTTCGCTCCGAGGCAACTGCTGATACGTTCGAACAGTGAAGGATCAAGACCTTCAATGATGCTGGGATCGTTCTCTGACGGCGCTTCAAACCCTTTGGTGTAGCCACCGAGGCCAACCACCAGATCTTTGCCTTTCAGCGACGGATATTTGGTTTGCAGCGTTTTGCACTGCGCCATGGCGGCGAAGTCGCTGGCGGTGGGTGTGATCGGATCGGTGGCCGCATGGGCGCTGGACAGGCCAGCCAGCATGGTGCCGGAGAGGCCAGATAACAACAAAGCGAGGCGTGCAAATTTCATAATAAGGTTCCCCTGGTGCATGGTGAATGGTTAAGCGATGACCTTCTGATTTATGAACTTTTTGGTGCTTTTTGTTGATCGCCATAAATGGCGCAATACCGGTGGTGCTCAAACACGAAATGCGCTAATTAATACCCGCGCGCGATATCCACCTGATTACGCAGCGCCCGACCACTGCGGAAGCGCACCAGGTTATCGATAAACACCTCAAGGCAACCCTCAAGGTAGGCAGCGTGATCGTCGAGGCTACAATGCGGCGTCATCACTACGCCGGGGGTGTGCCACAGCGGGTCATCTGTCGGCAGCGGTTCCTGCGGATAGACATCCAGTACCGCGCCCGCCAGTTCGCCCGCGTTCAACTTTTCGCGCATCGCGTCGTAATCAAACACATCGGCGCGGCCGACAATCACAATCCCGGCGCGTTTCGGCAGCAGATCAAGACGACGGCGATCAAACAGGCGCTGGGTTTGTGGTGTCAGCGGCAGCGTTGATACCAGCACATCCACTTGCGGCAGCACGTCATCGACGGCATCGATGCTGATACAGCGCTCTACCGGGGCGCTACACTCGCCGCTGCGCGTCACGCCAATCACGCGATAACCCTGCGCTGTCAGGCGTTGTGCCGCAGCGGAGCCAATGCCGCCGACACCCAGCAGCAGCACGGTTTTGTCACGCGCACAGCCGCCGAAACTCGGTCGCCACAGGCGTTGAGCCTGATCCTGGAGAAAACCGGGGATGCCGAAGTTAAACATCAGCGCCGCCATCAGAATAAATTCCGCCCCTTTGTCGCCATGTACGCCCGAAGCGTTGGTCAGGGTCACCCCTTGCGGTAAATGGGGCAGCCACTGCTCGACGCCTGCTGACATCACTTGTACCCAGCTCAGGCGGGGCGTCGTGAACTGGTCCAGCGCCAGTTTGCGTCCGGCCCATAGGATGTCGCAGTTTGCGAGGAAGCTGGCGCTCTGCGCTGCGCTGCGGTTGTCGCTCAGCGTGAAATGGCTACGCAGCTGCGGATGCGTCTCCAGCCGCTGACGCAACAGTTCAGCAGGCAGTTGCAGGGCATCCGGGCCGTTGGCGTCGTTCTCAATATGGATATGCATCGCGACTCCTTAACGCATTGCCGTGACTTCCATCTCGACCAACAGGTCAGGATGGTTGAGCTGAATGCCGACGGTGGCGCGTGCCGGGAACGGGAACGAGAAAAATTCGCTGTACACCGCATTCATCGCGGCAAAAGTGCTGAGATCGGTCAGATAAATGGTCACGCGCACCACATTGTCGAAGGTCATCTGCGCTGCGCTTAACAGGTCGCCAACATTCTTCAGTACCTGACGCGTCTGGCTGGCAATATCGTTGCCGATAATCTGGCCGCTATAGGGGTCAATGGCGACCTGGCCGGAGATAAACAGCATGGGTTCGTGCAAGACGGCGGCAGAGAGCGGTGCCGGTCCCATTGGACGGTCGCTGGCATTCATACCGGGATAGGCAATGGCGGTTTTCATGGTCAAATTCTCGTCAAATTTGTTTCACCGCAATTTCGTATACGATTATACAAGTGTCAATGTGCGATTTTTGACCATAGGGTAAAAAAGGTGATTTGTGTCACGAATGTGCGTGGAAGGTTATTTTATTTATCTTTATGATTTTAAATAAATAAAATCCTTAATGAACTGAAGCGTAGCGATGTGTTCGAAATCGTATACGATTTTCTTATTGTTGTGTTTTGCCCACTTTTGCCCGTACCAGCGCCGTCAGGATTTCCGGCTGCACATTGCGCGACCAAAGGGTATACTGTCGCACTCTTTTTTAATCCACCCGTATCGCGTGCGAATTCAACATGCAAAAGTTTGATACCAAGACCTTTCAGGGCCTGATCCTGACCTTGCAGGATTACTGGGCGCGTCAAGGCTGCACCATCGTCCAACCGTTGGACATGGAAGTGGGCGCTGGCACCTCTCACCCGATGACTTGCCTGCGCGCATTAGGGCCGGAGCCCATCGCTGCCGCTTATGTGCAGCCGTCACGTCGTCCCACCGATGGACGCTACGGTGAAAACCCGAACCGTTTACAGCACTACTACCAGTTCCAGGTGATCATCAAACCTTCACCGGACAACATTCAGGAGCTGTACCTCGGGTCGCTGAAAGAGCTGGGTATCGATCCGACCGTACACGATATTCGTTTCGTGGAAGACAACTGGGAAAACCCGACACTGGGTGCCTGGGGTCTTGGCTGGGAAGTATGGCTTAACGGCATGGAAGTGACGCAGTTCACCTACTTCCAGCAGGTGGGCGGCCTGGAGTGTAAGCCGGTGACCGGCGAGATCACCTATGGTCTGGAGCGTCTGGCGATGTATATCCAGAGCGTGGACAGCGTTTACGATCTCACCTGGAGCGACGGCCCGCTGGGCAAAACGACTTACGGTGATGTGTTCCATCAGAACGAAGTTGAGCAGTCGACTTACAACTTCGAATACGCGGATGTCGATTTCCTCTTCACCTGCTTCGAGCAGTACGAGAAAGAAGCGCAGCACCTGCTGGCGCTGGAAAAGCCGCTGCCATTGCCAGCATACGAGCGCATCCTGAAAGCCGCGCACAGCTTTAACCTGCTGGACGCGCGTAAGGCGATCTCGGTTACCGAACGTCAGCGCTACATTCTGCGCATTCGTACCCTGACCAAAGCCGTGGCAGAAGCCTATTACGCCTCCCGTGAGGCGCTGGGCTTCCCGATGTGCAATAACAACAAGTAAGAGGCAGCCATGACCGATAAAACTTTCCTGGTGGAAATTGGCACCGAAGAGTTGCCTCCGAAAGCGCTACGCAGCCTGGCGGAAGCCTTTGCTGCCCAGGTTACCGCTGAACTGGATGCCGCTGGCCTGGCGCATGGTGAGGTGAACTGGTTCGCCGCACCGCGTCGTCTGGCGCTGAAAGTGGCAAACCTGGCGGCCGCACAGCCGGATCGCGAAGTTGAAAAACGTGGCCCGGCTATCGCTGCCGCGTTTGATGCTAACGGCAACGCCACCAAAGCTGCTGAAGGCTGGGCGCGGGGTAACGGTATTACCGTTGATCAGGCCGAGCGTTTAAGCACCGATAAAGGCGAATGGCTGGTGTATCGTGCACAGGTGAAAGGCGAGAGCGCCCAGACCCTGCTGCCCGCGATGATCGCCACTGCGTTGAGTAAGCTGCCGATTCCAAAACTGATGCGCTGGGGTGCCAGCGACGTGCAGTTTGTGCGTCCGGTCCATACCGTCACGCTGCTGCTGGGTGATGAGCTGATTCCGGCTACCATCCTCGGTATTCAGTCGGATCGCGTGATCCGTGGTCATCGCTTTATGGGCGAGCCGGAAATCACCCTCGACCATGCCGACCAGTACCCGCAACTGCTGCTGGAACGCGGCAAAGTGGTGGCGGACTACGCTGCCCGTAAAGCACAGATCAAAGCTGATGCTGAGCAAGCGGCGCTGAAACTCGGCGGCAATGCTGACCTGAGCGACAGCCTGCTGGAAGAAGTGACTTCGCTGGTGGAGTGGCCGGTAGTACTGACTGCCACTTTCGAAGAGAAATTCCTCGCCGTACCGGCAGAAGCACTGGTGTACACCATGAAAGGTGACCAGAAATACTTCCCGGTCTACGCCAACGACGGCAAACTGCTGCCGAACTTTATCTTCGTTGCCAACATCGAATCCAGCGATCCGCAGCAGATCATCTCCGGTAACGAGAAGGTGGTACGTCCGCGTCTGGCAGATGCCGAATTCTTCTTCAACACCGACCGCAAAAAGCGTCTGGAAGATCACCTGCCGCGTCTGGAAACCGTGTTGTTCCAGAAAGAACTGGGTACGCTGCGTGATAAAACCGACCGTATTCAGGCGCTGGCTGGCTGGATTGCCGCGCAAATCGGTGCCGATGTCAATCACGCGACCCGTGCTGGTCTGCTGTCCAAATGTGACCTGATGACCAACATGGTGTTCGAGTTCACCGACACCCAGGGTGTGATGGGCATGCACTACGCGCGTCATGATGGTGAAGCGGAAGATGTGGCGGTGGCGCTGAACGAACAGTATCAGCCGCGCTTTGCCGGTGATGCGCTGCCGTCTAACCCGGTTGCCTGTGCTGTGGCGATTGCTGACAAGATGGATACCCTCGCGGGCATCTTCGGGATTGGTCAGCATCCGAAAGGCGATAAAGACCCGTTTGCGCTGCGCCGCGCTGCGCTGGGTGTGCTGCGTATTATCGTTGAGAAGAACCTGCCGCTTGATCTGCAAACCCTCACCGAGGAAGCGGTGCGTCTGTACGGCAGCAAGCTGAGCAACGGCAATGTTGTGGATGATGTCATCGACTTTATGCTGGGTCGTTTCCGTACCTGGTATCAGGAAGAAGGCCACAGCGTGGACACCATTCAGGCGGTGCTGGCGCGTCGTCCGACCCGTCCGGCTGATTTCGATGCCCGTATGAAGGCGGTTTCGCATTTCCGTACCCTGGAAGCGGCAACCACCCTGGCCGCCGCTAACAAGCGTGTTTCCAACATTCTGGCGAAATCGACCGAAACGCTGAACGACAGCGTGCAGGCTTCGTTGCTGAAAGAGAACGAAGAGATCCAGCTGGCCACCTTCGTGACGGCGTTGAGCAGCAAGCTGCAACCGTACTTCGCAGAAGGTCGCTATCAGGATGCGTTGATTGAACTGGCGCAACTGCGTGAGTCCGTCGATAACTTCTTCGACAAAGTCATGGTAAACGCGGATGACCAGGCGGTACGTATTAACCGTCTGACATTGCTGGCCCAACTGCGCGAGCTGTTCCTGCAAGTGGCGGATATTTCGCTGTTGCAGTAACACGCACCAGGCAGTAGCTGAAAGGGACGAGAAATCGTCCCTTTTGTTTTTTAGAAAAGTTGATTATCAAAAATGAACGCTGCTGTATCTTGTGAATGATGCAATATTCGGCCAATAAAAATATCGTTTATTTCAGTTTTGTAATAAATAACGTGTTGGCCGCAAGGTATTGAAAAAACTTTATTTCCTATTTCATATCGTCTGCGGCCTAATTCATTTGAAACAAGCCTGGAAAAAATTTTATCAAACTTTAGATTATATAAATTTGCCTGGTCTTCGCCAAAGTTCCGATAACCATAAATCCAGATATCGCTGAGATCTTCCTGTGCTTCAGGTTGTACTATTATCGTCCTTTTCATTTATGCCTACCCTGGCTTTGACTTTCCTAAGAAAGGCTTCCCTGTCCCATTCTTGCCCCTCACCGCTCTCAAGACCCTGCTTCACCAACGCTCTGAGCTTTTCCAGTTTCGATGCTGCCTGCTTTTCACGCAGCAAACGCAACGACTCCCTGACCACCTCGCTTTGCGTGCGATAGTCGCCAGAGGCAACCAGAGATTCAACAAACTCGCGCAGTTCATCACCCAAATCGATCGTCATAGTCCGTGCCATAGCGGTTACCTGATGTAAGAAATATTCTTACATCTTGGCATGTTTTGGTTCAACGATGAACTGTTGTTGCACAGGAGTTGCACAGACAATTGCGAGGTAACGTGAAAATCAGCGTACAAACAGCCGGGGATCGCGTAGCAGGTGTTCATTGCCGCGTCGGCGGGTAAAACCGCTGCGGTCAAAGAATTCCAGAATTTGCACCGCCACTTTACGCCCGGTGCCGAGCTGGTTGCGGAAATCGGCAGCGGTGGTGCTGCCACCGAGGGCAGCACGCTGGCGAATCAGATCGGCGAAGATCTGGATCTGCTCACTACGGTAGTAGCGATCGCGCACGATCGCGGTGATATGTCCAAGCCGTGCTGCTGTCAGCAACAGCTCGCGCACCGTCTGTTCATTTTGTTGAAGCGCGCTGGCCATGTCCCGCACCCACAGAGGCTGGTCACCAAACAGCGGTCCTGCCTGCTGCCACAGTCGCTCTTCCTGCGGGTTAAAGCGTGGCTTGAAGTCCGCCAGATGTAACCAGCCGTGGCGTTGCTGAATTAGCCCCTGTGCCAGCATCTGATCGGTCAGTGCCAGCACTAACTCTGCCGGAGCCTGTGGCAGCGCCATGCGGCGCAGGCGATCGTGACCGATACCCGGCTGTTCCGGGTGCTGCTGATGAAAATGGTCCAGCGCGTCGTGTAATTGCTGCTGCCAGCGGCTGACCTGGACCGGGTCCAGCAGCGCATGATGTAAACGCACCGGGGCAATACTGGCGAGCAGGGCATCCATTGCCGTGGGTGTGAGCTGGCGCGCCCAGGCGAATTCACTGTAGTCAGCAGGTTGCTGCCTGAGGTGGACGCGCAGGTTGGTTTCATCATCCGTCGCCAGCGTCAGTTGCTGCAACCAGGCCAGGTAATCGGGGTGGCGTTTACCGCGTTTTTTGCTGTTCAGCAGTAGCACCCGCCCGCCCCCCAGCGTGGATTGTGCGTTGCTGTCACGCAGGATCAGGCGGTCATTATCCGCCAGCCACAACGGCGAGCTGAGCACCAGTTCACCCAATTGATCGCTGAGCACGGTTAAACGCCCGGTCACGTGACTGGCGGCGTGATGAATGTGTACCGGCTGCGACGCATTTTTTTGCGGTTGCAGCAGGCTAAGCGCCAGCGTTAACCGGGTGGTGCCGTGTTCCTGTGGTTGGCTCAGTAGCCAGTCACCACGGGTGATTTGTGCTTTCTCCACCTCCCCGACGATATTCAACGCGATGCGCTGTCCGGCCTGCGCGCGGGCGACGGCCTGGTTCTGCGCATGCAGGGCGCGCACCCGTACCGGCTGGTTGACGCCGGTCAGCCACAGGGTAGCGCCGATGCTGACTTCCCCGCCCAGCGCGGTGCCGGTTACCACCAGTCCGGTGCCCTTCAGGGTAAAAGCACGATCGATGGCGAGGCGAAAACGCTGCTGTGGATTAAAAACGGGTTCAGGCAGCTTGGTCAGGTGTTGGCGCAGGGCCTCAATGCCTTGCAGAGTGGTGCTGCTGGTAACAAATTGCGCGACATCAGCCCAGCCCAGCTGTTGCGTTAACTGGGCGACCTGCTGCTGCACTTCGTCAATGCGTGCGCTATCAACGCGATCGGCCTTGGTTAGCGCCACGCTGAGCGGCGGTTGTCCGGCAAGGCTGAGCAACTGCAAATGTTCGCGGGTTTGCGGCATCACGCCATCGTCACAGGCGACGACCAGCAGCGCATGATGGATGCCGCCAATCCCCGCCAGCATATTGGCGAGAAATTTCTCGTGTCCGGGCACATCGATAAAACCCATCACCCGACCATCAGGTTGCGGCCAATAGGCGTAGCCGAGGTCGATAGTCATGCCACGCCGTTGTTCCTCGGGCAGGCGATCGGCATTGATGCCGGTCAGTGCCTGGAGCAGCGCGGTTTTGCCGTGATCAACGTGCCCGGCAGTGGCGATAATCATGGCAGCAGGTTCCGCATCAAGGCAGTTTCATCGTCAAGACAGCGTAGATCAAGCCACAGCTTACCCGCGCTGAAGCGGCCAATAACCGGCTGCGGCAGGGCGCGCCAGCGTTGTGCCAGCGCGTTCAGCGTGCCACTCTGACCATCGCGTGGGCTGAAGGTAATGGCAAAACTGGGCAGACGTTCTACCGGTAGCGATCCGCTGCCGATTTGTGACGAACAAGCAGCGATCGCCAGCGAAAAATCATCGCCAAACACCTTATCCAGCGCCGGCAGTAGCCGTTCAGCCTGCTGTCGGATGTCCGTTGCGGGGCGCGTCAGCTGGTGCAACGTGGGGAGCGCGTCCTGAAGATGTTCCGGGTGACGATAGAGTTGCAACGTCGCTTCCAACGCCGCCAGCGTCATTTTGTCGACGCGCAGCGCACGTTTCAGCGGATGTTGCTGGAGCTGGTCAATCAATGCTTTTTTGCCAATGATGATCCCCGCCTGCGGGCCACCCAGCAGCTTATCGCCGGAAAAACTCACCAGGCTGACGCCTGCCGCAATCAACTGCTGCGGCATCGGTTCAGCAGGCAGGCCGTATGCCGTCATGTCGATCAGCGAGCCACTGCCGAGGTCGGTAATCACCGGCAACTGATGTTCTTCTCCCAGCGTGACCAGTTCGGCCTCGCCAACCGCATGAGTGAAGCCCTGAATCTGGTAGTTACTGGTATGAACTTTCATTAACAGCCCGCTATCAGCGGTGATTGCGGCGCGATAATCTTTCAAATGGGTGCGATTGGTGGTGCCCACCTCCACCAGACGACATCCCGCCTGGCGCATCACGTCTGGAATGCGGAACGCACCGCCAATCTCCACCAGTTCCCCCCGCGAGACCACCACTTCACGCCCCGGTGCCAGGGTGGCCAGCATCAGCAGCACCGCCGCCGCGTTGTTGTTGACGATACAGGCATCTTCCGCACCGGTCAGTTCGCACAGCAGGGCGGCAACGGCGCGATCGCGGTGGCCGCGAGCGGCATCATCCAGCGCATATTCCAGCGTCACCGGCTGGCGCAGGCTGGCGACCACCGCTGCGATCGCCGTATCGCTTAAACAGGCGCGGCCCAGGTTGGTGTGTAACACGGTGCCGGTCAGGTTAAATACCGGGCGCAATGCGCTTTGACTCTGCTGCGCACTTCGGCGCAGCGCTTCACCCGGCCAATTGGCATGCCAGGCAGGAAGTCTCTGATGTTGCTGGATACAGTCACGCGCTTCCTGCTGCATGGCGCGTAGCTGACGGGTGGCGAAAGCGGTGCCTGCATCATCAATTAAAGACTGCAACGCGGGGTCGCGCAGCAGGCTATCAATGGCAGGCAGCTGACTAAACAGATTTTTCATTAAGCAGAACTTTTAACTGGAGGCTGGGACAGTACGGGCAAAACTCTCCCGCTTAAACAGCTTCTCCGCCAGTTTGATCAGTGCCGGACGATTGACGCACCAGTTCGGCACCACGCGGCGGAAATTGATGTAGCCAATCATGCAGCCGGTGGCGATATCCGCCAGATTGAGGGTGTCGCTGTTGAGTAAATCGCCCTGAGCCGCAGCGATTTCCAGCGCATCCAGTCCGCGCAGGATTTTTTCCCGGTTACGCAGCAAGACCTCCTCGGATTGCAGGTCTCCGGGGCGCATTTGCTCACGTACAATCACCAGGGCCGCATCGCTGATACCATCGGCCAGTTTTTCCAACTGGCGGATTTGCAGCGCCCGCAAGCGGTCATCAGGCAATAACGCCGGGGCTTCGCCGCGCAGCTCAATGGCTTCGGCAATCAGTGCCGAGTCAAACCAGGTGAGCTTGTTGTCATCCACCAGCGCCGGAACCTTGCCCAGCGGATTGTAGTGCGGCACGTGGCTGTCCGCGTTCCACGGTGATTCGTTAACAAATTCGAAGACGATGCCCTTTTCCAGCAGGATCACTGAAATTTTACGCACAAAAGGGCTGGTGTAGCTGCCAATCAGTTTCATCGAACGCCTCCGTGGTTACATGAAATATGCGTGTTGCGCGATCATCCTTCGCCTGGAAACAAAAACGGATTCAAACTGCTGCGAGAAAACCCTTCCTGCTCCATGCGCGCATCCAATACCAGCGAAGCCAGGTCGTCGGCCACGGGTTCCACCGCGGGATCTTTCTCCTGGTAGAGCATCTTCAGGTAAGTACCGCAATCGCCACAGCTTTCGGCTTTGACCGCCGCCATCTCGCTATCCAGCGACCAGTAATGCAAATCACGCGTCTGCTCGCAATTAGAACATTTGCTGCGTACCACATACCATTCACTTTCGCACAGATTGCAATGCAGATAACGCAAACCCTGCTGGCCAACATCCATGTGCACCACGCTGGTCACCGGCACGCTGGCGCAAACCGGGCAGAACTGGCGATGTTCGCCATATTCGGCTCGGGCTTTACCCGGAATCAGTGCTGCCATTTGCGCCCAATAGATCGACAACGCCGCCCAGATAAACGGCGACTTGTCGTTGCTGACCTGGGCAAAGTTGCCTTCCAGCAGCGCCGTCGCCAGCGTTTCCAGTTCGGTGGCCGAGGCTTTCTCCAGATTTTCCAGCACCGCCAGCGCCTGACCGCTCATCTCCGGTTTCAGTTCGGCGATCAGCGAATGCAGCAGTCGCTGCCAGTGGGCGTCGCGGGGGTAAGTGTGAATATCCAGCGGAGGAATGCCCTGTTCGGCACTTTGCGCCAGGCGCGCGTGCAAATCGATCTGGAGAGGGTGGTCATACAGCACGATTTCCTGCGCCTGGGCGATCACTGCGGCGAAGCGCAGGTAATCACCGAGCGGATTTTTCGCTGCCAGCTCGCGCAAACGGGCGGCCCGACGGCTATATAAGTTTTTCAGCCGGGGGAAAAGTAACGGCGGAATGTTATCCGCCGTTTTCTTATCGCTTTTCTCCAGCTGGTCCTGCGGGATAATGCGAATACTCATCAGGGGCGTTTTTCCTGTTGTGTTTGGCGTTGGCGCTGCTCGCGATACCAGCGTGGGTGATGTTTCTTCGCCCACGCGGCAGGGACCCAGCCTTCAACCATCGCGGTAATGGTGCCTTTGACCCACAAGGCCGCGTAGATATGCACCATAATCACGATAATCAGCGCCACGGCTGAGACCGAATGCACCACCAGTGCGGCGCGAATCAATGGAATGGAGAAGGCAGCGGCAAAGTACGGCCGCCAAATCACAATTCCACTCACCAGCAGCATGACTAAGCTGATGATAGCAGCCCAGAACACACACTTCTGCCCGAAATTATATTTGCCGGTATCGCCGACCTCTTCATTGCGCACGATTTTATGGATGTTTTTTGCCCACAAAATGTCCTCGCGGTTGATCAGATTCTGACGCCAGTAGCGTAAGAACATGATTAAAAAGGCAGCAAACATCACCACGCCGACAAAAGGATGCAGAATGCGCGCCAGTTGCGGTGTGCCCAGTACGTGCATCAGCCAGTTAAATGACGGGAAAAAGAAACCCAATCCGCTGAGGGCGGCGAAGACAAAGCAAAACGCCACAATCCAGTGATTGATGCGTTCCGGGGCGCTATAACGAATCAGGCGATCGCGCTTTTTCATCATTTTTGCTCCTCGTCATCGTCGACCCGGTTTGGCCCGACACCGACATAGTGGAACACCGCCGCCGCAAAGGTGGCGGCAAAGCCCACCGCCGCCAGCGGTTTCCAGATACCTTTCCAGAAGGTGACGGCGGAGCTGATGCTCGGGTTTTCCGGCAGGCCGTGATACAGCTGCGGTTTGTTGGCATGATGCAGCACATACATCACATGCGTACCGCCGACGCCAGCCGGATCGTACAATCCGGCATGGTCGTAACCGCGTGTTTTCAGCTCCTCCACCCGTTCTCCGGCCAGGGTTTGCATATCCACTTTGCTGCCGAAATGAATGGCTCCGGTCGGGCAGGTTTTCACACAGGCCGGCTCCTGACCGACGGTGACACGATCGACACACAAGGTGCATTTATATACGCGGTTATCCTCTTTATTGAGGCGCGGCACGTCGAACGGGCAACCGGCGATGCAGTAGCCGCAGCCAATACATTGCTCAGACTGAAAATCGACAATGCCGTTGGCGTACTGAATGATCGCCCCTTCTGAAGGACAGGCCTTGAGACAACCCGGATCGGCGCAGTGCATGCAGCCATCCTTACGGATCAGCCACTCCAGCTTGCCGTTCTCTTCGACTTCAGAAAACCGCATCACCGTCCAGGATTTGGCGGTCAAATCCGCCGGGTTGTCATACACCCCGACGTTATGACCAACTTCATCGCGGATGTCGTTCCACTCGGAACAGGCGACCTGGCAGGCTTTGCAGCCGATGCAGGTGGTGACGTCGATCAGTTTCGCCACCTCCTGCTGATGGTTGCGTGCCTGCGGCGGTGGCGTCACGCCGTTGGTGGCGGAGCGGCGGATAATGTCTTGCGATTGATAAGCCATCTTCGTTCTCCTTACACCTTCTCGACGTTAACCAGGAATGCCTTAAACTCCGGCGTTTGCGTGTTGGCGTCGCCAACAAACGGCGTCAGGGTATTGGCGATAAAGCCTTTTTTCGCCACGCCCTGATAACCCCAGTGAATCGGGATACCGATGGTATCCACGGTTTTGCCATCCACCTGCAACGGCCGTAGACGTTTGGTGACCACCGCTTTGGCTTTGATATAGCCGCGATTCGAGCTGACTTTCACCGTGTCGCCCTGCGCGATACCCAGCTTATTCGCCAGCACTTCGCCAATCTCCACAAACTGCTCCGGCTGCGCGATGGCGTTGAGCCGCGCGTGTTTGGTCCAGAAGTGGAAATGCTCGGTGAGGCGATAGGTGGTGCCGACATACGGGAACTGAGCGGCGTGGCCCATGGCCGCCAGATCATCTTTGAACACGCGTGCCGCCGGATTTGACACCACATTAGGATGCAGCGGGTTGGTACCAATCGGTGTCTCAAACGGTTCGTAGTGTTCCGGGAACGGGCCTTCCGCCATTTTGTCGAGCGCGAACAGGCGGCCCAAACCATCGGGCTGCATGATAAACGGCCCAACGTTGCTGCCGGGTGCGGCGGTGCTGTAGTCCGGGATATCCATCCCGGCCCACTTACTGCCATCCCATTTCAGCAATTGACGTTTGGCATCCCACGGGTTGCCCTGCGGGTCGGCAGACGCGCGGTTGTAGAGGATGCGGCGGTTGAGCGGCCATGCCCAACTCCAGTTCAGCGTGTTACCCAAGCCGGATGGGTCAGCGTTATCGCGGCGCGCCATCTGGTTGCCTTCCGCGGTCCAGCTCCCGGCGAAAATCCAGCAACCGCTGCTGGTAGTGCCGTCATCTTTGAGATACGCAAAGGTACTAAGCTGCTGACCTTTTTTCACCAGCAGGGTGCCTTTGTCATCCATGATATCTGCCAGCGCCTTGCCGTTGCTCTCCATCGCCACCTCTTCCGACGCCGGGTTTTCTGGCGTCAGGTAGTTCCAGGTCATGTTCAGCACGGGTTCCGGCGCGGCCCCGCCTTCACGCGCATACATCTCGCGCAGCCGCAGGTAGATACCCGCGAGGATTTCGCCGTCGTTGCGCGATTCACCCGGGCCATCCTGGCCTTTCCAGTGCCACTGCAACCAGCGGCCGGAGTTAACGATCGATCCGTTCTCTTCGGCAAAACAGGTGGAGGGCAGGCGGAATACCTCGGTCTGAATCTGTGCCGGGTCAACATCGTTAAACTCGCCGTGATGCTGCCAGAAGGTCGAGGTTTCGGTGTTGAGCGGGTCGATGGTGACGAGGAACTTCAGCTTCGACAGTGAATCAATCACTTTGCGTTTATTGGGGAACGATGCCACCGGATTGAAGCCCTGGCACAGGTAACCGTTCACCTTGCCCTGCGACATCATCTCGAAGTACTGCAACACGTCGTAGCCTTTGTCCCACTTCGGCAGCCAGTCAAAGCCCCAGCTATTCTCCGCCTGCGCTTTGTCGCCAAAGAAGGCTTTCATCATGCTCACGAAGAATTTCGGGTAGTTGCCCCAGTAGTTCACCTGGCCGGGCAGCGCCGGTTTTGGCGTGTTGGCGTTGAGATAGGTTTGCAGATCGGTTTGTTTTTCCGACGGTAGCGTCATGTAGCCCGGCAGGCTTTGTGACAGCAGGCCGAGATCGGTCAGTCCCTGAATATTGGAGTGACCACGTAGCGCATTGACGCCGCCGCCCGCCATCCCCATGTTGCCGAGCAGCAGCTGAATCATCGCCATGGTGCGGATGTTCTGCGCACCAATGGAGTGCTGCGTCCAGCCAAGGGCATAGAGGAACGAGGTGGTGCGATCGCGCGCGCTGGTCTCGCCGATCAGTGCGCAGACATGCAGGAAATCGGCTTTGGGTGTGCCGCAAATACGTTCGACCATCTCCGGCGTATAGCGGCTGACATGCTGCTTCAGCAAGTTCCATACGCAACGCGGATGGCTCAGGCTGTCGTCGCGTTTGGCGAAGCCATCCTCACCCAGCTCGTAGTTCCAGCTGGTTTTATCGTACTTACGGTTGTCCGCGTCATAGCCGCTAAACAGGCCATCCTCAAAGTGATAATCTTCGCGCACAATCAGGCTGGCGTTGGTATACGCCTGCACATATTCGTGCTGGATTTTGTCGTTTTCCATCAGCCAGCGCAGCACGCCCGACAGGAAAGCGATGTCAGAACCGGAGCGAATTGGCGTATAGAAGTCCGCCACCGATGCAGTACGCGTAAAGCGCGGATCGATGACAATCAGTTTGGCTTTGTTGAAGATTTTGGCTTCCATCGCCCAACGGAAACCGACCGGATGCGCTTCAGCCGCATTACCGCCCATCACCACAATCAGGTTGGCATTACGGATGTCGACCCAGTGATTGGTCATCGCACCGCGACCAAATGTTGGAGCAAGACTTGCTACCGTTGGTCCGTGTCAGACGCGTGCCTGGTTGTCGACCGCCAGCATACCGAGCGATCGGGTCATTTTTTGGGTGAGATAGCCCGTTTCATTGCTGGAGGCCGAGGCGCACAGCATGCCGGTGGTCAGCCAGCGGTTGACGGTGACACCGTCGGCGTTCTGCGCCACAAAGTGGGCATCGCGGTCCGCCTTCATCAGTTTCGCGATGCGATCAAAGGCATCGTCCCACGTGATGCGCTGCCAGTGATCAGAACCGGGTGCGCGATATTCCGGGTAGTGCAGGCGGCTGTCGCTGTGGACAAAATCCAGCAGGCCCGCGCCTTTCGGACACAGCGCGCCACGACTGACCGGATGATCCGGATCGCCTTCAATATGGAAGATAGTTTCTTTAGCGTTTCTTGCGCCATCGCCGAGGCTGTACATCAACAGGCCACAGCCGACGGAGCAGTAGGTGCAGGTATTACGGGTTTCGCGGGCGCGCAACAATTTGTACTGTCGCGTTTCCGCCAGCGCTAGCTCGGGGGTAAAACCGAGCAGGGCTGCCGTGGTCCCCGCCATACCGCCTGCGCAGATTTTGAAGAATTTTCTTCTGCTGACGTTCATGGGAGATAATCCTTGGTTCGACATTACTCACGTTTATTTTTTTGCGGTGCACTGGCTAAGGGTTCAAAATGACCCAACTAAAAAAGCGAGTATAGCGGCTAAATATTACCACTGCTTTTGTAAGGTTGTTGTGCGAGGCGAACAAAGTGACACAGAAAGATCAGGTAAGTCCCGGTAATGTGAGTGAGATCTCAGGTGCGCGCCAGGCCCAGGTCTGGCAGCGGCGTGACATGGCCCATGCGGAGCCGGACTGGCTGGCGCAGGAAGTCCCGGTGGCCCTGGTCTACAACGGCATCTCCCACGTGGTGATGATGGCGACGCCCAATGACCTGGAGGCGTTTGCCGTTGGCTTTTCACTGTCCGAAGGCATTATCGACGCGCCGCAGGAGATATTTGGTCTTGATGTGGTCGCGGGCTGCAACGGCATAGAAGTACAAATCGAACTCTCCAGCCGCCGCTTTATGGCGCTGAAAGAACAGCGTCGGGCGATGGCGGGTCGCACCGGTTGTGGCGTCTGTGGGGTGGAGCAGCTGGACCAGATTGGCAAACCGATTACGCCGCTGCCCTTTACCCAGACGTTTTCCCTTGAGCATCTCGATACCGGCCTGGCGCGTCTGCGCGACTTCCAGCCGGTGGGTGAATTGACCGGTTGCACTCATGCCGCCGCCTGGATGTCGCCACAGGGCGAGCTGCGCGGCGGCTGTGAAGATGTTGGCCGCCACGTGGCGCTGGATAAGTTACTGGGCTATCGCAGCAAGGCCGACTGGCAGCAGGGCGCAGTGCTGGTTTCCAGTCGCGCCAGTTATGAGATGGTGCAGAAGTCAGCGATGTGTGGCGTTGAGATTCTGTTCGCGGTATCGGCGGCAACGCAGCTGGCGGTGGAGGTGGCGCAACGCAGCAACCTGACGCTGGTCGGCTTCAGTAAACCGGGGCGTGCCACCATTTATACCCATCCACAGCGGTTGCGTTAAACCACCTGCACCTGTGCCAGCGCCTGTTGCAGTGCGCTGAGCGCGCCGGGTTTTGCCTGGCCCGCATCGCAGATCAGCAGATCAATCTCGGCAATCGGTGCGTATTGCGTGCGGCTGACCACGCCCAGTTTGCTGTGGTCCGCCAGCAGAATGGTGCGGCTGGCCTGTTGCACCATAGCGCGCGCAATCGCCGCTTCATGCGGGTGAAAACTGGTGGCACCGTGTTTGGCCTCAATCCCGACCGGTGACAGCAACGCCACATCGGCCCGATAGCGATAAATCTCGCCCACCGTCATTTCACCACGCGTCTGTTGCGCCCCGGCAGACATCATGCCACCCAGTAAAATCACCTGATTATTCAGCGGCTCATGTTCTTCAGCGGCACTCAGCGCCAGCGCGGCTTGCAGGCTGTTGGTGATGATGGTCAGCCCGGACATGGTGCGCAGCTCCTCGGCCAGCAGGGTGGTGGTGGTACCGGAATCGAGGAAGAGCGTCTGGCCCGGTTGCAGATGCTGTACCGCCGCCACGGCAATGGCGCGTTTCTCCTTTGCCTGCGCGCTGCGGCGCACGCGGAGCGGCGCTTCTGGCTGGCTGTCGACCGCCACCAGGCCACCATGGACGCGTCGTGCCACACCCTGTGCTTCCAGCTCGATAATGTCGCGCCGTGCCGTTTCCCGCGAAATACCCAGCTCTTTGATGACGCGTTCGGTACTGACCTGATGATGTGTCGTCAGCAGCGCACGAATGCGATGTAAACGGGTTTCCTGCAACATGACATTTCCCTGTAGCGAGTTCAGCGTGGGCCTAAGATTACCTGAGCTTCATCATTCCGTCATGTGTATTTGGTTGTATTTGTGTATTTGGTTGCATTTGTCGTAAAAACCGGCATGATATCAGCAGACGGTTATTACGCATGCACCCCTTTCACCTCGCAACGGGAGTTATCATGGCTACACGTTCCACCATCATGGATACCAACAGTTTTCGTGCTGAGCACGCCGACGGTCTGGACGCCGATACGCGCAAACTGACGGATAAACGCAGCAAAGTGCTGGGCGAGTCGTATCGCCTGTTCTACCGTAAACCAGTGCATTTGGTGCGCGGTGAAGGGCAGTATCTGTGGGACGCCGCAGGGAACAAATATCTGGACGTGTACAACAACGTGGCCAGCATTGGCCATTGCCATCCGGCGGTGATTGAGGCGGTGAATCAGCAGATGAAGATGCTGAATACCCATACCCGTTATCTGCACGAACGTATCCTCGATTACAGCGAAGAACTGCTGGCAACCACCCCGGACGCCATCGACCGTGCGATGTATATGTGTACCGGTTCGGAAGCCAATGACCTGGCGATCCGCGTGGCGCGCGCTTTCAGCGGCGGCACCGGCATTATCGTGTCGCAGGAGGCTTACCACGGCACCAGCGACCTGACGTCTGGCGCGTCTCCGGCGCTGGGCACCGGCCAGCCGCTGGCTCCGACCACCCGTCTGGTGCCGCCGCCAGATCATTACCGCGTTAATGCGCCTGATCTGGGCGAGTGGTTTGCTAATGAAATCCAGAAGCAAATCGACGACATGAAGGCACACGGTATTAAGTTCGCCGGTTTCCTTGCCGACTCGATTTTCTCCTCCGATGGAGTACTGCCGAACCCGCCGGGCTTCCTGCAAAAAGCGGTGGATGTGGTGCATGCCAACGGCGGTATCTTTATTGCCGACGAAGTACAGCCAGGCTTTGCCCGTACCGGTGATGCTTTCTGGGGCTTTGCCCGTCACGGCGTAGTGCCGGACGTGGTAACCACCGGTAAGCCGATGGGCAACGGTATTCCGGTTTCTGGTCTGCTGGCGAAAAGTGATGTGCTGGCCGCGTTCAGCGACGAGATTCCTTACTTCAACACCTTTGGTGGCAACCCGGTGGCGATGGCCGCGGCGCAGGCGGTGCTGAAAGTGATCAAGGAAGAGGGCTTGCAGGAACACAGCCGCGTAGTGGGTGCCAAATTGCAGGCTGAGCTGGCAAAACTGATGGCAAGGCACGAGGCGATTGGCGATGTGCGCGGTGCCGGTCTGTTTATTGGTTTCGAGCTGGTGGCCGATCGCAGCAGCAAAACCCCGGACAAGGCACTGGCGCTGGATTTAATCGAGAAGCTGCGTGACCACCACGTGCTGACCTCGGTGGCCGGTCCCTACGGTAACGTGTTGAAACTGCGTCCACCGTTGGCATTCCAGGAAAGCGATATCGACTGGCTGGTCGGTGCGCTGGATAAATCGTTGACTGAGCTGGGTCGCTAAAGTGAAAGGTGCGCAATGCATAGCATTGCGCACCTTGGGTGCGGTTAATGTCCGTGCTTAAATTCTAATAAAGCATTAATCATTTCATCAATTTTGTTAAAAGAAGATTGAAAATAGGCATGCCATTCTTTTGCCGTGTCTTGGTCAAATTTGATTCTTTTTTTAATTCTGTTATCCATGTTACCCTTATATTCTTTAAGGTGCTGAACTTCATCCATTAACCGATCCACAATTTTTTTCATTGCATCTATATTTTGTGGTGAAAATTCTTCGGAACGCGCGTTGTTTATCACCAGACGGTTAAAAAGATTTGCGACTTTCTCTCCCTTCGATATCGCCATCTCCAGTGAATGGGAAAAGTGACGATTTATCCCACCAGCACCTGCAGTTGATACCAATTTCATATAATCATTAAATAACATTGCTCTCACTGAGTCTCTGAAGCTGGTGGCAGCTGTGAAAATCCTGTGAGGCTCAATAGTTAAATTGTCCGAGAAGGTTTCATTTTTACTGGTTACGATATTTAACTCAATTCCTGTTATGTTATCGACGTGATCCCATAGCGGATTCCTGGGTGACGCATCATGGGATATTGCATTGTTTATCAATGTATTTTCAGCATTTGTGCCATTGGCAGAGACCAGCGCTGTGCTGCCGGGCGCGAGCCAGGATACTAAAGTGAAAACTCCCGTACCAAGTAACACGGTCCCGGATATTGCTGCAACGGTTTTCCATGTTTTGTTGGAAGATATTTCTTTTTGAATATTGTTAACACCCTTTATATCCTTGGCTAATAGTGGTTTGTTGCTATTAATCGTGTCAGTAGTAATGGCGTTCTGGCATTGATTGAATCTTCCATGGATAGAAATAGTCATAAAATATAACCTCGAATTTTTATTATTAAGCGATGACGATCAGAAACGAATATCGTTGCCATTTTATTGACTTAGATTAATTTTTTATTGAATTGAGGCTGTAATCATCTTGTCAGGATATGCTTGGATTTTATTTTCATGAGGGTGGGTATGATTAGGGTAATGATAAAAGAGATTTATTCAGGATGAGTCAATATCATTCACTTTTAACCTGAAATGAATTCTGAAATATTATGGATTTTTTGATGTAAAACTTTTTTCACCGAAGGCTACCTGGCGATCCCGCAAGGCCGTTATGCCAGATCCGCACAACAATGCGTCGGTAGAGGTCAGCTTCCTCACCTTACGTGCGCACCTTTTGCCAGATTCTTCAAATCCTTATCATTACTAAGGCATTGATAACCCTTTTCCAGATCATGATTTTAACTATAATGATCCAACTGCTTACGCGGCACGCCAGCGAGGTTGTGCTGCTCAAACACTAATGGAGAGGAAGAACATGAGTTATTCACTGCCATCCCTGCCTTACGACTACGACGCACTGGAACCGCACTTCGACAAGCAGACGATGGAAATCCATCACTCTAAACACCACCAGGCTTATGTAAACAACGCCAATGCCGCGCTGGAATCACTGGCTGGCACCGAATTCGACGGTATTCCGGTTGAAGAACTGATCGCTAAACTGGACAAACTGCCAGCAGACAAAAAAGGCCCACTGCGTAACAACGCCGGTGGTCACGCGAACCACAGCCTGTTCTGGAAAGGTCTGAAACTCGGCACCACCCTGCAGGGTGAACTGAAAGCTGCCATTGAGAAAGATTTCGGCAGCGTGGAAAAATTCCAGGAAGAGTTTGAGAAAGCCGCTACCACCCGCTTTGGCTCTGGCTGGGCGTGGCTGGTGAAAAAAGGCGACAAGCTGGCGGTGGTATCTACTGCGAACCAGGACAGCCCGCTGATGGGTGAAGCGATCTCTGGCGCTTCTGGCTTCCCGATCATCGGTCTGGATGTGTGGGAACACGCTTACTACCTGAAATATCAGAACAAACGTCCTGATTACATCAAAGCGTTCTGGAACGTGGTGAACTGGGACGAAGCTGCTGCACGTTTCGCGTCAGCCAAGTAAGTCGACATTCTGCACGACAGCAACCGGTGGACAGGTTCCGCCGGTTTTTTTTAAACCAAATCTAAACAAACCACTTATCCCCGCCCGTCAAACCCTCAGCCGCTAACTTATTAACCTGTCGTTGATAATTTGGGGCATATAGTTGCGCCAGTTTTCTTTGGCGAAAAAAATAATTATGTCTATGATAACAACTTCAGTGACGAATAATGATTCGTCCACATCGCTGTTTTTTCAGTTAATAACTGGAAAGTTTGTGCCAAATAAATTGTGGCGTAGCAAAAGTTTCCGGCTTAAATTTGCGTTACGAACACTGGTTTATCCTGTTACTACTCACCGTTACCTGAATCAGCTGGCCGCGTTGCCGCAGCTGCCGCAAATGCTGACGGTACAGGGGTTGCTGCCTGCCAAACCGCATCGTCCGTATCTGTGCGCTGGCTTCAGCGTGGCGCAACGCGCGCAGGCGATTCTCGACCATTATCACCTGATGGCTGAGCTGGAAAACGCCACCCTGCGTCAGTTGCTGCAAAGTCCGGGCGATAATCTGCTGACCCGCTTTAAAGGTAAAAATGACGAATCATTTGTGATTCACTGCTGTCCAGGGCGTTTTGACCGTGAAGGCGAAATTACGCTGGAATTGCGCTATGAAGAGAAATTGATCGCCTCGTTGTCATTCTCTATTTTTAATCAGAACCAACAAAGATGCTTATTAATTGGTGGATTGCAGGGACCGCGAAAACATATTTCTAATGATGTGATTCGTGATGCCACCAAAGCCGCGCACGGTTTATTCCCGAAACGTTTGTTGATGGAAGCGGTGTTTATTCTGGCTCAGCAGTGTGGGGTTCAGGCGATGAGTGCGGTGGGGGATACCACCCATGTCTTTCGCAGTCTGCGCTATCGGCACAGCAAGGGCGACCACTTCTTTGCCAGCTACAGTGAATTCTGGCAGTCATTGGGCGGGGAAGCGCGGGCAGATGGCGTATTTACCTTGCCATTGCAGATGGCGCGTAAATCGCTGGACGAGATCGCCAGCAAAAAACGTGCGGAATATCGCCGTCGTTATGAATTGCTGGATAACCTGACGCAGCAGGTATTGCTGGCGGCAGGTGTGGCAGAAGTACGCGACGTGTCACACGCCGCGTAAGCAATCAGAACGGCTGCTTCGCGTAGCCGGTCATCACCTTCAGACCCATTTCACGTCCGAGCGCGGTCATCGGGTGTACCACCACCAGGCCGCGCACGCTTTTCTTCAGCGCACCCATATTAGCCTGTTCTTTTTTGGTGATTTCACGGCTGAACGGCAGCTTCTGGAGCTGCTGCGCTTCTTTGCTTAACTTCTCGTCACGCACGCCACGCAGGCGCTCAATTTCGACCACCAGCGCTTCTTTCTCTTTCAGCAGTGCACCGATTTTTTCGGCATCACCGGCTTCCAGCAGCTGCGGTTCTTTGCGGTTCAGGGCATCCAGCTGATCGCTCAGGCGTTTGATCTCAGCTTTTTCTTGTTCTTTCATTGGGGAAACTCGTTAAGGAAAACAGGGAAAGGATACACCATAACGACACGGCTGTTGCGCGATAAATCGCGCGGCTACGGATTTCGCGCTGTAGCGGCGCGATTTATCGCGCAGGATTTTTGCCTCAAACCGCGGGTTTTTTAAACGCCTGCTTATGGGAGATGCGGGAAATCAGTTCGGTGAGTGACAACACCATGGTCGAACGGACCATCTGCAAATAACGCTGCTGCTGCATGGCACGCAGTTCGTCATCATCACGGGTAAAGTCGGGTTTTGGCGGCCAGGCCGCGACGCAGTGCAATTCGCTAAAAGGGCCGAGGATTTCATCGTCGGTAAAACGATACTCATTGGTGTCGTGATTCAACTCCTCGCGCAGCGCCAGCAGCAGCTCACAATCTTCATATTCATGGCGATTGATCACGCCAAGACCGTAGATCAGCTTCAGCCGTACTGACATCTCGCCGAGCGGGCCGTTGCCCAGCAGCAACGGCTCCACGGCGTATTTCACGGCGTAATCATCCTTGCGGAAAACCTGCAAAACCAGCAGGTTAACCGCTTCGGTCAACAGCTCAACGGCGGCGATCAGGAAGCTTCTCACCGAACGACCGGCGTTCAGGCGCTCAAGCACCCGGTTTTCAAAAGCTTGCTTCTCTTCCATTATTGCCTGCATCGTTCAGCTACCGCCGTCGGGCGTGATGAGTCTACGTGGCGCGCATTATGCCATCGCGTTGTATAACCGTCATACTTCAAGTTACATGTGCGTTGGCTGCGCTCTTTCACCCCAGTCACTTACTACAGTAAGCTCCTGGGGATTCACTCGCTTGCCGCCTTCCTGCAACCTGAATTATTTACGGTTATAGGCGCTCACCACCGAGGTGACCACTTCGCTATTGGCATCCAGCCCGGAAATCTGCGCCAGGGTGGCCTGTGGGCCTTTTTCCGCCAGCAGCGCGGCCAGTTCCTGCGCTTGTGGGTCCTGCGCGCTGCGGTAATGCATCGCGGCAGCAATGCCCTGCACCAGGTTGGCGTGCGGCAGCTGATACTCCAGCGTGCCCAGCGTCGGTTTGATCAGGCGATCGCCGGCGCTCAGTTTACGCAGCGGCTGACGACCTACGCGTTCCACGTCATCTTTCAGATACGGGTTTTCAAAGCGGCTGAGGATTTTCTGGATATAGGCGGCGTGTTTATCCGCCTCGAAGCCGTAGCGTTTGATCAGCACCGCGCCGCTTTCTTCCATGGCACCCTGCACGACGGCACGGATTTTCTGATCAAGAATGGCATCGCGGATGGTGGCGTGACCGGCCAGCTGGCCGAGGTAGGCGGTGATGGCGTGACCGGTGTTCAGGGTGAACAGCTTACGCTCGACAAACGCCATCAGGTTGTCGGTCAGTTCCATGCCCGGAATGTTTGGCAGCTCGCCTTTGAACTGGGTTTTATCGACGATCCACTCACTGAAGGTTTCAACCGTGACTTCCAGCGGATCATTGCTGCCGGCTTCTGACGGCGGCACGATGCGGTCCACTGCGGAATCAACAAAGCCAACGTGTGCTTCAACCCAGGCGTGGTACTGCTCTGGCAGTGCTTTCAGGACGTGTTGTTTTAACTGGCTGGTGCCGCGCACCATGTTTTCGCAGGCAATGATATTCAGCGGACGGACATTACCGTTATCGCGGCGGCAGGCCAGACCTTTGGCGACGCCACCGGCGATGCGCTCCAGAATCTGCGGACCAACCGCCGTGGTAACGATATCAACCTCAGCGATCAGCGCCACGATGTCATCGCTGGTGCTGTTCACGGCACTGACACCTTTCACAATCTCGACTTTCGCCTGCTCGCCAACCACATGAACCGGATACTCATGACGGGCGTTAAGGGCATCAAGAACCACCTGATTCACATCCGCAAACACCAGTTCGATACCGGCATCAGCCAGCAGCTTACCGATAAAACCACGGCCGATGTTACCTGCTCCAAAATGTAACGCTTTCATAATTTGACCCATATCAAATGACGATGGGGCGGGCATGTCCGCCCCGGAAAGTGGGGACGGGCATACCCGCCCCAGGGATTTTAACGACGTGATCAGGCGGTGGTTTTGCTACCGGACAGCAAATCCAGTACGTCCTGCACGTTGGTGGTGTTCGCCAGCTTCTCAATCACGCTTTCGTCGTCCAGCGCGTTAGTCAGGCTGGTAATCACCTGGATGTGTTCGTTATTGCGCGCAGCAATACCAATCACCAGGCGAGCCACTTCGTCAGACTCTTCACCGAACTGCACACCTGCCGGATACTGGCAGAACACCACGCCGGTTTTCAACACGCGGTCTTTTGCTTCCACGGTGCCGTGCGGCACAGCAATCGACTCACCGAGGTAAGTCGGGGTCAGCTTTTCACGCTCCAGCATCGCATCCACGTATTCCGGCTGCACGTAACCGCCTTTCACCAGCTGCTCACCCGCAAAGCGAATCGCCTGCTCTTTGCTGCTGGCACTCAGGCCGAGGAACACGTTGTTCGCACCCAGTTTGAACAGATGGGCGTTACCGGCGTCGAAGCTGTCAGCCAGCGTGGTCTGCACGGTTTCGCGATGCGCTTCGCTGCGGTTGGCCGCCACCAGACGCTCGGTCAGATTGGTGTACAGTGCGCTGTCGAGGAAGTTGTTCAACGAAATATGCTGAGCCTGTGGTGCCTGGCGCATCGCACGTTCAGTCAGGTCACGGTGGGTAATCACCAGGTCCACATCACCCGGCAGGGCGTTGATGGCGCTGTTGGTCACCGAAATGTTGCTCAGACCGGCATCCTGAACTTTCTTACGCAGCACACCTGCACCCATGGCACTGGAACCCATACCGGCGTCACAGGCAACGATGATTTTACGCACGTGGTTCAGGTCAACGCTCATGGCATCACCGGCAACCGGTGCACCCGCTACGCTCTGGCCTTTGGACTGTGCTTTCATGTCCTGCATACGTTTGGTGGCCGCTTCGATATCGTCCTCTTCTTTCACTTTGCTGGTTTTCAGCAGGATAGAAGAGATGACAAAAGAGACAGCAAACGCAGCGATGATCGCGGTGACGTTAGCGAAGTAAGCACCTTTTGGCGTCATCGCCAGCACGGCCAGGATAGAACCCGGAGAAGCCGGAGAAACCAGGCCACCGTGCAGGACGGTCAGGGTGAACACGCCAGTCATACCACCGAGGATAACCGCCAGCAGCAAGCGCGGAGCCATCAGCACGTAAGGGAAGTAAATTTCGTGGATACCACCAAGGAAGTGGATGATAGCGGCACCACCAGCGGATTGTTTGGCGCTACCGCGACCAAAAATCATATACGCGACCAGTACGCCCATACCCGGGCCTGGGTTAGCTTCGATCAGGAAGAAGATCGATTTGCCCACTTCGCTTGCCTGCTGGATACCCAGCGGAGAGAAGATACCGTGGTTGATGGCGTTATTGAGGAACAGGATTTTCGCCGGTTCAACAAAGATTGAGGTCAGCGGCAGCAGGTTGTTCTGCACCATCAGGTTCACGCCAGCGGCGAGAATGTGGGACAGGCCTTCCACCAACGGACCGATACCGATAAACGCCAGCAGCGCCAGCAGCATACCGATGATACCGGCTGAGAAGTTGTTAACCAGCATCTCGAAGCCGCTTTTGATCTTGCCATCAACGGCGCGGTCAAAGCGTTTGATCGCCCAGCCGCCCAGCGGACCCGCAATCATGGAGCCGAGGAACATCGGCATATCCGCACCGACAATCACACCCATGGTGGTGATTGCGCCAACCACGCCACCGCGATCGCCACCCACCAGACGACCACCGGTGAAGCCGATCAACAGCGGCAGCAGGTAGGTAATCATCGGGCCAACGAGTTTCGCCAGCGTCGCGTTAGGAATCCATCCGGTTGGAATGAACAGTGCAGTGATGATACCCCAGGCGATAAACGCACCGATGTTAGGCATCACCATATTACTCAGAAAGCGACCAAAGCTCTGAACTTTGACCTTCACTGATGAGGACATAAACCCACCCCTTATTGAGACGCGCTGCAATAAGAGAGCGCGTTTGTTTTTGTTAAGACGTTACGGCGGGGGCCGTGGCATTACTGTATGCAGGCGGACTCTAGCACTAGTTTATGACGCTGCGTAGCGCGCGGAATAAGTGTGATGCAGATCACGCTAAGTTGGGGTGGTCGGGGTGGTATTAGGTGATTCAGATCACAAAAAAGGCGTGTAAGAAAAGTACGATGCTGAATAATTAGACAAATCAGGGGTGTAAATGTGATGACAATCACTTTTTTACTTATGTGGTTTGTTTCATAAATGTGATGAGGATCACAAACAATCTTTGGTCGAAAATGCGTCAGATCACACTATGCCGGGTCAGCAAGGATCAGAAAAGCGCGATGTAAGGAAGTGACAAAAGTCTGAAAAGCGGGTAATCCATGATTACCCGCCTGAGGAATTACTGAAAACCGCTTTGAACGGTATTCTGCGCCTGGGTCAGAGCCTGGGCGTTGCTGGAGAGGGTGCTCATCAAGGTGTTGTACTGCGTGGCCTGATCCTGAGTCGGGAACTGTACGCCACCGTCGTTGAAGGTCACACGCGTTCCCTGCGATTGCAGGTAATCACCGGTCTGGACAGCGGCCTGGCTCAACGCCTGCAACTGTGGCAGCAGAGGGATCAGGGTGCTGGCCGGTTGGGTGACCACTTTGGCAAAGACGCTGTCATACACCTTTTTCAGATCATCCGGCTGTTTCAGCGCGGCATGGCTGCTGTCAGCCTGCATTTTGGCGCTCTGAATTTGCTGCGTCAGCACGCTCAGATTGCCGCTGGCCTGGCGCAGCGTATCGCGGCGCGTCAGGTAATCCTGCGGAACGCGAATGGCCGCCAGTTCGTCGACCACCGGGCGCATACCCTGCTCCACGGCCTGATTTACCTGCTGGGAGAAGCCATACAGAATGGCGTAATCACTCGCGTAGTTGCCGAAAGTTTGCTTCTGGTTTTCGCTTAGACTGGGCAGATGCTCGCCGCTGCGCATCACCGTGTTCTGCAGAAAATCAGTAAAGGCTTTACGTTGATCGCCCTCTTTGTCGCCACAGGCGGTAAGTTGCAGCACTGCGAGTAGCGTAACGACCAGCATGCCGCTACGCATCCAGATGCGGGAAATTCCTGACGCCATATTCAACTCCTGTAAGTCACCTAATGGCTTATCCCTTCATACTTCGTGCCGCAGCTGCGTTGGCTGCGTGCGCTCACCCCAGTCACTTACTGGTGTAAGCTCCTGGGGATTCCCGCACTTGCCGCCTTGCTGCAACCCGAATTATTCGGGATGTATTCAATTCGATGGGAAAGGTCCTAAAGGATAGAACAATGGCCTGGTGCGCACAACGGCGGGGTGAGGTAAAAACTGCGCGATAAATCGCGCCGCGACGCTTAAGTGCACGTTGCGGCGCAATTTATTGCGCGAGGTTTTGCAGGGCTGGCGTTAATACACCAACGCTTGCCCATCCTTACGGCTTTCGGTGGCGGCGATATAGAACCCTTGCGCATCGCGGACGATCGCCTGTGCCCCGCCGAAGTTGTAGCCCTGCAACGGGTCTTCCACCACAATCTGATGGCCCATGCCGCGCAGTGCCGCAATCGCATTGCGATCCATCCCGGCTTCTACCACCACTTCGCGTCCCTGCACCACGCGCCAACGTGGGGCATCAATCGCCGCTTGCGGGTTTTGCTTATGCAGCATGATGCGCAGCGCCAGCTGCAAATGCCCCTGCGCCTGCATCGGGCCGCCCATTACACCGAACGACATCAGCGGCTTTCCGTCACCATCCAGCGCAAACGCCGGAATAATGGTGTGGAACGGGCGTTTGCCGCCAGCCACCACATTGGGGTGATGCGGATCGAGTGAGAAGCCCGCACCGCGGTTTTGTAGGCTGATGCCGGTGTTCGGTACCACGACGCCAGAACCGAAGCCCATAAAGTTAGACTGAATAAACGACACCATCATGCCGCTGGCATCAGCGGTGGAGAGATACACCGTGCCGCTCTGCTGCGGGGAGCCGTAGGTAAAATCACCCGCTTTATGCGGGTCAATCAGGGCGGCACGCTGCTTCAGGTAGCTGTCGCTCAGCAGCAGCTCCGCCGGGAACTCCAGATGGTCCTCATCGGCGACATAGCGTTCGAGGTCAGCCAGCGCCAGTTTCATCGCTTCAATCGACAGATGCAGCCATGGCACGCTGTCCGGCGTGTAGCGGCCAATGTCGCAATGCTCCAGAATGCCAAGAGCAATCAGCGTGGCAATCCCCTGACCGTTGGGCGGCAGTTCCTGCACCGACCCGCCAGCGAACGGCTGCGACAGCAGTTGCACCCAATCGGCACGATGAAGGTTGAGGTCTTCCAGCGTCAGCGCCGCGCCGTGTTCGGCGGCAAAGGCGGCCATCTGCTGCGCCAGTTCGCCACGATAGAAGGCTTCACCCTGGGTTTCGGCGATTTTTTGCAAGGTAGCGGCCTGTGCCGGATTGCGGAACAGTTCACCGGCGCGCGGAGGGCGGCCATCCGGGGCAAAGCAGGCGCTGAAGCCAGGTTGATCTTTCAGTTTGTTGTAGCCGCGCTGCCACAGCTGACCAATCAACGGCGAAACCGGAAAGCCATCGCGCGCATACTCAATCGCCGGTTGCGCCAGCGTGGTGAGCGGCAGGGTGCCAAAGCGCTCCGCCAGTGCTACCCAGGCGGAGACCGCACCCGGTACGGTGACCGCTTCCCAGCCAATTTCCGGCATGGTTTTCTGTCCGGCAAAGCGCTCCGGGTTCCACGCCGCCGGGGCGCGACCGGAGGCATTCAGGCCATGCAGTTCTTTGCCATCCCAGATAATGGCGAAGGCATCGCTGCCAAGGCCGTTGCCGGTCGGTTCCAGCACCGTCAGCGCCATTGCAGTGGCAATCGCGGCATCGACGGCATTCCCACCCAACTGCAACATACGGATACCGGCCTGCGCCGCCAGTGGCTGCGAGGTGGCGACCGCGTTGCGTCCCATCATCGGCGCACGGTGTGAGGCGTAGCTAACGTTAAAATCCAGTTCACTCATAACCTTTCCTTAATGTGAGTCATTGCGCGGATCGAGCGCGTCGCGCAGTCCGTCACCCAGCAAGTTGAAGCCTTGCACGGTGAGAAAAATGGCCAAACCGGGGAAAATCGACATCCACGGAGCCTGTTCCAGATAACCTTTGGCGGTGTTCAGCATTGCCCCCCACGAGGGCGATGGCGGTTGCTGGCCGAGGCCGAGAAACGACAGGCTGGCTTCGGTGATGATCGCCGAAGCAATCGCCAGCGTGGCCTGTACCAGAATCGGCGACAGCACATTCGGCAGCACGTAACGCAGGATGATCCAGCGATCCGGCAGGCCAATAGCCCGTGCGCCGTCGATATACTCTTCATGGCGAATGGCGATCACCTGGCCGCGCGTCAGGCGGGCAAAAATCGGCATCGCCGACAGGCCGATAGCAATCATCGCGTTGGACAGGCTGGGGCCGAGGAATGCGCCGAGGGCAATCGCCAGAATCAGAAACGGGCAGGCGAGCAGTGCTTCGATAAAGCGCGAGATAATGCCGTCGCACCAGCCCTGCCAGTAACCGGCGATCAGCCCGAGCGGGACGCCAATTAAAATGGCGATCAGCACCGAGATGCAGCCCGCCAACAGTGAGGTTCGCGCCCCCCAAATCAGCCGCGACAAAATATCGCGTCCCAGCTCATCGGTGCCGAACCAGTACAGCACCGAGGGGGCTTTACGCACCGCCAGGAAGTTGGCTTTGATCGGATCGAAGGGGGCCAGCCACGGGGCCAGTAACGCCACCGCGACAAACAGCACCACAATCACCGCGCCGATCAGCGCACTTTTATTGCGCAGAAACTTCTTCAGTACCCGGCGATTCGGCCTGGCGACGGCAGGGACTGCGCCAGCGGTTAACACCTCGCTCATGGTTAGCCTCGCATTTTCGGGTTGATTAACAGATACAAAACGTCAGCCAGTAGGTTGAGCAGCAGAAAACCGATGGCGACCACCAGTACCACGCCCTGCACTACGGCGTAATCGCGGTTAAACACCGCATCGACAATCATCTTGCCGAAGCCGGGCAGGGTAAAAACCTGCTCGGTCAGCACCGCGCCCCCCAACAACTCGCCAAACAGCAGGGTGGTGAGGGTGACGATGGGCATCAACGCGTTGCGGAAAGCGTGTTTCAACACCACTTTGGGGGCCAGTAGCCCTTTGGCGCGCGCGGTGCGGATGTAGTCGGCTTTCAGCACCGCAATCATTGAGGCGCGGGTATGGCGCATCAGGGTGGCGGCAAGGCCGGTGCCGAGCACCAGGGCGGGTAGCAGCAAGGTTTTCAGGTTCTGCGCCATATCTTCGCTCACCGGCACAAAACCGGACGCCGGTAGCCATTGCAGATGCACCGAGAACAACAGAATCAGCAGAATCCCCAGCCAGAAGTGCGGCACCGAGATGCCTGAAAGCGCGACAAAGTTGGTGGTGTGATCCACCCAACTGTCCTTACGCACCGCCGCGATGATCCCCATGCTGATGCCAATCAACAACGCAATCAGCATCGCCAGCAACGACAGCTCCAGCGTGACCGGCAGTTTGCTGGCGATCAACGAGGTGACCGGTTCTTTGGTGCGCAGCGACATGCCGAGGTCGCCCTTCAGCGCATTGCCAATCCACGCGAAATATTGCGAGGGAAGCGGGTCATCGAGATGGTATTCGGCGCGTAGCTGAGCGATGACCGCTGGATCGCGCTCCTCACCGGCCATCGCCAGCACCGGGTCGCCCGGCAGCAGCTTTTGCAGCGCGAACACCATCATGCTCACCAGCAACAGGGTCGGGATAGCCAGCAGCAGCCGTTTAACAATCAGTTCCAGCATCATCGCTCCTTAGCGGTTTACTGCGCCATGCTCACACCAGCCAGGCGTACCAGCCCGTCTGGCCAGGCTTTAAAGCCCTGCAATTTTTTCGTCATGCCAAAAATACGCGGCTCAAAGTAGAGGTAGGCAATCGGCATATCGGTTTGCAGTTGGTTCACGACCTTGGTGTACAGCACCTGGCGCTGCGCCTGATCGTTGGTCAAACGTGCGGCGTTCAGCCACTCATCCACCTGCGGGTTGCTGTAGCGACCATCGTTAAGGGTGCCTTTGCTGTTGATAAACGAATAGATGCTGCCATCGGGATCCGGGCGGCCCGACCAGCCGGACAGGCTGAGCTGATAATCGCCGCGCTGCTGGCGATCCAGCAGGGTGGCGAACTCGCTCATTTGCAGGTTGAGGTTGAAACCGGCTTCACCCACCATCGCCTGGAGCACCTGGCCGACCTGCTGCGCGGTAGGGTTGTTGGTGACCAGTAGCGTCAGATTCAGCGGGGTGGTGACACCTGCGGCTTTCAACAACGCTTTGGCTTTCTCCACATCACGCGCCGGGGTGGGAATATTGACGTGATACGGGCTGACCGGAGAAAACGCCTGGTTTGCCGGGGTGTACAAGCCTTCAAAGGCCACCTGATTCAGCGCATCGCGGTCAATCGCCAGCGAGAAGGCTTCACGCACGCGCGGATCTTTCAGCGGGCTGTTGGCATCGACTTTGCCGTTATTAATGTTAAAGGTGATGCCCTGGTAACCGAGGCCGGTGACTTTCGCCAGCGCCAGTTTGCTGTCGCTTTCGACGGTTTTCACATCACTGGCGGCGACCCCTTCGGTCAGATCGAGGTCGCCCGCGCGCAGGTTGGCGAGGCGTACCGAGGCATCAGGAATCGGCAGGAAAATCACTTTATCGAAGTGGTACGCGCCTTTGTTCCAGTACTGATCAAAGCGTTTCAGCACGATGCGATCTTGCTGCACACGGCTTTCAAACTGGTATGGGCCGGAGCAGACCGGATGGGTGGCGAAATCGGGCTTTTTCGCCGCTTCCGGGGCCAGCATCGCCCCGGCGCGGTCGGTCAGTTGGCTGAGCAGCGCGGCGTCCGGGGTTTTCAGGTGAAATTTGACCTGCAACGGCCCGGTCACTTCGACGCTCTGAATCGAAGAAATTTCGCTTTTACGCAGGGAACCTGGCAGCGTCAGCGCGCGTTCGATATTGAATTTTACTGCGTTGGCATCGAATTTTTCGCCATCGTGGAAGGTTACGCCATCCCGCAGGTTCATGGTCAGGGTTTTGCCGTCGTCGCTCCACGCCCAGTCGGTGGCGAGGCCCGGTACCACTTTCAGGTTTTCATCGACATCAACCAGACGGTCGCACATCGCCGCAAACACAAATCGCCCGTAATAGGTGCGCGCCAGATGCGGATCGAGCATATCCGGGTCGGCACCGAGGCCGATACGAATCACGCTTTCAGCGTGGCTTTGCGCGCTGGCACCCAGCAACATCAGACCACCAAGGGCAGTTAATAACGCTTTCTTCACGGCTTATCTCCAGAGGGTTAGGCTTGTTGATTGACCGCCTGCTCAAACAGCGCGCGGCGACGTAAAAAGGCGGCTGACGGCGGCGCAATCACAATGGCGCTGCGGTCGCGGTTAATCTCCTGCCAGCGGTGGCAGGCGATCTGCCGTCCGCCACTCAGAACCTGACTGATCGGTTCAAACTGGCGACATTCGGCGGTTGCCCACGGGCAGCGGGTGTGGAAACGGCATCCGGCAGGGGGATTGGCCGGATTGGGCAGATCGCCCTGCAACATCGGGATAGTGCGGCTGGCCCCCGGTTGCATCTGTGGTGCAGAGGCGATCAATGCCTGGGTATAGGGATGCAGCGGAGCATCAAAGATTTCATCGACGGTTGCCAGCTCGACAATCTGGCCGAGGTACATCACCGCCACGCGGTCGCTCATATGGCGGATCACCGCCAGGCCGTGCGCCACGATGATCATCGTCAGACCAAATTGCTGCTTCAGGCTCTCCAGCAGGTTCACCACCTGCGCCTGCACCGAAACATCCAGCGCCGACACGGGCTCATCACCCAGCAGCAGTTTCGGCTGCGAGGCGAGGGCGCGGGCAATGCCGATGCGTTGGCGCTGGCCGCCGGAAAATTCGTGCGGATAACGTTCGGCCCAGGCGGCAGGCAGGCCGACGGTGCGCAGCAGCTCTGCTACACGCGCATGGCGCGCCTCGCGGCTCAGCTTGTCGTGCAACCACAACGGTTCGCCGACAATCTCCTGCACCGTCATGCGGGGGTTGAGTGAGGCGAACGGATCCTGAAAAATAATTTGTAATTCGCGGCGCAGTTGGTTGAGGCGCGCACCGCTGGCGTGGGTGATGCTTTCGCCCTCGTACATCACTTCGCCGCTACTGGCAGCGAGCAGGCGCAGCAGCAGTCGCCCCAGCGTCGATTTACCGGAACCGGACTCGCCGACAATCGCCAGGGTCTCGCCCGGCATCACCTGCAATGACACGCGGTCCACCGCCGTGACGCCACGATTGCGTTTAAACAGACGATTGGGGCCAGCGAAGGTTTTGCTCAGGTCACGACATTCTAAAATTGGTTTCATGCCCACTCTCCCGGCGTGACGTGTTGTTCCAGTGGGGCGCGAAAACAGGCCACCTGATGATCGGTTGCCAGCGCGCGCAGCGCCGGGCGGTGCTGATGGCAGCGCGTTTCCGCAAACGGGCAGCGGGTAGCGAAGCGGCAGCCCGCAGGCATGTTTTCTGGCAGCGGCACCGCGCCGGGAATGGTCGCCAGCGCGCCATTGCGCGCGCTCAGGCTGGGAATCGACCCCATCAGCCCGATGGTGTAGGGGTGTTGTGGATCGTTGAAAATCGCCTCCACCGTGCCGCTCTCTACGACCTGTCCGGCGTACATCACCGCCACGCGCTGCGCCACTTCCGCCACCACGCCGAGGTCGTGGGTGATCATCAGTACCGCCGTGCCGGTTTCCTGTTTCAGGGTGTTGAGCAGGTCGAGAATTTGCGCCTGGATGGTGACGTCGAGCGCGGTGGTGGGTTCATCAGCAATCAGCAGTTTCGGTTGATTAATCAGTGCCATGGCAATCATCACGCGTTGGCGCATGCCGCCCGAAAGCTGATGTGGATAAGCCTTGAGGCGCATTTCTGCTGCCGGAATCTGTACCTTTTGCAGAATCAACAACGCGGCTTCCATTGCGGTGCGGCGGTTGACCTGACGATGGCGCATCACCGCTTCGCTCAGCTGATCGCCGAGCGTAAAGGCCGGGTTTAGCGAGGTCATCGGTTCCTGAAAAATCATCGCCAGCTGATTGCCGCGCAGGCTGGCATAGTCGCTGCTGCTGAGGGCGCGCAGGTCACGGCCAGCAAATTGCATCTCACCCTGTAAAATCTGCGCGCTGCCGGGTTGCAGGCCCATTAGCGTCAGCGAGGTGATACTTTTGCCACAGCCCGATTCGCCAACCAGCGCCAGGGTTTCTCCGGCGTGCAGCGTCAGGGAAATGTCGTCCAGCACGGTCACCGGCGAGCCGCGAAACTGCACGCGCAGGTTGCTGACCGCTAACACAGGTTGAGCGCTCATGGCGTCTCCTCATGGCCGGTATACAGGGTTTCCATCAGCGCCTGTTGTAGCGCCAGCAGATGTTCACGCATCGCCGCTGCGGCCTCATGGGGCTGGCGGTTGGCGATATGGTTCAGCAGACGCTGATGGTGGTTGTCGTAGTTATCAAGGCGTGCCGGGGTACGCGCCTGCACCCGCAGATGCTGCCAGCCAGGATCGCGCCGCACGGCATCGATGGCATCGAACAGACCCAGCATCAGACGGTTGCCTGCGGCTTCGGCGATGGCGCGGTGGAAGGCGCTGTCCCACAACTCGTGCTGGTCGCCATCTTCCGGCGCGACAATGCCTTGCATGCGTTCAATCAGCCGCTTCATCAGGGCGATCTGCTCTTTGCTGGCGCGCAGTGCGGCCAGACGCGCGAGGCCGGGTTCCAGTTGCAGACGCGCTTCCATCACTTCCAGCAGGTTCGACTGCTGTGGCAGGTCGTGCAACGCCAGCGGCTGTACCGGCGCGGACGGGCCGACAAAGGTGCCTTTGCCCTGTTTACGCCAGATACGGCCTTCTTCTTCCAGTACATCCAGCGCGCGGCGGATCTCGCGGCGACCCACGCCAAAGCGTTCGGCCAGTTCACGCTCGGTCGGTAGTGCGCGATCCGGCGTGTGCTCCTGCTGCTGAATCAGCTGGCGCAACTGCTCCAGCGCGGAGCTGGAGTTGATGGCAGGTTTTGGCGTGTCATTCATAATTGGTTCGCCTGTTTATTCATCAAAAATAGATCTGCACGGGATCCCGGCATGGCACGTCTCCCTCTCTCGTTTTGCGGGAGAGGGCTGGGGTGAGGGATACCGGCCTGACCAAACTGCGCGATAAATCGCGCCGCTACGGGAGGATTGCTGTTATCAGCTTAGGCAAGAAGTGAACCAATATTTAATTGGTTCAGTGATGAAGAAATAACCCTATGATCGTTAAGAAAAAGTTTTTTCGTGCCAGGTGAAAAGTGAGAAGGGCATCAACTTCTTGTCCGCTTGCCTGCAACATCCTGGTGCGCGATTGCTGCATGGTTGTGCATTCTGCGCGGGTCCAGGTGGAGGGTTTTATAAATAATTCATATATTTCAATGCTATAAAATATTGGCACTTTTTTTGCCTGACTATTGCCAGATGCAGGAGCGATAGCGGGTAACCGATGTCGCCAGACAATTTGCAATGGGTCACTAGGGTTCCGATCGCGAGATGCTGGTCCGAGAGTGACCGACCGTCCTCTGACGGTTACACGGCGGGATAAAAGCCCGGGAGGAAAGCGAGATCGTTACTCGCCGCCTCCTGCTTTATTCGTCCGCTAACGTCAGAGGAACCACCATGATCAAAGCCTGCCTTCGTTTGCTGTTGCTTTGCACCATCGCGCTGTTCAGCGTTAACACGCTGGCTGCCGCTAAACCCTCCTTCAAGATTTGCTGGTCCATTTATGCAGGCTGGATGCCGTGGGATTACGCCCAACAGAACGGCATCGTGAAAAAATGGGCCGATAAATACGGCATCGACATCCAGTTTGTGCAGGTCAACGACTACATCGAGTCAGTCAACCAATACACCGCAGGCGGCTTTGATGGCTGCACCATGACCAACATGGATGCGCTGACGATTCCGGCCACCGGTGGCGTCGACAGCACGGCGTTGATCGTCGGTGACTACTCCAACGGTAACGACGGCATCTTGCTGAAAGGCGCGGATAGCGTGGCGGCGCTGAAAGGCAAGCCGATTAACCTGGTGCAGCTGTCGGTGTCGCATTACCTGCTGGCGCGCGCCCTGGAAAAATCCGGTATGAGCGAGAAAGACGTCAAGGTGGTCAACACTGCGGATGCCGATCTGGTCGCGGCGTTTGGCACCCCGGACGTTGGCGCCATCGTCACCTGGAACCCGCTGCTGGCGGAAGCGAAGAAGGTGCCGAACAGCCACCTGATTTTCTCCTCAGCACAGATCCCGGGCGAGATCCTCGACCTGCTGGTGGTCAACACCAACACCCTGAAGAAGTACCCACAGCTGGGCAAAGCGTTGACTGGTGCCTGGTATGAAACCCTGCAAAACATGTCTGGCCCGGGTGCCACCGCCGTCGCGGCACGCACGCAAATGGCGCAGGCATCCGGCACCGATCTGGCCGGATTTGACCAGCAACTGGCCGCGACCCATCTGTTCAGCGATGCCAAAACCACCCTCGATTTCGTCGACAGCCCGCAGTTGAAAGCCACCATGCAATTGGTTGCAGAGTTCTCCTTCAAACACGGTTTGCTGGGTGAGGCTGCGCCGAGCGCGGATGTGGTGGGCGTAGAGACACCGGCCGGTAACTGGGGTAACGCGGGCAACATCAAACTGCGTTTTACCGATGCGTACACCAAACTGGCGGCCGCAGGCCAGCTGTAAGCGGGGGCAAATCCGATGCGTAAACTGATTAACTACCAACCGCTGCCGATGGGCCGCCTGTTGCTCGGTGTGCTGCCGCTGCTGGCGGTGCTGCTGGTCTATCTGTTCGCGTCGGATGCGCGTTTAATCCTGAATGCGGCGGATAAGCTGCTGCCGGGTTTTAACGCGATGGGCGACGCTATCAACCGGATGGCGTTTCAGCCCAGCCCGCGCACCGGCGAATATCTGTTATGGACCGACACCGCCGCCAGCCTGATACGTCTGCTGAGTGGTGTGCTGATTAGCGCCATGCTGGCGCTGGCGCTTGGCCTGTTCACCGGCGCGCTACCGGTGGTACGCGCGGTGCTGGCCCCGCTGGTGACGCTGTTCGCGCTGGTGCCACCGCTGGCGATTCTGCCGATTCTGTTTATCTGCTTTGGTCTGGGCGAAGTGTCGAAAGTGGTGCTGATTGTTATCGGCATCACCCCGCTGATTGCGCGCGATTTACAACTTCAGGTGGAGAAAATCCCGCGTGAGCAGCTGGTAAAAGCGCAGACGCTGGGCGGCCACAGTGCGCAGATTTTGTGGCGGGTGATCCTGCCACAGCTGATGCCGCGCCTGTTTGATGCGGTGCGCCTGTCACTCAGCTCGGCGTGGCTGTTCCTGATCGCCGCAGAAGCCATTGTTGCCACCGAGGGACTCGGTTATCGCATCTTCCTGATGCGTCGCTATCTGGCGATGGACGTGATTTTGCCTTATGTCGCCTGGATCACCCTGCTGGCCTTTGCCCTCGACCTGCTGCTGCGGCTGATTAGCCGTCGCTGCTGGCCGTGGTACTACGCCAAATAAGGAGCGCAACATGCCGCTACTGCAACTGAAAAATCTTGAGAAGCACTACGGCCAGCAAGTGGTGCTGGAACGTCTGAATATCAGCGTGGAACCGGGGGAGTTTGTCGCCATTGTTGGCGCGTCCGGCTGCGGTAAAACCACCTTCCTCAATATGCTGTTGGGCACTGAAGCGCCCACCAAAGGGCAATTGCTGTTGGACGGCGAGCCGATCCCCGATGAACCCGATGCCCACCGTGGCGTGGTATTTCAGCGCTACTCGGTGTTCCCGCATTTGACGGTGCTTGGCAACGTGATGCTGGCGGAAGAGTTCAGTACCGCACGCTGGCTGGGACGCGTCTGGGGGCGCAAGCGCCAGGCAATCCGTCAGCGCGCGCGGGCGATGCTGGCGCAGGTCGGGCTTGAACACGCGCAGAGCAAGTATCCGCACCAGTTGTCCGGCGGCATGCAGCAGCGTCTGGCGTTGGCGCAGGCGTTGATGAAGCAACCACGTATCTTGCTCCTGGATGAACCTTTTGGTGCGCTCGATCCGGGTATCCGTAGTGAGATGCACCAGCTGATCACGCAGCTGTGGCAGCAGCACGGCCTGACCATCTTCATGATCACCCACGATCTGAAAGAGGGCTTCAGTCTCGCCTCCCGTCTGCTGGTGTTCGACAAACTGCGCCACGATCCGCACGCGCCGGAAGCCTGGGGCGCAACCATTACTTACGACCTGCCGCTCGATCGGCAGCGGCCTGCTGATGCAGCGCTGCCAGAATCGCAGGTTGCCTGAAGGAGAGAATGATGACGACGTCGTATCAAACCCAATTACCTGCCGGAAGTCACTGGTCGTTTGTGATGCGCAGTGGCAGTGCACTGACCCTCACCGATGTGGCAGGGGGTGCCAATGTTGGCATGTTGTTCTACAACCCGGAAAACCTGCTGGAGCGCTACAATGCGCCGGACACCCTCAAGTGCCAGCACACCTTTCGCCTGACCGCCGGGCACTGCCTCTATTCCGACATGGGGCGCATCTTTTGCGGCATCGAAGCCGACAGCTTCGGCTGGCACGAGAGCGTGTGTGGCACGCTTAATGCGCAGCAAACCGCTGCGTTATTTGGTGCCAGCGATTATCAGCAGGCACGTAACCAGCGCCATCAGAACGGCTACGACAGTTTCCTCGTCGAGCTGGCGAAATACGGTCTTGGCAAGCGAGACATGGCGGCCTGCATCAACTTTTTTGCCCGGGTACGCGCTGATGACAACGGCACGCTGCAACGCGAGCAACAGGGCGCTACAGGGGCCGAGGTCCGGTTGCGTTTCGCGATGGACACACTGGTGCTGCTGCATACCTGCCCACATCCGCTGACGCCAGCCGGTGACTATCCGCGTCAGCCGCTGGGAATACACATCGATGCGCAACGTGCGCCGCTGCCGGAGATTTGCCTGCAACGTGCGGAAAACCAGCGCGGCCTGCGCAATAACGCCCTTTATCAATTGCAGGGAGAGTGGTGATGATCAAAGAAAGTTTACGCAATCCGGCGGAGGCACATTTTCAGCAGCAGATTGGTGCCGGGGATTACTGGCTACATCGCATCGAAAAGGGCCAGACGCTGCGTATCACCGATCTGGAAGGCAATCAGGCGGCGGATACGCTGTTCTTCAATGCTGACGACACCGCCGAGCGCTACAGCATGAGTGACACGCTGCGCGGCCAGCACAACGTGTTCCTCACCGCAGGCAGCGTGCTGCGTTCCAATGACGATCGGCCAATGCTGACCATTGTCGCCGACACCTGTGGCCGCCACGATACCCTTGGCGGTGCCTGCGCCACCGAGAGCAACACCGTGCGCTATGACCTTGAAAAGCGGCATATGCACGCCTGCCGCGACAGTTGGATGCTGGCGGTGGCTGAGCACCCGGAATACGGCCTGACGCGCCGCGACATCACCCACAACATCAACTTTTTCATGAACGTGCCGGTGACGCACGAGGGGGGACTGACGTTCGCGGACGGAATCTCCGCGCCCGGTAAGTATGTCGAATTGGTGGCGCAGATGAATATCCTGGTGCTGATCTCCAACTGCCCGCAGCTCAACAACCCTTGCAACGGTTACAACCCCACGCCGATTTTAGTCAGCGTGTGGTGATCTTCTGACGCAACGGGACGACCCGTTATCTGCCGTCAATGCCAGCGCAGGACGACCTGCCGGAAAGAGAGTAGAAGTCATGATTGAGCGTGTATTGATTGCCAACCGTGGCGCGATTGCGGTGCGCATTATCCGCACCTTACAAGCGATGAATATTAAGGCGATCGCGGTGTATGCCGAAGCCGATCGTCATGCGCGCCATGTGCGACTGGCGGATGAGGCCTGGTCGCTGGGTGCAGGCCAGGTGCGCGACACGTATCTGAACCAGGACAAACTGCTGGCGATTGCCGCCGAGAGCGGCGCGCAGGCGCTGCACCCCGGTTACGGTTTTCTCAGTGAAAACCCCGATTTTGTGAATCGCTGCGAGGCGGCGGGCCTGCATTTCCTCGGGCCGAACGCGCAGCAGATGGCGGCCTTTGGTCTGAAGCACCGCGCCCGTGCGCTGGCGCAGCAAAATAATGTGCCGCTGCTGCCGGGCAGTGGGTTGCTGACGTCGCTGGAGCAGGCGCAGGTCGCCGCCAGCGAGATCGGCTACCCGGTGATGCTAAAAAGCACTGCGGGCGGCGGCGGCATAGGTATGCAACGTTGTGATGATGCGCAGCAGTTGGCCGATGCGTTTACCCGCGTAAAACGGCTGGCAGGCCACAATTTCGCCGACGATGGCGTATTTTTAGAGAAATTTATCGCCCGGGCGCGTCATATTGAAGTGCAGATCTTTGGCGATGGTGCTGGCGAGGTGATCGCGCTGGGCGAGCGTGATTGCTCGGCGCAGCGTCGCAACCAGAAAGTGATGGAAGAAACCCCGGCACCGGGCCTGAGTGACGCGGTACGCGCAGAATTGCAGGCGACAGCGGTGCGGCTGGGACGTGCGGTGCAGTACCGCAGCGCCGGGACAGTGGAATATGTTTATGACGAGGGCAGCCAGCAGTTCTGGTTCCTGGAAGTGAACACCCGTTTGCAGGTGGAACACGGCGTCACTGAGATGGTATATGGCGTGGATTTGGTGCGCTGGATGGTACAGCTGGCACAGCAGACGTTGCCGCCGCTCGCCAGTTTGCAGCCGCTGGCTCATGGTCACGCCATTCAGGTGCGACTGTACGCCGAAGATCCGGCGAAGCAGTTCCAGCCCAGCGCGGGTTTGCTCAGTCAGGTGGCGTTTCCTGAACAACTGGACAACGCTACGCTGCGCGTCGACAGCAGCGTGGAGAGTGGCATGGAGGTTTCGCCGTTCTACGATCCGATGTTGGCGAAGGTGATTGTGCATGGTGCAGATCGCGACCAGGCGCTGACCGGACTGACCGAGGCGCTGAATGTGACCGAGCTGTACGGCATCGAAACCAATCTGCTGTGGCTGCGCCATCTGCTGACTCTCGCGGAGGTACAGCAGGGACACATCATCACCGCCACCCTTGGCGGCGTGCAGTGGCAACCGCCGACGCTGGATATTATCAGCGGCGGCACCCTGACCACGGTGCAGGATGCACCGGGGCGCACCGGCTACTGGCATGTCGGCGTCCCGCCATCCGGGCCGTTCGACAGTCGAGCCTTCCAGTTGGGTAACCGCCTGTTGGCTAATGATCCTCAGGCGGCCGGTCTGGAGATCACCCTGCGCGGTCCCACCTTACGTTTCAATCAAGGTTGTAGTTTTGTCCTGACCGGTGCGGTGCTGACGGCACAGCTCGATCAGCAAGTGGTTGCGATGAACCAGGTGCTTACCGCGCAGGCCGGGCAAACCCTGACGCTGGGTGAAGTCAGCAACGGCAGCCGCAGTTATCTGCTGTTGGCCGGTGGGCTGGATACGCCGCGCTACCTTGGCAGCCGCAGCACCTTTACGTTGGGCAAATTTGGCGGCCATGCCGGGCGTGCGCTACGGGCGGGGGACGTGCTGCATCTGGCGGCACCGGCTGAATTGCCGACGGCGCAACTGCCGCAGGCGTTGTTGCCTGAGTTGAGCGGGCACTGGCAGTTGCGGGTGATTTACGGACCGCACGGTGCACCGACCTTCTTTACCGACGAGGATATCCGGGAATTCTTTGCCGCCGAGTGGCAGGTGCACTACAACTCCAGCCGCACTGGTATTCGCCTGATCGGGCCGAAACCCACCTGGGCGCGTAGCGATGGTGGCGAAGCGGGGATGCATCCCTCCAATATCCATGACAATGCCTATGCCTTCGGCACCGTCGATTTTACCGGTGATATGCCGGTGATCCTTGGTCCGGATGGTCCGTCACTTGGCGGGTTCGTGTGTCCGGCCACCGTGATCGAGGCCGATCTGTGGAAACTGGGTCAGTTGAAAGCCGGGGATCGGGTGCAGTTTCTGCCGATCGATCTGGCGAGTGCCGATCAACTGGCGCAGGCGCAGCGTGAAGAGATCGCCCGCCTGCAACCTCAACCGTTAACGGTAAGCGCAGCGCTGCCCCTGATTGATCCCGTGTTGCACCAACATGCAGCATCCGGGGTGCTGCCATCGCTGTGCGTGCGCGCCGCCGGTGACCGTTTCTTGTTGGTGGAGTATGGCGATCTTCTGTTAGATATCGCGCTGCGTTTTCGTGTTCATGCGTTGATGCAGTGGCTGGAGGCCCATCCGCTGCCGGGTCAGCTCGAATTGACGCCGGGCATCCGTTCTTTACAGGTCCATTATGACGCGCAGCGGTGTGCAAGAAGTGAGCTTTTGGCGCACATTTTGCACGCTGATAAGGTACTGGGAACCTTAGCTGATGCCGCCGTGCCCTCGCGCACCGTGTGGCTGCCGCTCAGCTGGGATGATGAAGCCTGCCGTATCGCGATCCAACGCTACAGCCAGTCTGTCCGCCCTAATGCGCCCTGGTGTCCGAGCAATATTGAATTTATCCGTCGTATCAACGGCCTGGAAAGCGTTGAGGCGGTGAAAGAGATTCTGTTCAGCGCCGCGTATCTGGTGATGGGGCTGGGCGATGTGTATCTCGGCGCTCCGGTAGCGACTCCGCTCGATCCGCGTCATCGCTTAGTGACCACCAAATATAATCCGGCGCGTACCTGGACGGCGGAGAACTCGGTGGGGATCGGTGGTGCCTATCTGTGCGTATACGGCATGGAAGGACCGGGGGGATATCAGTTTGTCGGGCGCACTTTGCAGATGTGGAACCGCGACCGCCAAACGTCAGCGTTTACCCAACCCTGGCTGCTTCGCTTCTTCGACCAGATCCGTTTCTATCCGGTGAGTGCCGACGAGCTGTTACAGATTCGCGATCGTTTCCCATGGGGGGATTACCCCTTGCGGATGGAAGAGGGGGAATTCCGTCTCGCCGATTATCAGGCGCTACTGGCAGAGCAAGCCACGGAAATCGACCGCTTCCAGCAGCAACGTCAGCAGGCGTTCGATAGCGAACTGGCACGCTGGCGCGCAGAAGGGCAGTTTACCTTTGATAGCCAATTGCCGGAGTCCGTCGATGAGGAGACCAGCATCCCGGCTGATTGTTGTGGTGTGGAGAGTCAGGTGGCAGGCAGCGTCTGGCAGTGGCTGGTCACACCTGGCAGTGACATTGAAGCGGGAGCGACCGTTGGTATTCTCGAATCAATGAAGATGGAAATCCCGATCGTCGCGCCGGTTAGCGGAAAAATCCATAGTCTGCAACGGCAGGCCGGGCAGCAAGTACAGGCAGGACAGTTACTTATGGTGATTGAGCCTGCTGCGGTATAAGAAAGATTAAAAAATACTCAGGAAATAAGGCAGCAAAGCCGGGGATCTGACCCATACTTAGAAACCCGGCCTATTGTTGCATTGCTCTGACATCTTTTCGCAGTGTGCAACAGGCTGTGTCCCGTAACGGTTTGACAACAACTCTTCTTAAACCGCTGCGGGATGCAGCCTGAACTGGCCGGTTTCAGCGTCTGTGGACGCTTTACCTCTCTACTTTCACGTGATTCATAGTGAGTTTTAAGGAGTTCTCTATGGAAATAAAAGATCCAATGGTCGAGTTACTTAGTAGTCTTGAGCAGATTGTTTTGACACGTGATGCACAGCCTTCTGTATCTGAAATCGCCCTGCAAAGGGCATCAGTTCCCGAGCCACAGCGTTTACGAGAGATGACCGGCATGCAGGTTGATGAATTTGCCCGCGTGATGGGGGTGAGCGTCTCTTCAGTGAAAAGCTGGGAGGCGCAACGCACGCGCCCTTCCGCTACGGCACGTAAATTGATGAAGCTGCTGCAGGCCAATCCCTATCTGGGTCGACAACTACTTGAGTAAACACCGACTATTCGGTTCTGACCCGCCTTGATGGCGGGTTTTTTTTTGCACTGAGGTGGTTTTGTTCGCTCCGAGGTGGTTTCGTTCGCTCCGAGGTGGTTTCGTTCGCACTGAGCGGGTTTCGTTCGCCTCGGGCTGATGTAGTTTCAGTTCGCCGGTGCGGCGACCGAGCAAAGGGTGCCTGGCCGCACCCTTTGCAATCCCGGGCCTCGCGCCAGCCTCCCTCGCCGCTGCGCGGTGCCTTCGCTCTTTCACGCTGCCGACGGACCGGCGTCGATTCGCTCCTGCTCAACGCCGCCTTTCGCCGCATCCATGCGGCTCATCCTGGCAGCCTTCACTCACTCAGCGAGTCCGGATGGCGCCCCACCCCCCGCTGTACGCCTTTTACCTATCTGTTTATTTCTTTTCGCTTTTGATTTTTATTTTTAGCTTTCTGTTTTTTCCTGCGGTCTTTCAGGCGGTGGGGTGGACGGCATCCGCAGCGCCGAGCGCAGAGGGAAGGCCAGGACGAGCCGCATGGATGTGGCGAGAGAGCGGAATGAGCCATGGATGGCGAATCCGCGCGGTCCGTATGGCCTGAGTGATAAGCGAGGGAACAGCGCTATGCGCTGCGCGAGGACGCCGCAAGGCGCGGATTGTTAAGGCCCGCGCCTTCGGGCCTTAACCCGTCCGCCTGCACGTTACAACTGAAACTCCCTGATGTTTGGCGGGCGGAACCTTCTCATAGCCAGCGGGCGGAACCTCCTCAGAGCTAAACCGCTGCCGTCTGGCGGGCTGAACATCACGCCACCCCATACTTAGCCGCCTGCTTCACAAACCAACTCTCCGGAACGCTATGCGGCGGTTGCGCCAACTGGGCCAACCCCTGACGAATAATACTATCCGCCTGCTGCCAAAGATGTTTATCCCCTTCATGTAACAGCTGAATTTGTATCTGTTTTTCCACCAAATAAACCCGGGCGAAATCGGCATCGAATTGCACAATGGCACGCGTATTATCGATGATGTCCGCCAGTTTGATGGTTTGCGCCTCGGGGGATGCCTGCGCGGTATGGCGGAAGTGCGCCAGCTTACGTGCCGCGCGGTTTTTCGCCTGCGGCTGGGCGCTGTCGGTGAGCATATCCACCAGTTCAGCCACGCGTGGGCCGAAGCGGCTGGCGATGTCCTCCAGGGTGCTGGCCGTATCTTCCACCGTGTCGTGCAGCCACGCCGCCGCCAGCATCGCTTCGTCATCAGTGACGCTGCGTACCAGCTCGACCACCGCCGCAGGATGGACGATATAGGGTTCATCGGTGTATTTGCGACGCTGTCCGGCTTCGGCGTGGGCCTGGGTGGCATAGCGGCGCGCCTGGTCTTCCAGTGAATCCCGCATCATGGTCTGCTCCGGGAAAAAGTAGCTTGCAATTGTCTAGCGCGCTATCTATATTAAATCGCATGAACAGTAACCAAGATGACAAAAAAGTGTCGCAGACGCCACTCAAGCTGGATCAGCATCTCTGTTTCGCCCTCTATTCGGCGAACCTGGCGATGCACAAGGTCTATCGTCAGCTGTTGGGACAGCTGGAAATCACCTATCCGCAATATCTGGTGATGCTGGTGCTGTGGACGCAAGATGATGTGACGGTGTCTGAGATCGGCGAGCAGCTGTTTCTCGATTCCGCTACGTTGACGCCGTTGCTGAAACGGCTGGAAAGCGCCGGGCTGTTGCGCCGTGCGCGTTCGCGTCAGGATGAACGTCAGGTTGTCGTGACCCTGACCGACGAGGGAAGGGCATTACGCCAGAAAGCAGAATCCATTCCGGAAGCGATCAAATGCGCTGCGGCGTGTGATGATGAAACGCTGCTGGCGCTGAAAAACCAGTTGGACGATCTGCGCGATAATCTGAATCGCGCGAAGTAATTAACTGCGGGTGCGCTGCACCTGTGTCGTATCAGGCTGCGCCAGATAGATAGCGCACGATAAAATAGCGAATTAGTGAGGTTATCATGTCTTTAGAGAAAGTTGTTTATACCGCAAAAGCCAAAGCCACTGGTGGTCGTGATGGCCGTGCCACCTCTTCTGATGGTGTGCTGGATGTGAAACTGGGTGTGCCAAAAGAGATGGGCGGCGCGGGCGGTGAAGTGACTAACCCGGAGCAGCTGTTTGCCGCCGGTTATTCTGCCTGCTTCCTTGGCGCGATGAAGTTTGTTGCTGCGCGCGATAAGTTTGCCATTGCAAAAGATGCGTGGATTGAAGGTGAAGTGGGTATTGGCCCGATCCCCAACGGCTTCGGCATCGAAGCGAAGCTGAATATTCATCTGCCGGGGATGGATGCCGCTGAAGCGCAGAAACTGGTCGACGCCGCGCATATCGTCTGTCCTTACTCCAACGCCACGCGTGGCAATATTGATGTGACGCTGAATATCATCAATTAAGCCAGAGCGTGTTGATACGTAGCGGCGCGATTTATCGCGCGCTTTTGAAAACAGCGCGATAAATCGCTCGCTACGAGATACGTTACTTTTTGATGTGTGCAAAAAATGCTCAACCCGGACCGATGACAAGATTTGTCTGGTCACACTTCTTAACGCATGTTTTACTGAGCCACTTCGCAAAATCGCTATGCCCTCGGTTCAGATTCCTCCCGAACAGTTCGTTGCATCACGCTTTTCTGCGGCAAAAGCGAACTCTATTGTCTTTACACAGTCCCACTTTAGGGTTAAAGCTCCGACACCAGCCGGGAATCAATAAATTCATGAATTATATTAAAACCTTAACGCAGCAGAAGCTGTCACTGTTGCTCGCGCTGTATATCGGCATCTTGTTGAATTTGCCGATTTTTTATCGCCGCTTTGACGGTTTTTTGACGAAATCCTCACTCATAAATTGGACCTCAGCGCTGGTCGAAGTGGTAGCCGCAGTGTTGCTGACCTTCTTCCTGATGCGGCTGCTGTCGCTCGGTGGCAAATGGGCTTACCGCGTGCTCGCCAGTCTGCTGGTGGTGATTTCGGTCGCTGCTGCCTATTACATGGCGTTTTTTAACGTGGTGATTGGCTACGGCATTGTCGCCTCGGTGATGACTACCGATGTTGACCTGTCAAAAGAAGTCATCGGTCTGCATTTTGTGGTGTGGATGGTGCTGGTCAGCGCCTTGCCACTGCTGATGATTTGGCGCAATAACCTGAGCAAAACGCTGATTGAGCAGTTGAAAACACCGGGTCAACGCATCAAGCCGACCCTGATTCTGCTGCTGAGCGTCGCGTTGGTATGGTTGCCGATCCGCTATTTTGACAAGTTGCAAAAAGCCAACGAAGAGATCACCAATATCGATCTGCCCAGCTACGGCGGCGTGGTGGCGCACTCTTATCTGCCTTCAAACTGGATTGCCGCGTTAGGGCTGTTTGCCTGGACCAAACTGGATGAAAAGGTCGATAGTCAGGAGCTGCTGGACCCGGCGAAAAAGTTCACCTACGTGGCTCCGGCGGGGATTGATGATACCTACGTGGTGTTTGTGATTGGTGAAACCACGCGCTGGGATCATATGGGACTGTTGGGGTATCAGCGCGATACCACACCAAAACTGTCGAAAGAGAAGAACCTGGTGGCGTTCCGTGGCGAGTCTTGCGATACCGCCACCAAACTGTCGCTGCGCTGCATGTTCGTGCGCGAAGGTGGCACGATGGATAATCCGGGCCGTACCCTGAAAGAGCAGAACATTTTTGCGGTGCTGAAAGAGTTAGGTTTCACCTCCGAGTTGTTCGCCATGCAGAGTGAGGTGTGGTTCTACGATAACGCCGATGTGAATAACTTCTCTTTCCGCGAACAAATTGGTTCTGAGAAGCGTAATCAGGGAAAACCGGTGGACGATATGCTGCTGGTGCCGGAGTTACAGGCCTCGCTGGAACGTTTTCCGCAAGGCAAGCATCTGGTGGTGCTGCATACCAAAGGTTCGCACTATCTGTATTCACAGCGCTATCCGCGCAGCTTCGCCCGCTACCAGCCGGAGTGTATGGGGGTGGATGAAACCTGTAGCAAAGCGCAGTTGATTAACGCTTATGACAACTCGATTTTATATGTCGATACCATGCTCGATAGCGTGTTTGATCAGCTGCGTGACAAGAAGGCGATTGTGTTTTATGCCGCCGACCACGGTGAGTCAATCAGTGAGAATATGCATCTGCACGGTACGCCGCGTGAGATGGCTCCCCCGGAGCAGTTCCGGGTGCCGATGATGGTATGGGCCTCGGATAAGTATCTGGCCGATCCCACCAATCGCAGCAATTTCGAGCGGTTACAGGCGCAGCAGCGGGTAGGCAAGACGCATCGCCACGTCGAGTTGTTTGACACCATTCTTGGCTGCCTGGGCTATAGCTCGCCGGACGGCGGCATTAAAGCCGCGAATAACTGGTGCCAGGCACCGGCGGCGACCTCTGAGGCCAAACCGCTGTAATTTTTGCCTGAACCTGTTGAGCAGCGAGGGCTTTTTCTCCGCTGCCTGCTTTCCAGGCGATCGCATGGATTTGCACAAAAAGGGATTGACGCTCCTGGAGCAGCGCAGTAAGATGCGCCCCCATCGGTGAGTGGCGCAGCCTGGTAGCGCACTTCGTTCGGGACGAAGGGGTCGGAGGTTCGAATCCTCTCTCACCGACCAAATTGAAGAAACCTGCTTGTAAAAGCAGGTTTTTTTTCGCCTGTCGTTTACCAAAAGTTAACTTTTCACCCCTTACGTCCGCCGATCGCCCGTTAGTCGTCATTATTCCTGTTCGCCGCTATCAATCCCTTGCCACTTCTCAGCTCGCCGCTTAATTCGCGACACATTCTTCTTATGACCGCTTTTTGCTTTTTGCTGATTTCTTATGCCATTAGTGCAGCATATTTCGCTGCCTGAACGTCATAGCGCACGGGGAATCGTTCATATATTCAACATTTACCGGTAATATTTGTATGTTTTTTAGCGGTGATAATCACTGTCATTTGGCTATATAGCCAGATAATCACTCGGCATAGCGCGCTTTATCACCTTTTTAAATATTGGCTTACCGGTTGAAGGGTGTTTTTTATCGTTGCTTGCGGTTACTCACACTCTCTGTAAATAACCCCACCTTGTATTGACGTTCTTTGCAACTGTTGACAAATTGATGCGTCAATAGATGCAGAGTCCGACGCGTCTGGCAGATTCCACGGTGCCAGCGCAACAAAAACAACGACTCGCATTTTGGTCACAAAAGTGACTTGCCTGAACCGCACAAAAAAATCAGAGGTCAGGCGCAACGCACACAACATCACATCACAATGGAGCAAAACATGATCAACTCCCTGGCTAAATCCAGGATGCTGAAGGTCGGTCTGAGCCTGATTGCTATGACCGTTGCCGCGGGTGTCCAGGCGAAAACCCTCGTTTACTGTTCAGAAGGTTCGCCGGAAGGCTTTAACCCTCAGCTGTTCACCTCTGGTACTACCTACGATGCCAGCTCCGTACCGATCTACAACCGTCTGGTTGAATTCAAAATCGGCACCACAGAAGTGGAACCGGGCCTGGCCGAGAAGTGGGATGTGAGCGCTGACGGCAAAACCTATACCTTCCATCTGCGCAAAGGCGTGAAGTGGCAAACCACCAAAGACTTCAAACCGACGCGTAACTTCAACGCGGATGACGTGATTTTCTCCTTCGAGCGTCAGCTCGATAAAAACAACAAGTACCACGGCGTTTCTGGCGGCAGCTACGAGTACTTCGAAGGCATGGACATGCCGAACTTGATCAGCAAAATCGAGAAAGTGGACGACAACACCGTGCGCTTCGTGCTGACCCGTCCGGAATCTCCGTTCCTCGCTGACCTCGGGATGGACTTCGCTTCTATCCTGTCGAAAGAGTACGCGGATAACATGCTGAAAGCCGGTACGCCGGAAAAAGTGGACCTGAACCCGGTGGGTACCGGTCCGTTCCAGCTGCTGCAGTACCAGAAAGACTCGCGCATCCTCTACAAAGCGAACCCGGACTACTGGGGCACCAAGCCGAAGATCGATCGCTTAGTCTTCTCTATCACGCCAGATGCTTCCGTGCGTTACGCCAAGTTGCAGAAAGGCGAGTGCCAGGTGATGCCGTACCCGAACCCGGCTGACATCGCCAGCATGAAGAAAGACAAAAACATCAATCTGATGGAACAACCGGGTCTGAACGTCGGCTACCTGTCGTTCAACACCGAGAAAAAACCGCTGGATAACGTGAAAGTGCGTCAGGCACTGACCATGGCGGTGAACAAGAAAGCCATCATTGATGCGGTTTATCAGGGTGCTGGCCAGGCCGCGAAAAACCTGATCCCACCGACCATGTGGGGTTACAACGACGCGGTGCAGGATTATCCGTATGATCCGGCGAAAGCCAAAGAGCTGCTGAAAGAAGCGGGCCTGCCAGATGGTTTCACCATCGATCTGTGGGCGATGCCGGTACAGCGTCCTTACAACCCGAACGCCCGTCGTATGGCGGAAATGGTTCAGGCTGACTGGGCGAAAATCGGTGTCAAAGCCAACATCGTTACCTATGAGTGGGGCGAGTACCTGAAGCGCGCCAAAGCGGGTGAGCATCAGAGCGTGATGATGGGCTGGACCGGTGACAACGGGGATCCGGATAACTTCTTCGCTACCCTGTTCAGCTGTGCAGCGGCGAAAGACGGTTCTAACTACTCACGCTGGTGCTACAAGCCGTTTGAGGATCAGATTCAGCCAGCGCGTGCTGAAGCCGATCACAACAAACGTATTGAGTACTACAAACAGGCACAGGTGATTATGCATGACCAGGCTCCGGCTCTGATCATTGCGCACTCGACTGTGTATGAGCCAGTCAGCAAGAAAGTGACCGGCTATGTGGTTGACCCGTTAGGTAAACATCACTTCGAAAACGTCGATATCCAGGAATAACCTTTCGGATTATGGCGGTCAGGGCCGACGCCGTCGGCCCTCGGGCGGCTTCTTCGCCGCCCGCACTCCGCACTTTTTTTCCGGCTAATTTCTTTTTATTGAAGCGCTTCTGGCGTCGCGTTCGGCTATGTGCCGGATGCATGTTTTGAGCAATGTAGTCCCCGGCGGCAACGCTGCGGGAAATGACTGAGAGTACGGCTTATGCTGCAGTTCATACTCCGACGTCTGGGCCTTGTCATCCCAACGTTTATCGGTATTACCCTGTTGACCTTTGCGTTTGTCCACCTGATCCCCGGCGACCCGGTACTGATCATGGCGGGCGAGCGTGGTATTTCGCCAGAACGCCATGCCCAGTTGATGGCGATGTTTGGTCTTGACCAACCCCTGTGGAAACAATATCTCACCTACATCAACGGCGTATTGCACGGTGATTTAGGTATCTCGCTGAAAAGCCGCATTCCGGTGTGGGACGAATTCGTACCGCGCTTTAAAGCCACGCTGGAGCTGGGCATCTGTGCGATGATTTTCGCCGTTGCCGTGGGTATTCCGGTCGGGGTGCTGGCGGCGGTCAAACGCGGCTCAGTGTTCGATCATACCGCCGTGGGCATTTCACTCACCGGTTACTCGATGCCGATTTTCTGGTGGGGCATCATGCTGATCATGCTGGTATCGGTGCAGCTCAACCTGACGCCGGTCTCCGGGCGTGTCAGTGACACCATCTTCCTCGACGACAGTCATCCGCTGACCGGCTTTATGCTGATCGATACCCTGATCTGGGGCGAACCGGGCGACTTCAAAGATGCGGTGATGCATATGATCCTGCCTGCCATCGTGCTGGGTACCATCCCGCTGGCCGTGATTGTGCGTATGACACGTTCTTCGATGCTGGAAGTCTTGGGCGAAGACTACATCCGTACCGCGCGTGCCAAAGGGTTAACGCGTATGCGTGTGATCGTGGTGCATGCCTTACGTAACGCCATGCTGCCGGTCGTGACGGTTATCGGCTTACAGGTCGGTACGCTGCTGGCCGGGGCCATCCTGACAGAAACCATCTTCTCCTGGCCGGGCCTTGGGCGCTGGCTGATTGAAGCGCTGCAACGCCGCGATTATCCGGTGGTGCAGGGCGGCGTGCTGCTGGTGGCGATTCTGATCATCCTGGTCAACCTGTTGGTTGATCTGTTGTACGGCGTGGTTAACCCACGTATCCGTCATAAGAAATAAGGGGGCATCATGTCTGCTGTTGATCCCGCAAGCGTAAGCGCTGCACCCAAGCCGATGACCCCGATTCAGGAATTCTGGCACTACTTCAAACGTAATAAAGGCGCGGTAATTGGCCTGGTGTTCATCATTCTGATGCTGCTGATCGCCATCTTCGCTGAGTTTCTTGCGCCGCACGCCCCTGCTGAACAGTTCCGCGATGCGTTGCTGCATCCGCCGGTGTGGCAGGAGGGGGGCAGCTGGAAGTTTATCCTCGGCACCGATGATGTTGGCCGCGATATTCTGTCGCGCCTGATGTATGGCGCACGTCTGTCGCTGTTGGTGGGCTGTCTGGTGGTGGTACTGTCGCTGATCCTCGGGGTGGTTTTTGGTCTGATGGCCGGTTACCTCGGTGGTGCGGTAGATGCCACCATTATGCGCTTGGTCGATATTATGCTGGCGTTGCCCAGCCTGCTGTTGGCACTGGTGCTGGTGGCGATTTTTGGTCCGTCGATTGTCAACGCCGGGCTGGCATTAACCTTCGTGGCGCTGCCGCACTATATCCGTCTGACGCGTGCTGCGGTGCTGGTGGAAGTGAACCGCGATTACGTCACGGCTTCCAGCGTGGCCGGTGCCGGTACGCTGCGCCAGATGTTCGTCAATATTCTGCCTAACTGCCTGGCGCCACTGATTGTGCAGGCGTCGTTAGGTTTCTCCAACGCCATCCTTGATATGGCGGCGTTGGGCTTTCTCGGTATGGGGGCGCAACCGCCGACGCCGGAGTGGGGCACCATGCTCTCCGACGTGTTGCAGTACGCGCAAAGTGCCTGGTGGGTCGTGACCTTCCCCGGAGTGGTCATCCTGCTCACGGTTCTGGCATTCAACCTCATGGGCGATGGTTTGCGTGATGCACTCGACCCGAAACTCAAGCAGTAAAGAGGCACCGAGATGGCGTTATTAAATGTAGAAAAACTGTCGGTGCATTTCGGCGACGAAAAAACACCGTTTCGTGCGGTTGACCGCATCAGCTATCAGGTTGAGCAGGGCCAGGTGGTCGGCATTGTGGGTGAGTCTGGCTCCGGTAAATCGGTCAGCTCGCTGGCGATTATGGGTCTGATTGATTATCCCGGTCGGGTGATGGCAGAAAAGCTGGAGTTCAACCAGCGCGATCTGCAACGCATCTCCGAAAAGGAGCGCCGCCAGTTGGTGGGAGCGGAAGTGGCGATGATCTTCCAGGACCCGATGACCAGCCTCAACCCTTGTTACACCGTGGGTTTTCAGATTATGGAAGCGCTGAAAGTGCATCAGGGTGGCAGCCGCCGTACCCGCCGTCAGCGCGCGATTGACCTGTTGGAACAGGTGGGAATTCCCGATCCGGCTTCACGTTTGGATGTTTATCCGCATCAGTTATCGGGGGGGATGAGCCAGCGCGTGATGATCGCCATGGCGATCGCCTGTAAACCCAAGCTGTTGATTGCCGATGAACCGACCACTGCGCTCGACGTGACCATCCAGGCACAGATCATTGAGCTGCTGCTGGAGCTGCAAAAGCAGGAGAACATGGCGCTGATCCTGATCACCCATGACCTGGCGCTGGTGGCGGAAGCGGCACAACACATCATCGTGATGTATGCCGGACAAGTGGTGGAAAGTGGCAAAGCGGCGGATATCTTCAAAGCCCCGCGTCATCCGTATACCCAGGCGCTGCTGCGCGCGCTGCCGGAGTTCGCGGCGGATAAAGCACGTCTGGCTTCGCTGCCTGGCGTGGTGCCGGGCAAATACGATCGCCCAACCGGCTGCCTGTTGAATCCGCGCTGCCCCTACGTGACTGACCGTTGCCGTAGCGAAGAGCCAGAACTGCGCGACATTCCGGGCCGTCAGTCCAAATGTCACTTCCCACTGGATGATGCCGGGAGACCGACTTATGAGTCATGAAAATACACAGCAGGATTACCTGTTGCAGGCGATTGACCTGAAAAAACACTACCCGGTGAAGAAAGGGTTGTTCGGCCAGGAGCGCCTGGTCAAAGCGTTGGATGGCGTGTCGTTTAATCTGGAGCGCGGCAAAACGCTGGCGGTGGTTGGGGAGTCGGGCTGTGGTAAATCCACCCTTGGCCGTCTGCTGACCATGATTGAAACCCCGACCGAGGGCGAGCTGTACTGGCATGGTCAGGATTTGCTGAAGCACGATCCGCAGGCGCAGAAGCTGCGTCGGCAGAAAATTCAGATTGTGTTCCAGAACCCCTATGGCTCACTGAACCCGCGTAAAAAAATCAGCCAGATTCTGGAAGAACCGCTGGTGATCAACACCACGTTGACCAAGGCGGAACGTCGGGAAAAAACGCTGGAGATGATGGCGAAGGTTGGCCTGAAAACTGAACATTACGATCGCTACCCGCATATGTTCTCCGGCGGACAGCGTCAGCGTATCGCGATTGCCCGTGGTCTGATGCTGGACCCGGATGTGTTGATCGCTGATGAACCGGTTTCGGCGCTCGACGTGTCAGTGCGTGCGCAGGTGCTGAACCTGATGATGGACCTGCAACAGGATCTCGGTCTGTCCTACGTGTTCATCTCCCATGATCTGTCGGTGGTGGAACATATCGCTGATGAAGTGATGGTGATGTACCTTGGCCGCTGCGTGGAGAAGGGCAGTAAAGAAGCGATTTTCAGCAATCCGCGCCATCCGTATACCCAGGCGCTGCTGTCGGCCACGCCCCGCCTCAACCCGGATGAACGTCGTGAGCGTATCAAGCTGACCGGCGAGCTGCCCAGCCCGCTGAACCCGCCGCCGGGTTGCGCCTTCAACGCGCGCTGTCGCCGCCGCTTCGGCACCTGCGTGCAGTTGCAGCCGAAGCTGAAAACATATGGCGAGCAGCAAATAGCCTGCTTTGCGGTGGACCAGGATGAGAACCAGCCGATTGCCGGAGCATAAGCCAGGTTGTTGAGAAAAAAGGCCCCAATCGGGGCCTTTTTCATTTGCTGGACTATACTTCAAAAAAATTAACGACTGACAGCCTGTTTTCAAACCCTGTGCGGAATTCATTACCCGGTTGCATCTGTCTTTCGCTGGTATTAAAAATTGTTTCGTCTGTTAAGACAAATTCCGAATTTTGTCAAATTTGTGTGAGATTAATCACACGGGTGAAAAATCCGTTACTTGCAGAGGGTTGGAGATTTTTCAGTGAGTTATGAAAAGATAAGCGGCGTGATTATTTCAGTTAACCGATATTAATTAATTTCGGTCCATAAACAGAAGGAGCGTTATTTTGCACCCTTTTTTCAATCACAAAGATAAAACTCTTTTATTGAATACGGCGTTTTAATAATCAGATTTCTCTCACTGTGTTTTAATGTATGTGATATATTCGCGAAAAATTCCCCCCCTCCTTTTACAGGCCCCTGGTCATGAAGAACTACGACGATTTGCAGCGTTTTAAGGAAAAAACGCAGACGCTGGATATCGCTTTCAAGGATATGTCCGGGCAAGCGCAGGAAGCCGACCAGAGTCAGTGGGCGATCATCCGTCAACTGGCGGCGGATGATGAACAGGAAACCTTAGGTGGCGGCCAGCGTATTGATCTGCCGCAACCTCAGCCGATTCGTGGCAATGAATTCGATGCCCCGCCACAGCAACCGCAGGTCGCTCCTGTCGCCAGTAGTGTCCGGGGATCGATTCTGGATAGCCTGGCGGCGACGCCGGTCGCGGCAGAAGCCCCGGCGGCGGTATCATCACTGTTTCCTCCGGCACCGACTAAAGCCACACCGTCCGTGACGCCGGTGGCACCGAAAGCAACGCATGTGGAGCGTCAGGCGACAACGTCGCTGTTTCCACCACCGCCACCGAAACCGGTTGAAGCGCCTGTCGCACCGGTCGTGGCACCTGAGCCGGTGGTAGCAGCAGCCCCCGCGCCGGTGGCGACACCGGTTGTGGCGGCTCCGACCCCAACCCCTTCATTTGCTCCACCTGTCGCACCGGTTCCACCCGCAGCGGCACCGTCACGCTTTGGCGCATTATTCCGTTCAAGGCCGGCTGAGCCTGTGACCCTGTCGAAAGAGACATTACTGAAACCGTTACTGGAGAAGATTGCGCTATGCCGTTAGTTTGTGTGTGCTCGCCTAAAGGGGGAGTAGGGAAGACCACAATGGCAGCCAACCTGGCCTGGAGTCTGGCCCGCGCAGGCAGCAAAGTTTTGGCAATTGATTTTGACGTACAAAATGCGCTGCGCCTGCATTTTGGTGTTCCGCTGCATGATGGTCGCGGTTTTGTGGCGCGTTCGGAAGAACAGGCCGACTGGAGCCAGTCCATTCTCACCACCGGCGGCAATATTTTTGTCATGCCTTATGGTGATGTCACTGAGCAACAGCGCGAACGTTTTGAAGAGAACCTGAGTAAAGATCCGCATTTCCTGAAGCGGGGTCTGGATACGGTGCTGAATTATCCCGGTCTGGTGATTATTGCCGATTTTCCGCCAGGGCCAGGCCCGGCATTAAAGGCAATGACGGCACTTGCCGATATGCATTTAGTGGTGATGCTGGCCGATACCGCGTCTGTTTCGCTGCTGCCACAGATTGAAAACGACCGCATGATAGGTCAGCCACTGAATAATAAACGTGGACACTATTTTGTACTCAACCAGAGCGATAACCGCCGCAATATCAGCCGTGATGTCACCGCTTTTATGCAGCAGCGTCTGGGGGACAATTTATTGGGTGTGGTGCACCGGGATGAAAGCGTCGCGGAAGCCAATGCGTCTCAGCAATCTGTTTTTGATTTCAGCCCTGCATCTGCGGCAGCGTTTGATATTGAGCTGGTTGCCAAGCGAGTCTCCAATATTCTGAATATCACCGTGGGCAACGGTGAAGTTCAGGCGCCCATCCGCAGTCATTATTAATAGTCTGGTGTTGCCGGACCGAATAATAACAACACAGCTCCGCAGGTGAATCATGAGTAAACTCGCGTTTTACCTGCTGCTGCTGGTGCTTGCACCGGTCGCAGCGGTAATCATCATTACGCCGATGGATAGCCAGAAACAATATATCTTTGGCTTAATCAGCATCGGAATGCTGTTTTTAATGGGCTTAAGCAAAAGCCGTAAAATAACGGTGGTGATGGTCATCCTCTCCGCCCTGATGTCGACCCGCTATATCTGGTGGCGCACCACGGAAACGTTGCAGTTTAATTCCGAAATTGAAGCCATTCTCGGAATCGGCTTATATCTGGCGGAACTGTACGTCTGGCTGATCTTAATTCTGGGCTTCCTGCAAACCACCTGGCCATTAAAACGCACCATTGAACCGCTGCCGGACGATACCAGCCTGTGGCCGACGGTCGATGTGTATGTGCCTTCCTATAACGAAAGCCTGGACGTGGTACGCGATACCGTCCTGGCGGCGCAGTGTATTGATTATCCGCGCGACAAGCTGAAAATCTACTTGCTGGATGACGGCAAGCGCAGCGAGTTTGCTATGTTTGCCGCTGATGTCGGTGTCGGTTATATCACCCGTGATGACAACCGCCATGCGAAAGCCGGTAACCTCAACCATGCGATGAAAATCACCAAAGGTGAGCTGATTTGCGTGTTCGACTGTGACCACGTGGCGACCCGTACCTTCCTGCAAGCGACGGTTGGCCCGTTCCTGAAAGATCCGAAACTGGCGCTGTTACAGACGCCGCACTACTTCTACTCGCCAGACCCGTTCGAACGTAACCTGCGCGCTGCGCGCAGCATCCCGAACGAAGGTTCGCTGTTCTACGGCCCGGTGCAGCAAGGTAACGATAACTGGAACGCCACCTTCTTCTGTGGCTCCTGTGCGGTGATTCGTCGTAGTGCGCTGGAGGAGATTGGCGGGTTTGCGGTGGAAACCGTTACCGAAGATGCTCACACCGCGCTGAAAATGCAGCGTCTTGGCTGGGGCTCTGCCTTCCTGTCGATTCCGCTGGCCGCCGGTCTGGCGACTGAACGTCTGGGCCTGCACGTCATTCAGCGTACCCGCTGGGCGCGTGGCATGACGCAGATTTTCCGTGTTGATAACCCGCTGTTTGGCCGTGGGCTAAAGTGGCAACAACGTTTGTGTTACCTCAACGCGATGTTGCACTTTCAGTTTGGTCTGCCGCGTGTGGCGTTCCTGACGGCACCGCTGGCGTACCTGCTGTTTAACCTCAACATCATTCATTCGTCGGCATCGTTGATCTTCGCCTACGTGCTGCCGCACCTGGTGATGTCGCTGTACGTCAACTCACGCATGAATGGCCGTTTCCGTTACACCTTCTGGGGTGAGATTTATGAAACGGTGATGTGTTTCCACCTGGTGATCCCGACCATTCTGACCATGTTTTCGCCGAAACACGGCAAGTTCAACGTGACAGATAAAGGTGGGGTACTGGATCAGGGCTTCTTCGATTTCCACATCGTGCGTCCGCATGTGATTGTGGCGGCGCTGCTGACCATCGGCATCGTGGCGGGTGTGGTGCGCGCCACCATGCATGACTATTTTGGCGTAGACCCTTACGTTATTGCCCTCAACGTCGGTTGGGCGGTATTTAGCCTGATTATCCTGATGGCGGCGATTGCCGTGGCGCGCGAAACCAAGCAGGTGCGTAAAACCATCCGTATTGAAGTGCAGATTCCGGCGATTATTCATTACGCCAGCGGCATCTCATCGCGCACCATGACCAGCGACCTGTCGATGGGGGGAGCGCAACTCGACGCACCGGATGGCCGTCATGAGTACGATGAAATCGAAGAGATCGATCTGCTGCTGAAATCGGGTGCCATCACCATTCCGGTGAGCAAAATCTCCGGCGATGACGAAACCATTCGTCTGCGTTTCGAAGCCATGCCGCTGTCGCGTCGCCGCGAGCTGGTGCGCGTGGTGTTGGCGCGTGCCGATGCCTGGATTCAGCCGCAGTACAAGCAGGATAACCCGTTGTTGTCGCTGGGCACCATTGTGCGCACCGTCTTCGAGCTGTTCTGGCTGACATGGAAAGATCGTCGTAATAAAGGCAAGCAAGATGCTCAGCCTGCCGTCAAAGAGGACAGCGCCGCATGAAGAATTTGACGCAAACGTTGCTGGCGAGTTCGCTGGCAACCGCGCTGTTGCTCGTGCCCGCCTGGGCGGAAACGCCCGCGACAGTGACGCAGGACAGCTCCGCGCTGGGACAGGTCCCGCCGCCACAGGGGCTGGATACCAATGCTGACGCACAACTGAAAGAAGCGGCAGGCAGCACGCCTTATACACCAGCAGAAACCACCCCTGCGGCCAGTGTGCCTGCTGAAAGCGCTCCCGCAGTGGAAAATGATGCGCCCGCCGCTGCCAGCGAGGCTCCGGCACCTGAGATGGTGTTGCCGACACCGACACCGACACCGATACCGACCCCGGTGCCAACACCGGTGGTCGCTGCGCCGCTCAATCAGCCGGTCAGCACCGTGATTTCGGTGGCACAGATGGGCCAGAAGCAGGGCATCGTGTTAACCGGCGGTCAGCTCCAGTCCGGTATCGTGTTTACGCTGCCGGGTGATGAGGTGATCACCAATGCGCGCCTGAACCTGTCGCTACGTGTTTCTGCCGCGCTGGCGTCGCGTAATACTTCGCTGCAATTGATGCTCAACGGCCAGCCGCTGGGTACGCTGCCGCTCGGTTCTACCGACAGCGATACCAGCGATTATCAGCTGGATATTCCGGCAGCGATGGTGGTTGCCAGTAACAACCTGAGCTTTAAAATCAACGATGCCGACAAGTTGTTGTGTGAAAAAGAGAGCGCGCAGCAATATCAGGTGACGATCCTGCCGAAAACCACGCTGAGCATGGAAGGTCAGCAGCTGAACATCGGTACCAGCCTGCGTAACTTCCCGCGTCCGTTTCTCGATCCATTACGCATGACCCCGGCCAGCGTCACCATTGGTTTTGCGTCAAACGTGACGCCGGATACCGTTAGCGCCGCAGCGTTGGTGGCGTCCTGGCTGGGGATTCAGTCAGACTACCGTGGTATCCGTTTCCCGGTGGTGCGTGGCGATCTGCCGGAGCACAACGGTATTCTGTTCGGCCATCCTGGCGATAAAATTGGTACCCTGACCTTCCCGGCGGCCAACGGCCCGACGTTGCAGATGGTCGATAACCCGATTAACCCGGTGTATAAACTGCTGCTGGTGAGCGGTGCTGATGATGCGCAACTGCGTCAGGCGGCCAATCGTCTGACCACGCAGCCGCTGACCACCGATGCCAGCAACCTGAACGTGCAGCCGCAGCCGATTGCGCTGCGTAAGCCGTATGACGCACCACGCTGGATTAACACCAGCCGTCCGGTACGTCTGAGCGAGCTGCTGCGTAAAGATCAAAGCCTGACCACCACCGGCATCTGGCACGATGCGTTGAGCGTGAACTTCCGCGCAGCACCGGATCTGTTTATGTGGGATGGCGACACCATTCCGGTCAACCTGCATTACCGTTTCCCGTCTGAGAGCTGGATTGACGAGAACAACTCGTTCCTTAACGTAATGCTGAACGGCACCTTCCTGCGTAACCTGACGGTTAATAAAGTCGGTTTGCTGGAAAGCGCATGGCACCGTCTGGGCGGCGACGCGCGTCAGGAAAATTACACCCTGAAGCTCGATCCCTATCTGATTTACGGTGATAACCAGCTGGCGCTCTACTTCAACATCAAGCCGAAAGCCGATGCACCTTGCGGCGTGTTGCTGAACAACAACATCAAGAGCCGCATTGAGGATGACTCGTCAATCGACCTGAGCCATACGCGTCATTTCACCATGCTGCCGAACCTGTCGTACTTCGTCGGGGCTTCCTTCCCGTTCACCCGTCTGGCTGATTTCTCGCAGACGGCGCTGGTGTTGCCGGAAAAACCGAGCGATGCCGAGATCTCCACATTGCTGGATATGGCCGCGCGTGCCGGTAATGCCACGGGCGTACCGCTGGCGCAAAACCAGGTGCTGTTCGGCATGCCAAATGGCGGCACCAACCTGGCGCGCCTGGAGCAGAGCGACCTGCTGGCCGTCAGTACCACGCAAAACAGCGCCTTTAATCAGGCGATGCTGGCGGGCACACCGTATGAAACCAGCGGTAATACGCTGGGCGTGAAAGATCCGACGACCTGGGACAAGCTGCGCGGCTGGCTGACCGGCGACTGGTATCGGCAACAGCTGGATGCCGATCGTTACTTCTCCTCCAACGAGGCGTGGCGCGGTTTTGTCAGCTATCGCTCACCGTGGAACCCGGATCGCCTGGTGGTGATGACGGTAGCAACCAGCGATGACCAGTTGCTGCGTCTGCACAACGATTTGAACTCAGCACGTATCAACGCCGGTATTCGTGGCGATACCGCCATCATCACTGATGAAAACGGTATCCGCAGCTTCCGCGTCGGGCCGCAGTTCCCGAGCGGTGAAATGCCCTGGTACATGATGGTGGTGTGGTATGCCAACCAGCACTCGGTGCTGATGGCGTTGGCCGCATTGCTGGTTTCAGCACTGGTGGGCAGTGGCGCGTGGGTGATGCTGAGACGTCATGCATGGCGTCGTCTCAACCCGCAAGGTGATAGCAAGCCCGGCAAGAAGTAAGGATAAAAATAATGAAAAAACATCTGTTAAGCGCCGGTATTCGCCATGCCCTGATTCTGGGTGGGGCACTGACATTCTCGCAGCCGCTGCTGGCGGCTGAGAGCACGAATCCTGCGTTACAGGCGCTGTTCGATCAGGCGGCTTACTGGCATCAGAAAGCGCATGACGATTTAGCCCAGGCTTCGCTGCAAAAAGTGCTGATGGTGGAACCGAATAACACCCAGGCGCTGTACCTGCTGGCGCTGTATGCCCAGCAGAGCGGCGATAACGTGGCTGCCTCGCAATGGCGCGCCCGCCTGAGTCAGGTGTCGCCCAATGATTCGCATCTGACTGAGCTGGATAACGCGCGTCAGCTGCAAAGCATTCCGCAATCGCAGTTATCACTGGCGCGCCAGCAGGCACGCAGCGGCAACATCGCGGCGGCGCTGCAAACCTGGCGCAATACCTTTAGCGGCAATGAACCACCGCCGAGTGTTGCGGCTGAATATTACCTGACCATGGCCGGTGACCGCGCCATGCTGCCGCAGGCGGTTGAAGCGTTGCGTCAGTTCTCTGCGGAGCATCCGCAGGATACCGGTGCCAAACTGGCGCTGGGCAAAGCCATGACTTACCAGGAATCGACCCGTCGTGAAGGTATCGATTTGCTGGCGACGATGGCTGATGGCAACAAAGACGCTGACCGTTCACTGCGCCAGGCTCTGCTGTGGCTGGGGCCACAAGCCTCTGATGCATCGTTGTATCAAACCTGGCAGCAACGCCATCCGCAGGACAATGCGGTGATAGATTATTACCGTAAAAATGTCGGTGGCGCGGAGAAAGGCGCGGGCTTCACCGCGCTGAATAGCGGGGATGTCAGCAGCGCCCAGAACAATTTCCAGAAAGTGTTGCAGGCCAACCCGCAGGATGCGGATGCGCTGGCCGGTATGGGGTATGTGGCACAACGCGCCGGACGCTATTCGGAAGCGGCTGATTACCTGACGCGTGCTGCACAGTTGGGTGGCGATCAGAGCGCAGAACGCCAGAAACAGGCCGCCGATGCCCGTTTCTATGCGCAACTGGCGACCGCACAGCAAGCGCTGAAGAATGGTGACAGCGCTCAGGCGCTGGCGTTGAGCGAACCGCTGACCCAGGCCGAAGGCGAGAAAGGTACTTCCGCCAAACTGTTCCGTGCCGATGTGTTGCGTCGCACCAATCAACTGCCGCAGGCAGAGCAAACTTACCGTGCGATCCTGCAAAGCGACCCGGATAACCGTAACGCGAAAGAAGGGTTGTTTTACGTGCTGCGTCAGCAGAATCGCAGCGCCGAAGCCAATACCCTGCTGGCCTCACTGCCGGACAGCGTGCGCCAAAGCGTGGCACCACGCGGCAGCAGCACCGATCCCATCCGTCAGCAGGCGAAGCGTGAGCTGGCGGCAGGTAACAACACGGCGGCGATTGCCACCCTGCAACAGGGCATCGCGCGTAACCCTAACGATGGCTGGCTGCGTCTCGATCTGGCGCGCATCTACCGTAGCCAGGGCGATAGCATGATGGCGGCGAATATCATGCAGCCGGCGATGCGTACCGGTGCCAGCACCAATGAACTCTACGCCGGTGCGTTGAACGCCAGCGAAAGCGGGGCGTGGCAACAGGCCAGCCTGCTGCTGGCGCGCATTCCCAACAGCAGCAAAAGCAGCGATATGCGCGAGCTGGCGCAACGTGTGAACTTTAACCTGCAAATGAACACCGCCGATCAGTATCTGGCGCAGGGGTCGAATGCGGCGGCGGCGAATACGCTGCGCGCGCTGGCGTCGAATCCGCCGTCGAACCCGGTGGATGCCGGTAACCTGGCGCAGAAACTGGCGAAAGCCGGGGATCTCACCACCGCCGTCTCGGTGGTGCGCAGCAATATGCAGCGCGGTGTGCAGGGTAACGCCGGGGATTACGCTGCGCAGGTGGCGGTACTCAACCAGGCCGGTTTGACCACCGAAGCGCAGAGCTTCCTCAGCAGCCCGGAGTTGCAGGCACGCAGCACGCCAACTCAGCTGGCAGGGATTCGCAACGGCTACGTTATCAACGAAGTGGATCGCCTGCGTGAGCAGAAACAGTACGCTGCCGCGTATGACAAGCTGGTGGGCGCGCTGCAACACGATCCACAGAACCGCGATCTGATGTTCGCCATGGCGCGTCTGTACCAGTCCGGCAAGATGAACAAAGAAGCGGGCGTGGTGTATGACTACCTGATGACGCAGGACACCCCGACTCAGGATGCGCGCGAAGGGGCGATCAACGTGGCGCTGGCGCAGAACGATGTGCAGCGAGCCAATACCCTGACGCGTGGCCTGCGTAATGAGCAAACGCCAGACCGTCTGCTGCTGCTGGCGCGGGTGGCGGAAGCCAACGGCGAGCACAGCCAGGCGATGAGTTATCTGCGCACCGCGCGCGGTCAGCTGATTGGCTTGCAGGGCGCACAAACCGGCAGCGTACCGACCGTGGGTGGTCTGGCGCTGGCGGATAACCCGTTTATCAACCGCAGCACCTCACCGGTCGGGCGGACGCCTTCCAGCTACGGTGCGGTGATGCCGTGGCAATCGGCACCGGATGCCACCAGCAGCGCCAGTGGTGTGACGCTGGCGAGCAATACCCCGGCAGTACAGCAAAGCCGTACTCTGAAGCAGATCGACGACATGATGGACGATTTGCAGGAGAAAACCGGTACCTGGACCCAGGGGCAATTGCAGGTACGTGGACGTGATGGCGAATCGGGCCTGAGTAAGCTGACCGAAGCCAAAGCCCCGCTGACCTTCTCCACCGTGCCGTTCGGCGATTCGCGCTTTGACTTCACTATGACGCCGATTTCGCTGTCGGCGGGCAGTGCGGCAGGCGATGCCTGGCGTCGTTTCGGTACTAACTCACTGATTCAGGGTGCGGTGGTCGCGGCGGGCGATGCGGAAGTCACCGATGTGCCTTCTTCTTCGACCAATTCGCAGAAAGGCAACGGGGTTGAGCTGAACATGGCATTGCGTGGCGATAGCTACAAAATCGACCTGGGCAGTACGCCGCTCGGCCAGGATCTCAGCACCATGGTGGGTGGCATCCAGTGGTCGCCGAAGCTGACGGACTTCCTGACGTTGATCCTGACCGGTGAACGTCGTGCGGTGACGGACAGCCTGCTGTCGTATGTCGGCGCAGAAGACAGCGCCAGCGGTAAGAAATGGGGCCAGGTGACGAAAAACGGCGGTAACGCACTGCTGAGCTATGACGACGGTGACGCCGGTTTCTATGTCGGCGGCGGGGCGTATAGCTATATCGGTGAGAACGTGGCCAGCAACAACAGCGTGCAGGCCACCGCGGGTGCTTATGTGCGTCCGTTCCATTACGACGATCGCGAACTGAAGGTGGGGATGAGCCTGTCGTGGATGGATTACTCGAAAAACCTCAGCTACTTCAGCTATGGTCAGGGTGGGTATTTCAGTCCGCAGAACTACGCGTCGATCTCGTTCCCGGTCGATTTCTCGCGTACCTTTGATGACCTGAAGGTGAATATCGGCGGTGCAATCGGTTATCAAACCTATAGCCAGGATAAGAGCGCTTACTTCCCGAACGATCCGTCATTGCAGTCGCAGTTGCAGGCGATGGCCGATGCGGGTTACGTCAAGAGCGCCTACTACGATGGCGACAGCAAAAACGGCATTGGCTATAACCTGCATGCCGGGGCGGATTACAAGATCAATAAAGATCTTACCCTGGGTGGTCAGTTAGGCTATGACACCTTCGGTGATTACAACGAGACCACCGCGAATCTGTACTTCCGTTACATGTTCGGAGACAACTAATGAGTGAGCAATTGGCAGCCCGCGTCAACCATCCGCATCAGCCGGGCTGGTTTGATCTGGTCAGCGTGATGATTGAAGGCATGTTGGATAATGCCGGAGAGGAAGCGGAAGGTTTCCTCAACCAGGTGGGCGAATCGCTGGCAGCGCGCTATCCTTTGGCGGAGGCGCGCACCGTGCAAGATCTGGAGCGCGAAATCAATTTGCAGCTGGCGCGTTTTAGCTGGGGTTTTGCTCAGCTACAGCCGATGGAGAACGCCATTCTGATTCAGCACCATGCGTTACCGGCTGGCGATAGCCAGGTGGATGCTGAACGCTGGCAGTTGGCCTTCAGCGCGGTGCTGGCCGGGGTCTATGCCCGCTGGCTTCAGGACCAGGGTGGCAGTGCCAAGGTTCCGCTTACGCTGGAAAAGCTCGACGGCAGCACGCTGCACTACCGATATCAATAGGAAGCTGAGATGAGTGTTAAGCCGTTCTGGCGTCAATGGATACTCTGTTTCATGGTGATGTTTTTTAGTGCCCAGGCGGCCGCAGATGGCTGGAGTACCTTTAAGAGTCGCTTTATGAGCAGCGATGGTCGTATCAGCGATACGGCCAATAACAATGTCAGCCATACCGAAGGTCAGGGTTACGGCATGTTGCTGGCGGTAGCGAATGACGATCGCCCGACCTTTGATAAGCTGTGGCAGTGGACGCAGACCCATCTGCGCAATCCGCAAAACGATCTGTTTTACTGGCGCTATACCCCTGGTGCGTCTGACCCCATCGCTGACAAAAATAACGCGTCGGATGGTGATGTGCTGATTGCCTGGGCGTTGCAGCGTGGTGCGCAGAAGTGGTCCGTTAACAGCTACCAGCAGGCGTCGGATCGTATTCAGCGCGCGATTGTGAAGCACAACGTGATCACCTATGCCGGGCACACCGTGATGCTGCCGGGCGTGCAGGGTTTCAACAAAACCAGTTTTATCGTTCTCAACCCGTCCTATTTCCTGTTTCCGGCCTGGCGTGAGTTTGCACAGCAAAGCCATTTGCGTGTCTGGAATCAGTTAATCGAAGATGGTATGGACCTGCTGGGCGATATGCATTTTGGTAAAACGGGTTTGCCGCTTGATTGGGTGGCGCTGAATGCCGACGGTTCGGTCGCACCGGCGGTCGGGTATTCCAATCGCTTCAGCTATGACGCGATTCGCATCCCGCTGAATATCTGGTGGTACGATCCACAAAGCCTGCGTCTGGTGCCGTACCAGCGTGTCTGGCAGGGCTATGGACGTTTAACCACGCCAGCGTGGTTTGATGTGCTGGCGAATACGCCTGCCCCTTATAACCTCGACGGCGGGCTGCTGGCGATCCGGGATTTGACGTTGAGCGAGACGGGGTATTTGAGTGATCGGCTGGCACCCGATCAGAACTACTTCTCGGCCAGTTTGCAGTTGCTGACCTGGATGGCGTATCAGGAAAGGCGCTGATTCAGCGGGGCGTTTCGTTCGCTCCGAGGTGGTTTCGTTCGCACTGAGGTGGTTTCGTTCGCACTGAGGTGGTTTCGTTCGCTCTGAGGTGGTTTCGTTCGCTCTGAGCGGGTTTCGTTCGCCTCAGGCTGATGCAGTTGCAGTTCGCCGGTGCGGCGACCGAGCAAAGGGTGCCTGGCCGCACCCTTTGCAATCCCGGGCCCTGCGCCAGCCTCCCTCGCCGCTACGCGGTGCCTTCGCTCTTTCACGCTGCCGACGGACCGGCGGCGATTCGCTCCTGCTCAACGCCGCCTTTCGCCGCATCCATGCGGCTCATCCTGGCAGCATTCACTCGCTCAGCGAGTCCGGATGGCGCCCCACCCCCCGCTGCACGTCTTTTACTTATTTGTTTTTCCTTTTCGCTTTTATTTTTAATTTTAAGTTTTTTTCTCTGCGGGATTGCAGGCGGTGGGGTGGGCGGCATCCGCAGCGCCGAGCGCAGAGGGAAGGCCAGGACGAGCCGCATGGATGTGGCGAGAGAGCGGAATGAGCCATGGATGGCGAATCCGCGCGGTCCGTATGGCCTGAGTGATAAGCGAGGGGACAGCGCTATGCGCTGCGCGAGGACGCCGCAAGGCGCGGATTGCAAAGGTCCGCGCCCTCGGACCTTTGCCCGTCCGCCTGCACGTTGCTGCTGAAACTCCCCAATGTCTGGCGGGCGGAACCTTCTCGGTGTCAGCCCGCTGCTGCCAGCGAACGGAACCTTCTCGGTGTTAAACCGCTGCCAGCGAACGGAACCCTCAACACCACATCATTTAAAATCCGCATAGGGAATCAGCGGTTGCGGTGGCATATCCATATCACCGTTCCAGCCCGCCATCGAATAACGCACATACAACAAACCGTGGCTTGGGGTGTAATCTTTCGCCTGCTGAATATCCATCGCCACTCCGACAAACCAATGTGGCGTTACGCGCCGTTCCACGATCGCCTGCAAGGTATAACCCACGCCACTGCCGGAGCTGCTGTCCGAATACGGATTAGAGGCCAGCTCGAACCCTGGATTGACCGGATAACGCTGCTGCGCATCGGTTTTGGAATGTGACCAGGAGAGCGAGCCGCCAAGATCAAATGACCAGTTCTCGGTACGCTGGCGATATGTCACCGGCACGGAAAACGACAGATATTGCTGCGGGCTGTAGTAGCCGCCCTGACCGAAGGTGTAATCGCTGAGATCCTTCTGGTAGTGCCACAGCATACTGTTCAGGCCCACCGTGGCGCGGCGGTTGTCTTCGTTGATCAACTTGTAGTAGTAACCTGCCATCAAACGTTCACGGGTGTTATCCGCGACATTTTCCCCGGTTAGCTGATGGGCGCTGAGATCTGCCCAGACGCCATGCGCGCCACCCTGATCGTAACTCAGACCGAGCGAGCCGCCAGTCGCGACCACGCCACCCCAGGTTTTGCCGCCGTTGGCGGAGGGATCGCGTGCGCCGGCAAAGGCCAGCAGCGAGCTGGAGATCGGACGACGGGAAGCCGTCAGCGTCATGCCGATATCATCCACATCGGTTTTCCAGCTCAGGCCACCCACCCAGTTGGTGACTTCAAAACCCAGCGGTGTGGTGCCGATATCGCCTGACCAACGATCGTTATGCCAGCCCACGCCAATCGAGGTACCTTCGTCGCGCTGGGTGAAATCGCGACTACAACCGCCAGAGTTGTCGTCGTTGCAGCTACCAAAACGATCGTTGTGGCTGCCGTTTTCTGTGGCAAAAGTGCCCGCTGATACCAGCACATGATCGACGCGGACAAAACTGCGGCCATCGGCCAGCGGCGTTTCTGCCTGCATCATGGTGGTGTGCGCGGTGAAATCCGAACGGCCACCCGTGCCCTTGTCGCGTGAGTAATCCTGTTCCAGCGTTACGGTGGTGTCCTGCTGACGATAAAGATCGGCGGCGTCGCTGCGAATGCCGCGCTTCAGCCAGTCATCCTGCGGCTGGTTACGCGTCAGATAAGTGTAGCTGTCGTTATCCTGCGGTACCGTTGCACTGATACCGCTGGCCGCCATTGCCAGTCGGTAATCCTGCTGCGCCTGTGCCGGCTGGCGTAACTGGGTTTCCAGCCGCGCCGCATCGCGATACACCAACGCTTTGCTTTGTGAGGGCGCTTCCTGGGCGGCGCGGGTTTTTAGCCGGTTAAACAGCTGCTGCGCCCGCGCGTGGTCGCCGCTGTTTTGCCAGGCAAGCGCGACGCGGCGACCACTGTTGATGCTCTCTTCCGCCACACTGTCCGGCAAGCTTTGCAATGCCTGACGCGCTTCCTGCGGGCGCTTCAGGGCTAGCAACGCTTCGATACGACCGAGCGCTGCGTCGTTATTATGTGCATCCTGCTTGAGTACGTGTTGGTAACCCGCCAGCGCGCTGCGCGCATCGCCCCGCTCCAACGCCCAGTCAGCCAGCGTGATATCCCGTCGTGGGGAAGCGGGCTGCTGCTGTAATAACGCAATGGCTGCGGCGGCGTTACCGCCGTCGCGCAGTGCATTAGCACGGGCAAAGACCTTCTGCTGATTCAGCCGATCGGCCAGTTCATGCATGTTGTCATCCCAGCGCGCCTGCGGCAGACGATTGAGCGCCGCCAGCGCCGCGTCATCTTCATCGCCGGACGACAGCCACAATGCCCAGGCATACAACGCACTCGGCTCCTGCGGATGCTGGCGCACCATGCTTTCCATTACTGCACGGCCCTGCGCGGCGTCACCGCTGTTACGCAGCGCGCCAGCCAGTCGGTACGACAGCCAGATATCGTCAGGGGTATCCTGAGCGGCCTGACGATACTTCACCACCGCCTGATGCCACTGACCTTGTTCGGCCAACGCATCGGCTTCGGCGCGCAAGCTATCGCTACGCAGAGTCCGCAACGTGTCGGCCAAACCGCGTTGCTGTGCGGCGGGCAGGGCGTTGATAAACGCCATCGCCCGGGCCGGGGATTGTTGCTGATATAACCCCGCCAGGCGACGCACCGCCGTGGTGTTGCCGCGATCAATACGCAGCGCCAGTTGCCAGTAGCGCTCAGCCTGGGCTGGGTCATGGCGTGCCTGCGCCACGTCACCAAGACCAATCAACGCCCAGCTGTCGCTGTTATCAATCGCCTGGGCGTTGCGGTACTGGCGCTCCGCCCCGTTAAGATCGCCTTTTTTCAGCGCGTTATCACCGTTGTTGATCGCCAGCCAGTAACGATTGGTTTGCAACAACGACTGCCATTTCCCCACCTGGGTACTGGCCTGACCGTGTTTGATGGCTTTTTCTAACCACATAATGGCCGCAGCACGGTTGTTGGCGCGTGCCTGAGCCTGGCCCATCGCACCCATCAGTTCGGCATCATCAGGCGTAGCTTTCAGCGCTGCGCTGAGGGAGGCGATCGCCCCTGCGCCGCCCCCGGCATCGACCAGCGCCAGTCCGCGCATGCGTTGGCGATAAGCCGGATCGGCCAGCAGTTTTTGCTGTCGTGCTAATTCCTCCTGCCCGCGCTGTTGCGCATCGCCGGAGGTAAATACGGTGAGGTACTGTTGCAGGCTGGCGACGCTGCGATCGCTGACCGGTTGATTCTGGATCTGTTGCAGCCAGAGTTCCGAGGCGGCATCGCGGCCACCATCACGTTTGGCAAGGCTGCGCAGTTGCGTTAGCGCTTCGGCCGGCTGATTGTTATCAAAGGCCATGCGCGCCAGTTGCAGTTCCACGCCGATATTGCCGGGATAGCGTTGTTCCAGCGCCTGTAGCTGGCGGTATGCCGTCTGCTGCTGGCCCGGCAGACGCGCCACCAGTTGCCAGTACTCCAGCTCGGTATTCACATCGGGGAACACGCCGTGAAACAGCGCGTCCCATGCGTCTTTCGCTTCAGCCACATGGCCCGCGGCCGCCAGCAGTCGTGCTTGCTGCAACTGCTGACGACCTTCGGCGGACATCAGTTTCATACCGGCTTCGGATTCATGGGCCGCGGCGGATTGCGGTGCCACATGCTTCAGCTCATCCAGTAACGTTTGCGCTTTCGCCAGATCGCCCTGACGCAGGGCCATGCGGATTTGCGCCGCCAGCACCTGCGGATTATCCGGATCGATTTTTTCCAGCCGGTAGAGCGATTGCTGCACCAGGTCATACTTGTTGGTCGATTCGCCGGTACGAATCTGCATCAGCAGCCATTCGACCGGCGAAACCTGTGGACCCGCCGGGGCGGCGACAGAACCTGCCATCATCCCCAGCGTGCTGCTCAACAGTAGCCCGAATCGCAGCGCACGTACTTTATTCATCGTCGTCTTCTTCAGCCAGACGACGGCGGCTCACCATGCGCATCAGACGCCATGCCATCAGAGCAAACAGCAGTACCACCAGCGTCGCGCACACCGCCAGCCACACCGGATGGGTCGCCAGCATATTCCACAGGCGCTCCCACCACGGCAGATGGCCGACAAAGTAGGTATCGCCCACACGCAGGCTGTAGACGCCCGATTCGCGAATGATGGCGGCGGAGCCGAAAATCGCGGCACGTTTGCCACTATCCTGCATCGCGTTGTTGAGCAGATCCCAACCGCGCGGACTGTCGGCCAGCAGGGCCACCACGCTGCGTTGATCATTGAACGGTGACTGGAAGCCAACAATCACCCCCAGCGGGCCACGTGAGCTGATGGTGGTTTGACTCTCGACAGCACGATCGCTGGCGGAGACCGGGACGTTCGGCGCAGCGATGGGACGCGCCGGTTTGTTGAGCCAACTGCGCGTCGCATCGACCAGCGCGTTGATCTTGCGGTCATCCTGCAGATCGGCCGGGATGCTGCCGATCATCAACAGATCGGCGTCACTGCTTTTGGCTTTGCTCCAGTCGTCGCTCATCTGCACGCGCAACGCCGGATAGCCGGTCTGTGCGCCGATGTTGCCCAACGCATTCAGCAGCGTGGTGACCTCGTTGTTGCTCGGTTTCGGCTGCACCAGTACCAGCGACTGTGCCAGGTCGGCATAGCGGCTATAAGGGAAACCGGCGTTGGCGTATGCTGCCAGCGACGGCATTTCGATGTAGTGACGATAGCCGGAGAAATCGATGCTGGAGTGATCGTCAATCACCACGTGATGCCCAACGGCGGTGACGGTTTCGCAGCGACCATCGGCGGTGCCACCAATAAAGGTGTTGGCGTAGTCGAAGTCAAAGCGCAGTTGGTTGACCACCCCCAGGCGCAGCGCCGGAATGGTCAGCTGGCGGCTGCTGTCCTGCAAGCCCTGGATCAGCGGGATATGTAGCAGTTGTTTGCCCCCGGTGTCTTTCGGCATCAGCGGGTAATCCTGCATAAACTGATTATTCAGATGTACTGCCAGGCGCGATCCGTCCTGTTGAATCGGCGAGGTGTAGCGATAAATCAGGTCCATATCGATGCCGCGTGCCCGTACCAGGAACAGATCCGGCGGCAGGTTGAGTGTCAGGGCGATCGGGTTAGGTTGCAGGCCGTCGGATTGCAGCTGGTTCTGGTACTGCGTCAGTTCGGCAAAGGTGGTGCGGCGGTCGGTGCGCACCCAGTTTGGCGCATCATAAGCCTTGCGTGGTGCCAGTAATTTGACGTCATCAACCGTCGATGTATCACCGCGCAGCAGCAGTTCACCCTGCGCAATGCCCTCGACGGCGGTCAGCAAATCTTTATCATCACGACCGAGGATCAGCAGCATCTTCTCATACGGGTTGTCTGGCTGGCTGACCATCATCACCGTCGGTTTTTGTACCGGCGGCATCTCTTTCAGGAAATCAGGACGCTGATCGTTGGTGGCGAAGACCACCGCGTGCTGCTCTTTCGGCAGTTGGTTATACAGTACCGGGAAGGTCTGACCGCGCCATTGCGCCTTGCTGCCAAAATACGAGGCGAGAATCGCTGCGGCACGTTGTTGTTGCAGATTCGGCGCAGCGCTGAACACCATCGGCAGTTGCAGTGGACGGCTGTCGCGGCTGTCGAAGAAGGGTTCCGGGAAGTGCGACAGATCGTTTTTCAGCGGCAGTTTTTGCAGCGTCAGGTCGAGCTGGCTCTCTTTACCGATATCCAGCCAGATGGTGCTGTTGGCCGGGTTTTCACACACGTTAGCGTAATGGCCCACCAGTTCCAGCCGCACGCGGTTGAAGTCGGTGATAAAGCGCGGATCAATCGCCAACTGGGTCTGATTCTCTTTGCCGAGCTGATCGGCGGTGATGGTGATCAGGCTGACCAGTTCATCGTTGAGATAGACCTTGAGCTGCGACAGCGTCGGGATCAACGCCGGTGACGGACGATAATTGAGGGTGAGCAGTGCGCGTGTCACCACTTCATCACTGCGCACGCCAAACTCAATCTGACCGGTCGGCACAGTACCACGCAACGTCATGCTGCCCGGTGGTGGTGCGACCTGGTTAAATAGCAACTGGCTGGCACGCAAGGGTGCACCAGGTAATAACTGGTCACTCAGCACCGGCAAGGGACTTTGTGCCGCCTGCTGAGGCGCTACCGGGGCATCAGGTTGCAGGGCGGCCTGTGCCAGGGGGGCGGTGCTCAGCAGCAGAGCGGTGAACCAACTCAGTTTTCTCGTCATGGTCATATCATCAACTTAATGAGTGTTTTCTGTTTTCACGCGGCCAGGTTGTTGCGGCAGCAGTGATGCCAGCCAGCTCACCAGAGTAGTGAGCAGGCTGAATAAACGGCGCAGCGGCGTCGGGCCGTATTCCGCCAGACGCAGATAGCCTTTAAAGCCCAGCACCATAATGTCGGCGAGGCTTTGTACCGGTTTGTCTTCCGGGAAACCGTCCTGCCACAACGCCCAGGTATCGGCGCGGGCAAAGGTACACTGAATAAATTCAATGTGTTGTTCAGTGGAAAGCTGATGCAGGCGAATACCGGCGCGGCGGCCAAATACACGCTGTACCTGGCAGGGGAAACTGAACTCCTGCTGACCACGGCGTAGCAGCAGCCACACCGGCTCATCTTCGACCAGCGCGTCAGGCTCGCGTAGCTCCACGCCGACACCGCCATCCGAGTAGTCGCGCAGCGTGCACGGCACCATATGGCCATCCTCACGTGCAATGGCGGCAGGCATGGCGATCTCAACACGGTGCGCTTCACGAATCTGTCGCGCCTCGACCGAAACCGCCACTGCACCGCCGAGGATGATCATGTTGTAGAGCACCCAAATCAGGCTGACCCAGATGGTGAGGATTTCATTGGACGGGCCGTAAGCCATCCGCCAGAAGGCCATCACGATCCCCGCCAGATTCAGCAGCACCAGGAACATGTAGGGTTTGGTGATCACCCAGTCGAGATGACGTTTCTCCACCAGGCCACCCTTGGCGGTCACGTTGAATTTGCCTTTATGCGGATTGAACAGCGCCACCGTCGTCGGACGGGCGATATACCAGGCCAACACGGTCTCATACACTTCACTCCAGAAGGAGTGACGCCAGCGGCCCTGGATGCGTGAGTTGGTCAGGCTGGTATGTAGCATATGCGGCAACACATAAATAGCGATCGCCAGTGCCGGGGCATAGATGATGTAGGCATGGCACAGCAGGAATGCCAGCGGTGCCAGCAGGAAGATCAACCGTGGGATCCCCGCCAGGAAGTGCAGCATGGCGTTGGCGTAACACAGGCGCTGCACCAGTTTTAAGCCTTTGCCGAACAGCGGGTTATCCAGACGGAAAATCTGCACCATGCCGCGCGCCCAGCGGATGCGCTGACCAATATGTGCCGACAGACTTTCGGTAGCGAGGCCCGCCGCCTGGGGGATACGGATATAGGCTGAGGTATAGCCGCGACGGTGCAGGCGCAGCGAGGTATGGGCATCTTCCGTTACCGTTTCGACGGCGATGCCGCCAATCTCATCCAGCGCGGTACGGCGCAGTACGGCACAGGAGCCGCAGAAAAACGCCGCATCCCAGGTATCGTTGCCATCCTGCACCAGGCCGTAAAACAGCGAGCCTTCGTTTGGCGTTTGGCGGAAGCGCCCGAGGTTGCGCTCGAAAGGATCGGGCGAGAAGAAGTGGTGCGGTGTCTGCAACATCGCCAGCTGTTTATCTTTCAGGAACCAGCCCATGGTCATTTGCAAAAACGAACGGGTCGGCACATGGTCGCAGTCAAAAATCGCCACATATTCGCTCTGACAACGGGTTTTCAGCGCATGGTTGATATTGCCCGCTTTAGCGTGTTCATGGGTGGGACGAACCACATACTGCACGCCGACGCTGGCGGCAAACGCGCGGAATTCGTCACGCGTGCCGTCATCCAGAATATAGATATTCAGCTTATCGCGTGGCCAGTCGATACCCATCGCCGCGTAGATGGTCGGTTTCACCACGCTAAGCGGTTCGTTGTAAGTGGGCACCAGAATATCAACGCTCGGCCAGACGGTGATTTCGTCTGGCATCGACAACGGATGGCGGTTGAGTGGCCACAGCGTCTGGAAATAGCCCAGCACCAACACCGTCCAGGAGTAGGTTTCTGCACCAATCAGCAGCAGGCCGAACGCCAGACTCACCGGGTCGTCCCAGTTGAGGGTTTCGGTGTAGCGCCACCACAGGTAACGGCAGGAGACGGTCAGCGACAGCACAATCAGCATAATGGTGGAGAGCCGCCCGGGTACACGACGGACCAGCATCGCCAGGCTCCACAGCAGCAGCACGAAGACAAACTGCGTCATGATGCCAAACGGCTGGGAGATGCACAGCAGCGCCAGCAGACTGGCAGCAATCGCCGCGACGATAAACAGCAGTTGGCGTGCGCGCGTCGGTAAACGTTGCAGGCGTTGCTCACTGCGTCGGATGACACCGCGTTTTTTCAGTTGCAACGGCAGGGCTCCCAGCCATTGGTAGAGGCGCTGACGCCAGCGAAACAGCGGTTTAAAGGCGTTATTAAAGCGTTTGCGCTCGCTGCGTTCGCTATCATCGAGCGGCAATATCAACATCAGCCACAGGCTTTGCAGCAAATAGCGCAACGGGTCGAGTGGGCGCGGGCGTTGCTGGGATATTTGCGGATAGTAACGCTGGCGATGTTGCAGGATGCGTTGCCAGCCCGGCGTTTCCAGACGCAGCAGTGACCAAGCGAGGATGCACCAGGTGAGATGCAGGACAATGGTCGGCCAGGGAGCACCGTGGCGACGTGCCTGACGGGCGCGTTGTTGCAGCGCCTGCCACGCCTGCGGGATTAGCAGCCAGCGTAGCGGATTCATTTTCCTGCCCCGGCCACATTCAGCAGCAGCCAGTTCGCCAGAGTGTTCACCTCTTCACTGGCAAGCGCGTGCGGGCGATATTCACCCAGCGGTTGTTTCATCATCAGCGCTTCCGCCAGCGCTTCATCGCGATGAATGACCTGCGGAATCAGGTTGCGCAGCGAGCTAATCCACAGCTGATGCAGATCCTGCTGCAGCTTGCTGTTGGCGTTGAACTGGTTGATTAAAAACAGTGTATGCGGCAAAAAACGTGGGTGATGCAGACGCAGTTGGCAGTTGGCATCGGGGGTCAATACCTGAATGACCCGATCAGCCGTGCGCAAGAATGGCAGGTGCCAGGACGCGAGGTCTGCCGGTAGATCCACGATTAACCAACGGTATTGCGATTTGAGCGTAGCGAAAGCATTAAGTAACGGTTCAGCAAATTTTTCGTCGAAACAACGAATACTTAATGCTTGCTGATGGGTTGTTGCACCAAAAGGTAAGAAATCTAACCCTGGCCGGTAACGTTGCGCGCACTGCTGCCAGGGTTGCTGGTTGAGCAGGGCGGGCATCCATCCGGCGTCATGATCAACTGGCAGGTTGAAGTGGGTAGCCAGTTGATTGGCAGGGGAAAAATCGAGGATCAGCACCGATTCCTGTAAGGCATTCAGCGCCCAGCCGAGCGCTGCGCTGAGCGCGGTGGCCCCGCAGCCGCCGCGCAATCCCTGAAGAGCAATAAAGGGCATTAGCGTTCAGGCTCCTGAGTGGCGGATAATTCCTGCAAAAGCGGCCAGCTCGATAAAATGCTATTCAGGCGCTCTTCACGGGCAATATCAATGTAGCGAAACGCCTTCAATGAAAAGGCCTCACTTAAGGTATTAATGTCATCCTGTTCTTCACGGGTTTGTGAAACCAGCGAAAAGGCATTTTCTGTTTTCATTACTTTTTTTGCCAGCCAAAAACGACAATCGAGAGTTTACGATTATATTTATTGATATAAGTTTAACGTCGACGAAAACGATAAACACCCGCACAGATCAATGCGATTTGAGTTAGTTCAATGTTTTTTATTTCAGCAGTTCCAATCGTCGCCGTCTATAATAAACTAGCCTGGATTGTACAGATCGCGAATCCAATATGAAAAATCACTATGCGCTCGGCCTGCAACAGGTTCAACAGGAATTAATTACACTGCAAACGCCAGGTCTTTACTGGATAACCTGCCAGCGGCAGGAGGATGCGCGGTCGTTTTTGCGGCAGGTGATAAGCCATCAACAGGCTGTCACGTTGATCAGCTCAGATGGAAAGCCGCAGGAATTATTGGATCTGAATCCAGACGGCGGACCGGCACGTATTCCTTTATTTTCGCTGCCAGCCAATAAACTCGCCTTGCAGCAACTGCAAGGGGATTTCGCGCGCGTATTGAATAAGCGAAGCGGCTTGGTGTTGTTTTATAGTAACGCCGCACACTGGGTTAAATTATCCCAGCAAGAGCTGGCGATTTGGCTGAAGCGGATGCGCCGTCAGTTAATTGAAAAAAACATGACGCTGTTGCTGATAACGTCTGGTACATCAATAATTAACCTGCGAAATTATCTCCAGCGTTATTTTCGCCAGATTGATGGTGTCGCGCATTTAGATTATCAGCAGGATAGCTGGCAATATCGCATTAACTGGTGGTATTCCGCCGACCAACTGTTAGCGGACCGTGCGATTCGGCTGAGTTTTGTCGAAAACCAGTTTATTGCGGCCAGTGAAGACGAACAAAATATCCCGCTCAGTCTGAACGATGAAAATCAATTTCTTGCCGAGCAGAGCGTGCTGGAAGGCGCGCCGCCCTTTTCCGCGCAGTGGCAATTGTTTAGCGATAATGATGGGGTGTTTTCCCGCGCACAACAGGCCAACGCCGCGACGGTGATTTTTAGCCTGGTAAATAACCATGATATCGAGGCACTGGCGAAAATGGTGCACAGCTTGCGACGCTCACGCGGAAATGCGTTAAAGATTGTGGTGCGCGAGATGAATACCAGCCTGCGTTACAGCGATGAGCGTCTGCTGCTGGCCTGTGGCATCAATGCCATCGTGCCCACGGCGGCAACGTTGTCGCGCTTTCTCACCACGCTGGAGGGCATTCAGGGCCAGCAGTTCACCCGCCACGTGCCGGCTGATCTGCCCGCGTTGATGCAGGCTTTGCAACCGTTGCAACTGCGCGGTTTTCTGCCATTGAATGCGTTCTGCGGCGCAGTCCAGAAGCTGATGAAGAATACGCTGCTGCCGGAAAACGATAAAGGTTTGATGGTGGCGCTACGTCCGGTGCCGCAGCTGAAGCCGGAACAGGTACTGACGTTGTGTAAGCCGCGCCGTTTCGGTGACCTGGTGACGCAGCTGGACGATCGTCTCTACCTGTTCCTCTCGTCGTGCCGTTTTAACGATTTGGACATTGCGCTGAAATCCATTTTCTCGCTGCCGCATGACGAGTTGTTCAGCAATCGCATGGTGTGGTTTGAAGACAACCAGATTGTGTCTGAAGTGAATAAAATCAGCCAACTGGCTCCGGTAATACACCATGATGTGCCTGTGGCACCCGTGACATTGACCACCGTGGCAGCGCCCCCAACAGCCCATGAACGGGTTGCCCGGCGTCCTCAGTCGATCACCCTGAACATTGATGGAGCGCAGTCCTGATGACACTAATGGATTGGGTGCAGGTCATCATCCTGCTGCTACTGATTCTGCTATTTCTCAAATCCCTGTTGGCCCGCTGGCTGCCGCGCAGCAGCAACAGCCTGCTGATGCGCCTGCTTCCGGCTCGTGCGCTGAAGTCTGAGGGCGTTTGGCAACGGAATACGACAAAAACGGATAAAAAACCGTAATGAGCGATAAAAAATCTTCGGCAAGTGGCTGGTCGCTGCACGGCTCCTGGTGGCGTGGCCTGGGCGGCTGGAACTTCTACTTTCTGCTGAAGTTTGGGCTGCTGTGGTATGGCTACCTGAACTTTCATGCCCTGAGCAACCTGGTGTTCCTTGCCTGGCTGCTTTTTCCACTGCCTTCGCTGCGCTGGCACCGGCTGCGCAACTGGGTGTCGTTACCGATTGGCTTTGGCCTGTTCTGGCACGATACCTGGCTGCCCGGTCTCAGTTCGATTCTCAGTCAGGGCGATCAGGTCGCGGGGTTTTCGGCCGCGTACCTGTTGGATTTGGTCGATCGCTTTATCAACTGGGAGATGATCGGTGCCGCCTTTGTGCTGCTGGTGCTGTATCTGTTTGTCGCCCAATGGATTCGCATTACGGTGCTGGTGTCGCTGTCGCTGATTTGGCTGAATATCGTCACGATTGCCGGGCCATCCTTTAATTTGCTGCCAGGTAAAGCGGCGACGCCGGAAGTGGTGGTGAATGATCAACCTGCGGTGGCGGGAAAAACGCCGGATGCGCTCGATCAATCGGCTGCCCCTAACAGTGCCAACCTCACCGCGTGGCTCAACCGCTTTTATGACAGCGAGCGGCAGCGTGTGACGCATTTCCCGGACAGCCTGCCCGGCGATTCGCAGCCATTTGATATTCTGGTGCTGAATATTTGTTCGCTGTCATGGTCGGATCTGGACGTGGCCCAGCTACGCAATCATCCGTTGTGGCACCACTTCGACATCATGCTGGATAACTACAACTCCGCCACCGGTTACAGTGGTCCGGCAGGGATTCGTTTATTGCGCGCCAGCTGTGGGCAGACATCGCACAGCGACCTGTATAAGCCCGCAGATCAGCGCTGCTATCTGTTTGATAACCTGGCGAAGCTGGGCTTCAAACAGGAGCTGGTAATGGATCACAACGGCGTCTTCGGCAACTATCTGAAGGAGATGCGCGAAGAGGGCAATATCCAGGCACCGTTAATGTCGCAGGCGGGGATCGCGCCAGAACTGACCTCGTTTGACAGTTCGCCCATCTACAACGATGGTCAGTTATTACAGCGTTGGCTGGATGAGCGTAGCAAAAGCAACGATGCGCGCAGCGCCACCTTCTATAACCTGATTCCACTGCATGACGGTGTGCGCGAGCTGGGCAGTACACGCACCGCCGCCTGGCAACCCCGCGCCAAAATGTTGTTTGATCAGCTCGATACCTTCCTGACCAATCTACAGAAATCGGGCCGTCGCGTGATGGTGGTGGTGGTGCCGGAACACGGTGCGGCGTTGCAGGGCGATAAGATGCAAATGTCTGGCCTGCGCGATATCCCCAGCCCGTCGATTACGCATGTTCCCGTCGGCATCAGCTTTATCGGCATGAAGGCACCGCATCAGGGCCAGCCGCTGACCATCAATACGCCGACCAGCATGCTGGCGCTTTCCGAGATCATTTCACGGGTGGTCGATGGCCAGGTGTTTAATGCGCCGAATGTGAACATGTCCGCGTTGACCGATAATCTGCCGCAAACGCCGGTGGTGTCGGAGAACGATAACGCCGTGGTGATGATGTATCAGGGCAAACCCTGGATTCGCCTGAATGGCGGCGATTGGGTGGCGTATCCACAGTAATTATTGGCACGACTCGTAGCGGCGCGATTTATCGCGCAATGTGTTGGTCGCGTGAAGCAAAACCCACGCGATGAATCGCGTCGCTACGGATGATTTTGCGACTTTCTCCCGGCGAAAAAAAACCGTGATCTGGGATATACTTGCTGCGCATTTTCCTGTCTGATAACACGGCTTAGAGTTGCCAGGAGAGATTTTGTTGCGCGTCAGTCGTTCCTTAACGATAAAGCAGATGGCCACAGTCTCCACCGTGGCGTTAGTGACTATCTGTATTTTTATCGTCATTCAGTTATTTCATTTTGTGCAGCAGCGCAGGATTGACTACGCCCAGCAGATGGAAAATGTGGCGCATACCGTGCGTCAGCCGCTGTCAGAAGCGGTGTTAAAAGCCGATATTCCCCAAGCAGAACATATCCTTAACACCCTCAAACCCGCAGGCATTTTGTCGCGTGCGGATGTGGTGCTACCCAATGCATTCCAGGCGCTGCATGCCGATTTTGAGGTAGAGAAGCCGGTGCCGCTGCTGGTGGCGCGTTTGTTTGAGCTACCGGTGCAAATTACCTTGCCGCTGTATTCGGTTGAGCGTACCGGGCTGCCCAAACCGATTGCTTATCTGGTACTCCAGGCCGATTCATCAAGGGTGTATCAGTTTATCCTGAGTACGCTCTCCACCATGATCACCACCTATTTACTGCTGGCGCTGATTTTGTCGGTATCAATAAGCTGGTGTATTAATCGGCTGGTGGTACATCCGTTACGCAATATCTCGCGTGATTTGCAGGAGTTGCCGCCACAGGCCATTCTGACGCATAAACTGACACTGCCGGAAAATCATCGCGATGATGAGATCGGCATGCTGATTCGCAGCTATAACCGTAACCAACAGGTGCTGGAGTCGATTCATGATGAAATGAGTCGATTAACCACCCATTTTGCCGTTACCGACCTGCCAAATCGCACCCTGTTTCTGGCATTACTTGATCAGCATATACATCATCGCCATCGTAGCGAACCCTGGGGGCTGATGGTGATTCGCATTGATACGCTACAGGAAGCCAATGGGGTGTTGAGCGATGACCAGCGCGATACCCTGATGTTGACGCTGGTGGAGAAAATCCGCAGCACCATTGACGATCATACTTTGCTGGCGCAAACCGGTCAGAGTGATTTTGCGTTGCTGATGAAGCGTGCGCATAACCCCTTCAGGGCGATGCGGCTGGCACGTAACCTGATGCTGCGCATCAATCAGCCGGTCAATCTGCAACAACTTCAACTGCGTCCTAATGCCAGCATTGGCCTGGCGTTGCATGATGACACCCCGATTTCCGCCAGCGAGCAACTGGATCGGGCAACCTCAGCCATGATGTCAGCACGCCATCAGGGCAAAAATCAGATCCTGTTCTTCGACCCGGCGCTGACCGAGCGGGCGCAAAAGCGTTTAACCCAGGAACACGATATTTTACAGGGCTTGCAGGATGAGGAGTTCGCGCTCTACCTGCAACCGCAAATCAATATGGCAACCGGCGAGCTGGCGGGGGCGGAAGCCTTGCTGCGTATGCGTCAGCCGGATGGCAGCTGGGGATTGTCGGAAGAGTTTATTGCCAGCGCAGAAGAGATTGGCGTGATTGCCTCGATTGGCCGCTGGGTGTTTGAAGAAGCGTGCCGCATCATCGCCGCCTGGCAGAAGCAGGGCATTAACATCCCGTTGAGCGTGAATATCTCGGCGGTCCAACTGCGCGATGCCAGCGTGGTCAGCCATTTGCAGGGGTTGCTGGAGCGGCATCGTATTACGCCGGGTAACTTCGTGCTGGAAATCACCGAAACCGCCAAGATTGGTGATGCCGAGCAGGCGATCGCGTTGTTGCGGATGTTGCAGCAAACCGGCGTCGCGGTGGCGCTGGACGATTTCGGTATGGGCTACTCTAACCTGAACTATCTGCATCAGTTTAAAGCGTTACCGGTCAACAAGTTAAAGATGGACCGCAGCTTTGTTGCCGCGTTACCGGATGACGACACTATGGTACGCATCGTGGCTGCCATCGCCGAAATCATCCATCTGGATGTCATTGCCGAAGGGGTGGAGACGTCCGAGCAGCGCGACTGGCTGCTGGCGCGTGGCATTACTATCGGGCAAGGCTATCTGTATGCGGAAGCCCTGCCACTGGATGTTTTCAATCAACGCTGGCTTGACAAGCCATCACCCACCAAATAATCACCTGATTTATTGATTTTCCTTGCGAAATTGCATAACTCTCGTTTGCTGAAGCGTTTCAGTTCATAGTTAGAGTTTTGTAACTTTTGTAAGGAATGTAAGCCTATATTAATCACGTTAACTGGATGTTATTTTCCCCGATACCGGTAAGGCCTTTCGCGGGGCTTATCGTAAGCACAACATTACAACAATGACGGTGAAATCCGTCGTCTTCACTGGACACCTGTTATGAAAACCTCGCTGTTTAAAAGCCTCTACTTTCAGGTGCTGGTTGCCATTGGCATCGGCGTTCTGTTAGGCCATTTTTATCCTGAGTTAGGCGCGCAGATGAAGCCGCTCGGAGATGGCTTCGTCAAGCTGATCAAGATGATCATCGCCCCCGTCATTTTTTGTACGGTGGTGACCGGTATTGCCGGCATGGAGAGCATGAAAGCAGTTGGGCGGACTGGCGCAGTAGCGCTGCTCTACTTCGAAATTGTCAGCACCATCGCGCTGATCATTGGCCTGATTGTGGTCAACGTGATTCAGCCCGGTGCGGGTATGAACATTGACCCCGCCACACTGGATGCGAAAGCGGTTGCGGTATACGCACAGCAGGCGGAACAGCAGGGCGTGATTGCCTTCCTGCTGGATGTGATCCCCAATAGCGTGATCGGTGCTTTTGCCAGCGGCAACATTTTGCAGGTGCTGCTGTTCGCGATTCTGTTCGGGTTTGCGCTGCATCGTCTGGGTGACAAAGGTACGTTGATTTTCAACGTGATTGAAAGTTTCTCGAAAGTCATCTTTGGCATCATCAACATGATTATGCGTCTGGCCCCGATTGGCGCATTCGGTGCGATGGCGTTCACCATCGGTAAATACGGTGTCGGTTCGCTGGTGCAACTCGGCCAGTTGATTATCTGTTTCTATATCACCTGTATCCTGTTCGTGGTGGTGGTGCTCGGACTGATTGCCCGTGTGGCCGGTTTCAACATCTTTAAATTCGTGGCGTATATCAAAGAAGAGCTGCTGATCGTGCTGGGCACCTCCTCTTCGGAATCGGCGCTGCCGCGTATGCTGGACAAGATGGAACGGCTCGGCTGTAAGAAGTCGGTTGTGGGTCTGGTGATCCCGACGGGTTACTCCTTTAACCTTGATGGCACCTCGATTTATCTGACGATGGCCGCCGTGTTCATTGCGCAGGCAACTAACGCGCACATGGACGTTATCCATCAAATTACCTTGTTGGTGGTGTTGCTGCTGTCGTCGAAAGGTGCGGCAGGGGTGACCGGCAGTGGCTTTATCGTGCTGGCGGCGACCCTGTCTGCGGTGGGACATCTGCCGGTGGCCGGTCTGGCGCTGATTCTGGGTATTGACCGCTTTATGTCCGAAGCGCGCGCACTGACTAACCTGGTAGGTAACGGTGTCGCCACCGTGGTGGTGGCGAAATGGGTCGGTCAGCTGGATGAACGTCAGCTGAATGAGACGCTTTCTTCATCGAAAAAGGCGAAAAACGCACCGGAATCTTCGCTGTAAAGCGACAATTGCGTTAATTTTCCGGGAAATGCCCGCTGTGACTTGCCCTCACAGCGGGCATTTGCATAATAAACCCCATTGATTTTTTTCCCGGTTTTTCACCTCGTTGCGCGACATCCCGACCAACTTGTGGTCAAAGAGTCAGATGAAGAATAAACGTGGCGGCTAAATGCCGCATCGGTCAGCCTCTGAGCGACCGAACGCGCCGTGATAACGAGTGTTGATCTGTTTGATAGGGGTTCACATGCAGGGCACCAGAATTCGGCTTTTGGTTGGCGGACTGCTGTTGGCAGCATCCGGTTTTGGCGTACAGGCCGAAACACTCCAACCCGATCCCGCCTGGCAGGAAGGCAAACTGGACAATGGTTTTAGCTGGCAACTGCTGACTACGCCGCAGCGTCCCAGTGACCGTATAGAGCTGCGCCTGATCGTTAACACCGGTTCGCTGGTGGAAAGTGCACAGCAAACCGGCTTCAGCCATTTGTTACCACGTCTGGCGTTGGTGCATAACACCGCGCTCGATACCAATCAGCAACGCGCCTTGTGGCAACAGGCGATGGACCCCCATCGTCCGCTGCCGCCTGCCATCTCGTCGTATGATTTCACCCAATACAATCTGAGCCTGCCGAATAACCGCCCGGAGCTGCTGAAAGAAGCGCTGAACTGGCTGTCGGCGACCGCAGGCAAGATGACACTGAATGAACAGGTAGTGGCTACCGCGCTGAGTGCGTCTGATCCGATCGCCACCTGGCCACCCAACACCCAGGATGTGTGGTGGCGCTATCGCCTGAAAGGCTCGACGCTGCTGGCGCACGATCCCGGCGAACAACCGCGCGCACCGGTCGATATCACCCAGCTGAAGAGTTTTTATCAGCAGTGGTACACACCCGATGCCATGACGTTGTACGTGGTCGGCAATGTTGACAGCCGCAGTCTGGCGGAGCAGATCAACAAAGCTTTCGCACCATTGCAGGGTAAACGGGCTTCGCCAGCGGCAATGCCGACGCTGTCGCCATTGCCGCATCAACCGGTGAATCTGGTCAATGGCGCGATGAATCAAGACCGTCTGTCACTGGTGTGGGACAGCCCGTGGCAGCCGATTCGTGATTCACAGAATCTGGAGCATTACTGGCAGAGCGATCTGGCGCGTGAAGCCTTGTTCTGGCATGTACAGCGCGCCCTGGCCGATAGCAAAGCGCAGAGCGTACAGGTGGGCTTTGACTGCCGTGTGCTGTATCAGCGCGCCCAGTGCGCCATCAATATGGACAGCCCGAATGCGTCGCTGCCGCAGAACATGAATCTGGTGGCGAAAGAGCTGGCGGCGGTACGTGATAAAGGGCTGCCGCAGGATGAGTTCGATGCGCTGATGGCGCAGAAGTTGCTGGAGCTGAACAAATTGTTCGCCACCTACGCACGTACCGACACCGATATTTTGATGGGACAGCGTTTACGTTCACAGCAAAATGCGGTGGTAGATATCGCCCCGGAACAGTATCAAAAGCTGCGTCAGGCATTTCTCGCCGGTTTAACGCGTGATCAGCTCAACCAGGAACTGCGTCAGCAATTGACCCAGGAACTGACCATGGTGCTGATTCAGCCGGAAGGTGAGGCGGAAACCAATGTGAAGATGTTGCAGGAAGGCTGGGATAAGGTGATGGCACCGCCCGAGACGCCGACTGCGCCAGCCAGCCCGGATGATGGCAAAAACGATGGCAACGCCAGCAGCAGTGAACTGGCCCCGCCATCGTCTTAAGCCTCAGGTTTTTGCCCGCAGCCACTCGGTCACCAGCATCGGCCAACTGGCTAAGGGCAAATCCGCCACGCCACGGATGCCAAATCCGTGGCCGCCTTTCTGATAAAAGTGGATTTCTGCCGGTACGCTGTGTTCGCGCAGGGCGCTGAAGAACACCATGCTGTTATTGATTGATACGGTTTCATCGTCTGCCGCGTGGATCAGCAGCGTCGGCGGTGTCTGGCTATGCACCCGGGTTTCCAGCGAATAAGCATCAAGGGTTTTTTGATCCGGCCAGGCACCCAGCAGCCGGGTACGGGCGCTTTCCAACGCCAGTCCGTCGCGCATGCTGATCAGCGGATAAATCAGCACCATCGCGTCGGGTCGTGGCGAGAGACTGTCGGCATGATCCTGCACCGGGTAGATTTTTTCCGCGAAACGCGTACCGAGGCTGGCGGCAACATGGCCACCGGCGGAGAACCCCATCATCACGATATACTTGCCGTTCATACCGCGCTGCGCCCGATCGCGCAGTACCCGCACCGCACGCTGCGCATCGGCCAGTGGCGCATCCGGCCCTTCGTGATGGCCGTCGTAGGGCAACCGATAGGTCATCACCGCCAGCGTGTAACCCATTGAAGTAAAGAAGGTCGCCAGCGCACTGCCCTCGCGATCGATCAATACCCGTTGATAGCCGCCTCCGGGTGCGACCAGTAGCGTGATACCGTTGGAATTCTCGGGGTGCCAGATTGCCATCTCCGGGCAGCGTACCCCGGTGGCAGCACGATCATAGGGTTCATACTCTTTGGCGAGGTCAACAATTTGCGGCTGGGCGCGTGAGTCGCTGGCACCCGGTGCATCGCCGTGTGGCCAGATATTAATAATTTCTGTGTGCATAAATCGGTCCTGAGCGAATCATGTTGTCGTTTTTGTGGTCGCGGCCGGATCAACAGCATCCTGCTGTTATTGATTAAAACATGGTCTGTTTTCCGTCGGTCGTCCAGCCGAAAACCGTGAATTCCGACAGATTCGGACTATGCCTGGCGCACCGTTTTGTTGCCATAACACGTTGAATTTAAAATTAGATCTTAAGCCGGGCTAAAGCAGCCAGACGTGTTTTTGCCGGGAAATGGATCTCCGCAGGTCGCAGGGGAAACTGCCGGGAGTAAGTGCTGCCTTAAGGTAAATTTATGGCGGTGGTTTGTTAGCGAGGATGATGATTGATACGCCCTGGCGGCCAGGGCGTAGGTGGATTACTGTGGCATGGCGCTCAGAGGAATGATCGCGCCGCGATGTTGGATCACGGTGCTGGCGGTGAGGTGGCCTCGTGCGGCGGCAGCGTCCGGCGCAGCACCCTGTAAACGCAACGCCAGATAGCCTGCGCTGAAGGAGTCACCGGCGGCGGTGGTATCAATCACTTTTTCTTTTGCCAGCTTAATGGCAGGGACATCGTACAGCGGTGATGCGCCAACGGACACCAAACAGGATTCAGCGCCACGCTTGATGACAATCTCCTGCACGCCCGCGTTGCGGGTGCGGGTCAGCACGGCTTCCAGCGGTTGTTCACCCCATAACAGATGCTCATCATCCAGTGTCAGGAAGGCGATATCGGTATGTTGCAGCATGGCAGCATACGCCTGTTGTGCGCTGGTTTTATCGGCCCACAGGCGTGGACGATAGTTATTATCGAAAATCACTTTGCCACCGTTCTGACGGCAAGCGCTGAGCAGGGCCATCAGCTTCTCGCGGCTGGCGGCGGGTAAAATAGCCAGGCTGATGCCGCTGAGATAGAGATAATCGTAGTGGGCCAACTGTTGGCAGATGGCATCGGATTGCGGGCTATCGAGCCAGTAGCGCGCAGCGGCATCGCTACGCCAGTACCAGAAGGTACGTTCGCCGTGCTCATCGGTTTCGATGAAGTACAGACCCGGCATTTTGTTGTCGAGTCGCTGGATCAACCCTGTCTGTACCTGCTCCTGTTGCCAGGCGGCAATCATCTGGTCACTGAAGCTGTCGGTGCCGAGGGCGGTAACGTAATCAACGCGCAATTGCTCAGTGGCAGACTGGCGCGCCAGATATACCGCGGTGTTCAGGGTGTCGCCACCAAAACCGCGTTTGATGTTCTCACCTTTTTCGGACAGCTCAATCATGCATTCGCCAATGATGGCGATTTTTTTCTGCGTCATGGTCTTCGGCCTGTAGTGAATTCTGCCCCTAGTCTCGCGTCTGGTATGGCAGCAGTCAATGTTTTTCAAAACGGCGTTTTAATTCCACTTAAGGTGTAAAACAGTGTGTTCAAGAGTAATTTAGCCGCGTAATTGTTGCTTGTTTTACCGATTAAGCGCGACGCGCGCTGATACACTCAAGAGCTCGTGTGGCTGCTCAGGTTGATAAAGCTATCCACCGATACTTGCCGCTGAGATGCTATTTGCAGGCACTCACCACCTACCAGGAAAAAACCATGGTGATGAAGAATTTTAGTCATCGACTGCCTTCTTCAATTGAACTGGAGCAACAACAGGAAACGCGTCTCTTCTGGCAGCAGTGCCAACGATTCTATACTTTCCAGCCGATCTACCAGGTCTCGGGCCACTTACTGGCTATTGAATTACTGACTGCGGTGACACACCCATCCGCACCAGAAAAAAGGCTGTCGCCGGAAATCTATTTTGACGCGCTGGATATCCCGCAGCGTCTCGACGTGGTGCAGGAACAGCTGGAACTGTTGATGCAATGGTCGACCCTTTTTAGTCAGCGTCAGTTGGTGGCTTCGGTCAATATTGATGGCCCGACGTTGCTGGCGATTCAGCAGCACCCCCAGATCCGTAACCTGATTGCCCAACTGCCGTGGGTACGCTTTGAACTCACCGAACATCATGTGTTGCCACAGGAAGAGATGATCGCGCAGATGCCGGAGCTAGGGCCGTTATGGCTGGATGATTTTGGTTCCGGCATGGCGAATTTCTCTGCCCTGACCGAGTTGCGTTATGACTACATTAAGCTGTCGCGTGAACTGTTTATTTTGCTGCGTTCCACCGATGAAGGACGCACGCTGTTTTCCATGCTGCTGGCCTTGATCAACCGTTATTGCAACGGAGTGATCGTGGAAGGCGTGGAAACCGAGGAAGAGTGGCAGCAGGTGCGTAGCTCACCCGCTCTGGCGGCACAAGGTTATTTCTTCTCCCGCCCGGTTCCGTTTAGCGAACTGGAGAACATGGCACAGGCGCTTCCCTGATACCCTTCCTCAACGTCTCGTCTATCTTTAAGTAAGACGTGGAAGGACAAGGAGGAAGCAGCATGTCACGAACAGGAAAAGTCCTGAGTTGGGTTATCGGGATTTTTTTGTTGTTGGTTGTGGTGATCGTCGTCGTGATCGCGACGTTTGACTGGAATCGCCTGAAACCAACCATCAACCAGAAAGTCTCGGCAGAACTGAATCGACCGTTCGCCATTCGTGGCGATCTTGGCGTGGCCTGGGTACGTAATCGTGATGAACCTGGCTGGCGCAGTTGGGTGCCCTGGCCGCAGGTACATGCCGACGATATTATGCTGGGCAATCCGCCCACCATTCCTGATGTCACGATGGTGCATTTGCAGCGCGTAGAGGCGACCTTAGCGCCGCTGGCACTGCTGCATAAACAGGTTTATCTGCCGTGGATCAAACTCCAGCGCCCCGATGCGCGGTTGGTTCAGACCGCAGATAAACACAACAACTGGACCTTCAACCTCGCCAGCAGCAGCAACGGTGAGGCCAATGCGGCCCCCTCAGCCTGGTCGTTCCGCCTCGATAATATTCTGTTCGATCAAGGGCAGGTTCGCTATCGCGATGCAATTAACCAAGCGGATGTCAGCGTCACGATCAATCCGCTGGGTAAACCCGTGCCCTACACTCAGGTGGCTGGAGGGGATGATCAGCAGCAGGGTGCCGGTGACTTTGTCTTTGGCTGGCAGGCGAGCGGCACTTATAACAATCAGCGTTTAGACGGGGAAGGTAAAATTGGCGGGATGTTGTCGCTACGCAGCCAGACCACACCTTTTCCGTTACAGGTTGATGTGCGCAATGGCACCACGCGGGTGCGGGTTGACGGGACATTGCAGGACCCGCTCAACCTCGGGGGGCTGGATGTTCGGCTGCGTTTCTCCGGCGACACCCTGGCGAATCTGTACGGTTTGACCGGTGTGCTTTTACCGGATACGCCGCCATATGAAACGGATGGGCATCTGATCGCGCGTTTTAATGACGAAAAAGGCGCGCTGTTCCGTTACGAAAAATTCAATGGTCATATCGGTGACAGCGATATTCATGGCTCGCTGGTTTACCGTCAGGGCAAACCGCGTCCAAGCCTGACCGGCGATCTTTCGTCGAACCAGTTGCGCATGGCCGATTTAGGCCCGTTGATTGGCGTCAACTCCGGTAAGGGCAGTGAGAAAACGCAGCAGGCGAAAGCGCAGCGTGGTGCAGCCTCAACACAACCTGCCGATCGTGTTCTGCCGCACGACAAGTTCGATACCAAAAGCTGGGGCGCGATGGATGCCGATGTGAAGTTTAGCGGCAAGCGTATCGAACACAGCAATTCGCTACCGTTGAGCGATCTTTATACCCATTTGCAGCTCAATCAGGGGGATCTGCGTCTTGATCCGTTGCGCTTTGGCATGGCCGGCGGCGCGTTGAATTCCACGATCCACCTGGAAGGGAATCGCAGTCCGATGCGTGGCCGGGCGGATTTGCACGTGCGTAAACTTCAGTTGCGGCAACTGTTCCCTAACGTGCAGGCGATGCAGAAAAGCCTCGGTCAGTTGAATGGTGATGCGACGTTAAGCGGTACCGGCAATTCAGTGGCGGACCTGCTGGCTACCAGCGATGGCGAGTTGAAGCTGCTGATGAACGATGGGCTGATTAGCCGCAGCCTGATGGAGATTGCCGGGCTGAACGTCGGTAACTATGTGGTGGGCAAACTGTTTGGTGATGATGAGGTCCGCATCAACTGTGCGGCTACCGATCTCAACATTCGCAATGGGCTGGCGACACCGAAATTGTTTGTGTTCGATACCGAGAATGCGGTGATTAATGTGTCAGGCAGTGCCAACTTTGCCAATGAACGGCTCGATTTGACTATCGATCCGCAGAGTAAAGGTATCCGCATCATGACGTTGCGCTCGCCGTTGTATGTGCGCGGCACCTTCAAAAATCCGGATGCCGGGGTGAAAGCCGGGCCGCTGATTGCCCGTGGTGCTGCGGCGCTGGCGTTGGGGGCGGTAGTGGCACCCGCCGCAGCGTTGTTGGCATTGGTGTCACCCAGCGATACCGACAGCAATCAATGCAGCAACGTGTTGCAGCAGATGAAGCAGAAGAAATGATCAGTTACGCCACAGCACCTTGATGATGTGGTAGCCGAAGGCGGTTTTCACTGGTCCATAGGGTTGCAGCAATGGGCAGCTGAACACCGCCTTGTCGAAGGCCGGGACCATCTGGCCTTTGCGGAATTCACCTAAGTCGCCACCGTTACGCCCGGAAGGGCAGGTGGAGTGTTTTTTTGCCAGCTGCTGAAAGTTCGCGCCTTTTTCCAGTTGCGCCAGTAGCGCTTTTGCTTTTGCTTCATCCTTCACCAGGATGTGTAAAGCCGCCGCGGTTTTCGCCATGATTCGGTCCTGTTGTGTATAATCGTCGCGCATTATAGCCTGCACAGATTGGTAGCGGCGCGATTTATCGCGCGAGTGTTATGCGCCTGAAAAGAGCGCGATAAATCGCGCCGCTACATGTGCAATGTTGATCCTGATGAGTGAAATCCCGTTATGCGTTTAAACCCCGGCCAACAACGTGCTGTCGAATTTGTCACCGGTCCCTGTCTGGTGCTGGCCGGTGCTGGCTCGGGTAAAACCCGTGTGATCACCAATAAAATCGCCCATCTGATCCGCGACTGCGGCTATCAGGCGCGCCATATCGCGGCGGTGACCTTCACCAACAAAGCTTCGCGCGAGATGAAAGAACGTGTGGCGCAGACGCTGGGGCGCAAAGAAGCGCGTGGCCTGATGATCTCTACCTTCCACACCCTGGGGCTGGAGATTATCAAACGCGAATATGCCGCGTTGGGGATGAAATCGACCTTTTCCCTGTTCGACGATCAGGATCAGCTGGCGTTGCTCAAGGACCTGACCAAACAGTGGCTGGAAGAGGACAAGACGCAGTTACAGCAGCTGATTTCGACCATTTCGAACTGGAAGAATGACCTGGTCGATCCACAGGCGGCCGTGGGCGGGGCCAAATCCCAGCGTGACCAGATTTTTGCCCATTGCTACCAACTGTATGATCAACACCTGAAAGCCTGCAACGTGCTGGATTTCGACGATTTGATCCTGTTACCGACGTTACTGCTGAAACGTAATCAGGAAGTGCGGGAACGCTGGCAGCAGCGTATCCGTTACCTGTTGGTGGATGAATATCAGGACACCAACACCAGCCAATACGAGTTGGTAAAACTGCTGGTGGGCGCACGGGCGCGTTTTACCGTGGTGGGTGATGATGACCAGTCGATCTACTCGTGGCGTGGCGCGCGGCCGCAAAACCTGGTGCTGCTGAAAGAGGATTTTCCGGCGCTGGAAGTGGTCAAACTGGAGCAGAATTACCGCTCGTCGCAGCGCATTCTGAAAGCCGCCAACATCCTGATCGCCAACAATCCGCATGTGTTTGAGAAGCGGCTGTTTTCTGAGCTGGGGATCGGCAACGAGCTGAAGGTGCTAATGGCAAACAACGAGGACCATGAAGCGGAACGCGTGGCCGGTGAGTTGATTGCGCATCACTTTATCAATAAGACGCAGTACAAGGACTACGCCATTCTCTATCGCGGCAACCATCAGTCGCGGGTGTTTGAGAAGCTGCTGATGCAGAACCGTATTCCGTATCGCATCTCGGGTGGCACCTCGTTTTTCTCCCGCCCGGAGATCAAAGATTTGCTGGCTTACCTGCGCGTGCTCACCAACCCGGCAGATGACAGTGCGTTCCTGCGAATTGTGAATACGCCACGCCGGGAAATTGGCCCCGCCACGCTGCAAAAACTGGGTGAATGGGCCACGTTGCGTAACAAGAGTTTGTTTAACGCCAGTTTCGATATGGGGCTGGGGCAAACTCTGACCGGGCGCGGGCTGGAGCATCTGCAACGCTTTACCGGCTGGTTGCATGAGATCATTCAACTGTCCGAGCGCGAACCGATCAACGCGGTGCGCGATCTGATTCGCGGCATCGACTATGAAAGCTGGCTGTTCGAAACCTCACCCAGCCCGAAAGCCGCTGAAATGCGGATGAAAAACGTCAATATGTTGTTTCAGTGGATGACGGAAATGCTTGAAGGCAGTGAGCTGGATGAACCCATGACGCTGGCGCAGGTGGTCACCCGGTTCACGCTGCGCGATATGATGGAACGCGGTGAGAGCGACGAGGATGTTGATCAGGTGCAGCTGATGACGCTGCATGCTTCGAAAGGTCTGGAGTTTCCGTATGTGTATCTGGTGGGCATGGAAGAGGGCATTCTGCCGCACCAGAGCAGTATTGATGAAAACAATATTGAGGAGGAGCGTCGTCTGGCGTATGTGGGTATCACCCGTGCGCAGAAGGAGCTAACCTTTACGTTGTGCCGCGAACGCCGCCAGTACGGTGAGTTGGTGCGCCCGGAGCCGAGCCGCTTCCTGCTGGAGTTGCCGCAGGATGATGTTGAATGGGAACGCGAGAAGAAAGTGGTGAGCGCCGAGGAAAGGATGAAAACGGGGCAGACTCGCGTCGCCGGATTAAGGGCGATGCTGGAGAATGCAAAAGGGAAGTAATCAGGGAGATGAAACAATATGCCACGGATAGACATTACCGGTTCAAATACCATCCCGCAGAGCGAACCTGCTGGCCAACCTGTTAGGTTTTTTTTTCGACGCATAAGTAATACTTTCACACGCATGTTTTCGCAATCTGTGTCTGCGACGACATCGCCACCACCGCTGATCATCACCCCAGAGATGAAACGTACTGAGCTTCAGCTGCTTTTCGGCGGGCATATATCATCCAGTTGGAGTATTTTTGATAAGTTTGAATCTCTCGCACAGAGTGGGACAGAACCTGAAAAGGTTCTGCCTCATGGCATGACGGCAGACTTATCATTTGTGAGAGATTTACATAACGAAATCAGAAATGCCTTATTAAATTCCCATGCGTCATATGAAAGCTTTAAGTCACTATATTCTAAGCTTGTTACACCCTTACAAGACTTTAAAACGCCATTTTTTTTCTCCAGTGAAATGGAACGAATATTAGGAGAAGTTAATCGGCTTGGCGAGCCTGGTGAAGTGGGATCGATATATTATTGCCACTACAGAAAAACAAAAGAAAAACTCTACCAGGAATATGTTGCGGCTGAAGAAGTATATTTTAAAAATAATCCACAGTTACTGCAAAAACAACAGCAACGCTATGTTTATAGCCAAGTGGAGCCAGTAAGGGATACCAGTCAGCCTAAAAAAGGGGTCTTTTGGGGCGACATAGTCAAAACATTAAACTCAATGCGCAATGATTTGATTAATTTGAAAAAAGAGGTCAATTGCCTCCTGTTGGCACAACCGAGTGACGATGCAAGTAAAGATAAGGTTTATGAGAAGTTGAAAGATGTTGAAGCCTTATTGTGGAAAGTAGGGGGGTATTTTGCGTCAGTGTTGAAGGGTGCGCTGATTCAGTTAAAGGTTAATCCTCATACTTATATGAATAAGGGTGTTGATTATAATAATTATACACAGACATATCATGATTATGGTGTCAGGATTGAAATCCCTTGCCTGATTACGGAATACCGAATCACTGTTGCCGGAAAGGATTATACGCTAATGAACTTGCTGAAAGAGGCAAAGGTTGCTGACAGCCTTATCAAAAGCATGCATGAAATAAATGCGGCAATCAAAGAGATGTTTCTGATAAATTAATAGCATAGTGGCGCGATTTTTATCGCGCCACGACACATCAGGAAATCGTCAGCAACCAGTGCACGTAAGACTGGAAATGGCTCTCCTGCTCCAACAGCTCCGCCCGTAACGGATGTGCCTGTAACCAGCCGGCGGGCAATGTCAGATGCAGCGCATCATCATCGGCCTGCAAACGTACTGCCGGTAAGGTGTCATCGCGACGACGGCTGGAGAAGATAATCGCCAGACGCAGCAAACGGCACAGACGCTCTGCCAGACGCGGTGGCACCGCATTCTGTTGCGTCAGTAACGCCAGATCGATGCTGCCAGTCTGGTTTTGCAACAGGCAGGCCAACAGTTTTTTCTGGGCGGGGGTAAATCCGGGAAGATCGAGATGGCGAATCAGATAAGCGGCGTGTTGTGAGGCCTGACGGAAATCAACGCTCAGGCCAATTTCGTGAATCGAACAGGCGCTAAGCAGCAGATCACGACATCGATGATCCAACTTCCAGGCAGGACTGACCTGGCGGAAAAAACTTTCAGCCAATTGACGCACGCGTTCCGCCTGATCAACATCGATGGTGAAGCGGCGTTGCACGTTTTGCAGGGTACGGCTGCGGATATCGCGATCAATCGGTTGATGCAGCATGCCGTACACCAGACCCTCGCGCAGTGCGCCACCGGCCAGCGTCATGCTTTCAATGTTCAGTTCCTGGAAGATAGCGATCAGGATCGACAAGCCGCTCGGGAACACCAACGCGCGTTCCAGCGTTAACCCTTCAATCTCCAGCTCTTCCAGCTTGCCGCACTGAATGGCGCGCTGCTTAAGCTGCTGCAGTTTGCTGAGGGTAATGCGTTCATCCATCCCCTGCGCCACCATAATTTCTTGGAGCGCCTGCACGGTGCCGGAAGCACCGACACAAATCTGCCAACCTTTTTCCCGCAGTGCCAGCGTAACCGGACGAATCATCTCGCGCGCGGCCAGTTCGGCTTGGGCAAAGTTCTCTTTCGCCAGATGGCGATCGCTGAAGTAACGCTCCAGCCAGGTGACACAACCCATCGACAGGCTAAACAACGCTGTCGCATGAGAACCCTCACCGGTCACCAGTTCGGTACTGCCACCACCAATATCCACCACCAAACGCTGATCGGAGCCACCGGTGGTATGCGCCACGCCCTGATAAATCAGGCGGGCTTCTTCTTCGCCACTGATGACGTTGACCGGGCAACCGAGGATGTGTTCCGCAGTGGTGAGGAAGTCTTGCGCGTTAGTGGCGAGACGCAGCGTGGCCGTAGCGACCACGCGAATCTGTTCAGGAGGAATATCCTGCAGTTGTTCGGAGAAAAGTTTCAGGCACTGCCAGCCGCGCTGCATCGCTTCCGCCGAGAGCTGGCTCTCTTTGTCCAGACCGGCCGCCAGGCGCACCTTGCGCTTTATCCGCGCGACCGTCTGAATGCTGCCAGAGACTTCGCGTACCACCAACATATGAAAACTGTTGGAACCCAGATCAATCGCAGCATAAAGAGACGATGCGCTTAGCATGGTGTGCTTAACCCGAACGTTTACGGTTGTTGTTGCGCGGCGCGCCACTGCGACGGTTGGCATTGTTGCCACCACGACGCGGGCCATTGCCTGAGCGGTTACGGGTCAAACGTTTCGGCGGTGGCAGGTCACTCAGCAGCGCTTCGCTGTTGTACTTGCTCACCGGAATACCGTGGCCGATATACTCTTCAATGGCGGGCAGATTCAGCGCGTACTCTTCACAGGCGAGGCTGATAGAGTGACCGCTGGCACCCGCGCGGCCAGTACGACCAATACGGTGCACGTAATCTTCACGATCGTCGGGCAGGTCGTAGTTGAACACATGGGTTACCGCAGGAATGTGCAGCCCACGTGCGGCGACATCGGTTGCCACCAGAATATCGACGTCACCTTTGGTGAAATCGTCGAGGATGCGCAGACGTTTTTTCTGTGCCACATCACCGGTCAGCAGGCCGACGCGATGACCATCGGCGGCCAGATGACCCCAGATGTCTTCACAGCGATGCTTGGTGTTGGCGAAGACGATGGCGCGATCCGGCCACTCTTCTTCCAGTAACGTTTGCAGCAGGCGCATCTTCTCTTCGTTCGAAGGATAGAAAAGTTCTTCTTTGATGCGGTGGCCGGTTTTCTGTTCCGGTTCCACTTCCACGTATTCCGCGTTGTTCATGTGCTCGAACGCCAGTTCACGCACACGGTACGACAGCGTCGCGGAGAACAACATGCTCAGACGTTGCGTTGCCGGAGGAATTCGGCGGAACACCCAACGGATGTCTTTGATAAAGCCGAGGTCGAACATGCGGTCAGCTTCATCCAGCACCACCACCTGAATGGCACCCAGGTTGATGTGGTTCTGTTTGGCGTAATCGATCAAGCGGCCGGTGGTGCCGACCAGGATATCCACGCCTTGTTCCAGCACTTTCAGCTGCTTATCGTAGCCGTCGCCGCCATAGGCCAGACCCAGCTTCAGGCCGGTGGCTTCTGCCAGCGGTTCTGCATCGGCGTGGATCTGTACCGCCAGCTCACGCGTGGGTGCCATGATCAAGGCGCGCGGCTGATTCACCTGACGGCCTTCAGCCGCAGGATGCGTAAGGAGATGATGAAACGTTGACGTCAGGAACGCCATCGTTTTGCCAGTACCGGTTTGCGCCTGACCCGCGACGTCACGCCCTGAAAGCGTAAGAGGCAACGCGAGCGCCTGAATCGGCGTGCAGTTATGAAAGCCTTTCTTTTCAAGGGCTTCCACTACCTTTGGGTGCAGGGCGAAGTCGGAAAACTTCTGTTCTGTTAAGTGTGTTTTGCTCATAGTGTGGTAGAATATCAGCTTACTATCGCTTTACGAAAGCGTATCCGATGAAATAAAGTCAACCTACGTTGGTAAATATTACGCCAATTCGCCAGGCATAATCTTTGGAGTAAAACATGAGCAGCGATAAAATCGTTCACCTGACCGATGACAGTTTCGACACCGATGTGCTGAAAGCAGAAGGTGTGACTCTGGTAGATTTCTGGGCTGAATGGTGTGGTCCTTGCAAAATGATCGCACCGATTCTTGATGAAGTCGCAGAAGAGTACGACGGCAAGCTCACCATCGCCAAGCTGAACATTGATGACAACCCGGGCACCGCGCCGAAGTACGGCATCCGCGGCATTCCGACCCTGCTGCTGTTTAAGAACGGCGAGGTGGCGGCGACCAAAGTTGGCGCACTGTCAAAAGGCCAGTTGAAAGAGTTCCTGAACGCTAACCTGGGCTAAGCCCGGCGCAGCGTTTCGTCCGCAGTGGCGAATTTTTTCTCCACTGCTGGACGTCTCCCTTTTAGCGTGATAAGTTGTCAATACTGCATTACGCACTTACCTTGTAGTTTGCATCTAAAAGATTTCCCTTGTCAGACCCTATTCGCATTGAACGTTTTCGTGGTTTGGCAATCTGACGGCTAGTACCCCTGGCAACATTATCGACCGTCTCCTCGCTATCTATCGCCATCCCTGACGATATCCGTCGAGCAGAGTCGAAAAAGAGCCATTAAACAGGCATGGAATATTCGCCATACCATTCACGACAAACATTTCGAGAATTACCCCGAGTTTAAGAACCCATCACTATGAATCTTACCGAATTAAAGAATACGCCGGTTTCTGAGCTGATTACTCTCGGCGAAAATATGGGGCTGGAAAACCTGGCGCGTATGCGCAAGCAGGATATTATTTTCGCCATTCTGAAGCAGCACGCGAAGAGTGGCGAAGACATCTTCGGTGATGGTGTGCTGGAGATACTGCAGGATGGATTTGGTTTCCTCCGCTCCGCAGACAGCTCCTACCTCGCCGGTCCCGACGACATCTACGTTTCTCCCAGCCAAATTCGCCGCTTCAACCTTCGCACAGGTGACACCATCTCCGGCAAAATCCGCCCGCCGAAAGAAGGTGAGCGTTACTTTGCCCTGCTGAAGGTCAATGAAGTTAACTACGACAAGCCGGAAAACGCCCGTAGTAAGATTCTGTTCGAAAACCTCACGCCGCTGCACGCCAACAGCCGTTTGCGTATGGAACGGGGTAATGGTTCTACTGAAGACCTGACGGCTCGCGTACTGGACCTGGCGTCTCCGATTGGTCGTGGTCAGCGTGGCTTGATCGTGGCACCGCCGAAAGCCGGTAAAACCATGCTGTTGCAGAACATCGCGCAGAGCATCGCCTACAATCACCCGGATTGCGTGCTGATGGTGCTGCTGATTGACGAACGTCCGGAAGAAGTGACCGAGATGCAGCGCCTGGTGAAAGGCGAAGTGATTGCATCAACCTTCGACGAACCGGCTTCCCGTCACGTACAGGTTGCGGAAATGGTGATCGAGAAGGCCAAGCGCCTGGTTGAGCACAAAAAAGACGTGATCATCCTGCTCGACTCCATCACTCGTCTGGCGCGTGCCTACAACACCGTTGTTCCGGCTTCCGGTAAAGTGTTGACCGGTGGTGTGGATGCCAACGCCCTGCATCGTCCGAAGCGTTTCTTCGGTGCGGCGCGTAACGTAGAAGAGGGTGGTAGCCTGACGATCATCGCGACGGCGCTGGTTGATACCGGTTCGAAGATGGACGAAGTCATCTACGAAGAATTTAAAGGTACGGGCAACATGGAATTGCACCTTTCCCGTAAAATTGCGGAAAAACGTGTGTTCCCGGCGATTGACTACAACCGCTCCGGTACGCGTAAAGAAGAGCTGCTTACCTCTTCTGAAGAGCTGCAGAAGATGTGGATCCTGCGCAAAATCATCCATCCGATGGGTGAAATTGACGCGATGGAGTTCCTCATCAACAAACTGGCGATGACCAAAACCAACGACGAATTCTTCGATATGATGAAGCGTTCCTGACGCGTTGGGTGCGAAAAGTCTCTCAGCTACTCTTTTCGCACAAATTGCCAGGATTTATCGCTAACGCCACGTCTTAACGTGGCGTTTTTCATTTTCGGGCATTAGGATTATGCGAGCCGGGAGTATTTATAATGACTGTGGCGGAAGTGCTGGATTTTTAACCGATCGCACACTTCTGGAGCAGAATTAGGACTAAGGATGAACGGCAAAGGCAAAAAATTTGCCTATTGTTGTCCACGATTTTAGCTGAGAGCGTTAATGTGAATTTACTCACTATGAGTACTGAGCTTGGTATAGTTTTCCTGTTTTCCTTAGCGTTCCTGTTTTTTGCTCGCAAAGTGGCTAAAAAAATCGGACTTGTTGACACGCCAAACTCCAGAAAACGCCATCATGGAGCTATCCCGCTCGTCGGGGGGATTTCCGTTTATGCGGGGATCTGCTTCGCGTTTATCATTTCTAATTACTATCTCCCTCATGCTTTGCTGTATCTCGGTTGTGCCGGGCTGCTGGTGCTGGTCGGTGCGCTGGATGATCGCTTCGATATCAGCGTGAAAATTCGTGCTGCCGTGCAGGCTCTGGTCGCGGTAGTGATGATGGCGGGTGCCAAACTCTACCTGCTCAGTCTCGGGTTTATCATTGGTCCGGTCGAGCTGATCGTGGGGCCATTTGGCTACGTGTTGACACTGTTTGCCGTCTGGGCAGCCATTAACGCCTTCAATATGGTGGACGGGATTGATGGCCTGCTGGGGGGGTTGTCATGCGTCACCTTCGGTGCCATGGGCATCATTCTTTACTTCGATGGGCAAACCAGTCTGGCGATGTGGTGCTTTGCCATGATTGCTGCCACCATCCCCTATATCCTGCTCAACCTCGGCTTCCTCGGGCGACGCTACAAAGTGTTCATGGGGGACGCGGGCAGCACCATGATTGGTTTCACCATCATCTGGATTTTGCTGGAAACCACCCAGGGGTTGAGTCACCCGATTACCCCCGTCACCGCGCTGTGGCTGATTGCCATTCCCTTAATGGATATGGTTGCCATCATGTATCGCCGGCTGCGTAAAGGGATGAGTCCGTTTTCGGCGGATCGTCAGCATATCCACCATCTGATTATGCGTGCAGGTTTCACCTCTCGGCAGGCGTTCCTGCTGATTACCGTGGCAGCGGCGATCCTCGCGGGTATCGGGGTATTGGGCGAGTATCTGGCCTTTATTCCGGAGTGGGTCATGCTGTTGTTGTTTTTGGTGGCGTTTTTATTCTATGGCTATTGCCTGAAGCACGCCTGGCGCGTAGCGCGCAAAGTTCGCCGTATCAAACGTCGCTGGCAAAGTGCTGGCGATGATAAAAAATAAGTTGTACCCAGAAAAGGATCCCTTGTTATGACCTCTGGAGTTGTGGAGAACGAACTGGATATTCGCGGCCTGTGCTGCACGTTATGGCGTGGCAAACGCTGGATTATTGGTCTGGCGCTGCTGTTCGCGTTGCTGGCATGGTTGGCATCTATGCTGATGAAGCAGGTATGGAGTACCACCGCGATCACCGATCGACCCACGGTTAACATGCTGGGGGATTACTTCGTCCAGCAGCAATTTCTCAATAACCTGGATGTGCGTAACAACACCCTGAGCCTGAGTACGCCCGCGCCGACGGTCATGGATGAGGTCTATCAGGAGTTCACCATGCAGCTGGCCTCATGGGATACGCGACGGGATTTTTGGGCGCAGACGGATTACTATAAAAGCCGTAAAAGTGGTAACGCCCACAACGATGCGGCGTTACTCGACGACCTGATCAACAACATTCAGTTCATGCCTGCTGACCCGGCGCACAATACCCTGAACAGCATCAAGCTGGTGGCCGAAAGCGCCAGTGATGCCAATAATCTGTTGCGCCAGTACATCGCTTACGCCAGTGAGCGGGCTGCACGTCATCTCAATGCGGAGCTGAAAGGTGCCTGGCAGGCACGGGCCGAACAGTTGCAGGCGCAGGTGAAACGCCAGGAAGACGTTGCACAGGCGGTATTCACGCGTCAGCGTCAGCGGATCGAACAGGCACTGAAAGTCGCCAGCCAGCAGGGCATTAAAGAAAATCGCGCGCCGGTGGCGGGCGAAACGTTGCCGGACAGCGATCGTTTTCTGCTGGGACAGCAAATGCTCCAGGCGCAACTCGATACCTTGCAGGCCAGCGGACCTGCTTACGATTTAAGCTATGATCAAAACAGAGCGATGTTGAGTACATTGCAGGCCGGGCCACGTGTGGATCAACAGTTCCAGACCTACCGCTATCTGCGCACCCCCGAAGAACCGGTGAAGCGCGATAGTCCGCGTCGGCTGTTTATGATGATCATGTGGGGCGTCATCGGCGCGCTGGTGGGAGCGGGGGTTGCATTGGTGCGCCGTCCGCGCCCGATGTCACCAACGAGTCATTGAGAGAAGCCGCGTGAAAGTTCTGACCGTATTTGGTACTCGTCCTGAGGCAATCAAGATGGCACCGTTGGTGCAGGCATTGGCCCAGGATGCTGCTTTTGAGTCGCGCCTGTGCGTCACCGCCCAGCATCGCGAAATGCTCGATCAAGTGCTGCGTCTGTTCAATCTGCAACCGGACTATGATCTCAATATCATGCGTCCGGAGCAGGGGCTGACAGAAATCACCTGTCGCATTTTGCAGGGTATGAAAACCGTACTGGCCGATTTCCGTCCTGATGTGGTGTTGGTGCATGGCGATACCACCACCACGCTGGCTGCCAGCCTGGCGGCGTTTTATCATCAAATCCCGGTCGGGCACGTCGAAGCGGGCCTGCGAACCGGAAATCTGATGTCGCCGTGGCCGGAAGAGGCGAACCGGACCCTGACCGGCCATCTGGCAACGTATCACTTCACCCCGACACAAACCTCGCGCGAGAATTTGCTGCGCGAGAATCTGCCGGATTCACGTATTTTCGTTACCGGCAATACGGTGATTGATGCGCTGTTATGGGTGCGCGATCGCGTGCTGGACGATGCCGATCTGAATGCCCGGTTGATGGCGCGTTATCCGTTCCTTGATGCGGATAAAAAGCTGATTCTGGTTACGGGTCATCGGCGCGAGAGTTTTGGTGACGGTTTTGAGCGCATTTGCAGTGCGTTGGCGCAGATTGCCCGCCAGCACCCACAGGCGCAAATCGTCTACCCGGTGCACCTCAATCCGAATGTCAGCGAGCCGGTAAACCGCATCCTGAGTGGCATCGATAATGTCATGTTGATTGAGCCACAGGAGTATCTGCCGTTTGTCTGGTTGATGAATCGCGCCTGGCTGATCCTCACCGATTCCGGTGGTATTCAGGAGGAGGCACCTTCGCTTGGCAAACCGGTATTGGTGATGCGTGACACCACCGAACGCCCGGAGGCGGTTGCCGCTGGCACCGTCAGGCTGGTGGGGACCGATGTGGATAAAATTGTGGCAGAAGTCAGCCTGCTGCTGAATAACGATGAAGTTTGGCAGGCGATGAGCCATGCGCACAATCCCTATGGCGACGGCCAGTCCTGCGCGCGCATTTTGCAGGTCCTTAAAAATTACAGAGCTTAACCATGAGTTTTCACACCATTTCCGTTATTGGACTGGGTTACATTGGGCTGCCAACGGCAGCCGTTTTTGCTTCTCGGGAAATTAAAGTGGTGGGCGTTGATATCAACGCCCATGCGGTCGACACCATTAATCGTGGTGAGATTCATATTGTCGAGCCGGACCTCGATGAGGTGGTGCGTGAGGCCGTTTGTCGCGGCTATCTGCGTGCCACGACGCAGGTTGAAGCGGCCGATGCCTTTCTGATCGCGGTGCCTACGCCTTTTATGGGCGATCACCAACCCGACCTCAGCTATGTACAGGCTGCGGCGTCCGCAATCGCCCCGGTCTTAAAAACGGGCGATTTAGTGATTCTCGAATCCACTTCCCCGGTCGGGACAACGGAACAGTTAGCTGGCTGGCTGGCCGCTGCACGTCCGGACCTGCGTTTTCCCCAGCAGGGTGATGAGGTGGATATCGCGATCGCCTACTGCCCGGAGCGTGTGCTGCCTGGCAAAGTGATGGTGGAACTGATTGAAAACGATCGTGTGATCGGCGGCATGACGCCCGCTTGTTCCGCACGGGCCAGCGAGCTATACCGCATCTTCCTGCGCGGCGCATGCGTGGAAACCAACGCGCGCACGGCGGAAATGTGCAAGCTGACGGAAAATAGCTTCCGCGACGTCAATATCGCATTTGCCAATGAACTGTCGCTGATTTGTGCCGAACAGGGGATTAACGTCTGGGAACTGATCGCGTTGGCGAATCGCCATCCTCGCGTCAATATTCTGCAACCCGGCCCGGGGGTCGGGGGTCACTGCATCGCCGTCGATCCCTGGTTTATCGTGGCGCAAAACCCGCAGCAGGCACGCCTGATCCGCACCGCGCGGGAAGTGAACGATGCCAAGCCGTATTGGGTACTGGATCAGGTCAAGCAAGCGCTGGCCGAATGTCTGACCGCCAGCGGTAAACGCGCCAGCGAGGTGACCATCGCCTGTTTTGGTCTGGCGTTTAAGCCGAATATCGATGACCTGCGCGAAAGCCCGGCGATGGCGGTGACAGCGTTGATTGCTGATTGGCACAGTGGCACCACTTGGGTGGTAGAGCCGCATATCGACACCATTCCCCCACGGCTGGATCATAAAGCCACCTTGGTGACCTGCGCAGACGCTCTGCAACAGGCGGATATCCTGGTGATGCTGGTGGATCACACACCGTTCCGGGCCATTGATGCCGCACAGGTCACCCAGTCGTGGATCGTCGATACTAAAGGGGTCTGGCGATGAAATACTTTTCGGTTAGCGACCATGTCGATTCACGTCAGTATTAACCCACTGGCGTGGGAAAGTGGCTTTTTTGGCTTGAATACCGCGCGCCTGGAGATTGACGGTGACACACCGTTGGCGCAGGCGTTGCAGCAACCCTATAAATTGTGGCAAATCAAGGTCGCGGCTGACCGCCATGATGTGATCGATGCCATCAGCCAGCACCGCTTTCAGCTGGTGGAAGGGGAAGCCGATCTCGCTATTAATATCAAACGTACCGAGCGGCAAACGGGCGTGCGCATCGCGCGCGAAGCCCAGATCCCGCAACTGCGTGCTGCTGCCGCCAGTGCGTTCAGCCTGAGCCGCTTTCGCACCCCCTGGTATCAGGCCGATGACAGCAGCCGCTTTTATGCGCAGTGGATTGAGAATGCGGTGCGTGGCACCTTTGATAACCAATGCCTGATTGCCTGTGATGAACAAGGTGCCTTGCAGGGCTTTGTCTCAATACGCGAACAGCAGGGCGATGCGCGTATTGGGCTGCTGGCCGTGCTGCCGGAAGCGCAGGGCAAGGGTATCGGCCAGCGCCTGTTGCTGGCGGCGGCCGACTGGGGGCGGGTACGCCAGCTTAATCGGCTGCGCGTGGCCACCCAACTGAGCAATCTTACGGCGATGCGCCTCTATTTACGCAGCGGTGCACGGCTGGAAAGCACCGCCTGGTGGTTCTACAGGAACGCACATGATCCCATTTAATGCGCCCCCGATCGTGGGCAGTGAAGTTGAATATATGCAGTCGGCGATGGCCAGCGGCAAACTGTGCGGCGATGGCGGTTTTACCCGGCGTTGTCAGCAGTGGATGGAGCAACACTTCGGCAGCAAAAAGGTGCTGCTGACGCCTTCCTGCACGGCTTCGCTGGAGATGGCGGCGCTGCTGATTGATATCCAGCCCGGCGATGAAGTGATTATGCCGAGCTATACCTTTGTCTCCACCGCCAATGCCTTCGTGCTGCGGGGGGCCACTATCGTGTTTGTTGATGTGCGCCCTGATACGTTGAACATCGACGAAACCCTGATTGAAGCGGCAATCACTGAAAAGACCCGTGCCATTGTGCCGGTCCATTACGCGGGCGTTGCCTGCGAAATGGACACCATCATGGCGTTAGCGACCAAATACCAACTCTGGGTGATTGAGGATGCGGCGCAGGGGGTGATGTCGCAATACAAAGGGCGGGCGCTTGGCACCATCGGGCATATTGGTTGTTTCAGCTTCCATGAAACCAAAAACTACACCGCAGGCGGTGAAGGTGGGGCGACGCTGATCAATGACGCGAAAATGGTGGAGCGTGCGGAGATCATCCGTGAAAAAGGCACTAATCGCAGCCAGTTCTTCCGTGGGCAGGTGGATAAATATACCTGGCGTGACATCGGCTCCAGCTATTTGATGGCAGATTTGCAGGCCGCGTATCTTTGGGCGCAACTGGAAGTGGCCGAACGTATTAACCAGCAGCGTTTACGTTTGTGGCATCACTATTATGCGGCGCTGCAACCGCTGGCGGCGGCTGGACGTATTGACTTGCCGGTGGTATCGGACAACTGTCGTCACAACGCGCATATGTTTTATATCAAACTGCGCGACAGCCACGATCGCCAGGCGCTGATTAACTGGATGAAAGAAGCGGAAATCCTCACCGTTTTTCATTACATTCCGTTGCATTCATCTCCGGCCGGTGAACGTTTTGGCCGTTTCCACGGCGACGATGTGGTCACCACGCGTGAGAGCGAGCGCTTGTTGCGCTTGCCACTGTTCTACAACCTGTCGGACAACAATCAGCGCACGGTGATTAACTCCCTGCTGAGCTTCTTTGCCTGATGTCACTCGCGAAAGCCTCGGTGTGGACCGCCTCGTCGACACTGGTCAAAATTGTGGCCGGTTTGCTGGTGGTCAAATTGCTGGCCGTCAGCTTCGGGCCGGAAGGCGTGGGGCAGGCCGGCAACTTCCGTCAGTTGATTACCGTGCTCGGCGTGTTGGCCGGTGCCGGGATCTTTAACGGCGTCACCACTTATGTGGCGCAATTTCAGCAGCAGCCCGCCTCGCTGCGTGCCGTCACTGGCACGGCATCCGCGCTGGTGTTGGCTTTCTCCACGCTGCTGGCGCTGGTGTTTCTGCTGGCGGCGGCACCCATCAGTCGGGCGCTGTTCGGCCACGACCACTATCAGGGTGTGGTGCGTATTGTCGCCTTTCTCCAGCTTGGTATCGCCTGGGCTAATCTGACGCTGGCCTTGCTGAAAGGCTTTCGCGATGCGCGTGGCAATGCGCTGGCGCTGATTGCCGGTAGCCTGATCGGCGTGGTGGCGTATGTGCTGTGCTGGTGGATCGGTGGCTATGCCGGTGCGTTGGTCGGGCTGGCGCTGGTACCTGCGCTGGTGGTGGTCCCGGCGTTGGCGATGTTGCGGCGTCATCAACAGGTGTTGCCGCTACGCTGGTTAAAACCGGTCTGGGAACCGCAGCTGGCGCGTAATCTGGCGAAGTTTACCCTGATGGCGTTGATCACCTCCGTGACGCTGCCGGTCGCCTGGGTGATGATGCGTAACTTGCTGGCGCAGCAGCAAGGCTGGGCGCAGGTAGGGCTGTGGCAGGGGGTGACCAGCATTTCCGATGCGTATCTGCAATTTATTACCGCGACCTTTAGCGTCTGGTTGTTGCCCACTTTGGCCCGTCTGGAACATAAGCCACAGATTGCGCGAGAAATTATGCGTGCGCTGCGCTTTGTGCTGCCAGCGGTAGCGGCGGCCAGTTTCTGCGTCTGGTTGCTGCGTGATGTCGCCATCTGGCTGCTGTTTTCCACCCAGTTTGCCGCCATGCGCGACCTGTTTGTCTGGCAACTGTGCGGTGACGTGTTTAAAGTCGGTGCCTATGTTTTCGGCTATCTGGTGATCGCCAAAGCCTCGTTGCGTTTTTATATCCTGACTGAAGTCAGCCAGTTCATCTTACTGATGGTGTTTTCCCACTGGCTGATTCCGTTACATGGCACTGTCGGTGCTGCACAAGCCTATATGGCAACCTACATTTGTTACTTTGCGCTCTGCTGTGGCGCTTTCACGATTTATTGCCGAAGAAAATGACGTTAACTCACGTGCTGGGATCGGATATCCCTCATCATAATCACACCGTGCTGCGTTTCTTTAATGACGTGCTCAGCACGCAACAGCCGTTGGATACACCGCGTCGATTTATGGTGGTCACCGCCACGCCCGCCGCGTTGCAGGCTTACCCGGCGTTGCAAATTGAAACCTGGCCCGATAAACAGGCGCTGGCGCGGGCGGTCATTGCCCTGGCCGCCGACCGCCAGCAACGCTTCTTTTTCCACGGACAATTTAACCCTGGGATTTGGCTGGCGTTGTTGAACGGTAAGTTACGTCGCCATCAGGCGTTCTGGCACGTTTGGGGTGCAGACCTGTACGAAGAGGGCAACGGTCTGAAGTACCGGCTGTTCTATCTGCTACGGCGGATCGCGCAGGGCCGTATGGCGCGTGTGTTCGCTACGCGGGGCGATCTGCATCATTATCAGCAGCGTCATCCGCGGGTGCCGACGTCGTTGCTCTATTTTCCTACGCGTATGCCGGAATGTGCCGTGCCGGGCGCAGCAGAACAGCATGATTTTACTGTGCTATTGGGCAATTCGGGCGATCGCAGTAACCGGCATATTGCTGGTTTGCAGGCGATCAAGTCACAATTCGGTGATCAAATAAAGGTGGTGGTGCCGCTTGGCTATCCCACTAATAATGATGCATATATTAATGAAATTGCCACGGCGGCTGCACGCCTGTTCCCCGATGGGCAGGTCACGCTGTTGCGCGATAAGATCGATTTTGAGGCTTATCTGGCGCTGCTGAGCCGCTGCCATCTGGGCTATTTTATGTTTGAACGCCAGCAGGGGATTGGTACTCTCTGCCTGCTGATTCAGGCTGGCATTCCGTTTGTCCTCAACCGCAAAAACCCGTTCTGGCGTGATCTCAGCGAGCAGGGGTTACCGGTATTGTTCAGTGACGATGTGCTGGACAGCACGCGGGTGGCCGAGGCACAGCGCCAGTTGAAGCAGTGCGATCCCGCCCGCATCGCTTTTTTTGCTCCTGGCTATCTGACAGGGTGGTGCGAGGCGCTCACTCTGAGTGAAACGGAGAAATTATGACCCTCATGCAGTTCAGCGGTCTGCTGGTGGTGTATCTGTTCTCGCTGGGGTTTATTCTGACCCTGACCTGGCGGGAATTTAAGCGGGTGCGGTTCAACTTCCACCTGTTCTTTACCATTTTGTTTTTACTGACATTTTATTTTGGCTTTCCGCTGACCAGCGTGTTGGTGTTTCGCTTCAATATGGCGGTGGTGCCGGCGGAATTTCTGTTGCAGGCGCTGCTGGCTGCCACCAGTTTCTATGCCATCTATTATGTCAGCTACAAAGTTCGTTTACGCCCGGCCACGGCTCCACCGCGTAAACCCTGGTTGCAGATGAACCGGGTGGAGACCCATCTCACCTGTCTGCTGTTGGCGCTGGTGGCGATCGGCACCGTGACGGTGTTCTTTATGCACAATGGCCTGCTGCTGTTCCGGTTAACGGCCTATAACCAGATCTTCTCCAGTGAAGTGTCCGGTGTGGCGCTCAAACGCTTCTTCTACTTCTTCATCCCGGCGATGTTGATTCGTTATTTCCTCAACCCGACTCAGCGTCAGTGGCTGCTCTTTTTGCTGGTTTCAGTGGCCTTTGGTCTGCTGACCTATGCGCTGGTGGGGGGCACACGCGCAAATATCATCATCGCTTTCGCGTTGTTCCTGTTTATCGGTATTACCCGTGGCTGGATCACGCTGTGGATGCTGGCCGGCGCAGGGGTGATGGCGATCGGTGGCATGTTCTGGCTGGCACTGCGTCGTTATAACCTCGATGTAATGGGGGATGAGGCGTTTTATACCTTCCTCTATCTGACGCGCGATACCTTCTCACCGTGGGAAAATCTGGCGTTGCTGTTGCAGCATTACGACAAGATCTCGTTCCAGGGGCTGGCACCGATGTGGCGTGATTTTTACGTGTTTATCCCTAGCTGGCTGTGGCCGGGACGCCCTTCGATGGTGCTGAACAGCGCCAACTACTTTACCTGGGAAGTGCTGAATAACCACTCCGGGCTGGCGATCTCGCCAACGTTACTTGGGTCGCTGTTGGTGATGGGTGGCGTGTGGTTTATTCCGCTGGGTGCCGTTGCGGTCGGCCTGTTAATGAAAGGCTTCGATAACCTGTATGCCCGCGGGCGTCAGGAGAGCAACCGCTACAATGGGGCCATTTTGCAAAGTTTTTGTTTTGGTGCGGTGTTTAACATGATCGTGCTGGCGCGTGAAGGGCTGGATGCGTTCGGATCGCGCGTGGTGTTTTTCTGCGTTATTTTTGCCGCCTGCTTATTGGTGGCGAAGCTGCTTTACTGGCTGTTGGATCGTGCCGGGCTTATCCGGCAACGCGGCGAGCCAGTGTTACCCAGCCCTTTTTAACCTCCGGGCCTAACAGGAAAACGGTTGACGTTGAATACGATAAAAAAAGAGGAGCCGCGTTATGCGCTGCGCGGTATCGATCTCTACGCCTTTCACGATATGGCGTCCTTTCTTAACTTTCTGCTGCCGAATGAAAAGCCACGCAGCGGTACGCTGGTGGCCATCAACGCCGAAAAAATGCTGACGCTGGAAAGCGATGCCGAAGTGCGGGCGCTGATTGAACAGGCTGAATTTAAGTATGCTGATGGCATCAGCATTGTGCGTTCGCTACGCAAGAAATATCCGCAGCTCCAGGTCAACCGGATTGCCGGGGCTGATTTGTGGGAGGCGCTGATGGAACGAGCGGGTCGCAGCGGTATCCCGGTGTTTTTGCTTGGCGGCCATGACACGGTATTGCAGGAAACCTGTGAGAAATTACGTCGTCAGTGGAATGTGAACATTGTTGGCAGCCAGGACGGTTATTTCACGCCGCAGGAGCGCGAGGCGCTGTTTGCACGTATCGCTGCCAGCAACGCCCAGATTGTTAGCGTCGCGCTGGGATCGCCGCGTCAGGAGCTGCTGATGCGAGATTGCCGCGCCCATTGGCCTGACGCGCTGTATATGGGGGTGGGCGGCACCTACGATGTGTTCACGGGTCATGTCGCGCGCGCACCGCGCAGCTGGCAAAAACTCGGTCTGGAGTGGCTTTATCGTTTGATTCGCCAGCCTTCACGCTGGCGTCGCCAAATAAAGTTGCTGAAATATTTAGGCTACCATTGGCGTGGTGATCTCTGATATTGCTGATTAATGCAGCAATTTCCGCTGGGGACAGGGATAAAGTGCAGCATTTATCGACGGAATGCACAAAGCGTAACCAAACGCGTTTTTTTATTAAAATTGCACTGGACAGCCTGATATCAAATCCGTAGTATGCACATCCGCAACGGCGCTACGCGCCCGTAGCTCAGCTGGATAGAGCGCTGCCCTCCGGAGGCAGAGGTCTCAGGTTCGAATCCTGTCGGGCGCGCCATTAAGTTTGTGCGCAAGAGCTTCGGTGGTTTTAAATACCGCGTTAGGCAGTAAATAGATTTATGGTGGCTATAGCTCAGTTGGTAGAGCCCTGGATTGTGATTCCAGTTGTCGTGGGTTCGAGTCCCATTAGCCACCCCAGATTTTGCTGGGACATGCGAAGGTGGCGGAATTGGTAGACGCGCTAGCTTCAGGTGTTAGTGTCTTAACGGACGTGAGGGTTCAAGTCCCTCTCTTCGCACCAGGCAAAATATTAAGATAAAAAAAATCGGCGAGTAGCGCAGCTTGGTAGCGCAACTGGTTTGGGACCAGTGGGTCGGAGGTTCGAATCCTCTCTCGCCGACCATCTTAATATGAAAAACAACCTGCTAAGAGCAGGTTTTTTTTCGTCCAGAGAAAAGTGATTTCATGCCGCTGTCTCCTTTCTGAGACACGTAACGATCTGATTTATATCTGTTTTACATATCCTTGCATTGCCTGTCGTTCGACGGAGACAACCTAATGCCGCTTTGTCGCTTTTTCCCGACATCATCGCAGGGTTCTACTACGTCGATAAAATTAACTATCTGATAAATATCAATTTAATTTGCAACCTGCAAACCTGGCACGCCTTATGCAATAATCTCTGCGTAGATGCTCATTCCACCTCTTATGTCTGCTGATGCTGCATAAACCTGGGAATGATGCAGAGCCCCTTACGGTATCCGTTGTCCAGCCAGGCAGTATCGCGCGAGCCTTATTGCAGTAACAGGACATTACGTTGAGTCGGATACCATCAGTTGTCTTACCGACCTGATCTTACACCTGCCTCTGGCAGGTGTTTTTTTATCTGCGCGATAAATCGCGCCGCTACGTATCATTGCACGTCCTGTAGCGGCGTGATTTATCACGCCTGATGATAGAATTCGGCGCAAAAAAAAGCCGGGCAAGCCCGGCGTGCACAAATATAACAATCGAAAAATCAGGCGCTGGGATTATTCTTCAGCGTCAGCAGTAGTCCTTCACGGCGCATTTTCGCCGCCTCTTCCGGTCGGTGCATACGATCGTAAACATCGGCCAGCCAGGCGTAATCAAACGCATCAGGACGCTGTGCCAACGCCTGCTGGAAGGCTTCTGCGGCCTGCTGCCACTCACCGTGGCGCATCAGCATCTGGCCCAGGGTGCTGTGCAGCAGCGGGGTTGCGCCGTGCTGTTTGATTTGATTGCGCAGCGCTTTCTCCAGGGCGGCGGGATCGCCACTTTTAATGCGTGGCATCAGCAGCACCAGACGATCGTCATACTGGCGCTTCAGGCCATCCAGCACGATAGCTTGCGCGGTATCCGGGTCATCGCATTCAATCAGATGCTCCACCATGGCGACCTGCAACGCGGTTTCCTGGCGGGTTTTACGGCTTTGATTGTGCCACCAGCGTTTCAGGCCATCGCTACCCTGGTCGGCCATCGCCTGGTTCATCAGGCCCAGCCATGCCTGTTGTTGTAACGCCGCGCGCTGGGTGTCATCGTTGATCTGCACTTTCTGCATCGATGGCAGGATGTCCAGCAGCGCGCCCCAGGCACCGGTACGGATATAAGCCTGTTCGGCCAGACGTAATACTTCCGGGTGACGGGGTGCCACTTCCAGCAGACGATCAATACCGTGTCGCGCGGCGTGGTCTTCATTACGCGCCAGTTGCAGACGAACGCGGGTGATTTCCACCGGAATGGTGTCGTTTTGCGACAGCTCCGCCGCGCGCTCCAGATGCTGATTCGCGCGTAGCTCATCACCACGTTGCTGAGCCGCTTCCGCCGCGAGCAGATAGTTAGCCACCGGCTGGTCGGCGTGATCGGCATCTTTCGATAGCAGTTTTTCAACTTGCTTGTAATCGCCTTCTGCCAGCTTCATCAGCGCGGTTTGGGTATGGCGCTGCGCACGACGACGTTTACGGCCGGTAAACCAGCCACGGGTGCGCGCACCCGTGCGGAACAGGCGACGCAGCACCCATTCAACAAACAGAATCACCAGCAGGCTGAGGATCAGGATGATCGCCAGGCCAGTCACACTGGTTTCAATGTTCCAGTTGTCGGTCTGGATCAGCACATAGCCCTGATGGCCAGCCAGCATCGGACCCAGCACCACGCCGGCGATCAACAGCAGAAAAAGCACCAATACTTTTAGCATGCTTAGCCTCCCTGCTGGTCAGCCGCAACCGAGGGCTGCGCTAACAGATTACGCACGCGGGTCTGCATCAACTTATCCAGCAGTTGCTGGCTTTCCAGCGTATCCGGCACATCCATCGAGATGCTTTGCTGGCTCAGTTCGTCCAGCTGATCGAGGAAGGCTTTAGTGGCGGCATCGTTGGTGTCATACCAGGCACGCACCCAGCTGGAAACGGCATCAATCGATTGTTTGTAGATCTCGTCCTGATGGCGCGGCACGGCTTGGGCGGCAATCAGCAGGCGCGAGCGGATGTTTTCGCGCAGATACACATCCTGATTGGGTGCCAGCAGCGGCTGTGCGGTGTTATCACGGCGGCGAATGGTGATGAAGCCATCCATAAAGTTGTGCCAGCTTTTTACCAGATTTTGCCGCCATTCATGCAGTGAGCTGGAAAGTTCGCTGCTGTCAGCATCCATCGGTGAATCGTCGTTGTCGTTATCCGCCAGTCGCAGGTTATCCACGCCGTTTGACAGTTGGTTCAGCTTGAGGATGATGCCGTCATAATCGACCTGGCTGACGGCGGAGAGCGAACTGATGTCCTGAGTCAGGGCACGGCGCACATTCATGACGCTCGGATCATTCATTTCGGCGAGACTGGTATCGGCACTTTTCAGCAGCGCGGCGGCGGTAGTGACATCCTGATCGCTCCACAGCTTACGTCCTGCCAGTTTGACCAGATAATCGGCCTGGGCCAGCAGCCAGGTGCGGGTATCGTTACCTGAAATGGTGGCGACTTTTTGCCGTAAGGCTTCCAGCTCTTTGGCGCTGGCGTCTTGTTGGTTACGTGCTTCCTGTAAGGCGCTGTTGGCGCTTTCCAGTTGCTGCGTCAGCTGTTGTTTATCGCTGCCCAGTTGCTGTTGCAATGCACTCAGCTGCTCACTCAGATTTTGGTTAGTCTGAGCCTGTAAATCGGCCTGGTGTTTCCCATTCAGGTAAAGGCCCGCGCCAATCGCCAGCGCAATCACAATCGCCACAGCACCCAGCACTTTGCCATCGCGTTTGGTGTCGCGTGGTGATTTTTTAGCTGGAGGAGTAGCGTTGTCGCCCGCTGGCGTGGTCTCTTCAACCACGGCGGAGGAGGCTTTTTGTTCCGTCATTGCGGCTCATCCCAATGTTAAGTTCAGCGTAACGCACGCAGCAGCGCATCGTTATCGGCACCATCGGCTACATCAATATCCTGCCAGCCCAGTGAAGCTGCCAGGGTAGCCAAACGTTCACTGACGACCACCAGCCGACAGTGTAATAACCATTCCCGTCGATCGATTGGCGGAAACAGCGCAAACAGTTGTTGTAACATTTCACCGCTGGTCACCACCAGCGTGGTAATTCCGCGATCGCGCCAGCGACGCCCTTCAGTGGCACCATCATAGGCTTTTTCACAGCGCTGGTAGCATTCCGCGTAACGGACATCGACACCGCGTTCCGTCAGGGTATCGGCCAGCAACTCACGCCCCGGACTGCCGCGCAAAATTAATGCGCGCTTGCCGCTTACCTGTTGCAGGCGGTTAAGACGCACCAGTTCTTCACTGGTTTCCCGCGCATGAGGATAGTCTACTTTCAGATTACTGACGGTGTGCAACGCCAGCGCGGTGCTGCGGCCAATGGCGTAGTAATCAAGCTGCGTGGGCCAGGCGAAACCCTGACGTTGCAACTCCGGGTGGGCGAAGGTCACCACCTGTTGCGACAACAAAAACACCAGATCACCGGGTTGCAGCGCGGCAAGCTGTTGTGGCAAATGAACAATATCGCGACCCGGTGTGAACTCAATCAGCGGTAAGATCCACGCCAGTTTCCCCTGGGTTCGCAAACGTGCGACCAGTTCACTGGCGGCTGGCTCGGGACGGGTCACGAGAATGGTCATGCAGGCGGTTGCCCCTGATAAACGTCACGCAGAATCTCGCTCGCGCCGTTATCCAGTAGTTCTTCCGCCAGCGAAATCCCCATCTGTTCTGCCTGATCACGTGGACCACGGCGCTCGCCGGTGATCATCTGGCTACCATCCGGTGAACCCACCAGACCACGCAGCCACAGCTGATCGCCTTCCAGCACGGCAAAGCTGCCAATCGGCACCTGACAACCGCCTTCCAGGCGGGTGTTCATGGCGCGTTCAGCGCGCACACAAACAGCGGTGTCGCCGTCGTTCAGCGCCTGCAACAGGGTAATCAGTTCGGCGTCGTCGAGGCGGCATTCAATGCCGACTGCGCCCTGACCGACGGCCGGTAACGAGATTTCAGCCGGTAACGCAAAGCGGATGCGATCTTCCAGACCCAAGCGTTTCAGACCCGCAGCGGCAAGAATGATGGCGTCATATTCACCGGCATCCAGTTTGCCAAGGCGGGTACCGACGTTGCCGCGCAACGAGCGAATCACCAGGTCGGGACGACGTGCGCTGAGCTGGCACTGACGACGCAGGCTTGAAGTGCCCACCACCGCGCCCTGCGGCAGCGCATCGATTGAATCGTAATGATTGGAGACAAAGGCATCGCGCGGATCTTCGCGCTCGCAAATGGTGACCAGGCCGAGTCCTTCAGGGAAATCCACCGGCACATCTTTCATCGAATGCACCGCGAGGTCGGCGCGATTTTCCAGCATCGCCAACTCCAGCTCCTTGACGAAAAGCCCTTTTCCCCCCACTTTAGCCAACGGCGTATCGAGGATGACATCACCCTTGGTGACCATCGGGACCAGTTCGACTTGCAGGCCAGGATGCGCTGCCATCAGGCGTTGCTGGACATATTGTGCCTGCCAGAGCGCAAGGGGACTTTGTCTTGTAGCAATTCTGAAAATTTTGTCTAACATGCTGTTAACCGTTTTGATCGTTCATCGAATATCCTACCATCGATAGGGGAATGCTGTCAGTTTCAACGGATTGAAAAGGCTCTGATGTCAGATTTCGTCGCGATCACCGGGGAATAATCTGAGGTCATAGTCCGAAAACGCAGGGGTTAGTTCGGAACGTGCTAAACTGTTAAGTAGCGCAACTTTCTTTACGGTCAATCTGCCAGGTGTTAGATTGATCACGTTTCCAGCAATAATTTGCCCGATATCGTTACCCTAAATAATTCGGGTTGCAGGAAGGCGGCAAGTGCGGGAATCCCAGGAGCTTACATCGGTAAGTGACTGGGGTGAGCGCACGCAGCCAACGCATCTGCAAGCATGAATTATGACGGGTATTATTATTAAGTGGCAGGTTTCGGAAACAGGGTGCTTAACACTGGGACAATCAGGCGAAACGTCTTGTACCTCTACATTGAGACACTGAAACAGAGACTGGATGCTATCAACCAGCTGCGTGTAGATCGCGCGCTGGCTGCGATGGGACCTGCTTTCCAGCACGTCTACAGTCTGCTGCCAACATTACTGCACTATCATCATCCGCTGATGCCGGGTTACCTTGAGGGTAACGTTCCACATGGCATCAGCTTTTACACGCCTGATGAAAACCAACAGCAACTGTTGCAGGATCTGGCGGGTAAACAACCGCTGCATCTCAGCACCGGTGCCAAAGGCGAAATGCCGATCACCGGCATCTACTCGATGGGCAGCACCTCCTCTGTCGGCCAGAACAGCGTCTCCGATCTTGATATCTGGGTATGTCATCAATCCTGGCTGGATAATGAAGAGCGTCTCAACCTGCAACGTAAATGTACCTTGTTGCAGAAATGGTGCGTCTCCATGGGGGTAGAGGTCAGCTTCTTCCTGATCGATGAAAACCGCTTCCGCCATAACGAAAGCGGCAGCCTCGGCGCTGAAGATTGCGGCTCGACCCAACATATTTTGCTGCTGGATGAGTTTTACCGCACTGCCGTGCGCATGGCCGGTAAACGTATCCTGTGGAACATGGTGCCCGGTGAAGAAGAGCATCATTACGACGATTACGTCATGTCACTGTACGCCCAGGGCGTGCTGACACCGAACGAATGGCTCGATCTGGGCGGCCTCGGCACGCTGTCAGCCGAAGAGTACTTTGGTGCCAGCCTGTGGCAGCTGTATAAAAGCATCGACTCACCGTACAAAGCGGTGCTGAAAACCTTGCTGCTGGAAGCCTACAGCTGGGAATACCCCAATACGCAATTGCTGGCGATGGACATCAAGCAGCGCCTGCACGACGGCGAAATCGTCTGTTTCGGTCTTGATCCTTACTGCATGATGCTGGAACGCGTAACGCGTTATCTCACCAGCATCGACGATTTGGCGCGTCTCGACCTGGTGCGTCGCTGCTTCTACCTCAAAGTGTGTGAAAAACTCTCCAGTGAAGAGAACCATCACCGCTCCGGCTGGCGTCGTGAAATCCTGTCGCAGCTGGTGAAAGAGTGGGGCTGGGACGACGACAAACTGGCGGTGCTGGATAACCGCGCGCAGTGGAAGATCGAACGCGTGCGTGAAGCGCACAATGAATTGCTGGATGCGATGATGCAGAGCTATCGCAACCTGATCCGTTTCGCGCGTCGTAACAATTTAAGCGTCAGCGCCAGCCCGCAGGATATCGGCGTGCTGACGCGTAAACTGTATGCGGCCTTTGAAGCGTTGCCGGGCAAGGTGACGCTGGTGAACCCGCAGATTTCGCCTGACCTGTCGGAAGAGAATCTGACCTTTATCCATGTCCCGGCAGGCCGCGCCAATCGCGCGGGCTGGTATCTGTATAACCAGTCGCCGGACATGAGTTCCATCATCAGCCATCAGCCGCTGGAATATAACCGCTACCTGAACAAACTGGTGGCGTGGGCATGGTTTAACGGTTTACTGACCAGCAAAACGCGTCTGCATATCAAAGGTAATGAATTCTGCGATCTGCCGCGTTTGCAGGAGCTGGTGAATGATGTCTCACATCATTTCCCGCTGCGCGTTCCCGCGCCGACGCCAAAAGCGCTCTACAGCCCGTGTGAAATTCGTCACCTGGCGATTATCGTCAACCTCGAACACGATCCTACCTCAGCGTTTCGCAATCAGGTGGTGCATTTCGACTTCCGTAAACTGGACGTGTTCAGCTTCGGTCAGCAGCAGCAATGCCTGATTGGCAGCATTGACCTGTTGTACCGCAACTCGTGGAATGAGGTACGTACTCTGCACTTCAGCGGCGAGCAGGCGATGATTGAAGCGCTGAAAACTATCCTCGGCAAAATGCATCAGGATGCCGCGCCGCCGGATACGGTGGAGGTGTTCTGCTATAGCCAGCATTTGCGCGGCCTGATCCGTACCCGCGTGCAGCAACTGGTGTCGGAATGCATCGAACTGCGCCTGTCCAGTACGCGTCAGGAGCCGGGTCGCTTTAAAGCCTTGCGCATGGCGGGCCAGACCTGGGGTCTGTTCTTTGAACGCATGAGCGTGTCGGTACAGAAACTGGAAAATGCGGTCGAGTTCTATGGCGCGATTTCCAACAACAAGTTGCATGGCCTGTCGATTAAAGTGGAGTCGAACCAGACGCCGCTGCCGCCGGTGGTTAACGGCTATGCCAGCGAAGGTATCATTCAGTTCTTCTTTGAAGACACCAATGATGATCGCGGCTTCAACATTTATATCCTCGACGAAACTAACCGTGTTGAGGTGTATCACCATTGCGAAGGCAGCAAAGAAGAATTGGTACGTGATGTCAGCCGTTTTTATTCGTCATCGCACGACCGTTTCACCTACGGCTCCAGCTTTATCAACTTCAATTTGCCGCAGTTTTACCAGATTGTGAATGCAGGCGATCGCTTCCAGGTGATCCCGTTCCGCAGCCAGACACTCACACAACTGTGTGCCACACAGCCTGACAACGACAACGGCGATTTCCAGCCGCGCTATCAAATGCACTGATCCTGCCCGCCCTCGCGCGGCAGGTGTCAGACCTGTAACGCGTTTGCGGGTATTTCCTGTTGCTTTTACAACGTCAACTGCGATGATAAGCATCCAGGAAAGGACAGAAAGAGCAGACAGAATGAGACAAATGATACGTCAGCTGGGAATGGCGCTGGCACTGGTCGGCTTAGCAGGCTGTGGCCTGAAAGGCCCGTTGTATTTTCCGCCTCCGGATCAACCGAAAAAAACCACCACCCAGCCCACTGAACAGCAGCAGCAAGCAGCGAAAAGTGCGGATGTGGATGGTTTAGTCACCGACAAACAAGGCATGCAGGGGAATTAATCTCCCATGAGTAATCCGGCGGAGCAGAAAATGCAGTTCTCGAAAATGCACGGTCTCGGCAACGACTTTATGGTTGTGGACGCCGTGACGCAAAACGTCTTTTTTTCGCCGGAGCTGATTCGCCGTCTGGCGGATCGCCATCTGGGGATCGGTTTCGATCAGTTACTGATCGTCGAGCCACCTTACGATCCGGATCTTGATTTCCACTATCGAATTTTCAACGCTGACGGCAGTGAAGTGGCACAGTGCGGTAACGGCGCACGCTGCTTTGCCCGTTTTGTGCGCCTGAAAGGGTTGACCAACAAAAGCGATATCCGCGTCAGTACGCAAACTGGCCGGATGGTGCTGAGTGTCACCAATGACGAGTTGGTACGCGTCAATATGGGTGAGCCAAACTTCGAACCCCAGCATGTGCCGTTCCGCGCTAACAAAGCCGAGAATTTGTATCTGCTGCGCGTGGCCGAGCAGACGGTGATGTTTGGTGCCGTGTCGATGGGCAACCCGCATTGCGTGATCCAGGTTGAGAACGTGAAAACCGCGCCTGTGGAAACGCTTGGCCCGGTACTGGAAAGCCATGAACGTTTTCCGGAGCGCGTGAACGTTGGCTTTATGGAAGTGGTCAATCCAGAACACATTCGTCTGCGCGTTTATGAACGCGGCGCGGGTGAAACCCAGGCTTGCGGCAGTGGCGCTTGTGCCGCTGTTGCCTGCGGTATTCAGCAGGGCATTCTGGCGGAAAAAGTCCGCGTTGATCTGCCCGGCGGAACGCTGCATATTGCCTGGAAAGGGGCCGGTCAGCCGCTGTTTATGACCGGGCCAGCCACACACGTCTACGATGGGTTTATTCATCTATGAAAAATGTCGAAGAGCAGACCGACAGCGCGGTGCTGCTGGACGATCAGGCGGTCAGCGCATATCTGCGTCAGAACCCCGATTTCTTTATTCGCAATGCGCGCCAGGTTGAACAGATGATGGTGCCGCATCCGGTACGCGGCAGCGTGTCGCTGGTGGAGTGGCATATGGCGCGGCAACGCAACCATATCCAGCAGCTGGAAGAGGAGATCACCCTGTTGATGGAGCAGGCAACCGCCAACCATCAGCTGTTTGATCGCCTGCTGTCGTTACAGGGGCATCTCGCCACCGCAGACAGCCTGCAAGATATGCTGACGCGCCTGCATCGCTGGGCACGTGAGTTGGGCCTTGCCGGTGCCAATGTGCGGTTGTTCAGTGATAAATGGCACATCGGTGCGCCGTCCGATTTCACCCAACTGGGCTTGTCGCGTCAGGCGTTTGAACCGCTGCGCATTCAGCGCTTCGGTGATGAACACCATTATCTTGGTCACCTCAATGGTCCTGAATTGCTGTTGCTGCTGCCGCAGGCGAAAGCCATCGGTTCAGTCGCGATGTCACTGATGGGCGATCGAGGTGAGCTGGGGGTATTGATCTTCAGCAGCCGTGACAACCAGCATTACCAGGCCGGTATGGGAACGCTGTTGCTGCAACATCTGGCGCTGATGCTGCCGGAATTGCTGTCGCGCTGGGTCGAACGTGCATGAGCAGCGACAGCCCGCTGCTCCCCGCCGTTGAGGGCTTCCTGCGTTACCTGAAAGTCGAACGCCAGCTCAGCCCGTTGACGCAACAGAACTATGCACGTCAACTGCAGGCCATCATCACGATGGCTGATGAGATGAAAATCACCGCCTGGACTCAGCTGGAACCGGCGCAGGTACGCAATATCGCCGCGCGCAGTCGCCGCGCGGGTTTAGGGGCCAGCAGCCTGGCGTTGCGCTTGTCGGCGCTGCGCAGTTTTCTTGATTGGCAGGTAAGCCAGGACATGCTGAGCGGTAATCCGGCCAAGGGTATTGCTACGCCACGTAATGCGCGGCATCTGCCGAAAAATATGGATGTCGACGAGGTCAACCAGCTGCTGGAAATTGACCTCAACGATCCGCTGGCGGTGCGCGATCGCGCCATGCTGGAGACCATGTATGGTGGCGGGTTACGTTTGTCGGAGCTGGTGAATATGGATCTCCGCCATCTTGATCTGGAAGCCGGTGAAGTTTGGGTACTGGGTAAAGGCAGCAAAGAACGCCGCGTGCCGATTGGCGGTACTGCCGTCACCTGGTTACAGCACTGGTTGCCGCTGCGCGCCAGCTTTGCCCCCCAGGATGATGCGGTGTTTGTTTCCAGCCGTGGCAGTCGCATTTCGGCGCGCAACGTGCAAAAACGCTTTGCCGAATGGGGTATCAAACAAGGCGTTGCCAGCCATATCCATCCACATAAGCTGCGTCACTCTTTTGCCACACATTTGCTGGAATCGAGTGGCGATTTGCGCGCGGTGCAGGAGTTGCTCGGGCACGCCAATCTCTCGACCACGCAAATCTATACCCATCTTGATTTCCAGCATCTGGCCTCGGTGTACGATTCCGCACATCCGCGCGCCAAACGAGGAAAGTCGTAATGAAGTTTTATCGTCCACTGCGTCCGATCAAAGCGATCACCTTTGATCTCGACGACACCTTGTATGACAACCACCCGGTGATCCGCAAAACCACAGCGGAGTCCCATGCTGCGTTACAGGCTTATCATCCGGCGTTGTGTGATTTCACCCCGGCAGACTATCAGGCGCTGCGTGATGAATTGCTGGTACGCGAGCCGGAGATTTATCACGACGTGTCCGAGTGGCGTCGTCGCTCGGTTGAGCTGGCGCTGATCAATGTCGGCTTATCCGCGGCGGAAGCCACCGCCGGTGCCAGTGAGGTGATGAGCGTGTTTCATCGCTGGCGTAGCGAAGTGGACATGCCGGAAGAAACCCATGCGACACTGACCGCGCTGGGGAACAAAGTCCCGCTGGTGGCGATCACCAACGGCAATGCCAATCCTGAGAAACTCGGACTTTCCTGCTATTTTGAGTTTGCGCTGCGCGCCGGACCGCATGGTCGTGCTAAGCCGTGGCAGGATATGTATCAGCTGGCATCTGAACGTTTAGGTATCGCCCCGGAACACATTCTGCACGTAGGCGATGATCTCACCACTGATGTCGCCGGTTCACTGCGTGCCGGGATGCAGGCATGCTGGATTAACCTGCGCAACGGCAACCTGATGCACATCGATGATGCGCGCCTGCTGCCGCACGTTGAAATTTCGCGGTTGGCATCACTGACCTCGCTGCTATAATGGCTGTATATTTATCCATATATTGGATGACCCTCTTTTTTTAAACGGTGCTTATGGACGTTTCTGATCTGCTTAACGGCTTAAATGACAAACAGCGCGAGGCGGTCGCCGCACCGCGCAGCAACCTGCTGGTGCTGGCCGGAGCAGGCAGTGGCAAAACCCGTGTGCTGGTGCATCGCATTGCCTGGCTGCTGTCGGTGGAGAATTGCTCGCCTTATTCGATTATGGCGGTGACCTTCACCAACAAAGCGGCGGCGGAGATGCGTCATCGTATCGATCAATTGATCGGCACCAGCCAGGGTGGCATGTGGATCGGGACGTTCCATGGCCTGGCGCACCGCTTATTACGCGCCCACCATCTTGATGCCGGGCTGCCGCAGGATTTCCAGATCCTCGACAGCGAAGATCAATTGCGCCTGCTGAAGCGACTGATCAAAGCGATGAACCTTGATGAGAAACAATGGCCTGCGCGTCAGGGCATGTGGTACATCAACGGCAAGAAAGACGAAGGTCTGCGTCCTAAACATATCGAAAGCTATGGCAACCCGGTGGAACAAACCTGGCTGCGCATTTATCAGGCGTATCAGGAAGCCTGCGATCGCGCCGGCCTGGTGGATTTTGCCGAGCTGCTGCTGCGTGCCCACGAACTGTGGCTGAATAAACCGCATATCCTCAATCACTATCGCGAACGTTTCAGCAACGTGCTGGTGGACGAATTTCAGGACACCAACAACATCCAGTACGCATGGATTCGTATGCTGGCAGGTGATACCGGGCGAGTGATCATCGTGGGCGATGACGACCAGTCGATCTACGGCTGGCGTGGTGCGCAGGTGGAAAATATCCAGCGCTTTTTGCAGGATTTCCCCGGGGCGGAAACCATCCGCCTGGAACAAAACTACCGTTCCACCAATAACATCCTGAAAGCGGCGAACGCCCTGATTGCCAACAACAATGGTCGCCTCGGTAAAGAGTTGTGGACCGATGGCAGCGATGGCGAACCGATCTCCCTGTACTGCGCCTTTAACGAGCTGGACGAAGCGCGCTTCGTGGTAAACCGCATCAAAGCCTGGCATGAGAACGGTAATGCGCTGGCGGACTGCGCGATTCTGTATCGCAGCAACGCCCAATCGCGTGTGCTGGAAGAGGCGCTGCTCCAGGGCAGCATGCCGTACCGCATCTATGGTGGCATGCGCTTCTTCGAACGTCAGGAAATCAAAGATGCACTGGCGTATCTGCGTCTGATGGCGAACCGCAACGATGATGCGGCGTTTGAACGCGTGGTGAATACCCCGGTGCGCGGCGTGGGCGATCGTACCCTTGACGTGGTGCGTCAGACGGCGCGTGAACAGCAACTGACCTTGTGGCAGGCGACGCGTGAACTGCTGCAAAACCGGGTGCTGGCGGGGCGTGCCGCGTCGGCGCTGCAACGTTTCTGCGAATTGGTCGATTCACTGGCCAGTGAAACCGCCGAGCTGCCGTTGCACGTGCAAACCGACCGGGTGATCAAGGATTCCGGGTTGTGGCTGATGTACGAGCAGGAGAAGGGCGAAAAAGGCCAGGCGCGTATTGAAAACCTTGAGGAACTGGTAACGGCAACGCGCCAGTTCAGCTACCAGGATGAAGACGAAGATTTGATGCCGTTGCAGGCCTTTCTCTCCCATGCGGCACTGGAAGCGGGTGAAGGCCAGGCGGATAAATGGCAGGATGCAGTGCAATTGATGACGCTGCACTCGGCGAAAGGTCTGGAGTTTAGTCAGGTGTTTATCGTCGGGATGGAAGAAGGCATGTTCCCGAGCCAGATGTCACTCGACGAAGGTGGACGCCTCGAAGAGGAGCGTCGTCTGGCGTATGTGGGTGTGACGCGGGCGATGGAAAAACTGACGCTGACCTATGCCGAAACCCGCCGTCTTTATGGTAAGGAAGTGTATCACCGGCCATCCCGTTTTATTGGTGAGCTGCCGGAAGATTGCGTGGAAGAAGTGCGTTTGCGTGCCAGCGTGAGTCGGCCGGTGAGCCATCAGCGCATGGGGACGCCGATCGCACAAAACGACAGCGGCTTCGCGCTGGGTCAACGTGTACGCCATGCCAAATTCGGCGAAGGTACCATTATCAACCTCGAAGGCAGCGGCGAACACAGCCGTTTGCAGGTGGCTTTTCAGGGGCAGGGCATCAAATGGCTGGTCGCCGCCTATGCCCGCCTGGAAACGGTGTAGCACGGTTGCGCTGCCTTGACGACTTTTTCGTCTCAGCGTAACATGCGCCCACTATTATCATGAGAGGACAACGCCTTGGACACGCCCAGTCGATGCTGGCTCAACCCCCTGGTTCACAGGAATAACATCTAAGGCTACCTCTTAGCTGGTAGCCTTAGCGGTTATCAGCGACCTCCCTTTTCCCGTCGCATGAGTCAGCACTGATTATACCCCTGGAACGAAAGTTTCGGTGTTCAGGCTTTGCCGTGCCCGTTCTGCGTAAACGCAACGGTTCACCGCCTTGTCCCATTAAGTCTGCAATGGGGAGTATTGCTATGCTGAGCGCATTTAAACTGGATCGCAGCCGCCTGACGCGTCTCGAACTGGAAGACCATAACGACAAACTCAACGCGTCCGTGTGGGTAGACCTGATCGAGCCGGATGAAGGCGAGCGCGACCGGGTACAAAGCGAGCTGGGTCAAAGCCTGGCGACACGCCCGGAACTGGAAGACATCGAAGCGTCGGCGCGTTTCTTTGAAGACGAAGATGGTCTGCATATCCACTCATTCTTCTTTTATGAAGATGCGGAAGATCACGCCGGTAACTCGACCGTGGCGTTTACCATCCGTGAAGACCGCCTGTATACCCTGCGTGAGCGTGAATTACCGGCGTTTCGTCTCTACCGTATGCGCGCCCGTAACCAAACGCTGATTGATGGTAATGCGTTTGAACTGTTGCTCGACCTGTTTGAAACCAAAATCGAACAGCTGGCGGATGAGATCGAAAACATCTACAGCGCGCTGGAAAAACTGAGCCGTGTGATCATGGAAGGGCAGCAGGGCGAAGAGTACGACGAAGCTTTGTCGCGCCTGGCGGAACTGGAAGATATCGGCTGGAAAGTCCGTCTGTGTCTGATGGATACCCAGCGCGCGCTGAACTTCCTGGTGCGTAAAGCGCGTTTACCGGCGAATCAGCTGGAACAGGCGCGTGAGATCCTGCGCGATATCGAATCTCTGCTGCCGCACAATGAATCGTTGTTCCAGAAGGTGAACTTCCTGATGCAGGCGGCGATGGGCTTTATCAACATCGAGCAGAACCGCATCATCAAGATCTTCTCGGTGGTCTCGGTGGTGTTCCTGCCACCGACGCTGGTGGCCTCCAGCTACGGGATGAACTTCGAGTTTATGCCGGAACTGAAGTGGAGCTTCGGCTATCCGGCCGCGATTGGACTGATGATCCTCGCCGGTCTGGCACCCTATCTCTACTTCAAACGTAAAAACTGGTTGTAACGATTCAGGGCCGTCTATACGGCCCGATTTTCTGGCTATACATCACAATTCTGCGTAACCTGTTGCCTCCAGCTGATTAACTAACTCGTTGCATCCCACCTTATGGCACGTCTCTCTTTGCGACAGCAGTGGACCATTCTGCTGATTGCTTCACTGATTCTGGGGATTATCTTCCAGTTGTTTCACCTGCCTGCGGCGCTGTTGCTCGGCCCGATGATTGTTGGCACCGTCATGGGACTCTCTGGCGCGTCGGTACGCATCGATAAACGTTTTTTTGTGCTGGCGCAGGCGGTTTTGGGCTGCATGATCGGACAAACCCTGTCACCCGCGATATTGCCACCACTGCTCCAGGATTGGCCGGTGGTGCTGGCGGTACTGGCACTGACGCTGGCGGCCAGCGGGTTGTCTGGCTTCCTGCTGGTGCGTTTCAGTAATCTGCCCGGGCCGACCGGGGCCTGGGGATCGTCCCCGGGAGGGGCGTCGGCGATGGTGGCGATGGCTGGCGATTTTGGCGCTGACGTGCGATTGGTGGCGTTTATGCAGTATCTGCGCGTGCTGTTTGTCGCTACGGCGGCGGCGGTGGTGGCGCGTATCGGCCTGGGGAGCAGCGGCGGTAACGCCGACTTAGTGTGGTTTCCTGCGCTGAACAGCAGCTTTCTCCTGACACTGGTGGTGATGGTGGTGGGGGCTTGGCTGGGGCAGAAACTGCGGATTCCATCGGGTGCGTTGCTGTTACCGGCGCTGATCGGCGCGACGTTGCAGGGAACCGGCGTGGCGACGTTGCAGGTGCCGGAATGGTTGCTGGCGCTGGCTTATGCGCTGATTGGCTGGAGTGTCGGGCTGCGTTTTACCCGCCCCATTTTCCTGCTGGCGTTACGTACCTTGCCGCAAATGGTGGTGTCGATTATTGGTCTGATGATGCTGTGTGGTGGGTTGGCGTGGATGTTGACGCGGGTACTGCATGTTGATCTGATGACGGCCTATCTGGCGACCAGCCCGGGTGGGCTGGATACGGTGGCGATCATTGCCGCAGGCAGCCGGGTCGATATTGCATTTGTGATGGCGTTGCAGACCTTACGTCTGTTCACCATTCTGCTTACCGGCCCGGCGTTGGCGCGTTTTATCTCACGCTATGCGCACGCGCGTGCGAGCTGAGGCAATCGCGGCATCCACAATAAAGAAAGCGAGGGCCAGCCAGATAAAGCCGAAGGTCACCATTTTATCTGGCGTGACGCTCTCGCCATAAAACAGTACCGCCAGTAGAAACATCAGTGTCGGGCCGAGATACTGGAAAAAACCGATGGTGGAGAGACGCAGTCGCGTGCAGGCGGCGGCAAACAGCATCAGCGGTACAGTGGTGACGATTCCGGCAGCGATCAGCTTCAGGTTGAGGCTCAGCGGGTTGGCGCTCAGATGGCTGGTGGCGCTATCAGCAAAGCCGAACAGATAAATCACCGCCAGTGGGAACATCCACAAGGTTTCAATCAGCATGCCACTTTGCGCATCCACCTGAATCTTCTTGCGCATCAGGCCGTAAAACGCAAAGGTCAGTGCCAGCCCGAGTGCAATCATCGGCACTGAACCAAACTTCCACAATTGCACCAGCACCCCGAGCGCGGCGAGCAGCACCGCCAGCCATTGCAGGGGACGAAAGCGCTCCCGCATAAACAACATCCCCAACACCACGTTAAACAGCGGGCTGATGAAATAGCCAAGACTGGCTTCGAGGATGTGCTGATTATTCACCGCCCAGATATACAGCAGCCAGTTGCCCCCGATGGTGAAAGCGGTGATGGCCAGCAGCAGCACTTTTTTGGGCTGACGCAGCACGCTGCACACCAGGTTCCAGTTACGGCTCAGGGTGATCAGCAGCAGCATAAACAGCACCGACCAAATCACCCGGTGCGTCATGATTTCCGTCGGCGGGACTTCCTTGACCAGCTTAAAGTACGCCGGTGCGACGCCCCACAGAAAATAGGCACCGAGTGCATAGCCAATACCCTGGCGCGTGTGTTGTGTATCCATGATGTCCTAACCGATCAAATAAGTAGCGGTGGCGGTGGCGATGTAATCACCCTGCTGGTTATGCATTTCAACGCGGGCGACTGCGACTTTGTTACCGGCTCGCAGCAGGCTGCTGGTGGCGACAAAACGTTCGCCGCGCCCCGGGCGCAGATAATCCACACGCATATCAATCGTGCCCATGCGCGACAAACGCTGGCGCAGCTCCTCTTCGCTGATACTCTCCTGCCGGGTCAGCGAATGACTGACGCAAACCAGCCCGGCAGCCACATCCAGCACTGAAGCGATGACGCCGCCATGCAGAATACTCTGCGCGGCATTGCCCACCAGCATGGTTTTATTGCTAAAACCCAGTTCGGCGTAATCGGGTTCAAGCCGATCCAGTTCCAGCCCAAGCGCCTGATTAAACGGCATATGATAAACAAAAATTTCGCCAATCAGACGGCGTGCTTCCTGCGGTGTCAGCATCGGTGATGACATGATGGTGGCCTTCAAACCCCCGGTTCGGGGCGATAGATGTTAAAGAGTTGTGTATATTATGCCGCGTTCGAGCCGCTTTCCAGTTTCAGAAATCGTCGCTAATCAATGGGTAAGTTTGTGTGTAGAATGACCTGCTTTTTTAAACCGTCCCCCAACGACTTTGATATGCAGTGCCCACTGGAGAATTCTATGCGTAAGCAGCGCGCCTTGCTGGCAGCGGCTCTGTTAATTCCTGCTTTGGCGCAGGCGGATGAAGCGACGATTAAAGAGGTTCACGATGCGCCAGCGGTCAGGGGCAGTATTATTGCCAACCTGCTGGAGAAACACGATAACCCTTTCGTGCTTTATCCCTACGAAAACAACTACCTGCTTTACACCTACACCAGCGACATGAATAAAGAGGCGATTTCCTCTTACGACTGGGCAGACAAAGCCAAAAAGGATGAAGTAAAATTCCAGCTCAGTCTGGCCTTTCCGCTGTGGCGCGGTATTCTGGGCGACAATTCGGTGTTGGCCGCGTCTTATACGCAGCGTTCCTGGTGGCAGCTCTCTAACCGTGGCGCTTCGTCACCGTTTCGTGAGACCAACTATGAGCCGCAGATTTTCCTCGGCTGGGCCACGGATTATTCGCTGGGCGGTTGGACACTGCGCGATGTGGAGATGGGTCTGAACCATGAATCGAATGGTCGCAGCGATCCCACCTCGCGTAGCTGGAACCGTGTGTATGCGCGTCTGATGGCGGAGAACGGTAATTTCCTCGCCGAGATCAAACCCTGGTATCGTATTCCGGAAAGTGCCAGCAATGACGACAACCCGGACATCACCAAATACATGGGCTATTACCGCGCGAAGCTGGGCTATATGTACGGCGAAAGCATTTTCAGCGTGGAAGGCAATTACAACTGGAACAGTGGCTACGGCGGTGCAACCTTTGCCTGGAGCTATCCCATCAGCGAGCATGTGCGTTTTTACACCCAGCTGTTTAGCGGCTATGGTGAATCGCTCATCGACTACAACCACCGCCAGACGCGCGTGGGTGTCGGCGTAACGCTCAACGATCTGTTCTGATAAGCAAACAACAGGATTACCGTGGCAACATCGGCAGTGCTCAATCAGGAAACGCTGGCGCAGCAGGTATTACAGGATACCTTCGGCTACCAGCAATTTCGTCCCGGCCAGCAAACCATCATCGAAACGGCGCTGGCAGGGCGCGATTGCCTGGTGGTTATGCCCACCGGCGGTGGCAAATCGCTGTGTTATCAAATCCCGGCGCTGGTGCGTGAGGGATTAACGCTGGTGGTTTCGCCGTTGATCTCACTGATGAAAGATCAGGTCGACCAATTGCTGGCCAACGGCGTGGCGGCCGCCTGCCTTAACTCCACCCAGACGCGTGAAGAACAGCAACAGGTGTTTGCCGATTGCCGGAGTGGCCGCCTGAAGCTGCTGTATATCGCGCCTGAACGTCTGATGATGGATAACTTCCTCGACAGCCTGCACCACTGGAATCCGGTGATGCTGGCGGTGGATGAGGCGCACTGCATCTCACAATGGGGCCACGATTTCCGCCCGGAATACGGTGCGCTGGGCCAGCTACGCCAGCGCTTCCCGGAGCTGCCGGTGATGGCGCTGACCGCCACCGCCGACGAAACCACGCGTAATGACATCGCGCATCTGTTGCAGATGCATGACCCCCTGATTCAAATCAGCAGCTTCGACCGGCCTAACATCCGCTATACGCTGGTGGAAAAGTTTAAACCGACCGAGCAGCTGCTGCGTTATGTACAGGATCAGCGCGGCAAAAGCGGCATCATTTATTGCAACAGTCGCGCCAAGGTGGAAGACACCGCCGCACGCCTGCAAAGCCGTGGCCTGAGCGTCGGGGCCTATCATGCTGGCATCGACAGCGCCCAGCGGGCGCGGGTGCAGGAAGCCTTCCAGCGCGATGATCTGCAAATCGTGGTGGCGACCGTGGCGTTCGGTATGGGTATCAACAAGCCCAACGTTCGGTTTGTGGTGCATTTTGATATCCCGCGCAACATCGAATCCTATTACCAGGAAACTGGCCGTGCCGGACGTGACGGCTTGCCCGCCGAAGCCATGATGCTGTACGACCCGGCTGATATGGCATGGTTGCGTAAATGCCTGGAAGAGAAAACGCCAGGCCCATTGCAGGATATTGAGCGCCATAAACTCAATGCGATGGGGGCGTTTGCGGAAGCGCAAACCTGCCGCCGGTTGGTGTTGCTTAACTATTTTGGCGAAGGGCGACAGCAGCAGTGCGACAACTGCGACATCTGTCTCGACCCGCCACGTCGTTACGATGGCCTGGTGGAGGCGCAGAAAGCGCTGTCCAGCATTTATCGCACCGGGCAGCGCTTTGGGATGGGCTATATTGTTGAAGTTTTGCGCGGTGCCAGTAACCTGCGTATCCGCGACAACGGTCATGACAAATTGCCGGTTTACGGTATTGGCCGTGATAACAGCACCGAACATTGGGTCAGCGTGCTGCGTCAGCTCATCCATCTCGGTATGGTGACGCAAAATATCGCCATGCACTCGGCGTTACAGCTCACCGAAGCCGCTCGCCCGGTGTTGCGTGCCGAAGTGCCACTGATGCTGGCGGTGCCACGTATTGTGACGGTGAAAACGCGCAGCAGCTCGCCAAAAGTGTATGGCGGCAATTACGATCGCAAACTGTTCGCCAAATTGCGTAAGTTGCGTAAAGCGATTGCCGACGAAGAGAACATTCCGCCCTATGTGGTGTTTAACGACGCCACACTGATTGAGATGGCGGAACAGATGCCGGTCAGCGCGTCAGAAATGCTCAGCGTGAACGGTGTCGGCCATCGCAAACTGGAACGCTTTGGTAAGCCGTTCCTGGTGATGATCAAAGAACATCTTGATGAAGAGTAAAGGAAAAAAAGCATGTTGATGTTATTCGCCACCGTCGCGCTGGTGCATCTGGTCGCGCTGATGAGTCCTGGCCCGGACTTCTTTTTTGTCTCGCAGACGGCAGCCAGCCGTTCGCGCAAAGAAGCGATGATGGGGGTATTGGGGATTACGCTGGGTGTGATGGTGTGGGCCGGTGTGGCATTGATGGGCCTGCATCTGATCATGGAAAAAATGGCGTGGCTGCATCAGATCATTATGGTCGGTGGTGGCTTGTACCTGCTGTGGATGGGCTGGCAGTTGTTGCGCTCGGCACGTCAGCGTCATAAGCAGCCGCAGGTTGATGCGCCAGTGGTTGAGTTGCCCAAAAGAGGGATGAGCTTCCTGAAAGGCTTACTGACCAACCTTTCCAACCCTAAAGCGATCATCTACTTTGGCAGCGTGTTCTCGCTGTTTGTCGGCAATGACGTGGGTGCGCTGGAACGTTGGGGGTTATTCCTGCTGATTCTGGTGGAAACCTTTGCCTGGTTTACCGTGGTGGCGGCCATTTTTGCCCTGCCGTGGATGCGTGACAAATATCAGCGCATGGCGAAGTGGGTGGACGGCATGGCAGGCGTGTTGTTTGCCGGATTCGGCATTCACCTGATCATTTCACGGTAATTTTATCCGTAGCGGCGCAATTCTGCGCGCGCCTGTAAAACCCGCGCGATAAATCGCGCCGCTACAGACTTCAGAACACTATCAGGCGATACGACGAGCGCTGGCTAACAGCGCACCGACGGCCATAAACAAACCACCAAAAGTCCGGTTCATCGCCTTCATCTGCTTCGGTCCCTTAATCCAGCCCGCAATCCGGGTGGCGAGGGTGGCGTAACCGACCATCACGATAATATCGACCACGACGGTGGTGACACCGAGTACCAGATATTGCATCAGCAGAGGCTGGTGCGGCTGGATGAATTGCGGGAACAACGCGGCCAGAAACACGATGCTTTTGGGGTTGGTCAGGTTCACCAACACCGCGCGCTTAAACAGGCGGCGACGAGGCATTGCTTTGGCGACAGCGTTGAGATCCAGCGCGCCACCCGAGCGCCACTGCTGAATACCCAGCCACACCAAATAAGCGGCACCGGCCCATTTCAGGATTTCGAACGCCAGCAGCGACTGGGAAAACAGTGCGCCAAGACCCACGCCCACCAGCACGATATGTACTGACAGGCCAATTTGCAGGCCAGAAATTGAGGCCACTGCGCCGCGATAGCCATGGCTGATGCCGGTGCTCATGGTGTTAATCGCGCCGGAACCGGGCGAGAGGCTAAGGATGGTTGTGGTAAGCAGGTAGGTTAACCACCATTCAATGGTCATGTGTGACATTCCCTGATGTAAGCGAAGTGTGACACAATACGCCAGAAAATCGCGGCACGCTATGGAGTGGACGTGTGGCGTTGACGTTTTTTTCAGGAGGGCGGATGCAGCAGATAAAACAGAGTTGGCTCAGGCGTGAAAAGGCGTTTGCCTCCTTTGCTACCGGACCGCTGCTCGACTTCTGGCACCGCCGCGAAGAGTGTGAATTTACCGGTGTCGGTAACCTCACTCTGCGTTATGTTCGCTTCACGTCCCCGCAACATCATCGTGTCATTCTGATTGTTCCCGGACGCATTGAAAGCTACATCAAATACCCGGAACTGGCCTATGACTTGTTCCATTGTGGTTTTGACGTGGTGATCATTGACCATCGTGGTCAGGGACGTTCCGATCGCCTGCTGGAAGATTCCCACCGTGGGCATGTGGTGGATTTCAATGATTACGTCGACGATCTGGAAACGCTCTACCTGAAAGAGATCGTCAGCGGTCATTACCGGCAGCGCTATGCGCTGGCGCATTCGATGGGCGGCGCGATCCTCGCGCTGTTTCTGGCGCGTCAGCCACGGGCGTTTCATGCCGTGGCGCTGGCGGCACCGATGTTTGGTATTACCTTGCCGCTGCCGCCTTTCCTCGCGCACCGTATTCTTGATTGGGCGGAGAAAATGCCCGCATTACGTGATGGTTATGCCCTGGGCACCGGGCGCTGGCGTGCCCATCCCTTTGGCATCAACCAGTTGACCCACAGCCGGGAACGTTATCAGCGCAATTTGCGGTTTTACGCGGACGATCCGGCGATTCGCGTCGGCGGCCCCACCTATCATTGGGTGCGCGAAGGGGTGCAGGCCGGGCGCAGCATCATCAGTCAGGTGAATAACATCACCACACCGATGCTACTGATGCAGGCCAGCGAAGATCGGGTGGTGGATAACCGCTCGCAGGATTTGTTTTGTGAGGCGATGGCAGCAGCAGGACATCCCTGCGAGGGTGTCACGCCTTATGTGATTGAGGGCGCGCGCCATGAGATCTTGTTTGAAACAGACGCGATGCGCGCTCAGGCGCTAAACGCGGTGGTGGATTTTTTTGCGCGCCACGTTTAAAGATTTTTTATTTTCCGGCTACGGCCAACCGACATCAATACCAGAGGTTTCCATGTACCACATCGTCGCATCCGACCTGGATGGCACGCTGCTCTCCCCGGACCATCGTCTGACTCCGTTCGCCCGTACCACGTTGCAGGAACTGGTCGCACGCGATGTCCATTTCGTTTTTGCCACCGGTCGTCACTATATCGATGTGGGCCAGATGCGCGACAAACTCGGCATCCCGGCTTATATGATTACCTCCAACGGCGCTCGCGTGCACAACGCTGACGGTACACTTATCTTCAGCCATAACCTGGATGCCGACATCGCCCAGGACCTGTATGGCCTGAAATATCACGATGAACAGGTCCTGACCCACGTTTACCGCGACGATGAATGGTTTATCAGCCGTCACCGTCCGGCAGAGCAGGATTATTTCCGCGAATCGGTGTTTAACTATCAGGTCTACCAGCCGGGTATGCTGCCGAGTGATGGCATCAGCAAAGTGTTCTTTACCTGCGATGATCCTGAACATCTGATTCCGATGGAGCAGGCGATCGAAGCGCGTTGGGGCGACCGGGTCAACGTCAGCTTCTCGCTGCCGACCTGCCTCGAAGTGATGGCGGGTGGCGTCTCCAAAGGCCACGCGCTGGAAGCTGTCGCGAAACAACTCGGCCATTCATTGAAAGAGTGCATCGCTTTCGGTGATGGTATGAACGATGTTGAGATGCTCAGCATGGCCGGTAAGGGCTGCATTATGCGTAATGCCCATCAACGTTTGAAAGACACGTTGCCCGCACTGGAAGTGATCGGTAGTAACGCCGAAGACGCCGTGCCGCATACCCTGCGTAAACTGTTCCTGGCATAAGCTGAACCGTGGCGGCGCGATTTATCGCGCGGGTTTTTCCTGCAACGCGCACCAAATTGCGCTGCTACGGGTGCTTGTATTTTATTCGGTTGTAAACCAGATAATTCAACGAGACAGCGACAGTTTGTTTACACTAGCGGCACTGTTCATTTTGGGGTCGTTACCGTGCTGTTATTGATCGTTACCACCATTCTGTGGGCTTTTTCCTTTAGTTTAATCGGGGAATATCTGGCGGGTCAGGTGGATTCTTGGTTCTCGGTGCTGATGCGCCTGGCGCTGGCCGCCATTGTGTTCCTGCCGTTCCTGCGCTGGCGTGGCTATCGTGCGTCAACCATCCTGCTGTATATGCTGGTGGGGATGCTGCAACTGGGCGTTATGTACCTGCTGAGTTTCGAAGCCTATCTCTACCTGAGCGTGACGGAATTCCTGCTGTTTACCGTGATGACACCGCTGTATGTCACCCTGATTTACGATCTGCTCAGTCGTCGGCCATTGCGCATCGGCTACGCCTTCAGCGCCATGCTGGCGGTGATTGGTGCGGCGATTATCCGTTACGACAAAGTGAGCGATCATTTCTGGTTTGGCCTGCTGTTGGTGCAGGCGGCAAATATCTGCTTTGCCATCGGCATGGTGGGTTACAAACGCTTGCAGGAGACGCGCCCGATGCCGCAACACACCGCGTTTTCTTGGTTCTACCTTGGCGCGGTGATTATTGCGGTGATTGCCTGGAGCCTGTGGGGTAACCCCAACAAGCTGCCAACCACCTCGCTGCAATGGGGCATTCTGGTGTGGCTGGGCGTCGCGGCGTCCGGGTTGGGTTACTTTATGTGGAACTACGGCGCAACCCAAGTGGATGCGGGAACGCTGGGCATTATGAACAATATGCACGTTCCGGCTGGCTTGCTGGTCAATCTGGCGATCTGGCAGGAAAAACCACACTGGCCCAGCTTTATCGCCGGGGCGATGGTGATTTTTGCGTCACTTTACGTCCATAAACGCTGGGTGCTGGGCCACCGCTTTTCTAAAAGCAACGAAACAGCTTAAAGGGAAGGGGGAGACCGCTTCGAAGAGCAAAGCGTCCGAGTCAGGATGATGAGGCCGACCCACAGGGATGTGGGTCCTCTTTGCGATCGGAGCGGTCTCTCCCTGACCCTGCTCCGTTCTGAAAGCAACTACGCCTTTTTCACCGGCGCAGGACGCTGAATTAACGTCAAGCCCTTCAAAAAGTTACGCAGAATCTGGTCACCGCACTCGCGATAGTTCTTATGGTCCGGGTTACGGAAAATCGCGCCAATCTCCGCCTGCGAAACTTTAAAGTTCGCCTTCAGCAAGACCTCGGGAATATCCGTGGTCTTCAGGGCAAAGGCGATACGCAGTTTCTTCAGGAAAATGTTGTTATTCATCTTGCGCTCAACTGACGGTGCAGGCGCATCCTCGCTTTTACCGCGACGATAGAAAATCAACCCATTGAGGAAGTATCCCATCAGCACGTCAGGGCAAGGACGATAGGCGGCGTCATCGTCCTTCTTCAGCCAGGCCTGCACATCTTCAGATGGCACCTCACAATTGGCCAGGGCAAAAATCTCCACCACTTTGCTGTCGCTCAGGTCCAGCATATAGCGCACACTGCGCAGTACATCGTTATTGGTCATGGTGAAAATCTCCTGGTCACGGGTTGAGGCGGCGCATTATAGAGCAGGCGACCTCAGGATGACAGGGGCTGTAACGAACCCGGGCGTGCAGCATCGCGGACAAAGGGCAAATGCTCACAGGCATGCTGGCGGGCAAAACGCACAAATGCCTCCAGTACCGGCTGACGCTGCTCACCATCACGCATCGCTGCATACAAACGGCTCCACAAGCCGTCGCCAAGCGTCTTCGTCACTACCAACCCCTGGTGCTCAAAACTCTCCACCACCCAATGCGGTAATGCCGCAATCCCCATGCGCGCCGACACCATCTGAATCAATAACAGGGTGTTATCCACACTCTTCAGCGCCGGGCTAATGCCGGCGGGTTGCAGGAAATTTCGCCAGATATCCAACCGCTGACGCTGCACCGGGTAAATCATCAGGACTTCATCCGCCAAATCTTCCGGCGCAATATGCGCAACTTGCGCCAGCGGATGATCCGGTGCCATCACCAGACGCACCTCAAAATCGAACATCGGCGAATAGAACAAACCGCTACGCGGCAGGATATCCGAGGTCAACACCACATCCAGCTCGCCCTGTTGTAAGGCCGGTTGCGGGTCAAAGGTCACGCCAGATTTAAAATCCATCACCACCTGTGGCCAGCTCTGACGGAAATTGTTCAGCGCAGGCGTTAGCCACTGAATGCAGCTATGACACTCAATCGCAATGCGTATCGTGGTTTGGTGCGGCTCATGGCAAGCCTGCAACGCCTGCTGTATCTGCGGCAGGATCTGCTCGGCCAGCTGTAACAGGATCTCCCCCTGTGGCGTAAAGCGTAGCGGCTGGCTTTTACGCACAAACAGGCGAAAGCCCAGCCGTTGCTCCAGATCGCTGAACTGATGAGACAACGCCGATTGCGTTTGATGAAGCTGAGCGGCGGCGGCGGCCAGCGAGCCGGTATTCCTTAACGCTTGTAGCGTCCGCAGGTGTTTGAGTTCGATCATGAGAATCCTTCACATCGAGATTGAACAATTTGCGCTTGAGGAACATACAGTACCCGCAGAATATAGCGGTGTAAACATCTGGACGGCTAAACATCTTCAGCAGGCGTAACAGCCAGCCTGGGTTGGCTCTGATTTGAAGCGCGTGCTGCACAGCTAAGAATATCTGGAGAACAGCAAATGACCATTCTGAACCACACACTCGGTTTCCCTCGCGTCGGTCTGCGTCGTGAATTGAAGAAAGCCCAGGAGAGCTACTGGGCAGGTAACAGCTCACAGGACGAACTGCTGGCAGTGGGCCGTGAACTGCGTGCGCGTCACTGGCAACAACAGAAAGAGGCGGGCGTGGATCTGCTGCCGGTGGGCGATTTCGCCTGGTATGATCACGTACTGACCACCAGTCTACTGTTGGGCAACGTTCCGGCGCGTCATCAGAATAAAGAGGGGTCAGTCGACCTCGATACCCTGTTCCGTCTGGGTCGTGGCCGCGCACCGACCGGTGAACCGGCGGCGGCGGCTGAGATGACCAAATGGTTCAACACCAACTATCACTATATGGTGCCGGAATTCACCGAGGGTCAGCAGTTCAAACTGACCTGGACGCAATTGCTGGACGAAGTGGACGAAGCGCTGGCGCTCGGCCACAACGTCAAACCTGTGCTGCTCGGCCCGGTGACTTACCTGTGGCTGGGTAAAGTAAAAGGCACGCCGTTTGACCGCCTGTCATTGCTGCAAGATATCCTGCCGGTCTACCAACAGGTGCTGGCTGAACTGAAAAAACGTGGCATCGAATGGGTACAGATTGATGAACCGGCGCTGGTGCTGGAACTGCCGCAGGCATGGCGTGCGGCATTCAAACCCGCTTACGACGCCTTACAGGGTAAAACCAAACTGCTGCTGACCACCTACTTCGACAGCATTGGGCAAAACCTTGATGTGATCAAAACGCTGCCGGTGCAGGGTCTGCATGTTGACCTGGTACATGGCAAAGACGATATCCAACAGCTCAACCAACAACTGCCTGCCGAGTGGCTGCTGTCTGTCGGTGTGATCAATGGGCGCAATGTCTGGCGGGCGGATTTGACCCGCTGGTTTGAACGTCTGCAACCGCTGGTAGGGCTTCGCCAACAGTTGTGGATTGGCTCCTCTTGCTCCCTGCTGCATAGCCCGATCGACCTGAGCGTGGAAACCCGTCTGGATGATGAAGTCAAAAGCTGGTTCGCCTTCGCCCTGCAAAAATGCGCGGAGCTGGCGCTGCTGAGCAAGGCATTGAATAACAATGATGCGCAATCGCTGGCCGCCTGGAGCGCCCCGATCCGCGCCCGCGCCCAATCCAGCCGGGTGCACAATGCCGCTGTGGCGCAGCGTCTGGCTCATATTCAGGCCAGCGACATCGAACGTCATAGCGCCTACCGCGAACGTGCTAAAGCGCAACGTCACCGCTTCAATCTGCCAGCATGGCCCACTACCACCATCGGTTCATTCCCGCAAACCACGGCAATCCGCAGCCTGCGCCTCGACTTCAAGAAAGGCAACATTGATGGGGGGCGCTATCGCACCGGCATCGCTGAACACATCAAACAGGCGATTGTCGAGCAGGAACGCCTCGGCCTCGATGTGCTGGTACACGGTGAAGCAGAGCGTAACGACATGGTCGAGTACTTTGGGGAGAATCTCGACGGTTTCGTTTTCACCCAGAACGGTTGGGTCCAGAGCTACGGTTCACGCTGCGTGAAACCGCCGGTGATCATCGGCGACATCAGCCGTCCGGCCGCCATTACCGTGGAGTGGGCGAAGTATGCGCAGTCGCTGACTGACAAACCGGTGAAAGGCATGCTGACCGGCCCGGTCACCATCCTGTGCTGGTCGTTCCCGCGTGAAGACGTCAGCCGTGAAACCATTGCCAAACAGATTGCGCTGGCGCTGCGCGACGAAGTGGCCGACCTGGAAAAAGCCGGTATCGGTATCATCCAGATTGATGAACCGGCACTGCGTGAGGGGCTGCCGTTGCACCAGTCTGACTGGGCGGCGTACCTCACCTGGGCGGTGGATGCGTTCCGTCTCAATGCCGCCGTGGCGCAGGATGACACCCAGATTCACACCCATATGTGTTATTGCGAGTTCAACGACATCATGGACTCGATTGCCGCTCTGGATGCTGACGTGATCACCATCGAAACCTCACGTTCCGATATGGACCTGCTGGATGCGTTTAAAGCGTTTGAATACCCGAACGAAATCGGTCCAGGCGTGTATGACATCCACTCCCCGAACGTACCGAGTGTCGCATGGATGGAAGATCTGCTGCGTAAAGCCGCGCTGAGTATCCCGGAACAACGTTTGTGGGTTAACCCGGACTGCGGTCTGAAAACCCGTGGCTGGACAGAAACCCGTCAGGCACTGGCAAACATGGTCACCGCGGCGAAAAAGCTGCGCGGTGAAACGGCGTAATCGTTGTGTAATATGTTGTGTTGACACGTTGGGGCGCATCAGCGCCCCCTTTTTTATCACGCTTCAGGCTTAACACCATACTGCTGGAACCACGCCAACATCCTTGCCCAGCCATCTTTGGCCGATTCCGCGTGGTAGCTCGGGCGATAATCAGCGTTGAACGCATGACCCGCCTCGGGATACACCACAATCTCTGCTTTGGCATTGGCGGCACGTAGCGCCTGGCGCATCAGCTCAACGCTCTCCAGCGGAATGCCTTCATCCTGACCACCGTACAGACCCAGCACCGGCGCATTCAGATCAACCGCAATATCAATCGGATGCTTCTGCTGCTTCAGCGTCTTATCCCCCACCAGTCGGCCATACCAGGCGACCGCCGCTCGCACCTGCGGATTATGTGCTGCAAACAGCCAGCTGATACGGCCACCCCAGCAGAAACCGGTAATCCCCATGCGACGAATATCGCCGTCGTTGCGGGCGGCCCAATTGGCAACATGGTCGAGATCGGACAGCACTTGAGAGTCCGGCACTTTACTGACCAGCTCTTTGAACAGGGTAGGGATATCGGTGTATTCGCTCGGATCACCCTCGCGGAAATAGAGTTCCGGTGCCACCGCCAGATAGCCCTCCAGTGCCAGACGACGGCAGATATCACGGATATGCTCATGCACACCGAAAATTTCCTGCACCACTAACACCACCGGCAATGTCCCTTGATACTCTTTCGGGCGGGCATAAAACGCGGGCAGATTTTCCCCCTGGCTCGGGACCGAGGTCTCCCCGGCATGGATCGCCTCGCTGTGGGTGAGGATGGTGCTGCTGGCGGTCGGTTGGACGGCAGCCGCAAAGCCACCCGTTGCAGATTTTTGTGCCATATTGTCTTCGGTTTTCATTGTTCTCTCCATGCTGGCAAGTGCGCAATCACGTAACTATAGCCTGGCCGCAGAGGCCGGGCGGGTGTAGGTTTCAGAGGGGATACGCATGAATTCTTCTTCTCTATTAACACCGCCGCCCGAACTTACACAGCACCGGATGTAGCAATTCAGAATGGCAGACCGCTGATGTGTGATTTAGATCACTAAAATATTTTCTGTTAATGTAATTTTCATTATTTATAGTGAAATTACTCACATATTTATCGCGACTGCTGACGTAAAGTGGCGCGCATATCCCTATAGCTACCAGGAGTCTGTTATGGCCCAGTCTGACGTTTTCCACCTTGGCATCACCAAAGCCAGCCTGAAAGGAGCCACACTGGCCATCGTTCCCGGTGACCCGGAGCGCGTGAAGAAAATCGCGGCGTTGATGGAAAACCCGCAACATTTGGCGTCGCACCGTGAATTCACCACTTACCTGGCGGAATTGGATGGCAAACCGGTAGTGGTGTGCTCTACCGGCATCGGTGGGCCTTCTACCTCGATTGCGGTTGAAGAACTGGCGCAACTCGGTGTGCGCACCTTCCTGCGTGTGGGTACCACCGGTGCGATTCAGCCTGACATCAATGTCGGCGACGTTCTGGTCACCACCGCGTCAGTACGCCTGGACGGTGCCAGCCTGCATTTCGCACCGATGGAGTTCCCGGCGGTGGCGGATTTCACCTGCACCACGGCGCTGGTGGCAGCGGCAGAAGCGTGCGGCGCGAAAACCCATATTGGCATCACCGCGTCATCAGACACCTTCTATCCGGGCCAGGAACGCTACGACACCTTTTCCGGGCGTGTCGTCAGCCGCTTCCAGGGATCAATGCAAGAGTGGCAGCAGATGGGTGTCCTCAACTATGAGATGGAATCCGCTACACTGTTAACCATGTGCGCCAGCCAGGGGCTGCGAGCCGGGATGGTGGCGGGGGTCATCGTGAACCGGACGCAGAAGGAGATCCCGGATGCGGCGACCATGAAACAAACCGAAAGCGATGCGGTGAAAATTGTCGTTGAAGCTGCGCGCCGGTTAATGTAGCGCGCCCGGCAGCGGGCCAGAGTCCGCTGCCAGTGAAGGATGCGCGCAAGTTCAGCGGATTACTGAGAGTCTTTTTATGCGCAAAACTGTAGCTGTTCAACGTCCGGCCTTTATGACCAATCCTGCGGCGATGCAATCCCGTGTCGAAGGCGCGGCTGCGCGCTTTCGTCAGGCGATGGCGGCAGCAGATTACCCTGCTGCGCGTCGCTGCTGTGAAGAGGTGTTACGCGTGATGCCGCATAACATGCAGGTGTTGAGTGACTACGCACTGACGCTGATGCGCACCGGTGATTACCAAAAATCGTACAAGACCTACCAGAAAATCTATCAAGCTGCCGCCGAACAGCGGGCGCAGGCGTCTGAAACCTGGCTCGATGGCCTGGCTGAAGTGTGTGGCTGGCTGCATAAAGCCGATGAAGTGGTGCGTTACGGGCTGGAATCGTTGCAGCAATCTGACGCGAAGTTCAGTAGCGGGCAGAAATACCCGTTTCCGACTGAAGCTCCTCCGGCCTTCGATGCCAGCAACCCGCTGGAAAACGTCATCGCCTTTAGTCTGTATGGCAACCAACCGCGTTATTGTGAAACCCTGATAAAAAACGTTGAGGTGGCGCGCGAACTCTATCCGGCGTGGACCTGCCGCATTTATCTGGATGACAGCGTACCGCAACATGTCTGGCAACGTTTGCAGCAGCCCAACGTGCAGCTGGTGGATATGTCAGAGGAAAAAACGGTGTTCCCGACGCTGTGGCGTTTCCTGGTGATCGACGATGCCAGCGTCAAACGCTACATCGTGCGCGACGCCGATTCGCTGCTGTCCGAGCGTGAAGTGGCGGCTGTCGAAGCCTGGCTGCACTCACCGTATTGGTTCCACCATATGCGCGACTACTTCACCCACACTGAACTGCTGCTGGCAGGGATGTGGGGCGGCTGTCATGGCGTATTCAGTCAGGTGGAACAGCAGATACGTGATTTCATCGCGCAATATCAGGGCAGCGAGCGTTTCACCGACCAGTACTTCCTCAAACGGGTGCTGTGGCCGACGGTGCGCGACAGTATCCTTAATCACGACGCTATTTTCTGTTTTCATCACGCCCAGCCGTGGCCTGCGCATCCCCCCATCCGCTGGCAGACGGACAAGTTCCACGTTGGCAGCAATGCCGGATTCTCCAGCATGGCGGGGAAGGCCAGCGTGGTGGATGCCGAGTGGCAGCAGGTTGAACTGACCTATGCCGGGCAGAGCTGGAGCTACCCTGCCAGGGTACGCAACGGCCAATGGGAGCTGCCGATGCCATTCTTCCTGATTGAGGCGTGGAGAGCGGGTGAGTTAACCGTGCAGACGTTATAAGCCGCCATCCGGCAAAATTGTCTGGACATTCATACAGTACGCCTCTACCTTTTCCCTCAGCGAGACGATCCGCGGGGGAATTATGGAGCAGCAACTTATCATCATCAGCGGCGCGCTGGCGCTGGCCGGTTTCGGCATCGGCTGGATTGTGGCGCAGATGCGTGCCGGTCATCAGCAGGCCAGCTTCTTAACCGAACGCCGTTTATTGGAAGCGGCGCAGCAGCGTCAGCAGCAGCAACTGGAATTGGCGCAGCAGCAGGTACAGCAGCGCGAGCAGGAGCTGCGTCAGCTGCACGGCGCGCTCAGTGGCGCGCAGGAACGCCTGCAACAACTCGATTACTGGCGTGGCGAAAGCGAGCAACTTAGCCGCGAACTGCGCAACCAGCTGGAGGTGAACAGCGCGCAGGAAGCTGAGTTACGTGAAGTCACCATCCGCCTCGAAGAGACGCGCTTGGCCGCCGAGGAGAAGCAGCGTCTGCTGACCAACAGCGAACAGCGCCTGAGCGCGCAGTTCGAGAATCTTGCCAATCGCATCTTTGAAAACAGCGGTCGCCGTGTTGATGAGCAAAACCGGCAAAGCCTGAACAGCCTGATCGGTCCGTTGCGTGAGCAACTGGACGGGTTCCGCCGTCAGGTTAACGACAGCTTTGGCCAGGAAGCACGCGAGCGTCACACGCTGGCGCATGAAATCCGCCAGCTGCAACAGTTGAATGCGCAAATGGCGCAGGAAGCCATCAACCTCACTAAGGCATTGAAAGGCGACAATAAAATTCAGGGCAATTGGGGTGAGGTGGTACTCAGCCGGGTGCTGGAGGCGTCCGGCCTGCGCGCGGGTTATGAGTACGAAACCCAGGTCAGCGTGCAGCTGGAGTCGCAAGGCAGGATGCAACCGGATGTGATCGTGCGTCTGCCGCAGGGTAAAGACGTGGTGATCGATGCAAAAATGACGCTGATCGCCTATGAACGCTACTTCAACGCCGATGATGAGGCCACGCGCGAACAGGCGATTCAGGAGCACGTCAACGCGATGCGCGGCCATATTCGCTTGCTGGGACGAAAAGATTATCAACAATTGCCCGGTTTACGCTCCCTGGATTATGTGTTGATGTTTATCCCGGTTGAACCGGCCTTTTTGCTGGCGATTGATCGTCAGCCGGAACTGATCAGCGAAGCGTTGCAGCAGAACATCATGCTGGTCAGCCCCACGACGTTGCTGGTGGCGCTACGCACCATCAATAATCTGTGGCGTTATGAGCATCAAAGCCGCAATGCCCAACGTATCGCGGATCGCGCTGCGCGCTTGTATGACAAAATGCGCCTGTTTGTCGATGACATGAGCGGCATTGGTCACAACCTCGATAAGGCGCAGCAGAGTTATCATCTGGCAATGAAAAAGCTGGCGGAGGGGCGTGGCAATTTGATTGCGCAAAGTGAGGCGTTTCGTTCACTGGGCGTCGAGATCAAACGTCCGATTAATCCGCAACTGGTGGCCCAGGCACAGCCGGAGGAGTCTGATAATGATTGGGCCGATGATGACCAGCCTGATGAAAAAACAACAGATTCTTCCGCTGCTTCCCTGCGCCGCATCAACGAATAACGCGCCGGTCGCGTGCCCGGCCAGCGCAACTCTGATACACTTCGCCAAGTATTGTTTGTGGAACAGGTAAAACCCATGGCAGATGAATCACAGCAGGAAACTACCCACTTTGGCTTTCAGACCGTCGCGAAAAGCGAAAAGGCAGATAAAGTCGCCGACGTGTTTCACTCCGTAGCGGCAAAATATGACCTGATGAACGATCTGATGTCGTTTGGCATCCATCGTGTCTGGAAGCGTTTCACCATCGACAGCAGTGGTGTGCGTCGTGGTCAGCGCGTGCTGGATCTGGCCGGTGGGACCGGCGATCTGACAGCAAAATTTTCGCGTCTGGTCGGTGAAACGGGCCAGGTGGTACTGGCGGATATCAACAGCTCGATGCTGAAGATGGGCCGCGAGAAACTGCGCAATCTCGGCATTTCCGGCAACGTCAGCTATGTGCAGGCTAATGCTGAAGCGCTGCCATTCCCGGATAACTATTTCGACTGCATTACCATCTCTTTCGGTTTGCGTAACGTGACGGAAAAAGAGAAGGCGCTGGCCTCCATGTTCCGCGTGTTGAAGCCGGGTGGACGCTTGCTGGTACTGGAGTTCTCCAAACCGCTGCTGGAACCGCTCAGCAAAGCCTACGATGCTTACTCGTTCCATATTCTGCCGCGCATTGGTCAGTTGGTGGCGAAGGATGCGGAAAGCTATCGCTATCTGGCGGAATCCATCCGTATGCATCCCGATCAGGAAACCCTGAAGACGATGATGAACGACGTCGGTTTCGAAAATACCACTTATTTCAACATGACTGGCGGCATTGTCGCGCTGCATCGCGGCTTTAAGTTCTGACACATCATGGCCATGACTTTCACTCCTTTGATTACCGGCGGTCTTGAGACCGCCCTCAATCGTGTTTTGTACCGCGATCGCAGCCTGAAAGCCGCGCGCCAGCGTCTGGCGGGCAAAGTACTGATGCTGCGCTTGCAGGAACTCTCTTTCCCGCTGGTGCTGGTGTTCAGTGAAAACCAGCTGGATGTGTTGAGTGACTGGCAGGACAGCAGCGATTGCACCGTTAGCCTGCGCTTCAGCACGTTGCCGAAATTACGTGACCGCCAGCAGCTCACCAGCTTGATTCGCAGTGGCGAGTTGGCAGTGGAGGGCGATTTGCAGGTGGTGCAGCAATTTTCGGCGCTGATGGATCTGGCGGAGCTGGACCCGGCGGAATATCTCGCGCCGTGGATTGGTGATATCGCCGCGCAAGGCATCAGCCAAGCCGCACAACGGGCGCTGAGTTTTGTAAAGCACGAAGTGACGCGCCGCCAGGATTATCTCGGCCAAACGCTGACTGAAGAGTGGCGACTGGCACCCGGTGCGCTGGAACTGGCGTGGTTTTGCGAGGAAGTGGCAGCGATGGACCGTTCGCTTGATGCGCTCGATGCGCGTTTAGCACAGCTGGAGGCGAAATGACGCTGGGAGAAATTCGGCGCTTATATTTTATCGTTAAGGTCTTTCTCACTTACGGCCTTGATGAACTGATCCCACACATGCGCATCACACTGCCGCTGCGATTATGGCGGCGCTGCATTTTCTGGCTCCCCAACAAACACAAAAACGAATCAATGGGTGTGCGCATCCGTCTGGCGATGGAGCTGCTGGGTCCGGTGTGGATCAAGTTTGGTCAGATGTTGTCAACGCGCCGAGATCTGTTTCCCCCGGCGATTGCCGATGAACTGGCGATTTTGCAGGACCGCGTTGCGCCGTTCGATGGTGTGAAAGCCAAAGCGCAGATTGAGAAATCGATTGGTGGCCCGGTGGAAACCTGGTTTGACGATTTTGAGATCACCCCGCTGGCGTCAGCATCGATTGCCCAGGTTCATACCGCCACGCTGAAAGAGAATGGCCGCGAGGTGGTGATCAAAGTTATCCGCCCCGACATCCTGCCGGTGATCAAAGCGGATATGAAGCTCATCTACCGCCTGGCGCGTTGGGTGCCGCGTTTACTGCCGGATGGCCGTCGTCTGCGCCCGCTGGAAGTGGTACGCGACTATGAAAAAACCCTGATTGATGAACTCAATCTGTTGCGCGAAGCCGCCAACGCCATCCAGTTGCGGCGCAACTTTGACCAGAGCCGCATGCTGTATGTACCGGAGATCTTCTCCGACTATTGCAGCGAATCGATGCTGGTGATGGAGCGCATTTACGGCATCCCGATTTCTGATGTCGCGACGCTGGAGCAGCATGGCGTCAATATGAAACTGTTGGCTGAGCGTGGCGTACAGGTGTTCTTTACCCAAGTGTTCCGCGACAGCTTCTTCCACGCCGACATGCACCCCGGCAATATCTTTGTCAGCTATGACCATCCGGAAGATCCGCAATATATCGGGATCGACTGCGGCATTGTGGGTTCGCTGAACAAAGAGGACAAACGCTACCTGGCGGAGAACTTTATCGCCTTCTTTAACCGCGATTACCGCAAAGTGGCTGAGTTGCATGTGGATTCTGGCTGGGTACCGCCGGATACCAATGTGGAAGATTTTGAGTTCGCGATTCGTACCGTGTGTGAGCCGATTTTTGAGAAGCCGCTGGCGGAAATCTCCTTCGGCCATGTGCTACTCAACCTGTTCAACACCGCGCGCCGCTTCAATATGGAAGTGCAGCCGCAACTGGTGTTGTTGCAGAAAACGCTGCTGTACATTGAAGGCATTGGTCGCCAGCTCTATCCACAGCTTGATTTGTGGAAAACCGCGAAGCCCTTCCTGGAAGACTGGATTAAGGATCAGATCGGTATTCCGGCGATACTGCGCGCGGTAAAAGATAAAGCACCGTTCTGGGCAGAAAAACTGCCGGAGTTGCCGGAACTGTTCTACGACAGCATGCGTCAGCATAAATTGTTGCAGCACAGCGTCGATAAACTGGTCACTGATATGAACGCGCAACGTAGCCGTCATCATCAGGCGCGTTATCTGTTCGGGGTAGGGGCTACACTGTTATTAAGTGGCACCGCCGTGCTGCTGAGTCGGCCTGACTGGGATTTCTTCCCGGCGATTTTAATGGCCGCAGGCATCGTGACCTGGTTGATAGGCTGGCGCAAGACAAACTGATTGTCAGCCAGATCTAAAACGCGTAATGTCGCATGCTAAGGCCCGAAATCATATGGGCTTTCTGTGTGTTACATTCAACAGTTTTTCACAGAATATTAGAGGCATATCTCATGGGCGGTATCAGTATTTGGCAATTGTTAATCATTGCCGTCATTGTAGTACTTCTGTTCGGTACCAATAAGCTACGCAACCTGGGTTCGGATTTAGGTTCTTCCATTCGCGGCTTCAAAAAAGCCATGAGTGATGAGGACGAAAAAAAGGATCAACCGAAAGAGCAGGACGCTGACTTCAACGCCAAAACCCTGGCAGACAAACAGCAAACCTCGGCTAGTAAAGACGACGCCAGGAACGACAAGCAGGTATAACTGTGTTCGACATTGGTTTTAGTGAACTGGTATTGGTGTTCGTTATCGGGCTGATTGTTCTCGGCCCGCAACGATTACCGGTTGCGGTAAAAACCGTAGTGGGCTGGATCCGGGCGATTCGCTCGCTGGCGGCTAACGTCCAGCATGAACTGGCGCAGGAACTGAAACTGCAGGAGCTGCAGGATAGCCTGAAGAAGGTGGAAGAGGCGGGCCGTGGCACGCTGTCACCGGAACTGAAAGAATCGATGGAAGAGTTGCGTAAAACCGCAGACTCCATGAAGCGTTCTTATCAGCAGAGCATCGATGTAGAGAAAGCGGAAGATGAAGCCAATACCATTCATACGCCGCCACCTGCTGCCCCGGTGCCACCGGTAACGCCTGCGACAGCGGAGCATCAGGCCAGCGCCCCGGCGCAGGCACCGCAAGCAACGACGTCTGCCGTGGACAAAACCGATACCACCAGCGCGCCGCGCAACACCGCGCCAACTCCTCCCGCAAGTGATGAACGATAAACATGGCCGTTGAAGATACCCAACCGCTCATCAGCCATCTGATTGAGCTGCGCAAGCGTCTGTTAAACTGCATCATCGCGGTATTTGTCATCTTTCTGGCACTGATTTATTTCGCCAACGACATCTACCATTTGGTGGCAGAGCCGTTGATTAGCCAGATGCCCGCCGGTGCCAGCATGATCGCCACCGAAGTTGCGTCGCCGTTCTTTGCCCCGATCAAGCTCACCATCATTGTGTCGGTGTTTCTGGCCGTGCCGGTGATTCTGTATCAGGTATGGGCCTTCATTGCGCCCGCGCTCTATCGTCATGAGCGCAGGCTGGTGATGCCGCTGTTGTTCTCCAGTACTTTTCTGTTTTACGTCGGCGTGGCCTTTGCTTACTTCGTCGTGTTCCCGCTGGCGTTTGGTTTCTTTGCTAAAACCGCGCCGCAAGGTGTGCAAATCGCTACCGATATCACCCACTATCTCGACTTCGTCATGACGCTGTTCCTGGCGTTCGGGGTAGCGTTTGAGGTGCCGGTGGTGATTGTGCTGCTGTGCTGGACCGGGATCACCACGCCGGAAGACCTGAAAAAGAAACGTCCTTACATTCTGGTTGGCGCATTCGTGGTTGGGATGTTGCTCACACCACCGGATGTTTTCTCACAAACTTTGCTCGCTATTCCGATGTACTGCCTGTTTGAAGTCGGCGTATTCTTCTCCCGTTACTATGTGGGGAAAGGACGCAAGGCGGAACCAGAATCGGTGGATGAGGAAAATCACACCGAATCCTGATGCGCTTCTTGCAGCAGATCCCGCGTGCGAGCGGGATGACGATGAATCTGAACCGCCCGACAGTTGGGCGGTTTTTTATTTGGGAAGAAACATGTTTGATATCGGTGTAAACCTGACCAGCACGCAATTTGCGAAAGATCGAGAGCAGGTGGTTGCACGTGCGCGCGACGCGGGCGTCACCGGGCTGTTAATCACCGGCACCAACGCACTGGAAAGCCAACAGGCGCAACGACTGGCGGAGTGGCATCCAGGCTACTGCTGGTCAACCGCGGGCGTGCATCCACACCATGCCAGCGCATGGTCAGCAGAAACCGCCAACACCCTGCGCCGTTTGGCGGAGAGTGAACAGGTGGTGGCGATTGGCGAATGCGGGCTGGATTTTAACCGCAACTTTTCGGCGCATGATCAGCAGGAATACGCCTTCGATGCGCAGCTGCAACTGGCTGCCGAACTGCAATTGCCAGTTTTCCTGCATTGCCGTGAAGCCCATGATCGTTTTGCCGCCATCCTGCAACCCTGGTTACCGAAACTGGTGGGCGCGGTGGCGCACTGCTTTACCGGTACGCGAGAGGAGCTGGAAGCCTGTCTGGCGATGGGTTTGTCGATCGGCATTACCGGCTGGGTGTGCGACGAACGTCGAGGCATGGAGCTGCGAGAACTGCTGCCGCTGATCCCGGCAGAACGCCTGTTGCTGGAGACGGATGCGCCCTGGTTGCTGCCGCGCGATATGCATCCACGTCCGACGTCGCGCCGCAATGAACCCTGCTTTCTGCCGCACATCGTGCAGCAGGTGGCGTTATGGCGTAATGAGGCGGCAGAGACGCTGGGCGCGCAAGTCGATCATAATGCGCGTCAGTTGTTCAGGCTGGCTTAGGCTTTGCGGAACTGTTTGTTATCGACGCTGCGCATCACCTGTTTATTCAGCAGGTTCAGCAGCAGAATTGAACGGGTTTCGCCATCCGGCTCGGCAAAAATGGCACGCAGACCTTCGAAGGTGCCTTCGGTGATGATCACTTCATCACCGACCTGTGGCGTCTCCGGATCGATCAGGATCTGTGGGGCGTCGCATTGCAGCGCCTCGATCACTTCGTAAGGGACGGTTGCTGGCATTGTTCCGAAGCGAACAAAGTGGCTGACACCGCGCGTGCTGCTGATGGTGGTGGTGTGAATCGCTTCCGGATCGAACTCAATAAACAGATAGTTGGGAAACAGCGGCTCACTCACGGTGGTGCGTTTACCACGGACAATTTTTTCCAGCGCAATCATTGGGCTGAGGCAATTCACTGCCTGCCGCTCAAGATGTTCTTTCGCGCGCAACAGTTGTCCACGTTTGCAATAGAGTAAGTACCAGGATTCCATAACTGCTCCCAAAGAATGGACGCTAAGAATAGCAAACCTGCTTTCAGAGTTATAGCGCATCCACCCGGCTAAACGCAGCTGCGAAATAAATTTCACTACGATTTTTCTGAGTCTTAACCCTTTACTGTCGTTTATCGTAAGAAAATTGACGTCTGGCGATAATCTGTATCAGACTCCTTCTCCATCTTATGAATGAAAAGGACCGTCTGATGGAACTGTTCCTGTTAAGTAATGGCAAACTGGCTGATGATGCCCCGTTGTTGAGCTACGCCCACCCGCAACTGCATGCGATGATTGCGCAACGCGGTATTACCTCCGCCGTGTTGGTGCCTTACGCCGTTATTCGCGGTGATCATGCCCAGCGCGCGCAGGACCTCAGCGATTCGCTCGGTATCAAGGTGCGTACCGTCCACGAGTTCGCTTCGCCGGTGGCCGCGATTGAACAGGCAGAACTGATTCTGGTCAGCGGCGGCAATACCTGGCTGCTTAACCAGATGCTGCATGAACAGGGCCTGATTGTGGCGATTCAGCGTGCGGTGCGCGAACGTCAGGTGCCTTACGTCGGCTGGAGTGCCGGTTGTAATGTCGCGACCCCGTCGATTCGTACCACCAATGATATGCCGGTGCGGAGCAGTGTGGTGTTACCGGCGCTGGGGCTGTTTCCGGTGCAAATCAACCCACATTATCTCGATGCACACGTCAGCGGTCATATGGGGGAAACCCGTGATGAGCGTCTGGCGGAGTTCTGTGCGGTGAACCCGCATGAGTCGGTTATTGCGCTGCGTGAAGGCAGCTTCCTGCACGTCAGCGAAAATCGTCTGCGCTACTACAGCGCACGCGGAGAAGATTTTAAAGTATTCCGCCACGGCGAGCCGATCGCCGCCTTCCATGACGTGTTGGCGCTACAATCACTGGTGCCCTTTTCCTGTCAGCCCGCCTGACGCAGAAACCTCAACATGCCCGCACAATCGGCCCTATAATGGCCGATTCCTCTGGGCTGGAAGTTAACCCTACATGAAATATCAGGATTTACGTGATTTCCTCACGCTGCTGGAGCAGCGGGGCGAGTTAAAGCGCATCACTCAGGCGATCGATCCCGAACTGGAGATGACCGAAATTGCCGACCGCACCTTGCGTGCCGGTGGCCCGGCGCTGCTGTTTGAAAACCCGAAAGGCTATGACATGCCGGTGCTGTGCAATCTGTTTGGTACGCCGAAGCGCGTCGCCATGGGCATGGGCCAGGAAGAGGTCAGCGCGCTGCGCGAAGTGGGTAAGCTGCTGGCATTCCTCAAAGAGCCAGAGCCGCCAAAAGGTTTTCGTGACCTGTTCGACAAGATGCCGCAGTTTAAGCAGGTACTGAACATGCCGACCAAGCGGTTGCGGAATGCGCCGTGTCAGGAAGAAGTGTTTAGCGGTGACGAGGTCGATTTATCGCGCATCCCGGTAATGAAATGTTGGCCGGATGACGCCGCGCCGTTGATTACCTGGGGTTTAACCGTGACGCGTGGGCCACACAAAGAGCGTCAGAATCTTGGTATCTATCGTCAGCAGGTGATTGGCAAAAACCGTCTGATCATGCGCTGGTTATCGCATCGCGGTGGTGCGCTCGATTTTCAGGAGTGGTGTAAAGCCCATCCTGGTGAACGTTTCCCGGTCGCAGTAGCCCTGGGTGCCGATCCGGCGACCATCCTCGGTGCCGTGACACCGGTACCGGACTCGCTGTCAGAATATGCTTTCGCGGGTCTGCTGCGCGGCAATAAAACTGAAGTCGTGAAGTGCCTGTCCAACGACCTGGAAGTGCCCGCCAGCGCTGAAATCGTACTGGAAGGCTACATCGAACCCGGCGATATGGCACCTGAAGGGCCTTACGGCGACCATACCGGCTACTACAATGAAGTAGATAGCTTCCCGGTATTTACCGTGACGCACATAACGCAACGTCGTAACCCGATTTATCACTCAACTTATACCGGTCGCCCACCGGATGAACCGGCAGTGCTGGGCGTGGCGCTGAATGAAGTGCTGGTGCCCATCCTGATTAAGCAGTTCCCGGAGATTGTGGATTTCTATCTGCCACCGGAAGGTTGTTCGTATCGGCTGGCCGTGGTGACGATGAAAAAGCAGTACGCCGGCCATGCCAAGCGCGTGATGTTTGGTGTCTGGTCGTTCCTGCGGCAGTTCATGTACACCAAATTTGTTATTGTGTGTGACGATGACGTCAATGCGCGTGACTGGAACGATGTGATCTGGGCGATTACCACCCGTATGGACCCGGCGCGCGATACGGTACTGGTTGAAAATACGCCAATCGATTATCTCGACTTCGCGTCACCGGTTTCCGGGCTGGGTTCGAAGATGGGGCTTGATGCCACCAATAAATGGCCGGGTGAAACCACGCGTGAGTGGGGCACCCCGATCGTTAAAGATCCGGCGGTCACGGCGCGTATTGACGCCATTTGGGATGAGTTAGGCATCTTTGCCGAGCCACCACAGCGCTGATGGTGGCGAGCAAACCATAAAAACAAACGACCCGACAGAGGGAACGCATGACAACGTTAAGCTGCAAAGTGACTTCGGTTGAAGCGATTACTGATACCGTCTACCGTGTCCGTTTGATCCCGGAAGCGAATTTTAGCTTTCGTGCCGGACAGTACCTGATGGTGGTGATGGATGAGCGCGATAAACGTCCGTTTTCCCTCGCCTCAACGCCGATGGAAAAAGACATCATTGAGCTGCATATCGGCGCTTCTGAGCTGAATCTCTATGCCATGGCGGTGATGGAACGTATCCAGAACCAACGTGAAATCACCGTGGATATGCCACACGGCGATGCCTGGCTTCGCGAAGAGAGCGATCGTCCCATCATCCTGATTGCAGGCGGCACGGGGTTCTCCTACGCCCGTTCCATTCTGCTCACGGCGCTGGCGCAGCAGCCCGATCGTGATATCGCCATTTACTGGGGTGGCCGCGAACTGACGCATCTGTACGATCTTGACGAACTGAATGCGCTGGCGGTGAAGCACCCACATCTGAAGGTGATTCCGGTGGTGGAGCAGCCCGAGGCGAGCTGGCAGGGCCGTACCGGTACGGTGCTGACGGCGGTAATGCAGGACTACGCGACGCTGAGTGGCCATGATATCTATATCGCCGGTCGTTTCGAGATGGCGAAGATTGCCCGTGAACGCTTCTGCGCAGAACGTGGCGCGCTGGAAGCGCAGATGTATGGCGATGCCTTCGCGTTTATCTAATGACGACCGTGCATCGGCAAAAAAAGCCCGCCCGTAAGGGCGGGAAATCATGCAGGTGGTCAACGTATTACAGACGCTCAAATACGGTGGCAATGCCCTGACCTAAACCGATACACATGGTTGCCAGGCCAAACTGCGCATCACGGCGCTCCATCAGATTCAGCAACGTGGTACTGATACGCGCACCGGAACATCCCAGCGGATGACCGAGCGCAATCGCGCCACCATTCAGATTGACCTTCTCGTCCATCAACTCCAGCAAACCCAGGTCTTTCAGGCACGGTAGCGTCTGGGCAGCAAAGGCTTCATTCAGTTCAAACAGATCAATATCCTGCACGGTTAAACCAGCACGCTTCAGCGCCAGCTTACTGGCCGGGACCGGGCCGTATCCCATAATTGACGGATCGCAACCCACCACCGCCATGCTGCGAATACGTGCGCGTGGCGTCAGGCCCAGCTCGCGCGCCCGGCTTTCGCTCATGATCAGCATGGCGGCCGCACCGTCGGAAAGCGCCGAGGAGCTACCCGCAGTTACGGTGCCGTTGACCGGGTCAAAGGCTGGTTTCAGCGCCGCCAACCCTTCCAGACTGGCGTCTTCGCGGATGACCTCATCGGCATCATAGCGTTTCAGCACGCCATCAGCGTCGTGGCCATAGGTGGGGATAATTTCGCGTTTGAAATCACCACGCTGGGTGGCCTGCCAGGCGCGCTGGTGTGAACGCAACGCAAAGGCATCCTGCTGTTCGCGGCTGATATGGTGCATGCGCGCCAGCATTTCGGCGGTCAGGCCCATCATGCCCGCCGCTTTGGCGACCGTGCGGCTCAGACCGGGATGGAAATCCACACCGTGATTCATCGGCACGTGGCCCATATGCTCCACGCCGCCAATCAGGCAACTTTGCGCGTCGCCGACCATAATGGCACGGGCAGCATCGTGCAGCGCCTGCATCGATGAACCACATAAGCGGTTAACGGTGCTGGCAGGGACACGATGCGGGATTTCTGCCAGCAGCGCGGCATTACGGGCGATGTTGAAACCTTGCTCCAGCGTTTGCTGTACGCAGCCCCAGATGATGTCATCCAGCGAGGCAGGATCAAGCGCCGGGTTGCGGCTCAGCAGTTCACGCATCAGGTGAGCAGAGAGATCTTCCGCGCGTACCTGGCGAAATGCACCACCTTTGGAACGGCCCATTGGCGTGCGGGCGGCATCGATAATAACGACATTTTCCATTTTATTATCCTCAGGCACTTTGCAGCGCGGCTTCATCAATCGGTTGAGCTGCGGGATACCAGCTTTGATGCTGATGGGCTTTCTGTAGCAGCAGCTCCGGCAGCGCATACAGCGGACCGAGCACGGTGTAGCGTTTAGCCTGATCAACCACTGTGCTGTTGCCGAGCGTATCCATATAACGGCAGGCACCCCCACGGAACGGCGGGAAGCCGAGGCCGTATATCAGCGCCATATCCGCTTCGGCCGGGGAAGCGATAATCTTCTCTTCCAGACAGCGCACCACTTCGTTCAGCATGGGCAGCATCATGCGGTTAGCAATCTCTTCATCGCTGAAGACGCGCTTCGGCTGGCAAACGTGCTGTAGCAGCGTGTCCACTTCGGTATCGGCCTGTTTCTGCGCTTTACCTTTTTTATCTTCGGTCCAGCGCCAGAATCCGAGGCCATTTTTCTGCCCATAGCGTCCGGCTTCGTACAGTACGTCGATGGCGTCGCGATAATCTTTCTGCATCCGGGAGGGGAAACCCTGTGCCATCACCTGCTGGGCGTGATGAGCGGTATCGATCCCTACTACATCCAGCAACCATGCCGGTCCCATCGGCCAGCCAAACTGTTTCTCCATCACTTTGTCGATCTGGCGGAAATCGGCACCGTCACGTAACAGCAGGCTGAAGGCCGCGAAGTAAGGGAACAGCACGCGGTTAACAAAGAAGCCGGGGCAGTCATTGACCACAATCGGCGTTTTGCCCATCTTGCTGGCCCAGGCGACGACTTTACCGAGCGTTTCTTCGGACGTTTTTTCGCCGCGAATCACTTCAACCAGCGGCATACGCGGCACCGGGTTGAAGAAGTGCATGCCGCAGAAATTTTCCGGTCGTTGCAGCGACTGCGCCAGCAGGCTGATCGGAATGGTCGAGGTGTTGGAGGCCAGGATGGCGTCGTCGCGCAGATGCTGCTCGGTTTCGGCCAGCACTTTGGCTTTGATCTGGGGGTTTTCCACTACCGCTTCCACCACCACATCCGCACGTTCAAATCCGGCGTAGTCCAGCGTTGGCTGGATGGTGGTCAGCACGCTGGCCAGTTTCGCGCCATCAATTTTGCCGCGTTCCAGTTGCTTGTTCAGCAGCTTACTGGCTTCTTTCATGCCGAGCGCCAGCGCTTGTGGATTGATATCTTTCATCTGCACCGGCACGCCTTTCCATGCCGACTGATACGCAATACCGCCGCCCATGATGCCCGCCCCCAATACTGCTGCCTGCGTTGGGGTCGCTGTGGCATTGCCGCGTTTTTTCGCCACGCCTTTAACATATTGATCATTAAGGAAGATACCAACCAGCGCCCGTGCTACATCACTTTGCGCTAACGGCACAAACGCCGCCGTCTCCAGTTGCAAGGCATCATCGCGCCCCAGACCTGCTGCGGCTTCAATGGTTTTCACTGCAGTGATCGGGGCCGGGTAATGTTTGCCCGCCGTTTGTAGCACCATACTTTTGGCGATGGTGAAACTCATTGCTGCTTCAATCGGGCTGAGTTTGAGCGGGGCCAGTTTCGGAGCGCGACGTGCCTGCCAGCTGCCCTGCACCATGGCATCCTGTAACACGGTTAACGCCGCGCTGCGCAGTTTGTCGCTGCTGACGACGGCATCGACCAGGCCCAGTTTCAGGGCGCTGTTGCCATCGACATCTTTACCTGCGGCGATAATCTCCAGTGCGCTGTCGGCACCCAGCAGGCGTGGTAAACGCACACTGCCGCCGAAGCCCGGCATGATGCCCAGTTTGGTTTCCGGCAGGCCAATACGCAGTTGCGGCGTTGCGATGCGGAAGTCGGTTGCCAATACGCACTCACAGCCGCCGCCCAGCGCATAACCATCGATAGCGGAAACAGTAGGGACGGGCAGATCTTCCAGACGATTAAAAATACTGTTGGCGAAGGCCAGCCACTGGCTCAGTTTCTCCACCGGTGCATCAAACAGGGAAAGAAATTCGGTGATGTCGGCCCCGACAATAAACGCCGGCTTGGCTGAGGTGAGCAGCAGGCCGCGCAGCGCGGGTTGTTGCTCCAGTACACCCAGCGCCTCACCCAGTGAGGCAACGGTTTTGGTATCGAGTTTATTCACCGAACCGGGCGCGTCGAAAACCAGCTCGGCGATGCCATCGTCGAGCCAGCGAACAGAAAGGGTATCGCCTTGGTAGAGCATGTCCGTCTCCTGAAACCGCGAAAGTTGATCTGGTCATACCAGATGATCGAGAGTGTGGGTTCCATGTTAATTTTTTGCAAACGAGAGTTTGCTTATTTGATACAGCGATCACAGCGTGCAGGGGCACGGCATCACGAACGCGGCTATGCTACACTGCGGCCATTTTCGCGATATTGGAGACAAGTTCATGGATTCACTGAAAAGCCTGTATCATGCGCATATCAATACGCTGCAACAGCGTGCGCAGCAGGTGCTGGCGCGTTTTAAACTCGATGCCATGCTGATTCATTCTGGCGAGCTGCTGACCGTGTTCCTCGACGATCACGACTACCCGTTTAAGGTTAACCCGCAGTTCAAAGCCTGGGTGCCGGTGACGCAGGTGCCTAACTGCTGGTTATGGATCGACGGCGTGAATAAACCGAAACTGTGGTTCTATTCGCCGGTGGACTACTGGCACAACGTGGAGCCGCTGCCAAACAGCTTTTGGACCGGTGACGTTGAGGTTATCGGTCTGAAAAATGCTGATGAAATTGCACAGCTACTTCCGGCCCAGCGCGACAATGTGGCCTATATCGGGCCTGTACCGACGCGTGCCACTCAGTTGGGTATCAAGGCAGATAGCATCAACCCGCAAGGGGTAATTGATTTCCTGCATTACCATCGCAGCATCAAAACCGATTATGAACTGGCCTGTATGCGTGAAGCGCAGAAGCTGGCGGTGGCGGGACACCGTGCCGCCAAAGAAGCCTTCTTCTCTGGCATGAGCGAGTTCGATATCAATATCGCCTACCTGAGCGCGACCGGCCACCGTGATATCGATGTGCCTTACGGCAACATCATCGCGTTGAATGAACATGCCGCCGTGCTGCATTACACCAAACTGGATCATCAGCCGCCCGCGAAACGCCACAGCTTTTTGATTGATGCCGGTGCCGAGTACCTGGGTTATGCAGCCGATCTGACGCGCAGTTATGCCGGGCAGACGAAATCGCGCTATGCCGAGATGGTCGAGACGATGAACAAAGAGGAACTGGCGTTGATCGCTACCCTCAAGGCGGGCGTGCGTTATACCGATTATCATCTACAGATGCATCAACGTATTGCGCGTATGCTGCTGAAGTTTGAACTGGTGAAAGGACTGAGCGAAGAGACGCTGGTAGCGGAAGACTTAACCGGGCCGTTTATGCCGCATGGCCTGGGTCACCCACTGGGCCTTCAGGTGCATGACGTGGCCGGTTTTATGCAGGATGATAACGGTACGCATCTGGCCGCTCCGGCACAGTATCCGTATCTGCGCTGCACCCGCGTGCTTGAACCAGGCATGGTGATGACCATCGAACCGGGCTTCTACATTATCGATTCACTGCTGGCCACCCTGCGTACTGGTAAGTACCAGGCGCACTTTGACTGGCAGGCGATTGATGCGCTGAAGCCGTATGGCGGTATTCGCATTGAGGATAACGTGGTCATCCACGCCAACCGGATTGAAAACATGACGCGCGATCTGCATCTGGCCTGATGGACGCTTATGACATTCCCGCTGAGGCGGTTAGCCTCAGCGAGGAAACCATCAAAAAAAGCCGCTTTATCACGCTGTTGGCACACACCGACGGCGTCGAAGCGGCGCGCGCCTTTGTTCAGCAGGTCAAAGCTGAACACCCGACGGCACGGCATCATTGTTGGGCATGGGTGGCGGGCGCGCCCGATGATTCGCAGCAGTTGGGTTTTTCTGATGATGGGGAACCCTCGGGTACGGCGGGAAAACCGATGCTGGCGCAGCTGATGGGCAGCGGTGTCGGTGAAATCACCGCAGTGGTAGTGCGGTATTACGGTGGCATCATGCTGGGCACCGGCGGGCTGGTGAAAGCCTATGGCGGCGGGGTGCAGCAGGGATTAAAACAGCTGGTGCGTTGTCGTAAGGTGCCGATGCAATCTTTTACCCTGCAATGCGACTATGCGCAGCTCAGCGATATTGAGCGCCTGTTGCAGCGTTTTGACGGCAAGGTCGAAGAGAGCCATTATCTGGATCGCATTACGCTGCGCCTGGCATTACCGCATAGTCAGATCGATGGCTTTCGGCAAAACCTCTCTGATTACAGTCGGGGCGTGCTGACGCTCATCCCGCTGGAAAATTCAAGCATATCTCTTTGAAAGGAAAAGGCTGAATGCATTTTCGCGCCATTACCCGCATTGTGGGCCTGCTGGTGATTTTGTTCTCAGTAACCATGATCCTGCCTGGTCTGGTGGCCTTAATTTATCGTGACGGTGCCGGACGGGCGTTCAGTCAGACCTTTATGATGGCCATCGTCATTGGTTCACTGCTGTGGTGGCCAAACCGCAAACAGAAAACCGAGCTGAAGCCGCGTGAAGGTTTTTTGATTGTGGTGCTGTTCTGGACCGTGCTGGGCAGTGTGGGGGCGATGCCGTTTATGTTTGCCGAGCAGCCACACCTGTCAGTGACCGACGCGTTCTTTGAATCCTTTTCCGGTTTAACCACCACCGGTGCGACAACGCTGGTGGGGCTGGATTCGTTACCCAAAGCGATTCTGTTCTATCGTCAGATGCTGCAATGGCTGGGGGGGATGGGGATCATCGTACTGGCGGTGGCGATTCTGCCGATCCTCGGGGTGGGTGGGATGCAGTTGTATCGTGCGGAAATGCCCGGCCCCCTGAAAGATAACAAAATGCGCCCGCGTATTGCAGAGACGGCTAAAACCCTGTGGCTGATCTATGTTCTGCTGACCGTGGCCTGTGCTGTGGCGCTGTGGCTGGCGGGGATGCCGGTGTTCGACGCTATCGGCCATAGTTTTTCTACCATCGCCATCGGTGGCTTCTCGACGCATGATGCCAGCATTGGTTACTTCAACAGCCCGACGATCAATACCATCGTCGCGATATTTCTGCTGATCTCAGGCTGTAACTACGGTTTGCACTTCTCTTTATTAAGCGGCCGTAGCCTGAAAGTGTACTGGCGCGATCCTGAGTTCCGCATGTTTATTGGTGTGCAGCTGACGCTGGTGGTGATTTGCACCGTGGTGCTGTGGTTCCATGACGTTTATTCCAGTGGCTTACAAACCCTGAACCAGGCCTTTTTCCAGGTGGTCTCCATGGCCACCACCGCCGGATTCACCACGGACAGCATTGCCCGTTGGCCGCTGTTCTTGCCGGTGCTGTTGTTGTGTTCCGCCTTTATCGGTGGCTGTGCGGGGTCTACCGGCGGTGGTCTGAAGGTCATTCGTATTCTGTTGCTGTGCAAACAAGGCTCTCGTGAGCTGAAGCGTCTTGTGCATCCCAATGCGGTTTACACTATTAAGTTAGGCAACCGTGCGTTACCGGAGCGTATTCTGGAAGCGGTATGGGGCTTCTTCTCTGCTTATGCGCTGGTGTTCCTGGTGAGCATGCTGGCAATCATCGCCACCGGTGTGGATGACTTCTCTGCCTTTGCTGCTGTTGCCGCGACCCTCAATAACCTCGGACCGGGATTAGGGGTGGTCGCCGATAACTTTGCTTCGATGAATGATGTGGCGAAGTGGATTTTGATTTCGACCATGTTGTTTGGCCGCCTTGAGGTGTTTACTTTGCTGGTTCTCTTCACCCCGACCTTCTGGCGCGAGTGAAAACACGGGATAGTGTAATGAAAGCGTTGATTGTTTATTCCAGCCGTGACGGGCAAACCCAGAAAATTGCCGGACGCATTGCGCAAAGTCTGGCACCGCAGCAGTTGTGTGATGTGATTGAGATATCACAGGCAGCGACGCTTGACTGGGCGCAGTATGATCGGGTGCTGATTGGTGCGTCGATCCGCTATGGCCATTTTCATCCGGCATTAATGAAGTTTGTTACTCAGCACCGGGCAGAGTTGCAGCAGCGTGTCAGTGGTTTCTTTAGTGTGAACCTGACGGCACGCAAAGCCGATAAATGTACGCCGGAAACCAATGCTTATACGCATAAGTTTCTGGCCCAGTCTCCCTGGCAGCCTGACTGCTGTGCGGTGTTTGCCGGAGCGCTGCGTTATCCGCGCTATCGCTGGTTCGATCGCATCATGATTCAGTTGATTATGCGTATGACGGGTGGGGAAACGGATACATCAAAAGAAGTGGAATACACCGATTGGCAAAAAGTCGCGCTTTTTGCCCAGGATTTTGTGCAGTTACCAGGCAAATCGTTGTGAAATAAGCCACTTTGGTGAAATTTAGGCCGAACGATAATTTTTTTGCAATAAACGCTTGTCAGTCAGAATTATCTCCCTATAATGCGCCTCCACTGACACGGCAAAGCGGTAACGCAGACGGTCAGCGAGGGACGAAGTGATTCATCCCGCCAGAGAAAATCGCTGAAAAAAGTGATTGACTCTGAAGGAGGAAAGCGTAATATACGCCACCTCGCGACAGACGGTTAACCCGCTGCTCGCACTGCTCTTTAACAATTTATCAGACAATCTGTGTGGGCACTCGCAGGATTGATATCAAAAGTCTACGGACTTAAAAAATATCAAGTCTCAAGAGTGAACACGTAATTCATTACGAAGTTTAATTCTTTGAGCATCAAACTTAAATTGAAGAGTTTGATCATGGCTCAGATTGAACGCTGGCGGCAGGCCTAACACATGCAAGTCGAACGGTAGCACAGAGGAGCTTGCTCCTTGGGTGACGAGTGGCGGACGGGTGAGTAATGTCTGGGGATCTGCCCGATGGAGGGGGATAACTACTGGAAACGGTAGCTAATACCGCATAACGTCGCAAGACCAAAGTGGGGGACCTTCGGGCCTCACACCATCGGATGAACCCAGATGGGATTAGCTAGTAGGTGGGGTAACGGCTCACCTAGGCGACGATCCCTAGCTGGTCTGAGAGGATGACCAGCCACACTGGAACTGAGACACGGTCCAGACTCCTACGGGAGGCAGCAGTGGGGAATATTGCACAATGGGCGCAAGCCTGATGCAGCCATGCCGCGTGTATGAAGAAGGCCTTCGGGTTGTAAAGTACTTTCAGCGGGGAGGAAGGTGTTGGAGTTAATAACTTCAGCAATTGACGTTACCCGCAGAAGAAGCACCGGCTAACTCCGTGCCAGCAGCCGCGGTAATACGGAGGGTGCAAGCGTTAATCGGAATTACTGGGCGTAAAGCGCACGCAGGCGGTCTGTCAAGTCGGATGTGAAATCCCCGGGCTTAACCTGGGAACTGCATTCGAAACTGGCAGGCTAGAGTCTTGTAGAGGGGGGTAGAATTCCAGGTGTAGCGGTGAAATGCGTAGAGATCTGGAGGAATACCGGTGGCGAAGGCGGCCCCCTGGACAGAGACTGACGCTCAGGTGCGAAAGCGTGGGGAGCAAACAGGATTAGATACCCTGGTAGTCCACGCTGTAAACGATGTCGACTTGGAGGTTGTGCCCTTGAGGCGTGGCTTCCGGAGCTAACGCGTTAAGTCGACCGCCTGGGGAGTACGGCCGCAAGGTTAAAACTCAAATGAATTGACGGGGGCCCGCACAAGCGGTGGAGCATGTGGTTTAATTCGATGCAACGCGAAGAACCTTACCTGGCCTTGACATCCAGAGAACTTAGCAGAGATGCTTTGGTGCCTTCGGGAACTCTGAGACAGGTGCTGCATGGCTGTCGTCAGCTCGTGTTGTGAAATGTTGGGTTAAGTCCCGCAACGAGCGCAACCCTTATCCTTTGTTGCCAGCGATTCGGTCGGGAACTCAAAGGAGACTGCCGGTGATAAACCGGAGGAAGGTGGGGATGACGTCAAGTCATCATGGCCCTTACGGCCAGGGCTACACACGTGCTACAATGGCGCATACAAAGAGAAGCGACCTCGCGAGAGCAAGCGGACCTCATAAAGTGCGTCGTAGTCCGGATTGGAGTCTGCAACTCGACTCCATGAAGTCGGAATCGCTAGTAATCGTAGATCAGAATGCTACGGTGAATACGTTCCCGGGCCTTGTACACACCGCCCGTCACACCATGGGAGTGGGTTGCAAAAGAAGTAGGTAGCTTAACCTTCGGGAGGGCGCTTACCACTTTGTGATTCATGACTGGGGTGAAGTCGTAACAAGGTAACCGTAGGGGAACCTGCGGTTGGATCACCTCCTTACCTGAAGATACCTTCCTTCGAAGTGCTCACACAGATTGTCTGATGAAAACGTAATGAGCAAGACGGCTGCGAAGTCGTGACACTTCATGTGTCCCCTTCGTCTAGCGGTTAGGACTCCGCCCTTTCACGGCGGCAACAGGGGTTCGAATCCCCTAGGGGACGCCACTTGCTTGGTGACAGGTGAAAGGTGTCGCTGCTCAGTATCTCAAAACTGGCTTACGAGTCATGTTTGAGATATTTGCTCTTTAACAATCCGGAACAAGCTGAAAATTTGAAACGACACGTTGTTTCATTTCTCCGTAATAAGAAATGAAAGCGATGTGTTCGAGTCTCTCAAATGCTTGCAGTCTGCATGCGTGAAAACGTCTGTGGGTTGTGAGGTTAAGCGACTAAGCGTACACGGTGGATGCCCTGGCAGTCAGAGGCGATGAAGGACGTGCTAATCTGCGAAAAGCGTCGGTAAGGTGATATGAACCGCTACAGCCGACGATGTCCGAATGGGGAAACCCAGTGCACTTGTGCACTATCGTTAACTGAATACATAGGTTAACGAGGCGAACCGGGGGAACTGAAACATCTAAGTACCCCGAGGAAAAGAAATCAACCGAGATTCCCCCAGTAGCGGCGAGCGAACGGGGAACAGCCCAGAACCTGAATCAGTTTGTGTGTCAGTGGAAGCGTCTGGAAAGTCGCAGGGTACAGGGTGATACTCCCGTACACGAAGATACACTTGCTGTGAGTTCGATGAGTAGGGCGGGACACGTGGTATCCTGTCTGAATATGGGGGGACCATCCTCCAAGGCTAAATACTCCTGACTGACCGATAGTGAACCAGTACCGTGAGGGAAAGGCGAAAAGAACCCCGGCGAGGGGAGTGAAACAGAACCTGAAACCGTGTACGTACAAGCAGTGGGAGCCTACTTGTTAGGTGACTGCGTACCTTTTGTATAATGGGTCAGCGACTTATATTCTGTAGCAAGGTTAACCGTATAGGGGAGCCGCAGGGAAACCGAGTCTTAACTGGGCGTTAAGTTGCAGGGTATAGACCCGAAACCCGGTGATCTAGCCATGGGCAGGTTGAAGGTTGGGTAACACTAACTGGAGGACCGAACCGACTAATGTTGAAAAATTAGCGGATGACTTGTGGCTGGGGGTGAAAGGCCAATCAAACCGGGAGATAGCTGGTTCTCCCCGAAAGCTATTTAGGTAGCGCCTCGTGAATTCATCTCCGGGGGTAGAGCACTGTTTCGGCTAGGGGGCCATCCCGGCTTACCAACCCGATGCAAACTGCGAATACCGGAGAATGTTATCACGGGAGACACACGGCGGGTGCTAACGTCCGTCGTGAAGAGGGAAACAACCCAGACCGCCAGCTAAGGTCCCAAAGTCATGGTTAAGTGGGAAACGATGTGGGAAGGCCCAGACAGCCAGGATGTTGGCTTAGAAGCAGCCATCATTTAAAGAAAGCGTAATAGCTCACTGGTCGAGTCGGCCTGCGCGGAAGATGTAACGGGGCTAAACCATGCACCGAAGCTGCGGCAGCGACACTATGTGTTGTTGGGTAGGGGAGCGTTCTGTAAGCCGTTGAAGGTGGACTGTGAGGTCTGCTGGAGGTATCAGAAGTGCGAATGCTGACATAAGTAACGATAAAGCGGGTGAAAAGCCCGCTCGCCGGAAGACCAAGGGTTCCTGTCCAACGTTAATCGGGGCAGGGTGAGTCGACCCCTAAGGCGAGGCTGAAAAGCGTAGTCGATGGGAAACAGGTTAATATTCCTGTACTTGGTGTTACTGCGAAGGGGGGACGGAGAAGGCTAGGTTATCCGGGCGACGGTTGTCCCGGTTTAAGCGTGTAGGCATGTGTACCAGGCAAATCCGGTGCGCTTTATGCTGAGGCGTGATGACGAGCCACTACGGTGGTGAAGTAACTGATGCCCTGCTTCCAGGAAAAGCCTCTAAGCTCCAGGTAACACGAAATCGTACCCCAAACCGACACAGGTGGTCAGGTAGAGAATACCAAGGCGCTTGAGAGAACTCGGGTGAAGGAACTAGGCAAAATGGTGCCGTAACTTCGGGAGAAGGCACGCTGGCATTAGGTGAAGGGACTTGCTCCCGGAGCTGAAGCCAGTCGAAGATACCAGCTGGCTGCAACTGTTTATTAAAAACACAGCACTGTGCAAACACGAAAGTGGACGTATACGGTGTGACGCCTGCCCGGTGCCGGAAGGTTAATTGATGGGGTTATCCGTAAGGAGAAGCTCTTGATCGAAGCCCCGGTAAACGGCGGCCGTAACTATAACGGTCCTAAGGTAGCGAAATTCCTTGTCGGGTAAGTTCCGACCTGCACGAATGGCGTAATGATGGCCAGGCTGTCTCCACCCGAGACTCAGTGAAATTGAAATCGCTGTGAAGATGCAGTGTACCCGCGGCAAGACGGAAAGACCCCGTGAACCTTTACTATAGCTTGACACTGAACATTGAGCCTTGATGTGTAGGATAGGTGGGAGGCTTTGAAGCGTGGACGCCAGTCTGCGTGGAGCCAACCTTGAAATACCACCCTTTAATGTTTGATGTTCTAACGTAGGCCCGTAATCCGGGCTGCGGACAGTGTCTGGTGGGTAGTTTGACTGGGGCGGTCTCCTCCCAAAGTGTAACGGAGGAGCACGAAGGTTGGCTAATCCTGGTCGGACATCAGGAGGTTAGTGCAATGGCATAAGCCAGCTTGACTGCGAGAGTGACGGCTCGAGCAGGTGCGAAAGCAGGTCATAGTGATCCGGTGGTTCTGAATGGAAGGGCCATCGCTCAACGGATAAAAGGTACTCCGGGGATAACAGGCTGATACCGCCCAAGAGTTCATATCGACGGCGGTGTTTGGCACCTCGATGTCGGCTCATCACATCCTGGGGCTGAAGTAGGTCCCAAGGGTACGGCTGTTCGCCGTTTAAAGTGGTACGCGAGCTGGGTTTAGAACGTCGTGAGACAGTTCGGTCCCTATCTGCCGTGGGCGCTGGAGAATTGAGGGGGGTTGCTCCTAGTACGAGAGGACCGGAGTGAACGCACCACTGGTGTTCGGGTTGTCATGCCAATGGCATTGCCCGGTAGCTAAGTGCGGAAAAGATAAGTGCTGAAAGCATCTAAGCACGAAACTTGCCCCGAGATGAGTTCTCCCTGACTCCTTGAGGGTCCTGAAGGGACGTTGAAGACGACGACGTTGATAGGCCGGATGTGTAAGTGCAGCGATGCATTGAGCTAACCGGTACTAATGACCCGTGAGGCTTAACCTTACAACGCCAGAGGCGTTTTGGTTGAGAGACGCAAAGAATTTTCAGCATTGTTCAAACGGATTACGTTGTGTCCTCGGAGTCAAGTCCGAAGGATTTTGCGCTGAAGCAAGGCGGCAAATGAGACGATACGAAGGAGCATACATGAGTATGTGACGGAGTAGCGCGAATGCAGCCAACGCAGCAGCAGTGCAAAAGACACAGGACAGAGCACAAAGAATTTGCCTGGCGGCTGTAGCGCGGTGGTCCCACCTGACCCCATGCCGAACTCAGAAGTGAAACGCCGTAGCGCCGATGGTAGTGTGGGGTCTCCCCATGCGAGAGTAGGGAACTGCCAGGCATCAAATAAGTAAAAAAGCCCTGAACTTTCGTTCAGGGCTTTTTTACGTCTGCAAAAATCAAAAAAACGTCCCGATCCGACTGACGGCGATGATTTTACGTTTGAGAATCGTCTTGCTGATGATGAAAAACCACGAAAACATCCCACTCGCCACGATCTGATCAGGTAAACTACGGCCAGATTAATCAGTTAAGGCCGTGAAATGTCCAGCCCCAACACTTCTCTTAAAGCTTTCAATACGCTTGGCCTTGAGGTCAGTGCAAAAAATATCGTTATTGCTGATACTGCAAAGGCCATCATTGATGCATGGCAGAGTTGTGTCCAGCAGGGACAGCCTTATATGGTGCTCGGAGGCGGTAGCAATGTGCTGTTTCTTGAGGATTTTGACGGTACCGTCATTATCAATGCCATCAAAGGGATTGCTATCGAAGAGCATACAGAAGCGTGGCAGTTGCATGTTGGTGCAGGAGAAAACTGGCATCAACTGGTGGAGCATACCTTAAAGAAAGGGATCACGGGGCTGGAGAATCTGGCGCTGATCCCGGGTATGGCCGGTTCGGCTCCTATCCAAAACATCGGCGCTTACGGCGTGGAATTCAAAGACATCTGTGATTACGTTGAGGCCGTGCATTTGTCCACCGGGAAGATTGTGCGCCTGCATCGCGAAGAGTGTGCATTTGGTTACCGCGACAGTATTTTCAAACACGCCATGAAAGATGACTACGTCATTGTGGCTGTGGGATTGCGTCTGGCAAAACAATGGCGCCCCGTGCTGAGTTACGGCGACCTGGCACGGCTCAACCCTGCAACGGCCAGCGCATGGGATGTGTTCACTGCGGTATGCCAGATGCGACAGAGCAAATTACCTGATCCCAGCGTAACGGGTAATGTGGGGAGTTTCTTCAAAAACCCTCTGGTTAGCGCCAGCCAGGCCGCCACGTTATGTGCACAATGGCCGACGTTGCCGCTCTATCCTCAACCCGATGGTGAAGTAAAGCTGGCTGCAGGCTGGTTGATCGATCAGTGTCAGTTGAAGGGGTATCGGGTTGGTGGTGCTGCTGTGCATCGTCAGCAGGCACTGGTATTGATCAACGAAGATCAGGCGACACCGCAAGATATCGTGCAACTGGCACGCGAAGTACGAAACCACGTTGGTGAAAAATTTAATGTCTGGCTGGAGCCGGAAGTTCGCTTTATTGGTGCACAAGGCGAATGCAATGCCGTTGAGGTGATCTCATGAAAGACCACACTGTCCCATTAAAACTGGTCGCTTTACTGGCGGATGGCGAATTCCATTCGGGTGAGCAATTGGGCGAAGTTCTGGGGATGAGCCGGGCAGCGATCAATAAGCATGTACAAACGCTGAAAAGCTGGGGACTGGACGTTTATACGGTCACCGGGAAAGGTTATAGCCTGCCTGCTCCTGTTCAACTCCTGAATGAAAGCGAGATTTTGTCGCGTCTGGATCAGCCTAACCTGGCTGTCATTCCGGTCATCGACTCCACGAATCAGTATTTACTCGATCGTATGGATCAGCTGGTTTCGGGTGATGCCTGTATTGCTGAGTATCAGCAGGCAGGGCGAGGACGGCGTGGCAGGCAGTGGTTTTCCCCCTTCGGAGCTAATCTGTACATGTCGATGTACTGGCGTCTGGAGCAGGGGCCAGCTGCGGCGATGGGACTGAGTCTGGTGATAGGTATCGTCATGGCTGAAGTTATTCAGTCACTCGGCGCGAAGGATGTCCGTGTCAAATGGCCAAATGACCTCTATCTGCACGATCGAAAACTGGCCGGCATCCTGGTGGAACTGACGGGTAAAACCGGTGATGCGGCTCAGATTGTTATTGGCGCGGGGATTAACCTTGCCATGCGTTCTGAAGGCGCATCACAAATAAATCAGGGTTGGATTAACTTGCAGGAAGCGGGTGTTCAGATAGATCGTAATCAGTTATCTGCTCAATTGATTAACAGCCTACGGGAAGCGCTGCCGTTATTTGAACGTGATGGGCTGGCCCCTTTCATTGAACGTTGGGATGCATTGGATAATTTCATTAATCGACCGGTAAAATTGTTGATTGGCGACCGCGAGGTACATGGCATAGCTCGTGGTGTGGATAAACAAGGTGGGTTATTACTGGAGCAAGAGGGTGAAGTTAAAGCCTGGGTTGGCGGCGAAATTTCATTACGACCTGATAATTAACCCACAGTCATTTAGCGCTTTATGACAATACGTTCATAACAATGAAGCCCTGATAAGTTCAGGGCTTCATTGTTGGTATGATTATTTTCTCAGACGTACATGTTGCACGGCATGATCAGCTGATTTGGTCATAATCAGGCTGGCCCGCTCACGAGTTGGTAGAATATTTTCTTTAAGATTTAACCAGTTAATCTCTTTCCACAGGCTGCGGGCGATACCGACAGCATCCTCTTCAGGCAGTTGAGAATAATGATGGAAATATGAATCTGGATCGCTAAAAGCACCTTCACGAAATTTCAGGAAGCGATTGATATACCAGCTTTCAAGTAGATCTTCAGGTGCATCCACATATATGGAGAAGTCGACAAAATCCGAAACAAATACATGATGCGGATCGTGTGGATAATCCATACCACTTTGCAGGACGTTTAAACCTTCAAGAATCAGAATATCGGGCTGTTGAACCACTTTATCGCCATCCGGAATCACATCATAAATCAGATGTGAGTAAACCGGGGCGGTCACCTGATTGGCACCGGATTTCAGGTCGGAGACAAAATTGACCAACCGATGCATATCGTAGGATTGCGGAAAGCCTTTCTTTTTCATCAACCCGCGTTCTTTTAATACCGCATTTGGGTGGAGAAAGCCGTCCGTGGTGATCAATTCTACCTTGCGATGTTCCGGCCAACGGCTGAGCAATGCCTGCAACACGCGTGCCGTGGTGCTTTTGCCCACCGCGACACTACCGGCAATGCTGATGATATACGGGATTTTTTGCCCGTTGGTACCCAGGAACTGCTCAAGCACGGCCTGGCGGCGCAGATTAGAACTGATATAAAAATTTAACAGGCGTGATAACGGCAAATAGATCTCTGCGACCTCTTCCAGCGAGAGATCTTCGTTGATGCCGCGTAACCGGTCGATTTCACCCTCAGTCAGCGTCATTGGCACGGAATCACGCAAGGCGGCCCATTGCTGACGATTGAACTGTAGATAGGGTGTAGTAAGTGGCGTCGTCTTTTTACTCATAAGCATGCATCTGACCGCAAATTCTGGCTCATCTACACCTTGCAGCATCAGGCATACAGCGATGTGTCGAACTCAGTTGCACGTCACAGGGGTAATTTAACGAGAACAATGGGCAGGAGGGTAACACCAGTGTGACTTTAAAAAGAAGCAAAATGATAAACGCGAGCACGCTTTCGTAATCGTGCCCACATTTTTCTTGCCACTCAGTAGGTTGTCGTAGCCGTTTCTGGTGCGCTCACTCGCAGGCGTTTGTAATAGATAGCCCCGGGGTGGGGATGCCCATCCGCACGCAGCGAATAATCCGGCAACTCGCCAAGATAATGATACCCCTGTGCCTGATAAAAGGCTTCCGCTGGAGAACCCGCCATAACATCCAGATAGAGCAGACCGCGATGGCATGCTTCCGCTTTTTGCTCCAGTGCCTGCATCAGTTTATAGCCAATCCCCTCACGCCTGGCACGGGAATGAACCAGCAAATGCAGGATCTCAGCGCGGTTCTGGCCATCAGGACGCTGGCAGATACTGAGCTGCACGCTGCCGACAAGCCCTGAATCATTCAATGCAACCCACAGCAGCAATTCATGACGCGCCAGGCGGTCACGTAAGCTGTGAAAGTAACGTTCTGCTATCTGCTGTTGTTCCAGTCCGCTCGATTGCCGAAATGAAGACGTCATATTGTGTGCGATCGCATCAATCATCAACGCGGCCAGGGCATGGCGATATCGAGGTAAGGTGGCGGCATTGAGTAAAATAATCTGCATGCGAAATCCTCCTTGTTTGGACTGGTTGATTGAATCAAGCAAATTGCGGGCCAGCAAAAAAATGCGGTGTGAGTAAAGAAAATTATGCAATTTACATTCGCGTGCACAGACAAAAGGCAGCATGACTCAGAATTGTGCAGTGGTTTAGAGAAAAATCTATCTGGAAGGGGACGTCTGTCGCGGGTAAAAAAGCAGCACCCTTGAACAAATTTGCTGCATTTTATGCTTGATTTGCGAGGATTTGCACAAATAGTAATCGATAGCGCAATTTTGGCAATTTTTTTGTTGCATCCTGCATCCGCTCTTCCTAGAATGCGCGTCACTTGATGCCGGCTTAGCTCAGTTGGTAGAGCAACTGACTTGTAATCAGTAGGTCACCAGTTCGATTCCGGTAGCCGGCACCATCAAGTAGGTGGGATTCCCGAGCGGCCAAAGGGAGCAGACTGTAAATCTGCCGTCACAGACTTCGAAGGTTCGAATCCTTCTCCCACCACCATCTCAACCTCCTGGTTGAGCGTCAGATGAAGTCGTCTGATGGGTGAGTTCAATTCTCTCACCTTCGAATTCAGACTGAGCATTGGCACAGTCAACGTTAGTCGGAAACACTGGCTAACTCGAATAATAGAAGGTCTTCTTTTATTATTCATAAGCTACAGAAAGAACAGGTAGCCGAGTTCCAGGATGCGGGCATCGTATAATGGCTATTACCTCAGCCTTCCAAGCTGATGATGCGGGTTCGATTCCCGCTGCCCGCTCCAGATGTGCTGATATGGCTCAGTTGGTAGAGCGCACCCTTGGTAAGGGTGAGGTCCCCAGTTCGACTCTGGGTATCAGCACCACTTCCTTTATCTCTCTCCTGATTCTCTCTCTGTAAAACTAACAGTCAGGCATAGCCTGGTTGATGTGACGATATCTTTGATATATCCATGTCTTAGAGGGACAAGCGATGGCTAAAGAGCAATTTCAACGTAACAAACTGCACGTAAACGTGGGCACCATCGGTCACGTTGACCACGGTAAAACCACCCTGACTGCTGCAATCACCACCGTACTGGCTAAAACCTACGGCGGCCAGGCTCGTGCATTCGACCAGATCGACAACGCGCCGGAAGAGAAAGCTCGTGGTATCACCATCAACACTTCTCACGTTGAATACGAAACCCCGACTCGCCACTACGCGCACGTTGACTGCCCGGGCCACGCCGACTACGTGAAAAACATGATCACCGGTGCTGCTCAGATGGACGGCGCAATCCTGGTTGTTGCTGCGACTGACGGCCCGATGCCGCAGACCCGTGAGCACATCCTGCTGGGTCGTCAGGTAGGCGTTCCGTACATCATCGTGTTCCTGAACAAATGTGACATGGTTGATGACGAAGAGCTGCTGGAACTGGTTGAGATGGAAGTTCGTGACCTGCTGTCACAGTACGACTTCCCGGGCGACGACACGCCGATCGTGCGTGGTTCAGCTCTGAAAGCGCTGGAAGGCGACGCAGAGTGGGAAGCGAAGATCGTTGAGCTGGCTGGTCACCTGGATACTTACATCCCGGATCCGGTTCGTGCAATCGACCTGCCGTTCCTGCTGCCGATCGAAGACGTATTCTCAATCTCTGGCCGTGGTACTGTAGTAACCGGTCGTGTAGAGCGCGGTATCGTTAAAGTTGGCGACGAAGTAGAAATCGTTGGTATCAAAGCGACTGCGAAATCAACCTGTACTGGCGTTGAAATGTTCCGCAAACTGCTGGATCAGGGTCAGGCGGGTGAAAACTGTGGTGTTCTGCTGCGTGGTATCAAGCGTGAAGACATCCAGCGTGGTCAGGTACTGGCTAAGCCGGGCACCATCAAGCCGCACACTCAGTTCGAATCAGAAGTGTACGTACTGTCTAAAGACGAAGGCGGCCGTCATACTCCGTTCTTCAAAGGCTACCGTCCTCAGTTCTACTTCCGTACTACTGACGTAACTGGTTCAGTAGAACTGCCGGAAGGCGTAGAGATGGTAATGCCGGGCGACAACATCAAAATGGTTGTAACCCTGATTCACCCGATCGCCATGGACGAAGGTCTGCGCTTCGCAATCCGCGAAGGCGGCCGTACCGTTGGTGCGGGCGTTGTTGCTAAAGTTATCGCTTAATCCCGATAACATTTGACGCAATGCACACGGAAAGGGCATCATTTGATGCCCTTTTTGCACGCTGTTGTATAGAACCTGGCTCATCAGTGATTTTCGGTCATAATCATTGCTGAGACAGGCTCTGTTAAGCGGTGCAGGATACCGGGATAGGGCTTAAGAGCTTACCCGGTTTGGATGCCTCGCCATGCGGGGCAGAATAGTTTCTGAATTATAGTGGCAGGTTGGTTTATGAGTGCGAATACCGAAGCTCAAGGGAGCGGACGCGGCCTGGAAACCGTAAAATGGCTGGTCGTTGCCGTATTACTGGTTGTCGCTATTGTTGGTAATTACTACTACCGCGATGTGACACTGCCGTTACGTGCGCTGGCCGTAGTGGTGCTGATTGCAGTGGCAGGCGGCGTTGCGTTGCTGACCACGAAAGGCAAAGCGACAGTTGCGTTTGCGCGTGAAGCAAGAACCGAGATGCGTAAGGTCATTTGGCCGACTCGCCAGGAAACGCTGCACACCACGTTAATCGTTGCCGCGGTAACTGCCGTGATGTCACTGATTTTGTGGGGACTGGATGGTATTCTTGTCCGCCTTGTATCGTTTATCACTGGCCTGAGGTTCTGAGATGTCTGAAGCTCCAAAAAAACGCTGGTACGTCGTGCAGGCGTTTTCCGGTTTCGAAGGCCGCGTAGCCCAGTCGCTGCGTGAGCACATCAAATTGCACAACATGGAAGAGTTGTTTGGCGAAGTCATGGTGCCGACTGAAGAAGTCGTAGAAATCCGTGGCGGCCAGCGTCGTAAAAGCGAGCGCAAATTCTTCCCAGGTTACGTACTGGTTCAGATGGTAATGAATGATGCCAGCTGGCACTTGGTGCGTAGCGTACCGCGTGTGATGGGCTTCATTGGTGGTACATCAGACCGTCCAGCGCCGATCAGCGATAAAGAAGTGGATGCGATCATGAACCGCCTGCAGCAGGTGGGTGATAAGCCGCGTCCAAAAACGCTGTTCGAGCCGGGCGAAATGGTACGCGTCAACGACGGTCCGTTTGCCGACTTCAACGGTGTGGTGGAAGAGGTGGATTACGAAAAAAGCCGCCTGAAAGTTTCTGTGTCCATCTTCGGTCGTGCTACCCCTGTCGAGCTGGATTTCAGCCAGGTAGAAAAAGGCTAACGTCCGAAACATTTTTGTAGTTGCAGCAGGCGCGGAATTTATCTACAATTTCGCGCCTTTTGTTTTTATGCGCTGGCGACAGCGTGTGAATTGTCATCACGGGGAGCCTGTTTTGCAGGCGCTATAACCCAATAGAGGAAATATCATGGCTAAGAAAGTACAAGCCTATGTCAAGCTGCAGGTTGCAGCTGGTATGGCTAACCCGAGCCCACCGGTTGGTCCAGCTCTGGGTCAGCAGGGCGTTAACATCATGGAATTCTGTAAAGCGTTTAACGCGAAGACCGAATCTCTGGAAAAAGGTCTGCCGACTCCTGTTGTTATCACCGTATACAGCGACCGTTCTTTCACCTTCGTTACCAAAACACCTCCGGCTGCCGTACTGCTGAAAAAAGCAGCGGGCATCAAGTCTGGTTCTGGTAAGCCGAACAAAGACAAAGTCGGTAAAGTAACCCGTGCTCAGGTACGTGAAATCGCAGAAACCAAAGCTGCGGACATGACTGGTGCTGACGTAGAAGCGATGACTCGCTCTATCGAAGGTACTGCTCGTTCCATGGGCCTGGTAGTGGAGGACTAAGAAATGGCTAAGCTGACCAAGCGCATGCGCGTGATCCGTGACAAAGTTGATGCAACTAAACAGTATGACATCAACGAAGCTGTTGCTCTGCTGAAAGAACTGGCTACTGCTAAGTTTGTAGAGAGCGTGGACGTTGCTGTTAACCTCGGCATCGATGCTCGTAAATCTGATCAGAACGTTCGTGGTGCAACTGTACTGCCGCACGGTACTGGTCGTTCAGTACGCGTTGCCGTATTTACCCAGGGCGCAAACGCTGAAGCTGCTAAAGCAGCTGGCGCAGAGCTGGTAGGTATGGAAGATCTGGCTGACCAGATCAAAAAAGGCGAAATGAACTTTGACGTTGTTATTGCTTCTCCGGATGCAATGCGCGTTGTTGGCCAGCTCGGCCAGGTTCTGGGCCCGCGCGGTCTGATGCCAAACCCGAAAGTGGGTACTGTAACGCCGAACGTTGCTGAAGCGGTTAAAAACGCGAAAGCAGGTCAGGTTCGTTACCGTAACGACAAAAACGGCATCATTCACACCACCATCGGTAAAGTGGACTTCGACGCTGACAAACTGAAAGAAAACCTGGAATCTCTGCTGGTTGCGCTGAAAAAAGCAAAACCTGCTCAGGCGAAAGGCGTGTACATCAAGAAAGTTAGCCTGTCTACCACCATGGGCGCTGGCGTTGCCATCGACCAGGCTGGTCTGAACGCAGCAGCAAACTAATTGCTGCTTGAAACGGGCGAAAAATTCATCTAGAATCTTACGCCCGTTGTTCTGGTTGAACACTCAATTCAGAACCAAGATTCATAGTGATTGAAAAGCTGAGGTTCATCCCTTTGTTATTCAGGCACTAAGGTTGGAGCCAGGCCTTATCCTGGCCTCCGTCCAAGACCGCAGGAGCGCGATATCTCCGGATAAAACGCTTAATCCCCTGCGTAGACGGTGACAGAACCACAAAGAATTTTTTCTTAACTGGATTCTGCTCACCGTGTAATAGCGCTTATTGCCTTCGGGTGGATAAGTGAAGTGAGTTCCGGGGAAATCCTTCCCCGGTCAAATCCAGGAGCAAAAGCTAATGGCATTAAATCTTCAAGACAAACAAGCAATTGTTGCTGAAGTCAGCGAAGTAGCCAAAGGCGCGCTGTCAGCGGTTGTTGCGGATTCCCGCGGCGTGACCGTTGATAAAATGACCGAACTGCGTAAAGCAGGTCGTGAAGCTGGCGTTTACATGCGTGTTGTTCGCAACACCCTGCTGCGCCGCATCGTTGAAGGTACTCAGTTCGAGTGCCTGAAAGACACGTTTGTTGGTCCGACCCTGATTGCATATTCTATGGAACACCCGGGCGCTGCTGCTCGTCTGTTCAAAGATTTCGCGAAAGCGAATGCAAAATTCGAGGTCAAAGCTGCAGCCTTTGAAGGTGAGCTGATCACGGCGGCCAATATTGACCGTCTGGCGACTCTGCCGACTTACGAAGAAGCACTGGCACGTCTGATGTCGACCATGAAAGAAGCCGCTGCAGGCAAACTGGTTCGTACTCTGGCTGCTGTACGCGACGCAAAAGAAGCGGCTTAAGCCCTCTTTTCCTTCGTGCTTTAACGCATAAACTTATACTGATTCTTAGGAACAATTGTTATGTCTATCACTAAAGACCAAATCCTGGAAGCCGTTGCAGCAATGTCCGTAATGGAAGTTGTTGAGCTGGTTTCTGCTATGGAAGAAAAATTCGGCGTTTCTGCTGCTGCTGCTGTAGCTGTTGCTGCTGGCCCGGCTGAAGCTGTTGAAGAGAAAACTGAATTCGACGTGATCCTGAAAGCTGCTGGCGCGAACAAAGTTGCAGTAATCAAAGCCGTTCGTACCGCAACTGGTCTGGGCCTGAAAGAAGCCAAAGATCTGGTTGAAGCAACTGGCGTGATCAAAGAAGGCCTCAGCAAAGCTGACGCTGCTGCTCTCGAAGCACAGCTGAAAGAAGCTGGCGCAGAAGTTGAAGTTAAGTAAGACAACCTTCGGGTTGCAGTCTGAGTAGTTTCAGACTGATGGCTGGTGACTTTTTAGTCACCAGCCTTTTTGCGCTACAGGGGAATGATGGCGTTTCGCACTGTTTGTCCATTGTTTCTCTTCAATATCTTTTTCTATCGACGCCTTAATATATCGCTTTCCTGTGAGGGTTCCCTGCCCGTACAACGGCGATGAAATGATTTAAGAGTGATAGAAAGATGTATTGCATGGGGTGCCGCGCATCGCATGAAAAACAAAATAGTGTTGCATGAACTGTCCCTTCAGGACGGACAGCGTGGGTCGACTTGTCAGCTAGCTGAGGAACCCTATGGTTTACTCCTATACCGAGAAAAAACGTATTCGTAAGGATTTTGGTAAACGTCCGCAAGTGCTGGACATACCTTATCTCCTTTCTATCCAGCTTGACTCGTTCCAGAAGTTTATCGAGCAAGATCCAGAAGGTCAGTATGGATTGGAAGCTGCCTTCCGTTCCGTATTCCCGATCGCGAGCTACAGCGGCAACTCTGAGTTGCAGTATGTCAGCTACCGTCTGGGTGAACCTGTCTTTGACGTAAAAGAATGTCAGATCCGTGGCGTGACTTTCTCTGCACCGCTGCGCGTCAAACTGCGTCTGGTGATCTACGAGCGCGAAGCGCCAGAAGGCACCGTTAAAGACATTAAAGAACAAGAAGTGTACATGGGCGAAATTCCGCTCATGACCGAAAACGGTACCTTTGTTATCAACGGTACTGAGCGTGTTATCGTTTCTCAGCTGCATCGTAGTCCTGGCGTGTTCTTTGACAGCGATAAGGGTAAAACGCACTCTTCCGGTAAAGTGCTGTATAACGCACGTATCATCCCTTACCGTGGTTCATGGCTCGACTTCGAGTTTGACCCGAAAGACAACCTGTTTGTCCGTATTGACCGTCGCCGTAAGCTGCCGGCCAGTATCATCCTGCGTGCGCTGCATTACACCACGGAGCAGATTCTTGATCTGTTCTTCGAAAAAGTGGTGTTCGAAATCCGCGACAATAAACTGCAGATGGAACTGGTGCCTGAGCGCCTGCGTGGTGAAACCGCCTCCTTCGATATCGAAGCCAACGGCACGGTGTACGTTGAGAAAGGTCGTCGCATTACCGCTCGCCACATCCGCCAGCTGGAAAAAGACAATATCCAGCACATCGAAGTCCCGGTTGAATACATTGCCGGCAAAGTGGTAGCGAAAGACTATATCGATCAGAACACCGGTGAGTTGATCGTTGCAGCGAACATGGAGCTGTCACTGGATCTGCTGGCAAAACTGAGCCAGTCCGGTCACAAGCGCATTGAAACGCTGTTCACCAACGATCTGGATCACGGCCCGTACATTTCTGAGACGCTGCGTGTTGACCCAACCAATGATCGCCTGAGCGCGCTGGTTGAGATCTACCGCATGATGCGTCCTGGCGAGCCGCCGACGCGTGAAGCTGCAGAAAACCTGTTCGAGAACCTGTTCTTCTCTGAAGATCGTTATGATCTGTCTGCGGTTGGCCGCATGAAGTTCAACCGTTCTCTGCTGCGTGACGAGATCGAAGGTTCCGGTATCCTGAGCAAGTCTGACATCATCGAAGTGATGAAGAAGCTCATCGATATCCGTAACGGTAAAGGCGAAGTGGACGATATCGACCACCTCGGCAACCGTCGTATCCGTTCTGTTGGCGAAATGGCAGAAAACCAGTTCCGTGTTGGTCTGGTGCGTGTAGAGCGTGCGGTGAAAGAGCGTCTGTCTCTGGGCGATCTCGACACCCTGATGCCTCAGGACATGATCAACGCCAAGCCAATTTCAGCAGCCGTTAAAGAGTTCTTCGGTTCCAGCCAGCTGTCTCAGTTTATGGACCAGAACAACCCGCTGTCTGAGATTACGCATAAGCGTCGTATTTCAGCCCTCGGCCCAGGCGGTCTGACCCGTGAACGTGCTGGCTTCGAAGTGCGTGACGTACACCCGACTCACTATGGTCGCGTATGTCCAATCGAAACGCCGGAAGGTCCGAACATCGGTCTGATCAACTCGTTGTCCGTGTACGCACAGACTAACGAATATGGCTTCCTGGAAACGCCGTACCGTCGTGTTGTTGACGGTAAAGTGAGTGACGAGATCCATTACCTCTCTGCAATTGAAGAGGGTAACTTCGTTATCGCTCAGGCGAACACCAACTTGGCCGACGACGGTTCATTCGTTGACGATCTGGTTACCTGTCGTAGCAAAGGCGAATCAAGCCTGTTCAGCCGCGACCAGGTTGACTATATGGACGTTTCGACCCAGCAGGTTGTTTCTGTTGGTGCGTCACTGATCCCGTTCCTGGAACACGATGACGCCAACCGTGCATTGATGGGTGCAAACATGCAACGTCAGGCCGTTCCGACTCTGCGTGCTGATAAGCCGCTGGTTGGTACCGGTATGGAGCGTGCGGTTGCGGTTGACTCCGGTGTAACAGCCGTAGCCAAACGTGGCGGTACTATCCAGTACGTTGATGCCTCACGTATCGTGATCAAGGTTAACGAAGATGAGATGTACCCAGGTGAAGCGGGCATCGACATCTACAACCTGACCAAATACACCCGTTCGAACCAGAACACCTGCATCAACCAGATGCCGTGTGTCTCTCTGGGCGAACCGATTGAGCGCGGCGACGTGCTGGCTGACGGCCCGTCTACCGACCTCGGTGAGCTGGCGCTGGGCCAGAACATGCGCGTAGCGTTCATGCCGTGGAACGGCTACAACTTCGAAGACTCCATCCTCGTTTCTGAGCGTGTTGTCCAGGAAGACCGTTTCACCACCATCCATATTCAGGAACTGGCTTGTGTGTCTCGTGACACCAAACTGGGGCCAGAAGAGATCACCGCTGACATCCCGAACGTGGGTGAAGCTGCGCTCTCCAAACTGGATGAGTCCGGTATCGTTTACATCGGTGCTGAAGTGACCGGTGGTGACATTCTGGTTGGTAAGGTAACGCCGAAAGGTGAAACCCAGCTGACGCCAGAAGAGAAACTGCTGCGTGCCATCTTCGGTGAAAAAGCGTCTGACGTGAAAGACTCGTCACTGCGCGTGCCGAATGGCGTTTCCGGTACGGTTATCGACGTGCAGGTCTTTACCCGCGATGGCGTGGAAAAAGACAAGCGTGCGCTGGAAATCGAAGAGATGCAGCTGAAGCAGGCGAAGAAAGACCTGTCTGAAGAACTGCAGATCCTTGAAGCTGGCCTGTTCGGTCGTATCCAGGCGGTACTGATCTCGGGTGGCGTTGAGGCTGAGAAGCTGGACAAGCTGCCGCGTGAGCGCTGGCTGGAGCTGGGCCTGACCGACGAAGAGAAACAGAATGCGCTGGAGCAGCTGGCTGAGCAGTATGACGAGCTGAAGCACGAGTTTGAGAAGAAACTCGAAGCGAAGCGTCGCAAGATCACTCAGGGCGATGATCTGGCACCGGGCGTGCTGAAAATCGTTAAAGTGTATCTGGCCGTTAAACGTCAGATCCAGCCTGGTGACAAGATGGCAGGTCGTCACGGAAACAAAGGTGTTATCTCTAAGATCAACCCGATCGAAGATATGCCTTACGACGAAAACGGCACGCCAGTTGACATCGTACTGAACCCGCTGGGCGTACCGTCACGTATGAACATCGGTCAGATCCTGGAAACCCACCTGGGTATGGCGGCGAAAGGTATTGGTGAGAAGATCAATGCCATGCTGAAGAAGCAGGAAGAAGTCGCCAAACTGCGTGAGTTTATCCAGCGTGCTTACGATCTGGGCACCGACGTGCGTCAGAAAGTTGACCTGAACACCTTCAGTGACGACGAAGTACTGCGTCTGGCAGAGAACCTGAAAAAAGGTATGCCGATTGCGACTCCGGTGTTTGATGGTGCGAAAGAGAGCGAAATCAAAGAGCTGTTGCAGCTCGGCGGCCTGCCTTCTTCCGGTCAGATCACCCTGTTCGACGGCCGTACCGGTGAGCAGTTTGAGCGTCAGGTAACCGTCGGTTACATGTACATGCTGAAACTGAACCACTTGGTCGATGACAAGATGCACGCCCGTTCCACCGGTTCTTACAGCCTGGTTACTCAGCAGCCGCTGGGTGGTAAAGCACAGTTCGGTGGCCAGCGCTTCGGTGAGATGGAAGTGTGGGCACTGGAAGCATACGGTGCCGCTTATACCCTGCAGGAAATGCTGACCGTTAAGTCTGATGACGTGAATGGCCGCACGAAGATGTATAAAAACATCGTCGATGGCAACCATCAGATGGAACCGGGCATGCCGGAATCCTTCAACGTACTGTTGAAAGAGATTCGCTCGCTGGGTATCAACATCGAGCTGGAAGACGAGTAAGCACTCGCATTTGTACTGGTTATGGGATGTTCGGCTGGGGTCGAACATCCCTGAGAGTCTCACTCCGACGGGAGCTAATCCGTGAAAGACTTACTTAAGTTTCTGAAAGCGCAAACTAAAACCGAAGAGTTTGATGCGATCAAAATTGCTCTGGCCTCGCCAGACATGATCCGTTCCTGGTCTTTTGGTGAAGTTAAAAAGCCGGAAACCATTAACTACCGTACCTTCAAGCCGGAGCGTGACGGTCTTTTCTGTGCCCGTATTTTCGGACCGGTAAAAGATTACGAGTGCCTGTGCGGTAAGTACAAGCGCCTGAAACACCGTGGCGTGATTTGTGAGAAGTGTGGCGTTGAAGTCACGCAGACCAAAGTGCGTCGTGAGCGTATGGGCCATATCGAACTGGCTTCGCCGACTGCACACATTTGGTTCCTGAAATCACTGCCGTCCCGTATCGGTTTGCTGCTGGATATGCCGCTGCGTGACATCGAGCGCGTGCTGTACTTCGAATCCTATGTGGTTGTCGAAGGTGGCATGACCAACCTCGAAAAACGTCAGATCCTGACTGAAGAGCAGTACCTCGACGCGCTGGAAGAATTCGGTGACGAATTCGACGCGAAGATGGGTGCGGAAGCTATCCAGGCCCTGTTGAAAAACATGGATCTGGAGCAGGAGTGCGAGCAACTGCGTGAAGAGTTGAACGAAACCAACTCTGAAACCAAGCGTAAGAAGCTGACCAAGCGTATCAAGCTGCTGGAAGCGTTCGTTCAGTCTGGCAACAAGCCAGAGTGGATGATCCTGACCGTGCTGCCGGTACTGCCGCCGGATCTGCGTCCGCTGGTTCCGCTGGATGGTGGTCGTTTCGCCACGTCGGATCTGAACGATCTGTATCGTCGCGTGATCAACCGTAACAACCGTCTGAAACGCCTGCTGGATCTGGCTGCGCCGGATATCATCGTGCGTAACGAAAAACGTATGCTGCAGGAAGCGGTTGATGCATTGCTGGATAACGGCCGTCGTGGTCGCGCCATCACTGGCTCCAACAAGCGTCCGCTGAAATCACTGGCAGACATGATCAAAGGTAAGCAGGGTCGTTTCCGTCAGAACCTGCTGGGTAAACGTGTTGACTACTCTGGTCGTTCGGTAATCACCGTAGGTCCATACCTGCGTCTGCATCAGTGCGGCCTGCCGAAGAAAATGGCACTTGAGCTGTTCAAACCGTTCATTTACGGCAAGCTGGAACTGCGTGGCCTCGCCACCACCATCAAAGCCGCGAAGAAAATGGTTGAGCGCGAAGAAGCCGTCGTTTGGGATATCCTGGACGAAGTAATTCGTGAACACCCGGTACTGCTGAACCGTGCACCAACCCTGCACCGTCTGGGTATCCAGGCGTTTGAACCGGTTCTGATCGAAGGTAAAGCAATCCAGCTGCACCCGCTGGTTTGTGCGGCCTATAACGCCGACTTCGATGGTGACCAGATGGCCGTTCACGTACCGCTGACGCTGGAAGCCCAGTTGGAAGCGCGTGCGCTGATGATGTCTACCAACAACATTCTGTCTCCGGCGAACGGCGAGCCAATCATCGTTCCGTCTCAGGACGTTGTTCTGGGTCTGTACTACATGACCCGCGACAAAGTGAACGCCAAAGGCGAAGGCATGGTGCTGACTGGCCCGAAAGAAGCTGAGCGTGTTTACCGCGCTGGCCTGGCCGAGCTGCATGCCCGCGTGAAAGTGCGTATCACCGAGTACAGCAAAAACGAACAAGATGAATTCGTTGCGAAAACCAGCCTGATCGACACCACCATTGGTCGTGCGATCCTGTGGATGATCGTGCCGAAAGGTCTGCCTTACTCCATCGTCAACCAGGCGCTGGGTAAAAAGGCTATCTCCAAAATGCTGAACACCTGTTACCGCATTCTGGGCCTGAAGCCGACCGTTATCTTCGCTGACCAGACCATGTACACCGGCTTCGCGTATGCAGCCCGTTCAGGTGCCTCTGTTGGTATCGACGACATGGTTATCCCGGCGAAGAAAGCTGAGATCATCGCAGAAGCGGAAGCTGAAGTTGCTGAGATCCAGGAGCAGTTCCAGTCTGGTCTGGTAACCGCTGGCGAACGTTACAACAAAGTCATCGATATCTGGGCCGCTGCTAACGAACGCGTTTCCAAAGCGATGATGGATAACCTGCAAACTGAAACCGTGATCAACCGTCACGGCGAAGAAGAGAAACAGGTTTCCTTTAACAGCATCTACATGATGGCCGACTCCGGTGCGCGTGGTTCTGCAGCACAGATTCGTCAGCTGGCAGGTATGCGTGGTCTGATGGCGAAGCCGGATGGCTCCATCATCGAAACGCCGATCACCGCGAACTTCCGTGAAGGTCTGAACGTACTCCAGTACTTCATCTCAACCCACGGTGCGCGTAAAGGTCTGGCGGATACCGCACTGAAAACCGCGAACTCCGGTTACCTGACCCGTCGTCTGGTTGACGTGGCCCAGGACCTGGTGGTGACCGAGGACGATTGTGGTACCTTCGAAGGTATCATGATGACCCCGGTTATCGAGGGTGGCGATGTTAAAGAGCCGCTGCGTGAGCGTGTACTGGGTCGTGTGACCGCAGAAGACGTGCTCAAGCCGGGCACCGCAGACATTCTGATCCCGCGTAACACCCTGCTTGATGAGCACTGGTGTGATGTGGTTGAGCAGAACTCTGTTGACGCCATCAAAGTACGTTCCGTGGTTAGCTGTGAAACCGACTTTGGTGTGTGTGCACACTGCTACGGTCGCGATCTGGCTCGTGGTCACATCATCAACAAAGGTGAGGCCATCGGCGTTATCGCAGCACAGTCCATCGGTGAGCCGGGTACTCAGCTGACGATGCGTACCTTCCACATCGGTGGTGCGGCATCTCGTGCGGCTGCTGAATCCAGCATTCAGGTGAAAAACAAAGGTACTATCAAGCTGACCAACGCGAAAACCGTTACCAACTCCACTGGTAAGCTGGTGATCGTTTCGCGTAACGTTGAGCTGAAAATGATCGACGAGTTCGGTCGTACCAAAGAGAGCTATAAAGTCCCTTACGGTGCTGTGATGGCGAAAGGTGATGGTGAGCAGGTCAACGCGGGCGAAACCGTGGCGAACTGGGATCCGCATACCATGCCGGTCATCACTGAAGTGAACGGTTTCATCCGCTTCACCGATATGATCGACGGGCAGACCATTACCCGTCAGACTGACGAGTTAACCGGTCTGTCATCGCTGGTGATTCTGGACTCTGCTGAGCGTACTTCAGGCGGTAAAGATCTGCGTCCGGCACTGAAAATCGTTGATGCCAATGGCGACGACGTTCTGATCCCTGGCACCGACATGCCGGCTCAGTACTTCCTGCCGGGCAAAGCGATTGTTCAGCTGGAAGATGGTGTGAAGATCAGCGCGGGTGACACCCTGTCGCGTGTTCCGCAGGAATCTGGCGGTACCAAGGACATCACCGGTGGTCTGCCACGCGTTGCGGATCTGTTCGAAGCGCGTCGTCCGAAAGAGCCAGCAATCCTGGCGGAGATCAGCGGTATCATCTCCTTCGGCAAAGAGACCAAAGGTAAGCGTCGCCTGGTAATCACCCCGGTTGATGGCAGCGATCCATACGAAGAGATGATTCCGAAATGGCGTCAGCTCAACGTATTTGAAGGTGAGCGCGTTGAACGTGGTGACGTCGTATCTGACGGCCCGGAATCTCCGCATGACATTCTGCGTCTGCGTGGCGTTCATGCTGTTACCCGTTACATCACTAACGAAGTGCAGGAAGTATACCGTCTGCAAGGCGTTAAGATTAACGATAAGCACATTGAAGTCATCGTGCGTCAGATGCTGCGTAAAGCGACCATCGTCAGCGCCGGAAGCACCGACTTCCTGGAAGGTGAGCAGGCTGAAGTGTCTCGCATCAAGATCTCTAACCGTGATCTGGAAGCGAACGGCAAGTTGGGTGCCACCTACATGCGCGACCTGCTGGGTATTACCAAAGCGTCTCTGGCAACCGAGTCGTTCATCTCTGCAGCATCGTTCCAGGAAACGACACGTGTCCTGACCGAAGCCGCAGTAGCAGGCAAGCGCGACGAACTGCGTGGCCTGAAAGAGAACGTTATCGTGGGTCGTCTGATCCCAGCCGGTACGGGTTATGCTTACCATCAGGATCGTATGCGTCGCCGTCAGGCGGGTGAAGCACCGGTTGCACCGCAGGTGACTGCGGATGAAGCCTCTGCAAGCCTGGCTGAACTGCTGAACGCCGGTCTCGGCGGTAGCGACGACGAGTAATCGTTCGTAAGCCAGCCATTAAAAAACCCTGCTTCGGCAGGGTTTTTTTTCGTCTGTATCATCAGTCACGGCGGTCGATATCTCCGCGCGTCAGCCCGATATCGCGCAACTGGGTATCGCTCAGGTGCGACAGAATGCGGCGGGTTTGTCGACGCGCATACCAGCTTTTCACCCGTTGCCTCAGTGCGCGGTAAATATCCAGCAAAGTCACGTTGAAGGGTTTTGCCGCACGGTTTTGTTCGAATTCCATTATTTTGCCCTCGGTATGATGTCTGAGGAACATTGTCTGTTTTCCCTGCATTTCAATACAGATTCAAAAAACACATTTCTTAAACATACAGATTGCGCTGTGACCGATCTGAATGGTAAAAATTAATCTGATCTGTACTGGTTTTTACCGTCGGCGAATCATGAGGGGCATACGATGACGCGTTATCAACATTTGGCTTGTCTGCTGTCAGACCGCATCGAGCAGGGTTTGTATCGCAGCGGCGAACGTTTACCCTCGGTGCGTACACTCAGTATTGAACACGGTGTGAGTATCAGTACTGTCCAGCAGGCTTATCATCTGCTGGAAGAGAAGCAGCTGATCGTGCCACAACCGCGTTCCGGCTATTTTGTTGCAACCCGCAAAGCCACGCCGCCTGTCCCGGCACTAACACGTCCTGCGCAACGCCCGGTAGAAGTGACTCAGTGGGAGTCAGTGCTGGAACTGCTCAGCAGCCGCATTGAGGGGGACGTGATTCAGTTAGGTAGCGGTATCCCGGACCTGACGCAGCCCACGCTAAAACCGCTGTGGAAAATTCAGAGTCGTATGGCGCAAAAGCAGGACATCAACCTGCTGAGTTACGACACCTTATTAGGTGTCACGGCGCTGCGCGAACAGGTGGCGCGTCTGTCGATTGATAGTGGCTGCCAGCTCAGTGCCGATGACATTGTGGTGACCACCGGATGCCACGAAGCCTTGTCGGTGTCTATCCGTGCCGTTTGCCAGCCCGGCGATATCATTGCGGTGGAATCACCCACTTTCCACGGCACCATGCAAACCTTGCGCGGCTTTGGTATTCGCGCCATTGAAATCCCGACCGACTCGGTGACGGGTATCAGCCTTGAAGCGCTGGAGCTGGCATTCGAGCAGTGGCCAATCAAAGCGGTGGTGGTGGTACCAAACTGCAATAACCCGCTGGGTTTTATCATGCCGGAAGCACGTAAGCGGGCACTGCTGACGCTGGCGCAACGCTTTGATGCGGCGATTATTGAAGATGATGTGTATGGTGAGCTGGCGTGGGAATATCCGCGTCCCATCAGTATTAAGTCGCTGGACATGGATGGACGTGTGCTGCTGTGCAGCTCGTTCTCCAAAACGCTTTCACCCGGTTTGCGGGTTGGCTGGGTCGCGCCGGGACGTTACCGTGAACGGGTGCTGCACATGAAATATATCGGTACCGGTTCCTCCGCCACCATGACGCAGCATGTGGTGGCCGAGTTTATCCGCCTGGGTCATTATGGGCCGCACCTGCGTCGTATGCGTCAGGTTTATCAACGCAATTACGAAACCTTTAGCTGCTGGGTGCGTCACTATTTCCCATGTGGCATCTGTGTGTCGCGCCCACAGGGCAGCTTTCTGATGTGGATCGAATTGCCGGAAGCCTTCGATGCGGTGCGCCTGAATACGGCGCTACGCGCGTCGAAAATTCAGGTGGCAGTCGGTTCGTTGTTTTCTGCATCGGGCAAGTATCGCAACTGCCTGCGTCTCAACTATGCGTTGCCGATTACCGATGCCACCGAACAGGCGATTGCGCTGGTGGGCGCGGCGGTCGAACAGGCGATGCTGGCCTGTAGCTCGGAGGCTGAGGCCAGTTGCTGACGCGCCGCTACATCAGCCGTGTCCTACGCTGTCACCGGGGGTTCCGCCAGCGCCAGCAATTCACGCGTGGCCGCCAGCCAGTCTGGGGCCTGGGTGATGGCGCTGACCACCGCGATGCTGCCCACGCCAGTTGCCAGCACCTCAGGTGCACGTGCCAGCGAAATCCCGCCAATGGCTACCGTTGAAATGCCCTGCAAACGGGTCAGATGACGTTTCAACTCGGTGATGCCTTGCGGCTCAGAGGGCATCTCTTTGGTTTGCGTTGGGAAAATATGCCCTAACGCGATATAGGAGGGGTGCAGCGCCAGCGCCCGATCCAGTTCCGCATCATCATGGGTGGATAAGCCAAGGCGTAAACCCGCCTGGCGGATTGCCTCCAGATCGGCCACATCAAGATCTTCCTGACCAAGATGGACGCCATACGCGTTATAGCGAATCGCTAAGCGCCAGTAATCGTTGATAAACAGGCGAGCACGATACTTTTTGCCGAGTGCGATAGCATCGCGCACGGCCTCTTCAACCTCATGGTCTTCACAATCTTTAATACGCAGCTGAATGGTACGCACACCCGCTTCCAGCAAACGGGCAATCCACTCAACGCTATCGACAACCGGATACAGCCCTAAACGCGGGGCGGTACTGGGGAAGGGGGCGGTCATACATTTTCCTCTTTCAGGGCATCAGCGGCATGATACAGCTCACCGCCACGGCTGCGGAAGGCATCGGACATCTGCGCCATACCAATTTCAATCGGCTGGGCTTCAGCCTGCTGGCGGGCGGCAAATTCACGCACTTCCTGGGTGATTTTCATCGAGCAGAATTTCGGGCCACACATGGAGCAAAAATGCGCCACTTTGCCCGATTCCTGCGGCAGCGTTTCATCGTGATAAGCGCGGGCAGTGTGCGGGTCCAGCGCCAGGTTGAACTGATCTTCCCAACGGAACTCGAACCGTGCTTTCGACATGGCGTTATCACGGATCTGGGCACCCGGATGGCCTTTCGCCAGATCGGCAGCATGTGCCGCGATTTTATAAGTGATCAGCCCCTGTTTCACATCTTCCTTATTGGGCAAACCCAGATGTTCTTTGGGGGTGACGTAACACAGCATCGCACAGCCGAACCAGCCAATCATCGCGGCACCAATACCGGAAGTGAAATGATCGTAGCCGGGGGCGATATCGGTGGTTAGCGGGCCGAGGGTATAGAACGGGGCTTCGTGACAATGTTCCAGTTGCTCCGTCATGTTGCGGCGAATCATCTGCATCGGCACATGGCCGGGGCCTTCGATCATCACCTGCACATCATACTCCCAGGCAATTTTTGTCAATTCACCCAGCGTGTGCAGTTCCGCAAACTGCGCTTCATCGTTGGCATCCTGAATGGATCCCGGGCGCAGGCCATCACCCAGCGACAGCGCAACATCATAAGCAGCGCAAATCTCACAGATTTCACGGAAATGCAGATACAGGAAGCTTTCCTGATGATGCGACAGGCACCACTTCGCCATGATCGAACCGCCACGCGACACGATGCCGGTCAGACGCTTTGCCGTCATCGGGACATAACGCAGCAGCACACCGGCATGGATGGTGAAGTAGTCAACGCCTTGTTCGGCCTGCTCCAGTAAGGTGTCACGGAAAATTTCCCAATTCAGGTCTTCCGCCACGCCGTTCACTTTCTCCAGCGCCTGATAAATGGGGACCGTACCAATCGGCACCGGGCTGTTACGCAAAATCCACTCGCGTGTTTCGTGGATATAACGGCCCGTCGACAGGTCCATCACCGTGTCGGCCCCCCAGCGGGTTGACCACACCAGTTTTTCTACTTCCTCTTCAATGGACGAACTGACCGCCGAGTTGCCGATGTTGGCATTCACTTTAACCAGAAAGTTACGGCCAATGATCATCGGCTCAGATTCAGGATGATTGATATTGGATGGGATGATGGCACGCCCTGCGGCAACTTCCTGGCGCACAAATTCGGCGGTGATATTCTCCGGCAGGTGCGCACCAAAGCTGTGGCCCGGATGCTGTTGTAGCAACACTTCGCCCCGGATACGCTCACGCCCCATGTTTTCACGCAGCGCAATAAACACCATTTCCGGGGTAATGATGCCCTGACGCGCATAATGCAACTGGGTCACGCGACGGCCCATTTTGGCGCGTCGTGGCTGGGGTAAATGCTCAAAACGCAGGTGATCCAGCCCCTCATCCGCCAGGCGCTGCTGCGTATAGCTGGAGCTGAGCTGGCCGATGGTTTCGCTGTCATCGCGTTCGGCGATCCAGCCGGCGCGCAACCGGGTCAGTCCCTGATGGACGTCGATGGTGGCATGCGGATCGCCATAAGCGCCCGCCGTGTCATACACCGGCACCGCTTCATTGGCTTCATACTGCGGGTTATCTTTGCTGCCCCCGATCAGGGTAGGGCTGAGCTGAATCTCACGCATTGGCACGCGAATATCATCACGACTGCCGGTGATCCAGATGCGTTGAGAATTGGGGAAGGCGGTGCCTTGCAATGAATCAATAAAGGCCTGCGCCTGGGCGCGTTGTTCACGACGAGAAGTTTTTGCAACAGACATAGCAAGTTTCCTGTAAATGATGGAAGTTGCTTGTCCGGAGTCCGGAAGGAGTAACAGAAACGGCGCAGGTGCCGGCTGTGATATTTACTCTTGTTCCCTTCGCAGGTACTAACCTGATCAGGTTCCGCGGATCCCGAATTAACGGTCTCAGCCCAAATGGGCACTCCGACAAGAAAATATTTACGGTGTTAGACCGTAAAATAAAAAAGCCCTCGTAGCATAGAAGGGCTTTTTACGAATAACAAGTCTTTTACAAATGCCGGATTCTACGCGGGACGCGCGATGATGCTTTCATTCGCTACCGGCGGGCGCGCCAACTGATTATCCCACGCCAGATGCACCAGCTTGTCTTCCAGCGTGAAACGCGACTCCAGCACTTCACCCACTTCAGACAGCGCCTGCTGGAAAGTGACACAGTTGTCGTCGGTGATAGCCTGTTGCAGATGACCATCATACAGCTGCATCATTCGTTCGGTATTTGCCTCCAGTAACGGATAAATCTGTGCGGCAGCAATCAGGGGGCTGTCGCCCTGCATCTCATTGATAATCCGCTCATAAATACTGAAGTGACCAACCGAAAGATAATCCACCAGGTTGTGACAAAACGCATCCAGCGCCTGCTCATCGAGAGCGCTTAACGCATCTTTTTTTGGCTTCATGCCAATCAACTGATAATAGTTAACCAACAGCTGACGACGCGCGCGTAACCATGAATCGACCAGTTCGTTACCGCTGCCTACACGCTCGGTCAGGTCATCTAACTGAGTAAGCATACGAGGCTCCATGTGGGTTATAGTGGTTCATTCTGCGAATAGACGCTAAGGATGACGATTTAAATGCAACGTGAGATCTCAAGCGTAGACGCTGGCTGGTGGATTGTCAGCCATGAACAAAAACTTTGGCTACCGCAGGGCGAGTTGCCGCATGGCACGGCAGAACAGTATGGTCTGGCGGGCAGTAGTGGCATGGTGATTGGTGAATGGCAGGGCGAAAACGTCTGGCTGATCCGTGAATCACGATCCGACAACATGGGCTCAGTACGTCAGTTGATCGACGAAGATGTCGGCCTGTTCCAGCTCGCCGGACGTGGTGTGCAACTGGCGGAGTTCTATCGGTCGCATCGCTGGTGCGGCTATTGCGGTCACGAAATGCATCTGAGCAAACGCGAGTTTGCCTGCCTGTGTAGTCACTGCCGTGAACGTTATTATCCGCAAATCGCGCCCTGCATCATTGTGGCGATTCGACGCGGTGACGAGATTTTGCTGGCGAATCACGCGAAGCATCGTAATAACGTTTACACCGTACTGGCCGGTTTTGTTGAGGTGGGGGAAACCCTCGAACAGGCGGTCGCGCGTGAGGTGATGGAAGAGAGCAACGTGCGGGTGAAAAACGTGCGTTACGTCACCTCACAACCCTGGCCCTTCCCGCATTCGCTGATGATGGCCTATATGGCGGAATACGAGGGCGGTGAGCTACAGCATGACGGCAAAGAACTGCTGGACGCCGGTTGGTTCCGCTACGATGCATTACCCTTATTACCACCGCCAGGGACCGTGGCGCGACGTCTGATTGAAGACACCGTTGCCCAGTGTCGCGCCAGCGCGATGTGAAAATGCTACACTGGCGTCCTGTCAGTGAGAGAGCCAATTATGAGTGAACTGAAGAACGATCGTTATTTGCGTGCCCTGTTACGTCAGCCGGTGGATGTCACCCCGGTGTGGATGATGCGACAAGCCGGGCGTTATCTGCCGGAATATAAAGCCACACGCGCTCAGGCCGGTGATTTTATGTCGCTGTGTAAAAATGCTGAGTTGGCGTGCGAAGTCACGCTGCAACCGCTGCGCCGCTATGCGCTGGATGCGGCTATCCTCTTCAGCGATATCCTCACCATCCCGGATGCCATGGGGTTGGGCCTGTACTTTGAAACGGGTGAAGGCCCACGTTTTTCTCACCCGATTACCTGCCGCGCCGATGTCGACAAACTACCGGTGCCCGACCCGGAGCAGGAGCTGGGTTACGTGATGAATGCGGTGCGTACCATTCGTCATAACCTCAAAGGCGAAGTGCCGCTGATTGGGTTCTCTGGTAGCCCGTGGACGCTGGCAACCTATATGGTTGAAGGCGGCAGCAGCAAGGCTTTCACCAAAATCAAAAAGATGATGTACGCCGAGCCGCAAACGCTACATGCGTTGCTGGATAAGCTGGCTGATAGCGTGATCCTCTATCTGAACGCGCAGATCAAAGCCGGTGCGCAATCGATCATGGTGTTCGACACCTGGGGTGGCGTGCTGACCGGACGTGATTACCGTGAGTTCTCGCTCTACTACATGCACAAAATCGTCGATAGCGTACTGCACGAGAACGAAGGTCGTCGCGTGCCCATCACCTTGTTCACCAAAGGTGGCGGACAATGGCTGGAAGCGATAGCGGAGACCGGCTGTGATGCGTTGGGTCTCGACTGGAGCACCGATATTGCGGATGCCCGTCGTCGTGTTGGCCATAAAGTGGCCTTGCAGGGCAATATGGACCCGTCCATGCTCTACGCCCCTCCGGCCCGTATTGAACAGGAAGTGGCGAGCATTCTGGAAGGGTTCGGCAAGGGTGAAGGTCACGTCTTCAATCTGGGCCACGGTATCCATCAGGATGTGCCGCCAGAACATGCGGGGGCCTTTGTTGAGGCCGTGCATCGTCTGTCACGCCCTTATCATCAAGGCTAACAATGGATTTAGCGGCGCTACGCACGGAACAGCAACAGCGCGCAGCTGACGTGGTGCGGCAGGACGATTTCGAGGTGCTGCCGCCCCGTTTGATTGCCGGAGCTGACGTAGGATTTGAGCAGGGCGGCGCAGTGACGCGTGCCGCGCTGGTGATTCTTGAGTACCCCTCGTTGCAACTGGTGGAGCATCAAATTGCCCGCATCAGTACCACCATGCCCTACATCCCCGGTTTTTTATCGTTCCGTGAAGTGCCTGCTTTACTGGCCGCCTGGCAGCAACTCCAGCATCAGCCTGATCTGTTATTTGTGGATGGACACGGTATTTCGCATCCGCGTCGGCTCGGGGTGGCGGCGCATTTTGGCTTGCTGGTGGATGTACCGACCATTGGTGTCGCAAAGCGGCGCTTATGCGGCCAATTTGCGGCACTGGATGACGCACCGGGCAGCCGCCAGCCATTGCTGGACAAAGGTGAGCAACTGGGCTGGGTATGGCGCAGCAAGGCGCGCTGCAATCCACTTTTTATCTCCAGCGGCCATCGTGTCAGTACCGACAGTGCGTTGCAGTGGGTGGAAAACTGCATGGCGGGCTACCGTTTGCCCGAGCCGACACGCTGGGCGGATGCAGTCGCTTCTGGCCGTCCAGCCTTTCTCCGCAGGCAAAATGCGCGTTGACGCTGTTTGCGCGCGGCTTTTGCGGTACACTGCCGCCAGCTAAACTATTGAGAGCAAGTTTGATGTTACAGAACCCCGTCCATTTACGCCTGGCGAAGCTGGAAAGCTGGCAGCACGTCACCTTTATGGCCTGTCTGTGCGAACGTATGTTCCCTAACTATTGGGCCTTCTGTCAGCAGACCGAATTCGCCGATCCGCAGCTTTATCGCCGCATCCTTGATTTGGTCTGGGAAAGCCTGACGGTCAAAGACGCTAAAATCAATTTCGACAGCCAGCTGGAGAAGCTGGAAGCGGCGATCCCCAACGGGGACGATTTTGATATCTACGGGGTGCATCCGGCGATTGATGCCTGCGTGGCGTTAAGTGAAGTACTGCATGCTCAGCTCAGTGGTGAAACCCTGGAGCATGCCGTAGAGGTGAGCCGTACCTCAATTACCACCGTTGCGATTCTGGAAATGACCCAGGCTGGTCGCGAAATGAGCGATGAAGAGCTGCGCGAAAACCAGGCGATTATTGACGAATGGGATTTGCAGTGGGAAATTTTTCGCCTGCTGGCAGAGTGCGAGGAGCGTGACCTGGAACTGATTAAAGGGTTACGTTCTGACCTGCGCGAAGCAGGAATCAGTAACATCGGTATAATTTTTCAGCAATAAGGCGAGAAAACGTGACTTCAGGCCCGAATTAGCGCGCCTGGAGGCTTCACATCAGCCCCCTGTCTGGTCTACATTTGGGGGGCTGAAAATTGTGGCTATCGGTGCGTGCAGGCTGAAGAGTGCCAGAATATGGCTTTTCCCTCGCACTCGTTGCTTAGCAAGCGATAAATACACTTTAAGGATAACTTATGAACAAGACTCAACTGATTGATGTGATCGCGGAAAAAGCAGACCTGTCAAAAACCCAGGCTAAAACTGCTCTGGAATCTACCCTGGCTGCGATCACTGAGTCTCTGAAAGATGGTGATGCTGTACAACTGGTTGGTTTTGGTACTTTTAAAGTGAACCACCGCGCTGAGCGTACCGGTCGCAACCCGCAGACTGGCAAAGAGATCAAAATCGCTGCGGCAAACGTACCGGCGTTCGTCTCTGGTAAAGCGCTGAAAGACGCTGTTAAATAAGTTTCCGCGACGCGGTATAGCTTTAAAAGAGGGGCGACATCGCCCCTTTTTGTTTCCGGGGCCTGCTATGCTGAAACGTTATCATCAGCGCGTCTGCGCCCTGCTATGTGGTGCGCTGCTAACGGGCTGTAGCACCACACCTGATCTTCCTGCCTTTACCGCCAGCGGCTATCTTGCCGATCGTGGCGTGGTCCGCATCTGGCGCAAAAATGGCGACCATCAATCGGTTCACATGCGTACTGTCTTCACGCCTTTCAATGGCGATGCGATGGAGACGACGGATTACAGCTGGCTCGACAACAATCTTATCAGCGTGCAACGTCAGGTAGCCGGGAATCAGCCGGATGACGTGACGCTGCGTTTTGACCAGCAGGGTAACCTCAATTTTATGCAACGGCAGCTGGCCGGACGTCGTGAAGCGGTGAGTAACGACAGCGTCGAGTTGTACCGTTTCGATGCGCAACGCATGTTGGCGCAGAGCAATGCGTTACTGAATGGCCGCGTATTGCTGAGCCAAGGCCACTGGCTGGGCGATACGCAGGTACGCAACTGTGAAGGGAAGGTGGTCAATGCGCCTTTCGATAGCAACATGCTGGCAACGCTGGCGCAGCAACAGCGCAGTGCATCATCACCCTTGATGGTCGCCTGGCTGGAAGCTCCTGAAGGCGTGCAGCTGTTGCATATCACGCCGACGGATGAGTGTAGCTGGCAGCCGAAAGAGAGCGAGTTCTGACCGGGAAAGAAGAAGGGGCACTGTGCGTGCCCCTTGTCATTACTTACGGTTGATGGCGCGATAACCGATATCGTGACGGCAGAAGCTGCCTTCCCAGGAGATAGATTTCGCCAGCTCATACGCACGTTGCTGCGCGGCGGCCACGTCCTCTCCCAGCGCGGTGACACAGAGTACGCGTCCCCCGTTGGTGACCACCAGGTCATCTTTCAGCGTGGTGCCCGCATGGAACACCTTACCATCCGCCACTTCTTCGAGCGGCAAGCCGTGAATCTGGTCGCCGGTGTTGTAATCGCCCGGATAGCCGCCGGCCGCCAACACCACACCCAATGACGGACGCGGATCCCATTGTGAGGTTTGCTGATCCAGTTTGCCGTCACAGGCAGCCAGACACAGCGCCACCAGATCGGACTGCAAACGCAGCATGATCGGTTGCGTTTCCGGATCGCCAAAGCGGCAGTTGAATTCGATCACTTTAGGTTGACCGGCTTTATCGATCATCAGACCGGCATACAGGAAGCCGGTGTAGGTGTTACCTTCCGCTTTCATCCCGTTCACGGTTGGCCAAATGATCTGATCCATCACCCGCTGGTGGATCTCATCGGTCACTACCGGTGCTGGAGAGTAGGCACCCATGCCGCCGGTATTCGGGCCGGTATCACCATCACCGACACGCTTGTGATCCTGGCTGGTGGCCATCGGCAGCACGTTGTCGCCATCCACCATCACGATAAAGCTGGCTTCTTCGCCATCGAGGAACTCTTCGATCACGATACGGTGACCGGCATCGCCGAACGCGTTGCCTGCCAGCATATCCTGTACTGCGTCTTCCGCTTCTTGCAGCGTCATCGCTACGATCACACCTTTACCGGCGGCCAGGCCATCGGCTTTGATGACGATCGGTGCACCTTTCTCACGCAGATACGCCAGTGCCGGTTCTACCTCGGTAAAGTTCTGGTATTCAGCGGTTGGGATCTGCTGGCGTGCGAGGAAATCTTTAGTGAAGGCTTTGGAGCCTTCCAGCTGTGCGGCTGCCTGCGTCGGGCCAAAAATCTTCAGACCTGCGGCACGGAACGCATCAACGACACCAATCACCAGCGGCGCTTCCGGGCCGACGATGGTCAGGTCAATTTTTTCCTGCTGGGCAAAGGCCAGCAGCGCGGGCACGTCGGTGGCGCTGATAGCGACATTTTGCAATGCCGGTTCCAGCGCTGTACCTGCGTTACCCGGTGCAACAAATACGGTTTCTGCCAGCGGTGACTGCGCAGCTTTCCACGCCAGGGCGTGTTCACGTCCACCATTGCCAATGACTAAAATTTTCATCTGTAACGCTCCCAACGATTAATGGCGGAAATGACGCATGTCGGTAAAGATCATCGCGATGCCGTGCTCATCGGCGGCGGCAATGACTTCATCATCGCGAATCGAACCACCCGGCTGAATCACACAGGTGACACCGACGGCAGCCGCAGCATCAATGCCATCGCGGAACGGGAAGAAGGCATCAGAGGCCATCGCAGAACCTTGCACTTCCAGACCTTCATCGCCCGCCTTGATACCCGCGATTTTCGCGGAATAGACGCGGCTCATCTGGCCTGCACCAATACCGATGGTCATATTGTCACGCGCATAAACAATGGCGTTGGATTTAACGAATTTCGCCACTTTCCAGCAGAACAGGGCATCACGCAGTTCCTGTTCCGTCGGCTGGCGTTTGCTTACGACACGCAGCTGGCTGGCATCGACCATACCCAGATCGCGGTCCTGCACCAGCAAACCACCGTTAACACGTTTGAAATCCAGACCGGCAACGCGATCCTGCCACTGACCACACACCAGCACGCGGACATTCTGTTTGCTGGCGGTGACTTTCAGTGCGGCTTCAGAGGCGGAAGGAGCGATGATCACTTCCACGAACTGACGGCTGATGATGGCTTGCGCGGTGGCTTCGTCCAGTTCACGGTTGAAAGCGATGATGCCGCCAAATGCCGAGGTAGGATCGGTTTTGTATGCGCGCTCATAGGCATCGAGAATCGAACTGCCCACGGCCACACCGCACGGGTTGGCGTGTTTCACAATCACGCAGGCGGCTTCACTGAACTCTTTGACGCACTCCAGTGCCGCATCGGTATCGGCAATGTTGTTGTAGGACAGCGCTTTACCCTGCACTTGCTGCGCTGTGGCAACCGAGGCTTCCGCCACGTTCTCTTCTATATAGAAAGCGGCATCCTGATGGCTGTTCTCGCCGTAACGCATATCCTGCTTCTTAATGAAGTTCAGATTCAGTGTGCGCGGGAAACGACCGGCAGGCTCTTTGCTCTCGCCGTGATAGGCCGGCACCAGGCTACCAAAGTAGTTAGCAATCATGCTGTCGTAGGCGGCGGTGTGTTCGAAGGCTTTAATCGCCAGGTCGAAACGGGTGTCCAGCGTCAGGGAGTTTTCGTTGGCGTCCAGCTCGGCAATGATAGCGTCGTAATCGCTGCTCTTAACCACAATGGCGACGTCTTTGTGGTTCTTCGCGGCGGAGCGCACCATGGTGGGGCCGCCGATATCGATGTTTTCTACCGCATCTTCCAGCGTACAGCCCGGTTTTGCCACCGTCTGGGCGAAGGGATAGAGGTTAACGACCACCATGTCGATAGGATTGATAGCGTGCTGCGCCATGATGGCATCATCCTGGCCGCGACGACCCAGAATGCCGCCATGCACTTTCGGGTGCAGCGTTTTGACGCGTCCATCCATCATTTCCGGAAAACCGGTGTAGTCAGACACTTCAGTGACCGGCAGGCCCGCATCTGCCAGCAGGCGTGCAGTACCACCTGTGGAGAGCAGCTCAACACCACGGCTGGAGAGTGCCTGAGCAAATTCGAGGATACCGGCTTTGTCTGAGACACTCAGCAGAGCGCGGCGTACTGGACGACGTTGTTGCATGGTGGTTTTATCCCTTGGCTTTGTTTCGCGTAAATAAGAGCGTTACATCAAGCTTAGCGTTTTTCTTCTATATAGAAGAAACGTTGGCCTCAGGTAACGCCCCAAAAGGGGCATCCTTCACGTCGCGGGGCATTGTAGCGAAAACGTTTGCGCGATGCTCGCCTAAATTCATTTCTCTCAAAGGATGTGGATAACTTTGTGTGTAAGTGGGTATAAGGCGGGGTTTTGCTGTGGAATGCAGCGAACGGTTGTTTTTATTGAAATTAGCGGTTGCGCATGCCGAACAACTCCCTATAATGCGCCTCCATCGACACGGCACAACGGTTTACGAAATGCGGTGTTGAGAGAGAAGTTCTGAAGGAACTCTCGCCGGAGAAAATCGCTGAAAAAAGTGATTGACTCTGAAAGAGGAAAGCGTAATATACGCCACCTCGCGACAGACGGTTAACCCGCTGTTCGCACTGCTCTTTAACAATTTATCAGACAATCTGTGTGGGCACTCGCAGGATTGATATCAAAAGTCTACGGACTTAAAAAATATCAAGTCTCAAGAGTGAACACGTAATTCATTACGAAGTTTAATTCTTTGAGCATCAAACTTTAAATTGAAGAGTTTGATCATGGCTCAGATTGAACGCTGGCGGCAGGCCTAACACATGCAAGTCGAACGGTAGCACAGAGGAGCTTGCTCCTTGGGTGACGAGTGGCGGACGGGTGAGTAATGTCTGGGGATCTGCCCGATGGAGGGGGATAACTACTGGAAACGGTAGCTAATACCGCATAACGTCGCAAGACCAAAGTGGGGGACCTTCGGGCCTCACACCATCGGATGAACCCCAGATGGGATTAGCTAGTAGGTGGGGTAACGGCTCACCTAGGCGACGATCCCTAGCTGGTCTGAGAGGATGACCAGCCACACTGGAACTGAGACACGGTCCAGACTCCTACGGGAGGCAGCAGTGGGGAATATTGCACAATGGGCGCAAGCCTGATGCAGCCATGCCGCGTGTATGAAGAAGGCCTTCGGGTTGTAAAGTACTTTCAGCGGGGAGGAAGGTGTTGGAGTTAATAACTTCAGCAATTGACGTTACCCGCAGAAGAAGCACCGGCTAACTCCGTGCCAGCAGCCGCGGTAATACGGAGGGTGCAAGCGTTAATCGGAATTACTGGGCGTAAAGCGCACGCAGGCGGTCTGTCAAGTCGGATGTGAAATCCCCGGGCTTAACCTGGGAACTGCATTCGAAACTGGCAGGCTAGAGTCTTGTAGAGGGGGGTAGAATTCCAGGTGTAGCGGTGAAATGCGTAGAGATCTGGAGGAATACCGGTGGCGAAGGCGGCCCCCTGGACAAAGACTGACGCTCAGGTGCGAAAGCGTGGGGAGCAAACAGGATTAGATACCCTGGTAGTCCACGCTGTAAACGATGTCGACTTGGAGGTTGTGCCCTTGAGGCGTGGCTTCCGGAGCTAACGCGTTAAGTCGACCGCCTGGGGAGTACGGCCGCAAGGTTAAAACTCAAATGAATTGACGGGGGCCCGCACAAGCGGTGGAGCATGTGGTTTAATTCGATGCAACGCGAAGAACCTTACCTGGCCTTGACATCCACGGAATTCGGCAGAGATGCCTTAGTGCCTTCGGGAACCGTGAGACAGGTGCTGCATGGCTGTCGTCAGCTCGTGTTGTGAAATGTTGGGTTAAGTCCCGCAACGAGCGCAACCCTTATCCTTTGTTGCCAGCGATTCGGTCGGGAACTCAAAGGAGACTGCCGGTGATAAACCGGAGGAAGGTGGGGATGACGTCAAGTCATCATGGCCCTTACGGCCAGGGCTACACACGTGCTACAATGGCGCATACAAAGAGAAGCGACCTCGCGAGAGCAAGCGGACCTCATAAAGTGCGTCGTAGTCCGGATTGGAGTCTGCAACTCGACTCCATGAAGTCGGAATCGCTAGTAATCGTAGATCAGAATGCTACGGTGAATACGTTCCCGGGCCTTGTACACACCGCCCGTCACACCATGGGAGTGGGTTGCAAAAGAAGTAGGTAGCTTAACCTTCGGGAGGGCGCTTACCACTTTGTGATTCATGACTGGGGTGAAGTCGTAACAAGGTAACCGTAGGGGAACCTGCGGTTGGATCACCTCCTTACCTGAAGATACCTTCCTTCGAAGTGCTCACACAGATTGTCTGATGAAAAAGTAACGAGCAGAAAAAACCTCTACAGGCTTGTAGCTCAGGTGGTTAGAGCGCACCCCTGATAAGGGTGAGGTCGGTGGTTCAAGTCCACTCAGGCCTACCAAATTTCTCCTCATGCTGCGTTATGCGCGGTCGTTTACCTGAGTAAACTTCCCTTCCGCATGCCTTGCCTGAGAAGAAATTACATTCTTCATGTAAGAATGTTAACTCGGTTGAGTGGTAGTAGTGGTCTCTGCAGTAACTGTATGGGGCTATAGCTCAGCTGGGAGAGCGCCTGCCTTGCACGCAGGAGGTCAGCGGTTCGATCCCGCTTAGCTCCACCATTACAGTACTTCAATACTTCAGAGCGTACCGGAAACGGTGTGCTGCGAAGTATTTGCTCTTTAACAATCCGGAACAAGCTGAAAATTTGAAACGACACGTTGTTTCATTTCTCCGTAATAAGAAATGAAAACGATGTGTTCGAGTCTCTCAAATGCTTGCAGTCTGCATGCGTGAAAACGTCTGTGGGTTGTGAGGTTAAGCGACTAAGCGTACACGGTGGATGCCCTGGCAGTCAGAGGCGATGAAGGACGTGCTAATCTGCGAAAAGCGTCGGTAAGGTGATATGAACCGCTACAGCCGACGATGTCCGAATGGGGAAACCCAGTGCACTTGTGCACTATCGTTAACTGAATACATAGGTTAACGAGGCGAACCGGGGGAACTGAAACATCTAAGTACCCCGAGGAAAAGAAATCAACCGAGATTCCCCCAGTAGCGGCGAGCGAACGGGGAACAGCCCAGAACCTGAATCAGTTTGTGTGTCAGTGGAAGCGTCTGGAAAGTCGCAGGGTACAGGGTGATACTCCCGTACACGAAGATACACTTGCTGTGAGTTCGATGAGTAGGGCGGGACACGTGGTATCCTGTCTGAATATGGGGGGACCATCCTCCAAGGCTAAATACTCCTGACTGACCGATAGTGAACCAGTACCGTGAGGGAAAGGCGAAAAGAACCCCGGCGAGGGGAGTGAAACAGAACCTGAAACCGTGTACGTACAAGCAGTGGGAGCATCCTTCGGGGTGTGACTGCGTACCTTTTGTATAATGGGTCAGCGACTTATATTCTGTAGCAAGGTTAACCGTATAGGGGAGCCGCAGGGAAACCGAGTCTTAACTGGGCGTTAAGTTGCAGGGTATAGACCCGAAACCCGGTGATCTAGCCATGGGCAGGTTGAAGGTTGGGTAACACTAACTGGAGGACCGAACCGACTAATGTTGAAAAATTAGCGGATGACTTGTGGCTGGGGGTGAAAGGCCAATCAAACCGGGAGATAGCTGGTTCTCCCCGAAAGCTATTTAGGTAGCGCCTCGTGAATTCATCTCCGGGGGTAGAGCACTGTTTCGGCTAGGGGGCCATCCCGGCTTACCAACCCGATGCAAACTACGAATACCGGAGAATGTTATCACGGGAGACACACGGCGGGTGCTAACGTCCGTCGTGAAGAGGGAAACAACCCAGACCGCCAGCTAAGGTCCCAAAGTCATGGTTAAGTGGGAAACGATGTGGGAAGGCCCAGACAGCCAGGATGTTGGCTTAGAAGCAGCCATCATTTAAAGAAAGCGTAATAGCTCACTGGTCGAGTCGGCCTGCGCGGAAGATGTAACGGGGCTAAACCATGCACCGAAGCTGCGGCAGCGACACTATGTGTTGTTGGGTAGGGGAGCGTTCTGTAAGCCGTTGAAGGTGGACTGTGAGGTCTGCTGGAGGTATCAGAAGTGCGAATGCTGACATAAGTAACGATAAAGCGGGTGAAAAGCCCGCTCGCCGGAAGACCAAGGGTTCCTGTCCAACGTTAATCGGGGCAGGGTGAGTCGACCCCTAAGGCGAGGCTGAAAAGCGTAGTCGATGGGAAACAGGTTAATATTCCTGTACTTGGTGTTACTGCGAAGGGGGGACGGAGAAGGCTAGGTTATCCGGGCGACGGTTGTCCCGGTTTAAGCGTGTAGGCATGTGTACCAGGCAAATCCGGTGCGCTTTATGCTGAGGCGTGATGACGAGCCACTACGGTGGTGAAGTAACTGATGCCCTGCTTCCAGGAAAAGCCTCTAAGCTCCAGGTAACACGAAATCGTACCCCAAACCGACACAGGTGGTCAGGTAGAGAATACCAAGGCGCTTGAGAGAACTCGGGTGAAGGAACTAGGCAAAATGGTGCCGTAACTTCGGGAGAAGGCACGCTGGCATTAGGTGAAGGGACTTGCTCCCGGAGCTGAAGCCAGTCGAAGATACCAGCTGGCTGCAACTGTTTATTAAAAACACAGCACTGTGCAAACACGAAAGTGGACGTATACGGTGTGACGCCTGCCCGGTGCCGGAAGGTTAATTGATGGGGTTATCCGTAAGGAGAAGCTCTTGATCGAAGCCCCGGTAAACGGCGGCCGTAACTATAACGGTCCTAAGGTAGCGAAATTCCTTGTCGGGTAAGTTCCGACCTGCACGAATGGCGTAATGATGGCCAGGCTGTCTCCACCCGAGACTCAGTGAAATTGAAATCGCTGTGAAGATGCAGTGTACCCGCGGCAAGACGGAAAGACCCCGTGAACCTTTACTATAGCTTGACACTGAACATTGAGCCTTGATGTGTAGGATAGGTGGGAGGCTTTGAAGCGTGGACGCCAGTCTGCGTGGAGCCAACCTTGAAATACCACCCTTTAATGTTTGATGTTCTAACGTAGGCCCGTAATCCGGGCTGCGGACAGTGTCTGGTGGGTAGTTTGACTGGGGCGGTCTCCTCCCAAAGTGTAACGGAGGAGCACGAAGGTTGGCTAATCCTGGTCGGACATCAGGAGGTTAGTGCAATGGCATAAGCCAGCTTGACTGCGAGAGTGACGGCTCGAGCAGGTGCGAAAGCAGGTCATAGTGATCCGGTGGTTCTGAATGGAAGGGCCATCGCTCAACGGATAAAAGGTACTCCGGGGATAACAGGCTGATACCGCCCAAGAGTTCATATCGACGGCGGTGTTTGGCACCTCGATGTCGGCTCATCACATCCTGGGGCTGAAGTAGGTCCCAAGGGTACGGCTGTTCGCCGTTTAAAGTGGTACGCGAGCTGGGTTTAGAACGTCGTGAGACAGTTCGGTCCCTATCTGCCGTGGGCGCTGGAGAATTGAGGGGGGTTGCTCCTAGTACGAGAGGACCGGAGTGAACGCACCACTGGTGTTCGGGTTGTCATGCCAATGGCATTGCCCGGTAGCTAAGTGCGGAAAAGATAAGTGCTGAAAGCATCTAAGCACGAAACTTGCCCCGAGATGAGTTCTCCCTGACCCCTTGAGGGTCCTGAAGGGACGTTGAAGACGACGACGTTGATAGGCCGGATGTGTAAGTGCAGCGATGCATTGAGCTAACCGGTACTAATGACCCGTGAGGCTTAACCTTACAACGCCAGAGGCGTTTTGAGTTGAGAGACGCAAAGAATTTTCAGCATTGTTCAAACGGATTACGTTGTGTCCTCGGAGTCAAGTCCGAAGGATTTTGCGCAGAAGCAGTGCAAAAGACACAGGACAGAGCACAAAGAATTTGCCTGGCGGCTGTAGCGCGGTGGTCCCACCTGACCCCATGCCGAACTCAGAAGTGAAACGCCGTAGCGCCGATGGTAGTGTGGGGTCTCCCCATGCGAGAGTAGGGAACTGCCAGGCATCAATTAAGTGAAGAAGCCCTGAACGAAAGTTCAGGGCTTTTTTACGTCTGCAAGTTTCGTAATGGCACGATAAATCGCGCCATTATAGGTTCACTGTTAGAACGTCAAACTCGCCGTAATACCCCCAACAAAGGCATCTTTCACGCTGCTGTCTGCACCGGGCGCGGCAACGTACTGCAGATTTGGACGGAATGTAAGCCACTGGCTGACGTTCCAGGAATAGTAAAGTTCATAGTCGTATTCAGAACCTCTAATCACCGGCAGATAAGTGGCATCATTCACGCTCTGCGCACCATTCTCTTCATTTTCCCGTTCAAGCATGCGGCTGTAGGCCGAATTCACATGTAAACGCGCCATACCTAAGCCAATCTCATCCTGTGGTCGCGCAGCAAAAAGCCCTTTCCAGCTTAAGGCGACAGTTTGGGTGTAATCGAGTTTTGAGGTGCGCTTGTCATGCATCACCTGGCTGAGTGTCAGAGACAAGCCGCGATGATTGTCGTGCTGCTGGGCAAATAATTGCTGTTGAACAATGGCATAGGCACCATAGCCATGCGCAGTGTCGCCATATTGACCATGCTGCCAACTGTGATAAACCCCACCCTGAGCCGAAGAGTAGTAAGCACCCAGACGATAATTCCCCTGTAGCGCATCAGCCCCAAGCTTTGGCTGCCAGCCAATTTCTACCGGGATCAGATTACCGTCGGAGTGATTGACCGAGAAGTGAAAGCCGCTGCCACGGTTATCGTTATCATCGTTCTGATTATAAAACCCGACCTTAACATAGACATCCGGCGTGATATTCAGCTGTAAACGTCCCATCCACTGGGATACCGGCCAGTTCATCCAGCGATCGCTACGTGATTTACCGGGGATACCCGGCCCGAGCGCCAGGTTCTGGAAATGCGACTCAATGGTGCCAAAATCCTCCCCTACCGTCGCACGACCAAACTTCAGATTGATATGATCGTTGAGAAAACCGCTACGTAACCAAAACTGCGTCAGTCGCCATGTCTGACCGCGACCGTAGACCTCCTGGACAGAAGAAAGCATCGGCGCTTTCGGGTTTGCCACCTGCTCAGACAGGTTTTGTCCGTTACGATCCGTCACCGTGGCCTGGAAATCGGTGTCCTGCCAACCCAGCAGTTTTTCCAGATCAAGATGGGTGCTAAACAACCATTGATCGGTATAACGTGCGGTGGTGGCGGATTGATAGCCACCTGCCAGATTGGCTGCACTCTCCATGACGTAATTAACATTAAAATCAATGCCCTGTTGTTGCAGGGTAGTGCGCTCGCCATCCCAATCGCCCAGCATCCACGGTGAATCGCTGGAGAAGGGCGCGGCAGCCGCAAATCCACAGGGTGACGCCATAACCAGTATGCCTGGCAAGATCAGGCCGGTGATTTTTAGTTTATGCATAGTAAAAACCTTACAGATATAATTTCCGAGCCAAAAAGTTAAATAAAGGAATATTTCAAATCAGGGATTAATAGTGTGGTCTGTTTTTATAACAGGAGTGACTTATACACTGGGTGAGGGTTTAATTTTATAAATATTTATTATGTGGTTTTGATTGAAAACAATAAAATTTATAAATAATTGAATTTATTTGATTTTATATTTTATTTTTTCGATTTTTAAATTTTGCACTTATCGAAAATAATAGTATTTACCCAACCAAAATAGTCTGTTTTATAAACCAAATAAATATGGATTGAATATTATCCTCTCCCATCCTCGGTTTAATTAAATTCTGGGGGATTTAATTTAACAGCGATATTGGTTATTCACTCACCACATCCTTAAGACACATTAAGCTGAAACATTTTCATAAATCGCATGAAGACTCGACATTCACGATACACCAGGCTAATGTCAGGCATCTGGATGTCTAAACGTTTATACGGTTGTAAGAGGTGAGCAGGTTATGCCAATCAGGGTCCCCGACGAGTTACCGGCAGTGAATTTCTTGCGCAACGAGAATGTCTTTGTGATGACCTCGTCGCGCGCCAGTGTTCAGGAGATCCGTCCGCTGAAAGTGCTGGTCCTCAATCTGATGCCAAAAAAAATTGAGACCGAAAACCAGTTCCTGCGTCTGCTCTCCAACTCGCCATTGCAGATTGATATTCAGCTGCTGCGGATCGACAGCCGTGAGTCACGTAATACACCGACCGAGCACCTGAATAATTTCTACTGTAATTTTGAAGATATTCAGGATGATAACTTCGATGGCCTGATTGTCACCGGCGCGCCGCTTGGTCTGGTGGATTTCAATGATGTGGCGTACTGGCCGCAGATTCAGCGTGTGCTGCACTGGGCAAAAGAGCATGTCACCTCGACACTGTTTGTCTGCTGGGCGGTACAGGCCGCGCTGAATATTCTCTATGGTATCCCCAAACAAACGCGCCAGCACAAACTGTCTGGCGTGTATGAGCACCAGATCCTGCATCCGCATGCATTGCTGACACGTGGTTTTGATGACAACTTCCTCGCTCCGCATTCGCGCTATGCCGACTTTCCCAGCCAACTGATCCGTGATTACACCGATCTGGAGCTGTTTGCCGAATCGGAGAGCACCGGGGCTTATCTGATGGCGAGCAAAGATAAACGTCTGGCATTTGTCACCGGTCATCCGGAATACGATGCACTGACGCTATCAGGGGAATACCATCGTGACTACGATGCCGGACTGAATCCCGAAGTGCCTTTTAACTATTTCCCTCATGACAACCCGGAGTTGCCGCCGCGCGCCACCTGGCGTAGTCACGGCAACCTGTTGTTCTCTAATTGGCTGAACTATTACGTTTACCAGATCACGCCGTTTGATCTACGACATATGAATCCGACACTCGAATAACCGTTCTAACCCGTTTGACCATGCCGTGGTTGCCTCGTGTAACCACGGCATTTTTTTTACCTGTGAGTTTATGTGGAAGTTATTGCCTTTAATTCGCGCCTTTAAATTACATTAAAATCAAAATGATAAGTCACATTAAAGATAAAAATGGAAATAGTTTTTGAAAATAAAATAAAAATCATTATGCTCTGATCTTGCCGGTTAAAAATCACCCTACAGCCCGATCCCGCAACGCAATCAGGGATCAACACAGGAGGCAGCCCGCATGACAGACTCGGTTATCAGCAGTACGCTAACCTTCAGCCAGCCCTTTACCCACGCGGAAAAGCAGCTGCTTACCCCGGAAGCGATCGACTTCCTGCACTCCCTGGTGGCGCGTTTTGCCCCGGAACGCGATCGCCTGTTGAAAGCCCGCCAACAGCGACAGCAACGTTATGATCAAGGTGCTTTACCAGGCTTTGATTTGGAAACGTCTTCCATTCGTGAAAGTGCATGGCAGGTACGTCCGATTCCCGAGCTACTGCGCGATCGTCGTGTTGAGATCACCGGTCCACCGGATCGCAAAATGGTGATCAACGCCTTGAACGCCAACGTAAAAGTTTTCATGGCGGACTTTGAGGATTCGCTGGCACCCACCTGGCAAAAACTGGTCGATGGTCAGTTGGCGCTACGTGATGCGGTGAGAGGCACGCTGAGTTTCACCAGTGAAGCGGGCAAGATCTACCAGTTACGTTCCGATCCGGCGTTGCTGATGTGCCGCGTGCGTGGCCTGCATCTGGACGAGAAACATGTGGAATGGCGTGACCGTGCCATCCCTGGCGGGTTGTTCGATTTTGCGTTGTATCTGTTTCACAACGTTGACGCGCTGCTGGAGAAAGGCCATGGGCCGTGGTTCTATCTGCCGAAAACCGAGCATGCCTCGGAAGTGGCATGGTGGCGTGAAATCTTCCGTTTCAGTGAGGATCGTTTCGATCTGCCACGCGGCACCATCAAAGCCACGGTATTGATCGAGACACTCCCGGCGGTGTTCCAGATGGATGAGATCCTGTGGGAACTGCGCGATCACGTGGTCGGTCTGAACTGCGGCCGTTGGGATTACATTTTCAGCTACATCAAAACCCTCGGACAGCATGGCGAACGCATCCTGCCGGATCGTCAGCAAATCAGCATGGATCAGCCTTTCCTTGATGCCTATTCGCGGCTGCTGATCAAAACCTGTCATCGCCGGGGCGCGTTGGCGATGGGCGGCATGTCGGCGCTAATCCCGAGCAAAGACGAAGAACGCAATGTCTGGGTGCGGCAGAAGGTACAGGAAGATAAGGCCCGCGAGGCGGCGAACGGCCACGACGGCACCTGGGTCGCCCATCCTGGATTGGCGGATATCGCGATGGCGGAATTTGATCGACAACTCGGCGATCGGCCTAACCAGTTGCATGTCAGCCGCGAGCAGGACAACCCGATCACCGCCGAGCGTCTGTTGCTTCCCTGTCGTGGCAAACGTACCGAAGCGGGCATGCGCGCTAACATCCGGGTAGCACTGCAATATCTGGAGTCGTGGATCAGCGGCAACGGCTGTGTGCCTATTGATGGCCTGATGGAAGACGCCGCCACCGCAGAAATTGCCCGTACCTCGATCTGGCAATGGATTCACCACAAGCAAATCCTCAGCGATGGTCAGCTGGTGACGTCTGCGTTGTTTGAACAACTGTTAGACGAAGAACTGCATGCGTTACAGCACAGCCTCGGCGAAGAACGTTTCCGTAACGGACGTTTTGCTGATGCGGCTGCGCTGATGGCGCAAATCACCACCGATGATGAACTGGTTCCTTTCCTCACCCTGCCAGGTTACCGCCTGCTGCCATGACCCAGGAGACATTGCCATGACGACTCGTGCACAACAAATCAAACAGCTGGAAACCACCTGGCGCGACGCGCGCTGGCAGGGCATTACCCGTCCCTATAGCGCGCAGGATGTGGTGAATTTACGGGGTTCGGTGAATCCGGCCTGCACCTTGGCCGAACGCGGTGCGCAAAAGCTGTGGTCGCTGCTGCATGGCGAATCGCAGAAAGGTTATATCAATAGCCTGGGAGCCTTGACCGGTGGTCAGGCGGTACAGCAGGCGAAGGCGGGTATTGAGGCGATTTACCTCTCGGGCTGGCAGGTGGCGGCGGATGCCAACCTTGCCGGGCAAATGTACCCGGACCAGTCGCTCTATCCGGTGAACTCGGTACCGGCGGTGGTGGAGCGGATCAACCAGAGCTTCCAGCGGGCCGATCAGATTCAGTGGGCCAGCGGGATGTCGCCGGACGTCGAAGGGTTCATTGATTACTACCTGCCGATTGTGGCGGATGCCGAAGCTGGGTTTGGCGGGGTACTCAACGCGTTTGAGTTGATGAAGTCGATGATACAGGCCGGTGCGGCGGCAGTGCATTTTGAAGATCAGCTGGCGGCAGTGAAGAAATGTGGCCATATGGGCGGCAAAGTGCTGGTGCCCACTCAGGAGGCGATTCAAAAACTGGTGGCGGCACGACTGGCGGCGGATGTCATGGATGTCCCGACGGTGCTGATTGCCCGCACCGACGCCGATGCCGCTGACCTGATCACCTCGGACTGTGATGAGTACGATCGCGCCTTTATCACCGGCGAACGTACCGCGGAAGGGTTCTTCCGCACCCGCGCCGGGATCGAGCAGGCAATCAGTCGTGGTCTGGCTTACGCCCCTTACGCGGATGTGCTGTGGTGCGAAACGTCAACGCCGGATCTGGCGCTGGCGCAGCGCTTTGCCGATGCCATCCACGCCCGCTACCCCGGCAAATTGCTGGCCTACAACTGTTCGCCGTCGTTTAACTGGAAGAAAAACCTCGATGATCACACCATCGCCCGCTTCCAACAGGCGTTGAGCGAGATGGGTTACCGCTTCCAGTTCATTACCCTGGCGGGTATTCACAGCATGTGGTTCAACATGTTCGACCTGGCGCACGCTTATGCGCAGGGCGAGGGGATGCGTCACTACGTGGAGAAAGTGCAGCAGCCCGAATTTGCAGCGCGTGAGAAGGGCTACACCTTCTCGTCCCATCAGCAGGAGGTGGGTACCGGCTATTTCGACCGCATCACCACGGTCATCCAGGGTGGCCAGTCGTCAGTGACCGCGCTGACCGGTTCCACTGAAGCCGCGCAGTTCTGAGTTGTGACCCCGGCCCATGGAGGGGCCATATTGCCGGGAGACCTGCCCATGCCGCCGAGAGAATCCCTGATCGCCCATACCATTCTGCAAGGTTTTGACGCGCAGTATGGCCGCTTTCTCGACATCACCGCCGGTGCTCAGCAGCGCTTTGAACAGGCCGACTGGCACGCCGTGCAGCAGGCGATGAAAGCGCGTATTCACCTTTATGATCACCATGTTGGGTTGGTAGCGAACCAGCTGCGCATCATTAACGGGGCGGCAGACTGGGATGACGCCTTCTGGCTGCGGGTGAAAAGCCACTACGAAACGCTGCTACCGGGTTATCCGCGCCATGAGATTGCCGAAAGCTTCTTTAACTCGGTGTATTGCCGCTTGCAGGGCCATAGTCATCTGTCGCCAGAGCGGCTGTTTATCTTTCCTTCGCAACCCTTTGCCCCGGCACCGGAAGCACCGCGTCCACTCTCACGCCTGTATCGGCCACAGCACAGCTGGCAGGAGACGCTGCGCCAGATCCTCAACGATATCCCGCTGCGTCTGCCGTGGCAGGATCAGGCGCGGGATATCAATTGGGTGGTGCGGCATCTGCACGAACAATTCAGCGCGCTGCAACTGGCGACGGCGACGCTGGATGTTGCCAGCGAGCTGTTTTACCGCAATAAAACGGCATGGATAGTGGCACGCCTGCGACTGGCAGATGCCACTTTCCCGTGCCTGTTACCTATTCAGCGTGATGAAGCCGGACGGCTGTGGATTGATACCTGCCTGACTGACAGCAACGATGCCAGCATCGTGTTCGGTTTCGCTCGTGCCTACTTTATGGTTTATGCGCCAGTGCCCGCTGCGCTGGTGGCATGGCTGGCTCCCATTCTGCCCGGTAAAACCATCGCCGAACGCTATATGGCGATTGGCTGCCAGAAACATGGCAAAACCGAATGCTATCGTGAATATCTGCACTACCTGGCGCACAGTGAGGAAGATTTCACCATTGCGCCCGGCGTGCGCGGCATGGTGATGCTGGTTTTCACGCTGCCGGGTTTTGATCGGGTCTTTAAGGTGATTAAAGATCGCTTCGCTCCGCAGAAGGAGGTCACGGAAGCGCAGGTGCGTGACTGCTATCAACGGGTCAAGGAGCATGATCGTGTAGGGCGCATGGCGGATACCCAAGAGTTTGAACACTTCGCGTTGCCGCGCGCCCGCGTCCCGGCGGCGCTGCTGGCTGAATTTGAGCGCGATATCCCGGAAAAAATCTGCATTGAAGATGACGTGGTGATTATTCGCCATCTGTGGTTGGAGCGCCGTATGCAGCCGCTGAACCTGTGGCTGGCCCAGGCCGATGCAACGCAGCGTCGTCACGCCGTCGAAGAGTATGGTGATGCTATCCGTCAGCTGGCAGCAGCAAACATTTTTCCCGGCGACATGTTATTTAAAAACTTTGGTATGACGCGCCATGGCCGGGTGGTGTTTTACGACTACGATGAAATCCGCCCGATGACTGAGCTACAGTTTCGCGATGTACCGCCAGCGCGGTACGAGGAGGATGAACTCCAGGCCGAGCCGTGGTACAGCGTCGGAGCGGATGATGTGTTCCCGGAAACCTTTCGCTATGCGTTGTGCAGCGAGCCGGCTACCGGAAAGTTGCTGCTGGCATTGCATCCGGAGCTGTTCGATCCCGGCTGGTGGCGCGCCCAGCAGGCGCGCATTCGTCAGGGACACATTGAAGAAGTGATGGCGTGGCGGACAGCACAGCGCTTCAGCGTGCGTTATGCGTTGGTCCCCGCTTAGCGTCCGGCGTAAGCCTGGGTGACCTGTTTCGCGGCACGGATCACCAGCGCACCCAGTTCGGTGATACGGTCATCGGTCATGCGGGCAATCGGGCCGGAAATGGAGATCGCCGCGAAGGGGTCGCCATGTTCATCATAAATGGTTGCCGCGACGCAGCGCAGGCCCAGTGCGTGCTCTTCATCATCGTGCGAAAAGCCCACCTTGCGAATCAGCGCGAGATTTTCCTTCAGGCTGTGCGGCGACATCAGAGTTTTGGGGGTGTAGTAGTGCAGCCCTTTTTGATGCAGCAGCGCCGTCACCTGCTCATCGCTCAGATGCGCGAGGAAGGCTTTGCCTGCGCCGGACGCGTGCATTGGCAACTTACCGCCAATCGGTGCGGACATGCGCATCAGCTGGGTGCACTGTACCTGGTCGATAATCACTGCCTGATAATCGCTGAGATCCAGCACCGCGAGATTGACCGTCTCTCCGGCATCTTCCATTAACTTGCGCAGAATGGGATGGACAATCGCCAACAGATTACGACTTTGCAGGAAGCTGCTGCCGACGACAAACGCATGCGAACCAATTGCCCAGAAGCCGAGATCGCCCACCTGATGGACGAAACCCTGCTGCTGCATGGTGGTCAGCAGGCGATGGGTGGTGGAGTTGGGCAGGCCAGCCTGTTGCGCCAGTTCGGTCAGCGGCACGCTGCCGTGTGATTCTGCAATCAGTTCCAGCAAACGCAGGCCGCGCGTCAGGGATTGAACCTGGCCGCCAGCAGGGGCCGCGCTGACCGCAGCGCTACGGGGTTTTTTGCCGCGTTTGGCGGGAACGGGGGTAGCCATGTCTTCTCCAGAATTGCTTCAGATATGGAAACCATTTTCGTTTTTCGCCAGGTGAATGCAAACGTTGACTTACTGGTCGGATCTGTAAAGTCACAGCCTGAAAATGTCTCAACTGTCATAACTTTTACCCACCGGAAAGTTATGCCAGTATGTCTGGCTGGCATTTCAGCCAACGTAATGACGTGGACGGGGCAAGAGTGAGCAACAGAATAGAAGCGCTGCATCAGCAGCTCGCGCGACGCATCATGATTCTGGATGGTGGCATGGGCACCATGATCCAGAGTTATAAACTGGACGAACAGGATTTTCGTGGCAGCCGTTTTGTCGACTGGCCATGCGATCTGAAAGGTAACAACGATCTGTTGGTGCTGTCCAAACCCGAGGTGATCCGCGAGATCCATCATGCCTACCTCGCGGCGGGTGCTGATATTCTGGAAACCAATACCTTCAACTCCACTACCATCGCGATGGCGGATTACGAGATGGAAGCGCTGTCGGCGGAGATTAACTTCGAGGCGGCGAAACTGGCGCGTGCTTGTGCCGACGAATGGAGCGCGAAAACCCCTGAGCGTCCACGCTACGTGGCCGGGGTGCTTGGCCCGACCAACCGTACCTGCTCCATCTCACCTGACGTCAACGATCCCGCTTTCCGTAACATCACCTTTAATCAGCTGGTGGACGCCTATCGCGAATCCACTCATGCGCTGATTAAAGGCGGTTCTGACCTGATCATGATCGAAACGGTGTTCGATACCCTTAACGCCAAAGCGGCGATCTACGCGGTACAGGCCGAGATGGAGGCGATGGGGGTGAAGCTGCCGCTGATGATCTCCGGCACCATCACCGATGCCTCGGGGCGTACTCTCTCCGGTCAGACCACCGAAGCCTTCTACAACTCGCTGCGCCACGCCGAGCCACTCTCCTTTGGCTTGAACTGCGCGCTGGGGCCGGATGAACTGCGCCAATACGTTGCCGAACTGTCGCGCATTGCCGAAGGTTATGTCACTGCACACCCTAACGCTGGTCTGCCCAACGCTTTTGGTGAGTACGATCTCGATGCCGCCACCATGGCACAACAGATTGGCGAATGGGCGCGATCCGGCTTTCTGAATATTATCGGCGGCTGTTGCGGTACCACGCCGGAGCATATCGCGGCGATGGCGGCAGTCGTCGACGGCGTAGCCCCACGCCAACTGCCGGAGATTCCGGTGGCGTGCCGCTTGTCCGGGCTGGAGCCGCTCAACATCAGTGCCGACTCGCTGTTCGTCAACGTCGGTGAGCGTACCAACGTGACCGGTTCGGCGAAGTTTAAGCGACTGATTAAAGAAGAGAAATACAACGAAGCGTTGGATGTGGCGCGTCAGCAGGTAGAAAGCGGCGCGCAAATCATCGATATCAACATGGACGAAGGCATGTTGGATGCAGAAGCGGCAATGGTGCGCTTCCTCAACCTGATTGCCGGTGAACCGGATATCGCTCGTGTGCCGATCATGATCGATTCCTCCAAATGGGAGGTGATTGAGAAAGGGCTGCAATGCATCCAGGGCAAAGGCATCGTCAACTCGATTTCGATGAAGGAGGGGATTGAACCCTTTATCGATCACGCGCGTAAAGTGCGTCGTTACGGTGCGGCGATGGTGGTGATGGCGTTTGACGAAGTGGGTCAGGCGGACACGCGTGCGCGCAAAATTGAAATCTGCCGTCGTGCCTACCAGATCCTCACCGAAGAAGTGGGCTTCCCGCCAGAAGATATCATCTTCGACCCGAACATTTTTGCCGTTGCTACCGGTATTGAAGAGCACAACAACTACGCGATGGACTTTATCGGTGCGTGTGAAGATATCAAGCGCGAACTGCCACATGCGATGATTTCCGGCGGCGTCTCCAACGTGTCGTTCTCCTTCCGGGGTAACGAACCGGTGCGCGAAGCGATTCATGCGGTGTTCCTCTACTACGCGATTCGCAACGGGATGGACATGGGCATCGTTAACGCCGGTCAGCTGGCGATTTATGACGATTTGCCCGCTGAACTGCGCGATGCGGTGGAGGATGTGATCCTCAACCGCCGTGACGATGGCACTGAGCGCCTGCTGGAGCTGGCAGAGAAATACCGTGGTGCCAAGGGCGATGGCGAGCAGGAAAAACAGCAGGCGGAATGGCGCAGCTGGGATGTGGTCAAACGCCTCGAATATTCACTGGTGAAAGGTATCACCGAGTTTATCGAGCAAGACACCGAAGAGGCGCGTCAGGCATCTGCCCGTCCGATTGAGGTGATTGAAGGGCCGCTGATGTCTGGCATGAACGTGGTGGGCGATCTGTTTGGCGAAGGGAAGATGTTCCTGCCGCAGGTGGTGAAATCCGCGCGCGTCATGAAGCAGGCCGTGGCTTACCTTGAACCCTTTATCCAGGCGAGCAAAGAAGCGGGCAGCAGCAACGGCAAAATTGTGCTGGCGACGGTGAAGGGGGATGTGCACGACATCGGCAAAAACATCGTTGGCGTGGTGCTGCAATGTAACAACTACGAAATCATCGACCTCGGTGTGATGGTGCCGAGCGACAAAATTCTGAAAACGGCGATTGAGCAGAAGGCCGACATCATTGGTCTCTCCGGGCTGATCACCCCGTCGCTGGATGAGATGGTCAACGTGGCGAAAGAGATGGAGCGTCAGGGCTTTACCCTGCCGCTGCTGATTGGCGGCGCGACCACCTCCAAGGCGCATACGGCGGTGAAAATCGAACAGAACTACAGCGGCCCGACGGTGTACGTGCAGAACGCCTCGCGCACGGTGGGTGTCGTCTCTTCGCTGCTGTCACCGACGCTGAAGGAGGATTTTGTCGCCCGAACGCGTAAAGAATACGACACTGTGCGTATTCAGCATGCGCGTAAGAAGCCGCGCACCCCGCCGGTCAGTCTGCAAACCGCGCGTGACAATGATTTCGCCTTTGACTGGGCAAGTTATACGCCGCCGGTGGCGCATCGTCTCGGCGTCACGGCGGTGGAAGCCAGCATCGAAACGCTGCGTAACTACATCGACTGGACACCGTTCTTTATGACCTGGTCGCTGGCCGGAAAATATCCGCGCATTCTGCAAGATGAAGTGGTGGGCGAAGAGGCGCAGCGTCTGTTCCACGACGCTAACGCCATGCTCGATATGCTGGGTCAACAAGGCACGCTACAGCCGCGCGGCGTGGTGGGGATTTTCCCGGCCAACCGGGTCGGCGATGATATCGAGATTTACACCGATGAAAACCGCAACCAGGTGTTGTGTGTGAGCCATCACTTACGCCAGCAGACGGAAAAAACCGACTTTGCTAACTATTGCCTCGCCGACTTCGTTGCGCCGAAGTCGAGCGGCAAAGCAGATTATCTGGGCGCTTTCGCGGTGACCGGTGGCTTGGAGGAAGATGCGCTGGCGGAGGCATACGACCAGCAGCATGATGACTACAACAAAATCATGATCAAGGCGGTGGCGGATCGTTTAGCGGAAGCGTTCGCGGAGTATTTACATGAGCGGGTGCGTAAGGTGATCTGGGGCTTTGCTGCTCATGAAAATCTCAGCAATGACGAACTGATTCGTGAGAATTATCAGGGTATTCGTCCGGCACCGGGTTATCCAGCCTGCCCTGAGCACACTGAGAAAGCGCAAATCTGGCAACTGCTGGATGTGGAAACCCATACCGGCATGAAACTGACGGAGTCCTTCGCCATGTGGCCGGGGGCGTCAGTATCGGGCTGGTATTTCAGCCATCCTGATAGCCGTTATTTTGCCGTGGCACAGATTCAGCGCGACCAGGTGGAAGATTATGCGGCGCGTAAAGGAATGAGCATCAGTGAAGTCGAGCGCTGGTTAGCCCCGAACCTCGGCTACGACGCGGACTAGTCTTTGCGCGATGAATCACGCCGCTACAAACATGTAATGAACCGTAGCGGCGCGATTTATCGCGCATATTGGGCGACCAGAGGGTCGCCCATTTTTATGGCGGTTAATTAAAACGCGCGTCACGATCAGCGGTCATATCATACAGCTGGTATTTACGTCCCAGCATCTGACCACCATCACGCGTCAACGGTACCCAGTTCACCTGCGCACGACCGCGGGTTGGCGTCACGGTAAACAGGTCCATCGGAATCGAGATATAGAAGCCTTTGGTGAAACTGCCTTCGCCATACTCTTCCGCTGAAACGTTGGTTTTGGTGGCGTAGAAGCCAACGATCACACCGCTGTCGAATTGCTTCGACATGTCCACCGTCACGCCTTTATCCTTCGCCAGATACTGCCCGACACTGGCTTTCACCAACACGTTCTCCATAAACCACGGACGCCAGTAAGCCGTCAGATTTCCGACTGGCGCTTTGTAGTCGGTGAACTTCATCATGTTGTTCCAGTCGCGCTGCTTGACGTAGTTAGCATCAACGCCAAACGCCCAGTTGCTGTCGACCGGACGGTACAACATCTCGCCACCGACACCGCCATACATGGTTTCCAGATAACCGCCGTACACCTGGCCGTAGAAACCATTGCCAAGGTAATGCATGTAGTTGGCTTGCAGGTCATTGATATAAACGTTGTTCTCAACGTACTGGCGAATATGGGTACGCACGCGTGGCAGGCCGTTGCTGGCCGATAAGCCATTGTAATTAAACTTATCGTAGTTGTTGGCGATGTTGCCAAACAGGCTGCCGCCGACCAGCAGATGATCCGTCAGCCAGTAATCAACGTTACCCATCACGCCGACCTGGTACATATAGAAACTTTCAGGTCCACCGACCGACTGATTCAGCACCGGCGACAGGCTATAGTTCAGCCGATCTTTTCGGATGAAGTAACCCTGCTCGGTTTCACCCGGATCGACCGGATCAATCCGCTGCTGTTGTAACGGCTGCTCCTGGCCCAACGGGTACCCGGCGAGATCGTTGTGCAAGCTGGCGACATCGGTACGGGTGGTCACCTGAGGCATATTAAAGCGCGATTCGGTCACATCGATGGTCTTAATGCCTGCCGGCAGATTATTCATGATGATGCGGTTCGCACGATCGACACCTTCGGTGGTGTCACGGTATTTGGTCTGCTCGCCAGAGACATACAGCGTATCGCCTTTGGTCTGAATCTGCGGGCCATTGAGACCGGCGTTGTATTTCAGATCGGTCAGCTGGTTTGCCACCACGGTCGACTGCAACAACTCGCCCTGTGGCTGCGGATGATAGTCTGGTTTGGCGCTGTCGATATGCGGCTGGCGCAGGTCGTTAAAGTTAGTGCGAATGGTGAAGCCAAACATAAAGGTATTGCCGCGTTCGTAACTGGCGTTGATATCCGCCCAGTCAGTGACACGATAAATCGCCCCGACGTTAACTTTACTGCGCTGCTCCAGACGACCGGCAAAGTCATCCTGGTAGTTGTTACCCTCATATTCGACTTTCAGGCGCAGTGGCTGCCACGGTGTTTGATATTCGATACCGCCAAACAGCGCGGCCGGGCCGTGGAACATCTGTGAACCGTTGATTGAACCGGTTTCGCCACCGCTGCTACGGCTACAGAAGCTGGCGCTGTATGAACAGAACGGGTTTTTGATGCTGCCACTGTTGCCGAGATAACCCCAGCCGATGCCGAAGGTGAAATCGAACGGCCCCCAGGCTTTGGTGCCCACCAGATATTCGCTGTCAAACAGGCCGGTGCCGCCCAAATCGCGTGTGCCGAGCGACACTTCCGGCAGCCAGTAACTCTCTTGCCATAGCCGCAGTTTCAGGTCGAAGGCTTTGTCTTTATAGCTCTGGTTACCACTGAAACTCTCGCTGCCGCTGTAGAGACGGGTACGCACGTCGGTATAGCGCACGGTGCTTTCGAGCCACGGGAACAGTTGCAGTGACGCCGAATAGTAGCGGTACTGGTCGTTGTTGCGATAGTTGAGGCTGAACTCGCCATCACGCGACATGCGTGCGGTCGGCACCTGTAACAGGCCGACACCGCCGAAGTCAGATTGTGACGGGCCAATCGGGTCGTCATAGCTTGCCGCCTGGACGTTACAGGCAGCGGAAACAGCAACAGCCAGCAGGCTGAGAAGGTAATGTTTTTTCATCAGTCTGGAATCCGGTGAGTCAGAACAGAAATCATGCGGTCATTCAGGTCGCTCTGGCCCCAGGGCAGGCTCCACGATGAAAAACCGAGCCAGATAATGCTGCCAGGCTCCACTTCCACATGACGATGATTCCAGTACGCAATCGGCACTTGCTGTGTCTCGCCAGAAGGGGCAATCACCGTGGCGAAGCTGCGCTCACCACCGGAAAGACGATCGTGATCGGCCAGATAGCTACGCACCGTGCGGCCGGGTTGCCAGCTCACTTTGCCGGGATGCTCCAGCGCCCCGAGCACCAGCACCTGAGTTGGCGCGGCCAGCGTGTAGAGGTCATAACTGCCCTGCAGGATACGATTGGCTTCTGGCCGGAGGCGTACCCAGTCGGGATCGAGCGAGGTAAACTGACGCCCCGTCACCGGGGTAGCGGCTAACTGTTGGATAACCGCGCCAATGGCGGCGGCACGCTCTCCGCTGTTATCCGCCTGCCAGGCGCGCAAATCGGCCAGCAACTGTTGTTGCTGCTGTTTTGCCACTGCCGTGGCAGCGTGTTCGGCGATCACCGTACCGGGCCACCAGGTGTGGATCGCCGGGTTGCTCAACAGTTGGCTGAGGTTTTGCGCATGGTCAACCTGTAAGGTGGCGCGATGTGGTCCGTCGTGGACGATAACCTGGCTATCGGCCAGCGCGTTGCCCGCAGTGAACAGCGCCAGTCCCGCCAGCAAAGACGTTATTTTTTTCATGATTTCGCCGGTTTCAGAATGGTGGTTTCAATCGGGAATTCGCCTGCTGCCAGCATCTGCGTGGCCTGCAGCACGGTGCCGTCGCGGTTATCGAGCCAGAAGGTGTTCTGCCACTCACGACCGATGCTGTCGATGCGCACCGTTTCATGCCATACCCGGCAGGGAACGCGCTCACCCGCGATATTCAGCACTTCATCATCACCGCGCTGAAATTGGGAGACAGCGGTAGCGGCGCGCAGCTTCTCCTTCTCACGCCACTGCACCAAGCGGGTCCAGCTGGCACCGTTTTGCAGGTGCAGCGGATCGGCCAGCGGGTCCTGCGCCAGATTGCTGACATCAATCAGGTTGTCGATCAGGCCAAGGGTTTTCACCAGGCGTCCGTGCTGCATCACCAGCATCGCTCTGTCCTGGGTTATCCATTTCTGTTGGCCGTTTTCGTTGTAACCCAGCACCACAAAGATGCGCTGGCCTTCGTTGATGCGGGCGTAGAGGCTGGCGTAGGGCAGACTGGCAACCTGCTCATTGGTCACCGTGACATCATCCGGTCCGCTGATAGCAAGCATGACGGTCTGTTCCAGACCTTTTTGCGTTTGAGTACAGGCCTGCAATAGCAGGCAGAGAAGCAGCAAAGGAAGTCGGCGCACTGTGTGTCCCTGATTAAAGCGAATCAATGCAAAAAATAACCACACGAATGTGTGGTTATGTTTAAAGGTGCTACATCAACGAGTGGTACCCGTTGTGGTCGTGGTTGTTGTACCGGTATTTGCACCGTCACCACCGCCAGAAGCGGCAATGCCGAGACCTACCAACGCACCGAGTGCACCGATACCCACAGCGGTTGATGCACCAGCGGACATAGCACCCGCCTGCGCACCTGCTGCGGCACCAGCGTCTTCCGGTGCGGCAATCGCAGCGGAAGAAACGGCAACGTAAAGTAAGGCTGCACCGGCAACCATAAGTTTTTTCATAACAGCTTTCCTGCATCTATATGAATGAAGGATTTACCCTTTTAGGGCGCGTTCAGTATAGGGCAACAAATTACCAGAGTTCAGCGTGAGGGGAAGTAAAGGAAAATAGCAGGCGTTTCTGGTGATAAATAAGGCAAAATAGCGATAGTTGCTTTTTTTTATTGGAGTTTTTATTTGAACTGGAATAACTGCATGGTTGTGTGATTGCAGGCAGGATTTTTCACTTTTGCATTAAGAATTGGTACGGAATCGGAATATTCGGAATTCCCTTAATATGAATAAATAAAAAGAATCTATTAATCATGATGATAGAGATAAATCCTGACCTAAATAGATCCATGTTTTTTAGAGGTTAGTTCAATTTGCACACAAAATCTTCGGAATTTGCCTAAGTCATTTTAAGAATTATCTAACCAATCATAGTCCATTAAATAACAAATTTTGCCGGGTTATTGCATATTAGACGTAAAAAAGGCGGCCATATTGCCGCCTTATGATAAAACCCGGGAAAAAGATTAACGCCAGGATTTGTAGCGATTAATTAAGCCATTGGTGGAACTGTCGTGGCTGGCAATTTTCGCGTCATTTTCCAGTTCTGGCAGAATACGGTTTGCCAGCTGTTTACCCAGTTCAACGCCCCATTGGTCAAAGGTGAAGATGTTGAGAATTGCGCCCTGCGTGAAGATTTTGTGTTCATACAGCGCAATCAACGCACCGAGGCTGAACGGGGTGATTTCGCGCAGCAGGATGGAGTTGGTGGGGCGGTTACCTTCAAACACTTTGAACGGTACGATGTGTGCGACCGACTCGGCGGATTTACCCGCATCGGTAAACTCTTTCTCAACCACAGCGCGTGACTTACCAAATGCCAGCGCTTCGGTCTGGGCGAAGAAGTTAGACAGCAGCTTCGGATGATGGTCGGTCAGGGCGTTATGGGTCTGCGCCGGGGCGATAAAATCACACGGAATCAGTTTGGTGCCCTGATGGATCAGCTGATAGAAGGCGTGCTGACCATTGGTGCCCGGCTCACCCCAGATGATGGGGCCAGTCTGGTAATCCACCGCGTTACCGTCGCGATCCACGTATTTACCGTTGGACTCCATGTTGCCCTGCTGGAAGTAGGCAGCAAAGCGATGCATGTACTGGTCGTATGGCAGAATGGCTTCGGTTTCGGCACCAAAGAAGTTGTTGTACCAGATACCGATCAACGCCAGCAATACCGGTAGGTTCTGCTCGGCTGGCGTGGTGGAGAAGTGTTTGTCCATGGCGTGCGCGCCACTCAGCAACTGCTCGAAGTTGTCGAAGCCGATGGACAGGATGATCGACAGGCCAATCGCCGACCACAGAGAATAACGGCCGCCGACCCAGTCCCAGAACTCGAACATATTGGCGGTATCAATACCGAACTCACCCACGGCTTTGCCGTTGGTTGAGAGCGCGGCGAAGTGTTTCGCCACATGCTGCTGATCGCCAGCGGCTTTCAGGAACCAGTCGCGCGCGCTGTGGGCGTTGGTCATGGTTTCCTGCGTGGTGAAGGTTTTGGAGGCAACGAGGAACAGCGTGGTTTCCGGGCTGAGATCTTTCAGCGTTTCGGCAATATGGGTGCCATCGACGTTGGAAACAAAGTGCATGTTCAGGTGGTTTTTGTATGGGCGCAGTGCTTCGGTCACCATGAACGGACCCAGGTCAGAACCGCCGATACCGATGTTCACCACGTCAGTGATGGCTTTGCCGGTATAACCTTTCCATTCACCGCTGATGATGCGCTCAGAGAAGCCTTTCATCTTCGCCAGTACTGCATTCACTTCCGGCATCACATCTTTGCCATCGACCACAATCGGCGTGTTGCTGCGGTTACGCAGGGCGACGTGCAGCACGGCGCGGTCTTCGGTGCGGTTGATCTTCTCACCAGAGAACATGGATTTGATTGCGCCCGCCAGATCGGTTTCTTTTGCCAGCGCCTGCAATTTGTCGAGGGTTTCCTGGGTAATACGGTTTTTTGAGAAATCCACCAACATCTGATCATCAAAGGTGGCAGAGAATTTCGCAAAACGATCGGCATCCTGAGCGAACAGGTCGGCGATCTGCACCGATTTCATCTGGTCAAAATGCTGCTGCAGCGCTTTCCAGGCTGCGGTTTGTGTCGGATTGATATTTTTCATGGCAACACTCTTGTTGAAATAAAAAGAACTGTCATTCCAACCGGGCGCATCCAGCTGGCCCGGCTTGCTTAGCATTCTGGCGGCGACTTCTGCTGCCGCGACGGGTTTCAGTATGACCACAGTTGCTACTGAAAGGAAAAAAATTGTGATTTCGCGCGCCGTTGCCGGATCGCATCCGGCAGGGTTGCTGCGATGATTCCGGTGCATTTTCAGCAAAATCCGCTGTGGATTCCCTGTGCCGAATCAGGAAATGGCCGGATTGCCTGCCACCAGCCACTACTTTAGGCGGGAGTTAACCCGGCTGTTTGTTCTGCGATGCGCACGACACAGCGTGAATGTGAAAAATCCTCAAACATCAGGCGTTGACAGCGGAACAATTAACCTATATTTATGTGCGCGCTACTTACGCCTCCGGGTGTAAGCCAGAAGAGGCGCGTCGCCCAGGCAGTGTGTTGGAGGAACCGTATCCGGGGATAACACATCAGGGGGTGCGACGCCGAGGTGGGGCAACACGCGGTGTGTTGTGCTGTCGGCTGCAGGGGCTGAATCCTCTGGGTTGTCACCAGAAACGTCCACAGTCGGACGTTTCGCAAGGTGAAGCGCTTCTGGGTGACTCGTCTCATGATCTTGTCTGCCCATTTCTGCTCTTCTCTTGTGCCAAGGCTGATAGAATGTCTCCCGTCCCAACAACGCGGGAGAAAGATAACCTGACACGAGGTTCGTTACATGTCTCAAACTCTGATCGTGGCGAAATTTGGCGGCACCAGCGTTGCCGATTTTGATGCTATGAACCGCAGCGCCAACGTGGTGCTGTCCGATGCCAATACCCGTCTGGTGGTTCTGTCCGCCTCGGCTGGTGTCACCAACTTGCTGGTCTCCCTCTCTGAAGGCAAAGAACAGGCGCAACGCGCGACTCTGCTGGATGAAATCCGTCGTATTCAATATGCCATCATCGATCGTCTGCAATCACCGGATGTGATCCGTGAAGAGATTGATCGCATGCTGGAAAATATCGGTATGTTGTCGGAAGCGGCGGCGCTGGCAACCTCAAATGCGCTGACCGATGAACTGGTCAGTCACGGCGAGTTGATGTCGACGCTGCTGTTCGTGGAAATTCTGCGCGAGCGCCAAATCAACGCCGAGTGGTTTGATGTGCGCAAAGTGATGCGTACCAGCGACCGATTTGGCCGTGCTGAGCCGGATGTCGCGGCATTGAAAGAACAATCCGCGGTCCTGCTGGCCCCGCGTACCGCGCAGGCGCTGGTAGTGACCCAGGGCTTTATCGGCAGCGAAAGCAAAGGCCGCACCACCACGCTGGGCCGTGGCGGTAGCGACTATACCGCTGCGCTGCTGGGTGAAGCGTTACAGGCGGTGCGCGTCGATATCTGGACTGACGTGCCGGGTATCTACACCACCGATCCGCGCGTGGTGCCTGCTGCCAAGCGTATTGATGAAATCACCTTCGAAGAAGCCGCCGAAATGGCAACCTTTGGCGCCAAGGTGCTGCATCCGGCCACGCTGCTGCCGGCCGTGCGCAGTGATATCCCGGTATTCGTTGGCTCCAGTAAAGATCCGGCGGCAGGCGGTACGCGTGTGTGCAACGAGACGCATAACCCGCCGCTGTTCCGCGCGCTGGCGCTGCGTCGTAAGCAGACCCTGCTGACGCTGCACAGCCTGAACATGCTGCATGCACGCGGCTTCCTTGCTGAAGTGTTTGCGATTCTGGCGCGCCACAGTATCTCCGTCGACCTGATCACCACCTCTGAAGTGAGCGTGGCGCTGACGCTGGATACTACCGGATCGACCTCCACCGGCGACAGCCTGCTGACTCAGGCGCTGCTGACCGAGCTGTCTTCTCTGTGCCGCGTCGAAGTGGAAGAGAATCTCGCACTGGTGGCCATTATCGGTAACAACCTGTCGAAAGCCTGCGGTGTGGGTAAAGAAGTGTTTGGCGCTCTGGAGCCGTTTAACCTGCGTATGATCTGCTATGGAGCCAGCAGCTACAACCTGTGCTTCCTGGTGCCGGGTGGCGACGCAGAAGAAGTGGTACGTGCGCTGCATAAAAATCTTTTTGGCTGTTAAAAGAATTTTTAAGTATTTATCAAGCCGGACAAGGTCCGGCTTTTTTATTTATTAATTAACCTAAACAATTGATTACGTCCCTCCTTCTGTCAGTATCCGTACCAGGTTTTTCTCCCGCTTCGCTTCAACCCGCACGGCAAGCGCCTGTTTTGCTCTGGATTTGTGTAAAAAGCCCACTACGCTCACTGTGAACGGTTGCGCTTCAGCAACCGCGAATGACAATTCTGACGCTAAATCATCAATCTTATTGAGGGAATCGCGATGCAAAAGTTCGTTGCAGAGTTCTTCGGTACTTTTGTTCTGGTGTTAGGGGGTTGTGGCAGTGCGGTGTTGGCCGCGGCATTTCCACAACTGGGGATTGGGTTTGCCGGGGTGGCGCTGGCATTTGGTTTGACGGTACTGGTGATGGCCTTTGCCGTCGGGCATATTTCGGGTGGCCATTTTAACCCGGCGGTGACCGTTGGTGTGATGATTGGCGGGCGGTTTCCGGCCAGTCTGGTGGTGCCCTATATCGTCTCGCAGTTGCTGGGTGCCATCGCGGCGGCAGCGGTGTTGTATCTGATCGCCAGTGGCAAAGCCGATTTTGATGTCGCGGCCAGTGGGTTTGCCTCCAACGGTTATGGCGAGCACTCACCCGGTGGTTTCAACCTGCTGTCGGGGATGATTAGCGAAACGGTACTCAGCGCAGTGTTCCTGGTGGTGATCATGGGGGCTACCGATAAGCGCGCGCCTGCGGGCTTCGCGCCGATCGCCATCGGTCTGGCGCTGACGCTGATCCATCTGGTCAGCATTCCGGTGACCAATACCTCGGTCAATCCGGCGCGCAGCACTGGCGTGGCATTGTTCCAGGGCGGCTGGGCGCTGTCACAACTGTGGATGTTCTGGCTGATGCCCATCATCGGCGGTGCAATTGGTGGTGCGATCTACCGCTTTTTACTGGAAAAAGCAGAGTAATTTCGGCTAATTCACCCGGATCGGCAGCAGCCGATCCGCATTTTCATTTCCCGCCTTACCTCACGATAACGAAATGTTATGATCGCGCGTCCGTCGAGGCAGTCGTTTCCTGCCCGGCACTTTATCTGTGGCCATACTCCGCAATGACATAATAAAACCTGCATAAGGAAGTTCGTCCATGCTCGGCAAAATTACCCGCCTGTTCCCACTGTGGGCTGTACTGCTCTCGGTCGCTGCCTATTATTCTCCGTCCACCTTCCTCGGCATTGGCCCGTGGGTGACCTGGCTGCTGATGCTCATTATGTTTGGCATGGGTGTGACGTTAAACATTGACGATTTTAAACGCGTGCTGGTGCGTCCGGCTCCGGTTATCGCCGGTACGTTTCTGCACTATCTGGTGATGCCGCTGGCCGCGTGGGGTCTGGCAAAACTGTTCCAGATGCCGCCGGATCTGGCCGCAGGCATGATTCTGGTGGGTAGCGTTGCCAGTGGCACCGCATCTAACGTCATGATCTATCTGGCGAAGGGTGATGTAGCCTTGTCGGTGACCATCTCCTCCGTCTCCGCTCTGGTCGGTGTATTTGCCACCCCGCTGTTGACGCGCTTCTATGTCGACACCCATATCCAGGTGGATGTGGTGGGGATGCTGCTCAGTATCGTAAAAATCGTGGTGATCCCGATTGGTCTCGGTCTGATTATCCACCATTCGATGAATAGCGTGGTGCGTCGTGTGGAGCCCTATCTGCCGGCGTTTTCCATGGTATGTATTCTGCTGATCATCAGTGCGGTGGTGGCGGGTAGCCAGGGCTTTATCGGTTCGGTGGGGCTGGTGGTGATTGTGGCGGTGATTTTGCACAACGCTATCGGTCTGCTCGGCGGCTATTGGGGCGGCAAGTTGTTTGGCTTCGATGAATCCACCTGTCGCACCCTGGCGCTGGAAGTTGGCATGCAGAACTCCGGTCTGGCGGCAACGCTGGGCAAACTCTACTTCTCACCGCTGGCCGCGTTGCCAGGCGCGTTGTTCTCGGTATGGCACAACCTGTCGGGTTCCTTGCTGGCGGGCTATTGGTCGGGCAAACCGATCAACAAGAAATAAGCCAGACATCCGTAGCGGCGCGATTTATCGCGCAGGTTTTTCCTGCATCGCGCACGGAACCGCGCGATAAATCGCGCCGCTACGTTAAAGCTTCAGGTAAACGCGAATCCCATCCAGAAACATCTGCGTTGCCAGCATAATCAAAATCAACCCCATCAGACGTTCCAGCGCATTGACCCCTTTATCGCCCAGCAGGCGCAGGAACAGCCCGGACAACAGCAAAATCACCACCGTGACGCCCCAGGCAATCAACAGCGCACCGACCAGCCAGGTCATCTGATTGGGGTATTGGTGCGACAGTAGCATCAGGGTTGCCAACAACGATGGCCCGGCCACCAGCGGGATCGCCAACGGCACCAGAAAGGGCTCTTCCCCGGCGGGTAAACCGGTACTGCTGCTCTCTGTCGACGGGAAAATCATGCGGATGGCGATCAGGAACAAAATGATGCCGCCGGAAATCGATACCGTCTCGGTACGCAGATTCAGAAACGCCAGAATGCGTTCTCCGGCGAATAAAAACAGCAGCATTAACACCAGCGCAATCAACATTTCACGGATTAACACCATCCGCCGACGTTTCGGCTCCAGATGCTTCAAAACCGACATAAATATCGGCAGGTTACCCAGCGGGTCCATGATCAGCAGTAATAATATGGTGGCGGAAATCATTTCAGTCATGTTGTGTTAAACCATCCCTTTACGCCGTTATTAGTTGCGCTGCTGAAAAACTTAGCGCAATCGAATTAATTCACTTGCCAGAAGTGCAGCATTTTGTAGAGTTGAGGGTCATAGGTAAACCTGATTATTACGCAGACCGGCAGGTTAATCCGGCTGGTTTTTTCCCTCGCACCAGACAGGGCCTCTCAAGAAGCGCCCGAGACGGACAGAAAATGAAGAATGTAGGTTTTATTGGTTGGCGTGGTATGGTCGGCTCCGTGCTGATGTCCCGCATGAGCGAAGAACGTGATTTTGATGTGATCAATCCGGTCTTCTTCTCCACTTCGCAACTGGGCCAGGCGGCACCGACCTTCGGTGGTAAGTCGACCGGTGCGCTTCAGGATGCTTTTGATATTGATGCGCTGAAGGCGCTCGACATCATTATCACCTGCCAGGGCGGCGATTACACCAGTGAAGTCTACCCGAAGCTGCGTGCCAGCGGCTGGCAGGGTTACTGGATTGACGCCGCTTCCACGCTGCGCATGAAAGATGATGCCATCATTATTCTGGACCCGGTCAACCACAAGGTGATTCGTCAGGGCCTCGACAGCGGCATCAAAACCTTTGTCGGCGGTAACTGTACTGTCAGCCTGATGCTGATGTCGCTGGGTGGCCTGTTTACCAACGATCTGGTGGAGTGGACCTCGGTCGCGACTTATCAGGCGGCTTCTGGTGGCGGAGCGCGTCATATGCGCGAACTGCTGACGCAGATGGGTATGCTGCACGACCACGTGGCGAAATCGTTGCAGAATCCGGCGTCGGCGATTCTCGACATCGAGCGTAGCGTGACGGATTTCACCCGTTCTGGCACCCTGCCGACCGATAACTTTGGCGTGCCACTGGCAGGCAGTTTGATCCCATGGATCGACAAGCAGCTCGACAATGGTCAGAGCCGTGAAGAGTGGAAAGGTCAGGCTGAGACTAACAAAATTCTTGGCACGCAAAACGTTATCCCGGTGGATGGTCTGTGCGTCCGTGTCGGCGCGCTGCGCTGCCACAGCCAGGCATTTACCCTGAAACTGAAAAAAGACGTGCCGTTGGCTGAGATTGAACAGCTGTTGGCTGCCCATAACGAGTGGGTCAAAGTGGTGCCGAACGACCGCGAAATCACCATGCGTGAACTGACGCCTGCGGCGGTAACCGGCACGCTGAAGACACCGGTGGGTCGTCTGCGCAAACTGAATATGGGGCCGGAGTATCTCTCCGCCTTCACCGTGGGTGACCAGCTATTGTGGGGCGCGGCGGAACCGCTGCGTCGCATGCTGCGTCTGCTGGTGGATTAAGCAGCACGTTAAAACGCGGGCCGGGATTTTCCCGGCCTTTTTTGCATTTCAGGCTGCAACACTTAACCAAAATTTCGCCTGACAAGTGATCGGCTTCCCTTTTTTGCTCTCCCAAAAATAATTTTTTGCGATCCTCCCTGGCTTCTGCCAGCCCCAAGCTATGATTTAACAATGATGTGCCGGTAGTTGGTTTTTTTGCTTTCCGTACTGAATGGTTGTTGTACATAGCAAAGATTTTTTCCACGGACGGTCTCCTTCCTTGCTGTGTACTCATGGCTCAATGAAGAGCAGCGCATCTGATAAGGCTTTCACGTCTGACGCAGTTCGCCTGCCAAATGTCACAGGAAGAAATCATGTCAGAGCTTCCCGATCGCCAGGCGATCAATGCCCTGTTTGCGGGTAATTATTCCGATCCCTTTTCCCTGCTGGGAATGCACCAGACCGCAGAAGGTCTGGAGGTCCGGGCCTTGCTGCCCGACGCGTCAGAGGTGTGGGTGATTGAAACCAACACCGGGCGTAAATGCGCTCAGTTGGAATGTTTTGACTCACGCGGCTTCTTCAGTGGCGTGATCCCCCGCCGCAAAAACCTGTTTCGCTATCAACTGGCGGTTAACTGGCATGGCCAGCAGAATCTGATTGATGATGCCTACCGTTTCGGGCCGTTGCTGGAGGAGATGGATGCCTGGTTGCTGGCCGAGGGCACCCATTTACGTCCGTATGAAACGTTGGGCGCGCATGGCATGACCCTTGATGGCGTCAGCGGGACGCGTTTCTCCGTCTGGGCACCCAATGCCCGCCGGGTGTCGGTGGTGGGGGAATTTAACTATTGGGATGGACGCCGCCATCCGATGCGCTTCCGTCGTGAGCTTGGCATCTGGGAGTTGTTTGTCCCCGGAGCCTTCAACGGCCAGCTGTACAAATTCGAAATCATTGATGCGTTCGGCCATCTGCGTATCAAAGCCGATCCCTTTGCCTTTGAAGCGCAGATGCGCCCGCAGACCGCCTCAATGATCTGTGGCCTGCCACCGAAAACCGAGATGACACCAGAGCGTAAAGCGGCGAATGCCTTTGATGCGCCGATATCGATTTACGAAGTGCATCTCGGTTCCTGGCGGCGACATACCGAGAACAACTTCTGGCTCAGCTACAAGGAACTGTCGGAGCAGTTGATCTCGTATGTCAAAGAGATGGGTTTTACCCATATTGAGCTGTTGCCGATTAATGAGCACCCGTTTGACGGTAGTTGGGGGTATCAGCCGCTCGGCATGTATGCGCCGACCCGTCGCTTTGGCACCCGCGATGAGTTCCGCGAATTCGTTGCCAGTGCGCATGCAGCCGGTATCAACGTGCTGCTGGATTGGGTACCGGGCCATTTTCCCAGCGATGACTTCGGGCTGGCGAAATTTGATGGCACCGAGCTGTATGAACACAGCGATCCACGGGAAGGCTACCATCAGGACTGGAACACGCTGATCTACAACTTTGGTCGCCGTGAAGTGAGTAATTACCTCTCCGGCAATGCGCTGTACTGGCTGGAGCGTTTCGGTATCGATGGGCTGCGCGTGGATGCGGTGGCATCAATGATCTACCGCGATTACAGCCGGGCTGAAGGGGAGTGGATACCCAATCAATACGGGGGCCGCGATAACCTTGAGGCTATCTCTTTCCTGCGTTACACCAACCGCACGCTGGGGCGCGCAGCGCCTGGCAGCATCACCGTGGCGGAAGAATCAACCGACTATCCCGGCGTCTCGCGCCCACCGGAAGCGGGGGGGCTGGGCTTCTGGTTCAAATGGAATCTGGGCTGGATGCACGACACGCTGGATTACATGAAACACGATCCGGTGCATCGCCGCTACCATCATCAGCTGATGACCTTCGGCATGCTCTACAACTACACGGAAAACTTCGTATTGCCGCTGTCACATGACGAAGTGGTACACGGCAAACGCTCGATTCTCGACCGTATGCCGGGCGATCCTTGGCAGAAATTCGCCAACCTGCGTGCCTATTACGGTTGGATGTGGGCCTTCCCCGGCAAGAAACTGCTGTTTATGGGCGGTGAATTTGCGCAGGGTAAAGAGTGGAACCACGACACCAGCCTCGACTGGCATCTGCTGGAAGGCGCGGATAACTGGCATCACGGCGTACAACGGCTGGTACGCGATCTCAACCATACCTACCGCCACTATTCACCGCTGTATCAGCTGGATTTCGACCCGCAGGGGTTTGAATGGCTGGTGGTTGATGATCATGAAAACTCTGTCTTTGCCTTTGTGCGGCGCGATCGCGCGGGCAATGAGGTGATTGTGGTCAGCAACTTCACCCCGGTGCCGCGTCACCATTACCGCTTTGGCGTCAATCAGGCGGGGCGCTGGCAAGAAGTGCTGAATACCGACCAGCATGACTACCACGGCAGCGACCTGCGGAATCATCAGGTACATACCGATGACATCCCGAGTCACGGTCGGGGGCAATCCCTCAGTCTATCCCTGCCGCCGCTGGCGACGGTTTGGTTGGTGCGGGAGGGAGAATAATGCTGGAGAGCGGGCAGCCCGCACCGCTGGGCGCAAATTATGATGGTCATGGGGTTAACTTCACGCTGTTTTCCCGTCATGCGGAAAAAGTGGAGCTGTGCCTGTTTGACCAGCATGGGGTTGAACGGCGCTTCCCGCTGCCACAACGCAGTGGCGATATCTGGCACGGCTATTTTCCCGGGCTGAAGCCGGGCCAGCGTTACGGTTACCGGGTGCATGGCCCATGGCTACCCGCCGAGGGACATCGCTTTAACCCGAAGAAACTGCTGGTTGACCCCTGTGCCAGAGCGGTAGTTGGCGATGTGCCGGACGACCCACGCTTTTTCAACGGCAGTACCGCGCCGGATAAACAGGATAATGCCGCCATTGCGCCCAAATCCCTGGTCATCGCCGAGGATTTTGCCTGGGATGAGGATCGCCCTCCGCGGACGCCGTGGGGCAAAACGGTGATTTATGAAGCGCATGTCCGTGGGCTGACCATGTTACATCCGGAAATTCCGGAAAGATTGCGCGGGACTTATGCGGCGCTGGGTCATCCTGTTATGGTGAAGTATCTGCGCCATCTTGGTGTCACCGCGCTGGAGTTGTTGCCGATTGCCCATTTTGCCAGCGAGCCGCGTCTGCTGCGGCTGGGGCTGAGCAATTACTGGGGCTATAACCCAGTGGCGCTTTGGGCGGTGGACCCGCGCTATGCCTCCGGCGAAGACGGCCTGACGCCGTTGCAGGAGTTTCAGCAGGCGGTCAAAAGGCTGCATGCGGCGGGGATTGAGGTGATCCTCGATGTGGTGTTTAACCACACCGCCGAACTGGATGCGATCGGCCCGGTGATTTCAATGCGTGGCATTGATAATGCCAGTTATTACTGGCTTAACGAGCAGGGCGAATACCATAACTGGACCGGCTGCGGTAATACGCTGAATCTCAGCGATACCCAGGTGATGGAATGGGTGCTGGAAGGGCTGCGCCATTGGGTGCGCGATTGCCATGTCGACGGCTTTCGCTTTGACCTCGCCTCGGTGCTGGGCCGCACGCCGGAGTTTCGCCAGGATGCGCCGCTGTTTGCTGCCATCAAAGCCTGCCCGTTGTTGTCAAAAGTAAAACTGATCGCCGAACCCTGGGATGTCGGTCCCGGCGGCTATCAGGTCGGTAACTATCCGCCCACGTTTGCCGAGTGGAATGACCACTTTCGTGATGCAACGCGGCGCTACTGGTTACATGGTGAGCTGAGCAACGGTGACTTTGCCCGACGCTTTGCTGCCTCCAGCGATGTTTTTCAGCGTGCGCCACGTCTGCCGCACGCCAGTATCAATCTGATCACCGCGCACGACGGCTTTACGCTGCGTGATGTGGTGAGCTTCAACCATAAACACAATCAGGCTAACGGCGAAGACAATCGCGACGGCAGCAACAGCAACTTCAGCGATAACCATGGCCATGAAGGGTTGCATGTCAGCTTCGATATTGTCGAACGGCGACGGCTCAGTGTGCACGCGTTACTCGCCACGCTGCTGTTGGCGCAGGGCACGCCGATGCTGTTGGCGGGTGATGAACGTGGTCACAGCCAGCATGGCAACAATAATGCGTATTGTCAGGACAACCCGCTCACGTGGCTTGACTGGCAACAGGATGATTCTGGACTGGTCGACTTCACTGCTGCGTTAATCCAGCTGCGTCAGCGCATCCCCGCGCTCACCGCAGACCGCTGGTGGCAGGAGGGCGATAACAACGTGCGGTGGTTCAATGCCAGCGGCAAACCACTGGAGAGTGAGGAGTGGGAACAGGGGACGCACAGAATGCAGATCCTGCTCTCCGGCCGCTGGTTAATAACAATTAACGCCACGGATGCGGTGAGTGACCTCGCCTTACCAGACGGAGAGTGGCGTGCCATTCCTCCTTTCGCCGGGGAAGATAACCCCATTTTGACAACTGTCTGGCACGGGCCCGCACACGGTGTGTGTGTGTTCCTGAAACAATCATAAGGAGTCAGACATGGTAAATTTAGATAGAACAGATCATCTGATGCTGGCGCGCCAGCTCCCTACGCAGACGGTAGCCCTGATCCTCGCCGGAGGACGTGGCACACGCCTGAAAGACCTGACCGCCAAACGCGCCAAACCGGCGGTGCACTTTGGCGGTAAGTTCCGCATCATCGACTTTGCGCTCTCCAATTGCCTCAACTCGGGTATCCGGCGCATTGGCGTGATTACGCAATATCAGTCCCACACGCTGGTGCAGCATATCCAGCGTGGCTGGTCGATTTTCAACGAAGAGATGAACGAGTTTGTCGATCTGCTGCCTGCACAACAGCGCTTCTCTACCGAGCATTGGTATCGCGGTACAGCGGATGCGGTGACACAAAACCTCGACATCATTCGTCGTTATAACGCCCAGTACATCGTGATCCTCGCCGGGGATCATATCTACAAAATGGATTACTCGCGCATGCTACTGGACCACGTCGATCGTGGTGCCAAATGCACCATCGCCTGTTTACCGGTACCACTGGAGGAAGCGACCGCTTTTGGCGTGATGGCGGTGGATGCCGAAAATACCGTGATCGATTTTGTTGAAAAACCGCCTAAACCGCCCTCAATGCCGGGTGACGACAGCAGAGCGCTGGCCAGCATGGGGATTTATGTGTTTAACGCGGATTATCTCTACCAGCTGCTGGAAGAAGACGCTGAGTTACCTGAGTCCAATCACGATTTCGGTAAAGATTTGCTGCCGAAAATTGTGGCCAGCGGCGACGCCTACGCGCACTCCTTCACCCTGTCCTGCGTGCAAAGCGACGAAGCCGCCGAACCCTATTGGCGCGATGTCGGGACGCTCGAAGCCTACTGGCGCGCCAATCTGGATTTGGCCTCCGTCACACCGGAACTGGACATGTATGACCACACCTGGCCGATTCGAACCCATATGGAGCCGTTACCACCGGCGAAGTTTGTGCAGGATCGTTCCGGCAGCCACGGCATGACGATGAACTCGCTGGTCTCCGGCGGCTGCATCATCTCCGGCTCGGTGGTGGTGAACTCGGTGCTGTTCCCGCGCGTGCGTGTGAACTCTTTTTGCAACATCGATTCTTCGGTACTGCTGCCTGATGTGGTGGTTGGCCGCTCCTGTCGTCTGCGCCGCTGCGTGATCGATCGCGCCTGCGTGTTGCCGGAAGGCATTGTGATTGGCGAAAACCCCGATGAAGACAGCCGCCGTTTTTACCGTTCAGAAGAGGGCATCGTGCTGGTGACGCGCACCATGTTAGCCAAACTGGCGAGTGCCGCCGCCCGATGACGAAAAAGCACACAGACAATCGACGCGTGGAACGCGAGCGATAACACAAAAGGGGTCCAGGATGCAGGTTTTACATGTCTGTTCAGAACTATTCCCGCTGTTGAAAACCGGCGGGTTGGCTGATGTTGTCGGCGCATTACCGCAGGCACAGATTGCCGGTGGTACGGATACGCGTGTGTTGCTGCCCGCGTATCCTGACCTGCGTAGAGGGATTCCGGATACGGAAGTGGTGGCGGAGCTGCCAACCTTTGCCGGGTTTGTTCGCTTACTTTTTGGACATTTTAACGGTGTTGGCATTTATTTAATTGATGCGCCGGGATTGTATGAACGTCCCGGCAGCCCGTACCACGACGAATCACAGTTTGCCTACGTCGATAACTATCTGCGCTTTGCGCTGCTCGGCTGGATGGGCTGTGAACTCGCCTGCGGACTGGATACCTTTTGGCGGCCAGATATCGTGCATGCGCATGACTGGCATGCCGGGTTGACCTGTGCCTATCTGGAGGCACGTGGCCGCCCGGCAAAATCGGTGTTTACCGTGCATAACCTGGCGTATCAGGGGCTGTTCTCCGCGCGCCATATGGAGGAGCTTCAGCTACCGCGCGCCTTCTTCAACATGCATGGGTTGGAGTTCTACGGCCAGATTTCTTATCTCAAGGCTGGCCTGTTTTATGCCGATCATATTACGGCGGTCAGCCCGACTTACGCGCTGGAGATCACCCGCCCGGAGTTTGGTTATGGCATGGAAGCGCTGTTGACACAGCGGCTGCGTGAAGGGCGGTTAAGTGGCGTGCTGAACGGTGTGGACCCGGCGATTTGGGACCCGGCACATGATCTGCTGCTGACCGCGCGTTACGACCGGGACACGCTGGAGAGCAAAGCCGAGAACAAGCGCCAGCTACAAATTGCCATGGGCCTGAAGGTGGATGACAAAGTGCCGGTGTTTTGCGTGATCAGCCGCTTAACCCGACAAAAAGGGCTGGATTTGGTGCTGGAAGCCTTGCCGGGATTGCTGGCGCAGGGCGGCCAGCTGGTGTTGCTGGGGCAGGGGGATGCCGAATTACAGCAGGGATTTCTCGCGGCGGCTGCCGAGCATCCCGGTAGCGTCGGCGTGCAGATCGGTTACCACGAGGCGTTCTCGCACCGCATCGTCGGGGGTGCGGATGTGATTCTGGTGCCCAGCCGTTTTGAACCGTGCGGCCTGACACAACTTTATGGCCTGAAGTACGGCACCCTGCCGCTGGTACGTCGTACTGGCGGTCTGGCGGATACGGTGAATGACAGTTCGCTGGAGAACCTGGCCGATGGTATCGCCAGTGGTTTCAGCTTTGAAGACAGTAATGCCTGGTCGTTGCTCAGAGCGATCCGGCGTGCCTTTGTACTCTGGTCCCGCCCTTCCCTCTGGCGTTATGTTCAGCGTCAGGCGATGGGGATGGATTTTAGTTGGCAGGTGGCAGCACAAGCCTACCGCGATCTTTATCAACGTTTGCTGTAATGAGAGATTGGGATACTTGATATGAACGCACCTTTCACCTATGCCTCACCCACCCTGACGGTTGATGCGCTGAAGCACTCGATAGCCTATAAACTGATGTTCACCATCGGCAAAGACCCCTCGATCGCCAATAAGCATGAGTGGTTGAACGCCGCGCTGCTGGCGGTGCGCGATCGTATGGTGGAGCGCTGGTTGCGTTCCAGCCGCGCGCAACTGTCGCAGGATGTACGCCAGGTGTATTACCTGTCGATGGAGTTTCTGATGGGCCGCACCCTCGGCAATGCGCTGTTGGCGATGGGGATTTATGACGATCTCAATCAGGCGCTGGACGAGATGGGACTGGATCTCAGCGAACTGATGGAAGAAGAGAACGATCCCGGCCTCGGCAACGGTGGCCTGGGACGTCTTGCCGCCTGTTTCCTCGATTCACTGGCGACCCTCGGCCTGCCGGGACGTGGCTACGGCATTCGTTACGACTACGGCATGTTCAAGCAGAACATTGTCGACGGACAACAGCGCGAATCGCCGGACTACTGGTTGGAATACGGCAACCCGTGGGAATTCCAGCGATTTAACACCCGCTACAAGGTACGCTTCGGCGGGCGTTTGCAGCACGAAGGTAGCCGGGTGCGCTGGATCGAAACCGAAGAGATCCTGGCGATTGCTTACGATCAGATCGTGCCTGGTTTTGACACCGATGCCACCAACACGCTGCGGTTGTGGGGCGCGCAGGCCAGTAACGAAATCAACCTTGGTAAGTTTAATCAGGGCGATTACTTTGCCGCAGTGGAAGATAAAAACCACTCGGAAAACGTATCGCGTGTGCTTTATCCCGATGACTCCACCTATTCGGGCCGCGAACTGCGTCTGCGCCAGGAATATTTCCTCGTTTCCTCAACGGTACAGGACATCCTTAACCGCCACTGGCAGATGCACCAGACCTGGGACAATCTGGCAGACAAAATCGCCATCCACCTCAACGATACCCATCCGGTGCTGGCGATCCCAGAGCTGATGCGTTTGTTGATTGATGAGCAGAAATTTACCTGGGACGATGCGTTTGAGGTGACCTGCCAGGTGTTCTCCTACACCAACCACACGCTGATGAGCGAAGCGCTGGAAACCTGGCCGGTGGATATGATCGGCAAGATCCTGCCGCGCCATCTCAGTATCGTGTTTGAAATCAACGACTACTTCCTGAAAACCATTCAGGAATACTACCCGGATGACTGGGATCTGATGTCGCGTATCTCAATCATTGATGAGAACAATGGTCGTAAGATACGCATGGCGTGGCTGGCGGTAGTGGTCAGCCATAAGGTCAACGGCGTGTCTGAACTGCACTCCAACCTGATGGTGCAGTCGCTGTTTGCCGATTTTGCACGCCTGTTCCCAGGCCGCTTCTGTAATAAAACCAATGGTGTGACGCCGCGCCGCTGGCTGGCGCTGGCTAACCCGGCGCTCTCGGAGGTGCTGGATGAGGCAATAGGTCGCACCTGGCGCACCGATCTCAGCCAGCTGAGTGACCTGACGCCGCAAATCGATTTCCCGGCGTTTATCGAGCAGATCGCCGATGCCAAGTTTGCCAACAAAAAGCGTCTGGCAGATTGGGTGGCGAAAAACCTTGATATCGTGCTGGACCCGCATGCGTTGTTTGATGTGCAGATCAAGCGTATCCACGAGTACAAACGCCAACTGCTCAATGTTCTGCACGTGATCACCCGCTACAACCGTATCAAGGCGGATCCCACCGCCGACTGGGTGCCGCGCGTGAATATTTTCGCCGGTAAGGCTGCCTCGGCCTATTACATGGCCAAGCACATTATCCATCTGATCAACGATGTGGCGAAGGTGATCAACAATGATCCCGACGTGAAGAACAAATTGAAGGTGGTGTTTATCCCCAACTACGGCGTTAGCCTGGCGCAGATCATTATTCCGGCGGCGGATCTCTCCGAGCAGATTTCCACGGCGGGGACGGAGGCTTCCGGCACCAGCAACATGAAGTTTGCGCTCAACGGGGCGTTAACCATTGGTACGCTGGATGGTGCTAACGTCGAGATGCGTGAGCATGTGGGGGCGGAGAATATCTTTATCTTCGGTAACACCACGCCGCAGGTTGAGCAATTGCGGAAAGATGGCTACAACCCACGTAAATACTATGAAGAAGATGAGGAGTTGCATCAGGCGCTGACGCAAATTGCCAGCGGGCTGTTCAGCCCACAGGACCCGGGCCGCTATCGTAATCTGTTTGATGCGCTGGTGAACTTTGGCGACCACTATCAATTGTTGGCGGATTATCGCAGTTATGTGGATACCCAGGACAAGGTGGACAAACTGTATCGTCAGCCGGATGAGTGGCAGCGACGTGCGGCGTTGAACATCGCCAATATGGGCTACTTCTCTGCGGATCGGACCATTCAGGAGTACGCCGATGAGATCTGGCATATTTCGCCGGTGAGATTGTAACGGAACGCTGGACGCCACCCTCTCCCGTCTTGCGGGAGAGGGCCGGGGCGAGGGCCACAGGCCGCAAAAACTATTTCAGCGTAATGCTTTTCACGATGGCATCTGCATCGCTCTGGGCCTGCTGCTGATTATCCGCTGGCAGGGTGATTTGCAGAGTCAGCAGTTTGCCGTCAACTTTCGCCAGAATCACCGAAGACCAGGAGGTCTGGTGGTTGGCAGAAATCACGGTATCCAGCTGCTGAGCCGGTTGATCGCTCAGCGTTACCGCTTTGTTCGATACCACCTGCAACTGCGGGTCGCGGTTGCGTTGCTGCTGTTCCAGACGCTGTGACAGCGCATCCAGCGCTTCATTGGTCGGGTCACCGGCAATCACGATAATTGCGCGCGCGCCGGTCTGATCGGCATAGACATGCATATTGGCGGATTCGGTACCAAGCTTACCGCTCTTATCCGCCATGCCCGCAGGCAGGGTGAAGCTCAGTTTTCCGTCCAGCAGACTTACCGTCTGGGTTGACTGGCTGGCAGCGCTGCCGTTGTCAGCCGTTGCCGCGTCATCCTTTTTCTGGTCACAGGCCGCGAGGCCAAGCACCAGCAGGCCAATGCCCGCATATTTCACTAAGTTACGCATTCTTTTCCCTATAACAAGATTCCAGTCCGCGATTATCAAATCGGAATCGGCGGTCAAAAGCAACCGCCGGTTTGTCAGGAAATCTTAGCGTGGGTGCAACGCGGGCACTACGTAGAATTAACCGAAATTGAGCTGACGTTGGGCCGAACGCTCAGCCAGACGCTTCAGCGTCGCATTGAGCAGCACGCCATAGGCCGGCAGGAAGAAGAGCATGCAGATCATCACTTTGAAGCTGTAATCCACCAGCGCGATTTCCACCCAGTGCTGGGCCATAAACGGGTCCGGGCTTTTGTAGAAAGCGATAAAGAAGAACGCCAGGGTATCGCTGATATTGCCGAGGAACATCGCCGCAGCCGGCGCAATCCACCACTGTGGCAGGCGGCGCAGACGGTTAAACACGTGTACATCCAGAATCTGCCCTAACGCATAGGCCATAAAGCTGGCGCTGGCGATACGGGCCACGAACAGGTTCACCTGCTCCAGTGACGCCCAGCCCTGCCATTCGCCCTGATAAAACACGCAGGAAACGATGTAAGAGATAAACAACGCCGGCACCATCACCGCCAGAATAATACGACGGGCCAGCGGCGCGCCGAAAATACGCACGGTGAGATCGGTGGCGAGGAAAATAAACGGAAAGCTGAAGGCACCCCAGGTGGTGTGGAAGCCAAAAATGGCCACCGGTAGCTGCACCAGATAGTTACTGGAGGTGATCACCAGCAAATGAAACAAAGACAGCCAGAACAGCGCATGCATGCGCTGACGCGGAGAAAAAGCGATCATGTTTAGCCTTTTTAGTGTTGGGGTGAGGGAACCCAGTACCGCAGTTTTTTGCGGTGGTTAATAAAAAATCGGCGGCATCTTATCGCGTTGTGCGATTTATGCAATGGTTAATATTAACGCAATCGTTATCGCCTTGCGCGGATGATTGAGCGCGCTAGAATGAGCGCCCTCCCTTGCAAACAGACAGAGAATCATGAGCGATCCCTTTTCCGCGCCGGACCATACCCTTGATGCCCTTGGCCTGCGCTGCCCGGAGCCGGTGATGATGGTGCGTAAAACCGTGCGCCAGATGCAGGCGGGCGAAACCCTGCTGATTATTGCTGACGATCCGGCGACCACGCGTGATATCCCCGGCTTTTGCCGCTTTATGGAACATACCTTGCTGGCGCAGCAGACGGACAGTCTGCCGTATCAGTACCTGATCCAGAAAGGCGCAGATGCCTGAAGGCATCCGCGTCTTGTTTAACGTGAACGCAGCAGTCGCAGCGCGTTGGCGGTGACCAGCGCAGTAGCACCGGAATCCGCCAATACCGCCAGCCATAACCCGGTAAAGCCGAGCAGCGTGGTGGCCAGGAATAACGCCTTCAGCCCCAGCGCCAGCGCGATATTCTGGCGGATGATACGGCGGGTGCGGCGTGCCAGCGCCACGGTACGCGGCAGAATCGCCAGCCGGTTTTGCGTCAGTGCCGCATCGGCTGCTTCCAGCGCCACATCAGTGCCGCTGCCCATTGCAATGCCCAGCGTGGCTGCTTTCATCGCTGGCGCATCGTTGATGCCATCGCCAATCATCGCCAGCGATTGCTGTGCATCCAGTTCACGCACCGCGGCGACCTTAGCGGCAGGCAGCAGGCTGGCGCGATAATCAATCTGCAATTCCGCAGCAATCGCGGCGGCGGCGCGCGGGTTATCACCGGTCAGCATCAGACTGCGGATGCCGAGTTGTTGCAGTTCTGCCAGCGCGCTGGCCGCTTCGCGACGTAACTGATCCTGCAACGCCAACACGCCAAGCGGACGGGCGTCCTGTAACAGGACCACCACCGTTTTGCCACCGTTCTCAAGCTGCGCGATGGTTTGCAGCTGATCCTCCAGCAGGTTTTTCACTTCACGCGGGGCCAGCAACTGATAGTGGATGCCCGCAATCTGCGCTTCGATGCCGCTACCGGTTAGCGTGCGCTGATCACATGCCACCGGCAGGGAAAGCTGCTGCCGGGTGGCTTCTGCGACGATAGCCAGCGCCAGCGGATGGCTGGAACCCTGTTCAATCGCGGCACTGAGCGCCAGCAACCTTTCCGGCTGTGCGTCTCCAAACGCCAGCACATCGGAGACCTGCGGCTTGCCTTCGGTCAGGGTGCCGGTTTTATCGAACGCCATCATGCTGACGCGGCTGAGCCGTTCCAGTGCGGCACCGCCTTTAATCAACGCCCCCTGGCGTGCTGCGGCCGCCAAACCAGAGGTAATCGCTGCCGGGGTGGAAATCACCAGCGCACACGGGCAACCAATCAGCAGCAGCGTCAAACCTTTGTAAATCCACGGCAGCCAGTCAGCGCCCGCGATCAGCGGCGGCAGCGTCATCACCAGCAATGCCAACAGCATAATTGCCGGGGTATAGAGACGGCTGAAGCGATCGATAAAACGCTCGACCGGTGCGCGATGGCTTTCCGCTTCCTCAATCAGTTGCAGGATACGGTCGATGGCGCTGTGGCCGGGTTCAGAAATCACCTGCAACCTGACCAGACGATCGACGCTGGTGGCTCCGGCCATAACCGTCTCGCCAGGCTGGCGTGCTACCGGCACTGATTCGCCAGTTAATGCGCTTTCGTCAAAGCTGGCGGCGCTGGCAAGTAACTCGCCATCGGCAGGCAAACGGCCACCCGCCGCGACTTCAATCACATCTCCGGGACGTAACTCCGCCAGCGCCACCTGCTCACGCAGTGCGCCGCGCACGCGGGTGGCGGTATCGGGGCGCAACGCCATCAGCGCGGTCACACCGCGACGGGCGCGCGTGGCGGCATAGGCTTCCAGACGTTCGCCCAGTTGAAACAGCAGCAAAACCATCGCGGCTTCGGCATGTGCACCAATCACCAGCGCACCGCCAGCGGCGAGCGTCATCAGGGTTTCGATGCTGAAAGGGGAACCGCTGCGCAGCAGACGCCAGGCGCTGCGGGCAACCGGCAGCAGGCCGACTAAGGTGGTGATGACAAACAAGCGATCGCCCCACAGCGGGGACGTCAGGCTGAGCAGCCAGCTGGCAAGCATCAACAGTGCCAGCAGCAGCAAACCGGCGTTTTCCCGCAAGCGAGCGGGCTGGGTTTGCACATCGGCGGCGATCAGGCTGAAACCGGCGCTTTTGACCGCCTGTTCAATCGCCGGACGGATATCGTTTTCGGCATCGACCACCAATTTCTCACTGGCGAAGATGACACGGGCGTTGCGTACCTGTGGCAGTTTTTGTACGGCGGTTTCGATTTTGCGTGCACAGCTCGGGCAATCCATCCCGGCAATTTGCCAGCGGAATTGATGGGCGCTGGGGCCGGGCCTGTCGCTCTCTTCGTCGGTGTCGCCACCGCCGGGACTGCCGTTATCGCAGCAGCTACAGTTGCTGTCTGGCGTCACCGGCTGTGCGGCGGAAATCTGTAGCGTCACCGGGCGTGCACGGCTGATGCCGCAAAGCGGCTGCGGTTTGTTATGGCTTTTGCCACAACGGCAGGCGTGGGTATGTTGATGCATGTAACCTCCGGATTCAGGGACGGACGAAGGTCCGTACCCTGATGCTACACTCTGGAGTGCACTCCAGAGTCAAGCGCGGAAGATGACTTTTTCTTCAATTGAGCCACAAAGAGCGCACGATCATAAAATGACCGGCAAAGTAGCAGGCCGCAACGATGGCGCTATCGGCGCGGAAACGACGGCGATAGTGGGTGATAAACCAGACGATATTTGCCAGCAGCAGCAGCCCGGCACCGACCAGCAGCGAGAAGCTGTAATCCGTCGGACGGAAGAAGTAGTTTTCAGCCGCCATCCAGGTCATCACCAGCGTCATGCCGATAAAGGTACACACCGGCCAGCGTAACTCTTCCAGCTTGGTCCAGATGATGCCAATCAATATCACGCCGATGATCAATAGCGTGAGCGGCACCGGCCAGAAGAAGCTGACCGTCATGTGTGCGGCAAAGCTGATGGTGTAGAGCAGATGCGAGAGAAAGAAAGCACCCAGCGCATACAGCATCTGCTGGCGTGGCAGCAGCGTCAACGCATCGCCAACCAGTGTGGCAACCAGGCCTGCGAGAATCAGGTAATCGGTGGGGTTAAAGGTAGGCGCTTGCCAGGCCCAGGCCACCAGCAGCAACAGGGTGACGGGTTTAAATAACCAACGCTGCCACTGCGGGCCGCGGTAAGTTGCATCGACATAGAGCCAACCGGAAAAAAGTACGGCAAGGAAAGACCAAAGCATGTTTTCTCCCTTTTCTGGACGTGATGTCCGCCAGTCTGATGAATTTTCCCAAAAACGCGATCCCAGTGTAAGTTACCGGCGGTGAATGTGACAATCGGGCAACTCTGGTTGTATGCTTGGCCCTCTTAACCTTTCCGACATTAACGCAAAGCACGAGAGAAAACATGAGCAAACCACCGCTACTCTTTTTTATCGTACTGGCGATTATTGCTGTTTTGGCGACCCGTCAGTTTATCAAGCAACGCCGTGAAACGGCGGTGAACGATGCCTCCCCGATCCAAACCCTGAGCGTCGAAATCAAAACCAAGCGAGAATATCCGTCACCCAATCGCCGTTCGCGCCAGCGTGAAGTGATTGCCGGAGAAGATATGCGTTATGAAGCCTGGTTCCATCCGCTGAATGGGGCGGGAGATTTTAAGCTGGTGATCAATGCCGGGGATTATCATCAGATGGATAAAGGGGTGAAAGGCGAGCTGAAAATGCAGGGCAGCCGCTTTGTCAGTTTTACCCCGGCACAGTGATCATGCAGAAACATTATCCTTTGGGATAATGTTTCTTTTGCCACGCCAGCAGTTCAAACACGCCAAAGAAGAAAATCTTTAATTGCGTGGCACGTCCCAATTTTGGCGCTTCCTTTGGCTGCGTGGCGCGCAGCAATACCAGCTGCAAACCATGCATAATCACCATAAAGAACAACGCTACATGCACGAAATAGCGTAGCGGGGTGGGGAACGGCTGGACCAGATTTAACAACAAAAAGGCCCAGACGCAGATCATTAATAAACGTCCCAGATTAAGCCACATCACGCATCTCCTTGTTGGCGTTGATATAAACGATAAGCCACCTGTCCGGCAATTTTCTCGCGGTACAAATCCCAACTCGCAGGCACCGGCGGTACACCCTGTTCCACTTCGCTTTCGACGTAGATCAGCGCTTCCGCCGCCAGCCAGCCGTTTTGCTCCAGCAGCGCCAGCGTCTCCTGCAACAGCCCCTTGCGGAACGGCGGATCGACAAACACTACGTCAAAGGGTTCGCCCGGCTGGCTCAGCCATTGCAGCGTATTGGTCTGCACCACCTTGCCATGGCTGGCACGCAGCGTTTGCAGGTTTTGCATTAATTGCTGGGCGACCGGGCGCTCCAGTTCCAACAGGGTAGCAGAGGCGGCAAAGCGCGACAGCGCTTCGAGGCCGAGCGCGCCGCTACCGGCAAAGCAATCCAGGCAGCGTGCCTGCTGAATATCCGGGGCCAGCCAGTTAAACAAGGTTTCGCGTACCCGATCGGTGGTCGGACGTAGGCCAGCGCTGTCGGGCACCGGCAATTTACGGCCGCGCCATTGACCGCCAATGATGCGGATCTGACCAGCAGCGCCGCTGCTGCGGGGGGATTTACTCATTTTGCTCACAACTCGTCATAATTTGTTGCGTAGTTTAACGGGCGTGGAAGGCAGAAGAAACGTAAAAAAGGGTGCTGTGGTGCGCTGGCTGGAAAGTGTTAGACTAGTGAGTTGGTATGGCGCGCGTAATGCACTGATTTTTTCGCGGCTGAAGCCTTCAAATTGAATTTTTTTATCCCCTGGGAACAGCGTGCTACCGGGAATAAGCCATCGAGGAGTGTGGTTACACAATGGCAAAAGAGAAAAAACGCGGCTTTTTTTCCTGGCTAGGCTTTGGCAAAGAAGAAGAGACGCAACAGCCTGCCGAAGAGCAGCAACAACCCGCTGAGGTGGCGCAGGAGCCAGCCGTTGAAGAGAGCGCGTTAGATCGCGCCGAAGCGCAGGCGGAAGAAACCGTTGCCGTCACCGAGCAGGTGGCTGAGCAGCCGGTTGCCGCGCCGGAGGTTGTTGTCGCAGAAGAAGCCCTGCCAGAAACGCAGCAGCAACCGGAGCTTGAGCCGGTAGCCGAAGCCACGCAGGACGAAGAAGACAGCCCGCTCAGCGATGAAGAGCTGGAAGCGTTGGCGTTGGCAGAAGACGCACCCGAAGCGGAGCCGGAGGTCGTTGAGGATACCGTCAGCGATCTGCCACTGGCCGCCGCCCCAATGGTGGCGCAGGAGCAGGAGCGCCCCACCAAAGAGGGCTTCTTTGCCCGTCTGAAACGCAGCCTGGTAAAAACCCGTGCCAATCTGGGTTCTGGCTTTATCAGTCTGTTCCGCGGCAAAAAAATCGATGACGATCTGTTTGAGGAACTGGAAGAGCAGTTGCTGATTGCGGACGTTGGGGTTGAAACCACGCGTCGCATCATCACGAATCTGACGCAGCAGGCAGACCGCAAACAACTGCGTGATGCGGAAGCGCTGTATGGCCTGTTGAAAACCGAGATGGCCGGGATTCTCGACAAAGTGGATGCGCCGCTGGATGTCTCCGGAAAAACACCGTTTGTTATCCTGATGGTTGGGGTCAACGGGGTCGGTAAAACCACCACCATCGGCAAGCTGGCGCGCCAGTATCAGGCCGAAGGCAAATCCGTGATGCTGGCGGCGGGCGATACCTTCCGTGCGGCTGCGGTAGAGCAATTGCAGGTCTGGGGTCAGCGCAACAACATCCCGGTTATCGCGCAGCATACCGGTGCGGATTCCGCGTCAGTGATTTTTGACGCCATCCAGGCTGCGAAAGCGCGTAACGTCGATGTGTTGATCGCCGATACCGCCGGACGTCTGCAAAACAAATCGCACCTGATGGAAGAACTGAAGAAAATCACCCGCGTGATGAAGAAACTGGATGAAGATGCGCCGCATGAAGTGATGCTGACCATCGATGCCAGCACCGGGCAGAACGCCATCAGCCAGGCGAAACTGTTCCATGAAGCGGTGGGCCTGACCGGCATCACCCTGACAAAACTGGATGGCACCGCGAAAGGTGGTGTGATCTTCTCGGTTGCCGATCAGTTTGGCATTCCGATTCGTTATATCGGTGTCGGGGAAGGCATCGAGGATTTACGGCCGTTTAAGGCCGCAGACTTTATTGAGGCACTGTTTGCCCGAGAGGACTAATTGGGATGATTCGCTTTGAAGAGGTCAGTAAGGCATATCTGGGCGGACGTCAGGCGCTCCAGGGGGTGGATTTTCATCTGCGCCCCGGCGAAATGGCGTTTCTGACCGGCCACTCTGGCGCGGGGAAAAGTACCTTACTGAAACTGATTTGTGGTATTGAGCGCCCGAGCGCCGGGAAAATCTGGTTCAGTGGGCACGACATCTCCCGGCTGCGGAATAGCGAAGTGCCCTTTTTGCGTCGTCAGATTGGCATGATCTTCCAGGATCACCACCTGCTGATGGATCGTTCGGTGTATGACAACGTGGCGATCCCGCTGATTATCTCGGGAGCCAGCGGTGAGGATATTCGTCGTCGCGTCTCGGCGGCGCTGGATAAAGTAGGCCTGCTCGACAAAGCGAAAAGTTTCCCGATTCAGCTCTCTGGCGGTGAACAGCAGCGCGTCGGCATTGCGCGTGCAGTGGTGAATAAACCCGCCGTGCTGCTGGCGGATGAACCGACCGGTAACCTTGATGAAGCGCTGTCGGAAGATATTCTGCGCCTGTTTGAAGAGTTTAACCGCGTGGGTGTGACGGTGCTGATGGCTACCCACGATATGGGCCTGATCGCCCGTCGTAACTATCGCATGATGACGCTCAATCAGGGACGCCTGCACGGAGGCCATGATGGTCAATAAACGCAATAAGCGCGCACCCGCGCCGAAAGCGAAACAGCCTTCGAAAAGCAAAGCGCTGAAGGGCGGCTGGCAGGAGCAGTGGCGCTATGCGCTGCGCGGCACGCTGTCCGACATGTGGCGTCAGCCGTTGGCGACGTTGCTGACGGTGATGGTGATTGCTATCTCGCTGACGCTGCCCAGCGTCTGCTATATGGTGTGGAAAAACGTCAGTCAGGCGGCGACCCAGTGGTATCCGGCACCGCAGCTGACGGTGTATCTCTCCAAAACGCTGGATGACACGGCGGCAGAGAACGTTACTACGCAACTGAAACAGTTGGATGGCGTGAAAAATGTCGATTATCTGACGCGAGAAGAGGCGCTTAACGAGTTCCGCAACTGGTCTGGTTTTGGCGGCGCGATGGATATGCTGGAGCAGAATCCGCTACCGGCGGTGGCGATTATCACGCCGAAGCTGAATTTCCAGAGTGCCGATACGCTGGCGAGCCTGCGTGATCGCGTGTCGAAAGTGCAGGGCGTGGATGAAGTCCGTATGGACGATAGCTGGTTTGCCCGTCTGGCGGCGTTGTCCGGGCTGGTGGGACAAATTGCCGAGATCATTGGCTTGCTGATGGTCGTTGCGGTATTCCTGGTGATAGGTAACAGCGTCCGCCTCAGTATCTTTGCACGCCGTGACACCATCAACGTGCAGAAATTGCTGGGGGCCACTGACGGCTTTATTCTGCGTCCGTTCCTGTATGGCGGAGCAATGCTGGGCTTCAGCGGTGCGGTGCTGTCACTGATCCTGTCTGAGGTGCTGGTGCTGCGTCTGCAATCGGTGGTCGCCCAGGTGGCGCAGGTGTTTGGCACCAGCTTTGATCTGGAAGGCTTTTCCTGGGATGAAGCGCTGTTGTTGCTGTTGATTGCCGCCATCATCGGCTGGATTGCTGCCTGGCTGGCGACGGTACAACATTTACGCCGATTTACGCCCCAGTAAACGCCTGACACATTTTTTTGGTATAATAGTCCTCTGCTGCCGACAAACGGGTGCAGAGGATTTTTCTCCGCTTCCCTTCCTGTCATCTGTGTGTAAAATATTCACTGTTACAATGGAACTTGTGGATAACTTGGATCTCTAAGTTCGGGTAGCACAGATTGCTTTCAGATTTCCAGCAACGTTGACGTAATGTATCGTTTGCTCATGGGAACGTGCAGCAATATTCCACTGAATTTGTGAGGGTTTGAATGACCAAAGAAATGCAAACTTTAGCTATTGCTCCTCTTGGTAACCTGGAATCGTATATTCGGGCTGCCAACGTCTGGCCGATGCTGTCGGCAGAAGAGGAAAAAGCGCTGGCTGAACGGCTGCATTACCAGGGCGATCTGGATGCGGCTAAGACGCTGATCCTGTCTCATCTGCGCTTTGTTGTTCATATCGCTCGTAACTATTCCGGTTACGGCTTGCCACAGGCAGACCTGATTCAGGAAGGGAACATCGGCCTGATGAAGGCGGTGCGTCGCTTCAATCCTGAAGTTGGTGTGCGTCTGGTGTCGTTTGCCGTGCACTGGATTAAAGCTGAGATTCACGAATACGTACTGCGTAACTGGCGTATCGTGAAGGTCGCTACCACGAAAGCACAGCGTAAGCTGTTCTTTAACCTGCGTAAAACCAAGCAGCGTCTGGGCTGGTTTAACCAGGATGAAGTCGAGATGGTAGCGCGCGAGCTGGGCGTGAGCAGCAAAGATGTGCGTGAAATGGAATCGCGCATGGCGGCACAGGATATGACTTTCGACATGTCGGCTGACGACGAAAACGGCGAAAGCAAGACCATGGCTCCGGTGCTGTATCTGCAGGATAAAACCTCTGACTTTGCCGACGGTATTGAAGAGGACAACTGGGATGCACACGCCGCCGACAAACTGACCGACGCGATGCAGGGCCTGGACGAGCGTAGTCAGCACATCATCCGTGCGCGCTGGCTGGATGAAGAGAACAAAACCACGTTGCAGGAACTGGCCGATCAATACGGTGTTTCCGCAGAGCGTGTACGCCAGCTGGAAAAGAACGCCATGAAGAAATTACGTATGGCGATTGAAGCCTGATAAGGCACTGTCAGAAAGGGCGACTCAGCGAGTCGCCTTTTTTATGCCTGCGATTTAGCGCGTCCAGCCATCGGCCTGAGCGCGGAAGCCGCAAGCCTGCATAAACGCCGCCCGCACGGCCTGATCATCGTCGCCATCATCGGCCACCCACCACGCTGCCAGTGCGCTGTTCTGTGCCAGCGTCTCCTCCAGCAAATATTTCCCCACACCACGTCGGCGCGTCACTTCCCGTACCTGAAGATGCGTAATTTTTCCCTGCACGCCCTGAATGGTCAGTTGCAGTGCTGCCAGCAGACGATCATTAAAGCGTGCGGCATACATGCGCTGCGTTTCGCTTAGCCGGGATTCCAGTTGCGAAATATCGATCTCCGGCCAGACTTTGGTCAGGTCGATTCGATCCTGCGTCGTCAACGATGTTAAGCGCTGAATAGTGAGCTTCATTCCCCGTACCTGTACTAGTGCAAAGGGCATAGTGTAGCGAATTTAGACAGTCAGAGCGCTGTCACTTTTTTTTGATGAAAATAGGTCAAACAACAGCCTGTTTGCCAGGATAATAGTTGAACAGGGCGATGGTTGATTAAATAGCCAGCATAATTAGCTGGCAAGTCGGCGAAAATACGGCCATAACAACCAGACGATTCTGCTGTTCAACCCGGCTATAACTGAATATGTCAGTTGATTTACAGAAGAAACTTCCTGTTTAATAACCTGAAAAATAAAGCCTTATTACCAATAAATGCCAGAAAAGTGCGCTAACTCATTATTCCAGAATCAGTTTTCCTCTTTCACTGGCAGAAAATAATCCAAACCACAACAGACACGACACAACAGATGGGGAAGTTCGCATGAAAATGAGTAAAGGACGCGCATTATTGGCGGGCTGCGTGGCGCTGGCGATGAGCCATGCGGCGCTGGCAAAAGACATCAAAATTGCCATCGTCGGCGCAGCAACCGGCCCGGTAGCCCAATACGGCGACATGCAATTTACCGGTGCGGCACAGGCCATTAAGGACATCAACGCGAAAGGCGGTGTCAACGGCGATAAACTGGTCGGCGTAGAATACGACGACGCCTGCGACCCGAAACAAGCGGTAGCGGTTGCCAACAAAGTTGTGAACGACGGCATCAAATACGTTATCGGCCACCTGTGCTCCTCTTCTACCCAGCCAGCGTCTGACATCTATAACGACGAAGGCGTGCTGATGATTACCCCGGCAGCGACTGCACCGGAACTGACCGCGCGTGGTTATGCTGACGTGCTGCGCACCACCGGCCTGGATTCCGATCAAGGCCCGACGGCAGCAAACTACATCCTCGACACCATCAAACCAAAACGTATCGCTGTGGTGCATGACAAGCAGCAGTACGGCCAGGGTCTGGCGGAATCCGTGCAGAAAACCCTGAAAGCCAAAGGCGGCAACGTGGTGCTGTTCGAAGGCATCACCGCTGGCGATAAAGATTTCTCTACCCTGATTGCCCGTCTGAAGAAAGATAACGTCGACTTCGTTTACTACGGTGGTTACTACCCGGAGCTGGGCCAGATTCTGCGTCAGGCCAAAGCAGCAGGTCTGAATGCTGGCTTTATGGGACCGGAAGGGGTGGGCAATGCCTCACTGTCTAACATTGCCGGTGATGCTTCTGAAGGTCTGTACGTGACGCTGCCGAAGCGCTACGACCAGTTGCCGGACAACAAAGCGATTGTGGACGCCATCAAAGCCAATACCGCACCGAACCGCAAAGATCCGACCGGTCCGTTTGTCTGGACCACTTATGCCGCGATTCAGTCGCTGGTGGCCGGTATCGAGCGTAGCAAGAGCGACGAGCCTGACGCGATCGCGAAGAACCTGAAAGAAGGCGCGCCAGTGCCGACGGTGATGGGCAACCTGAGCTGGGACCAGAAAGGTGACCTGAAAGGCTTCGAGTTCGGCATCTTCAAATGGCATAAAGACGGCTCATCAACCGCGATCAAGTAATCGTTGCATCCAGCACGATCGCAGGGGCGGCCTTCAGGCCGCCCTTAATCAAACCGGTTAATTTACCGCCAGTCGCGGTAACGATTTACCATCACGGACGTGTTTCTAAGGTACTTGTTATGTCCGAGCAGTTCCTCTATTTCCTCCAGCAGATGTTCAACGGAGTGACCCTGGGCAGCACCTACGCGCTGATCGCCATTGGGTACACGATGGTTTACGGCATTATCGGCATGATCAACTTCGCCCACGGCGAGGTGTACATGATCGGTAGCTATGTCTCCTTTATCGTCATCGCCGCGCTGATGATGATGGGCATCGACACCACCTGGCTGATGATTGCCGCCGGTTTTGTCATGGCGATCATTATCTCCAGCGCCTACGGCTGGAGCATCGAACGTGTGGCGTATAAGCCCGTGCGTTCCTCCAAGCGCCTGATCGCGCTGATCTCCGCCATCGGGATGTCGATCTTCCTGCAAAACTACGTCAGCCTGACGCAAGGTTCGCGCGACCTCGCGCTGCCGAGCCTGATCACCGGGCAATGGACGTTAGGTGAAAGCAACGGCTTTGCTGCCACGCTCTCCACCATGCAGTTAATGATCTGGGTAGTGACCTTTATCGCCATGTTGGCCCTGACGGTATTTATCCGTTATTCACGGATGGGACGTGCCTGCCGTGCCTGTGCAGAAGACCTGAAAATGGCCAGCCTGCTGGGTATCAATACCGATCGCGTGATTTCCCTGACCTTTGTGATTGGTGCGGCGATGGCGGCGGTAGCGGGCGTGCTGCTCGGGCAGTTCTACGGCTCTATCAACCCGTTTATCGGCTTTATGGCCGGGATGAAAGCCTTTACTGCCGCAGTGCTGGGCGGTATCGGCAGCATTCCAGGCGCGATGATTGGCGGCCTGGTGCTGGGTATTGCTGAAGCGCTGACTTCTGCCTATCTCTCCACCGAATATAAAGATGTGGTCTCCTTTGCGCTGCTGATTGTGGTGCTGCTGGTGATGCCAACCGGTATCCTTGGCCGTCCGGAGGTGGAAAAAGTATGAAGCGCCTCGGACTGGTTAACGCCGTTATCTCTACGGTGATGTTGCTGGTGCTTGCCACCTTCTTTATGGGCATGCGCCTTGATCTTGATGGCACCAAACTGGTGGTATCGAATGCCGGGACGGTACGCTGGAACTGGATTTTTGTCGGTTGCGGCGTGGTATTTCTGTTCCAGTTGCTGCGCCCGTTATTCCACGGCAAATTCAAACGCAGCGGCAATGGCCTGGTGCTGCCGGGCTTTGATGGTTCGACACCGAAGCAGAAGCTGCTCATGGTGTTGATGATTGTGGCGGCGGTGATTTGGCCGTTCCTGGTTTCGCGCGGCAGCGTCGATATCGCCACGCTGACGCTGATCTACGTGATGTTGGGCCTCGGTCTGAACGTAGTGGTGGGGTTGTCGGGGCTGTTGGTGCTGGGCTATGGCGGCTTCTACGCCATTGGTGCCTATACCTTTGCTTTGCTGAATCACTATTACGGTTTTGGTTTCTGGCAGAGCCTGCCGCTGGCGGGACTGGTGGCCGGGGCGTTTGGTTTGTTGCTTGGCTTCCCGGTGTTGCGCTTGCGCGGTGACTATCTGGCGATTGTTACCCTCGGCTTTGGCGAAATCGTCCGTATCCTGCTGCTGAATAACACCGCGATTACCGGCGGTCCAAACGGTATCGCGCAGATCCCGAAACCGACCTTCTTCGGCCTGGAGTTCGGGCGTAAGGTCAGTGAGGGCGGCTGGGGCACCTTCCACGAGGTGTTCGGCATGAAATACGATCCCAATGACCGCGTGATTTTCCTCTACCTGGTCGCGCTGCTGCTGGTGGTGCTGACGCTGATTATCATCAACCGCTTGCTGCGCATGCCGCTGGGTCGTGCCTGGGAAGCGCTGCGTGAAGATGAAATCGCTTGCCGTTCGCTCGGCCTCAGCCCGACGCGTATCAAGCTGACGGCGTTTACCATCAGCGCTGCTTTTGCGGGTTTTGCCGGTACGTTGTTTGCCGCGCGTCAGGGCTTTGTCAGCCCGGAATCCTTCACCTTTGTCGAGTCGGCGTTTGTGCTGGCGATCGTGGTGCTGGGCGGTATGGGATCGCAGTTTGCGGTCATCCTCGCCGCCGTGTTGTTGGTGGTATCGCGTGAGCTGATGCGTGACCTCAACGAATACAGCATGCTGGTGCTGGGTGGCTTAATGGTGCTGATGATGATTTGGCGACCGCAGGGGCTGCTGCCGATGAAACGTCCGCAGCTGAAACTGAAACAGGGTAAAGCAGGAGAGCAGGCATGAGTCAGCCTTTATTAGCCGTAGAAGGCCTGATGATGCGTTTTGGTGGCCTGCTGGCGGTCAACAACGTGGCGCTGGAACTGCGCGAGCAGGAAATCGTCTCGCTGATTGGCCCGAACGGCGCGGGTAAAACCACGGTGTTCAACTGCCTGACCGGTTTCTACAAACCTACCGGCGGCAGCATCAAACTGCGCGATCAGAATCTGGCCGGGTTACCGGGGCAGAAAATTGCGCGGATGGGCATTGTGCGTACCTTCCAGCACGTGCGCCTGTTCCGTGAGATGACGGTGATTGAAAACCTGCTGGTAGCGCAACATCAGCATCTGAAAAGTGGCGTGTTCTCCGGGTTATTTAAGACCCCGGCGTTCCGCAAAGGCGAAAGCGAAGCGCTGGATCGTGCCGCCACCTGGCTGGAGCGTATCGGCCTGCTGGAGCTGGCGAACCGTCAGGCGGGTAACCTCGCTTATGGTCAGCAACGTCGTCTGGAGATTGCGCGCTGCATGGTCACGCGCCCGGAAATCCTGATGTTGGATGAACCGGCTGCCGGTCTGAACCCGAAAGAAACGCATGAACTGGACGAACTGATTGCCGAACTGCGCGGTACGCACAAGGTGTCGGTGCTGTTGATCGAACATGATATGAAGCTGGTGATGGGCATTTCTGACCGCATCTATGTGGTCAATCAGGGAACGCCGCTGGCCAACGGCACGCCGGAAGAGATTCGTAACAACCCGGACGTGATCCGTGCCTATTTAGGAGAGGCGTAACATGGCCAACCCGATGTTAACCATTGAAAGCGTCAGCGCCCATTACGGTAAAATCCAGGCGCTGCACAACGTTAGCCTGTATATCAATCAGGGGGAGATTGTCACCCTGATTGGTGCCAACGGTGCAGGCAAAACGACGCTGCTCGGTACGCTGTGCGGTGAGCCACGTGCGACGGCAGGCACCATTACGTTTGATGGCAAAACCATTACCGACTGGCAAACCGCACGCATCATGCGTGAGGCGATCGCCATTGTGCCGGAAGGGCGTCGGGTGTTTTCGCGCATGACCGTGGAAGAGAACCTGGCGATGGGCGGCTTTTTTGCCAGCCGTAGCCAGTATCAGGAGCGCATTGAACGCGTTTATGATCTGTTCCCGCGTCTGGCGGAGCGTAAAGTGCAGCGCGCCGGCACCATGTCCGGTGGTGAACAGCAGATGCTGGCGATTGGCCGTGCGTTGATGAGCCAGCCGCGCCTGCTGTTGCTGGACGAGCCGTCGCTCGGTCTGGCGCCGATTATCATTCAGCAGATTTTCGACACCATCGAGCAATTGCGTAAAGAAGGGATGACCATCTTCCTGGTGGAGCAAAACGCCAACCAGGCGCTGAAACTGGCCGACCGCGGCTACGTGCTGGAGAACGGGCATGTGGTGCTGGAGGACAGCGGTGAAGCGTTGTTGTCCAACGAAGCGGTGCGGAGTGCGTATTTAGGGGCTTGAGTGCCCTCACCCTAACCCTCTCCCGCAAGCGGGAGAGGGAATCGATCGGGATATTGCATGTCTCCCTCTCCCGCTTGCGGGAGAGGGAAGAGATCGAGCCAAACTTATCTATTGCACGTCTCCTTCTCCCGCTTGCGGGAGAAGGCCGGGATGAGGGCAACAAGCTGCACTCACCCCCTGTCACATTCCCGTCATTAACCTGTTATTTTTCCGTCATTTTCCCGTGTCATGTTACTTCGCGAACAAAAAATGCGTGATTTCGCGCGTACCTACATGCACAGGAAAACATTATGTCCGCTTTTACGCTTCGTCCCCGCCTGATGAGTGCACTGCTCGGTCTGGCACTCAGTGGTAATGCACTGGCTGCGACCGAAATTCCTTTCTGGCACTCCATGGAAGGCGAGTTAGGCAAAGAAGTCGATTCTCTGGCACAACGTTTTAACCAGGCTCACCCAGACTACAAAATTGTCCCGGTCTACAAAGGCAACTATGAACAGAGCCTGGCGGCGGGGATTGCCGCTGTGCGTACCGGTAAGGCACCGGCCATTTTGCAGGTGTATGAAGTGGGTACCGCGACCATGATGGCGTCCAAAGCCATTGTGCCGGTGCATCAGGTGTTCCAGGACGCCGGTATCGCGTTTGATGAAAAACAGTTCGTCCCGACTGTCGCGGGTTACTACAGCGACTCCAGCGGCCATTTAATCTCTCAGCCGTTCAACAGCTCCACCCCGGTGCTGTACTACAACAAAGACGCCTTCAAAAAAGCCGGTCTGAACCCGGATCAGCCACCGAAAACTTGGCAGGAATTGGCGAAAGACGCCGACGCACTGCGTAAAGCGGGCCTGACCTGTGGTTACGCCAGCGGCTGGCAGGGTTGGATTCAGATTGAAAACTTCAGCGCCTGGCACGCCTTGCCGGTGGCGACCAAAAACAACGGCTTTGACGGCACCGATGCGGAGCTGGAGTTCAACAAGCCGGTGCAGGTTCGTCATATCCAGATGCTGGAAGATATGAACAAGAAGGGTGATTTCACCTACTTTGGCCGCAAAGATGAATCCACCGCTAAGTTCTACAACGGCGATTGCGGCATCACCACCGCATCTTCCGGCTCACTGGCGGATATCAAACACTACGCCAAATTCAACTTTGGTGTCGGCATGATGCCGTATGACGCCACCGTGCCGAATGCACCGCAGAACGCCATTATCGGTGGTGCCAGCCTGTGGGTGATGAAGGGCAAAGATGCTAACACCTACAAAGGTGTAGCGGAGTTTATGCAGTTCCTGGCGCAGCCGGCAATCGCCGCAGAGTGGCACCAGAAGACCGGTTATCTGCCGATCACCACGGCAGCGTATGAGCTGACCAAACAGCAGGGCTTCTACGACAAGAACCCGGGTGCAGATATCGCCACTCGCCAGATGCTGAACAAAGATCCGCTGCCGTTCACCAAAGGGATGCGTCTGGGCAATATGCCGCAGATTCGTACCATCGTGGACGAGGAGCTGGAAAGCGTGTGGACGGGGAAACAGTCGCCGCAGGCAGCGCTGGATAACTCAGTAAAACGCGGAAACGAACTGCTGCGCCGTTTTGAGCAGCAGGTGAAGTAACCCGCCATAACGGGGCAGACCGCGTGTCTGCCCCGATCTTTTTGCCTGAACGAGTCCGTTATGTCCTCATCATCACGCCCGGTTTTCCGCTCCCGTCTGCTGCCTTATTTGCTGGTACTGCCACAGCTGGTGATTACCGCCATCTTTTTTCTGTGGCCTGCCGGTGAAGCGCTTTGGTACTCACTGCAAAGTCTTGATCCTTTTGGTATCTCCAGCACCTTTGTTGGGCTGGATAACTTCAGACGGCTGTTCAGCGATGAGTACTACCTGGCCTCGTTCTGGACCACCATTGAATTCAGTACGCTGGTGACGGTGTGCGGCATGTTGTTTTCTTTGCTGCTGGCGGCGCTGGTGGATTATGTGGTGCGCTTGAAAAAGCTCTACCAGACCTTACTGCTGTTGCCGTATGCGGTCGCACCGGTCGTGGCGGCGGTACTGTGGATGTTCCTGTTTAACCCCGGACTCGGTCTGTTCAGCCATCTCCTTAACCAGATTGGTTACAACTGGAACTACGCGCAAAACAGCGGTCAGGCGATGTTCCTGATTGTGCTGGCATCGATTTGGCAGCAGATGAGCTACAACTTCCTGTTTTTCTTCGCGGCGCTGCAATCCATCCCGAAATCGCTGGTGGAAGCGGCGGCGATTGATGGTGCCGGACCGGTGCGTCGCTTCTTTAACCTGTCGCTGCCGTTGATCACCCCGGTGAGTTTCTTCCTGCTGGTGGTCAACCTGGTATACGCCTTTTTCGACACCTTCCCGGTGATCGATGCTGCCACCGGTGGCGGCCCGGTACAGGCGACCACCACGCTTATCTACAAAATTTATCGCGAAGGTTTTACCGGGCTGGATCTCTCCTCGTCAGCGGCGCAATCGGTGGTGCTGATGTTGCTGGTGATCGGCCTGACTATCCTGCAATTCCGCTTTGTCGAGCGTAAGGTGCAATACCAATGATTGAGAACCGACGCGGGCTGGATATTTTCAGCCACACGCTGCTGGTGCTGGGCGTGCTGACTATCCTGTTCCCGTTGTATGTCGCCTTTGTCGCGGCGACGCTGGACAACAACGCGGTGTATCAGGTGCCGATGACGCTGATCCCCGGCACCCATCTGTGGGATAACATCGCGCGCATCTGGACGCAGGGCGTTAATGGCAGCGGCCCGGCCTTTGGTCTGATGCTGTTCAACAGCCTGGTGATGGCGCTGAGTATCACGGTGGGCAAAATCGCCGTCTCGATGCTGTCGGCGTTTGCGCTGGTGTGGTTCCGCTTTCCGCTGCGCTCGCTGTTTTTCTGGCTGATCTTCATCACCCTGATGCTGCCGGTGGAAGTGCGTATTTTCCCGACGGTCGAGGTGATCTCGACGTTGCACATGCTCGACAGCTACAGCGGCCTGACGTTGCCGCTGATGGCCTCGGCGACCGCCACCTTCCTGTTTCGCCAGTTCTTTATGTCGCTGCCGGATGAACTGATTGAAGCGGCACGTATCGACGGTGCCAGTCCGCTGCGCTTCTTCTGGGACATCGTGCTGCCACTGTCGAAAACCAATCTGGCAGCGCTGTTTGTCATCACCTTTATCTACGGCTGGAACCAGTATCTGTGGCCGCTGCTGATCATCAATGACGCCAGCCTCGGCACCGCCGTGGCTGGCGTGCGAAGTATGATCAATACCAGCGGCGGCCCGACGCAGTGGAACGAAGTGATGGCGGCAATGTTATTAACCCTGATCCCACCGGTGGTGGTGGTTTTAGTCATGCAGCGTGCCTTTGTGCGTGGCCTGGTGGAGAGTGAAAAATAAAATGGCAGGCGTAACCCTTCAGACCGTCACCAAATCGTATGACGGCAAAAATCAGATCATTCAGCCGCTGAATATCACCATCAACGATGGCGAGTTTATGGTGATGGTCGGGCCTTCTGGCTGCGGTAAATCCACGTTGCTGCGCATGGTGGCCGGGCTGGAGCGCGTCAGCTCCGGCGATATCTATATCGATGACAAACGCGTAACCGATCTGGAACCGAAAGATCGCGGCATTGCCATGGTGTTCCAGAACTACGCGCTCTACCCGCATATGACGGTGGAAGAGAACATGGCCTATGGCCTGAAAATTCGCGGCATGGGTAAAGAGCAGATCCGTCAGCGTGTACTGGAGGCGGCACGCAGCCTCGAACTGGACCATCTGCTGACCCGCCGCCCGCGAGAGTTGTCCGGCGGCCAGCGCCAGCGTGTGGCGATGGGACGCGCCATCGTGCGTGAACCGGCGGTGTTCTTATTTGATGAACCGCTGTCAAACCTTGATGCCCGCCTGCGTGTGCAGATGCGGCTGGAGCTGCAACAGCTGCACCGCCGTCTGCAAACCACCAGCCTGTACGTGACGCACGACCAGGTGGAAGCGATGACGCTGGCACAGCGCGTGATGGTGATGAACAAAGGTATTGTTGAACAGGTGGGTACGCCGGTTGAGGTGTATGAACGTCCGGCCAGCCAGTTTGTCGCCGCCTTTATTGGTGCTCCCGCGATGAACCTGTTACCTGGGCAGATCAACAGCGATGGCACCCGCTTTACCCTCGACGCTCTGCATGCCTTGCCGTTGGGGGAAAGTAAGGCGAAGTGGGCGAATCGACCGCTGACGCTGGGTATCCGCCCGGAACATATTCAGTTAAGCAGCCGCGAGGCGGGCGGTATTCCGCTGGTGGTCGAGACCCTCGAAATGCTCGGTGCTGATAATCTGGCGCATGGTCGTATCGGTGACGCGCGATTGGTGGTACGTTTGCCGCACAGCGAACGCCCGCAGGCGGGCAGCAGCTTATGGCTGCATCTGCCGTCGGAGGCGTTACATTTCTTCGATTCAACGCATGGAAAACGCCTGGAATGAGTAAGCACAACTGGCCGTATCCGCCCATCGTCGCCCATCGTGGCGGCGGTAAACTGGCCCCGGAAAACACCCTCGCCGCCATAGATATGGGCGCGCATTATCGCCACCAAATGATTGAGTTTGACGCCAAACTCTCCGACGATCGGCAAATTTTCCTGCTGCATGATGACACCCTCGATCGCACCAGCAACGGCTGGGGCGTGGCGGGGGATCTGCCGTGGGAGAAGCTGGCACAACTGGATGCCGGTAGCTGGTTTAGCAATAAATTTTCCGGTGAGCCCCTGGCGCTGCTGAGCGATGTCGCGGCGCGTTGCCGCCAGCATCAGATGATGGCGAATATTGAGATCAAACCGACCACCGGCAAAGAGGTGGAGACGGGGCGCGATGTGGCGTTAGCGGCACGTGAATTATGGCAGGGACAAACGGCACCGCTGCTCTCTTCTTTCTCGTATCCGGCGTTGGAAGCCGCCATGCAGGCGGTGCCAGAACTGCCACGCGGCTTGCTGCTGGATAGCTGGCATGATGACTGGCAAGCGCTGACAGCAAGCCTTGATTGTGTCTCCATCCATCTCAACCACAAATTGCTGGATGCCGGACGTACCGCGCTGCTGAAAGCGGCGGGGCTGCATATTCTGGTGTACACCGTGAATCAGCCCGAACGGGCGCGCGAGTTGCTGAGTTGGGGTGTCGATGCGATCTGTACCGACCGCATCGACATTATCGGACCTGACTTCCGTTAATTGCTGTTCTGCTGGCCCGGCTGCGTTTTGATAATGCGCTGCTGGGCGCTATCGCGATGTTCCTGCATTTTGCGCTGTAAATCCTGTTTCTGCTGCTGCTGATCCTGTTGCAGCTTTAGTTTCTCCTGCTGCTGCTGGATTTGCATCTGCGTCTGCATCCGTTGCTGGCTTGGGTTGTAACCCGGTTTAAAGGGTTCGTTGGTGTTATTCAGCATATTCGCCATGCTGCTTAACGGCAGCAGGGCAGCGAAAACAATCAGCCATTTTTTCATGGTCACTCCTCCATAGATGCCGCGATGCTGTGTGTCAGGTGTAACTGCGGCTGTCATAAGTTTATGCGATATTAAAAAGGGCCAATCCAGGAGTGCACCTAATTTGAGTTAGCTGCTAATCTTTTTCAGTGTTTGTAAACACTTGCATCAATGTAAACAATTATAAACAACTGAAAAGGATGGTAGTGGCATGAGGATACAAGGCAGTGTACGTCAGCTCGGCTGGGCGTTGTTGATGAGTTTTACCGTGGTGCAGGGGGCGCAGGCGGCACCAAATAGCGCACCGCCCGTCTCTTATGGCGTGGATAGCGATACCTTCCATCCGGTGAAGGCGAAACATGGCATGGTGGCCTCGGTGGATGCCACGGCCACTGCAGTTGGCGTGGACATTCTCAAACAGGGTGGTAATGCGGTGGATGCTGCGGTAGCGGTGGGTTTCGCGCTGGCGGTGACCCATCCACAGGCCGGAAATCTCGGCGGTGGCGGATTTATGCTGCTGCGTACCGCCTCCGGCCAGACCACGGCCATCGATTTCCGCGAAATGGCTCCGGCGCGAGCCTCGCGTGATATGTTCCTCGATAAACAAGGCAATGCCGACAGTAAGTTGTCACTGACTTCCCATCTGGCATCAGGTACGCCTGGCACGGTGGCCGGTTTTGCGCTGGCAGCCCATAAATATGGCACCCTGCCGCTGAGCACCTTGCTGGCCCCGGCGATCAAACTGGCGCGTAACGGCATCATCGTTAACGATGCGTTGGCCGATGACCTCGCCACCTATGGCAAAGAAAACCTGATCAATCACGACAACAGCCGTGCCATCTTCTACAAAGCCGACGGACAGCCTTATCAGCAGGGTGACCGTCTGGTGCAGAAAAACCTCGCGCACAGCCTGCAACTGATTGCGCAGCAGGGGCCGGATGCCTTTTATAAAGGCAAAATTGCCGACGACATTGCCGGGGAGATGGCACAACATGGCGGCCTGATAGGCAAAGCCGATCTGGCGGCCTATCGCGCCGTCGAACGCAAACCGGTCAGCGGCAGCTATCGTGGCTATCAGGTCTTCTCGATGCCACCGCCCTCATCAGGCGGGATTCATATCATTGAGATCCTCAATATTCTGGAAAACTTTGACCTGGCGAAGATGGGTTTCGGTAGTGCCGATGCGATGCAGGTGATGGCCGAGGCGGAAAAATACGCCTATGCCGACCGTTCGGAATACCTCGGTGACCCGGATTTCATTAAGGTGCCGCAGCAGGCGTTAACCAGCAAAGCCTACGCGAAATCGCTGGCGCAGCAGATTGACGTCAACAAGGCGCGTCCGTCGAGCGAGATCAAACCGGGCAAGCTGGAGCCGTATGAAAGCAATCAAACCACCCATTTCTCGGTGGTGGACAAAGACGGCAACGCGGTGGCGGTGACCTACACGCTGAATACCTATTTTGGCAGCGGCATTGTGGCCGGGCAGAGTGGCATCCTGATGAACAACGAGATGGATGACTTTTCCGCCAAACCGGGTACGCCAAACGTTTATGGTTTAGTGGGTGGTGAAGCCAATGCGGTACAACCCGCCAAGCGTCCCTTGTCCTCAATGTCTCCGACCATTGTGGTGAAGGATGGCAAAACCTGGCTGGTAACCGGCAGCCCTGGCGGCAGCCGTATTATCACTACGGTGTTACAGATGGTGGTCAACAGTATCGATTTTGGTATGAACGTCGCCGAAGCGACCAATGCACCGCGTTTCCATCATCAGTGGCTGCCGGACCAGTTACGCGTGGAGAAGGGGTTCAGCCCGGATACTTTGCGGCTGCTGGAGAGCAAAGGTCAGCATGTGAAGGTGCTTCCGGCGATGGGCAGCACCCAGAGCATTATGATTGGGCCGGATGGGACGCGTTATGGTGCATCCGATCCGCGTTCGGTGGATGATTTGAGCGCGGGGTATTAAAGGTTTGCACTGGCGTGGTTTCGTTCGCTCCGCGGTGGTTTCGTTCGCCTCGGGCTGATGTAGTTTCAGTTCGCCGGTGCGGCGACCGAGCAAAGGGTGCCTGGCCGCACCCTTTGCAATCCCGGGCCTCGCGCCAGCCTCCCTCGCCGCTACGCGGTGCCTTCGCTCTTTCACGCTGCCGACGGACCGGCGTCGATTCGCTCCTGCTCAACGCCGCCTTTCGCCGCATCCATGCGGCTCATCCTGGCAGCGCTCATTCGCTCAGCGAGTCCGGATGGCGCCCCACCCTCGCTGCACGTCTTTTACTTATCTGTTTTCTTCTTTTCGCTTTTGATTTTTATTTTTTATTTTTTATTTTTTATTTTTTATTTTTTGTTTTTTCTTGCGGTCTTTCAGGCGGTGGGGTGGGCGGCATCCGCAGCGCCGAGCGCAGAGGGAAGGCCAGGACGAGCCGCATGGATGCGGCGAGAGAGCGGAATGAGCCATGGATGGCGAATCCGCGCGGTCCGTATGGCCTGAGTGATAAGCGAGGGGACAGCGCTATGCGCTGCGCGAGGACGCCGCAAGGCGCGGATTGCAAAGGTCCGCGCCCTCGGACCTTTGCCCGTCCGCCTGCACGTTACAACTGAAACTCCCTAATGTTTGGCGGGCGGAACCTTCTCGATGTCAGCCCGCACCAGCGGACGGAACCTTCTCAGAGCCAGCCCGCTGCAATGGCCGGAACCCCCCTATTTCAGCCGCGCCATATAATGGGTATCCACCCACTCACCATTACGCATCGCATGGCGGCGCGCAGTGCCCTCAACCGCAAAACCGAACTTCTGATACAAACCAATCGCGGCTTTATTGTCGGTAAACACCGTCAACTCAATGCGCGTCACCTGCAACCAGTTGTCACACAGATCCACCATCGCCGCCATCAGCGCGGAACCGACACCACGGCGGTGAAACGCCGGATCAACCCCCATCCCGATAGTCGCAGTATGGCGGCGGCGCATCACCTCCAGCACGCTGACGGTGAGTTGTCCCACCACCTGTCCCTCAATGCACGCCACCAGACGTTGCTCCCCCGGGCGAATGTTTTGCAGTCGCTCCTGCCACAGCGCCGGTGATTGCAACGGCAGGTGCAGGGTATCCGCCTGGGTCTCTGCGTGGCTGTAAAGCTGGAACAGCGCGGCGGCATCAGCGGGGGTGGTGTGACGGACAGTGATCAGACTCATGGTGCGGCTCCTTGTGCAAAATAGAAAAATCCCCTTTAACATCAAGGATTTTTAATTGTTGGTCAATGGAAAATAATTCGCGAAAGGACTTTACAGACGCGAATGATAATGATTATTATTGCGATGCGGTCCCGGGACGTCCTCCTGACAAACCGGGAAAGCACGACATTGCTCACATTGCTTCCAGTGTTTCTTAGCCAGCTCGGGTGCTGGCTTTTTTTTTTGCCTTTTTCTCCGACATTCGGCAACGATCCCGCTTCCCGCGCCCCGTTTACAATCGCATGACAATTTAATGATAGACTCAGCGTATCTCTGACCTCAGGCGCTTACGATGAAGAAAAAAAGACCGGTACTACAGGACGTTGCCGATCGCGTCGGCATCACCAAAATGACCGTCAGCCGCTACCTGCGCAATCCCGAGCAGGTTTCCGCTGCGCTGCGTGACAAAATCGCCATTGCGCTGGATGAGCTGGGTTATATCCCCAATCGCGCGCCAGACATGCTCTCTAACGCCACCAGTCGTGCGATCGGCGTTTTGCTGCCATCACTGACTAACCAGGTATTTGCCGACGTGCTGCGCGGGATTGAAACCGTCACCGATGAGGCGGGTTATCAGACGCTGGTGGCACACTTCGGCTATAACGCGCAGAAAGAGGAGCTTCAGCTGCGTTCGCTGTTGGGCTGGAACATCGATGGGGTGATCCTGACGGAACGCACCCATACGCCGGGCACGCTGCGGATGCTGGAAGTTGCCGGCATCCCGGTGATTGAAATGATGGACTCGGTCTCACCTTGTCTCGATATGGCGGTGGGCTTTAATAACGTCGAAGCGGCGCGTCAGATGACCCATGCTATCCTGAAAAAAGGCCATCGCCACACCGTCTACCTCGGCGCGCGCCTTGATGAACGTACCCTCCAGAAACAGCAGGGCTACGAGCAGGCGATGCGTGAAGCCGGGCTGACGCCGCATAGCGTGATGATGGAAGATGCCTCGTCTTTTAGCGCCGGTGCCTTGCTGTTACGTGAGGCGCAACGATGCTACCCGCAAACCGACAGTTTGTTCTGTACCAACGATGACCTTGCGGTCGGTGCCATGTTTGAGTGCCAGCGTCAGGGGTTGCGCGTACCGGACCAAATGGCGATTGCCGGTTTCCACGGTCACGACATCACCCAGGTGGTGAATCCTCGCCTGGCGACGGTACTGACCCCGCGTGAACGCATGGGGCGGGAATCGGCGGCGATGTTGCTGGCGCGGATTGGCGGCGATCGTTCCGTTACCGTACCCCTGGATGTCGGGTTTGAAATTGCCGAAGGCGGCAGCATCTGATTCTGGCGATTTTTTGAGTCAGTTCACACTTTCGTGCTTTTCCCGGTAAAAGGGTTGCCAGCCTGTGATCGGGTGCCGACAATGATGATCGAATTTGTTATCGGTAACATTGGCAGATTAACTGCCGGAGCGCAAAACAATGACAACGCCATCCCCGTCGCACCATGTGTTTATCCTGATGGGTGTGTCCGGCAGCGGAAAGTCTGCCGTCGCCAATCAGGTGTCACACCAACTCAACACCGCCTTTCTCGACGGTGATTTCCTGCATCCGCGCAGCAACATCATGAAAATGGCCGAAGGCCATCCGCTGGATGATAACGATCGTCGTCCGTGGTTACAGGCGCTGAACGATGCCGCATTTGCCATGCAACGTACCCAGGCAATCTCCATCATCGTCTGCTCGGCGCTGAAAAAGTCCTATCGCGACATCCTGCGTCAGGGCAACCAGAACCTGAAATTCATCTACATGAAAGGTGATTTCGAGACCATCGAATCGCGCCTGAAAGCACGCAAGGGCCACTTCTTCAAAACGCAGATGTTGGTGACGCAGTTTGAAACGCTGGAAGAACCCGGCGCGAATGAACCCGATGTACTGGTGGTTGATATTAATCATTCACTGGATGAGGTAGTTGCGGCCACGGTTGCGACCATCGAGGGAGCAATCAACAAGGGTTAGTCATGAGTACCGCAACGCTGGTGTTAACCGCAGCAGGCTCTGTCCTGCTGCTGCTGTTTTTGGTGATGAAAGCGCGTATGCACGCCTTTGTCGCCCTGATGTTAGTCTCCATTGGTGCCGGGTTGTTCTCCGGTATGCCGCTCGACAAAATTGCTGACACCATGCAGAAAGGCATGGGCGGTACGCTCGGTTTCCTCGCCATTGTGGTGGCGCTGGGCGCGATGTTCGGCAAAATCCTGCATGAAACCGGCGCGGTCGATCAGATTGCTATCCGCATGCTGAAAACCTTCGGGGAAAGCCGCGCGCATTACGCGATGGGCATTGCCGGGTTGATCTGCGCGCTGCCGCTGTTCTTTGAGGTGGCGGTGGTGTTGCTGATCAGCATTGCCTTTGCCGTGGCGCGTCGCACCGGCGATAACCTGGTGAAACTGGTGATCCCGTTGTTTGCCGGGGTGGCCGCTTCCGCCGCGTTCCTGCTGCCGGGGCCAGCCCCGATGTTGCTGGCATCGCAAATGCACGCCGATTTCGGCTGGATGATTTTGCTGGGTCTGTGCGCGGCAATCCCGGGCATGATTATCGCCGGCCCGCTGTTTGGCAACCTGATCGCCAAACGCGTGACGTTTAGCGCCCCGCCGGAAGATCATCAGCCGGATGTGGAAGAGGGCAAACTGCCGTCGTTTGGCTTCAGCCTGGCGCTGATCCTGTTCCCGCTCTTGCTGGTGGGGTTGAAAACCATCGGTGCTCGCTTTACCACGCCGGATTCGCGGTTGTATGAATGGCTGGAGTTTATCGGCCATCCGTTCACCGCGATTCTGCTGGCCTGTCTGGTCGCGATTTATGGTCTGGCGTACCGTCAGGGCATGGATAAAGAGAAGGTGATGCAGGTCTGCGGCAGCGCGCTGCAACCGGCGGGGATTATTCTGCTGGTGATCGGTGCAGGTGGGGTGTTTAAGCAGGTGCTGGTGGATTCCGGTGTCGGTCCGGTGCTGGGACACGCGTTGATTGGTGCCGGTCTGCCGATTGCGCTGGCCTGTTTTATCCTCTCCGGCGCGGTGCGCGTGATTCAGGGGTCAGCCACGGTCGCGTGTCTGACCACGGTGGGACTGGTGATGCCGGTGATTGAACCGCTGCACTACAGTGGCGCGCAGCTGGCGGCACTGTCGATTTGTATCGGCGGGGGTTCCATCATTATCAGTCACGTGAATGACGCAGGTTTCTGGCTATTTGGCCGCTTTACCGGCGCAACGGAAGGCGAAACCCTGAAGACCTGGACGCTGATGGAAACCATCCTCGGCACCACCGGAGCGATTGTCGGGATGATTGCCTTCAGTTTGTTGTCTTAATATTCCACTAAACCGTAGCGGCGCGATTTATCGCGCAGTTCCGTGCGCGATGCGGGAAAAATCCGCGCGATAAATCGCGCCGCTACGGAATGTGCTTTATTGGTTATTCATCATCCCGGTCGTCATCCGGCTGTTCCAGCACCGTATATGCCACGGCACAGAACAGCGAATTCAGACGCTTCATATCTCCCAGCAATCCCAGATGCAGTGAACTGGTCTCGATACTCTGCACGTTTTGGCGATGCAGACGTTCAACGTGCGCGTGGGAGAAACGGCGAATCAGAATACGGAAGCGATGTTTGGAACGGCGCAGGCGTTTGGCGCTGGCGACATCGTGGGATAAAAACACCGACAGACTCAGGCGCAGGTTATTCAGCAGTTGCTCCTGTAAGGTCTCCAGCTCCTCCAGCCCTTCCTGTGAGAAGGCACGACGAGCGGCCAGCGCTTTGTCGGCCACGTCAGCGCTCATGCGTTCGATGATGTCGCCCGCCTGTTCCAGGTTGAGCGCCATTTCGATGATCTCAGCCCAGCGGCGCGAATCCTCTTCCGCTAAATCCTCCTTCTGCATGCGCGCCAGATAGAGTTTGATGGCGGTGTACAACACATCGACATCATCATCCAGCCGCCGCACCGCGCGCTCCTCGCGCAACTCGCCGTGCACCACCTTGCTGAAGGTTTCGACCATCTGCTCGACCACATCGCCAATACGCAGCGTTTCACGCGCGGCATTGACCAGCGCCAGTGCCGGGGTGTCCAGCGCGCTGCTGTCGAGGTGTTTCGGCTTCAGAACGGTATCGAGTTCGGTATCGTCGCTGATCATCCGGTTACACAGACGTGCCATGAGATCGGCGAAGGGCACCATCGCCAGACAGCGAATCAGGTTGTAAAACACATGGAAGAAGATCACCAACTCTTCGTCGTTTACCGGCAGCTTATCCAGCAAATCGGCCACCGGATTAACGAACGGCAGAATAATGATGCTGCCAATCAGTTTGAATAACAGGCTGCCCAGCGCGACACGTTTACCGGCCGCGTTAGATCCGCTGGCATTAATCATCGCCAGCAGGCCGCTGCCGAGGTTGGCACCAATCACCAGACAGAGCGCGACTTTAAACGAGATCACCCCGGTTGCCGTCAGCGTGGCGGTAATCAGCACCGCCGCCAGGCTGGAATAACTGATGATGGCAAACACTGCGCCAATCAGGGCATCCAGCATGACATCGCCGGTCAGGGTAGCAAATAGCACCTGTACCCCGGCCGCCTGGGTAATCGGGCGCGCGGCCGCGACAATCAATTGCAGCGCCAGCAGGATCAGACCGAGGCCGATACTGGCGCGTCCTAACTGACCGAGGCGGGTTTGTTTACGACCGAGGAAAAAGATCACGCCAAACAGGATAAACAGTGGCGATAACCACGAGAGATCGAAGGTCAGGATACGCGCCATCACGGCCGTACCGACGTCAGCGCCCAGCACCACCACTAAGGCGGGCGTCAGGCTGACAAGGTTCTGCGCCACGAATGAGGTAACCAGCATGGTGGTGGCATTGCTGCTTTGCACCAGGGCGGTGACGCCAATCCCGGCGAGAAACGCCATGGGCTTTTTCTCGACGCTACGGCTCAGCACCCGGCGCAGATCGGCACCATACACACGCATAATGCCGGTACGAACAATGTGTGTGCCCCACACCAGCAGGGCCACGGCAGACAACAGATTTAGCAGGGTTAACACGTAAGCAGGCTCCTTTACCGTCAGGCTTTAAAGCAGATTGCCAGCCTGACGGAGAGCGCAACCTGTGCAAGATATCGCCGCGCTGCACTGCTGATTTTTCCTGTAATTTAAGCGACCTGGCGCAACGTCGACATCTCTAACTGTAGTCCAATCTGCATTCCGGCGGGGTGTAAATCTGCCACACTGCGGTTCAGAACATCGACTGAAAGTTCCACATTGTGCGCCAGCACACGATAACGGATCACGTTGCCCAACAGGCTATGGCTGAGGATGGTGGCCGCAATCCCCGACTCGGGCGCACCAATTAAAATCGATTCCGGGCGAATGGCCACCTGACCGGTAAACGTCTGGCCGGTCAGCTGTGTTGCCTGTTCGGCGCTCAGCAGGTTGTAGTTACCGATAAAACCGGCGGCAAACAGATCGGCCGGTTGAGTATACAGCGCTTCAGCATTGCCGTTTTGCACGATTTTTCCACGGTTCATCAACACAATGCGATCGGACAGGGTTAACGCCTCTTCCTGGTCGTGGGTCACGAAGATGGTGGTGAGTTTCAGTTCTTGCTGAATATTACGGATTTGCTCGCGTAGATGGCGGCGAATACGTGCATCCAGCGCCGACAGCGGTTCATCCAGCAGCAGCAGGCGTGGACGTGTCACCAGCGAACGCGCCAGCGCCACGCGCTGACACTGGCCGCCTGAGAGCTGATGGGGATAGCGGCGGGCGAAGTCGGTCAGCTCCACCAGCGCCAGGGCTTCCATCACCCGTTTCTGGATCTCACTCGCGGCCATTTTCTGCATTTTTAGGCCAAACGCGACATTCTTTTCCACCGTCATATTCGGGAACAGCGCGTAGCTCTGAAACACCATACCGATGGTGCGCTTCTGCGGCGGCAGCGGCACGATATCCTGACCCTGCAACAAAATTTTGCCGCTGTCGACGGAGGTCAGCCCGGCAATACAACGCAACAGCGTCGATTTGCCACAGCCGCTCGGGCCGAGCAGGGTGACAAACTCACCCTCATCGGCGCTGAAATCGATGTTTTCGAAAATGGTGGTCGGGCCGTAGCTTTTATTTAGCTGTGTAACATTCAGGTAACTCATGGTCAGCCTCGTTCAGGATTGAGGGCGTTCGCCAGCCAGGTGACCAGCAGGACGACAACAAAATAGGAGATCACCAGCGCGCTGGTGAAATGGCCGCTGCCGTTGCGCATGTTGTAGAGATAAACCTGCAAAGTTTCATAGCGGGTGCCGACCAGCAGGTTAGCGAATACAAACTCACCTATCAGGAAAGAGAAGGAGAGCAGCACGGCGATAAATACCCCTTTGCGCAGATTGGGCAGCACCACAAACAACGCCGCCTGCCAGGTACTGGCCCCCAGCAGATGCGCGGCATCAATCAACTCTTTCAGGTTGATGGCCTGCATATTGTTGGAGATGGCGCGATAGATAAAAGGCAGCGCGATGGTGAAGTAGCAGCCAATCAGAATCCACGGTGTGCCGGTTAGCATCAGCGGTGATGAGGAGTAGAGCTGCAACAGACCGACCGATGACACCACTGGCGGTACGGCGAACGGCATCAGAATCAGCACGTTCATTACCGCGTCCAGCTTTGGAAAGTAGTAAGCGATCACAAACATCGCAGGCAGCACCAGCACTAACGAGAACAGCAGCGCACCAAAGCAAATCAGTAACGAATGACCCAGCGCGGTCAGGAAGCGGCTGTCGCTCCACAGTTCAAAGAACCATTTCAGCGTGTAGCCCTGCGGCAGAATGGTGTTGCTCCAGTCGGAGGAGAGCGCATACAACAGCGTTGCCAGCAGCGGTGCCGCCAGAATCACCAGCAGCAGCCAAACTATCAGGCGATGGTAAAGTTTTTCGACGCGAGACATGGGCCGCTCCTCAGGACGGTTTGGCGTTGAGATAACTGCGGCGCACCAGATACTGCTGCACCACGGTAATCACCGCCATCAACAGCACCAGCAGCATCGCCAGTGCGCCACCGGTATTGGGATCAAGCGAAATATCGCCCGACACCAGTGCGGCAATACGTACCGGCACCACGTTAAAGTTACCGGTGGTGAGCGCATAGATAGTGGCGTAAGCGCCCAAGGCATTTGCCAGCAGAATGACAAAGGTGCCGAGCAGTGCCGGGAACAAGATTGGCAGTCCGATATGCCACCAGTAACGCCAGCGGCTGGCTCCGAGCAGCGCGGCGGATTCCTGCCAGTCCTGGCGCAGACCATCAAAGGCGGGATAGAGCAGCAGAATGCCGAGCGGGATCTGGAACCAGGTGTAAACAATCACCATGCCGTCGCGCGAGAACAGTTTGAAGCTTTCCAGCAAATTGTAATGGCGCAGCAGCAACGTCAGGCAGCCGTTCAGCCCCAGCAAAATGACAAAGGCAAACGCCAGCGGCACGCCGGCGAAGTTACTGGTCATATTGGTGAATGACATCAAAAAACGCTGAAAGCGTCCGCTGCCCATCTGATGCAGTGAATATCCGGCGACCAGCGCGATGAGCAGGCCATAGATGCTCGACCAGATGGAGATATCCAGCGACAGGCGAAATGCCTGCAAATAGAACGGCGAGGTCAGGATATCGGTGTAGTTATCCAGTCCCCAGCTTTCGTTCATGTCGCTCCAGAAGCTGTTGATGGCGATCCATAACAACGGTGCGAGCTGGAACGCCACCCAGAACAGGGCAAACGGCAGCAACAACAGCAGCGCGATGCTTTTACCCTTCATGACGCGGCTCCGCCAGCAGCTCACGGCACACCGGTTTGTCATGCTCAACGCCCAACAGGGTGCAGACGATGCCGCACAACTCGGTCTGTTGTGGTTGCAGATCCGGCTGTTTCGAAAAGCCTGCACCAAACACAAACAGCGGCACGTTGGTCTCCTCCGGCAGAATCCCACCGTGTGAGCGATCGTCGTTCATGCCATGGTCGGCGGTGACAATCACCTGATAACCCGCCGCCAGCCAGCCCGGCATCCAGTGCGACAGATACCCATCGGCCATGCGCGCGCGGTTGCGGTATTGCGGCGATGACAGGCTATGTTTATGCCCGGCATCGTCAATATTCATCGGGTGGATCAGCAGAAAGTCCGGGTCGTGACGCAGACGCAGGCTTTCCGCGTCTTCAAACAGGTGGGAATCCGGGTAGCCGTCGTCCCAGTAAAAGTGCCCGTATTGGATGGGCAGGTCAGGCGCGACCGTATGCCGGTCGCGCGCTGCGTTGAACGGGGTCTGATTATACAGCTCACTCACCCAGTGGTAGGCCGCAGCGGCGGTGGTTAAACCGGCGGCGCGGGCATAATGGAAGATGCTGCGCTCGTTGCTCAATCGGCTGACGCCATTATGAATAATGCCGCTGCGCACCGGCGGGATGCCGGTGAGAATGCATTCATACAGCGGACGCGACAGCGACGGCAGCTCGCAGGTCAGGGTGTAATATTGGCCATTGCCCTGCGCGCATTCGGCAAACAGGTAACCCATTGCATGCTGCGCCACCTGATTGCTCAGCCCATCCAGTACCACCAGGATTGTTTTCATCCCCTTCTCCTTACTGCTGCATATTGATGATCACGTTCTCCTGCCACAGACGCGGCAGTGCTTTTGACGATTTATCCCAGGCAGCCTGGTCTTTAATCGGACGGGCATTTTTATACTCAGATTCCGGCAGCAATTTGGCCTGCACGTCAGCTGGCAGCGTGAGGTATTTGGCACGAATCGGACGAGCGTAGCCTTTCGCCAGGTTAGTCTGACCGGCATCAGAGAAGATATATTCGCGTGCCAGTTTGGCGGCGTTCGGGTGCTTGGCGTATTTGTTGATGATGGTGCTGTAGCCGGACGTTACGGAACCGTCAGAAGGGATCACCACTTCATAGCGGCTTTTGTCGATCTGATCGCGGTAGTTCAGACCGTTGAAGTCCCACACCACTGCCAGCTGGATTTCGCCTTTCTCAATGTTGGCAATCACCGGATCGGTCACGCCCAGACGGCCTTGTTTGGCGAGGTCAGCAAAAAAGTTCAGTGCCGGTTTCAGGTTCTTCTCATCACCGCCCAGCGCGTAGTTGGCCGCCAGTACGCCGTTAGCCGCCTGAGCAGCTACGCCAACGTCACCGATAGTGACCACATACTTACCTTTTTTCAGATCGGCCCAACTATGCGGGATATCTTTGATCTGCTGTTTGTCGACGAGGAACGCGATGGTGCCGGTATAGGCCAGCATCCAGTTACCTTCTTTATCTTTTGCCCAGTCCGGCACCTGATCCCAGTGTGTCGGTTTGTAAGGCTGTGCCAGCCCCTTCGCGACGGCCACCGGTCCAAATGCGGCACCCACGTCACCGATATCGGCGCTGGCGTTCTCTTTCTCTGCGGCAAATTTCGCCAGCTCCTGCGCCGATGACATATCGGTATCGCTGTGTTTCAGGCCATATTTGCTGCTGATGTCATTCCAGGTATCTTTCCAGTTAGCCCAGCTATCTGGCATACCGACGCTGTTGATTTGACCTTCGCTGCGCGCGGCTTTTTCCAGCGCGGCGAGGTCGTTGTCGGCAGCCTGCGCGGCTGGCAACGCAAGCAGTACAGCACTGGCTACTACAGAGGCGATTAACGCTTTCATCTCAGTTGCTCCCGGTGTAAGTTGAGGGACATCTTGGTCTAGTCCAGCAAGAACCGAGCCAATGTAGCCTTTGCATATGAAGGTTTTATGACTGAGGCGGTAAAATGTGGTGTGGCGCGCTGATCCACATGTCATGCTGCGACGGAATCGTGCCACGGTAAGCGTGTCACCAGATTGTCATCGAACTGTCATAGTGCAGCTTCGCCCCAAAATGAGGCTTTAAAGATGTCGTCGAAAACGGCGGACGTAATCGCAGCCGCGCTGCACAGTCGTATTGATGCAGGAGAGTTCGCCAGCGGGCGCTTACCGGCTGAACGTAGCCTGAGCGAACAATATTCCACTACGCGCATCACCCTACGCGAAGCGCTGGGGTTGCTGGAAGCGCAGGGCGTTATTTATCGTGAACTGCGCCGTGGTTGGTTTCTCGCCCCGCCGAGACTGGTGTATAACCCGCTGCACCACAGCCATTTCCACGCCATGGCGGCCCAGCAAGGGCGTATCGCCAGCACCGAGGTGATTGAAGCGCGCAAGGCACCGGTGCAATCATCGGTGGCGCAGCAACTGCAACTGGCCGAAGGTGATGAGGTTTACCTGATTCGTCGTCTGCGCCGTATTGATGGGCGCGCCGTGTTGTATGTGGAGCACTATCTTAACCCACACTATTTTCCGGGCCTGCTCGACGAGGATCTCACTCGCTCTCTGACCGACCTCTATAACCAGCGTTATGGCATTCGTTACGGCGGCGCTCGATTTACCATTCTGCCGGGGCCATTACCGGCGCGTGCCGCGCCGGCATTGAATGTGGCCAGCGGTACCCCCGGATTATTGATCACCCGCACCAACCGTGATCAGCACAAACGCGTCATCGACTGTGACTGTGAATACTGGCGCTATGACGCGCTGTGCGTGGATGTCGATGTCTGACCATATTGTGATTTTGATCACACTACCGCATGATAGCGCCAGAGATAACTCGTTTTATTAAGGCGCAAAAATGACTGAAAAATCAGCGGCGGGGCAACTGATTGCCACGGCTCTGCAATGGGTGCTGAACCTCGGGTTGGTGATCCTGGCGATCATTCTGGTGGTGTTTCTTGGCAAGGAAACCATTCATCTGGCCAATGTGTTGTTTAGCACCGGCGAACAGGCATCATCATTTCTGCTGATCGAAGGGATTGTGATCTACTTTCTCTATTTCGAATTTATCGCGCTGATCGTGAAATATTTCCAGTCGGGCTATCATTTCCCACTGCGCTATTTCGTCTATATCGGCATCACCGCGATTATTCGGTTGATCATTGTCGACCACAAAAACCCGTTCGACACGCTGTGCTACTCGGCTGCCATTCTTATTCTGGTGGTGACGCTGTGGTTGGCGAACAGCAACAGATTGAAACGCGAGTAATTTCACGTTCGTAGCGGCGCGACTTATCGCGCGGGCTTTTCCTGCAGCGCGCACGAAATTGCGCGATAAATCGCGCCGCTACGCATCCATTAGTTACCCATTAGCATTTGCCACAAAAACTCCTCCACCAACGCCGATTTGAATGCAATCTGACCTTTCTCCGGCGCGTTGCCGTGTCCGGCCTCGGTTTCTTCATACAGCCAGACCTGCTGATGTCCTTGCTGCTGCATGCGCGCTACCATTTTGCGTGCGTGTGCCGGGCTGACGCGATCGTCGCGGGTTCCGGTGGTGAACAAGGTCGGTGGGTAGATTTTATCCGCCTGTACGTTGTCGAAAGGGGAATAGTGTTGCAGCCATTGCCACTCTTCCGGCTTTTCAGGATCGCCATATTCAGCGATCCACGATGCCCCTGCCAACCAACGGTGATAGTTCGCCATATCCAGCAGCGGGACTTCGCACACCAGCGCACCGAAGTGTGCGGGATAGTTCGTCAACATATTGCCAATCAGCAATCCACCATTGCTGCCACCGCGTGCCGCGAGGCGTGCCGGACACGTGATGCCGCGTGTAACCAGATCGGCAGCGACGGCGGCGAAATCCTCATAAGCACGATGGCGATGCTCTTTTAACGCCGCCTGGTGCCACTGCGGACCATATTCACCACCGCCGCGAATGTTTGCCACGACGTAAACACCGCCTTTTTGCAGCCAGGTGGCCCCTTTCGCGCCAAGGTACGTTGGCGTCAGAGAGACTTCAAAGCCGCCGTAGCCATTGAGCAATGTCGGGTGATCGCCGGTCAGCGGCAGATTTTTGGCACTAACCTGGAAATACGGAATGGGGGTGCCATCCAGCGATCGCGCAAAATGCTGCGTCACGGCAAACTCTGTAGCGTCAAAGCTGGCCGGGTCCTGCTTCACTTCAACCCGCGTGTGCCGATCAAAATCACCGTAGCTCAGACGCCGTGGTTGTAAAAAGCCGTGACTGATCAGCGCGTAGCGGTTGCTTTCACTCTCCAGCCCATGCGCGAACACATTGGTGGCATCCGCGAGGGTGATATCTTCAACCTGCCGCCATTGACCCTCTGCCACCGTCATCACGCTGACGGTTTCCACCACATCGTGGATCTTATCCAGCAGCAGATAATCACGCGTGGCGGAGTAACTTTGTAGCGAGGTGTGGGCATCTGGCGTAAACAGGGTGGTGAAGTGGCGTTTTCCCTGTTGAAAATCCTCAAGGTTAATCGCCAGCAGCGCACCTGCCGGGTGGACCTCATCCGCTATCTGCCACTGGGTGGTCAGGGTGATCAGTAGCCACTCTTTGAAAAAACCGGCAGTGGCATCGTCCGGGATGGCGATGTGTTCAAGCTGATCCCGATCGCGCAGCAACCAGGTTTGATGGCGGTAAAAATCGATCCCGCGGTACACCAACTCTTTCTCAAAACCTGGGGTGTGAATTCGCCAGGCCGAAACCGAGAGATCATCAACCTCGCCCGCGTAAATTAACGGCGCTGATGCGGGCGAGGTGCCGCGCTGCCAGCGGTGCACACAGCGGGGATAGCCGGAGGCAGTCAAGGTATCGCCACCGGCATCCAGGCTGAGTAACAAGGTGTTTTCATCGACCCAACTCACCCGGCTTTTGCTGACAGGCAGAAAAAAGCCATCAGTGATAAAGGCTTTGCCGACCAGATCATACTCGCGAATCTCGCAGGCATCCCCTCCGCTGGAGAGATAAATCAGCGCGCGCGTATAGTCGGGGTAGAGTGGCTGCGCACCGTGGAAACTCCAGTGGCTGCCTTCCAGCTGATTGAGTTGATCCAGATCCAGCACAGTTTCCCATTCGGGTTCGGCGCTTTGATAAGAGACCGCGTTCGTGCGCCGCCAGATACCGCGCGGATGATGCTCATCCTGCCAGAAGTTATACAGGCTATCGCGATAGTGGGTCACCCACGGAATGTTGGATTTGTCGTTCAGCCAATGCAGCGTTGTCTGCTTTGCCTGTTGGAAGCGGCTGCCCTGGGCGAATTGGGCGGTGGTAAGGCTGTTTTGAGTGGCGACCCAACTGAGTGCCTGTTCGTTAAGTGGTTGTTCCAGCGCGTTTAACAGATCCTGATGTTGTAGGGATGTCATGTCATATCCTTAGTGGACTGGTGAACAGCAGCAAGCATAACGGTTTTACAGGGAATTAACTTACAACGCATTTGCGGCAACGCTTCGTTATTCGCGCAACGGCGGCGGTGCGTTACACTGGGACACTTTTTTCTGTGGAGAGTTTTTATGTCTCAGGATGCGCTGGCGCAATTGCGCGCGCTACACTGGCTGCCCGCTTCCTCCCCGTTACTTTCCGCGCCACTGCTCGACTGGCTGCTGGAGGAAGACTCAATGACGCGGCGCTTTGAGCAGCATTGCCAGCACGTCACGGTACAACTGGTACGCGAAGCCTTTGTCGATGCCAGTGAACTGGAAGAAGAAGGCGAGTTATTACCTGCCGATCAGCGCTTCTGGCTGCGGGAAATTTTGCTATGTGGCGATAATGTGCCCTGGCTGGCTGGCCGTACCCTGGTGCCGGAAAGCACGCTTAATGGCCCGGAGCAGATGCTCCAGCAGCTTGGCACACGCCCGCTCGGACGCTATCTGTTTGCCGACTCCACCCTGACACGTGATTTTATCGATCCCGGTCAGGTGGGCGCGTTGTGGGGACGCCGCTCGCGTTTACGTCTCTCCGGTAAGCCGCTGTTGTTAACTGAACTGTTTTTACCGGCGTCACCGCTCTATCGCGCGCTGGATTAAGGATAAGGATTGTGCAAAAGACCCTGGGAATGAATAAATTACAGGCCTACAGCCGCCTGATGCGTATTGATAAACCGATTGGCACGTTACTGCTGTTGTGGCCCACGCTGTGGGCGTTGTGGTTATCAGGCATGGCGATCCCGCCACTCTCGGTGCTGCTGGTATTTGTGCTGGGGGTGATCGTGATGCGTGCCGCAGGCTGCGTCATCAATGACTATGCCGACCGTAAAGTGGATGGGCATGTGAAACGTACCGCATCACGCCCGCTGGCGAGTGGTCTGGTGACGGAAAAAGAGGCGAAGTTACTGTTTGTGGGCTTAGCCTTGCTGGCGTTTGTGCTGGTGCTGACCATGAACCGCATGACGATCATGCTGTCTGTGGTGGGGCTGGCGCTGGCCTGGGTATATCCCTTTATGAAGCGTTATACCCACCTGCCGCAGGTGGTACTGGGCGCGGCTTTTGGCTGGGCCATTCCTATGGGCTGGGCAGCGGTTAGTGAGTCCTTACCTTTAGTCTGCTGGCTGGTGTTTATTGCTAATCTGTGTTGGACGGTCGCATATGATACGCAATACGCCATGGTGGATCGTGACGACGATTTAAAAATTGGCGTGAAGTCGACAGCGATTCTGTTTGGTCGTTATGACAAACTCATCATTGGATTGTTGCAGCTGGCAACGTTGGGCCTGATGGTGCTGGTAGGATTGTTGTTGCATCTGAATGGGGCGTTTTACTGGTCGTTACTGTTAGCGGCAGGCTTGTTTGTACATCAGCAAAAGCTGATTGCTCAGCGCGAGCGTGAACCCTGTTTCCAGGCATTCCTCAACAATAACTATGTCGGTCTGGTGCTGTTTATCGGTATTTTGTTGAATACCCAGCCGTTTATTGATTTGTTGTAACCACGCGATTTTTGCATCAAAAAAGCCGTCACCCCTGGGGATGACGGCTTTTTATTTAGCCGCTTAATCGTGGGCGACGGCGCTCTCAATGGTCAGACGCACGTCACTGGTGACCAGCTCGGCCAGCATCTGCCACATGGCCTGCGTGCGCTCCACTTCGGCATCTCCGCCGTCGCTGATATAGCCTTCATCACGCAATGTCAGCACCAGCGCGGAGAACACGGCTTTATCAAAGAACTCAGGGGCGTTGATACCGTGCAACACCGACAGACGCTGTGCCAGCGTGCGGCTCTCTTTTTCCAGCGTGCCACGGTTGATGGTGGGCTTGGCACTGAGAATCGAGAAGGTGATCGCAAAACGCTGCAACGTTTCGCGGATACCCGCTGCCAGTAACTGTAGTGTGCGATAGCGTGCGGTGGTCATTTGCACCTGACCATCCTGTTGCGTGATCAGACCCTGGCGTGCCATTTCGTTGCACAGCGATTGAATCAACTCAGGCAACTCGTTACTGCTCCAGCGCAGGAACAGTTCACTTTTCAGCATCGGATAGACCAGGGCGACCTGGCGCAACAATTCCGCTTCACTGATTTCACGGTGTTGCTGCACGATCGCGGCAATCAATGACGGCATCACCAACATATGTTGAATGTTGTTGCGATAGTAGGTCATCAACACTGCCTGCTCACGTGGCAGAATGATGATGTCACCGATATTGTCCTGCTCGGTCTCAAACTTATTCATGCCCATTGCGTGATCCAGCAGGGCTTCTGCGCTGAGATCCGGCACCGTGGCTTCCGGTGAATAGGGCACATTGCGCAACAGTTGGGTGTAGCACTCCAGTTGCTCAATAAGCTGCTCGCGCGTCAGTGAACGTTGACGAGAAGCCAGCAGTGCAGTGACGCACAGGTTCATGGCGTTGGCGGCCCCTGCATCGTTAATTCGCACCATCAGGCGGTTAGCGATGTCATTCACGGCAGGTGTCATCCATGCCTGGCGCTGGGGTTCGATTGGATCGATCGCTTCACGCCATTCTGGCACGTGTTTGTTCAGGTAGTTCACCAGCGGCAGGGGTTCACCGAAGTTCACATAACCCTGACCAAGATTGCGCAGCTTACGCAGGCCGCGCACCATCTGCATGAAGCCTTCTTTCTCTTTCGCCGCGCCGCGCAGTTCTTTGGCGTAGGTGCCGACTTCCATCACATGTTCATAGCCAATATAAATCGGCACGAAGGTGATTGGACGGCTGCTACCTCGCAGCAGTGCCTGTAACGTCATCGACAGTGTGCCGGTTTTCGGGTCCAGCAAACGACCGGTACGTGAGCGGCCACCTTCTACAAAGTATTCAACCGAATAGCCGCGATTAAACAACTCGCCCAGATATTCGCGGAAAACGGTGGAGTAGAGCTTGTTGCCCTTAAACGTGCGGCGAATAAAGAACGCCCCAAGGCGACGGAAAATCGGCCCGGCTGGCCAGAAGTTCAGGTTGATACCCGCAGCGATATGCGGCGGCACCAGCCCCTGGTGGTAGAGCACATAAGAGAGCAGCAGGTAATCCATGTGGCTGCGATGGCAGGGGACATAAACAATCTCATGCCCATCCTGCGCCAGCTGGCGCACACGCTCGCCGCCATTCACGTTGATCCCTTGATAGAGGCGACTCCACATCCAACCCATTACACGGTCGGTGACGCGAATCGCTTCATAGGAGAAATCAGCAGCAATCTCTTCCATCAATTCGACGGCGTTCTGCTGGGCCTTCTCGTGCGAGATCTTTTTGCTGCGCGCCTCATCTTCGACAGCTTTTTCAATCGCTTTGGATTGCAACAGCTTATTGAACAGATCCTGGCGGGCTGGCAAGCGCGGGCCGATTGCCGCCAGACGCTGGCGGGCAAAGTGAATGCGTGCCACGCGTGCCAGTTTCTGAGCTATCGACTTATCTGTGCCATGTTCGGTCGCCATCTGACGCAGTGAAACCGTCGGCGAGAAGCGCACAAAGCTGTCGCGACCATGCCAGAGAATAGCGAAGAATTTCTGTACGCCGTTGAGAATGCGCAGGTGAGGGGTGGATTCCCCCTGCACTTCACGACCCGGCGCACGGCCGAACATCACTGACACCGGCAGCATTTGTACATCCAGTTCTGGATTGCTGCGATGCAGATCAAGGTAGTCGTGAAATAACTTCACGGATTCCAGACTCGGCACGAAATACGGGAACACGCGCGGTCCATCATGGATAAACACGTGACGCGGCAGTAAAGTGCCGTCAATTTCCAGCGGTGCGAGTGGATCGGGCAGATCGTGTTTCAGACACTGCGAACGCAGCGTGAGGAGATCGGCCTTGGAATCATAAGGCAGCACATACAGGATCGGCCGCGTCGGATCCAGCCCATGTTCGGAGACGGGATCGGCGGGAATGGCCTTACTCTTTACCAAAATGGAGAGTGGTAAATTCAATAATTTATAATAAAGTTTACGCCAACCTGACATAGACAACTTCAAGCCTCTTGTTAGCAAAGCGCGGCAAGCATACCAGAAAGTGCCGCGAAGATCTGTGGCTGCACTATCTCCGGCTGCCCAGACATTGACGTCAAAACGAGTAAAGGGTTCAACGACATGGCAAATAACGTCACCGGTATTCTCAGGATAATAAAAGCCGCCGGTTATTCCTGGCAGGGATTGCGCGCCGCCTGGACGCATGAGGCAGCGTTTCGCCAGGAGGCCGTTGCCGCGTTAGTGGCAATTATAGTGGCGTGCTGGCTGGATGTTGATGCCATTTCCCGCGTACTGATGATTGGTTCCGTAGTGCTGGTTGTCATTGTGGAAATCCTGAACAGCGCCATCGAAGCGGTGGTCGACCGCATCGGCCAGGAACGTCATCCTCTGGCGGGCCGGGCGAAAGATATGGGTTCCGCTGCCGTATTGCTGGCTATCTTACTGGCGCTGTTTGTCTGGATCGCGCTGATTTGGTCACATTTGCGATAAGGATTCCGGATTCATCAACTCGCTGATTTTTCCCTCAGTTTTGGTTTTCATTTCGCCAATACCTGTATATACTCACAGCGACTGTATAAACAACCAGGGGGCGGGATGAAAGCATTAACCAGCAGGCAGCAACAGGTCTATGATCTGATTCGCGACCATATTAACCAGACGGGCATGCCGCCAACGCGTGCGGAAATTGCTGCGCAGCTGGGCTTCCGCTCACCGAATGCGGCAGAAGAACACCTGAAGGCGCTGGCACGTAAAGGGGTGATTGAAATCGTCTCCGGTGCTTCACGTGGCATTCGCTTATTGATGGAAGAAGAAGCCAGCGAAGGGCTGCCGTTGATTGGCCGTGTCGCGGCGGGCGAACCTTTACTGGCGCAGGAACACATTGAAGCGCACTACCAGGTCGATGCCAATCTGTTCAAACCTACCGCTGATTTCCTGCTGCGTGTTAGCGGCATGTCGATGAAAGATATCGGTATTATGGATGGCGACCTGCTGGCCGTACATAAAACGCAGGAAGTGCGTAACGGCCAGGTGGTGGTGGCACGTATTGATGATGAAGTGACGGTGAAGCGTTGGAAAAAGCAGGGCGCGATTGTGCAACTGCTGCCGGAAAACAGTGACTTCCAGCCGATTGTTGTCGATACCCGCGAGCAGTCCCTGACAGTAGAAGGGCTGGCGGTCGGCATTGTGCGCAACGGCGAGTGGCTCTGATACCTTGATTCCCCCCGCTACGGCAGCCTTTCTGCGCTGCCGTGGTTTAATTTTCTGACAAGACTGTTGTGCAGCAAACCGGGATGGGCTGATGCAGCTGTTTTCCTCCTCTGATAAAGCACTCTGGCGGCTTGCGCTGCCGATGATTCTTTCCAATATCACCGTTCCGCTGCTCGGCGTGGTTGATACCGCCGTTATTGGTCATCTTGATAGCCCCATTTATCTCGGTGGGGTGGCGGTGGGGACGACTGCGACCAGCTTCATCTTTATGTTGCTGCTGTTTCTGCGCATGAGCACGACCGGGTTGACCGCCCAGGCTTTTGGCGCGGGCGATAAAACGGCCCTGGCACGGGCGCTCACCCAACCGCTATTAATCGCCTTGGTGGCCGGGGTGCTGTTTATTTTGCTGCGCACACCAGTCAGCAATCTGGCCGCTGCGCTGATGGGGGGCAGCCTCGCGATTCAGCAGCAGGCGCAACTTTTTATCCAGATTCGCTGGCTCAGCGCCCCCGCCACGCTGGCAAATCTGGTGATTCTCGGTTGGTTGCTGGGCGTGCAGTATGCGCGTGCGCCTGTGCTGCTGCTGGTGGTAGGGAATCTGGTCAATATTCTGTTGGATCTGCTCTTTGTGCTGGGCCTGCACTGGGGAGTGGCGGGCGCGGCAGCGGCGACGGCACTGGCAGAATACGCCACCCTGGCCGTCGGATTATGGATGGTGGCCCGGGTATTGAAGCTGCGCGGTATTGATTTCTCTACGCTGAAGCAGAGCTGGCGCGGTGATGCTGCTCGCTTGTTTCGCCTCAACCGCGACATTATGTTGCGTTCTTTTCTGCTCCAAATCTGCTTTGCATCACTGACGATACTTGGGGCGCGCATCGGCCCGGATGTGGTGGCGGTCAATGCCGTGCTGTTGATGTTCCTGACCTTTACCGCTTACGCACTGGATGGTTTTGCGTATGCCGTAGAAGCCTGTTCTGGCGAGGCGGTCGGCGCGAAAGATCGCAGCCGATTATTGCTGATCTGGCATGCCGCCTGCCGTCAGGCGGGGTTGGTGGCACTGGTATTTGCGGCGATTTATGCGTTATTTGGCGTACATATCGTGGCGCTGCTGACTTCACTGGAAGAACTACGGCAAGTGGCCGATCGCTACCTGATGTGGCAGGTAGTGATGCCGTTAGTGGGCGTGTGGTGCTATCTGTTGGATGGCATGTTTATCGGTGCGACGCGCGGTCGGGAAATGCGTAACAGTATGGCACTGGCGGCACTGGGTTATGGCCTGTCGTTACTGACGCTCCCCTGGTTAGGTAATCATGGCTTATGGCTGGCGGTGACGGTGTTTCTGGCCATGCGCGGGCTGACGCTGTGGTGGATTTGGCATCGCCATTGGCGTGCTGATAGCTGGTTTGCGGCACATTAACGATAACCCTTTGGATACAGAATAATCCGTAAGTGTGCTAACCCTTCTGCATTGTCTACTATAATTATCCTTATCATCGCAAATAAGTAGCGCGTTATGTTGGTTTTACCCGCTGGATATTGGGTATTCCACTACCACCACTCTGCATGACATGGAGAAAGGTTATGAACAAAGACGAAGTGAGCGGAAACTGGAAACAATTCAAAGGGAAAATGAAAGAAAAATGGGGCAAGCTGACGGATGACGATATGACGGTCATTGAAGGTAAACGCGATCAGCTTGTGGGTAAAATTCAGGAACGCTACGGCTACGCAAAAGATCAGGCCGAGCGAGAAGTTAAAGACTGGGAAAGTCACAACAAGGATTATCGCTGGTAACGGACCCGTTTAAGGACGATGCTCCTGCCCTCCGATCGTGATGATCGGGCTGGCACAAGGATGTGCCATCTATCCTTTTTTACCGCGCTTCTTACTTTCTACCTGATGATCGTGATCGCAGCTTTCGTGATGCGTACAGGCTTCCACTTCAACACAATTCTCACACAACCCATGTGCTTCAATCACGCTGTGACGCAAGGCAAAACCAGCCTGCTCGGCGAGGCCCGCAATGATCTTTTCCACGCCATGCGCATGCTTTTCACTGACCGCCGCACAACGATCACACACCAGCATCACTGAAGTATGTGCCGGTTCGTCGAAATGATGGCAAACCACGTAGCTATTATTGGATTCCACACGGTGGATAAATCCCTGCTCCAGCAGGAAATCCAGGGCACGATAAATTGTCGGCGGCTTTGCCTGGGGTTCACTGACACGCAACTGATCCAGCAAATCATAGGCGCTGATCGATCCATTCTGTTCGGCCATCAGGCGCAGTACTTCGGCGCGTTGTGAGGTCAGACGCACGCCGCGTTGCAGGCATAACGTTTCTGCCTGGGTGAGCAGTTGGTCGGGCGACAGATTTGACATAAGCGTTCTCCAGGTGGCGAGTGATGTTATTTTATCACACAAATTTTTACGCTGCTGTGATTGCTTTTTCTTCTTAACATGATCAGTAAAATTACCTTTTTTCATCAGGTTAGCCGCGTCATAAGTCTCCTTCTTTTCTTCGCCTGTCATCGTCGTTTCTTGTTGCTACGGCATCATTAAATTGGCTAATCGGTTTTTGCTTTGCAACTCACCGACTTAGCGTCTAAGGTTCAAAAGGGCTTAAGTAATATCTGGCCTTAATTTAAGTACCGTTTATTTTTTTGCATAAATACACGACAGATTGCTGCATCAGTAGTCAATTCTGCGAATAGCAGTGCTATTTCCTTTCATTTCACAGCAATAAATCGTTAGCCCAGGTTCACAATAAGGGGCTGGTAAATTGTTACGTCGCTGACGTGGTCACGACATTTAAAGGTGATGGCAGGCACATGGTGAAGACATTATTCAGACGCAAAAAAATTGCTTATATTGTTGTTTTGAATGCCGTATTTCTTTCCTCTTCGGCCCTGGCAGCAGGCACATGGTACGACGCTCGTAATGATGCAATGGGGGGAACGGGGGTCGCTTCTTCCACCTGGAGTTCTGCGGTACTGGCAAACCCGGCCTTAATGACCAAAGCAAAACCTGATGATGACGTGAGTATCATTTTCCCCTCAGCCGGGATTCAGGTAACAGATAAAGATAAATTGATTAATCGTGTTGATGATATTACCGACACGGTTGACCGTTATCAGAACGTAATCGATAACTTAACCTTCCAGGATTACCTCAACGGCTATCCACAACTGAAAGCCGCTGCGGGTGATATGGCGAGTCAGCTTCGCGATCTGCGTGGCAACAAAGCGGACGGTTCGGCAGGTGTTGCGCTGGCTGTTACGGTGCCCAATGAAACGCTGCCCTTCGCTTTTGTCACCAAAGCTTATGGCACGGCACATATCCGCGCTAACGTGTCACAAAGCGATATCGATTATCTGCAAGGCGTTGCCGATGGCACGGTTATTCCGGTGCCGGGTGATGAGGATAAACTGACGTCCAGTGCCAACGGTCTGGCGGCGTTAGTGACCGATTACGGTATCGCCATGGCACACCAGTTCAGTATTGCCGGACATCCGGTCTCTGTAGGTATTACGCCGAAACTGCAAAAAACCTGGCTATATAACTACACCGCCAGTGTGTATAACTACGACAAAAGCGATATCAACAACAGCCGCTATCGCAGCTCAGATACCGGTTTTAACGTCGATGCCGGTATCGCCACGGACTTCGCCGATAACTGGACGTTCGGCCTGACCGGGCAAAACCTGATTTCACGTGATATTGAGACCAAAGAAGTGAATGGCTACCGTGATACGTACCAAATCCGCCCACTGGTTACCACCGGTCTGGCCTGGAACTATGGTGCCTTCACGCTGACAGGTGATGTCGATTTGACGCAAACGAAGCGCTTTAAATCGGAAGACAGCAGTCAATACGTTGGGGTTGGTGGTGAATATCGGGTGCTGGACTGGCTGCAATTACGTGCCGGTTATCGTGCAGATATGAAGTCAAATGACGCCAATGTGTTCACCGCTGGTTTTGGTTTGTCACCGTTTAACAATACCGTTCACCTTGATCTGGCCGGTTCGGTTGGCGACGACAATACCTGGGGTGCGATGTTGCAGCTCGGCTTTAACTTCTGATCAATCCTCTTCATCCCGACGGGCGGCTGTGTCGCCCGTCAATCCTGTGTTATCATTGCGCAGAATCTCATCACTTAACCCCGGATTTACTGCGTTTCATGACCGATACCTTCTCTTCGCAACGTTTTTCCATTGCCCCGATGCTCGACTGGACCGATCGTCACTGTCGCTATTTTCACCGTCAACTAAGCGGTGACACGCTGCTTTACACCGAAATGGTCACCACCGGTGCGATTATTCATGGCAAGGGTGATTATCTGGCCTTTAGTGAAGATGAACATCCGGTTGCGCTGCAACTGGGGGGGAGCGATCCGGCGGCGCTGGCGCAGTGCGCGCAGCTCGCGGAAGCGCGGGGTTATGACGAGATCAACCTCAATGTCGGTTGCCCGTCCGATCGCGTGCAGAATGGCCGATTTGGTGCCTGCCTGATGGGCGAAGCGGCGTTGGTGGCGGATTGTATTAAAGCGATGCGGGATGTGGTGAGCATTCCGGTCACGGTAAAAACCCGTATCGGTATTGATGATCAGGATAGCTACGCCTTCCTGTGCGATTTCGTCGGCACCGTGGCGCAGCAGGGTGGTTGCGACACCTTTATTATCCACGCACGTAAAGCCTGGCTGTCGGGTCTTAGTCCAAAAGAGAACCGCGAGATTCCACCGCTCGATTATCCGCGTGTCTATCAATTGAAACGTGATTTCCCGCAGCTGACCATGGCCATCAATGGCGGTATCAAGTCGTTGGCAGAAGCGAAAGTCCACCTGCAACATATGGATGGTGTGATGATGGGGCGTGAAGCCTATCAAAACCCTGGCATTTTGGCGCAGGTTGATCGTGAGTTGTTTGGCCGTGATACCCCAGCGGTCGACCCTGTAGCGGTCGTGCGCAGCATGTATCCGTATATTGAGGCAGAGCTGGCGAAAGGAACTTACCTTGGCCATGTCACGCGTCATATGCTGGGCCTGTTCCAGGGGATTCCCGGTGCGCGCCAGTGGCGTCGTTATCTCAGCGAGAACGCGCATAAGCCAGGCGCAGATGTTCGTGTGCTGGAAGCGGCACTGGCACTGGTCGCGGATAAAATTCCTCAGGAAGCCTGATTTTTCCCACCGTAGCGGCGCGATTTATCGCGCGGATTTTTCCTGCAACGCGCACGAAATTGCGCGATTAATCGCGCCGCTACGGGGATGGTTCAACGGTTTTATTCACACCAAAATTTGGTGAATTTCACCACTCCCACGCTACATTTCATCAAGCACATCTAATAATTTCAATGTCTTAGCAATAAGTCGGTGTTGGCACGCATCTTGTAATGCACTCCCTGTAACCTACACAGGAGAACCTTCGTGGAAATATTATTTGTTATCGGCTTCTTTCTCATGCTGTTGTTGACCGGTGTGTCGCTGTTGGGGGTGATTGCCGCGCTGATTGTTGCAACGGTGCTGATGTTCCTCGGCGGGTTGTTTGCACTTGTTATTAAATTGTTGCCATGGCTGGTGTTGGCGGTGGTGGCCGTGTGGCTGTATCGTGCCTTTACCACGCCAGAGGGTGATGCGAAGCTGAACCGACTGAAAAGAAAAATCAGTAGGTTAGAGAGGGACAGTTGGCGCTAAATGCGGGAGCGATCACAGAGTTGGCAATGCTTAGCTGAAATCTGCAATTAAACATATTTTTTACTTATGTTTTCTGTCAGGATGTTTGCCGTTGAGTCGAAACAAATTCATCGCCGCTGTCCCTACACCAGCGCGAACTATAAAAAAGAAAAAGGGGCTTCCTACGGGAAGCCCCGTTTGCTTTCTGGCGTCAGGGAATCAGCAGGCTTGACCCCAGGGTCGCACGGCTTTCCAGCACCTTGTGAGCCTGAGCCGCATCGCTCAAAGCAAATTTCTGCTGTTCTGGCACATTGATTTTAATCGCATGGCTGGCAATCAGTGAAAACAGCTCAGCACTGGCGCTGTCGAGTTCCTGGCGGTTGGTGATGTAGCCAAACAGCGAAGGTCGGGTGACAAACAGTGAACCCTTCTTGTTCAGAATCCCCAAATCCACCCCGGTGACCGGACCGGAAGCATTGCCAAAACTCACCATCAGGCCGTGACGACGCAGGCTGTCCAGTGATGCTTCCCAGGTATCTTTACCGACCGAGTCATAAACCACCGCCACTTTTTTGCCGTCGGTCAGTTCACTCACTCGCTGGGCAATATTTTCATCGCGATAGTTAATGGTGGCCCAGGCACCTGCTTCTTTGGCAATCTGCGCTTTTTCAGCGGAACCGACGGTGCCAATCAGGTGTGCGCCCAGGGCTTTTGCCCACTGGCAGGCAATCAGGCCGACGCCGCCTGCCGCAGCATGGAACAGGAATGTCTCATCCGCTTTGACTTTATAGGTCTGGCGCAACAGATATTGCACGGTCAGTCCTTTCAGGAACGAGGCCGCGCCCTGTTCAAAGCTGATGCGTTCCGGCAAAATCACCAGGCGGTCCTCATGCACATTGTGCACCTCGCTATAAGCCCCCAGTGCTGACTGGCAATACACCACGCGATCGCCTGCTTTGAAGCGCGTTACGGCAGAGCCGACTTTTTTTACCACGCCCGCCGCTTCGGTACCCAGACCAGACGGTTTCGCCGCTACCGGATACAATCCGCTACGCACATAGGTATCGATATAGTTAATACCAATCGCCCGATTTTCCACCTGCACTTCATGCTCAGCGGGGTCGGCAAGATCAAAATCCACCCATTGTAGTACTTCAGGGCCGCCGTGTTCGTTGAACTGAATACGCTTTGCCATTCTGACTCCTGTGATTGTTCATCCTGTGACGTTATACTTGCCCGTCACTCCAAAAGATCGGTAATGCATTCACTATGGCAGGAAATAAACCCACCAACAAATCGAACGAAACCCGCGACCGCCAGCTGGAGGGCGTGAAAATGCCGCCGCATTCCATTGAAGCGGAGCAGTCGGTACTCGGTGGGTTGATGCTGGATAATGAGCGCTGGGACAACGTCTCCGAGCGTGTCGTGGCGGAAGATTTCTTCAACCGCTCGCACCGGCTGATCTTCTCCGAAATGCAGAACCTGCTGGAGGCCGGGCAGCCTATCGACCTGATTACGCTGTCTGAATCGCTCGAAACGCGCGGTGAGCTGGAGATGGCGGGGGGCTTTGCCTATCTTGCCGAACTGGCGAAAAACACCCCAAGCGCCGCCAACATTGGCGCCTATGCTGACATCGTCCGTGAACGCGCCGTGGTGCGCGAAATGATCTCGGTCGCCAATCAGATTGCCGATGCCGGTTACGATCCGCAGGGGCGCAGCAGCGAAGACCTGCTCGATTTTGCGGAATCCAACGTCTTCAAGATCGCCGAACAGCGTGCCAACAAAGATGATGGCCCGAAGAACATCGAGCAAATTCTGGAAGCCACGGTATCGCGTATTGAATCGCTGGTTTCCACGCCACACGATGGTGTGACCGGGGTGGATACCGGTTATCAGGATCTGAACAAAAAAACCGCCGGTTTGCAGGGGTCAGATCTGATTATCGTGGCGGCGCGTCCGTCGATGGGTAAAACCACCTTCGCCATGAACCTGTGCGAAAACGCCGCCATGCTGCACGAAAAGCCGGTGCTGATTTTCAGTCTGGAAATGCCCAGCGAACAGATCATGATGCGTATGCTGGCTTCATTATCACGTGTTGATCAGACGCGTATCCGTACCGGTCAGCTCGAAGATGAGGATTGGGCGCGTATTTCTGCTTCTATGGGCATCCTGTTGGAAAAGAAGAACATGTTTATTGATGATTCTTCCGGCCTGACGCCGACAGAAGTGCGTTCGCGTGCACGCCGTATCTATCGTGAAAACGGGGGGTTGAGCATGATCATGATCGACTACCTGCAATTGATGCGCGTGCCTTCGTTATCCGACAACCGCACGCTGGAAATTGCGGAGATCTCGCGCTCGCTGAAAGCGTTGGCGAAAGAGTTGAACGTGCCGGTGGTGGCGCTGTCGCAGCTTAACCGCTCGCTGGAACAGCGTGCCGACAAACGCCCGGTGAACTCGGATCTGCGTGAATCTGGCTCGATCGAACAGGATGCTGACCTGATCATGTTTATTTACCGTGATGAGGTGTATCACGAAAATAGCGATCTGAAAGGGATCGCCGAGATCATCATTGGTAAACAGCGTAACGGACCGATTGGCACAGTACGTTTGACCTTCAATGGTCATTGGTCGCGTTTTGATAACTACGCAGGCCCGCAATACGACGACGAATAATCCTCTTTTCCCCTCTGCATGCACGATCTGTGCATGCATTTCACGTCATCAGAAAATAGTGTTGGACAACCCCGCCTTTAATCAGGTTATCTGTAGCAAAGCGCACCCCTTTACGCTCTGGAAGCAGAATGACTCAGGTAGACGATTACGACCTTAAGATACTGACATTATTACAATCTAACGGCCGCCTCACCAACCAGGAACTCAGTGATTTAGTTGGCCTTTCGGCGTCCCAATGTTCACGCCGCCGCATCAATCTTGAGCAGGCAAACTTGATTCTTGGCTATCACGCCCGCTTATCACCCGATGCTATTGGCCTCGGCATGGTGGGATTGATTGAAGTGCGACTGATTAACCACACCCCCGATTACGAAGAGAGTTTTCACCGCATGGTGGAGCAGGAAACGGCCATCGTCGATGCGTTCAAAACCACCGGTGATGCGGATTACCTGCTGAAAGTTGCGGTGGCCGATCTGGCTTCACTCAGTGCGTTAATCAGCCAATTGGTGTCGGGCCATCAAAGCGTGGCCCATGTGAAAACCTCGGTCGTGTTGAGCCGTTTAAAAGAGAACGGTTTGATGATAATTCCCGAGCACAAAACGCGCCAAAAAAGTGCGTGATGTGCTAGTCTGGTGCAATTATTGCCAATCAAATGCAAAAAACGCGCACCAGATAACAGATTTGTGCATGGATTACTGATTTAACCTCCAGGCCGTGCACAAAAACCTGCAATAAAGCGCCTTAGTTATCAATTGGATAATCACTGGCACCCATCGGCGACGACACGACGTCGCCGATGTGGTGCGTTTTTTGCATTTGAAGCGCATCAATTGCAATGAGAAAAATCCATGGATAACGTTGTCGAACCCACCAAAATTCCCCATTCCCGCATCGAAGATGCTCTGGCGATAGTGCTTGGCACTTTGATGGTCTCCTTTGGCGTAATTATGCTGAAGCAGGCTGGCGCACTGACCGGCAGCTCTGCCGGGATTGCTTTCTTAATTAGCTACCTGACGCCGCTTTCGTTTGGCAGCGCCTTTTTTCTGATTAACCTGCCGTTTTACTGGCTGGCCGTGCGGCGCATGGGCTGGGAATTTACCCTGAAAACGTTCTGCGCAGTGGGGCTGGTGTCGCTGTTTACCCATCTACACCCACTGTTCATCCATTTTTCCTCACTAAATCCGTTTTATGCGACATTGTTCGGTAACGTGGTAATGGGGATTGGGTTTATAGTGTTGTTTCGTCACAAGGCCAGCCTCGGCGGCGTCAATATTTTGGCGCTCTGGTTGCAGGACCGTATCGGTCTGCGCGCCGGGAAACTGCAAATGGCGGTGGATACCTGCGTGGTGCTGGCTTCGCTGTTTGTCGTCTCCGTCCCTATGCTGCTGGCCTCGATAGCGGGTGCGGTGATCCTGAATCTGATCATCGCCATGAATCACCGCCCCGGCCGCTACAGGGTCTGACGATGCATCATTACCTGACTTTTTTGACCAATCATGGAGATCTGCACCGTGTTTCAAAACGTTGATGCCTATGCCGGCGATCCGATTCTGTCGCTGATGGAAACCTTCAAGCAGGACCAGCGCGCAAATAAAGTGAATCTGAGCATCGGCCTCTATTATAACGAGCAGGGCATCATTCCTCAGCTGCAGGCCGTAGCCGCAGCGGAAGAACGCCTGCAAGCGGCCCCGCATCAGGCTTCGCTGTATCTGCCGATGGAAGGTTTTGGTCCCTACCGTAACGCCATTGCACCGCTGCTGTTTGGCAGCGAGCACCCGATGCTGAAAGCGGGCCGTATTGCCTCCATTCAGACGCTGGGTGGCTCCGGTGCGCTGAAAGTGGGTGCGGATTTCCTGAAACGTTACTTCCCGAACTCCAACGTATGGGTCAGCGATCCAACGTGGGAAAACCACATTGCGATTTTCAACGGCGCAGGTTTTGAGGTCAGCACTTACCCGTGGTATGACGCTGACACCAACGGCGTGAAATTCGATGCCTTTATCGCTGCGCTGAAAACCCTGCCGAAGCAAAGCATCGTGCTGCTGCATCCGTGCTGCCATAACCCGACCGGTGCTGATCTGACCAATGCACAGTGGGATCAGACAGTTGAAGTGCTGAAAGCACAGGAACTGATTCCGTTCCTCGACATCGCGTATCAGGGCTTTGGCGCGGGCATGAACGAAGATGCGTATGCGATTCGTGCTGTTGCAGCCGCGGGCCTGCCTGCGCTGGTCAGCAACTCGTTCTCAAAAATCTTCTCTCTGTATGGCGAGCGCGTCGGTGGACTTTCCATCGTGTGCGATAGCGCAGAAGAAGCCGGTCGCGTGTTGGGTCAGTTGAAAGCCACCGTGCGTCGTAACTACTCCAGCCCGCCGAACTTCGGTGCGCAGGTGGTTTCCTGCGTGTTGAATGATGAAGCGCTGCTGAACAACTGGCTGGCGGAAGTGGAAGCGATGCGCCTGCGTATCATCGAAATGCGTCAGGCGCTGGTTGCGGTGCTGCGTGAGAAGCTGCCGGGCCAGAACTTCGATTACCTGCTGAAACAGCGCGGTATGTTCAGCTACACCGGTCTGAGTGCTCAGCAGGTCGATCGCCTGCGTGATGAGTTCGGCGTTTATCTGATTGCCAGTGGCCGTATGTGCGTGGCGGGATTGAACAGCCGCAACGTACATCAGGTAGCAGAAGCCTTTGCCGCGGTGATGTAACCCGCGATAAATCGCCAGCCTTCGGGCTGGCGTTTTTTTCACGTCTTTTCAGACCGTTTTTTCCTTTACCTTTCGCCGTCATGCTGCACACTTAAACCGTGTGTTTAATTCAGGATTCAGGGCATGTGGCACCAACAAACCTTAACGCTTAGCGCCAAACCTCGTGGTTTTCATCTGGTCACCGACGAAATCGTCGGGCAGTTACGCGCCCTGTCGGATGTGCGTATCGGTCAGTTGCATTTGTTGCTACAGCACACTTCTGCCTCACTGACTCTGAATGAAAATTGTGATCCCACGGTACGCAGCGACATGGAGCAACATTTTCTGCGTCATGTGCCGGAAAATGCCCCCTATCAGCACGATTATGAAGGTGCAGATGATATGCCCGCGCACATTAAGTCGTCGCTGCTCGGCGTATCCTTGTTGCTACCGATTAGCCGTGGGCGGCTAATGCTGGGAACGTGGCAGGGGATCTGGCTCGGTGAGCATCGGGTTCACGGCGGCGCGCGGCGCATTGTCGCCACCTTACAAGGGGAGTAAACATGAACACTTCGGATCTACTGACATATTGCATGAGCAAGCCGGGCGCGGAACAAAGCGTGCACAGTGACTGGAAAGCCACGCAGATTAAAAGCGATGGGATTTTGTTTGCGATGGTGCATGAGGTGAAAGGGCGTCCGGCGGTTTCGCTGAAAGCCACCCCGGCGCTGGCCGAGTTATTGCGTGAAGAACATAACGATGTGTTTCCCAGCGAGCATCTGAACAAATCCCACTGGAGCACGCTGTGGTTAGACGGCTCCCTGAAAGATTCACAGATTTACTATCTGGTGGATGCTTCCTGGCAACGGGCTGACGCCACGCGCGCGGCGGGCGTCAGCCATGAAGAGGATTAAGCCGCAGCTTCCTCACGCAGGGTGTTGATATCAATTACAAAACGGTATTTCACGTCGCTTTTCAGCATACGCTCATAGGCTTCGTTGATTTGGTTCATGGCGATCAGTTCGATATCTGAAGTGATACCGTGCTTACCACAGAAGTCCAGCATTTCCTGGGTTTCTGCGATACCGCCAATCAGCGAGCCAGCAATGCTGCGGCGTTTGAAGATCAGGTTAAACACCTGCGGTGCCGGGTGATCGTGCTCGGGTGCGCCAACTAACGTCATGTTGCCATCGCGTTTCAGCAGGGCAATAAACGGGTTGAGATCGTGCTGCGCCGCCACGGTGTTGAGGATGAAGTCAAAGCTGTTGAGGTGCTGAGCCATCTGATCCGCATCCTTCGAGATCACCACTTCGTCAGCGCCAAGGCGTTTACCGTCTTCAATTTTTGACGGCGAGGTGGTGAACAGCACCACATGTGCGCCCATGGCGTGCGCCAGCTTCACCCCCATATGACCCAGACCACCGAGACCAACGATGCCCACTTTCTTGCCCGGGCCGACATTCCAGTGGCGCAGCGGGGAATATGTGGTAATACCGGCACACAGCAGTGGGGCCACGCCTGCCAGATCGAGGTTTTCCGGCACGCGCAGTACAAAGCTCTCATCGACTACCATGCTGGTGGAGTAGCCGCCATAGGTGATGGCTTTGGTTTCGCGATCTTCACCGTTGTAGGTGCCAACAAAACCGTTTTCACAGTACTGCTCCAGACCTTCCTGGCAGCTCGGACAGCTACGGCAGGAATCAACCATACAGCCAACGCCCACCAGATCGCCCACTTTATATTTGTGGGTGTGTGCGCCAACCGCAGTGACGCGGCCAACGATTTCATGACCCGGCACGACCGGGAAAAGGGTGTTTTTCCATTCGTTACGCGCGGTATGCAGGTCAGAGTGGCAGACGCCGCAGTACAACACTTCAATCTGCACATCATGAGCGCGCAACTCGCGCGGCTTATAGTCGAACGGGGCGAGTTTGGATTTCGCGTCCTGTGCGGCATAGGCATGCGTAATATTCATGGTGTCTCCAGTTACGATGTGTCGTGAGTTTTTTGCGGGGTCCCCTCCGCGTAGCGGGAGGGACAAAGGCGCGTTGAGTGCGCCAAAAAGGAACTGTGTAAGGATAGTCACCCGGTGGGAAAGCGTATATGCCTGAAGATGTCTGATTCTTGCCTGTTTCTGCATTTCTCTGGGGGATCTGGCAGAAACAATCAGGCCCGCAATCGCGGGCCTGGGAGGGAAATTACTTTTTTAACATTGGCTTAAGGAAGCGTGCCGTATGTGATTTCTCACATTCCGCGACGGTTTCCGGTGTACCTGCCACCAGGATTTCACCGCCGCCGCTGCCGCCTTCCGGACCGAGATCGACGATCCAGTCCGCCGTTTTGATCACATCAAGATTGTGCTCAATCACCACGATGGTATTGCCCTGATCGCGTAGCTGATGCAGTACTTCCAACAGCTGTTGGATATCGGCAAAGTGCAGACCGGTGGTCGGTTCGTCGAGAATGTACAGCGTCTGGCCGGTGCCACGTTTCGACAGCTCACGCGCCAATTTAACGCGCTGCGCTTCACCGCCGGACAGCGTGGTAGCAGACTGTCCAAGACGGATATACGACAGGCCCACATCCATCAGCGTTTGTAGCTTGCGCGCCAGCGCAGGGACGGCATCAAAGAAGTCACGCGCTTCTTCGATGGTCATCTCCAGCACTTCATGAATGCTTTTGCCTTTGTATTTAATCTCCAGCGTTTCACGGTTATAGCGTTTGCCTTTGCACTGATCGCAGGGGACGTAAATGTCGGGCAGGAAGTGCATTTCGACTTTAATCACGCCATCGCCCTGGCAGGCTTCACAACGTCCACCGCGCACGTTAAAGCTGAAGCGTCCAGGGTTATAACCACGCGAACGCGACTCTGGCACACCGGCAAACAATTCGCGCACCGGGGTGAAGATACCGGTATAGGTCGCCGGGTTGGAACGCGGTGTACGGCCGATCGGGCTTTGATCGATATCGATCACTTTGTCGAAATGCTCCAGACCAGCGATCTCACGATATGGCGCGGGTTCGCCACTGGTGGCACCGTTTAACTGACGTTGGGCAATCGGGAACAACGTATCGTTAATCAACGTCGATTTACCGGAACCGGAGACACCGGTGATACAGGTAAACAAGCCAACTGGCACCGTCAGCGTCACGTCTTTCAGGTTATTGCCGCGCGCGCCTGTCAACTTCAGCACCTTGGCCGGATCTCCTTTGATGCGCTCTTTTGGCACGGCAATTTCCCGTTTGCCGCTCAGGTACTGACCGGTGAGGGAATCTTCATGCGCCATAATGGCGTTCACATCACCTTCTGCGACCACCTGGCCGCCGTGCACACCTGCGCCAGGGCCGATATCAATAATATGGTCGGCGGCACGGATCGCATCTTCATCATGTTCGACCACAATCACCGTATTGCCGAGGTCGCGCAGATGGATCAGCGTACTCAGCAGGCGTTCGTTGTCGCGTTGATGCAGGCCAATTGACGGTTCATCCAGCACGTACATCACACCCACCAGACCGGCACCAATCTGGCTGGCCAGACGGATACGCTGGGCTTCACCGCCGGACAGCGTTTCTGCGGAGCGTGACATGGAAAGGTAATTTAACCCGACGTTGACGAGGAAGCTCAGGCGATCGCCAATCTCTTTCAACACTTTCTCAGCAATTTTGGCACGCTGACCGCTCAGTTTGAGATCGCGGAAGAAATCCATCGCATGGCCGATGCTCATGTCAGAGATGGTCGGCAGGTTGGTGTTTTCCACAAATACGTGGCGTGCTTCACGGCGCAGACGGGTGCCTTCACAGCTGGCGCAGGCGCGGTTGCTGATAAATTTCGCCAGCTCCTCACGTACCGCGTTCGATTCCGTCTCTTTGTAGCGGCGCTCCATATTGTGCAGCACGCCTTCAAACGGATGGCGGCGCACCGAGGTGTCGCCACGGTCGTTGATATATTTGAATTCAATATTTTCTTTGCCGGAGCCGTACAAAATAACCTGCTGCGCTTTGTCGCTCAGGCTGTTAAACGGTGCTTCGACATCGAAATCCAGATGTTCAGACAGTGAACGCAGCATCTGGAAATAGTAGAAATTGCGGCGATCCCAGCCGCGAATCGCACCGCCCGCCAGCGACAGCTCCGGGTTTTGCACCACGCGATCGGGATCGAAATATTGCTGCACACCGAGGCCGTCACAGGTTGGACAGGCACCTGCCGGGTTGTTGAACGAGAACAGACGCGGTTCCAGTTCACGCATGCTGTAACCGCACACCGGGCAAGCAAAGTTGGCGGAGAACAGCATCTCTTCGGCGCTGCTGTCATCCATATCGGCAACAATCGCTGTGCCGCCGCTCAGTTCCAGGGCGGTTTCGAACGATTCGGCTAAACGTGTCGCGAGATCATCACGCACGCGGAAGCGGTCAATCACCACTTCGATAGTATGCTTCTTCTGCAGCTCCAGCTTCGGCGGATCGGAAAGATCGCAGACTTCGCCGTCGATACGGGCGCGGATATAGCCCTGCGAAGCAAGGTTCTCCAGCGTTTTGGTGTGTTCGCCTTTGCGATCCTTCACCACCGGAGCCAGCAGCATCAGGCGACGACCTTCTTCCTGGGCCAGCACCTGATCCACCATCTGACTGACGGTTTGCGCCGCCAGGGTGACGTCATGATCCGGACAGCGCGGTTCGCCTACGCGGGCGAACAACAGACGCAGATAGTCGTGGATTTCCGTAATGGTGCCGACGGTCGAGCGCGGGTTATGGGATGTGGATTTTTGCTCAATTGAGATGGCGGGCGAGAGACCTTCAATATGGTCAACGTCCGGCTTCTCCATTAAAGAAAGAAACTGGCGCGCATAGGCAGAGAGCGACTCCACATAGCGACGCTGACCTTCCGCGTACAGCGTATCAAACGCCAGAGAGGATTTACCGGAGCCTGACAGACCGGTGACCACAATGAGTTTGTCGCGAGGGATGATCAGGTTGATGTTTTTCAAATTATGGGTGCGGGCACCACGAACTTCGATCTTATCCATTCACCTTTCCCGGATTAGCAGCACTCGCCGCGCCTTGCCGACGGCGGCCAGAAGAAACGCGTATTATGGCACAAAAAATAGACTGAATAAATATCCAGTATTTTGTGTTTTTTTGTGTATTCTGGAAGCCAGCTCGAAAGTGGGAACCGCGATCCAGACGTGCTAGAATTGATCGTTTAGTATTGACGCATTAACTCATCGGGAGACAGCAACATGGCCAGTCGTGGCGTTAACAAAGTGATTCTTGTCGGGAATCTGGGTCAGGATCCGGAAGTACGTTATATGCCAAATGGTGGCGCAGTTGCCAACATTACGCTGGCTACGTCAGAAAGTTGGCGTGATAAACAAACCGGTGAAAACAAAGAGATCACCGAATGGCACCGTGTTGTGCTGTTTGGCAAACTGGCGGAAGTTGCCGGTGAATACCTGCGTAAAGGTTCACAGGTCTATATCGAAGGCCAGCTGCGTACCCGTAAATGGCAGGACCAGGGCGGCCAGGAACGTTACACGACGGAAATCGTGGTGAACGTGGGCGGCACCATGCAGATGCTGGGTGGCCGTCAGCAGGGCGCGAGCACCGGTGGTGCGCCGATGGGCGGCCAGGGCGGCGGCAACAACAATGGCTGGGGTCAGCCACAGCAGCCACAGCAGCCGCAGGGCGGCAACCAGTTCAGCGGTGGCGCACAGCAGCGTCCGCAGCAGCAGAGTGCACCGGCGAACAACGAACCGCCGATGGATTTTGATGACGACATCCCGTTCTAAGATCAGAACGCGTTGCAGATGGATTTTGAAAGAGGCCAGATGGCCTCTTTTTTTATGCTCTTTTTCTCGCCGATGACATCCAGTTGACCCTGATCTGCTGATATTGGCCCGTTGCGCGGGCCAGATGCCGTTACGGTCTCAGAGCGGTTTGGTGTCTACCATCGTGCCGATGGGCGCGGGGTTTTTCTTCTTTCTTAAGTGATAACTTACGGCCAGCACCACCAGCCAGACGGGGATGAGCCAAACTGAAATCGCAATGCCCGGCGTGATAGACATAATCACCAGGATACCGGCCAGGAACAGCAGGCACAGGATATTGGTCACCGGGTAGCCCAGGCTGGGGAAACGGGTTTTCTGTTTAGCGGAGCGCATGGCACGGCGGAATTTCAGGTGGGTGATACTGATCATCGCCCAGTTAATGACCAGTGCAGAAACGACCAGCGACATCAGCAGTTCGAAAGCTTTGCCCGGCATAAGGTAGTTCAGCAGCACACACAGCGCGGTTACCAGTGCCGAGACGCTGAGCGCGTTGAAAGGAATTCCGCGCCGGTTAATTTTTAACAATGCGGCCGGTGCATTCCCTTGTTTCGCCAGACCAAACAACATGCGGCTGTTGCTGAACACGCAGCTGTTATAAACGGAAAGCGCAGCAGACAACACCACGGCGTTAAGCAAGGTCGCGACCAGATTACTGTCAAGTGCATGGAAAATCAGGACGAACGGGCTGCCCCCTTCGACCACTTTCTGCCACGGATAAAGCGACAGCAGCACAGCCAGCGCGCCAACATAGAACAGCAGGATGCGATAGATAACTTGGTTGGTGGCTTTCGGAATGCTTTTTTGCGGATTATCGGCCTCGGCGGCGGTAATGCCGATCAGCTCCAGACCACCAAATGAGAACATGATCACGGCCATGGCCATTACCAGTCCCTTGATTCCATTAGGGAAAAAACCGCCATGCTGCCACAGGTTTGCCACACTGGCCTCGGGACCGCCGTGTCCGCTGGCGAGCAGCCAGGCACCGAAACCGATCATACCGACAATCGCCGCGACTTTGATGATTGAAAACCAGAATTCGACCTCACCATAAATCTTCACGTTGGTCATATTGATGGCATTGATCGCGACAAAGAATACCGCGGCAGAAACCCAGGTCGGGATTTCCGGCCACCAGTATTGGACGTAAATACCGACTGCGGTCAGCTCTGCCATGCTGACCAGCACGTAAAGCACCCAGTAATTCCAGCCTGATACGAAGCCAGCAAAACGCCCCCAGTATTGGTTGGCGAAATGGCTAAATGAGCCAGCAACCGGTTCGTGAACCACCATCTCGCCGAGCTGGCGCATAATAAAGAAGGCGATCGCTCCGGCAATGGCATAGCCCAGCAGGACCGAGGGGCCTGCCATTTTTATGGTTTGTGCAATGCCAAGAAACAGCCCGGTGCCGATTGCGCCTCCCAGCGCAATCAACTGAATATGGCGATTCTTCAAGCCTCTGTGCAGCTGACTTTCTGACTGATGGTTGCCCATGCCTACTCCCCGCAGGTATCAATATTTATCTACATGGGATTAGCAATTCCTGGGCCAGCAAGAGATTCTGTTGAGAGGATGATGGCTAACATAATGATAATAAAGAGTAATTATTTTATTGGCTTATTCACGTTTCGTGCATTAATTGCGCTTTTTGTGGATTTATCGTGCTTTATTTTGTTTATTTGCACACGATATAAGCGATAAATGTCTGTTTGGTGATGAACTTGAACCAAAAAGGTGCATGACGAGGTGCGGGTTCGCTCGCCAGTTGCCCGCTGGCTTTAACCTTTTGCCACATTCCTCGCGTCGTGGCACAAAAAGCCGTTCATCCCCACAGCGGCTTCGCCATCCTGTCAGGCCTAACATAACGGCTTAAAAGGAGTGTGAGTGAACCTCAACCGCCGTACCTTTCTGCTGGCTCTTGGTGCGCTGGGCATAGCGCGCAACGCACAGGCCTTTACCGCTGAGGACCCGTTACCGCTGGAGCTGGTCCTGGTTTCGCCGTGGATGGCGAATCAGGTGGCGTTAACCCGCGAGAATGTGCTGTTTCTGGGCTTGCCGCGTTATGCCAAAGATAAACCCACACCTTCGCTGGCGCGGCGCGAAGCGGATGGGCGTCTGCGGGCGTTCCCCGGTAATAGCTGGAATGAATGGCAGCCGGGTGAGGATGGACGCAATGCGTTTGTCTACCTCAACTCAGTGCATATCTTTGCTGATGATACGGTGTGGTGTGTCGATCAGGGTTCGCTCAGTGCCGGCATTTTTTCGCCACAGGACGCGGTGCCGCAACCCGGCGCGCAAAAGCTGGTCCAGCTGGATGCACACAGTGGTGACATACTGCAAATCCTGCGTTTTGATGAGCATATTCTGCCGCCAGGCGCGCAGATGAACGACCTGCGTTTTCACGGCACTGCACTGTATATCACCGACTCTGGCCTGGGTGGCATCATTGTGCACGATATGGCCAGCGGCAAGACCCAACGCCGATTGTCGGGTAATACGGTGGTGAAAGCGTCAGATAAAGCGCCACCCGCGATGCTGTCGGGCATCAAAGGCAGCAAAACGTTCCATCCGCCCAATAGCGACATGATTGAAATCACCGCTGACGGTAAGTGGCTTTACTGGGCTGCACCGACCGGGCCGCTTTATCGCGTGGAAACCCGTTGGCTGCAAAGTGATCTGAGTGATGAAGACATCCTCCCCCATGTGGAGCAGGTGTACGACAACAACTTTTCGGGAGGCTGCTGTATGGATGCGGCGGGCAATGTCTATTTCTCGGAAACCGTCACCCACAACATTCGGGTGTTGGCACCGTCAGGTGAAACTCGCGTCATTGCCAGCGATGCGCGGCTGTTAAGGCCGGATGGCACCTTTATCAGCGCCGATCGTCAGCTCTACATTCCGGTAAAACAGCCGCTGCCTGCGCAACCTGGTGCGGTTGCGCACTTTGCTATTTATAAGCTGGCGTTGCCCGATGAGTTTCAGGGCCTCAGCCTGGGTGGAGCGGTTACGGGATAACCGCCTCTGGCTGCCAGGCGGCCAGCAGCTCTGCGGTCGGTCGCACCTGCACCGGATTGCCCGGCAGGATCAGATCGGCCCAGACTTCGTTATGTTGGTTGATCAACTGCTGCGCGGATGCCCAGGTGCGATCGGCCGTGGTATGCGCATCGGCGGCGACTGTGATGCGATAGCCGAGGCTGGCCCCCACCTTGAGGGTGGTATCGACACAATAATCGGTCGCGCAGCCACACATCACGAAAGCGCTAATGTTGTGTTGCTCAAGCTGTGCGGCCAGATCGGTCTGCCAGAAGCCGTCACAGGCGGTTTTATTGACGTACAGGGCGTTGGCCGGTTGTTGTAGCTCAGGCACTATCTGCCAGGCTTCGCTATGCAGCTCCAGGCACGGGCCGACGTGCTGGATAAAAATCACCTGGTCAGCAGCGGCCATCAGTTGATTGATGCGCGCGCAACGCCCGGCTCGGTCAAAACGCGGCGTTGCCAGCACGCCGTTCTGCATGTCCACCACCATCACTACATTGCTTCCCATTATCGCCTCCTTTTATATGCCTGTATGTCAGTGTCGCGCTGAAGCCACGCCCAGGCAAAACAAATCTGTTTTGCATTTTGCCCGTCTTACGGGGCATGCTGGTTACCTTGTTAACGATGGAGGTGTGTCGTGTCAGTGGTTCCTGCAATCTTCCCGTGCGAGCGTGACCGCGCGCAGTTTCAGCAATTTGCTGAGCTGCCGGGCATTGAGCTGTACCAGGCGCATATCTCCCGCTATGCCTTTGAGCCGCATACGCACGAAGCGTTTGGCATCGGCACGATTGAGTCCGGCGCGCAGCGTTTTCGCTATCGGGGTACGCATTACACCGCCCCAATGCATTCACTGGTGATGATGAACCCTGACGAGCTGCATACCGGCGAATCCGCCTGTGAAGAGGGCTGGCGTTACCGCATGATCTACATTCAGCCGGATGAAATGGACAGGCTGACTGGCGATCGTAACTGGTGGTTCAGTGAGGCACTGCGCACCGATGTCCGTCTGGCGCACCCCTTTTCGCTGCGGCTGGCGGCCTTGTGGCAGGCCGAGTCGGCGCTGGAACGGGAAGGGTTGTTGGTGGAGTTGCTGGAGTTGATGCGCCCATTGGCGCAGCGTGGGCAATCCCGACCCATTGAGGCGAGGCACCGATTTGATCAGGTGAAGGCGTATCTGCGTGAAAACCTCGCTGAGCCGGTCCGGCTGGATGAGCTGGCCGCACTGGCAGGCCTCTCCCCCTGGCATTTTCTGCGCAGTTTCCGTCAGCAGTTTCACGTCACCCCCCATCAAATGTTGATGGCATTCCGTCTGTATGACGCCAAGTCACGGCTGGCGCAGGGGGAAAGTGCGGCCTCGGTTGCGGCTGCGGTTGGCTTAACCGACCAGGCACATTTGACGCGTGCCTTTGCCCATCGCTATGGCATCACCCCTGGCCGCTATCAAAAACAGGTCTGGCCCGCACGCTAACCGCAATCTGCTACAAGCTTTTGCGGCTGGGTTCCGCCACACTGCGGCGGAATATCTCAATCAGGAAAAGATTATGTTGGCTGGAGTTCTGTTCGCGCTGGCGGCGGGGTTGATGTGGGGGCTGATCTTTGTCGGGCCGCTGCTGGTACCGGATTATCCCGGGACATTGCAATCCGCCGGGCGCTATGTCGCTTTTGGTTTGATTGCGTTGCCGCTTGCCTGGCTGGATCGTCGTCGTCTGCGCCAACTGGTGCGCCAGGATTGGATTGAGGCGTTGAAACTGTCGCTGGTGGGGAATCTGATGTATTACGCCTTTCTCGCCACCGCCATTCAGCGTACCGGAGCACCGGTATCCACCATGATTATTGGCACCTTACCGGTGGTGATGTCGGTCACGGCGAATCTGTGTTACGGGCATCTTGAAGGGCGCTTGCCGTGGCGGCGACTGACACCCGCATTGCTGATCATCGCACTGGGATTAGTGTGCGTGAACGGTGCTGAGTTGCAGGCGCAGGGGGCAGCGCTTGACTGGCCGCGCTATCTCTCCGGGCTGCTGCTGGCGGTGATGGCGGTGGGCTGCTGGACCTGGTATCCGTTACGTAATGCGCGTTGGCTACGTAACCATCCGCAGCACAAACCCGGCAGTTGGGCGACCGCGCAAGGCCTGGTAACATTACCGCTGGCGTTAGTGTTTTATCTGCTGGTGTGCGGGCAGATCCACTGGCAGCAGCCCGATTTCGCCTTACCTTTTGGCCCGCAGCCGATGGTTTTCCTGTGGCTGATGCTGGCGATAGGGCTGTTATGCTCTTGGCTCGGAACCTTGTGCTGGAATGCGGCCAGCCAACGCCTGCCCACCGTGATCATGGGGCCGTTGATCGTGTTTGAAACGCTATCTGGCTTGTTCTGGACCTTCTTATGGCGGCAAAGCTGGCCGCCCCTGCTGACTGCCATCGGTATTGGCTGTCTGATTATTGGCGTCATCTCAGCTATGCGTATCAAGCCGCAACCGGTGGTGACCTCACTGGAAATTTAAGCGTGAAACGATGCCAGTACGTGGTGCTGGCATCCTGATTTGCGTCCACTTTTAAGATTATGACCAGACCAAAAACCTGCCTGTTTTTCCTCATCTGCACCCCAATCACGCCAGGTTATAACTCTTTATCATGACCACTGGCAGTTTTTTATCATGAAATGTTATATCAGTTGACGGGTTATCCGGGCGAGACGGGCAACATTCGCGCGCAAAAGATATGGATTAACAGGCAAAAGCGGCTGAAATCGTGGCTGAAGGGGAGCTGATGAGGGGGAAAACACCCCATACGGTCGTCATTTGATTGCTCTCTGGCACTGAAAAACCTGCCCCGGAACCATCATTTCTTCAAGGTGCGGCCGCCTGGTTGAGAATCTTCCGTCATCTTCATGCCGGGGAATGTTTAAGCATAACGATGGATAGTGAGCGGATATTAACTTATCCGGTATGGACAATCGCTTTATTGTTTAGCATTGATAACGTTTCTCTTCGGGAGTATTCCTGGTGCTTAAAACGCTAACCACATCTATGGCAATGGATAATATGATCACGTCAGGTTACTGTAGGTCCACTTAAAAGAAGAGTGGATGAGAGGGCGATTCTATTCTGTTGTTCATGCATGCTAAACAAAATTACAGTTATTTAGCCAAGTATATTAATGTTGATAAAGTAATTATGAAAGCCCCAATCTCACCTGAATGAGATTGGGAGGGACGTAAATAGCTTGAAATACGAGACTTTTGCTGATGTGAATCAATTTTACCGCAAAAAAAGAAGCAATTCCGCGATGTAATTTATCAGGAAAAAATGGTGCGTATTGTTATGTTTGGAACGCCGAATTAATTGATCTTCATCTCTTCTGGTAAGAACAAATCTCAGCATTAAGTCAAATAACAACGGTCTTACCATGGTTAGCGATTATCCGTACCTGAGGGATAGTGATAAACGCTGCGGCTAATATCCAGCAAGCGGCAACTGCGACGTGTGCCTATGTCGAAGGTGGTTTGCAGGAAGTTAACAGCCTGGCGTTTTTCATTGGTGGTAAAGAAGTTTTTCAGTACGCTTTGCAGCATCTCCTTATCAGAGCTAAGCGCCTGCAACTCGCGGGTGAGTGTTTGGAGCTTGTCTTCTAACTCTTTGATTCTTCTTCCCTCCTCAGAAGAGAGGCCAGAGAACTTTTTCTTCCAGCTATAGAAAGTGGCTTCGGAAATGCCAAGCTCCTCACAAATCTCCCTGACTTTCACTCCTGTTTCAGAAGCTTTAATGGCATTTGTGATTTGCTCTTCGCTATATCGTGACTTTCTCATAAATGCTATTACCTTTCTTATCAATTAGTGGATGAGAATTACTGTATTAATATCTGGTACTGCAAGAACACTATTAATGCAGTATTAAAGTGCGCGATTAGAATTGCGAGGGTTAAATTAAGATATTTAGAATAAATATCATCATGGGATAAGTCTTATTTTATTCTGATTGCCATTGAACGCCTTCCTGGTGTTGGGTTTTTGATATAGATTCATTTCATCCCAAATGCGGAAAAATTATACATTCATTGAAAAAACGGCATAACCTGCTTGCAAAAAAGACAGGATATGCCAGTGACTTTTTGGTCATTATTTTGACTGGAATCGGTTACATCCACTGGGTTTCGCGCCGGATTTAATCAGAATTATCCTGAATTCATTGTCAGAATCCTGATGCGAGTCCCCTTTTTCGGACCAGCATGGTTTGAAGTTATTAATTTAAGTCAGGCCCAATTAGCGCTTGTTTAATTCTTTCAAGGACGTTGTACCGAAAGCAGTTGTAGTAAGTAATACTAAGGACGAGTTGATGAAATTAAGCGTAATGTCAAATGCCGCCTGGATGATGTCTGAGAAGATCGTCTCGGTTTTCGGCGTCATATTTGTGACTTCCTATGTGGCAAAATCCTTTGGCCCAACGGTGTTTGGTCAAATGGCGTTTTCCACCTCACTGTTCTCTATGGTGCAGACCGTAGCGATGTTTGGCACCGAAACGATACTGTTCAAGACCATCAGCAAGAGTGAGCCGAAAGGTGTGCGCCTGATGAACGTAGCGCGCACGCTGCGATTCGCGTTATTGGTGTTGACCTCGGTGCCGGTGTTGATTTGGGTCTGGTACAACATGCAGGAAAACTTCCTTGCGTTTGCCCTGGCCTCGTTTATCGCCTCGGTGTTTGTTACGCAGGACACGTTCAGTGTGTATAACAACGCACGTCTGGCTTCCCGGCTCAATACCATTGCGAATTCAATCGGCCTGTTGCTCGGTTTCTCCATCAGCTTTGCCATTGCCTGGTTTCGACTTAACCCGATTTGGCTGACGTTGTCGATCGTGGTGGTTACGCTGGTTCCCTATGCCATCAAACGCTACAACTTTTACCGCGAAAATCAGGAACAGGCACCCGCACGGAGTAAACGCGGTCCTTACCTGCGTTATCTGCTCTATGCCGGTCTGCCGCTGGCGATCTCCAGTATTTTTATTTCGGTACAGGTGAAAACCGCGCAGATGTTTCTGGTGGGGATCGCTTCGGCGCGTGAGCTGGGCTTGTTCGCGGCCGCCAACACCATTTCGGCATCGTGGACCTTCATCCCGTTAGCCATTATCACGTCCAGCTTTTCAGAAATCTTCCGGGAGCGCGGTGAGGTTGCCAACAAGTTGACGGCGCGCCTGAATGGTTATGTTTTGGGTGTTTCATTGCTTTTGCTTTTCGTCATCGCCTTATGTGGCGAAAAAATCATCATTGCTTTGTACGGTCACGAATACACGCAGTCGGGAAGTCTTATTACGGTGTTGTCGATAGCATCCAGTTTTTCGGCGATGGGAACGGTGGCGTATCGCTACATGGTCAAGGAAGGAGGATTTAATTATCTGCTTAGAAAAATTATCTGCTTGATGGCCATCAGTCTGCCGCTTTCGTGGTGGCTGATCCAGGGCTACGGCATCATGGGGGCCGCCTGGAGCGTTTTCATTACCGAACTTCTGTCCCTGACGGTAATGAATTACTTCTTCAGAAATGGCGCCATTTTTAAGATTCAAGTTTCCTCGCTCAACTACAAAACCTACAAATGAGGTTAGATATGCTCAAGTTGAAAGATGAACTCAGACGAAGTGTGCGGTATTTCATCAAAAAAATGCCCTGGGCTTACCAGGACCGTCTGTACTACTTTCGTAGATTTCGTCGGTTACCGAATTTGCGTCAGCCCAAGGTGTTTAATGAGAAGGTGCTGTATCGCAAGTTTGTCTATGGCGATTATTTGAACTATGGTCGCCTGTCGGATAAATACTCGGTGCGCGATTACATTGCTGAGAAGGTAGGGAGTGAGTATCTGATTCCGTTGGTGTATGAAACCAGTGATCCCCATACGCTGCATACGATGGCAAGCTGGAAGAATACGGTGATCAAGCCGAATCACGGTTCGAATATGGTCGAGATCCTGTTAGACGAGCCGGATGCGTTGAAGAAGCAGCAGATCATCAGCAAATGCCAGACCTGGTTGAAAAAAGACTATGCGGATGAGGCGCGTGAGATTCATTACCGTTACATCAAGCCACGCATTCTGGTGGAAAAGTACATTGGTGACGGGAAAAACGTGCCGGTTGATTACAAGTTCCACATGTTCAATAAACGTGATGGCAATTTCGAGTATGTGCTTCAGGTGATTTATAATCGATGTAATCCATTGCTTTCTATGAATTTTTATGTGAACAACTTAAACGATGCCTACCATAAGATTCGTGATACCGGATTGGATATTTCGCCGCAAATGGCCGCGTTACAACACGCGTTAGTGCTGAGTAAGAAGCTGGCAAGTGATTTCGATTATGTGCGCGTTGACTGGTATATCCACGAACAGCAGGTTTATTTTGGTGAACTGACCTTTACGCCGGGAGCCGGGATGGTCACCGGGCTGGATCGTGGACTTAATCAGATGATGGGTGATATGTGGATTCAGGACCGTCTTGGTGCGCAGACACCGGATGGAACGGTAGCGGATGTCAACATCCCGGCCGTATTGAAGAAAGTTTGAAATCACACAGCAAATAAAAAACCCCGCGATGCGGGGTTTTTTATTGGCAGCGATTAAGGCATCGGCCAGTCGGCTGGCGTTTGGCTCATCACTTCGACAAAGGCATTCTTGGAAATTTCCATGAAGTTATGCAGATTTTCCATGCTGAGGGTGATCCCCATCAGGCCGGTAACAAACCAGCAGGACATACCCAGACCGATTCCACCGCACATCAGTGCCATCACATGGTGGCTGTTCTGACGAAAACGAATTTTCAGGGTGCTGGCGAAAAACATCATTACTGCGCTCAGCAATTCCCAGCGCATAACGATAAGACTGGTGGTTAAAGTAGCCATCTGCAACGAACCTCTATGAATCAGTAACATCCCTGACATTCGACGGACATCACTGGCGGCAGAGAAGGAAGGTCAGGGAGGCCCTTCAGGCCGTCGAACTACGCATTAAACTGTGACTTGGGTCACATTATATCACCCGATTTGAAACTTTGAACAAAATTTATACCTGGTATGGTAGAAAAAATTTTATCGATATCGGCAGAAACACCGCGCGAATCAGGCATGACGCATAGAGAGGTAGCGGCGCGATTTATCGCGCGATTTTAAGCAAGGCAGGGAGCGCCCGCTCGGGGCGCGCAGGCAGGGTTAGCGCACCGGGCAGCACTCGCCGGTGGTACGCTGGGTAAAGCTGGCCATATTCTCGCTGCAATCAAAGCTCACCAGGCGTGGACGCTGGATCATCGCCTGACGGCGCATGGTGTGGCGATACGCGGTCGGCGTTTGCGAAAACTGACGGCGAAAAACGCGGGAAAAGGTTTGTTGTGAGTCGTAACCGTACTGCATAGCGATATCAAATACCGGACGTTGCGTCTGGCGCAGAGCCTCAGCGGCCAGCGTTAAGCGACGTTCGCGGATATAACCCCCCAACGTTTGTTTCGTCACGGTACGGAACATACGTTGCAGGTGCCATTTGGAATAACCTGATTTAGCCGCTACTTCATCAATCGACAGGGTTTTATCCAGATTCTGATCGATCCAGTGAGTCAGTGAATGAATGATTTCCTCTTGCATCATAACCACATCCTTCTGAGTAGAGATTCGAAGTTTCAATGGGGAGCGAGTATAATTCCTCAAGTTAACTTGAGGTAAAGAGCCAAATGAAAAAAGAACGCAACTACCCGAAACCGGTGCTGACACCGGGTGAAGTGGCGAAGCGCAGCGGCGTGGCGGTATCGGCTTTGCACTTTTACGAAACCAAAGGATTGATCTCCAGTACGCGTAATAACGGTAATCAGCGGCGGTATAGCCGTGATGTGCTGCGCCGGGTGGCCATCATTAAAATCGCGCAACGCATAGGGATTCCTCTCGCGACGGTGAGCGACAGTTTGATGCATGTGCCCGCCAATAAACGCATGTCGACCCAGGAATGGGATGCGCTGACACAGCACTGGCGTGAAGAGTTGGATAAACGTATCGAAACCCTGACGCGACTGCGCAATGATCTCGATGGTTGTATCGGCTGTGGTTGTTTGTCGATGCGTGACTGCCCACTCCGCAACCCGGGCGACCGTTTAGGCGAGCAAGGTTCAGGGGCGGTTTTACTCGATCCGCAACAGGACGAGCAGAAACGCTGAGGTGACATCATCTATACTTACTGGTCAAACCATTGGTCAGGAAGCCATGATGATCACCGTTCACCATCTTGAAAATTCGCGCTCACATCGGGTGCTGTGGCTGCTGGAAGAGCTATCGGTGCCTTATCAGATCAAACGTTACCAACGTGAAGGCACATTGCTGGCACCGGACTCGTTGAAGAAAGTCCATCCACTGGGCAAATCTCCGGTGATCACCGATGGCAATCGCGTGCTGGCGGAATCTGGCGCGATCCTCGAATATCTGGCCGACAAATATGACGTCGAATATCGGTTGAAGCTGTCTGATGAGGATGCGCAGATTGCAGCAGGTTACTGGCTGCACTATGCCGAGGGGTCGCTGATGCCGTTGTTGGTGATGAAGCTGGTGTTTGGACAGTTGGGTAAAAAACCGGTGCCCTGGCTGTTACGTCCGGCGGGTAAGGCTTTCAGTGCCGGTATCCAGAAAGCCTGGCTCAATAAGCAACTGACCTTACATGGTGATGTGATTGAACATCACCTGAGTCAGCATCCATATTTTGCGGGCAATCGTTTTAGCATCGCTGATATTCAGATGAGTTTTCCGCTGCTGGCGATGCGTGCCCGCTCTGGCCTGCGTGATATGCCCGCCAGCCAGCTCTGGCTGGAGGGACTGGAACAGCGTGCCGCCTGGCAGCGGGCGATTGAGCAGGGTGGCCCGATCAATTTCAGCCAATAATCATGTTGCGCAACCCGGCTATCACTTGGTTGCGCAACGAAAGTCACTGGGGAAATCCCTAGATTTTCCAGTCCTTTCCGTTGCATCTGGCAAACGGTGAGGCAGCGGAACTACGTTGCATTTCTGTTATGCAATGAGGATTATCCTGTATCTATGTAGATTAGCAGTTGAAAATCTCAGGCCAATCACCGGATAATCGTTTGCCTTTTTTCTGTGTTCCCCTTTTTACGACCAGAAATACGCGACTACGTAAACGTTTGCGTTGTTTCTCAGTGGAGAAACGTGCACCAGGATGGCAGGCAAACGTCAGTCGCGCGGCCACTCACAACACAAAAAATTCAGAGGATTAATTATGTCTGGCGAATCTCGCCCGGCCGGTGGAAAACTGGACGGCTGGTTCAATATTTCAGCACGCGGCAGTAGCGTGCGTCAGGAAGTGCTGGCGGGGTTAACCACCTTCCTGGCGATGGTCTACTCCGTTATCGTGGTACCGGGGATGCTCGGCAAAGCGGGCTTCTCGCCGACGGCGGTGTTTGTCGCCACCTGCCTGGTCGCCAGTTTCGGTTCGATCATCATGGGGCTGTGGGCCAACCTGCCGATGGCAATTGGCTGTGCGATCTCACTGACGGCATTTACCGCGTTTAGTCTGGTACTCGGCCAGCACATTAGCGTACCGGTGGCGCTCGGCGCGGTGTTCCTGATGGGCCTGCTGTTCACCCTGATTTCGGTTACCGGCATCCGTGCGTGGATTCTGCGTAACCTGCCGATGGGTATTGCACATGGTACCGGTATCGGTATCGGCCTGTTTCTGCTGCTGATCGCTGCGGATAGCGTCGGCCTGGTGGTAAAAAATCCGGCGGCGGGTCTGCCGGTTGAGCTGGGCCACTTTGCCTCGTTCCCGGTCATTATGGCGCTGGTGGGGTTGGCGGCGATCTTCGGGCTGGAAAAACGTCGTGTTCCCGGCGGCATTTTGCTGACCATTGTGGCGATCTCGATCGTTGGGCTGATTTTTGACCCGGCGGTGAAATACCAGGGGCTGTTTGCCATGCCGAGCCTGAAAGATGCCAGCGGCCAGTCGCTGGTGTTCAGCCTCGATATCATGGGTGCGCTCAAACCGGCGGTATTGCCAACGGTGCTGGCGCTGGTGATGACGGCGGTGTTTGATGCTACCGGCACCATCCGTGCGGTGGCCGGTCAGGCCAATCTGCTGGATAAAGAGGGCCAGATCATTAATGGTGGCCGCGCCCTGACCACCGACTCCATCAGCAGTCTGTTTGCCGGTCTGGTGGGGGCTTCCCCGGCAGCGGTGTATATCGAATCGGCGGCGGGTACGGCGGCGGGCGGTAAAACCGGCCTGACGGCGGTGGTAGTGGGTCTGCTGTTCCTGGTAATTCTGTTTATGTCGCCGCTGGCGTATCTGGTGCCGGCGTATGCCACCGCACCGGCGCTGATGTATGTCGGTCTGCTGATGCTGAGCAACGTGGCGAAAATCGATTTCAAGGACTTCGTCGATGCCATGTCTGGCCTGCTGACGGCGGTATTTATCGTGCTGACCTGCAACATCGTGACCGGCATTATGCTCGGTTTCGCCGCGTTGGTGATTGGCCGCCTGTTTGCCGGTGAATGGCGCAAGCTGAATATCGGTACGGTGGTGATTGCTGTGGCACTGGTGGCTTTTTACGCCGGTGGCTGGGCCATCTGACCTGAAATTTTCCTGAAATCCGAATTATTCGCTTTCCTTGCCTTGCCGCACGACCGGTTTCCCAGTCGTGCGGCATTTTGTTTTACACTTTCCGTTGCTCCAACATCGCATTAACGAAAATGATTCGCCTAAGGAAAGCATGGAAATCTTCTTCACCATTCTCATCATGACACTGGTTGTGTCGCTGTCTGGCGTTGCGGCACGCATCTTGCCGTTTCAAATCCCGCTGCCGTTGGTGCAGATCGCTGCCGGTGCAATGCTCGCCTGGCCGACCTTTGGTCTGCATGTCGATTTTGATCCTGAACTGTTTCTGGTGCTGTTCATTCCGCCGTTACTGTTCGCTGACGGCTGGAAAACACCGATTAACGAATTTTTGCATCACGGACGCGAGATCATCGGGCTGGCGTTGGTGCTGGTGCTGATCACCGTGGTGGGTATCGGTTATCTGATTTACTGGCTGGTGCCGGGTATCCCGCTGATTCCGGCTTTTGCGCTGGCGGCGGTGCTGTCACCGACCGATGCAGTGGCGCTGTCCGGGATCGTCGGGGAAGGGCGCATTCCGAAAAAAATCATGTCGATTGTGCAGGGCGAAGCCCTGATGAACGACGCATCTGGCCTGGTGTCACTCAAATTTGCAGTCGCCGTGGCGATGGGCACCATGGTCTTCACCTGGGGCGGTGCCAGCGTCGAATTCCTCAAAGTCGCGGTCGGTGGCCTGGTGGCCGGTGTCGCGGTCTGCTGGCTGTATGGCCGTTCTCTGCGTCTGCTGAGCCGCTGGAGCGGTGATGACCCGGCCACCCAGACCGTATTACTGCTGCTGCTGCCGTTTGCCTCGTACCTGATTGCGGAACATCTCGGTGTTTCCGGCATCCTCGCGGCGGTGGCGGCCGGGATGACCATCACCCGTTCCGGCATTATCCGTCAGGCACCCTTGGCGATGCGCCTGCGTGCTAACAGCGTTTGGCAGATGCTGGAGTTTGTCTTCAACGGCATGGTGTTCCTGATGCTCGGCCTGCAACTGCCTGACATCATTGAAGCCTCGGTGGCACAGGCGAATGCCGATCCTAATGTTGAACTGTGGATGCTGTTCACTGACATCGTGCTGGTCTATGCCGCGCTGATGGTGGTGCGTTTTGGCTGGCTGTGGATGATGAAACGTGCCAGCCTGCGTTTCCTCAAGAAAAAGCCGCTGGAGTTTGCCAGTTACTCGCTGCGTGAACTGCTGATTGCCTCGTTCGCCGGGGTACGTGGGGCGATTACCCTCGCCGGTGTGCTGTCGATTCCGCTGTTCCTCAGTAACGGTGACCCTTTCCCGGCGCGTTATGAACTGGTGTTTATCTCAACCGGCGTGATCCTGTTTTCGCTGCTGGTTGGCGTGGTGTTGCTGCCCATCCTGCTGCGTGGCATGGAGAGCACCGACAAAGCGGGCCATCGCCGTGAAGTTCAAAGCGCGCGTGCCGCGATGGCCAGCGTGGCGATTGACAGCCTGCACAAGATGGAAGAGCGGCTGGAAAAAGACACCGAAGAGAACATTGATCCTGAGCTGCTAAAAGAGGTGAGCCTGCGGGTGATTGGTAATCTGCGTCGTCGCGTGGTGGGTAAAGAGGAGCTGGAGCAGGCGCTGTTTGCGGAAAACCTTGAACGCCGCTTCCGCCTGACGGCGATCAGGGCGGAACGTGCTGAGGTGTATCATTTGCGCGCCACCCAGCAAATCTCCAACGAAACCATGCAGAAATTGCTGCGCGATCTCGACCTGCTGGAAGCGTTGCTGATCGAGAAAGAAGAGTAACCACTGCGCCGCGCATCAGACCGAGATGCGCGGCGCATTATCCGGCCAGTGCTCACGACAGCAGGCGATCCAGGCCTGAGCGCTACGCGACAAATAGCTGCCTTCCCGCCAGATCAATCCCAGACTCCACTTCAGTTCCGACTCCAGCGGCAACCACAGTAGCGATTGCTTATCCAGGCGCTGGCAAATCGGCTCTGGCAGGATAGCCAGCCCCATTTCCGCCTGTACCATCGCCGCCAGAAAGTCCCACTGACCACTGCGGACAGCAATATTCGCCGTTAGCCCGAGACGTTGAAAGGCCTTCATGAGCTGGCGATTGAGGGAGAATTCTTCGTTGAAAATCAGTAACGGATGTTCCGCCAGTTCACCGAGGCCCAGATGGGTACGATTAAGCCACGGGGCGGTACGTGGCAACAGGACGCACAACGGATGGTGCATCAATTCCAGCGTATTCAGCGGCAAATCCGCGTCCACCGGCAGTGCTGTTAACGCAATATCGAGGCTACCATCCAGCACCGCCTGCTGCACCGTCAGGCCGCCGAACTCGGCAATTTTAAGCTCAACGCCTGGATAGCGGCGGCGAAAGGCGGAGATGGAACCGGCAATCTGCATCCCTACCATCGGCGGAATACCCAGCCGCAGCTCGCCGGTCTTCAGCTGGTTGATGTCGCCGATCTCGGCTTCCAACTGGTGAAACTCCTGCAAAATCGCCAGCCCACGTTGATAAACCGCCTGGCCGCTATCGGTAAGGTGCAGCTTACGGCCATCGCGCAGCAGCAGCGTGCAGCCCAGCTCCTCTTCCAGCTGACGCAGCATTTTGCTGATGGTGGGCTGAGTGACGTAGAGCTTCTGCGCGGCGCGAGTGAAGCTTTGCTGGCGTACCACTTCGGTAAAGTAACGCAGGGCGCGGACGTCCATTGAAGTATTCCTGATTGGCATAGTTTGAATAATATTAATTCATTTTTTTCACACTCTGCCTGCGTTTTATACTGAACACCTGATTTATTTACGGGGGGGTGAGGAAAATGGCGTTCGCATTGAGTCCGCGCAGAACGGACATCCTGCAACGTGTTTTCGTCCCGCTACAGCTACTGCTGTACGTGGGATTGTTTATCGCCAGCGATAAACTGGTGGGCTGGCTGCATTTGCCGCTGCCTGCCAATGTCGTCGGCATGTTGCTGTTGTTGCTGTTAATTATGACGCGTGTGATACCGCTGCGTTGGGTGAAGGCGGGAGCCAACTGGCTGCTGGCTGAGATGTTGCTGTTCTTTGTCCCGGCGGTGGTGGCGGTGGTGAACTACAGCGATTTGTTGCGCAGCGAGGGCTGGCGCATCTGTCTGGTGATTGGCATCAGTACCTTGTTGGTGCTGGCAGCCACCTCACTGGTGGTGGATCGCGTGTACCGTTTTGAACTGGCGCGGGCGGCGCGTAAGCAGGCACATCATGAATGACCTGATTATCAGCCTGATTTGTCTGGTGCTGACGTTGCTGGTTTATTACCTCAACAAACGTTTGTATCAGCGCTGGCGCACTTTGCTGCTGATGCCGCTGGTGATGACGCCGCTGGTATTGGTGGTGCTGCTCCTGATCACCCACGTGAGCTGGAAAGATTACATCGCAGAAAGCCACTGGCTGCTGTGGTTGCTTGGTCCGGCAACGCTGGCCTTTGCGGTGCCGGTGTATGAAAACCAGGAGATTATCAAACGTCACTGGTTATCACTCAGCTTGGGCGTTGCGACGGCAACGCTGGTTTCGGTATGCAGCTCGGTGTGGCTGGCGCGATTGCTCACGCTGCCGGAATCTATCCAGCGCAGTCTGGCGGTGCGCTCCATCACCACGCCGTTTGCGCTGGCGGCGGCGAAGCCGATTGGCGGTCAGCCGGATCTGGTGGCGTTGTTTGTGGTGATCACCGGGGTGTTTGGTATGGCGGTGGGGGACTTTCTGTTTCTGCGCATCGCAATCAAACAAGGTGTGGCGAAGGGCGCAGGATTTGGCGCGGCCTCGCACGGTGCCGGTACGGCGCGCGCTTACCAGATCGGTCAGCAGGAAGGGGTAGTCTCCAGCCTGGTGATGATGCTTTCTGGTGTGGTGACGGTGATCCTTGCCCCCTTACTGGGGCATCTGATGTGGCAGGTGTGAGTTGCCTGATTAACGGCCCGCAAGGGCCGTTTTGCGTGCCCCTGTCATTCCTGTTTACGTAAAGCTTGCCAAATAAAGTTGTTTCCTGCCGTCTGGCTGTTTACCCTTTCCGCCGAATTGATTGTCCTTCATGGAGTGGAATTACATGTTAAAGCAACTTGTTACAGGAAGCGTACTGGGTCTGGCTCTGCTGAGCAGCGGCGCGCAGGCGATTGAGGGCAGTGTTGACGTGGGTGAACACACCACCAACCTCAACCTTGGTCTCGGTACCACCTCACCGGGTCTGTTCCTCAACGGCAACTGGCTGCGCAGCGATCACGACGGCAGCACTTACGGCCTCGGCCTGGGTTACAACGTTGATTTTGGTAACCTGCGTCTGGCACCGACGGCGAAAGCGCTGTTTACGCACCCGGAAGATGGTAAAGACGGTTTTGCCGTGGCTGTGGGTGCCGGTGCACAGTACAACTTCAACAGCATGTTGGGCCTGTATGGCGGTTACTACTACGCGCCAGAATCCTTCTCTGATCACCTCGACAGCTACCAGGAAGTGTCAGGCGGCCTGAGCTTTACCCCGATCTCGCTGCTGAATGTGCGCGTGGGCTATCAGTACATCGAACTGAACAACAAAGGCAGCCGCAAAGATAACGTGCTGGCCGATGGCCCGTATGTGGGTGCGTCACTGCGTTTTTAATCCTCTGCGGTTAGAGTCCTCTGCGTGCTGTGACCCTCACCCCGGCCCTCTCCCATAAGGGAGAGGGAGGGGACTATATATTCCCTCTCCCACTTGTGGGAGAGGGTTAGGGTGAGGGCGTCAGTGCGCTTTCCCCTGCTCAATCCCCACGCCCGTTTGCGAGCGAATAAACTGCCCACGGAAGCGCCGACGCTCAATAGCCCCCTGTTCCGACTGATCGGTAATGGAAAACAGCCAGGTGCCGATAAACGCCGCTAACATGGAGAATAGCGCCGGATACTCATACGGATAGATTGGTGCAGCATGTCCCAGCACCTGCACCCAAATGGTCGGCCCAAGGATCATCAACACCACTGCCGTCAGCAAGCCCAGCCAGCCGCCAATCATCGCCCCGCGCGTGGTCAGTTTTGACCAATACATCGACAGCAAAATAATCGGGAAGTTACAGCTGGCAGCGATGGAGAACGCGAGGCCAACCATAAAGGCGATGTTTTGCTTCTCGAACAAAATCCCCAGCGCAATGGCGACCACCCCCAGCACCAGCACGGTAATTTTGGAGACGCGCAACTCCTCGCGCTCAGTGGCATGGCCTTTGCGGATCACGCTGGCATACAGGTCATGGGAAACCGCGGATGCGCCTGCCAGCGTTAACCCGGCGACCACCGCCAAAATGGTGGCGAACGCCACAGCAGAGATGAAGCCGAGGAACAGGCTGCCACCTACCGCGTCTGCCAGATGCACCGCCGCCATATTGGTGCCGCCGATCAACGCGCCGCTGGCATCTTTAAACGCCGGGTTGGCCCCCACCAGCAGAATTGCCCCGAAGCCGATAATAAAGGTGAGGAAGTAGAAATAGCCCATAAAGCCAGTGGCCCAGAACACGCTTTTACGCGCCTCACGGGCATCGGCTACCGTGAAGAAGCGCATCAGGATATGCGGTAACCCGGCCGTACCGAACATCAGGGCGAGTCCGAGCGACAGGGCGGAGATCGGGTCTTTCACCAGCCCGCCCGGCTGCATAATTGCCGCGCCTTTCGGGTGTACCGCCATCGCTTCGGTAAACAAGGTATTGAAACTAAAGCCCGCCGCTTTCATCACCATGATGGCCATAAAGGTCGCACCAAACAGCAGCAACACCGCTTTGATGATTTGCACCCAGGTAGTGGCCAGCATGCCGCCGAACAAGACATACATCACCATCAGGATGCCTACCAGCACCACTGCGATGTGGTAATTGAGGCCGAATAGCAACTGAATCAGCTTACCGGCACCCACCATCTGCGCAATCAGATACAGCGCCACCACCACCAACGAACCACAGGCGGAGAGGGTGCGAATCGGTTTTTGTTCCAGACGATAGGAGGCCACGTCGGCAAAGGTATAGCGACCAAGGTTGCGTAAACGCTCGGCAATCAGAAACAGGATCATCGGCCAGCCCACCAGAAAGCCGAGCGAATAGATCAGTCCGTCATAACCCGAGGTGTAGACCAGGGCGGAGATCCCGAGAAACGAGGCCGCCGACATATAATCGCCCGCCATCGCCAGCCCGTTTTGAAAGCCAGTGATATTGCCACCGGCGGTGTAATAATCGCTGCGCGAACGGGTACGTTTGGACGCCCACCAGGTAATCCCCAGGGTTGCGGCAACGAACACCACAAACATAATAATGGCTTCGTAGTTGGTCGGTTGCTTTTGCACCGCACCGGTAATGGCATCCGCCGCGACGGCGCTGAGCGGTGCGGTAGCGAGGAACAGCGGGAGCAGACGCTTCATGATTTCACCTCGCGCAGAATCTGTTTGGTCAGGCGATCAAACTCGCCGTTGGCACGCCAGACATAGATCCCCGTCAGCACAAAGGAGATCACAATCAGACCGACGCCGATGGGGATGCCTCGCGTAACGTTAGTGCCGGGATGGAGCGGCGTACCAAGCCAGGCGGGGGCGAAGGCGATCAGCAGGATAAAACCGACGTATAACACCAGCATGATCAGGCTAAGCACCAACGCAAAGGACTGGCGTTTATGCACCAGTTCCTGAAAACGTGGATTGCTCTCGATTTGTTGCCACACAGCTTCCTGTTGGTTTACGGCTTCGTTCATCACAGTTTCTCCAGAGGCAAGGCAGGCAGTAACCTCACCGGAAAGTGATGTTAACTGACTGAATGTTCTAATTATTTAGTAAGTGCGATGTTGACGAGTACGACGGAGGGCAGGACTGGTGGCGAGCAGCCAGAGGAGACTGGCCGAATCTCGCCACCGGAGTATGTCGGTTACGGCATTTTGATAGACTGTTTTTCTTCCAGTAATTTTTCCACGACGCCAGGATCGGCCAGTGTCGAGGTATCGCCCAGATTGCTGGTGTCGCCCGTGGCGATCTTGCGCAGAATACGGCGCATGATTTTGCCGGAGCGGGTTTTCGGCAGCGAATCGGTCCAGTGCAGCACGTCAGGGGTGGCAATCGGGCCAATCTCTTTACGCACCCAATTACGCACCTCGGTGTAAAGTTCTGGCGACGGCTCCTCACCGTGGTTCAGCGTAATATAAGCATAGATCGCCTGGCCCTTGATGCTGTGCGGAATGCCGACTACCGCCGCTTCAGCAATCTTCGGATGCGACACCAACGCTGACTCAATCTCAGCGGTGCCGAGACGGTGGCCGGAGACGTTCAGTACGTCATCAACACGCCCGGTGATCCAGTAGTAACCATCTTCATCACGACGCGCGCCGTCACCGCTGAAGTAACGGTTCTTGAAGGTGGAGAAGTAAGTCTGCTCAAAACGATCATGATCGCCAAACAGGGTTCGCGCCTGGCCAGGCCACGAATCAACAATCACCAGATTGCCTTCCGTTGCACCTTCCAGCGTATTGCCTTCGTTATCGACCAGCGCCGGTTGTACACCGAAGAACGGTTTGGTCGCGGAGCCAGCTTTCAGCTCAATGGCACCCGGCAATGGGGTGATCATGAAACCACCGGTTTCGGTCTGCCACCAGGTATCGACGATCGGGCAACGGCCATCACCAATCTTGTTGTAGTACCACTCCCAGGCTTCCGGGTTAATTGGTTCACCCACCGATCCCATAATGCGCAGGCTGCTGCGGTCGGTGCCTTCGATGGCTTTATCGCCCTCGGCCATCAGGGCGCGAATCGCGGTCGGAGCGGTGTAGAGCAGAGTCACTTTATGTTTATCGACCACTTCTGCCATGCGGCTCGGTTTCGGCCAGTTCGGCACGCCTTCGAACATCAGCGTGGTGGCACCGCAGGCCAGTGGGCCATAAATCAGGTAGCTGTGTCCGGTAACCCAGCCGACATCGGCGGTACACCAGTAAACATCTTCAGGATGATAATCAAATACATACTTAAAGGTGGTCGCGGCATACACCAGATAACCGCCGGTGGTATGCAGCACGCCTTTCGGCTTGCCGGTGGAGCCGGAGGTGTACAGAATAAACAGCGGGTCTTCCGCATTCATCGCCACCGGTTGATGTTGATCGGCGGCATCAGCCATCAAATCATGCCACCACAGGTCGCGTCCTTCACGCCAGCCGGTATCTTTACCGGTGCGTTTAAATACCACCACGTTTTTCACACTGGTGACATTCGGGTTGTTCAGCGCGTCATCGACGTTTTTCTTCAGCGGGATGCCGCGTCCGGCGCGGATGCCTTCATCTGCGGTAATCACCAGTTTGGCGTTCGAGTCGATGATGCGTCCAGCGACGGCTTCGGGTGAGAAACCGCCAAAAATCACGGAATGCACCGCACCAATGCGCGCACAGGCCAGCATGGCTATCGCTGCTTCCGGCACCATCGGCATATAAATGGCGACCACATCGCCTTTCTTCACGCCGAGGCTGCCGAGTACATTGGCGAAGCGACACACGTCAGCATGCAACTGACGGAACGTCAGGGTTTTGCTCTCGTTGGCGTCATCGCCCTCCCAGATGATGGCAGGATGGTCGCCACGGCTTGCCAGATGGCGATCAAGGCAGTTGGCCGCGAGATTGAGCGTGCCATCTTCATACCAACGAATGGCGACATTCCCCGGGGCAAAGGAAGTGTTCTTCACTTTGCTATAAGGGGTAATCCAGTCGAGAATTTTGCCTTGCTCGCCCCAAAAGGTTTCGGGATCGTCAACCGACTGTTGATACATCGCTGCATATTGCTCTGCATTAATCAGGGCGTTTTCGGCAATTGCAGCAGGAACGGGGTGCTTGTGAATTTGGCTCATGGCTGACCTCCTTGAAGATGTTAATCATATGTCAATCAATAGTTAATTGAAGCCTGGCCCTGCGGCTTTGTTTCGGTTTTGCAGACTGGATCACGGCCTAAGCCTGTGGGTATTCATCCGGCAAATATCACAGAATCCTCAGGCGCTGTGGCGGCGTGCTGTGAGCCAATGCTGAGAAATTTCTGAACAAAATAGCAGCAAACGCGCCCGCTGGCTTTTTGCGCGATTATGCATAGCTATGCGGAAAATTATCGAATTAAAACTTTTCATAACAGCGAGTTATGGTTTTCTTACTGAATCAGCATTTTATGCTACAGCGACGGATAAGATTTAAGCGAACCCGCCAGGGGTTGCATTTACCGTAGTGAAAATGGTACTTATCTCGCCCCTGGCAAGCCAGTATCCACTCAGGCTGCATCACAGGACGCGTGCAAAATGCGCGCAAGGTAGTACCGGATGCAGTCGATAATAACCCTCTATTTTATCGGGCTTTTGCTCACTTCCCTGTGTGTATTGTTTTCTGCACCTTCGCAGCAGAGCAAAGGGGTTTTAACTGAGGAAATAACGCGTTATGAAAGGTTTTAAACTCAGCCTCGCCTGGCAGATATTGATTGCGCTGATTCTGGGCGTGGTGGTCGGTACGGTGCTGCATAATCAGCCGGACGATCGTGAATGGTTAATCACCAATATTCTCAGCCCGGCGGGCGATATCTTCATTCATCTGATTAAGATGATTGTGGTGCCGATTGTGGTTTCCTCATTGATTGTCGGCATTGCTGGCGTCGGTGATGCGAAAAAACTCGGACGTATTGGCGTCAAAACCATTGTCTATTTTGAAGTGATCACCACCATTGCCATTGTGGTCGGCATCACGCTGGCCAACGTATTCCAACCCGGCAGCGGCATTGATATGTCAACGCTGGCAACGGTGGACATCTCTAAATACGAAGCCACTACCCAGGCGGTACAGGGCGCACCGCACAGCCTGGTGACCACCATTCTGTCACTGATCCCACAGAACATTTTTGCCTCGCTGGTGAAAGGTGACATGCTGCCGATTATCTTCTTCTCGGTGCTGTTTGGTCTGGGACTGTCGTCACTGCCTGCGGAACATCGCGATCCGCTGGTGGGGCTGTTCCGTTCGGTTTCTGAAACCATGTTTAAAGTGACGCATATGATCATGCGTTACGCGCCGGTCGGTGTGTTTGCGCTGATTGCCGTCACCATTGCCAACTTCGGCTTTGCTTCGCTGTGGCCACTCGCCAAACTGGTGTTGCTGGTGTATGTGGCGATTCTGTTCTTCGCCTTTGTGGTGTTGGGTGCGGTGGCGCGTTTCTGCAAACTGCGTATCACCACCCTGATGCGCATTCTGAAGGATGAGTTGATTCTGGCTTACTCCACTTCCAGCTCGGAAACCGTGTTGCCGCGCATTATGCAGAAGATGGAAGCCTACGGCGCACCCAAGGCCATTACCAGCTTTGTGGTGCCGACCGGCTATTCGTTTAACCTCGACGGTTCGACCTTGTACCAGAGCATTGCCGCGATCTTTATTGCTCAGCTGTATGGCATTGACCTGTCGCTGACCGATGAAATCATCCTGGTGCTGACGCTGATGGTGACCTCGAAAGGGATTGCAGGCGTGCCGGGAGTCTCTTTCGTGGTGTTGCTGGCGACGCTGGGAAGTGTCGGTATTCCACTGGAAGGTCTGGCGTTTATTGCCGGTGTTGACCGCATCATGGACATGGCGCGTACCGCGCTGAACGTGATCGGCAATGCGCTGGCGGTATTAGTGATCGCCCGCTGGGAAGACCAGTTCGATACTGAACAGGCCGCCGCTTACGAGCGACAGCTGCGTATGCAAAACGCGGCATAACGATTCGACGACAAACCCGCCATCCGGCGGGTTTTTTTATGTCTGCTCGGCGCAAAACGCAAAAATTTCCCCTCGCAGTGGGTGAATTAACAATTCAGTTTGATATATAGTTTTACGAATAAATTATTCTTTCGGGAGCCTGTATGAAAATCGATCTCAGCCAGATGATCACTGAGGGGCGTAACCCGGCCAGCCAGCACATTGATGAGCTGCCGACGGAAGCGATGCTGCGTGTTATCAATGACGAAGATAAGAAAGTTGCGCTGGCAGTGGAGGCGATTGTGCCGCAGATTGCGCAAGTGGTGGATGCCATCACCGCCGCCTTTAGCCGGGGAGGTCGTCTGATCTATTGTGGAGCCGGAACCTCCGGTCGACTCGGCATTCTTGACGCCAGTGAATGCCCGCCTACCTTTGGCACACCGCGCAGCCAGGTGGTCGGTCTGATTGCCGGCGGACACACGGCGATTTTGCAGGCGGTGGAAAATGCCGAGGATAATCATGAGCAAGGTGCGCAGGATTTGCGAGATATCCAGTTCAGCAGCCACGATGTGTTGGTCGGCATCGCTGCCAGCGGTCGCACGCCCTATGTGCTGGGTGCGCTCGAGTATGCAAAACAGCAGGGGGCTTTTAGCGCCGCATTAACCTGCAACCCGAACAGCGCGATGGCTCTGGTGGCAGATGTGGCGCTGACGCCGGTTGTGGGGCCGGAAGTGGTGACCGGTTCCTCGCGCATGAAAGCAGGTACGGCGCAGAAGCTGGTGCTGAATATGCTGACAACCGGTGCGATGATCCGCAGCGGCAAGGTCTATGGCAACCTGATGGTGGATGTGGAAGCCACCAACCAGAAGTTAGTACAGCGGCAGATTAACATCGTTAAACAGGCGACCGAATGCGATGATGCTACGGCTCAGCAGGCGCTGGCCGCCTGTCAGGGGCACTGTAAAACCGCAATTGTGATGGTGCTGGCGGGGTTACAGGCAGAAGAGGCGCAGGCGCTGCTGCGCCATAACAACGGTTTTATCCGCCAGGCGTTACGCGAAGCGCCATTGCGTTAGTGAAAAATGCCAGCGCGATGACGCTGGCACCTTTCATTTATTGCAGCGTCGTGTGGATATCCACCCAACTGTCAGCCGGAATATCGGTATAGTCGCCCAGAGAGGCGGTTATGCTGCCTTCTGAAGCGTTCAGGCTGTACTTCAGCGTCCTGATACCAATGACAATCGTATCGGATGCCTCTGATTCAATCGTGGCCGCCAGATTCTGGATGCCTGCTCCGCCCGCGATCAGCGGATTGCTGATTTTCCATAGAGACTTCTTCGTGACAAGTGATGCGCCAGTGATCTTATATTTCCCGGTTGCTTCTTTAGTCGCGGTGAATTGACCGGTCTGCGCGTAACCGCGGTTAACCGCGCTAAGGTTATCGTTCTGTTTAAACGCATCCTGCACCGGTGAACGGCTGGCGTTGGCGATGGCATCAGAGATGCGGATCACCGCCCCGGAGGTCTTCACCACACGGCCATCATTGAGAGGAACGTAAGTATTGGAGGTTAATGAGTTTTCCGTCTCAACATACACAATACCTTCAGGCTCGCTGGTCAGCTGCTTATCGCGCGAACGGTCAATGACGACTTTCTCCTCACCCGAACTGCCTGCCTCGGCATAGCGTAGTGGAATGAAGGTTGCGCCTTCACTACGAGCGGCAATTTTGGCATAGACAGTCAGCGTATGGTCCGCAGCGCTGTAGACGTAGCCAAATTGCGTCAGGCTTGCGCTGTCATGTCGATAGTCCGAGGGATCACGCAGGTTCGTGATACGTAAGACATGCTTTGCCGTCGCGCTATTGAGCGATGAGACAAAAATATCATTGCATTGAATAAGATAGGTATAGATTGACTCTGCCAGGGTTCCCCCGGAGATAAACAGTCCGGTGAAGTTCGGGCCAGAATTTCTTACACCGGTTTTCAGGGTGAATAATGTTACCCAACTGGGTTGGCTTACCCAGGTGGTGGGTTGCACATTTCCCTGCCTCAGCGGCGCGATTAAATCTTTATTCGTTAAGGCGCGTGCGGCAACGACAGCCGAATCCGCATAGGGTGTGCCATAGTCGGTAAATTGGCCCGGCCCGGCAATATACATATCTGCAGAACCGTCTGCTTTGGGCAGGAAGATCAACGAAGAATGCAGCGTATCATCTTCAGCACCGGCGAAAGGTAAGCGCAATATGCTGCCGTTCCAGCCAGCAACACCTTGCCCATAGGGTTCGCTGAACGGAATCGCCACTCTGGCCGCCGTGGGTTTTCCCTCTTTAGCGGCATAAGTCTGTAGGCGTCCGCGTTCATCAATAATTAAAGCCCCCCGGTTATCGGACCCGCCAAACGTCAATCCCGCTATCCCTTTCGGGTCTGACACGCCCTGCACGATATCAAACTGCCCGCGCTGTTTTACCCGGTCAAATACGGATGCTGCTCCGCTACCCACGACGGGCTTACCTTCACCGGCAAAGAACCCGCCAATCAGTTTGAACCCGGTATCTTTACCTATTTCAGCGCCTAACGTGTCGGGTTGAGGAACGCCGGGTAAGGGGTGGGGACTGATTCGGGCATCAGCGGAGTTGGACGCCGAACTTCGACCGGAGAACAGAGCCAGAACTGTCGAAGGCAGAATCCAGTGCAAAAGACGTCTTCTTGATAGGGTCATGATGTCTCACCGCCTGTTGATGGCTACAGCGCTGTCGATTGCTGTTGCCAGCCAATATTATTGCCAGCTTTGCCCCAGATATCCGGGCTGGTATTGGTGGTCCCGGCTTGTAGTGCCGGTGAATCGCTGGCCAGTTGCAGGATATTTTTGGCTTCTTTCATACCCGCAGGGGGGACCAGAGGGACGGTATAGCGGAATTTAGGGTCGACATAACGCAAATCGAGGGTGGTCACACCCGGCAAGGCCGCAGGTGCGGCAGATGGCCAGGCTTCCGAGAAGAAGATGCAGTTTTTAAAGGCATATTTGGTCAGCAATGTGCCAAATTCAGACACCTCGGCAGGGCTTATCAGATCGGAATTGTCCCGGTGTTTCCAGTAAAAAATACAATTCTCCAGCGTCATCGACAGGACTGCTGGATTGTCCTCTTTGCGTGGGTTGCAATAAAGAACATGGTCATTAGCTTGCGAAATGGTGTCAATGAACATGCAATTGCGCACCACGTTGTTGTAGCAATACATGAAACAACAGGCTTTTTTCCAGTAAATATCTTCGCTGCGTTGTGTTCGGGCGACGCCATCGTTATAGGAAACAATGTATTCAATGACATTATCCACACAACCCAGACCACGGGTGTGGTAAAGCGTATAGATATCATCACTGAGTGGTTTATAGCCGTTGGCATGATACCAAGTGTAAGAGAAGGGGCCCTGCACGAACATAAACGATTTCGCATTGTTGGTCAGGTAACCCCAACGTAACAGGCAATTATTGCAGTGAAAATCCAAATCTAAAGCATAGCGATCGGGGGCAGCAGGGCCGGAACCGTGCACTTCAAAATTCTGCCCGGTGGCGTAAGCGCACGCCGACATCCACAAAGGGACATCAGCACGAGGGGTAGTCCAGGCATACGGATCTTTTATCGGGTTATAAACATTGGTGCGGTAGGACGAGTAATAAATATTATCCCAGCCCGATTCCCATTCATCACCGCGAATATCACGGTTTTTATTTTTACTGGCTGTACCAGACAATAAGACACCGTAGTTAACAATGTTGGTGAATGAAACATCAAGGATACGCACCCCATAGCTCTTCCGTTGATCGCCATAATAAGTGTCAGGATCGGAAAGATTGAGATTGCCACGTATGAATATGCCGCAATTAATATTATCGCCATAAATATCATGAATAAAAATTTTGTGGGCGATATTGGTCCGCTCTTTTACCATCAAGTGGATACAGGCGACTTCTTTGGCGGGGGCAGAACCGGCAATCGCGGCCGGATCGCCAATAAAATCAACATGGTGAATTTCCAGATTGCAAATGCCATTGGCATCTCCTCGGATTGAACCATACAAATAACCGCCAGTATGTTGTTCACCAGGAGGAGAGGAAAGCTGGAGGGAGTTGATATTAAAGTTTTGGAAAATCGTGTCGGTATGTCGCGTAGCGGCGTCTTTAGGATACCAGATGGGCCAGGCACCTTCGCCATAAGACGTCAGCACGCTCTGGGTGCCGGAACGATTGAAGAAAAAAGCGAGTGGGTTCTCGCTGATATAGGACCAGTTGAAATGCGTGCCGCGTTTGATGGAAACGGTAACCGGATGGATTACACCCGAAGCGATGACGTCATCCATCGAACGCCAGGGTTTTTCCCGGCTGCCGTTCCCCTGAACGGTCGCTGAAGGATCTACATAGATAAATTTCATTGTCAGATACCTGTCAGGCTACGCGAATAGCTTCAGCCGGAAACTTACGGGTTTTGATAAAGGGTTTTTGGGCGACCACGTAATGGTCATCGGCAACATTGGTCATTGCGATCGCGCCAGCACCAATAATGACATTATGCCCAATCTCAATATCATCACCGAGGATGCAGGAGTTAACACCCATTGAGACATTATCACCGATGATAAAATGTTTAGGATAAGGCAGTTTGTTGCCGCCAACGGTGCAGCATTGTCGGATGTTAAAGTTTTTACCAATCACGCAACCACTATTGATAATGACAGAATAGGCATGCCAGATAACAAAGCCGTGACCAATTTTGGTCCGATAGGAAATCTCAATGCCAAACATAAATTCATTGAAGAATTTATGCAGAATAACAAAAGCGAGTGTGACAGGATAAAACACGCGCACCCGTTTAGCATGTAAAGAAGCCAGGCGATACAGCAGCACAACCAGCTTCGATTTGATACCTGGGTTCATTCTGATTTCTGACAATGTGAGTTTGATGCTACGAATGATGTTGATCATGGTTCACCTTACGCCGGATGATAACTAAAGCGGTTCACAGTCATCTACTGCAAGAACATAATTTTATTATTTCAAAAATAAGTATGGCGGGATGGAAAGTGAAAACTTAAACTTTTGCTCTGTCTACACGATACAGCAGCTCAAGAAATTTCTCTGGCGCAACGCGGGTGGAGACCCGAACAAGAAAAGCGGCAAGGTTATTCGCTATTGAAGCGGTCTTCAATTTGCGTTTTAAATTAAAGAGAGAGACTTCACTCTTAATGTAGTTAAAACCCCTGCGTTTCTTCAACATGCCAGAGCCTGCCCGCACATTCAACAAAATATCTGTTAAATTGTGTGTGGTAAAATTCTCTGCGATTATTCTTAACCACAAGTTGTAATCTTCCATAAATAAATGATGTTGATAGCCTCCAACTTGTTCTACTACAGATTTTTTAAACAGCACGCTCATGTGATTAAACGGATTTTTAAAACGTGAGAAATGTTTAATGTCGGCATGCAGTTCCGGTAAACGTTTAAGCCGGTGCTGACCTTCCTCATCAAACTCAATCACTGCGGCTCCCAACAGGGCGACATGGCTATTTTCTGCCATAAATGCCATTTGTCGCTGGAAACGATGCGGCAGGCATATGTCATCGGTATCCATTCGGGCAATATATTCACAGGAGCAATGTTTCATACCTTCAGCCAGCGCCAACCCCAATCCGATATTTTTTTCCAGTTGCACCCGACGAACAGGAAGTTTGTTTTCCCAGCGTGCAACCACGGATTCCAGTGATGAACCCACCGGGCCATCCATCACCAGAACAATTTCAGTAGGCTGAAGTGTTTGCTGCTCCAGACTACGGAAGCAGCTATCCAGATTTTCGGCACTTTCTTTATAGTACAAGGACATTAAGACGGAAAAATGTTGCTGTAACATAAGTCACCTTTTACTGTGTGTGAAAAATTTATATTTTTTGATAAAGCTCGCTATAGCTAAGGGCCATTTTTTTCGCTGAATAATTTTTCAGGTAATTATTTTTAGCGTTGTTCGCCAGACTGGCCTTCTCATCAGACAAGTAGTACTCGTTGAGGCAGCAGATCAGTCCATGTGTTGTTTTGTTAAATAAAAAACCACTTTTTTGTTCAAATGCGTTATGTACCTCCTGATGGGGTTCAATATCTGAACAGATGAATGTCTTACCAGAAGCCATCGACTCAATCAGTGCTAATGGCAGTCCCTCGGCATGGGATGCCGAAATAAAGCAATCAAAATCCTGATAAACCGCGTGGGGTTGATCGGTGCTGCCATGAAAAATGATTTTTTCATTATTGAATTTTTGACGTAAAAACGCTTCGTCGGTGCCTGCGCCGATAATATGCAGTCTGGCTTTTTTCCCCTGACACCAACCGCTAAAAGCCTCAAGAATTTGCTGAACATTCTTTCTTTTGTTAAGTACGCCTAAATAAAAATAATGAACCTCATTATCATGATGCTGGTTTTTCACCAGATGCGGCGACTCCACGCCATTGGGAATCGCGGTGACGTTATGCATCGCATGATAATTCACGCAATGTTTCATCACTGCATGAGAACAGGCTACTTTATGGAAATGGCGAATCATATAACGACCAACCAGACCTTCGAGCATGCCTTTCACGAATCCTTTGGTTTGCACGAAATCCACTTCAAAATAATTATGTATCGTGGTGACCTGGGGCACAGAAGCGAACGATAAATAATTAAATATGTCCGAAACGGTACAGTGGCTGTGGATCACCGAAAATCCACCGCTGCGGATAAATCGTAATATTTGTATTACCGCGCTCCGTTTGAATAGGGTAATTTTCGCCCGTGCCGCGAATTCCTCTTTTCTTTCACCGTCATTAAGCGCCAGAACTTCAATATCATAAAAATCCGGCAGGTTTTTTATAATATTAAGACAGACGTTGACCGGCCCCGCGTTCTTTAGACTCGGAACAATAAAAAGAATTTTATTTTTCATTTTGCTGTGTCTTTTAAATGAGTAACGAAGTTATCTGTGTTTTATCCAGTAGCCGTCATAATCAATATCATTGAGATAATTCTCAAAGTCCTGTTGGGTGTAATTCATCAGGAAAACCGGGCTTGTCCAGGCGTAAGACCATAGCCCGCCCATTGATAACGTCCTGCGTTGCGTATAAATATTAATGATCAACAGGCTGAGCAGTGCGAAGACCACAAGGTAATTTCTCAGAAGAAGGCGGAATTTTTGCGAATCAAGCCCGGTTGAAAATAAATAGGTATAGCAAATACGGATTGCTAATAAATACTGAGCAATGTTGAGATAACGCCCCATGGCGGTATAAGAGATCGACATGATGAAGCAACAAGGAATGTAGATATTCAAAAATCTATCAAAACCTTTCACCTCTCCCCGGCTCATCAGATAGAAAAAGAAAGAAGCCAATCCGAGTGTGCGGGTAATAAGGGCGACGAAAATGGTGTTGCTATCATTCGGCGTTGCGCTAAAAGTACCGTCAACATAACCATCCATGGCATAATCGCCAATGCCCATAAAAGATAAGTTGGGCAGAATTGAGCGTAAGGCCACAGAACTCAACACCCAGAAGAAAATGCTCAACGGTAAAACAAATTTCTTATCAACTTTGAAAAATAGACTGGCCACAAATACCAGGAACACAAATGACATAGAGAAATGCATCAGTAGCGCAAGCAGCACAAATACACCGCAGCGCAATTTACTTCTGCTGAAGTAGCAGGTGACGGCATAAATCATAAATACCAGTGCGGTACCATAGCGAATGCCCAGTACAAGGTTTAAAATGTTCAACGCCGAAAAAACGGTAAAATAAGTGAGGGCTAATCTGGTCGAGGAAATGTCTCTGTTTTCTTTTCCCGCGTTTTCTATCAGGGTCACATTACGGAACGATGCGAGAAGTAAATAACACATCAAGCCACCGTAAAATGCAGGAATAAAAAAGAATGGAATGTTCAGTAGCTGAAAAATCCAGCCATTAACATACAGCAGGATATCCGTATGGGTACTGGCAATATCAGAAAAATGTGTGCCCGGACCATAAGCATGGATCTCCAGGTAACGCCTGTAGAGATCGCCTAATGGCGGAATCTTGATCAACAGAAAGAAATAGAACATCGACATGACAAAAAAGGGTAGCCGGTTCATGCCTTTTTTATCCAGTGACAAAAAGGACAGAACCAATCCACCTAATGGAATGGTCATGCTCATCGCCAAGCTTAGGGGCATTAGCTTATTCATTCTCATCATAATAATACGACCCTTGATTATTGTTGCTGATTGCTGATGAGTTTTCTGACTTTATGTTTGGTAAGGATCAGCAGGTTATCAATGCTGGGATAGTGGAAGAATTCTTTAAAATTGATTTCATCCTTTCTATTCAGCTTGTCCTGAAAATAGAGCGATTTCAGGTGTTGACGACTCAAAGAAGGCTTATGTGTCGTAATGAATTTCTGATAACCCTGCCATGCTTTACTGCCGGTCGTAATACGAGGCCGATCATCATCAATATTGACGACATAGCTGGCATCATCAATTCTGTAGCATGAGCCATACTGCATAATCATCCGATACCAGAGATCATAATCTTGCCAGGCTGGAAAATTGATATCAAAGCCACCAATGTTCTTCATCATGCTGGTGCGGATAAATACCTGGTTACCCACCCAATTTTTAAACCCCATCATGTTTAGCGTGATATCACCGACATAACTCTTCCATTTTTTTTCGATATTGCGATTCTTGAAGATCATGTTGGCACAAAGAAAAGGCTTATTCAGTTTTTGGCTGGCAGTGACGAAGTTGGCTATCCTCGTATTAAGAAAATAGTCATCATCATCAAGGCCAGTAATAAATTCACCTTTGGCGATCGCAATACAGCGATTACGGGCATGACAAGCACCCATCGGCCTATCATTTTTAAGATAAATGATACGGCTATCCTGTTCTTTCATTTTTGCAATTACCACTTCGGTGTCATCTGATGAACCATCATCACAGATAATAATTTCCAGATTCCTATAGGTCTGGTTTTGAACAGATGCTATGGCGCGTTTAACCAGTGACGAACGATTGTGCGTTGGAATATAAACCGTCACTAAAGGTTGTGCGGCGTGCTTAGCACTCATTTTGTCTATCTCCTGGGCAAATATAATGGGCATCCTGGTTCGGATAAAATGTTAAAATTTAATTGGCTACATCAATACGCGTGAATAATCCTTTTTTATCCTTGTCTGGCGGACTCATAAGTATATTGGATATCACTGTAACGGTAGTATCCATACGACCGGAGCTTTGTCCCATTCAGAATACATCCATTAATCTTTATGCCGTTGCGTTCAAAACGACGTTGACTTATTTCAATTTCCTTCAGGGTATTGGTGTCGCAGCGCACCACCAACATCGCCGTTCCGGCATAGGCACCGATAATTTCCGCGTCAGTAACCGCCAATACCGGAGGCGTGTCCACTACCACTAAATCATAATTTCTCTCCGCCCAGCGCATCAGTTCGCCAAATCTTCTACTCATCAGCAGTTCGGTAAAGCCCTCATTGAGGGTGCCACGGCCAATAAAGTGCAGATTGTCACTGATGACTCGCGGCAGTGTGTATTCGATGGGTTTATTCGCTGCGAGGATGTTGGACAGTCCGAATTTTTCCACCACATTAAAAATATGATGCGCGGTGCCTCTTCTTAAATCGGCATCAATCAGCAGCACTTTTTTCCCTGTTTGCGCCATCACTGCGCTGAAATTGGTGCTGATAAAGGTTTTTCCTACACTGGCGCTGGCACCGGAGATCATCAAAATATTGTTACGTGCTTCCAGCATGGCGAAATGGATATTGGTTCTCAAACTACGCAACGCTTCGATGGCCAGGTCGCCAGGGTTTTCCCGTACAAGGAAGGCTTTGGCAATTTTGTAGGTGCTCTTCCTGTTACTTTTTTCCAGCCAGGATGAGAACGGAATGCTGGAGTAGACCGTTATTCCCCGTTCTTCTAATTCCTCTGATGATTCCACGGTTTTATCTAATGCGAATCGGATAAAAATGACGTTCGCGGAAACGAAAAGGCCGAGCAACAAGCCCTGAAAAATGATGAAGTATTTATTCGGTGAAACCGGCTCAGGATCATCAAGGGCATTATCCAGGATACGTACATTACCAACCGCACTGGATACCGAGATTCTCAGCTCCTGCTGCCTGCTCAACAAGTGCATATAAAGGACTTGTCCGGAATCAACGTCACGGGTCAGGCGCAATATTTCCTGCTGGACGGCAGGCATTGTCGATATTTTCTCTTTCAGCCCATCTCTGGCCTCCAGCAGCGTATTGCGTTTATCCAGCAATGTTTTGTAAACCGGATGGTCTTTGGTATAGAGCTGAGAGATGTCAGCTTCGCTGATGGTTAGTTCATTAAGCTGATTATCAATATTTACCGACTGTTCAAGTACCGATTGCGCTTCCAGTGGCAGATCAACGGTGCCATTTTTCTCCCTGGCAGCATTGAGTTTATCTTCATTGCGATCTAACGTGCTGCGCACTTCTGGCAGTTGGTGGTTCAAATACTCCAGGCTGCGACGGTCCTGCGCTACCTGTTCACTAATATTCTGGTTCAGATAATGGGTGGCGATATTATCCAGCACCCGCATGATTTGGTGTTGATTCTTTCCGGTCAGCGTCAGCCTGATCATGTTGCTATTGATATCAGCATCCTGCGCTGTCAGCTGCGACTGAAGTCTGTCGATAGCATTCAGTCTGGAGAGAAAGGTGGCGGTGAATTGCGCACCGGGCAGGGCGTTTATATTGCCAACTAAAATCTTCATCCCTGCGTATTCAAAAACCTTGCCGCTTTCCGCCACAAAAGAAGCATTGTTCCAGCTAATCTGATAATGGCGGTTATCGATGACGGTTAACGTAATCTGTTCGGCAGTGTCGTCAGTGGTGCCGGGCAGATACAGCTGCTTGACCTCAATATTCCCTGGGGTTTTTCCTGTCAACTTTGCCAGAGCCGCGCCAATCATCGGCATTTCTTTCGGCTCCACGACGACCTGCAAATTCAGGTCGTCAACCGTTGCACCGAGGATATTTCTCGATTGCAGCAACTTCACATCGATAGCCGAGATCGGTTTACCCTCAGGGAGCTTGGCGTTCTGGTTAGCCAGAATGGCGTTGGCGTGCTGTGGTTCCACCTGAATGAGTGTATTGGCCTGGTAAATGACGGGCGTAAATAATGTATAGCCCCACGCCAGCAGCATAAAGCTGACGGTAATAACCAATATCAGAAAGCGCGAATCGAGAAGTTCCGCGAAGAGTCGACTTGCCTCGACACCTTCATCTTCATCCATCAGCATGGTTACAACGGGTTTGGCGGCCATGATGTTTATCCTGTTATCTTGATTCAGAAGTTACAGGCATAGCCCGCGCCAAATGATTGGCGGAGAGAGACGACACTCAGATTGAATGTGTATGCGCTGCTGTAAAATAGTCATATAAAATAAATCCAAAAAATAAAATAATGAGCTATGGGTATTGGTTATTAATACAATGGTGCTAAAATTTTCCCGGAAAATTTTCTGTCGCAAACGTCATTATTGTTTTCTACGCGTTTCAATAGCGAAAACGACTCATCTTGACCGATAAAAAGCTTTCACGGAGTTTATCCAATGTGCGCCATTTACTGGCCAGTCCTTGTGACTGCACAAGGGCATAATTCAGTGAATTAACCACCTGTATCGCGACATTGATTTTTTCCGTTTTCAACATGTCGAGCCGACTAAAGAATCCGGTATCACAACCGTTTATGGTAAATTGGTTGTCAAATACCCCCATGTTGCGAGCAGAAAATTTCTCAATTAATGAGCGATAGATTACCAGCCCCAACCCCAGTGACTTAACGCTGCTCTCCGTATTAATGTTGAAGCCATCGGCAGCTTTACACACTGATTCATTAATGATTGGGTAATAAACCCGACCATCGAGTCGTCCTCGAATGCTGGGTATTTGTAAATCCACACCGTGCTGATGGTAGCGATCCAGACGCTTTATATATTCTTTATTCAAAATGCTGTCGTCATCGCAAAAGATAAAGCGGTCATATCGCGCGTTGTTGCTGATGACATTGTTACAGACCTCGCCCAGTGGTCGATCACCAATCGACTCTTTAATATCAATATTATTGACACAAAAACCCAGGCTGTGAATGAAGTCTTTATCAAATTGCAACGGATTAGGCCCACGGTTGATGATCAGGAGGTCAGTGTCCGCATACGATTTATTCATCATGCCATTGAGAACGCGTGAGTCTTTATAATTTTTACCGCTTAAAATCACAACAAAGATTGTTTTACGCATAGGAAAACCTTTAACCATTGAGTTTAGCGTTTAAAAACACCTCTGTTATTCAGAGGCTGTTTTCATTGACTCATTTCTGCCATCCATTTTTTTCATCTGCATAGACATAATTATATTGGCTGTATCCATAGACATAATAATTACTTGCCTTGTTGAGCACGCTATTAAAAATGCATCCTTTGATTTCTACGCCTACGTGTTCGAAACGTTTGATACTGACTTGCATTTCTTTAATCGTGTTGACTTCAAATCGCGCCACTAACATGGATGTACCGGCATAACGTCCAATGATTGCGGCATCAGTCACTGCCAGAATGGGTGCGGTATCTACCACGACCAGATCATAATTATTCGATGCCCAGGTCAGTAATGTCTCAAGTCTCTTATGTGAGAGTAATTCTGCTGGATTCGGCGGAACACTGCCGCGAGAAATAAAGTCGAAGCCTGCACCCGCAATTTTCTTGTCTACGTCGGCCGCGCTCACCTGACCAGAGATAATGTCGGATAGTCCTTTATCCCCGCGATAATTAAACAGCTTATGGGCATAACCTTTGCGCATATCGGCATCAATAAATAATACCCGCATGCCGGACTGTGCGACGACTGCGGCTAAGTTGCTGGCAATAAAGGTCTTACCTGCATTTGGCGTTGCGCTGGAGATCATTAACACGTTGTTTCTGGCTTGCAGCATGGCAAAGTAAAGGCTGGTGCGCAGACTGCGTATGGCTTCAATGGCTAAATCAGCCGGGTTTTCGAGTGCAAGGAACTTGCTTTCTGCAACCGATTTTTTGCCACCGAAGCGTTTGGTGTTCGTGCTGACATTTTGTTTATTTAGCCATTCGGACACCGGTACGCTGGCATAAACACTCACACCCATGTTTTCCAGTTGCTCAGCCGATTCTATTGTCCTGCGCAATAGCATTTTTCCGGCAACCAGGATGAGCGATAACATAAGCCCCGCCACCAGACCTGTTGCCACCATCTGTGGTCTGTTCGGCAGAATAGGCGACGGTTGTGTCACCGCCGTATCAATAATGTGCACATTGCCGATGATGCTTGATTTGGCTATGCCCAGCTCTTGCTGACGGTTAAGCAGCTGCATATAGATCGCACGCCCGGCGTCGACATCAAGGCTCAGGCGTTCCACTTCCTGTTGCGTTGCAGGCAGCGCGGCAATACGCTTATTCAGGTTATCGCGCGCCTGTAATAAGGTCTGACGCTTTTCCAGCAAGGTTTTATAAGTCGGGTGATCTTGGGTATATAACTGCGCAATTTCAGCTTCACGGAAAGTCAATTCATTCAGCTGCGTATCAATATTCACCACCTGATCAAGTACCGCCTTGGTTTCCAGTGACAAATCCACCGAGTCTTTCTGACGACGATACAGATTCATTTTATCTTCTGCGGCATCAAGGTCGCGGCGTACCTGCGGCAGTTGCTGATGCAGAAAATCAAGGCTATTGGTATCTTCAGCCCTTTGCCGGGCAACGTTCTGCTCTAAATAGTTCTCGCTGATAACATTCAGAATCGTTGCGGCACTGGCCTTGTCTTCATTGCTCAACGTCAGCAACAGCAGCCCGGTTTTCTTGCCCTGATCCTCGACATCGAAGCTATCCAGCAGACTGGCAATGGCCGCCTGACGCGAGATATATTTCACGATAAATTGCGTACCCGGTTGGGCATGCATGCTGTCGACATTCAATAACATGCCATCACGGGTGATGGGGCTACCCACTTTGCCATAGAACTGAACATTATCGTGATCGACGAGAAAGCGATCCTGATCCACAACCGTCAACGTAATGCGCGGGGATTTATCATCTGTGCGGGGCAGATACAATTGATTAATGCTGAGTTTCCCCGGCACTTCTCCCGTCAACCTTGCCCAACCCTGGCCGAACAGCGGAAAATATTTCTGACTGATAACGGCCTGTAAGTTTAAATCACTCACGGTCTTGCCGAGGATCATGCGCGATTGCAGCAAAGCGATCTCAGGTGCGGCAACCGGCTGCGTATCTGGCAGTATTTGGCTGATGTCATTAAGCAGTGCATTCCCTTGTTTCTGCTCAATCTGAATCATCGCATTCGCCTGATAAACCGGCGTGATGAACAACGCATAAATAATAGCAAGCAGAGTGACGACGCTGGTCACCCCAATAATTAATTTACGATGATCGAGTAATCCACCGTAAATGCGCCCCAAATCGATTTCTTCTGATTTCGCGGTGACAATTTTATGTTTAATCGTAGTTGTCATGCCATGGTTCCTGTGAAATCTACCAGTGAGCCTTACGGCCCAACATTTACCGGCCTGATCAATAAATTGATAGACAGCGCAAAAGGCTTCGCCAGAGCAGCGCATCATTACTGCCAGTTAGGTATTGGTATTTTCAATTTCGTCTTGTCTGCCAGTAGGTCATCCCTGCTGGAAAACCATGCCGTTTCTGCCATGGTTAAATAAAATATTTTGTTCGTTCTATTGTTTGTTCTCTACTTATTATTGGTCCTGATTGACTAAAATAATCAGCAGTCGCGGCTGGAGAGCGTGTGTAATCACCAATCGACAACTTAACGTAAAATGTCACATGTCTTTATTGTTTTTTGATAAATGCAAACCCAAACCGGGTATTAAGGGAAATTTTCTTACAAGAAAACATCTTTGTCATGCTTAGTAATATCTTCCTATTGGGCGCAAAGGAATATAGCTAATTTCCTAAAATTCTGACGAGTAAGAGTGGATGGCAGGGGCCTCTAAGAATTTGGCTATTCATTTACGATTGGCATATTATTTCTGCTAAAGAATAAAAATATTACCGGGTGAGATAGTTAAATTAATAAGTTGGCGTTTTTATTGAAGTGAATTTTTTTTCGGGGTAACGGGATTCGGATTTTAGCCATTTGCTCGCGAGATAATAAAGGCATATTTCCCTTCTACTATTTCACAGCAGGCGCTGGTTTCTGGTGGGGGGAGTTCAGTAATTATCTGATAGAAATTGTGATGCAGAGGTGTTAGGCCATGATTAAACAGGGACTTAAACCCTGGAGGACAAAGCGCCGTTAACCTTACCATCCATAATCAGGGAGCATCTGCGGATTTAACCTGAATGATTAACCGGGTGACTGATTGTGTTCATTTGCCTGATGGCCATCGGCCAGACCAGAATGGACCGAAAAAATCGTGCCCTTCAGCGTAAATGGCAACACATTAAAGAGGAACGGCGCTGTCGCAGCGTGATTTTTTGCGCATCTTTCTTGTTTGCGCCGCGGCCGATACTCTCGTGTTACCTGCCAGGCCAGGCGAATTGCACGGGTAAAACATTGATTTTGTTTACTCTAAATAAATTTTTATCGATATCTCACGATCAATAAAGCCGCCAACCCCGCCCATACCTTATCGTGTCGGATCTCAAAATTATAAAGGCGCGCTAAAGTCAGGTCCTTTGCCTGCCGAAAAGATAAAAAAGCGTTATCAATTTTTCTCCCTCTGCGGGCCTTGCAAGGACTGACTCATGCGTAATAACCAGCCCATCACACAGCGCGAATACGTCTTTGACGATCATGCCACATTGATGTCCACCACCGACCTCAACAGCTATATCACCTACGCGAATGACGCTTTCATTGAAGTCAGCGGATTCAGCCCGGAAGAGGTCAATGGGCAGCCACATAATATGGTGCGCCACCCGGATATGCCGCAGGAAGCTTTTGCGGATATGTGGGCAACCTTAAAACAGGGGGAACCCTGGACGGCGCTGGTGAAAAACCGCCGCAAAAATGGCGATCATTACTGGGTGCGTGCCAATGCCATTCCGGTGGTACGTGAGGGGCAGGTGCAGGGTTATATGTCGGTACGCACCAAACCGACACCCGAGGAGATCCGTCAGACCGAAGCACTGTATCGCGAATTTCGCGAAGGACGAGCCAAGGGGCGGCGCTTCCACAAAGGTTTGATTGTTAGCCGTCTCAGTGCGGTGCGAAAAACGCTGCCGCTGCGCTGGCGTATTCGTTCCACGCTGGCGGCGCTGCTGCCATTGTCGATACTGAGCGTCTGGCTGCTGGGGATGGCACCGCTGGGCATCGGCTGCTTCAGTGCGGGTATGGCGGTGTTGCTGCTGCTGACCAGTTTATGGCTGGAACAGCAGATTTCACGCCCGATTGAACGCATGTGCCGTCAGGCATTAAGTGTGGCAACCGGGGCCAGTCATAAAGTTGAACAGATGGACCGGGTGGATGAGATCGGTGTCACGCTACGCGCCATCGGCCAGCTTGGGTTGATGTTTCGCTGGCTGGTTGATGATGTCAGCGGCCAGGCGATTAACGTGCTGAGCGCCAGCGACGCCATTGCCCGCAGCAATGATGAACTGAGCCGCCGTACTGAACAGGCTGCGGCTAACGTGCAGCAAACTGCGGCGACCATGAACGAAATGACCGCGACGGTAAAAAGTAACACCGAGACGGCCAGCGAAGTGAATCACCTTTCCGTCAACACCAGCCAGTCGGCGGTGAAAGGCGGCCAGGTGGTGCAGGAGATGGTGGGGATGATGGCTGAAATCGCCGACAGCTCGAAGCGTATCGCCAATATCACCAGTGTGATTGATAGCATTGCCTTCCAGACCAATATTCTCGCGCTGAATGCCGCCGTTGAAGCAGCACGCGCGGGTGAGCAGGGGAAAGGATTTGCCGTGGTCGCTGGTGAGGTACGTAACCTGGCGCAGCGTAGCGCCACCGCCGCCAGCGAAATTAAAAACCTGGTGGAAACCAGTGCCAGCCGGGTGCAGTCGGGTAGCGAGCACGCTGATGCTGCCGGTCGCACTATGCAGGAAATAGTCGAACAAGTGCAGAATGTCACCACGCTTATCGCGCAAATCAGTGCCGCCACCGCTGAGCAATCCACTGCGCTGAGTGAAGTGAGCGGGGCGGTAGAAGATCTTGACGATATTACCCATCAGAATGCGGCGCGGGTGCAGGAGGGGGCGGAAGCCTCGGGACGCATGGCGCGTCAGGCCAACCGTCTGGTGGAAGCGATCAGCGTATTTCGTTAGACATCGGACAGCATTTCCCGTCGGGCGCGCAATGCGCCTGGCGGTTGCCCGACAATACGTTTAAACGCCCGACTGAAGGCTGCCAGCGAGCCGTAACCGAGATGAAAAGCGACGCTCTCCATCGCCTCGCCCTCGTTGACGATGCGCTGCACCGCCAGCCGCATGCGCAGTTCGGTGAGGTAACGCAGCGGCGTCATGCCGGTGGCCGACTGAAAGCGCGCGGCAAACACCGATCGCGAACTACCGGATTCACGCGCCAGCCGTTCGACAGTCCAGTTTTCCCCCGGCGCACGATGCATCGCGGCCATCGCCAGGCTGAGACGCGGATCGCGCAGCGCCTGCACCAAGCCACTGCCTTTGCCACAGCCATTCTCGACCCAGCCACGGACAATTTGTGCCGCCACCACATCCGCCAGCCGTGACAGAATCCCGGCAAAGCCCGCCTGGCGCTGGCGCGTTTCCCGTTCCATGGCATCAAGAATGGGCTGGATTTCCGGGTATTGCGCCAGCAGTGTGCTGACCAGCATCACGTCGGGCATGGTGTGGACCAGCGGCTGCATACCGCCCAACTCAAACGCCATGCAGGCGCTAAACAGCACCACATCAGTGTTATCGACGCAGTCGCCTTCAGTGCCGTCGATGGCGCACACGCTGGCGCAGATCGGTTTGCTATTAAACGTGCTGATGGGTTCGCAATGCACCTCTTCGCTGGAGATCAACGCATGCGCTCGGCCATGGGGGATCAACAATGCATCACCCGCCTGGAGGGGATAGATCGTCCCGGAGGCGGAACGGATCAACAGCGATCCGCGCCCGACAAAATGCAGCTGCGCCCGACCCGGCGCGTCGTCATAACGCAGGCCAAACGGGGCATTCAGGGCGATACGCTGGTATTTGACGCCATACAGGCGCATGCCCATCAGCAGTTCGCTGGTCAGATCTTCATAGCGGCTCATACGATTCCAGACGAATTATCAAAAAACAAAGTTTTTGTATCATAGATCGTCTTGCTGTTGCTCACTATGCTCACACTTTAATTTTTTGTGATGGGGATCGCAGATGAGCCTGAATAGTGATGTCGTCGAACAGAGTTTGCCCGTGGAGAAACCCGCATGGGGTGCGGTGTTTGCCATGGCTTTCGGCGTATTCGGCCTGATTACCGCTGAGTTCTTGCCGGTAAGCCTGCTGACGCCAATTGCCGATTCATTGCAGGTCAGTGAAGGGCAGGCCGGACAAACGGTGACGGTCACTGCACTGGTGGCGTTACTGACCAGCCTGGTGATTGGCAATATTACCCGTCGCCTCGATCGTCGGATGGTGATGCTGGCGTTTACCTTGCTGCTGATTGCTTCAGCGTTGCTGGTGGCATTTGCCGAGGACCTGACCATGATCCTGCTGGCGCGTGTGCTGCTGGGGATGGCCATCGGTGGCTTCTGGACGTTATCGACTGCTATCACCATGCGACTGGTACCGAGCGAACAGGTGCCGCGCGCGTTGTCGATTGTATTTAGTGGGATTTCGCTGGCAACCATTATTGCGGCCCCGTTGGGCAGCTATCTGGGTGGGTTGATTGGCTGGCGCAATATCTTCCTGCTGACCGGGGCGTTAGGGGTGCTGGCGTTGTTCTGGCAGTTCTTTACCCTGCCAGCCATGCCGCCGGAGAACAAAGCGCGCAACGGTGGTGTACTCGATCTGTTGCGGCGTAGTGTGATGCGTTGGGGCATGCTGGCGGTGATCATGATGTTTACCGGCCACTTCGCCTTCTTTACCTATCTGCGTCCGTTTCTCGAAAGCGCAGCGCAGCTTAACGTTAACCAACTGTCGCTGGTGCTGCTGGCGTTTGGCGTGGCGAACTTTTTTGGCACCTCGCTGGCGGGTTATCTGGTGACGCGCAGCGTATCCTTGACGCTGAGTGGTATGGCGCTGGTGATGAGTGTCACCGCGCTGATGCTGGTGAGCTTTGGTGGCGTCTCCTGGCTGGTGGGGGCAGGTGTGGCGCTGTGGGGGCTGGCGTTCGGTTCGATGCCGACCGGCTGGTCCACCTGGATTTCGCGTGCCGTACCGGATGATGCGGAGTCAGGTGGTGGTCTGCTGGTCGCTACCATCCAACTGGCGATTACCGTCGGTGCCGCTGCCGGTGGCTGGATGTTTGATTTGCAGGGCGCGGGTGGCGTGTTCCTCTCCAGCGGGGTGTTGATGCTGCTGGCGGCGATTACCATTTTTACCCGCGTGCGCCATCACGGCTGATGTCGCGGTGAGTAACAGGGTCGGCATCCATGCCGACCCTTTAACGCAGGATAACTATCACAGCGATAAATCCTGCCTTTTAACTAAAAAGCAGATTATTAACACTCTGCGTGAAAGCTAACCATATTGTGCCTTTTACATTCAATTTATTTGAATGATACCTGCAAATCTCTCCGCTGTTTGTTGATCAATTTTCGGCCTACTATGTATCTCAACAAGGCGATGACGCCTTACCAAATCAAACATTGACCGAGGAATTGACCATGAAATCTATCAAAACTTTTGCTGCTGTTGTTGCCCTTTCAGTTCTGCCGTTTGCCAGCTTTGCTCAGAGCGTGACAGCGACCGCTTCTACGCTGGACGGTGCTGAAGCGAAAATCGCTGCTCAGGCGCATGAAGCTGGTGCTTCATATAAAGTGACTGAAGCTAACTTCAACAACGGCGTGCACATGACCGCTGAACTGACCAAATAAGTCGGTTAACAATCTGTGCTGACAGGGCGCCTCCGGGCGCCCTGTCCGCGTTTAAGCAGATAAAGTCCTGTCACTTTTCTTCGCAAATGATTACTATTCGCAAAAACTAATATCCTTCGTCGGCCTGCCTCGGGCTGCTTTTAACTATCTGGTTGCAATGTCGGGCTTTCATTCACTGCCGTGAGGCGGTGGTTTTGCTATGGAGAAGTCATGAAAGCGAATAAAACTGTGCAGTGGGTGCTGCGTCCACTGTTTCTGGCAACGGCTCTGTTCTCTGGCTCTGCTGCTCTGGCAGCTGATGCTCAGGAGCTGAATCAGCCGATTTCTAAAGGTGCCTATGAACTGGCGTTCAGCAACAGCGATAACGCGCTGTTCCTCGCCACGTCACAAAATGCCACCAATGAAAAAGGCGGCACTGTCTATCGTCTCGACCCGCAGAATCTGGCGGTGAAGCAGACCATCGATACCGATCTGAAAGCCTTCGGTGCCACCATCAATACCAAAACCAATACCCTGTATATCGGTAACACCGTGAATGCGGCGGTGACAGCGATTGATGCCAGCAATGGCAAGGTGCTGAATACGCTGGTGCTGGACGCGCGTAAACGCAGTGAAGATGTACGCCCGCTGCAACCGCGTGAGTTGGTGGCCGATGCCGCAACCGACCGCGTGTATATCACCGGGCTGGGTCCGCAAAGCGTGGTGTGGGTGGTGGATGGCAAAACCTTGCAGCTGATCAGCACGGTGCCGAACACCGGTAAAATGGGTACCGGTCTGGCCCTGGATTCCGCGGCGCAAAAACTCTATGTCACCAACGGTGACGGTGAACTGGTCACCATCAATACTCGTCTGAATGCGATTGAAAAACGCCAGAAAGTTGATGCAGAGAAGGATCACTTCTTCCTGAATATCGCGCTGGATACCAAAGGCCATCGCGCCTTCCTCAGCGACGCCAAACAGCCGCAGGTGCTGGTGCTGGATACCCGCACTCAGCAGGTCATCCACAAGATCGATGTACCGGAATCGCTGGCGGTGCTGTTTAACGCCGACCGTAACGAACTGTATGTGACGCATCGTAAAGCTGGCGAAATCAGCATCATCGACGCCAGCAACTACAAAGTGAAACGCACCGTGAAAGCACCAGGCCTGCCGAACAGCCTGGCGCTCTCTGCGGATGGCAAAACGCTGTTTGTCAGCATCAAGCAGCCGGGTTCCCGTAAAGAGCCACCGAAAAATCCGGATAGCGTGCTGCGTATCGCATTGTAATCAGAACCCGTAGCGGCGCGATTTATCGCGCCGCTACGGATGTTATTCAGACTCCGCCGCTTCGCGCATCATCTCTTCGTGCGGGATATCCTGCAAAATCTGCTCAAAACTGCGCAGACGTTTGTAGATCGACATCAGCTCCACCAGCGTTGACCACGAGGTGATCAGATACTGGAAAGACGAGCGTACCTGGTCAAACACGTTAGTGATCTGGTTGAGCAGGCCAAGCGTGATGGTGCCTGCGACGATCGACGGAAACAGCAAAAACAGCCCGAACACATTATCTACCTGTAAGTAGAGAATGCGGGTGATGTTGAAGTACAGGTAGTGGAAGTAGAGGCGGAAATAGTTAAAGCGCACGCGGCCAAACAGCTCGGTCACGGTAGGTGGTGAGGCACGTGTGCCGTCATCTTCACCGTAAACCAGCTCTTTACGATAGGCGGCTTCTACCCGCTGATTACGGAACTCCAGCCCCGGCAGCTTAATCCCTACCAGCGCCAGCAGACCCGTGCCGAAAACCGACCACAACACGGCGGCGATCACCAACGCATACGGAATATTGCCCAGCAGCGGAATATCTTTCACATGATGTGACAGGGTGATCAGCACCGGCAGGAAGGCAATCAGCGTCATGATCGCCTGAATAAAACTCACCCCCCAATCTTCCAGCGTACTGGCGAAGCGCATGGTATCTTCCTGCACACGCTGTGCGGCACCTTCTACATGACGCAAACGCTGCCAGTTGTGCATGTAGTAGTTGTTCATCGCGGTACGCCAGCGGAACACCCAGTGGCTGATAAAGAATGAATTCATCACGCCAATCACCACGGCGATCAGCGCAATGCCCAAAAAGGCGATAACTTGCTGGTAAAATTCACCGATCTGCACCGATCCTGCTTTGGTTAACGCTTTCTGTATCAGATCGTAGAACGGGCCGTACCAGGCATTCACCGCTACGCCGACCTGCACACCAAACCAGGTGACAAAGATAATCAGCGCCGAACCCAGCACTGACCAGCGCTGCCACGGATGGTTATCGATAATGCGCCAGGCAAGGGCAAACAGCCCCGCCGCCAGCCAGTACCAGGCATAAAACCACAGTTGGCTGGCAGCGATAAAGCGCAGCGCGTTATCGGGCAACGGTTTACTCATGGCTGCGGCGATACCAGGCCACATTGAGGGTAAATCGCTGGCAAAGCCAAACCAGGCAAAAATCGCCAGTAAACTCCAGATGGCAGCCGAGCTGAAAAACAGCGCTGGCCGGGGAAAATAGGACTTAAACATAGACACTCCGCTGTGATCAGATCCCTTTATACCGTTTTGGGGACTTAACTGTCTGTAGGCTGTTGTATCAGACAATGACAATGTCGCGCTGGCGGTGTAAAGCAGCTGCGCAAAATGTTAATTAATTTGTGCGAATTTGTTTCCTTCCGCTAAATCTTTGTCAGCATCGGTGTTACACTGCGCTGCAATGTTACCGGTAACGGTGGCGCTGTATCCTTAAGCCCGCACATAAAAATCATTACAACGCAATTAGTTAACCTTTCATGCCACATTATATGCGGCACTGAGGCAATGTCATGTCAGAACACAAAAATGGTCACACGCGCAGGGATTTTCTGCTGAGAACCATCACCCTGGCGCCAGCAATGGCAGTCGGCTCGACAGCGATGGGCGCATTGGTTGCGCCGATGGCTGCCGGTGCAGCAGAGCAACCTGGTGCGCCGCAAAAAGCGCGCGATTATCAGCCCACCTGGTTCACCGCAGAAGAGTTTGCGTTGATTACCGCCGCAGTGGCGCGGCTGATCCCCAACGATGAACGTGGTCCTGGTGCCCTGGAAGCGGGGGTACCGGAGTTTATCGATCGTCAGATGAACACCCCGTATGCCACCGGCAGCAACTGGTACATGCAGGGACCGTTCAATCCCGATCTGCCGAAAGAGCTGGGCTATCAGCTATCTTTGGTGCCGCAGCAGATCTACCGTCTCGGTCTGGCGGAAGCGGATAACTGGAGCAAACAGCAGCACGGCAAGGTGTTTGCTGAGCTGAGTGGCGAGCAGCAGGATGCGCTGCTGGGCGATTTCGAAAGCGGTAAAGCGGCGTTTACGCAGCTGCCGGCTAAAACCTTCTTCTCCTTCCTGTTGCAGAACACCCGTGAGGGTTACTTCAGCGATCCGATCCACGGTGGTAATCAGGGCATGGTGGGCTGGAAGCTGATCGGCTTCCCCGGTGCACGTGCTGACTATATGGATTGGGTGGAGCGCGGTGAACGCTATCCGTTCCCGTCGGTAGATATTCGCGGGGAGAGGGCGTAACCGTGGCAAATGAACTGAAGAAAGTGGATGCGGTGGTGGTTGGTTTCGGCTGGGCCGGGGCGATCATGGCGAAAGAGCTGACCGAAGCCGGGCTGAACGTGGTAGCGCTGGAGCGTGGTCCACATCGCGATACCTACCCGGATGGTGCGTATCCGCAATCCATTGATGAACTGACGTATAACATCCGTAAAAAGCTGTTCCAGGATCTGTCGAAAAGCACCGTTACCATCCGTCACGATGCCTCGCAAACGGCGGTGCCGTATCGCCAGCTGGCGGCGTTCCTGCCGGGCACTGGCACCGGCGGCGCGGGTCTGCACTGGTCCGGCGTGCATTTCCGTGTCGACCCGGTCGAGCTGAACCTGCGTAGCCATTACGAAGCGCGTTACGGCAAAAAATTTATCCCGGAAGGTATGACGATTCAGGACTTCGGTGTCAGCTATAACGAGCTGGAACCGTTCTTCGATCAGGCCGAGAAAGTGTTTGGCACCTCTGGCAGCGCCTGGACCATCAAAGGCAAGCTGGTGGGCAAAGAGAAGGGCGGCAACCCTTACGCGCCCGATCGTTCCAGTGATTTCCCGTTACCGGCCCAGAAGCGCACTTACTCCGCGCAGCTGTTTGCTCAGGCGGCTGAAGCGGTAGGCTATCACCCTTATGATATGCCGTCGGCCAACACCTCTGGTCCGTATACCAACACCTACGGTGCGCAGATGGGGCCGTGTAACTTCTGCGGTTATTGCAGTGGCTATGCTTGTTACATGTATTCCAAAGCTTCGCCGAATGTGAACATTCTGCCTGCGCTGCGTCAGGAGCCGAAGTTTGAACTGCGCAACAATTCATACGTGCTGCGCGTCAATCTGACCGATGACAAAAAGCGCGCCACCGGCGTGACCTACCTTGATGGTCAGGGACGTGAAGTGGTGCAGCCAGCGGATTTGGTGATCCTGTCGGCGTTCCAGTTCCACAACGTGCATCTGATGCTGCTGTCCGGGATCGGCCAGCCGTACAACCCGATCACCAACGAAGGCACGGTAGGGCGTAACTTTGCCTATCAGAACATCTCGACCCTGAAAGCGCTGTTCGATAAAAACACCACCACCAACCCGTTTATCGGTGCCGGTGGCGCTGGGGTGGCGGTGGATGATTTCAACGCCGACAACTTCGACCACGGTCCGTATGGTTTCGTTGGCGGTTCGCCGTTCTGGGTTAACCAGGCGGGCACCAAACCGATTTCCGGCCTGCCGACGCCACAAGGCACGCCCAACTGGGGCAGCAAATGGAAAGCGGCGGTGGCAGATACCTACAACCATCACATCTCGATGGATGCCCACGGGGCGCACCAGTCGTATCGCGCCAACTATCTCGATCTCGATCCTAACTACAAAGATGCTTACGGCCAGCCGCTGCTGCGTATGACCTTTGACTGGCAGGACAACGACATCAAGATGGCGCAGTTTATGATCGGCAAGATGCGCAAAATCACCGAAGCGATGAATCCGAAGATGATCATCGGCGGCGCGAAAGGGCCAGGTAGCCACTTTGATACCACCGTGTATCAGACCACGCATATGAGCGGCGGCGCGATCATGGGTGAAGATCCGAAAACCAGCGCAGTGAACCGTTATTTGCAGAGCTGGGATGTGCCGAACGTCTTTGTACCGGGCGCGTCTGCGTTCCCGCAGGGACTGGGCTACAACCCAACCGGCATGGTGGCGGCATTGACCTATTGGTCAGCCAAAGCCATCCGTGAACAGTATCTGAAAAACCCCGGTCCACTGGTGCAGGCATAAGGAATTCATTGATGTTCAAAAACATTTTTGCCCTGGTGCTGGGCACGCTGTCGTTCGCCGCGCTGGCGGACGATCAGGCAAATGATGCCCTGGTAAAACGGGGTGAATATCTGGCGCGCGCCGGGGACTGCGTGGCCTGCCACAGCGTGAAAGGCGGTCAGCCTTTTGCCGGTGGCCTGCCGATGGCAACCCCGATTGGCACCATTTATTCCACCAATATCACCCCGGATAAAACTACCGGGATTGGCGACTACAGCTACGACGATTTCCAGAAGGCGGTACGTCATGGTGTCGCGAAAAACGGTGACACGCTGTATCCGGCGATGCCGTATCCCTCTTACGCGGTGGTGAGCGATGAGGATATGCAGGCGCTGTACGCGTACTTTATGCACGGCGTTGCGCCGGTGGCGCAGGCCAATAAAGACAGCGACATTCCGTGGCCGCTGTCGATGCGTTGGCCGCTGGCCATCTGGCGTGGCATGTTTGCGCCGGATGTGAAGGCGTTCCAGCCTGCTGCGCAGGAAGATCCGCAGCTGGCGCGTGGTCGCTATCTGGTGGAAGGGCTGGGCCACTGTGGTGCCTGCCATACGCCGCGTAGTATCACCATGCAGGAGAAGGCGCTGAGTAACGATGAGGCGCATGATTATCTGTCTGGCAGCAGTGCCCCGATTGATGGCTGGACGGCCAGCAACCTGCGTGGCGATAACCGTGATGGTTTAGGCCGCTGGAGCGAGGATGATCTGCGTCAGTTCCTGCGCTATGGCCGCAACGATCATACCGCCGCTTTTGGTGGCATGACCGATGTGGTGGAGCACAGCCTGCAATACCTGAGCGATGAGGATATTGCAGCGATTGCCCGTTACCTGAAGTCGCTGGGGGCGAAAGATGCCAACCAGACGGTGTTTAAGCAGGATGACAACGTTGCACAGGCGTTGTGGAAAGGAGATGACAGCCAGCCGGGCGCGTCGGTGTACGTCGACAGTTGTGCGGCCTGCCATAAAACCGACGGTAGCGGTTATCAACGCTTCTTCCCGGCGCTGCGTGGCAACCCGGTGGTGCTGGCGGACGATCCGACTTCGTTGATCCATATCGTGCTGACCGGCGGTACGCTGCCTGGCGTGCAGGGTGCACCAACGGCGATCACCATGCCGGCGTTTGGCTGGCGTCTCAACGACCAGCAGGTGGCGGATGTGGTGAACTTTATTCGCGGTAGCTGGGGGAATGGTGCCAAAGCCACGGTGACGGCGAAGGATGTGGCGTCATTACGTAAGGATGAGGCTGTGCAGGCCCATCAGGGTAATGCGGATATTAAGGTGCTGGAGCAGCAGTAGCATTTCGTTCGCACTGAGCGGGTTTCGTTCGCCACGAGCAGTGGCAGTTTCAGCTCGCCGGTGCGGCGACCGAGCAAAGGGTGCCTGGCCGCACCCTTTGCAATCCCGGGCCTCGCGCCAGCCTCCCTCGCCGCTACGCGGTGTTTTTTGCGCGATAAATCGCGCCGCTACAACTGCCGACGGACCGGCGGCGATTCGCTCCTGCTCAACGCCGCCTTTCGCCGCATCCATGCGGCGAGAGAGCGGAATGAGCCATGGATGGCGAATCCGCGCGGTCCGTATGGCCTGAGTGATAAGCGAGGGGACAGCGCTATGCGCTGCGCGAGGACGCCGCAAGGCGCGGATTGCAAAGGTCCGCGCCCTCGGACCTTTGCCCGTCCGCCTGCACGGCGGTGCTGAAACTCCCTAATGCCTGGCGGGCGGAACCTTCTCATAGCCAGCGGGCGGAACTTTCTCAGAGCTAAACCGCTGCCAGCGATTAAATATTCTCCAAATCAATCCCACGCGTCTTCGGACCGTAAATCCCCACCGACAGCATCACCATCAACATACTCAGCACGATAAAGGCAATCACCCCTTCGCTACCGGCGTATTGCAAAATCAGGCCAATCAGAATGCTACTGAACGCCGTTGACAGACGGCTGAAGGAGTAGCAAAAACCCACCGCACGCGCACGAATGTGCGTCGGGAAAATCTCGGTCTGATAGGCGTGGTAGCTGAAGGTCAACCAGGCGTTGCTGTAAGTGATCAGAAAGCCACAAATAATCATCAGCACCGGGTTGGTCATAAAGGCAAACAGCGTGCCGAACACCACCGTCATCAGCGACGACAGAACGATTTGCCACTTGTTCTCGATCTTATCGGCGTAGCGGCTGCAAATCAGCGACCCGAGCGGATAAGCCAGGGTGATGAAAAACGCATACAGCAGGCTGTGCGTCACCGTGGCCCCTTTACCAGACAGCAGCGCTGGCAGCCAGTTGCCAAAACCAAAGAAACCAATCGCCTGGAAGAAATTCATCACCACCAGCATCAGGGTACGCTGGCGATATGCCGGTGCCCAAATCTCACTGAAACGACCTTTCTTCGGCAGCTGTGCTGCGGCATCGCTGGCGGAAAAATCTTCGCCCGGCGCAATGCCGCAGCGTTGTTCCATCGCGCTCAGCACGCGATGCGCTTCCTGATGCCGTCCCTGCTGCGCCAGCCAGCGCGCCGATTCCGGCAAGTTTTTACGAATAAACCAGATCACCAGCGAGCAGAGCGCGCCAGCAATCACCACCCAGCGCCAGCCTTCCAGGCCGAGAATGGTTTGCGGCACCAGCCACCACGACATCAACGCCACGGCTGGAACCGAAAGAAACTGGATAAAAAACGAAAAGGCAAAGGCGCGGCTTCGCAGATGGCTGGGCACCCATTCGGAGAGGTAGGTATCAATAGTCACCAGTTCAATGCCGAGGCCAATCCCCACCAGAAAGCGGCACAGAATAATCATCTCGGCGCTCTGCTGGAATGCCATCAGCAGCGAAAACGCGCCGTACCACGCCAATGCACACATAAAGGTCAGGCGGCGGCCAAAGCGGTCAGCGTAGGGCGCGAGCAGGCTGGCACCGACAAACAGGCCAAGGAAGGTGGCCGAGGCAAAGGCGGCCTGATCGGCAATACCGAATACGCCAGCACTGCCGGTGTGGAACACGCCCGCCGCCAGTAGTCCGGAGCTGATGTAGCCGGTTTCAAACAGATCGTAGAGTTCAAAGAACCCCCCGAGCGCCAGCAGCGTAATAAAGCGCCACAGGCCAGCGGAAGAGGGGAGCGCATCAATGCGTCCGGCTAAGGTGCGGCGATCCGCAGCGATTAAATCGCCAGCCATCCCTGTCGTGCAGGCTGTTGTCATTTTTGTGTGAACCTCGGTATGACGGTGTTGACAAAACTCGCGAACGGCGGAGATTGGTTTTAAAAATAATTAACCGTTAGCAAGCGAAGGAATAGCAGAATAATCAATTACGCACAGGTTGCCGAGAGGTGAGGCGGTGAGATTTTAGCAACGCACGTTGCAATTCGCGTAAGTGTGATCGCCGTCCCTGGCGATGCGCTTAATGCAGGCTGGGATAGACTCCCGGACCGATCGGTAAACCGAGTGCGTACCAGACCACCAGTAACACAATCCAGGTGGCGAAGAACACCAACGGATAGGGGAAGATCAGCACATAATAGGTGCCAAGTTGTGCATCTTTCTGATAGCGCTGGAGGAAACCGAGGAACAGGGGCAGGAACGGTGACATCGGGGCCAGCGGCAGCACCGCCGAGTCAGCAATACGGAAAATCATCTGGGCAAAAGCCGGGTGGAAGCCGAGTAGCATAAACATCGGCACAAACACCGGGGCGAGAATCGACCAGATGGCGGAACCGCTGGCGATAAACATACACAGAAACGCCGACAGGAACATCAGGCCGAGAAAGGCCGGTGCGCCGCTGATGCCCGCGCTCTCCAGCATATCCGTCAGGCCAATCGCCATAAACTTGCCCATGTTGCTCCAGTTGAAGAAGGCGACGAACTGCGACAGCGGGAACACCATCACAATAAAGCCCGCCATACTCTTCATCGGATCAACCAGCAGCTGCGGAATATCATCCGGGCGGCGGATCTGTTTGGTCACCGCACCATAGGCAATCGCCACCACGAAGAAGAACAGGATGATGATCGGCACAATGCCCTGAATAAACGGCGACGGGATAATGCCGCCCGTTTTCGGGTTACGCAGCGGCGCGTGTTCCGGCACCACCAGTAGCGCCATCAGGGCGATAAACACCAGCGCGGCGATGCCTGCGGCTCTCAGGCCACGATTTTCCAGCGCGGTCAGTGGCGGCAGACGGTCCTGATGGCCGCCATTCCATGCGGGCAGGCGCGGTTCGATAAACTTGTCGGTCAGCACTGCCCCGGCAATGGTCAGCACCACCACCGATGAGGCCATAAAGAACCAGTTATCGATCACGCTAACATGCACCGTATCGCTCACCGCTTTGGCTGCCTCGGTGCTGATACCTGAGAGCAGCACATCAGTGGTGACAATCAGCAGGTTTGCGGTAAAGCCGGACGCCACACCGGCAATCGCCGCCAGCAGGCCCGCTACCGGATGACGACCCACGGCGAGGAAGATCAGCGCCCCGAGCGGCGGCATCACCACCAGCGCAGCATCGGAAGAGATATGGCTGAAGAAGGCGATAAACAACACCATATAGCTGGCATAGCGACGGCTGACGCGTGACGCCATCTTCACCATCAGCGATTGCAGCAGGCCGACCTTTTCCGCCAGACCGGCACCAATCACCAGCGCCAGAATTGATCCCAGCGGGGTAAAGCTACTGAAGTTCTTGATGATATTGGGCAGAATCCACTGCAATCCGGCCACGCTCAGCAAGTTGTTAACCCGCACCAACTCACCGTTGGTCGGATTTTTCACCGCCAGATCGAAACCACTGATGATGGCGGTCGCCACCATCAGCACCACAATCAAATAGACAAAAAGTAAAAAGGGGTTCGGTACTTTGTTACCGACCCGCTCAATCCAGCTAAACAGCTTCCCTGGGCTGCGATTCTCCGTGGTGGCTTCCATCGGCATTTCCTCGTCTCGTTATGTTGTATTTGCGTCAAACTATTATTTTTTTAGGTACTGCGTCCCGCGCCTGCATGGGCGCGGGTTTATTATCAGGATGCCAGCTTCGACGGTGTTACACCGGGCGGAATCGGGCATTGATAGGGCTGTTCACTGCGCACGCGGATAAACTCGTCACGGCAGCGTGCCAGAGCGGCATCATCGCTCAGTAAAGTCAGTGCCGTAGCGGCCAGTACTTTTGCCGCCAGGCACATGCCTTTATGAGCGATCGCGGTGCGGCCCTGCGCTACCAGTTGCCAGGTATGCAGCGGTGTACCGAAGGCAAAGCAGGGGGTGAAGCACTGCGCGGTGGGCGTGACCCAACTCACATCACCGACGTCGGTGGAGCCATACAGCAGCTCGCGTGTTACCGCATAGGGTGCGACCTCATCCATCAGCACTTTGTCACCCAGCGCCTCGCTCCAGGCAATCCCGGCTTCACCGCCGGTGCGTGCCGCGTTGAGCCGCGCATTGCGCAGATCGTCTTTGGTTAAGGTGGCACGAATTTGCGCAGCAAAAGCGCGCTCTTCGTCGTTGTAATCCGGCAGGCCAAACTGATGCAGGTAGCCCTCCATCACCGCTTCCAGCGCGCGGTTGGGGACGTAGTTGGAGCAGGCTTTATCGAAGCGCACCGTCATTTGTGTGTCGGTCATCAGCGCAGCGCCTTTGGCGATATTGATCACCCGCTGATAAATATCCTGCGCCTGGTCGAGCTGTGGCGCGCGAATCAGGTACAACACTTCGGCGTCGGCTTGCACCACGTTGGGTGATACACCGCCGGTGTTGGTGACGGCATAATGCACGCGCGCTTCCTGCACGATATGTTCACGCAGAAAGTTCGCACCGGTGTTCATCAGCGTCACCGCGTCGAGGGCGCTGCGTCCCAGATGCGGCGAGTTGGCCGCGTGTGCCGCCACCCCTTTGAAGTGAAATGCGGCCTGAATATTGGCAAGGGTGCTGAGGTTAAACATGCCGCTGAAACCTTCCGGGTGCCAGGTCACCGCGGCATCAACATCGTCAAACAACCCTTCGCGAACCATATAGGTTTTGCCGGAACCGCCTTCTTCACCGGGACAACCGTAAAAACGCAGCGTGCCACGCAGGCCGTGTTCGGCCCAAAAGGCTTTGATGGCGAAGGCGGCAGCCATCCCCGCCGTACCCAGCAGGTTGTGACCGCAACCGTGGCCGTTACCGTTTTCCACCAACGGCTGCGGCTCAGGGCAGGCCGCTTTCTGGCTCAGCCCTGCCAGCGCATCGAACTCGCCCAGAATGGCGATCACCGGCTTACCGCTGCCGATGTTGGCGATAAAGGCCGTTTCGATGCCGCCTACGCCGCGCGCTACGCTGAAGCCTTCCTGTTCCAGCGCATCGGCCAGTAACGCTGAGGATTGCGTCTCTTCGAAGCGGGTTTCTGGCACATCCCAGATAGCGTCGCTGATGGCACTGAAACGTGCCTGATGCTGGTTAATGTAGTGGTCGATAAAGTCGTGGTGGCTCATGACTGGACTCCGAATTGCGCCTGATGCAGCGCCAGGGTGGCGAGGGTTTGCACCGCCACCGCCATGATGCCTTCATCGAAATCGAACTTCGCGTTGTGGTGGCCTGCTGCCAGCTCGCAACCGAAAATCACGTAGGATGCCTGACCGCCGCGCTGCTGTACGCGCTCCAGCATATAAGTGGCATCTTCGGAACCGGCCGCCTGTTTTTTGGTGTCGATCACTGAGTTGAACAGCCCCAGCGCTTCCGCCTGCTGGTGGATAAATGCCACCCACGGCTGACTTGGCGTGCAGCTACGTGCGCCACCCATCAGTTTGACCTCGGATTCAACACCGTACATCGCGGCCGCACCGGCAATCACGCGCAGCGCCTGCTGATAGATATCGTCGTTCACCTGGTTGCTGACGCCGCGTGTCTCCACCTTCATCAGTGCAGTATCTGCCACCACGTTGCGGCCAGTCCCGGCCTGCAACACGCCGACGTTAACGCGTGCCACGCCGCCGCTATGTTGCGGCAGATTATGCAGCGCCAGCGTGGCCTGAGCCGCAGCCAGCAAGGCGTTGCGTCCCTCTTCCGGGCGGCCACCGGCATGGGCACCGACCCCGGTGAATTGCACGTCGAGTTTGGTGGTGGCGAGGAAGCTGTCACTGCCGCAAACGATTTCGCCAGCAGGCACACCGGTGCCGAGATGGATGGCGGTAAACAGATCCACATCATCCACCACGCCCGCAGCAACCATGGCTTTTGCACCGCGCACCCCTTCTTCAGCGGGCTGGAAAATCAGTTTGATGGTGCCGCTTAACTGGTCTTTCATCGCCATCAGCACATGCGCGAGGCCGAGACCGATAGTGGTGTGGCCGTCATGACCGCAGGCATGCATCATGCCTGCATTACAGGAGGCAAAGCCTTCACGTTGCGGCAGGTGATCGGCGGCGGTGCTTTCATTGAGGTCGAGCGCATCCATATCGACACGAAAGCCCATCACCGGACCTGGACGACCGGTTGCCAGGGTGGCAACAATGCCACAGAAGCCGCCCGAGAAGTGGCTGAGCCACTGTGGCAACGCCCCTTGCTCCAGCGCGCGGGCTTCCTGTGCCGCCAGTACCGCGGGTGCCGGTAGCCCCATGCGTGCATCGGCATCCACCACGTCACGGCCCAGCTGCAACTGATAACCCAGACGGTGCAACTCCTCGGCAACCAGGGTGGCGGTGCGAAATTCCAGCCAGCCCGACTCGGCAAACTGATGCAGGTCGCGTCGCCAGCTTTGCATTTGCGGCACCAGCGCACTGACGCGGTCGGAAAGGGTTTTCATCGGCATATCCTTCATGTTGGTTTTTTATGCATTATCCCGAATCTACACAATGGTATTGGCGCGCATAAGATGCGAATATCTTGTGCCTGATAAACAACGGTTATCACTGAGTTACTATGCCTGCTAACTTAAAATTGCATCAGCTCCGCGCCTTTGTGGACGTAGCTCGTCAGGGCAGTATCCGCGCGGCCAGCCGTCTGTCAGGCGTATCACAGCCTGCGCTGACTAAATCGATTCAGGAACTGGAATTGGTACTGGGGGCGCGTTTATTTGAACGCCGCCATCAGGGCGTTACCCTGACCGATATCGGTGATAACTTTTTTCGCCATGCCAGTCTGGTGCTGGAAGAACTGCGCGTGGCGCAGGAGGATATCCAGCAACGGCTGGGACTGGCGGGTGGCAGGGTGAATATTGGCGTGGGTGGCAGCATCGCGCGTACCGTGATGCCGCAGGTGATCAATCATTTTCACCGCGAATATCCGCTGGTGAAAGTCCGTATTGTTGAAGGTCAGCTGGTGGCGATGGTGCACGAGTTACGTCAGGGAGAGCTGGATTTCACCATTAATACTTACGACCAAAGCCATCTCGATCAGGAACTGACCTACGAACGACTGATGGAGCGTGATTATCAGGTGGTGGTGCGCAAGGGGCATCCGATGGCCCATGCGCGCTCGCTGGCGGAGTTGCAGCACTGCGACTGGACCATGCCAACGCCACAGGGCAGCTATTATCGGCTGCTGCACGATATGTTCGGTGAGCGCGGGATGGCACCCAAAATCGTCGTCACCTGCGAAACCTTTATGGCCTGCACCAGCCTGGTGGCAAAGACCGATTTCGTCAGCATTATCTCGCGTGATGTGATTGAAGACCCGACTCATGGCGGCCAGTTGGTGGCGCTGGAGCTGGATGATCCGTTGCCCAAGGCGAATTTTTACCTGATTCAGCGTAAAGACACGGCGCTGACGCCGATGAGTGCCTATATGGCGCAGCTGTTTCGCCGCTATTGTCAACAAAGGTAAGAGTGCGGCCTGGCTCGCGTCCTGTTTTGCAGGTAGCCACTACACTTGGCATCGGGCGTTCACTGTGGAGAACAGACCATGCAAATTACACCTTATTTGTTTTATGACGGGCGCTGCGAAGAGGCTATTGCATTCTACCTTGAGGCGGCTGACGGCGAGTTGCTGTTTAAAATGACCTTTGGCGATATGCCGGAAATGGAATCTACCGACGGTTGCCCGTCTGGAATGACCTTTCCGCCGGAACATATCATGCACGCACATCTGCGCATCGGGCAGGGCGAAATTATGTTGAGTGACGGTAATCGTGAGGCGCATTACAGCGGCTTCGCGGTGAGTCTCTCCACGCCGGATGAAGCACAGGGTAAACGTTGGTTTGAGGCGTTATCTGCCGGTGGTCAGGTGACGAAAAGCTGGGAGCCGACGTTCTGGGCAAATGGTTTTGGTATGTTCACCGATAAATTCGGTGTGCCGTGGATGGTGAATGCGTATAAGCCACGGATATGACTGCAATTTACCCTCACCCTAACCCTCTCCCGCAAGCGGGAGAGGGAACAGATCGAGCATGGTGTGCTATCTCTCTCCCGCAAGCGGGAGAGGGAACAGATCGAGCATGGTGTGCTATCTCTCTCCCGCAAGCGGGAGAGGGAACAGACCGAGTATGGTGTGCTATCTCTCTCCCGCAAGCGGGAGAGGGAACAGATCGAGTATGGTGTGCTATCTCTCTCCCGCAAGCGGGAGAGAGAGCAGATCGAGCATGTTGCACTACCTCCCTCTCCCGCTTGCGGGAGAGGGCCGGGGTGAGGGTTAGGTCAGAAGTTGTAACCCACAACCAGGTAGTAACCCCAGCCGGTTGATTTCACTTCAAACGGACCGTTGCCAAAGTTCAGCTCCTGGCCATCCGCCCATTGTCCACCGTTGTGGAAATAACGCGCCACGGTAGAAACGTGCCAGTGGTCGTAGTTCAGCGACAGAATGTGGCTGGACGCGATCGAGTTGCTGGTACGGGACGGACCGGTTTCGTCACGCAGATCGGAACCCCAGTCAAAGTTGGTGAAGCCGATATAGCTCAGCTTACCGCCCCACAGTTCGGTAATTGGCACAAAGTATTTCACTTTGAAGCGATAACCATCCCAGCTGTTTTCGTTCGCCGCACCGTAGTTCTGCCACTGGTATTTGGCGTACACGTTCAGTGACAGGCCAACATCAGAATGGGTGTCGATATCGGTGCCCAGACCCATGTACCAGGTGTTCTGGCGCTGCGACGCGTTGCGACCCATGTCGTAGATGTAGTTGTTGGCAAAATACCACTCTTTAAACGGACCGAATGCCAGGCTGGTGCCGGTCAGCTTATCGATGGAGAAACGCGGCTCAATTTCCATGAACAGCGGCGAACCGTGGTCGAAAATGCCGTTAGCGTTGCTGTTGCCCAAACCGAAGAAGTTGGTCAGATCGGCGTAGCCGTAGAAATCAAACCAGTCCTTTTTGGCAAAGGCTTCGTATTCCAGATACACATCGTTATTAAACTGTGGTCCGAAACGGGTGTGGTAGCTGCCGACGACGTTGACGCTCTGGTGCCACCAGTCGGAGAGGTATTGCGGGTTGCTGTCTGCTGCTTGCGTTGCGCCGGTCCAGCTGCTGGCCAGTAAGGCCCCTGCTATCAATGCTTTATATTTCATTATCGTTAACCACATGCTCGTGATCGCCGCAAAAATGCGCGATCGGTGTCAGTCGATCCCAGGGGTGGGCGGTGAATTGTTTTAAGCCGGTCTGAGCCGCCGGTTTTTAAAGCTCGCGTAGGGTGCCTGTAACAGTCCGATAGAAAATAGATTTTGATCACGTTTGTCAAAAAGTGTTGCAATTCCATTCACCAAAAATGTGAGTTATGTCACATAAATGTCATGAATCGAACGGAACCCCGCAACCGTTTACGTTGTCGCGTTTGTCGCAGAACGTTCAGAATGGGCAAATAGCATAACGGCGCGAGGCAGCGCGCCGTTATGGATGAGGATCAGGCATTAAGGGAGGGTGACACGTACCTGCAAACCGCAAATTTTACCCTGCGGATTCAGGCAGTTTGACAGCGCAACCTGGATACGGTTTTTTTGCGCCACGCTACGGACAATGGACAATCCGAGTCCACTGCCCTGCGCCTGTACATCGGGCGAACGGGTAAAGCGGTCAAACGCGCGTTCAATAAAGCCTTCCGGCATACCCGGCCCGTTATCAACAATATCCACCACGGTGTGGTTGCCGACGCGATGCAGTAGCACATCCACCAGACTCCCTTCAGGGGTATGCAGCATGGCATTGCCGATCAGGTTGTCAAACAGACTGCGTAAATCAGAGCGGCTGGCCTGGATACGGTAATGGGTGGTGCCGTTAAAACCGATATCGATGCCACGCTTATCGGCCACCACCATCAGCTGTTCAATGCTCTCCTTCAGCAGGTCTTCCAGCTCAATATTTTCTACCGTGGCGACCACCGACTGATCTTCCTGGCGCGAGATGTTCAGCAATTGCGTCACCAGATGGCGAGTACGCGTGACACCCGCTTCCAGCTGATCAAACTGGCGACTGGCCTCACCCGGCTGAATATGCTGCCGCAGGTTTTCCAGTTGCAACGTCACCGCCGTGACCGGTGTCCGCAACTCATGTGCGGCATCTTCGAGGAACTGTCGCTGTGATGACCAGGCGGCGCGCAGTTTATCAAGCAGGGAGTTATAGGCCGCGACCAACGGCAGGATTTCGTCAGGCAGGCCATCCGGCGGTACGCTGTCGGGATGCAGCGTCTCCTGGGCGGCAATCTGGCGCGATGCCACGCGTAAATCGCGCGTAATGGCACGTACCACCAGCCAGATCACCAGCAGGGAGAGCGGCATCATTAAAATCAACGGAATAATGGCGGATAGCGCGCGTTTTACCATCACGCTCTTCATATAGCCGATGTTGTAGAGCACCTGAATGGAAGCGATTTCACTGCCGGGTTCACCGGGGCGATTGAAGACGCGCCAGTCGCAATCTTCACAGTCCCCGATTTTGACGTCACTCCAGCCCTTTTTCGTTTGCAGCGGCGCATTTAACTCCGGCCAGGAACTGGCGCGTAGCTGGTCATTGTCATCCCACAGCTGCACCACATAGGCGCTTTTGAGCTTGTCGGCGTTGAGCATCAACGGCATCAGCGCGGGGATGCGTTTGCTGCTGGCCCAGGCATCGGCGATCTTCGCCAGCTGATCGTCTTTCATATTGCCGATCATGTCGCCGTAGCAGCTGTAAAAATAGGAGGTGACACCGCCGATCATCGCCAGATGCATAACCAGCAGGGTAGTCAGCAGTTTGTTACGTAAGGAACGCATAAAGGTGAAGGGTTTCATATTGCAGGGACTCGCCACCCCAGGCCGCGCACGTTGCGAATCACTTCGTTATCCAGCTTGCGGCGCATGCCGTGAATTAAGACATCAACCGCATTGCTGGTCACTTCTTCGCCCCAGCCGTAGATGCGGTTTTCCAGTTGTTCGCGCGACAGAATGGCACCCGGACGCTCCAGCAGCGCATAAAGTAGGGCGTATTCACGTGCGGTAAGTTGCTCGCGCTGCCCTTTGTACAGCACTTCACGCGTCATCATATCGAGCTGCACGTCGCCGCTGCCTAACAGGGAATCCGCCGCACCGTGACGACGTCGGGTAATCGCTCGCATTCGCGCCAGCACCTCTTGCAGATCAAAGGGTTTGAGCAGGTAATCATCGGCACCACTGTCGAGACCCTGGACGCGTTGGGCAACGGTATCCCGTGCGGTGAGCACCAGCACCGGCGTCATATCGCCACGGTTGCGGGCGCGACGCAATACATGGATGCCATCTTCACGCGGTAAACCGAGGTCGAGCAACACGCAGCTGTAGCCGCCTTCGGTCCAGGCATTGGTGGCAAACACCCCATCGCGTACCCAGTCCACCGACCAGCCTGCGGCCTCCAGCGCCTGCTGCAAGTTAGCGCCAATCATTTCATCATCTTCAACCAGCAGCACACGCATGATGTCCTCCCCAATGTATGAACAAAGTGTAGCGCTGGAAAATTAGCGCAGAATTACACCCGTTTTCCCCTTTGCTAATTCTGCGCTAATTTTCCGCTAATTAAGGGATAAATTTAACGCGCTAAAGTGGCTTCACTGGACATCACGTCGTATCAGGAGGAGCCATGAATCAGAGTCAATTTATCCGTAGTTTGCTGGACTGGATAGAAGACAACTTAGGACACGATTTGCATCTGGATGAGGTAGCACGCCGTTCCGGGTATTCCCGCTGGCATCTGCAACGTCTGTTTCGACAGCACACCGGATTTTCACTGGCCGAATACATTCGCCAGCGCCGGTTGACGGAATCGGCGTTGACGCTACTGAACAGTGATGAGGCGATCCTGCAGGTGGCGATGAGCTACGGCTTCGACACGCAGCAGGCTTATACCCGCACCTTTAAAAACTATTTTCGTGTCACCCCGGGTCAGTTGCGTCGTCAGCGCCGCGTTGAACCGGATCGTCTGCTGTTTCCGCTGGCGGTGGCCAGTTGAGTCGCTTACCTGATTTCCCGTCGTCCTGTCGTCGCGGGAAATCAGGTGCTATTCCGCACTAATCCTTTTAAGCTGCTGTTCTCCCTTACTCTGCCGGTTATGGACAATGGACAACAGCGACAATCTCACCGCCATGATGCTGTTTGCGCGCGTGGTGGAACGGCAAAGTTTCAGTGAAGCGGCCCGCACCTTGGGTGTATCCAAATCCTATGTCAGCCGTGAAATCGCCCGGCTCGAAGTCCGTCTCGGCATCAAGTTATTGCAGCGCACCACGCGCAAAGTGGCGCTGACGGAACTGGGTCAGGCCTATTATCCCTTTTGCACCCGTCTGCTGGATGAAATGCATCGTGCCGATGCGTTTGTACAGCAGGTGCATCAGTTGCCGACCGGCAATGTGCGTTTGCAGGCACCGGTTACCTTTGGTTGTCAGTGTGTGGTGCCGACGTTAAACCGGTTTATTCGCCGCCATATCCATATCAATGTCGATCTTGAATTGACCGATCGCGTCAGTGAAGACCCTGCATGTCACGCGGATGTGGCGATTGTCATTCGTGCGCGAGCGCCGGAAACCCCTGATTATCGCGAATTGAGCACCATCGACTGGGGCTTATACGCCGCCCCGGATTATCTGGCCGCCCATCCGCCTATCGATCATCCGGAAAAACTCACCCGCCACGATCTGCTGCTGTTTCACGGCCCGGCGCATACTGCTGCGCTGCCGTTTCGCCGTGATAAGCAGCGGCTGGCGTTGGATGTTCGCAGCCGCTTCCGTGCCAATAACAGCATGGCACTGCTGAATGCCGCGCTGGCAGGGACCGGGATTGCCTATCTGCCTGCGTATATGACCCGTGAGGCGTTGGTTCGTGAGGAGATTGTGCAGGTGCTGCCGGAGTGGCAAATGGACCGTCTGCACAGCTATTTGTTACTGAAAACGCAACCAGAACCTTCCTCGCCGGTGACGCTGTTGTGCGATGCGCTGATCACTGCCTTGGGTGAGAACTGATTGTTGCATTTTGGCAACAATAGCGTGCTGCATGGCAAATATTCCGGGCGCTCTGTTTTCCACCGGATACCGCTGTTAGCCTGAATATCAGCTTAAAACAGGGATATGATCATGCAGCAACCTCCAACGGCGTTAGCGCCCGAACAGCAACACTGGAAACGCAATTTATTCGTCTGCGTACTCGGTTCTTTCAGCACCATTGCGGCGATGACGCTGCTGCTGCCGTTTTTACCGCTGTATGTGCAGCAGCTCGGCGTGCAGGAACCGGCAGCGATTGCTCGCTGGTCGGGGGCGGCGTATGGCGCAGCCTTCCTCAGCGCTGCGATCACCGCGCCGCTGTGGGGCAAACTGGCAGATCGTTATGGCCGCAAGCTGATGCTGATCCGTGCCAGTTTGGGCATGGCGGTTGCCATGTCGCTGATTGGTATGGCGACTGCGCCGTGGCAACTGGTTGCATTGCGCCTGCTGACGGGTTTGCTGGGGGGATATGCCTCTGGCTCCACCATCCTGGTGGCGGCACAAACACCGAAAGAGCAGACCGGCTGGGCGCTGGGTATGCTGTCGTCCGGTATTATGGCGGGTAACGTGGTGGGGCCATTGCTGGGTGGGGTGCTGCCGCCGTTGATTGGCATTCGTCATACTTTCTGGCTGACCGGTGCGGTGATTTTTCTCGCTTTCCTCGCCACCACGTTCTTGCTGAAAGAAACGCCGCGTCAGGCAAAAAAAGCGGTGCAGAACAGCAGCGTCGAAGAGAAAGCGGCGAACTTACCGGTGGTGCGTTTGATGTGGTTATCCGGCATGTTGCTGATTTTTGCCAATATGTCGATTGAACCGATTATCACGCTGTATGTCGGGCAGTTTGTCAGTGGCGATCACGCGATTACCGCCACCGCCGGTCTGGTGATGTCGGCTGCTGCGCTGGGTAGTATTCTTTCGGCCCCGCGTCTCGGGCGGCTGGCGGACCGTATCGGTCATGGCCGGGTACTGATTTATGGTTTGATCGCTTGCGCACTGCTGCTGATCCCTCAGGCGTTCATTACCGCAGCCTGGCAACTGGTGGTGCTGCGTTTCCTGATGGGAATGGCATTGGGTGGATTGATGCCGTGTGTCACGGCGTTGATTCGCCACAATGTGCCGCAAACGCAGGTGGGGAAAATGCTGGGATACTCGACATCGGCGCAGTATGTCGGTCAGGTCAGCGGTCCGTTGTTCGGTGGTTTTGTTGGCGGGGCGTTCGGTATGCGTCCGGTGTTTCTGGCAACCTGCGTGATTATGATGCTGTGTGCGCTGCTGAATGCGCGGGTGTTGCGGAAATCGTAATTCGATAAAACATGCGCGATAAATCGCGCCGCTACAATTCATGCACTGGCCTGTAACGGCGCGATTTATCGCGCGGTTTTAGCCAAATTGCAGATATAAAAAAGGCGGACCGAAGTCCGCCTGATTTATGGATGATTACTTCTCATCCGGCAGTGCGTAGGCAATGACATAATCGCCCAGCTTGGTGCCAAACGAACCGTGACCACCGGCAGCGATGACAACGTACTGCTTGCCATCCATTTCGTAGGTCATCGGCGTTGCCTGGCCGCCTGCTGGCAGACGTGCCTGCCACAGCATTTCACCGGTGTTGGTGCTGAAGGCACGCAGGTAGTTATCTGCGGTCGCACCGATGAAGAACACGTTACCGGCAGTGGTGATCGGACCGCCGAGCATCGGCATACCCATCTTGAACGGCAGCGGAACCGGTGCGCTATCGCGAACCGTACCAATGCGTTTTTTCCACACGGTTTCGTTGGTTTTCAGGTCAACGGCAGAGACATAGCCCCACGCCGGTTGTTTACACGGCAGACCAAACGGTGACAGGAACGCGTTCAGCTCCACGCCATACGGCACACCGTATTGCGGCTGGATACCGGTTTCGGTACCAGAACCGCCTTCCGCACCTTTCGGCGGCTCGATCGGGTTGCCCGGACCGCGCGGAATCAGTTTGGAGACGAACGGCAGCGCCATCGGGTTAGCGATCGCGATCTGACGATGCGGATCGACCGCAATGCCACCCCATTCGAACATACCAAGGTTGCCAGGGAAGACCAGCGTACCTTGCTCTGACGGCGGGGTGAACGGACCGTCATAGCGCAGACGCTTGAAGATCACGCGGCACACCAGCTGGTCGTACATGGTTGCGCCCCACATATCCTTATCTGTCAGATTCTGCTTCGGACGGAAGGTCAGTTCTGAATAAGGCTGTGTCGGGGAGACGTGGTCACCTTTAGCCGCGCCCTGCGGAACCGGGGTTTCCGGTGCCGGCACCACTGGCTTACCGGTGCGACGATCCAGCACAAAGATGTTACCGGTTTTCGCCGGAGCATAAATCACCGGTACGGTGTTGCCATCTTTATCGGTGATATCGGCCAGCGTCGGCTGCGACGGCAGGTCCATATCCCACAGATCGTGATGCACGGTCTGATACGACCACACCAGCTTACCGGTGGTGGCGTTCAGCGCCAGTACGCTGCTCGCATAGCGCTCCTGTTCTGGTGTGCGGTTACCGCCCCAGATATCCGGGGTAGACACGCCCATTGGCAGGTAAACGATATCCAGTTTCGGATCGTATACCGCCGGTGCCCAGGAGTTCGGCGAGTTCATGGTGAAGGTGTGTTCATCATCAGGAATCGCGTTCGGATCTTTCGCGCCCGGATCGAAGACCCACAGCAGTTTACCGGTGTTAACGTCAAAGCCACGGATGGCACCAGACGGCTCACGGGTGGAGTAGTTATCAGTCACCGCACCGGCAATGATAATGGTGGTATCGGTGATGATTGGCGGTGAGGTCGGCTCATACTGGCCCGGGGTCAGCACCGGCTGTTTGTGTTGCAGATCCAGCTCGCCGTTGTTGCCGAAAGAGGCACAACGCTCACCGGTTTCCGCATCCAGCGCGAACAGACGACCGTCGTTTACCGGCAGGTAAATACGGCGTGAGCACAGCGCAGGCTGGGTATTTGACGCATCCGCTGCGGCCGGCACCTCGTGGTAAGAAACGCCACGGCAGGTTACGTGCTGGAAGGTCGGGTTCGGCTTCAGACCTGGATCAAATTTCCACTTCTGCTTACCGGTTTTTGCATCCAGTGCGAACAGGATCTGGTGCGGTGAGCACAGATACAGGGTGTCGCGGATTTTAATCGGGGTCACTTCATCAGTGATTTCACCCGGATCGTTTGGCGTCTTCAGGTCACCCGTCTGGAACTGCCAGGCAACTTGCAGATTTTTCACGTTATCTGCATTGATCTGCTTCAGCGGTGAGAAGCGGGTGCCTTGCTGGTCACGCGCATAAGCAGGCCAGTCGCCATCGGCGATGTTGCTCAGTGGTTGTGCCTGCGGTGCATTTGCTTCCGTCGCCGGCAGGGTGCCATTCAGCTCCTGCGGATCATGGAAAACTGCCCACGCCAGCACCAGCGCACTGGCTACCAGGGCGATGCCCATGATGCCCAGTGCACCTTTTCCGGCGTGGTTGAGTTTGCGATACACAAACGGCAACACCAGCCAGATGCCAAAAATCACCAGTACGTCGGTACGCGGTGCCAGCGCCCAGAAGTCGAAACCGACTTCCCATACGCCCCACACCAACGTAGCCAGCAGCAGCAGGGCATACAATACCAATGCTGAACCGCTACGACGCCACAGCAGAATAGCGGTGATTAACATAACCACACCGCCAATTACGTAGTACCAGGAACCTCCAATGGCGGCTAACCACGCGCCGCCAATCAGCATAAACGCCCCTGTCAGCAGTGCGAACAGCACTGTCAGGAAACGAATTACGCCAAAAGATGAGGAATTTTTCCCCATAATGTTGACCTCTTTTTTCGCCATAAGACTAAAGGAAACAACGCGTTGCGCCGTATCCCGATATAAGGTACGAGGTGATGTAAATGTTCTCTCCGAAACGCTTCCGTGACGCCTGGTGATCCCTTTGCGTTAAATTTTATCTTAAAAACGTTAACAGGTTTGATCTTTTTAGCGCTTTGGACTTCAGAAGGGGGAATGACACAACATTTTATAAGTACATTACCGGTAACATGCCCGAATTAATCGGGCTGTTTTGGTCGAGTGCGCTATTTTGTGTAACCGTTTACACTTCAAGTAAATCGCTGCTGGTACGTTGTTCCTGCCAGCCACTGATATGTAATCGAGCATAGCACTCATCTGTCAGTGTTAAAGCCGGGGTGCGTAATATCACCTCCACTTCTCTTTCACGGAAGGTAGAGAGCAGGAATGGAAAGCTGAACTTGAGATAATTTTCATTAAAAAAATCATTGGTGAGAACAATGCCACTGAGCGGGAATGTCTCAATATTTCGCCACTGTGTGCCTGGTGGGGCCAGGTCATACAACCAGAAGTGAAAATCCGCAGCCAGTGAGGTTAATGCCGGACCAGCCTGATGTAATGCAGCATAGTTGATTGCCAGACGGACATTGTCAGATCGCAGACAGGAATAATTATCCGGTGCCTGTAAAAAGTCCGTAAGCCTATTTCCCTGTAAAGGGGTAATTATTAACGCTGTTTCATCAAAAAACTGGTTATGCAAGGAAACTATGTTGCGATCGTTAAGTAAGGTATGGCCATTCCGCCCGCAATTTATAAAGGGTGATGAATAGCAAACGCCCGTTATCCGGCCATCGAAGCGACGGATGCGCTCGGTAACATAAGGGTTATATGAACTGTTTTCCATTTATCTCTATAAATATATTAATTAACTGGAAGGGTTTATTTATAATAAAAATGGTGCGACTGCTGCTGTCATCCGTTTTCTAATATAAAACGTTTCCTTCGGGAAAATCATCTTTTTTATCTGTCTCTGATAAACCGATATTAGGTATTAATAATGCATTAATTCATGCCTTTATTGTCGCTTTTTGGAAATTTGTTCTATTTCCTCAACAAAAAATAAGCCTGCTAATATTCAGGCCCCAATGCTTAGATTTTTTCTATATAACCAACTGTTTTTAAAGAGCACGCCTTGCCGTTGCCTGTTCCGACAAAATCCCGCACTCTGTCGCCTGAAAAAAAAGATAAGGAAAACCTGACCGGGGTTTTTCATAAGGGTTGGTGCCACGACGCCGACCGGAACCACAATTCAGGATGGGATATATATGGCTTCACTGACACCGGCAGCGGATGGTTCGCTGCTGCAACACAGGTCGTTTGTCGCCTTCTGGCTGGCACGTACCTGTTCATCTTTTGGTTTCCAGATGTTTTCCGTTGCTGTCAGCTGGCAGATCTACTCGCTGACCAACAGCGCGATGGCGTTGGGGATGATCGGCCTGATGCAGTTTCTGCCATCGGTATTGCTGGCGTTACCTGCCGGGCATCTGGCAGATCAGTTTGATCGGCGGCGTATCGTGCTGCTGGGGCAGCTGGTCGAGTGGGGATCGCTGTTGGCATTAGTGGCGCTGACGTTATTCAACTGGGCAGATAAAACCGCGATCTGGAGCCTGGTATTTCTGATTGCCGTCGCGAAGGCGTTGGAGTGGCCAGCTTTATCCTCAATGCTCCCTGCGCTGGTGCCGCCACAGATTTTGGCACGCGCCACAGCGGCTAACGCGGTCGGCGGCCAGGCGGCGGTGATCATCGGGCCTACACTCGGTGGCTTGCTGTATGTGGCCGGACCGGATGTGGTGTACGGCGTCTCCGCATTGTTCTATCTGTTCTCGCTGCTGCTGGTAAGCCGTATCCGCTATGAACGTCCGCCGCAGACGCGCCTGCCGATGAACCTCACCAACCTGTTTGCCGGTGTGCATTTCATCCGTGAGCGCAAGGATGTGTTGGGGGTGATTTCACTCGATCTGTTTGCGGTGTTGCTGGGTGGCGCAACGGCATTGTTGCCGATCTTCGCCAAAGATATTCTGCACACCGGTCCCTGGGGACTGGGGATGTTACGTGGTGCGCCGTCAGTCGGGGCGCTGGTGGTTGGCATATGGCTGAGTCGCCACAAGCTGGAAAAACACGTCGGGATGATTATGTTTGGTGCCGTGGCCGGTTTTGGCGTGGCGACGCTGATCTTCGCACTCTCCAGCCAACTGTGGCTGTCGCTGCTGGCGCTGGCGGCGCTGGGGGCATTTGATATGGTCAGCATGGTGATTCGCGGTGCGCTGGTGCAGCTGGATACCCCGGATGATATGCGTGGTCGCGTCAACGCGGTGAACGCCATCTTTATTAATACCTCCAACCAACTGGGCGAGTTTGAATCCGGCATGCTGGCGGCCTGGCTCGGTGCGGTGCCTGCGGCGGCGTTGGGCGGTATTGGTACGTTGGTGGTGGTGGCTATCTGGATGACTATTTTCCCACATCTGCGCAAACGTCAGCGGTTGGAGAACGAAGCGGTGGTGCCACAGGCAACAAAAACCGGCCAACAGGCCGGTTAAGGGTAGTGCCAGTCCGAACTGCCATGACAAAGCTCGCGATCAGGGGGCTGCGATCGCGAGCAGTGGCCGTCAGACGGCCGCTGTTTTCCCCAGGCTGGCGTCAAATTGTTTCCAGCTTTCTGTCATATCCACCACGGTTTTCGATTTTCGCGCTTCGTCGATTTTGATCGCGGTGAGTCCCGCTTCCAGCGCGTCCACCACCGTGACCTTCAGCGGCGTTCCTTGTTTAATGTGCTTCACAATTTCTTCGGCCATCAGCGCATCCGCGCCGTAGTGACCATCGTAAGCGTTGCCGCTGTACACAGTGTCGACTTCACGCTCGCCGGTACGGGCGTTGTGCACGCGGAAGTAGTTACGTACAAAGTCGCCTTCCGCCATGCCGTCGGTGCCCATGACGCAGAAACGACGGAACTCATCCGGCACGTTAAGGTTGGCGTGAAAAGCGAGGGTGGCACCACCCGCGTATTCAATTAGCGCTGTCTGGTAGTCAACGATATCGGCGTCGCTATCGAACACCGCGTCGGTGCTTGACCAGCCACTCGGCTTGACGTGATACAGTTCGGCATCTGCGGTAACCGCACCCTGCGGGGCATGTTGCGGGGTAAAGGATTTACGACCGCCAAAGCTGGCGACGCGCACCGGACGCTCTCCCATCAATCCCTGGTACAGATCGATATCGTGGCAGCATTTTTCCAGAATGTAGGGACCGGCGTATTTCTCCAGGCGACGCCAGTCGCGCTGGAAGAAGGCACCGTGGTACGGCTTGATATGTTCGGTCGCTTCGATGGAGGTGATTTCACCAAGGCGGTTGTCATCACGCGCTGCCAGCAGGTCGTGGTATAACGGCGAGTAGCGCAGCACCAGACCGACCAGAATGCGCTCGTGACCGTACTGCTGCACCAGCTGTGCCATCGCCATGGTCTGCTCTTCGTTAATCACCACCGGCTTTTCGGTGAAGACGGTATAACCCGCAGCCAACCCCTGGCGAATATGCTCAAGGTGCATAAAGTTCGGCGAACCCACCAATAACAGATCAAAGCCGCCATGATTCAGCAGTGCGTCGATGCTGTCGAATGCCTTGCCGGGATCGATGCCGAAGGTGTGAAGATTAGGTAAACCCGCCGGAGCCGGATCGACATAACCCACGACGGAGAACTCTGTATCGGCTTTGCTGAACTCTTTCACCACATGGGAAAGACGAAAGCCAAGACCAATAATGCCCACTTTCATGTTGTACCCCTGAAGCCCGTTGCCTGTTAGCCGCCCGACCCATCAGGCTGCTGATAATCTGACCGCTAACTTATTACGGCAGAAAAACTAATGTCAATGGATATCCTGGGGAAAGAAATGTGAAATTTTATTAATTGTATGATTTTAATCATTTTTATTTGATGTTGTAGCTTCCATATTTATTTGTTATTGCGATTTAAGTTTTTTTACCCTATCTTTCGCACATCTATAAAGAGTCATTCCGTGCGGGGCAGGGCAGGAGGAAGCGCGTGCAGTCACTGATGCTGGGTATTGATGGTGGTGGTACGCACTGTCGTGGACGTCTCACCGACGCTCAGGGGCAGTTGCTGGCGGAAGCGCGCGGTGGACCCGCCAATGTCTGGTCACAGTTTGAAGCGGCGATTGACGCTATCGATCAGGTGATTGACGATCTCTTCACTCAGGCTGGTTTACCGGCGACGGCGCGGGCGCATACGGTGCTGGTGGCGGGGCTGGCCGGGGCGAACGTGGCTTCCGTGAAGACGAGGCTTGAGAGCTGGCAACCGGTTTGTCAGGCACGTTATGTTTTCACTGATGTCGAAATCGCGTGTGCCGGTGCGCATAATGGCGCGCCAGGTGCGGTATTCATTACCGGCACCGGCAGTCAGGGTGCGGCATGGGACGGTACGCAGTTTACGCTGCTCGGCGGTTGGGGTTTTGCGCTGTCGGATGCCGGATCGGGTGCGGTGTTGGGTCAGCGCGCGCTGCGGCTGGCGTTGCTGGCGCACGAGGGTATTGTACCGACTTCAGCGCTGACACAACGTATCATGGCGCATTACCATGATAGCCCCGAACAGATGTTAATCTGGTCACGTCAGGCGACACCTGCCAATTGGGGCCGGGTGGTACCAGACGTTTTCGCTGCCGCGCAGGCGGGTGATGTGCACGGCATGGCGCTGATTCAGCAAACCGCAGCGGATATTGCGCAGATGGTGCAGCCGCTGCTGGCGCGTAGCCACGGGAATCTGGCGCTTATGGGCGGTTTAGCCACACCGATTCAGCCCTGGCTCCCGACGGAAATCGCCGCATTGCTGGTGCCGCCGCACGGCGACGCGCTAAGTGGCGCGATCCGGCTCGCCAGCCAGTTCAGCCTGAGCCAACCCGCGTAACCTATTCATTCTGCTGATAAAGAGAACCATGATCGCTCCGAACGTAACCGCCCGTATTCTGCGGCTGATTGTCGAAAATGCGCCGATCAGCCAGTCCGATCTCAAAGTGCGCAGTGGCCTGAGCATGTCAACGGTCTCGCAGGCGACCAATCGCCTGTTGACGGGCGGCATTGTGCAGGAGCTGGGGCTGCGTCGTGTCTCGATGGGACGTCCGAAAACCCTGCTCGGCCTTAACCCGGATCACGCCAGCGTGGTGGGTATCCAGCTCAATGCTGAACGCAATCTGATCGTGCTGACGGATCTGGGCGGTAATATTATTGGCGAGCAGCAGATGCCTTCCGGCGCGATGACGCCCAAGCAGTTGGGTGATGCGCTGGCGAAATTTCTGCGCGGTGTTGAGGGCAAAAAAGTGGGCGCGATTGGCCTCGCGCTCTCTGGCCTGGTGGACGCCAGTAACGGTTACTGTGTGCGTTCCCGCGTGCTGGACTGGGACAACGTGCCGATTGCCCGGCTGCTGGAGGAACGTTTCTCGCTGCCGGTATTTATTGAAAACGACGCCAACGCATTAGCCATGGCGGCGTTGGTATTTGGTCAGCTCGGCCATGCGCAATCGGCGATTATCGCCACCTTTGGTAAAGGGATTGGCGCAGGGATTTTGCTCGATCGTCAGCTGTATCGTGGCCGTCATGGCAAAGCGGGGGAGATTGGTAATGCCCTGCTGGGCGATGGTTCCGAACGTCTGCTGGAGGATGTCGCCTCATCGCAGGCGATTCTGCAACGGGTAGCAGCCTCGTTGCAAGATGAGGTACCACAGGCGCTGCGTGACCTGGATATGCGCCCGACGCCGGAGGTGTTAAGTGTGCTGGCGGAAGCCGGGCATCAGTTGGGCATGTCGCTGGCGAACCTGTCGATTGCCTACGATCCGGATGTCGTCTATCTGGCGATGGAGCCGCAGATGGCATCGCGTATCCTGCTGGATCATATTACCCAGAGTTTCCAGAACTACCGTTTGAAATTGACGCCGCATATGACGCCGTTGCAGTTCCTGACGGAATCTAATCGGATGTGGGCGCAGGGCGCGGCGGGTTTTGCGGTGAATAAGTTGCTGGATTTGTTGGCCGCCCAGGCGGATGAAGAGATCGCGTCTTAGGGTGGGGGCGTTAGCACTGAATGGGTTCCGTTCGCTCTGAGCGGGTTTCGTTCGCCACGGGCAGTGGCAGTTTCAGCTCACCGGTGCGGCGACCGAGCAAAGGGTGCCTGGCCGCACCCTTTGCAATCCCGGGCCTCGCGCCAGCCTCCCTCGCCGCTGCGCGGTACCTTCGCTCCTTCACGCTGCCGACGGACCGGCGTCGATTCGCTCCTGCTCAACGCCGCCTTTCGCCGCATCCATGCGGCTCATCCTGGCAGCATTCACTCGCTCAGCGAGTCCGGATGGCGCCCCACCCCCTCGCTGCACGATCTGTGTTTTTCCGTCTCTTTCTTTTTGCTTTCCGTTTTTTATTTTTTGTGTTTTCTGCGGTCTTTCAGGCGGTGGGGTGGGCGGCATCCGCAGCGCCGAGCGCAGAGGGAAGGCCAGGACGAGCCGCATGGATGCGGCGAGAGAGCGGAATGAGCCATGGATGGCGAATCCGCGCGGTCCGTATGGCCTGAGTGATAAGCGAGGGGACAGCGCTATGCGCTGCGCGAGGACGCCGCAGGGCGCGGATTGCAAAGGTCCGCGCCCTCGGACCTTTGCCCGTCCGCCTGCACGGCGGTGCTGAAACTCCCTAATGCCTGGCGGGCGGAACCTTCTCGGTGTCAGCCCGCTGCTGCTGGCGGGCGGCCCTACCTTTACCGCAACCGCATCCCCTGCTCATCAAACAACAAACAACTCCCCGCATCCAACTGGTAATGCATCGGTTCACCGATCTCATGATGAGTCGCGTGACGCTCCTCAATCACCAGCAGACGCTCCTGCCCGACATCCAGATAAAGATAATTGGTATGCCCCAGCATCTCACTGAACGACAGCGGCGCACTAAAACTCAATGGCGCATCAGCAGCCGTGGCGAGCTGAAAATGCTCAGGCCGCACCCCCAGCGTCACTTTCTGCCCCTCGCGGCAGGTCGCCGCCAGCTTCAGGGTTAATGAATGAATCCCCAGCGATGGTACGCGCAACTGCACCTGGCCGGGCGCTAACGCCGCCACTTCAGCCGGTAAGAAATTCATCTTCGGCGAGCCAATAAACCCGGCGACAAACAGATTATCCGGGTCGCGATACAACTCCAGCGGCGCGCCAACTTGCTCAATCTGCCCCTTGCGCAGCACCACGATACGGTCAGCCAGCGTCATCGCTTCCAGCTGATCGTGGGTGACGTAAATCATGGTATTACCGAGTGAGGCGTGCAGGCGGGCGATCTCAATACGCATCTGCAAACGCAATTCGGCATCAAGGTTCGACAGCGGTTCATCAAACAGAAAAATGCGCGGATGACGAATAATGGCGCGGCCTATCGCTACGCGTTGCCGCTGCCCGCCGGATAAGGCTCGCGGCAGGCGATCGAGTAATTCAGTTAAGTGCAAACGCTCGGCAGTCTGGCGTATTGCCTGCTCAATCTCCGCTTTCGGGCGCTTCATCACCTCCAGCGGATAGGCGAGATTGCCGCGTACCGTCATATTCGGGTAGAGCGCATAGGACTGAAACACCATCGCGATGCCACGCTCAGTGGCGGGCTGGTGCGTCATATCTGCCCCTTCAATCAGCAGCTTACCGTCGCTGATCTCCTCCAGCCCGGCAATCATGCGTAACAGCGTCGATTTACCGCAGCCGGAAGGGCCAACAAACACCACAAACTCACCGCTGTTGATGGTGAGATCGATACCGTGAATCACGTTCACGTTCTCATAGGATTTCTTAACGCTTTGTAGATGCAGGCTGGTCATGCTGTGTCTCGCTTAAAGTAACTGGCCCATATAGATAGCGTTGCTGCGCACGATCGGTGTGAAGCCGAGGCGCTGATAGAACCCGCACACCTGCTCGTTTTGCAGGCTGACGCCAAGATGTACGCCGGTAACACCGGCCTGACGCAGCAGCGTCAGCAATTGCTCAATCAGCTTGCGACCCCAACCGCCTTGCTGTGCCGCAGGCAGCAGATTGATATGCAGATGCGCTGGCCACTGACTCACCAACTGCTCGGCAGCGGCATCCGGTTGGTGAATGGCATCCAGCACTTTGCTGTCGAGGGGGGCACTGGCGCGCGTCGCGCGATATTGCGCCTGCAAGATTGGCCACCATTGTTGATTGAGGATCGCCTCAAATGCCCGCGTGTCCGGTACCGCCACCGCGTAACCAACGACCTCACCCTGCTGCTCCAGCACCAGGGCAAACTCAGGGACGAAGCGCGCGTAGGGGATTACAAAGCGCAGGCCCGGCAGGGCGGGATCGGAATAGAGCGCTGTGGCATCTTTACCCGCGTTGGCGGTTTCTAAGCAAATACGCGAGAGCGCGGGAAAATCCGCTGCGGTGGCGTGGCGAATAACACCTTCAGCCGTCATGGTGGAGCCTCTGTGGTCAGGAGATGAACAGTTTTTACGGTAATGAAAGCTGACTTAGTTTTCAAGGTGTAATAATTGCGTCATGCCGCAAAGCCAGAGAGAAACATAACCGCAGCGCATGACGGGCGCGATGGTTACAAGGTCAGACGGTGCTGGCTGGCCCTTGCTGCACGGGCCTTGCGCCTGTTTTTCTCCATTTCTTCATCATAACTATACGATTTTCATATGCTCTATCAGTAGCTTAATGGCGGACAAAATCACGAGTGGTTTATGCTGGCCATCATCACAGCCAGATGGATTACCGCCGATTTTTGCTGGATTAAGCAGCATTCCCTGCTGATCAGCGGGCTTTTCTTCTCACTTTTTGCACTGCATCACAGAGCAAAAATTCCACGCTGCGTAGGTTTGACTTTCTTTTGTTCATAAAGTAAGTATGGATAAGCGCGTTATTTCTGCTGAATCAACCTGCGGGATCTGCGGGTGTCGAGATGAAGGGATGCCAGTCATCTGTTGGAGAAACCGAGCATTATGTGTGAGTCAACCTTACGTTCGCAGTACTTCCATCGCTCTCTGCGCACCCTGTCTTGTCTGGTTTCCGCTGGGATACTGCTCGGCGCATCGATGGCGCAGGCCGCCAGCGTGACCCTAAACGAATGGGACATCTATAACTATCCGCAGCAGACCGAAGCGGTGGATCAGGCGATTAAAGTGTTCCAACAGAAGAATCCCGGAATCGTTATCCAGCGTTCCGTGCACTCCTTTGAAGATACCCGCATCCCGCTCAAGCTGGCGCTGACCGCTGGTGATGGCCCACAGATCGCTCAGGTCAACCAGGGCGGTGGCGATATGGGATCGCTGGTGAAAGACAAATTACTGTGGCCACTGGATGATTACGCCAAAAGCTATGGCTGGACCACCCGTTTCCCGGATTCGATTCTGAAACGCAACCGTTGGTCTGATACGCAGGATTTTGGTAGCGGCAAGCTGTATGGCGTCGCCAGCCTCGGCGAAATGGTTGGCCTGTACTACAACAAAGCGCTGCTGGATAAAGCCGGAATTGCAGTGCCGAAAACCCTGCCGGAGCTGGAGCAGGCAATGGCGAAACTGAAAGCGCAGGGCACTGCGCCCATGATGCTGGGTCTGCTGGACGGCAATATGGGGCAGCAACTGCTGAGTACCATTTGGGAAGCGCAGATTGAAAGCAGCGACCGCAAAAAACTGGATGACCTGATTTACGATGTCGGCGGCACCTTTAAAGATGACAAGTTAGTCAAAGCCGCGAACATGATGAAAAGCTGGAATGACAAAGGTTACTTCTTCCCCGGTTTCCAGGGGATTGGTCATGACGATGCCGCGACGCTGTTCCAGAACGGCCAGGCCGCCTTCCTGGTGAGCGGCACCTGGTATCTCGGTCAGTTCAAAGACAATAAAGATATTCACTTTGCGGCAATGCCGATGGGTGAGGGCGTGCAGCATGCGTTGATGGTCGGGGGTACTGACCTGGCGTTCTCCATCACCAGCACGGCGAAAAGCAAAGAACAGCAGGACGCCGCCGCGAAGTTTATCGATTACATCGTGTCAGATGAGATGGCGAACCGCTGGCTGAAAGTGGGCTTCCTGCCAGCCAGCGCCAGCAAAAACGCGCAGATCCCCGCGGATAACCCGCTGCTGGCGGAAACCTATCAGGTGTGGGTGACACTCAATGAACACGATGGCCTTGGTCACTACGTTGACTGGGCGACACCGACCATGAATGCCGAGCTGAACCAGAATGTGCAGTTGCTGCTGGCGGGACGTCAAACCGCTGACCAGATGGTCACCAACTTTGACAACAACTATCAACGTTACCTGAAAACCCTTAAGCACTGATAAATCCGGTCCGGCAGCGATGCCGGACCGCAGACAGGCCCGCAAGCGAGTACGGTTATGCTGAACAAATCTGCCTGGCGCAATGCGCTCTATCTTCTGCCCGCGGTGCTGGTGTACGCGGTCTTTCTGTTGCTGCCGCTGCTGGCGTCGCTGGGGATCAGTTTCACCGAGTGGGACGGCACCTCGATGCCGATCTTTACCGGTATCAGCAACTATATGCGCATGTTCAGCGACCCGGTGTTCTGGGTGGCGCTGGGCAATAATGCGCTGTTGATGTTGTTCTACACCCTTTTGCCGATTGGCGTCGGGCTGCTGCTGTGCAGCTTCCTGTATGAAACGCGCAGCAACAAGGAGCGCAGCCTGCTGCGTATCTTCTTCTTTCTGCCTTATATCATGCCGATGGCAGTACTCGGCGTGGTATGGCGCTGGCTGTATAACCCGGCCTTTGGCCCGATTGACCAGTTTCTGCGCGCCATCGGTCTGCCGCAGCTGGCGATCTCCTGGCTGGGCGACTTCACTTGGGCGCTTCCTGCGGTGGGCTTTGTGGCTACCTGGTACTTCTTTGGTTTTTGCCTGGTGCTGTTTATGGCTGGATTACAGCGCATGGACCCGTCGCTACTGGAAGCTGCCGATCTGGATGGCTCCTCACGGCGGCAGAAATTTATGCGTATCACGCTGCCCTCGCTGCGCCCGGAACTGCGCATTGCCTTATTGCTGACGGTGATTGCCAGTCTGAAAGCCTTTGACCTGGTCTATGTGATGACCCAGGGCGGACCAGGTACCGCGACGATGGTGACCAACATCTTTATGTATAAGCAGGGCTTTGACCTGCACTACTTCGGTTACGCCTCGGCAGTCGCGGTGTTCAGTATGATGATTGTGTTGTTGATCAACGCGTTAATTCACTTTGTTATTCGGGAGCGTCACTGATGCGTGGCACGCCAGTTGTTTCTCGTGCGCTTATCTGGATCGTCGCGCTGATGACCATCCTGCCATTTTTGATGGCGCTGATGACCTCATTCAAAACCCAGATGGAGTTGTTCCAGGGGGGGTTTACCCTGCCATCTTCGCTCAACTTTAAAAACTACGTCACCGCCTGGCAGCAGGGCCATTTCAACGTTTACTTTATGAACTCGGTGCTGGTGGTGATCCCGGTGGTGATTTGCAGCATCCTGCTCGGCATCCTCGCCGGGTTTGGCTTTGCCTGGCTGAAGATCCCCGGCAAAAAAGTGGTGGCGGCGATGCTGGGTCTGGGCATGGTATTGCCAAGTGAAGCCTTTATCATCCCGCTGTACCACGAGCTGCGCTGGATGGGGCTGACCAATACTTATCTGGCACTGATCCTGCCGCAGATTGCGCTGTCGTTACCCTTTACCACCCTGATGATCGCCACGGCGCTGCAACAGGTGCCGCGTGAGCTGGTGGAGGCGTCGGTGATGGATGGTGCATCACGACGCAAAATTCTGTGGGGCATTCTGGTGCCCGCCATCTGGCCAACACTGTCAACGCTGGCGCTGCTGCTGTTTATCTGGACGTGGAACGAGTTCCTGATCCCACTGATTCTGGTTAACAAAGACGAGCTGCGTACCCTGCCGATTGGCATGATGTTTTTCCAGAATAAAAACACCATTGATATCCCGGTACTGATGGCTGGCGCGATGATCGTGATCCTGCCGCTGGTGGCGGTGTTCCTGGTGTTCCAGCGCAAATTTATCAGTGGCGTGACTGAAGGCGCAGTGAAATAAGCGCCTTGTCCATCAGCGAAAGGTTTTCGCGCCGTGTGCATGCTGCAATGGCCTTACGCTGCAACTCAGGAGAACCGCATGCACCTTTCACTGGCTGATTTTCACCCCGTCGCCGACGGCGAGACCCTCGATACCGCCTGTTTTCAGCGCGCGCTGGATCACCTGACGCAGCGGGGCGGCGGTACGCTGACGGTGCCGCCGGGCCGCTATCGCCTTGGCACCCTCACGCTGGGTTCCCATCTCAAGCTGCATCTGGCGGCGGGGGCCACCTTGCTCGCCAGCCAGCGTGTTGAGGATTATCAACACTGCCTGGCACAGAGCCAGGCTGAGCTGTCGCAGCATGTGCTGCTGTATGCGGTCGGCCAGCGCAATATCAGCATCAGCGGCAAAGGGGTGATTGATGGCGACGGTGAAGCCTGGTTTGCTGCCGAAAAAGATGCACAGGGTTATCGCCTGCCGCGCCCACAGCGTCCGCGTATTATCGTGTTTGAAGATTGTGAGCAGGTGACGCTCCAGGAGTTCACTATCGTGCAGGCACCGATGTGGACGGTGCATCTGGTGAGCTGCCGCCATGTGCATGTTGAACACCTGACCATCGATAACGCGATGACCATGCCCAACACCGACGCGCTGGATATCGACAGTTGCGAAGCGGTGTTTGTCAGCAACAGCTACCTGAGTGCGGCGGATGACGCCATTTGCATCAAAACCACGCAAAAACCGACTCATCTGCGGCGTGCGGCGCGCCAGATTATGATCAGCAATTGCCAACTGCGCTCCTGGAGTTGTGCGTTCAAGATTGGCACGGAAACCTTTGATGATGTGGAAGATGTCACGGTCAGCGGCTGTACCATTTTCGACTCCAATCGGGCGATTGGCCTGCTGTCACGTGATGGCGGCAGTTTCCGCCGTCTGTTATTCAGCAATCTGACGCTGGCCTGCCACCTTGCGCCACCCTGCCATTGGGGTAAAGCCGATGCGCTGTTTGTCTCGGTGCGCGCCCGCGATCCGGCGATCGTACCGGGTAGCATTGAACAGCTGCAATTCAGCAACGTCAGCGGCGTGATGGAAGGGGCAATTAACCTGCATAGTGAGGTTGCAGGGCAGATCCGCGAGGTGATGTTGAGCAACGTGCAGCTACGTCAGGTCGTCGCGCAGTCCGACGAACAGGGATATTACGATGTCCGCCCGCCATGCAATCCCGCATCACTAACCGGGATGGGACTGGATAATGCCTATAAGCTGGATAGCCAGACCGGGCAGGCGTATGGGGTGATGACTTATCCGCACGGTCTGCCTGGTCTGTTTGCGCGCGGGGTGGAGAACCTGCAATTACACAATGTGGTCATTGTGCGTCCGCAGCCTTTGCCAGCAGGCTGGCATCATGAGACGGTGCAGATTCTGCCGTAACGGTGACGGACACTTTGCGCGATAATATCGCGCCCGGTGGTAGCGGCGCGATTTATCGCGTGGTTTTTTCTGGCAACGCGTGATTACAGCGCGGCGGCAATCGCTGCACCCAGCTCCTCGGTTGACGCCTTGCCGCCCAGGTCGCGTGTCAGGCTATTACCTGCCGCCAGCGTGCGTTCGATGGCATCCAGCACTGCTGCACCGGCTTCGGCATAGCCCAAATGTTCCAGCATCATTGCGCCACACCAAATCTGTCCGATCGGGTTGGCAACGCCTTTGCCCGCGATATCTGGCGCAGAGCCGTGCACCGGTTCGAACAGGCTGGGGAATTTGCCTTCCGGGTTGATATTGGCTGAGGGCGCAATGCCGATAGTACCGGTACAGGCCGGGCCAAGATCCGACAGGATATCGCCAAACAGGTTGCTGGCGACCACCACATCGAACCAATCCGGATGCAGCACAAAGTTAGCGGTCAGGATATCGATATGATATTTATCGACTTTAATTTCTGGATAGTTGACCGACATCGCTTCCACGCGGCTGTCCCAGTACGGCATGGTGATGGCGATACCGTTGGATTTGGTGGCCGAAGTCAGGTGCTTTTTCGGTCGTTTCTGCGCCAGTTCGTAGGCAAATTTCAGGATGCGATCGACGCCGGTACGGGTCATCACCGTCTCCTGAATGACCACTTCACGCTCAGTGCCGGGGAACATGGTGCCGCCGACGCTGGAGTACTCGCCCTCGGTGTTTTCGCGCACCACGTAGAAATCGATATCGCCCGGTTGGCGATTCGCCAGCGGCGCTTTGACGCCCGGCATCAGACGGACCGGACGCAGGTTGACGTATTGATCGAACTCGCGGCGGAACTGCAACAACGACCCCCACAGTGAGACATGATCCGGCACCACATCCGGCCAGCCGACGGCCCCGAAGTAGATCGCATCAAAGGTTTGCAGCGTGGCGAACCAGTCGTCTGGCAACATCTTGCCATGCTGCTGCCAGTACTCGGCGCTGGCGAAATCAAACCATTGCCACTCCAGCGGGATATTGAATTTTTTTGCTGCCGCATCCATCACGCGGATGCCTTCCGGCATCACTTCCTTACCAATGCCATCGCCAGGGATGACGGCGATTTTAAATGTTTTGCCGTTCATAGGGTCTCTCGCAGGTTGCTGTTGATGTTCTGCCCGCAGTATAACTTTGCATCATGGGGAAATAATTAGCCTGAGCAGCAAGCCAATGTTGAATAAAAGTAGAGAATCGCGGACTTCCACCGATGACCTGGCGTTTTTCGTGCGTATCGCCACCCTCGGTAGCCTGACGGCTGCGGCGCGCGAGCTGGGGCTATCACTACCGGCGGTGAGCAAACGCCTGAGCCAGCTGGAGCTGCGGCTGGGGGTGCAATTGCTACGTCGTACCACACGGCGACTGGAGCTGACGCCGGAAGGGAAGCGCTATCTGGAGGGCGCGCGTCCACTGCTGGATCAACTGGCGGAGCTTGAGGAGTCGGTCAGCAGCCAGACGGCGCTATTACGTGGTTCGCTGAATATCAATGCGTCCTTCGGCTTTGGTCGCCGCCATGTTGCGCCACTGGTGTCGCGCTTTGCGGCGTTGCATCCGGCATTGTCGCTCAGCCTGCAACTCAGCAGTCAGCCGTTAAGTTTCCTTGATGCGCACATCGATATCGATATCCGGGTCGGTGAGCCGCCGGATGCCCGCTTGATGGCACGCAAGCTACGGACCAATCCGCGTGTGCTGTGCTGCGCCCCTGCTTATGCGGCGCGTTGTGGCCTGCCCGACAGCGTGACAGCGCTGGCACAGCATAACTGCATTCTGCTGCGTCAGTACGAAAGCGATTTTGCCCTGTGGCGGCTGACGGATGGCAGTCAGCAACTGACGCAAAAGGTGCGCGGCACCCTGGTCACCAATGATGGTGAAGTGGCGATGCAGCTGGCGCAGGACGGGCATGGCATTTTGCTGCGTTCGTGGTGGGATGCGCAGCACAGCATCCACAGCGGTGAGTTGCTGCATGTGTTGCCCGCGTGGAGTGCGCCAGACGGCGATATCTTTGCCGTCTGGCAGCCGCAGCGCCAACTGCCTGCGCGCATCAGCGCTTTTGTGGAGTTTTTGCAGCAGACATTATAAAGCGCGTCGCTACGAATCGACGGTCTGACGCTGGCGTTGTTGCATCGGGTAAAAGTCTCCCTCTTTCAGCGAGGTTTCAATCTCTTCCAGCGAACGGCCTTTGGTTTCGGGCATCAGGAAGTAAACAAAGACAAAACCCAGCAGGTTGAGCAGCGCGTAGAACCACATCGCCCCGCCAATGCCCAGCCAGTTGACCATCGATAGCGCCGTCGCTGTCAGCAACAGGTTAGACCCCCACAGCATCCCGGCGTGCAGGCTGGTGGCTTTTTCACGAATGCCCAGCGGATAGAGTTCCGATCCCATCAGCCAGCCAATGACCTGAATACCGCCAGAGTTAAACACCATAAAACCAAACAGGCAGATGACGATCAGCCAGCTATGGCCGCCACCGTGCGCATCAAGACGAAACACCGCGCCCAGCAGGACCAGGCTCAGGATCGCTCCCGGCATCATCCACAGGGTGAGGGCGCGGCGACCGACGTGGTCGACGACCAGCTTGCCGATCACCGTCAGCGTCAGGTAAATCACCGCCACGCCCAGCGCGGAATACAAGGCCGCATCCCGGCTGAAACCGGCATTGGTAAGGAAGGTCGGGGTGTAGTAAATCATCATTTCAATGCCGGAAAGCTGCGTAAATGCGGCAATGCCCAGCCCGACCAGTAGCGCCGGACGCAGCCAGGGTTGCTTCAGGTCGCGCCAGATGGCGGTGGTTCTGCGTTCCACCTTGTCATGCACGCGCTGGATGGCACGAATCTCCTGACGCACCTGTTTTTCGCTGTCACGTACCGAATCCAGCGCCAGATGCGCCTCGCGTAGCCGTTTCTGGCTCACCAGCCAACGCGGACTTTCCGGTAGTGGCAGCATCCCCAGCAGCAGCATCACCGCCGGGATCGCGGCCACGGCAAACATGGTGCGCCAGCTCCAGATATCCTGCATAAAGGTGCCCACTAACGCCGCAGTGACAATGCCGACACCAATCGAGATATTGAAGAAGGTCACCAGACGGCCACGACGATCCGGGGGGGCCAGCTCGGCGATATACACCGGGACAATCTGCGACGCGCCCCCGACCGCGAAGCCGAGCACCAGACGCGCCACGCCCAGCCAGACCGCGTTGGGGGACAGGCCGGAGCCAATGACGCCGACGGCAAAAATCGCCGCAACAATCATCACCGTATAACGGCGGCCCAACTGGCTGGAGAGGCGTCCACAGCTCAGCGCACCCATCACCGCGCCGACCAGAATCGCACTGGTCACTAACTCCTGCGCATGGGACGAGAGCTGGAAATCATGGGTAATCTGCAACAGCGCGCCGGAAATAATGCCGGTGTCGTAGCCATAAAGAAATCCGGCAATGGCGGCGATGGCGGTTGCTGTCAATAAAAAGGCATCTGCGCTGAGGAAGCGGCTGTTCTCTTCACGGGCGCTGGCGGATAGCTTTTCATTGTCAGCCTGTGCAGGCGTGGATTCCGGCGGATATCGCCAGTTATTATTTTCTGATTCAGGCATAGTATTCCTTGCAGATGAATGACGTTATTTTTATGCAGGGGTACAGTGCGGCCGAAATAATCGGCATTCACTCCTTGATATTATTTTTAAGATTTAAAGATATAGCATGCAATGTGATGTATGTCACATTTCTATCCTGGTGAATGGCTGGATGAGAACAAATTTAAAGCAAATAAAGTGAAGGGGTATTTATTTAATGCATTGTTTTTGTTTGTTTTATTTTTTATATTTTTATTATGTTCTGAATTTCATCGTCTGTTCTGTTTATGCTGCATTAAATTAAATAAAACCATTCTGATTCGGACAAAATAATATTCCCCAGTCCGTGGCATCTACAGAAAATATCACTGCGCGAGCGAACATATTATCTGCATGCATTGTGCAGTGCTGCGCAAGTCACGTATTGAATGACGATTTGATTATTTTCAATCAACTTTGACTGTTTGTGAGCATGATCAAACAAATTCATCCCACCTTAGCCTATAAAGTAGCCCTGTAAGTGCGTAATCTTGCTCTTGGTTGAGCGATATAAATCATTTTATCGTTAGCGGTAGCGCCCGGTGCACAGACACCAGACACCATAATCGTCGCTACCCCGTTATAACGGCAGGCGTGAAGCCCAGCGCCTGCCACGACCCTACGTTATCGATGAGGCTGAAATGAAACAATTCTCTGCAGAAGGGATGGTGATTATTGTCGGGATAGTGATTGCATATATCCTGTTTACCACCTGGCTGACCTGGCGTTTGCGCAGTAAAAACACCGGTGATTTTATGGCGGGTTCACGGGCCATGCCGGCGTTTATTGTCGGGGTGATGCTGATGTCAGAATATATCGGTGCTAAATCCACCATCGGTACTGCCCAGGCCGCTTTTGAGGATGGTTTTGCCGCCTCCTGGTCGGTGATCGGCGCGGCGATTGGCTTCCCGCTGTTTGGTATGCTGCTGGTCAAACGGATTTATAACACCGGGAAAATCACCATTTCCGGTGCGATTGCCGAGCGCTATGGTAATTCGACCAAAAACATTATTTCGCTGATCATGATTTATGCGTTGTTGCTGGTGAACGTGGGTAACTACGTTAGCGGTGCGGCAGCGATTTCGACGGTGCTGAATCTGGATCTCACCACTGCCGCCTTTATCACGGCGGTGGTCAGTACCTTCTATTTTATGTTTGGCGGCATGAAGGGCATCGCCTGGGTGACGCTGTTGCATAGCGGACTGAAATACATCGGAATTATGATTATTCTCGGCGTTGCGCTGCATATGACCGGCGGGGTCAGCCCGATGATAAAACAGATGCCGCACTTCTACTGGACCTGGGATGGCAACATTGGCGGCAGTACCATTTTTGCCTGGCTGATCGGCACCATTGGTTCCATCTTCTGCACCCAGTTTGTCATTCAGGCGATTGCCTCCACCAAAAGCGCTGCCTCGGCGAAACGTGCCACCTGGGTTGCCTTCTTCTTTTGTATGCCGATTGCCATTGCCATCGCACTGATTGGTGTGGCGGCGAAGTTCCTCCATCCCGATATCAAGAGCCTGTATGCTCTGCCGGTGTTTTTACAGGATATGAGCCCGTGGCTGGCGGGGATTGTTACGACTTCGCTGGTGGCGTCGATTTTCGTCAGTGTGAGCACCGTGGCACTGGCTATCGCCTCGCTGGTGGTGAAAGATTTTTATGTCCCGTACCGCAATCCGACGCCGGAACGCGAATTCCGTATGACACGCTGGTTGTCACTGGCGATTGGTTTCCTGCCGCTGATCTTCGTGTTGTTCGTGCCTGAAGTGCTGAAACTGTCGTTTTTCACCCGCGCTATCCGTCTGTCGATTTCGGTGGTCGCTATCATCGCCTTTTACCTGCCATTCTTTAAAAGCACGCGCGGTGCGAATGCCGGGTTGATCGCCGCCTGTGTGGTGACATCGGTGTGGTATTTGCTGGGTGATCCTTTTGGTATCAACAACATGTATGTGGCGCTGGCCACCCCGGCGATTGTGATGGTGATTGATCGCCTGATCCCGACGCGCCAGGTACAGGATAAGAATGCCCCGAAACGAACTATGCAAAACAGTGGAGCCTGATATGACCGATTTAACACTTACCGTCGAACGTAACGGTAACCTTCATCCGCATGCGCAGGACGCGCAGCAGCTCACCGCGATGCTGCCTTCGGTCTGTCCGCAAAACCATGCTGCCAATCTGCTGCCGCTGCCGAATGGCGACGTGCTGTGCGTCTGGTTTGGCGGCACGCAGGAAGGGATCGCGGATATCTCGGTCTGGTCTTCGCGGCTGGCAAAAGGCAGCAATCAATGGAGCGAGGCGGAAAAGTTGTCGGACGATCCTACGCGATCTGAACAAAACCCGGTGCTGTTTCTCGATCCACAGCAGGTGCTGTGGTTGCTGTGGACCGCGCAGAAGTCCGGTAATCAGGACACCGCGATTGTGCGTTATCGGCAGTCTCGCGATTTTGGCCGCAGCTGGAGCGCCATCGATACGCTACTTGATCAACCCGGCACCTTTATCCGCCAGCCGATCGTCGTGCTGCCGAATGGCAACTGGCTGCTGCCGGTATTCTATTGTCGCACCCAGCCGGGGGTGAAATGGGTTGGCAACGATGATGTCAGCGCGGTGAAAATCTCCAGCGATCAGGGCAAAAGCTGGCGCGATGTGGCCGTGCCGGACAGCCTCGGGTGTGTGCATATGAATATCACCCTGTTGCAGGATGGCAGCCTGCTGGCGTTGTACCGCAGCCGCTGGGCCGATTTCATCTATCAAAGCCGTTCCCGTGACGGCGGCGAAAGCTGGAGCGCGCCACAGGCGACGGCACTGCCGAATAACAACTCCTCGATTCAGGTCACTACGTTGCACAACGGCCATCTGGCGCTGGTGTTTAACGCCATGAGCGCTAAAGATGCCAGCGAACGCCGCCTGTCGCTGTATGACGAGATTGAAGATGAGGAGGAGGGCGACGTCGCCGTCGCGGCGGAGCCGGTAGTACACAGCGGGCGCACGGCATTCTGGGGCGCACCGCGTGCACCGATGACGTTGGCGATCTCGGCAGATGGTGGGCAGAGCTGGCCGTGGCAACGCAACCTCGATGAGGGCGATGGCTACTGTATGACCAACAACTCCCAGCAGAAGCTGAACCGTGAGTTCTCCTATCCCAGCATTAAACAGAGCGAGGACGGTGCGCTGCATATTGCGTACACCTATTTCCGCCAGGCGATTAAGTATGTGCGCGTGGATGAGTCCTGGGTGGTCTCATGAGTCGCCATGCGCTGGTGACCGGTGTCAGCTCCGGGATAGGTGCGGCGATTGCCGACCATCTGTTACAGCAGGGCTGGCAGGTGACCGGCTTCAGCCGCACCCAGGTGAAAAAAGATCATCCGGGTTTTACCTCGGTCAGCGTGGATCTGTTTGATGTTGCGCTACTGAAGCAGGCGCTGGCAGTGTTGCCAACCGTCAATGCGCTGGTACATGCCGCAGGGATGATGGCGGCAGCACCACTGGGCGAGCTGGATGAGGCGGCAAGCAGCAGGCTGTGGTATCTGCATGTGCAGGCGGCACAGATCATGGCCAATGCGTTGCGGCCGAGGATGCAGCGGGGCGACCGTATCCTGCTGATTGGCAGCCGCACCTCACGTGGTGCGGCCGGGCGCAGCCAATATGTCAGTACCAAGGCGGCGATGGTCGGCATGGCGCGGAGTTGGGCCGCCGAGCTGGCACCAGAGGGGATTACGGTAAACGTGATTGCGCCGGGGGCCACCGAAACGCCAATGCTGCTGCAACCTGGCCGCGCCAGTTCACCGCCAAAACTGCCGCCGATTGGGCGTTATATCCAACCTGAGGAGGTAGCGGCGCTGGCCGGGTTTGTGCTGTCACCTGCGGCGGATGCCATCACCGGGCAGGAGCTGGTGATCTGTGGCGGGGCGTCTCTGACGTAACCGAAACGTAGCGGCGCGATTTATCGCGCATTTCGACCGCAGCGTCAAAGTCAAAGGCGCGCGATAAATCGCGCCGCTACAATCGCCGACGCAAGGATGCCAGGTCCACCTGCCACTGATTCAGCTTGTTGTACAACGCGGTGCGAGAAATCCCCAGCAGCTGTGCCGACTGGCGCAGATTGCCGTGCTGCTCCGCCACCACTTGCAACACATGCTGGCGTTCATTTTCCTGCAACGAGGGCAACTGCACGGGCGGTTGCTGGCGTTGTACCATGTCATCCGGCAGATCCTGCCTGTCAATCTCCAGCCCTTCGCACAGATTCACCATACGTTCGACCAGATTCTCCAGTTCGCGCACGTTGCCCGGCCAGTGCCACGCCTGCAAACAACGCATCGCTTCCGGTGACACCTGGGGCGCAATGCGTTTCAGGCGGGCGCACAGTGCCAGAATAAAGGTATTCACCAGGCCGGGAATATCCTCCTGACGCTCGCGCAGCGGCGGGATCGCCAGTGACACCACGTTCAACCGGTAGTAGAGATCGCGCCGAAACGCGCCTTTTTCCACTGCATCCAGCAAGTTGCAGTGGGTGGCCGCGATAATACGCACATTGACCTTGAGCGGGTTGGCGGCCCCGATACGTACTACCTCGCTCTCCTGCAATACCCGCAGCAGGCTGGTCTGCGCCTCCAGTGGCATCTCACCAATTTCATCCAGAAACAACGTACCGCCATCGGCCAGCTCGAATTTGCCCGGCGATCCGCCACGGCGTGAACCGGTAAAGGCACCATCGACATAACCAAACAGCTCGCTTTGTACCAGGTCACGCGGCAGTGCACCGCAGTTGAGGGCGATAAAGGCTTCCTGCTGGCGTGGACTGGCATTATGAATCGCCTGCGCAAACAACTCCTTGCCGGTGCCGCTTTCGCCGGTCAACAGCACGGTGCTGTCGGTGCGACTACTGGCACGTGCTTTCTGAATCGCCTGTTGTACACGCGGCGCATGGCCGCGAATCATGTCAAAGGTATAACTGGCGCTGACCCCCATCACCCGACGGGTAATGGCCCGGATACGCTGGTTCTCGCGCAGCGACAGCACGCGCCCCCCATCCGGCGCGGGCATCAGCGAAATCAGGCAGGGGATCGACTGCACGCCATCGGGCATAAATTGCAGCTCGCGGTCGTTGCAGAATGGCATGGTCAGCAGGGATGCCCCCTGCGGCTGCAACAACACATCGATCGTCCCGGCATCAGGATCCAGCCCGCTAAAGATCTGTCGGGCATAACGGTTCAGGGTTTTGATCCGGCCATGGCGATCGCAGACGATCACCCCTTCATTCAGGGTTTCGAGGATTGACTGCTGCTCGGCCAGCAGGCGGCGCAGCATCAGTTGTTGCCCGACCGCTTCCGCCGCCGCCTGGACCGTGCCCAGCGTGTGGGCATTGAAGTTATCGGGGGTGGCGGTCAGCGTCAGCACGCCAATCAACTGACCGCTGGCATCACGCACCGGGGCGGCAGCGCATTGCCGATGGCGTTTACGCAGATCGAATTTCCAGTTCTCACCGCTCAGTACATACACCAGCCGTTGTTCAATCAGGCAGCGTGCGGTGCAGTTAGTGCCCAGTACCTCTTCACGCAGAATGCTGCCGACAGGCGTCATATCCGCGCCACAGAAATGCAGCGTGACGCCCTGGGCATCGGTCAGGTTGATATGCCCATCCGGGTTGTAGGCCAGCAAGTTCTCCATAATGCTGCGTGCCACCAGAATCAACTCGGCGTTGTGTTCGAGAATCGCGGCCAGCTCCTCAGCGGGCGGGGCGATATAGGTAAAATCCGCGGGATCGGTGCCGCGCTGTTGCGATCGCTGCCACGACTGCAAAATGCTGCGCCGCATCCAACCCGGCTGTTCACCGCGCTGAAAGCTGTGCCAGCCCTGCCACAGCAAATTATCCCACTCACCGACTTCCGCGCCGCCTGGCAGACTGAAGATCGGATCGCTCTCATCTTTAAACGGTAAGCGGTCGCTCAGAGATCGCATAACGCACTCCGGTGATGGATGGAATGTCCATTTTATTTACATGTGCAGTTGACATGTAAATTTTGTTGCCAGTTTGTGAGCTGTATCTGTGTGTCGCCTCACACATTTCACCGATTTCCACCTGGCATCGGCTTTGCAATGACTCCCGCATAGGCCGCATCCACTCGGGATGCTTTCGAAATAACAAGGAGTTAGCAATGAGTCTTGATTCCAAACCTGTACGCGTGGGCCTGATTGGTGCCGGTCGCATGGGCAGCTTCCATGCCGAAAACCTGGCGTACCGGGTGCCGGGGGCGACACTGGCCGCCGTGGCCGATCCTCAGCCCGGTGCTGCTGAACGGCTGGCGCAGCAACTGGGTGTAGCGAAAGCTTACAGCGACCTGCATGCGTTGTTGCAGGACCCGGAGATTGATGCAGTGGCGATTGCCGCGCCAGCGCGGACCCATGCGGAGTGGGTGATTGCCGCAGCGCAGGCGGGCAAGCATGTGTTTTGCGAGAAACCGATGGCGGTGACCCTGGATGAAGCCGACCGCGCCATTGCCGCAGCGAAAAGTGCCGGGGTGGTGTTGCAGGTGGGTTTCAACCGCCGTTTTGACTCAGGGTTTGCGGCGGCCATCGCGGCGGTGGAAGCCGGAGAGAATGGCGTCACCCAACTCAGCCGTTCGGTGACGCGTGATCCGGCGTTGCGCGATCCCGCTCCGATTCCGCCGTGGACCATCTTCCTCGAAACGTTGATCCACGATTTCGACACCCTGCTGCACTTTAACCCGCAGGCGAAGCCAGTACAGGTCTATGCGCTGGCTGATGCCCTGGTGCGCCCGGATTTTAAAGACAAAGGGTTACTGGATACCTCTGTGGTGACGATTCGTTTCGACAATGGCGCGATTGCGACCGCCGAAGCCAACTTCCAGGCGGTATACGGCTATGACGTGCGCGGTGAAGTCTTTGGCAGCAAAGGTATGTTGCAGGCTGGGCACATCAATGCCAACCACTGTGTGCGCTATCACGCGGGTGGCATAGCGATTGAAACCTCACGGCTGGACTCCGACCTGCTGCGTGAAGCCTATGTGGCTGAGATGACGGAATTTGCGCGCTGCATTCGCACTGGCGCAACCCCGCGTGCCACCGGTGAAGATGCGCGCAATGCGTTGGCAATTGCGCTGGCCTGCATTGCGTCCGTGCAACAAAACCAACCGATCACGCTGGGAGGCCGCTAATGGCTGGCTATCAACTTTCCGTCTGCGCCGAAATGGTGTTTCTCGAACTGCCGTTTATTGAGCGCGTTAAACGTATTCACGCGTTGGGTTTTGGCGTCGAGATCTGGGGCTGGGCCAACAAGGATATTGACGCGCTGGCGGCGACCGGGGCGCGTTTTACCTCAATGACCGGCTATTTGAGCGGCAACCTGACCGACGATGACGCCATCGCCGAGTTGTTACAAAGTGCCGAAGCCTCTCTGGCGGTGGCGGCGCGACTCAACTGTCCGGGGCTGAATCTGCACGGCACCGGGCTGGATGACAAAGGCCTGCCGGTAAAACCGGTCGCGGTGGTGACTGGCGCGATGTGGCTGAAAGCTGCTGACACGCTACGCCAAGTCGCCCAACTCGGCGAGCGAGCTGGACGGGTGTTCACGCTGGAGAACCTGAACCTGCCGGTTGACCATCCCGGCACGCCGTTTGCGCTGGCTGCCGATACCCTGGCGCTGGTGGAGGCGGTGAACAGCCCGGCGCTGAAGATGAATCTCGACCTGTATCACGCGCAGATCGGCGAAGGCAATCTGATCGAACTGATCCGCCGGGCCGGTCCGGCGATTGGTGAGATCCAGGTGGCGGATGTGCCGGGGCGTCAGCAGCCGGGGACAGGAGAAATCAACTATCGCGCGATAGCCCGCACGCTGCACGACATTGGCTATCAGGGCACGGTGGCCATGGAGGGATGGGCCAGTGGCGACAGCAGCGCCGCGCTGGCGCAGTTCCGCGAACACTTCAGTTTATAAGCGTTATCCCGCCGGGTATTTGCCTGTTGCCCGGCATTAAAACACAACAATAACATCTCAACCCTACAGGAAACCGTTATGAAAATCAGAAGCTTATTTCTCCTGCTCTGTGCGTTGTTATTCAGCCTGAGTGTCAGCGCCAAAACCTTCACCGTCGGGGTGGCGTTGGCTAACTTCGACCTCAACTTTGTGTCCATCTTGCGCACCCAGATGGAAGCCGAACTGAAGGCCAATCAGCTCAAGGGCCAGTTTGTGGATGCCAAAGGCGATGTGGCGCTCCAGGTGCAGCAGGTGGACGATTTTATCAACCAGGGCGTGGACGCGATCATCCTCAACCCGGTGGATACCCAGGGGGTGTTGCCGATGATCACCGCCGCGAAGAATGCCGGTATTCCATTGATCTTTGTTAACCGTAAGCCCGAGGTGAAGCTACCGGCGGATATGGCCTATGTCGGTTCGGATTCCGCGTTAGGCGGTGAAATGCAGATGGAAGCGCTGGCGAAAAAGATGAATTACAAAGGCAACGTGGCGATTCTGATGGGCGCGCTGTCGAACGAGGAAGCGCGTGAGCGTACCCGGGCGGTGGAAGCGGTGATCGCCAAATATAAAGATATGAAGGTGGTTGAGAAGCAGAGCGCGAAGTGGCAGCGCAACGAAGCAGTGGATGTGGTGTCGAGCTGGTTGCTCAATCAGCGTCCGATTGATGCCATCGCCGCCAACAACGATGAAATGGCGATTGGTGCGATTATGGCGTTAACGCAGGCGAAAAATGAAAAGATCCTTGTTGCCGGGATTGATGGTACGCCGGACGGTCAGCAATTCGTGAAAAACGGCAAAATGGTGCTGACGATTTTCCAGGATGCGAAAGGGCAGGCGACCGGGGCAGTGCAGGTGACCAAGGCATTGCTGGATAAGCAAAAAGTGCAGGTTTACAACTGGGTGCCGTACAAGACCATTACGCCGGAGAATTACACGCAGTTTGTGGCGGCGAATTAAGCCGTATTTCGTCGCGGCGCGATTTAGTGCGCTGCGACGAATAATCCGCGTTACGTTTACTCAGTAATCGTTAATACGTATGATTCTCATTCTTTTTATAACTCCCTGATGGAGCTAAGAATGAAATCCTTGTTCAATCCGCGTATCGCCAGCGTGGCGCTGGCAGTGGTAACTGCGCTCAGTTTGACGGCCTGCCAGGCTCCGGCCAAAAAAGCGGCGGCCCCGGTCGTCGCCCCACAACCGGTTGCCAGCAATGTGCAGCAGCGCGAGCTGGCGGAAGGGCTGTATGAGATGGCCTATATCCCGGGCAACCCCGCTGCGCTGTATGTCGCCAGTGCCCAAAGTTTTAAAGGTGTTAACGGTGGGGTGATCTACCGTCTCGATCCTGCCACGCTGAAAACCCTCGGTGAAACCCATACCGATCTGAAAAACTTCGGCATGACGATGGAGCCAGATGGCAGCCTGCTGTATGTCACCAATACGCTGGATGGCGGGATCTCAAAAGTGGATGCGCACAGCGGCAAGGTGGTGCAGCGTCTGCAGTTTGGCCTGATCAATGACAAAGGCTTCCCGACCGGTGCGCGTGAAATCATGCTGCATGATGGCCTGCTGTATATCGGCGGCGTGGCCGATCCCGGCCTGATTTGGGTGGTGGATGCCAAAACCTTTAAGCTGAAAACCACCATCAAAAATGCCGGTAAGTGGGTCACCGGTTTGCTTTACTCCTCGGTGACGGATCGTATCTATGCGGCCAACGGCAGTGGGGAGATCTTGGTGATCAACCCGCGCAACCACAAGATCGAACAGCGCTGGACGCCGGGCGATGACAAAACGTATCTGCTGCTGAACCTGGCGGAAGATCCGGCTACTGGTCGCCTGTTTGTCACCGACAACTCGAAAGCGAAAACCACGCTGGTGTTTGATGAGCATACCGGCAAGGTGATCAAGCGTATTGACGGCGATGCCTTGGGCATCAAGTTCAATGCCAAACGCAATGAGATCTACATCAGCCAGCGTGAATCCGGCAAGGTGCTGCAACTTGATGCCACCACCTATGCGGTGAAAAACAGCTGGACGCTGCCGACCCATCCCAACAGCCTGCTGGTGTCGCCGGATGGTCAGACATTATTTGTGACGGTGAAGCAGGGCTTCAACAAAGATCACTCCGCGAAGGGACCGGATAGCGTGGTGCGTATCCCGTTGCATTAATCTGCCAAGGGCGGGGATGATCCCGCCCTTATTCCTGTGCTACGCCGCCACACCCTGTACCAGCAGTACGCGATAGTTCGCCCCTTTCAGACGATGCGCCTTCGCTTCCTGGTATGCCGGGCTGTAATACCAGCCTTTTGCCGCATCGATATCCGGGAACTCCAGCACCACAACGCCTTCGGCTTGTGGGCCTTCCAGGGTTTCCAGCGCACCGTAAAAGGCGAGCGGATTAATCGGATGATCGCCGCGTGCTTCCCCCGCTTTTTGCGCGTAGGTTGCCATTTCGCTGTCGTTCAGGGTTTCATCGCGGATAAAAATCACATACGCACTCACTGTTACTCTCCTCGCGCCTGGCGTTTGTCTTCGGTGTTGGTCTCAAAATCGCTGGCATCGTGGCGCTCCAGCAGTTGGTCTTCCGGTGCGGCACCAAAAGCGCGGTTCACTTTACGGCCACGAATCACGGCCGGACGCTGCGCAATCTCTTTCGCCCAGCGCACCACGTGTTGGTACGATTGCACATCAAGGAATTCAGCGCCGCCGTATTGATCGTTCAGCACCAGGTTGCCGTACCACGGCCAGGTGGCGATATCGGCAATGCTGTATTCGTCGCCGCCGAGATAGCGGTGATTCGCCAACTGACGATTCAGCACATCAAGCTGACGTTTCGCTTCGAGGGTAAAGCGGTTGATGGCGTACTCGATTTTTTCCGGCGCGTAGTGGTAAAAATGGCCAAACCCGCCGCCAAGGTAGGGGGCTGAACCCTGCAACCAGAACAACCAGTTCAGCGCTTCGGTGCGGCCCGCGATGTCTTTCGGCAGGAAGTGACCAAATTTATCCGCCAGATACAGCAGGATGTTGCCGGACTCAAACACACGCAGCGGTGGGGTAACCGAGTGGTCGCGCAGCGCCGGGATTTTAGAGTTAGGGTTGACCTCAACGAAGCCGCTGGAGAATTGATCGCCCTCGCCGATACGAATCAGCCAGGCGTCGTATTCGGCTTCTTTAACACCGATCGCCAGCAGTTCTTCCAGCAGGATGGTAATTTTCTGGCCGTTTGGTGTGCCCAGCGAATAAAGCTGGAGCGGATGTTTACCGACTGGCAGGGTCTTCTCATGCGTCGGCCCGGCAGTCGGACGGTTGGTTTTCGCGCCGTTGCCTTTGGCTTCCGGGTCCCAGGTCCAGACTTTTGCGGGCTGATACTGATGTTCCGACATAGTGATTTCGCCTTGTTGTGGTTGCATTTTTTGCTGCTACTGAGTGTAGCAGTCGCGGTCACAGGCGATTTAACCGCGCTGGCGGTAAGATGCAAAGTCCGGTTATGCAAAGTTCTCTTGCGTAAAAAGCATAAAGTCGACTTTGCCCGACTGATAGGTTTCCGGTTGCCCCCCTTCTTCCAGATGACGCAGCATCAGCGTCAGGGCCAGTTGCGCATGACGTAGGGTGTTTTGATCGAGGGTCAGTGTCAGTACCTGCTTCTCCAGCAACTGCCGCGTGGTGTGGTATAGCTCATGGGTGACGTACACCACCTTGCCGCCCAGGCGGTGGCGCGCCAGCGCTTCATGGATCTGGGTATTGCCCAGCCCGGTGTTATACAGGCCGACTATCTGCTTTGAACCGGCCAGCGCTTTTTCCAACAGGCGGCTGATGCGCTCACGTTCATCCTGTCCGGCAAGGATCGCGTTAAGGCGCAGCTGTGGAAAACGCTCCGCCAGCACCGCCTGAAAACCTTCGATGCGTTGACGATGGGCGCTGTAGTCGGCGCGGCCACTCACCAGCACCACTTCACCGGGGTGTGACAACATGCTGCCCAGCATCAGCCCGGCGGTGCGTCCGGCTTTGTATTGATCGATACCGACATGACACAGGCGTGCAGCACCGGGCAGATCGGTCACCAGTGTAATCACCGGCACACCACGCGCCTTACAGGCCTCCAGCGCCTGATAAATCAGCGGATTTTCATGGGCGAAGACAATCAGCGCATCCATTTTTTTGCTGCTGGCTGCAATGTGCGCCGCCAGTTTCTCCGGCGCATTTTCCGGAATCAGGGTGCGATGCAGTCGCAGACGGCGATAGCCGATTTGATCGGCGAGGGTGGCGAAGTCCTGCGCCAGTTGTTGAAAGAAGAAGGAGCCGTTGCCGCTCAGCAGCACTTCAATCTGCCATGAGTGGCGATGTTCTTCCGGCAAAATGCGTTTTAGCCCGGCATCACGCGCAATTTGCAGCACTTTTTTGGTCATCGCCGGTGAGACGCCACCCCGATCGTTCAGCACCCGATCCACGGTGGCTACGCCTACGCCCGCCCGTTTCGCCAGTTCCGCCAGCGTCATTGCTTTCATCTGAGTGAATTCCATCAAAAACCGCGTTCAGCCAGCCTGCCAGAAGCGGCTATTTTGACAAGCACGCTACGTCTGAAATGTGAACAAACAGGAGCTTTATCATGCGGTCACCGCAACGTTTTGCCTTGATTGGTAGTGGTTTTATCGGCCAGGTCCATGCTGCGAACCTGGCGGCGCACCCTGGCGTGGAGCTGGCACTGGTCTGCGATATTGATGCATCACGCGCCGAAGCGGTGGCGCAGCGCTACGGCGCAAAAGCGGCCAGCGTGCAACAGGCGCTCGCCAGTGATGCGATTGACGGGGTGCTGATTGCCAGCGCCACGCCAACCCATGCGATACTGCTGGAACAGGCGGTGATGGCAGGCAAGGCGGTGTATTGCGAAAAGCCGATCGACCTGTCGCTGGCGCGCGCGCAGGAAGCCGTAGAGAACATCTCGCCAGTGCAGGTGCCGGTCACGGTGGGCTTTAACCGTCGTTTTGACCGCAGCCATCAACAACTGAAAGCGCAGTTGCAGCAAGGGGTGATTGGCCGTGCGGAATTGATCCAGATGGTCTGTCGAGCCTCTGAGCTGCCCCCGTTAAGTTATTTGCAGGCATCGGGTGGGCAGATGCGCGATCAGGCGATTCACTTCTTCGATCTGCTGCGTTGGTTGACTGATGACGAGGTGACCACCGTCGGGGCACTGGGGGCGGCGCTGGCGATGCCGGAAATCCGGGATTTTGATGTCGATACCTCGGTGCTGATCATGCGGATGCAGAGCGGCGCGCTGGCGCAGCTGGATAACACGCGGCGTACCGCTTATGGCTACGATGAACGCATCAGCGTGATGGGCAGTGAAGGGATGCTGGCATCCGAAAGCCAGTCGGTACGTGGCGCGACGCTGTATCAGGGGCAACGGATTAGCCAGCCAGGCCTGTATGCGGATTGGTTCAGCCGGGTACAGGAAACCTATTACACCCATCTGGATACGTTTTTGCGTCATATTGCCGGAGAGAAAGTCGAAGGGCTGCCCGGGTTGCTGGATGGCCTGCGTGCGCAGGCGATTGCCGAAGCGGCGCAGCTTTCGTTAACGCGGGGAGAGTTTGTTGAGGTGGGTTAGGTGCGTGTTGGTACCCTCACCCTAACCCTCTCCCGCAAGCGGGAGAGGGAACCGATCGAGCATATGGCACATCTCCCTCTCCCTTATGGGAGAGGGCCGGGGTGAGGGTAACAAAGCGCACCTAACTTAAAGCAATTCGCGCTCAATCAGCTCGCGGGTTTCCACCGCCTGATACTTCATCTTTTCGGGATAGCCAAACAGAGCGGCTGAAATAATCGACTCGCCGCCAACCTTGAAGGTGCGTTTGGCAAAATTCATCTCACGTAACGCTTCGAACAACGCATCGAAATTGACCTCACCTTCCCCCACGCCGACATGCTGGTGGATAGTGGCATCCACGCCCGGCGGGTTGACGATATAGCGACAATGCTTGGTATGGTTCATGGTGTCGGCAATCAGCATATGCGACAGGTCGTCACCGGCATAGTGCAGCATGCTTTTCACATCGCCTTTGCCTTTGTCGTAGAAAAAGGTATGTGGCGCGCTGTAGATATACTTCACGTTATCGCTACGGAAGGATTTCACGATATCGGCGGTTTCGTTGCTTTCCTCGCAGAAATCCCACGGGTGAGCCTGGATTTCCACGCGAATACCTTCACGTTCGATAATCGGCAGCAACTCCTCCATGGAACGGTAGAACATCTCTTCGCAAATCTCTGGCTCGTTTGGATTGCCGGACAGCTCGGTGTTGATGACCGGCACCCCCATTTCCACGGCGATTTCGATCATCCGCTTCCAGTTCTTTACCGCTGCCTGGCGGCGCGCTTCATCCGGGCCAGACCAGCGATAGACCACGATAAATGAAGAGATTTCCACCCCGGTAGAACGCAGCGCGTTCTTATATTCGGTCATGATTTCGCGGCTGGCTTTCGGGTGTTTATAAAACGGGTTAATTTGTGGATGGGGCGACTGTTCGATGTATTTGTAGCCCCATTCCGCCACCTGATGCACCATGCGGGTGATACCCAGGTCGCGGATGACATCCACGTCAAAAGCGATTTTCATTGTTTTCTCCTGCGCGTTAAGCCGGTCGCTCTTCATTGAACACGACACCGATCTGGCGTCTCACCTCATCCATCGCGTTGAGCGTTGCCAGAGAGGCGGCAAACGGACGCACCGGTGAGTCAGACAGCCCCTGATGAATACACCAGGCGGTATGTTCGATTTCATGACACAGCTGGATATAGCGATTGTTAGGTTCTTCCCAGCGCAGCGTGTGGCGGCCATCACTGGAAGTCAGACGGAAATTACCCGGTGTGTAAAACTGGCCGTCGAGATACAGGGTGGCATCTCGACCGGCGATCACCGCCGTACCTGGCGTGTTACTGAATAAGGTGGTGTTAAGCACCGCATGCATGCCCTGCGGATGGGTCAGTAACATTGATGTCTGGCCGTTAACGCCGCCTGGCGCGGGCTGGCCTCGCGCAACGATACTGTCCGGCGCACCGCTGACCAAGACGCTGAAGCTGATCAGATAGCTGCCCAGATCCAGCATCGGTCCGCCGGCGAGATCGGCGTTAAAAATGCGGTGATCCTGAGTGAAATACTCGCCATGATCGGCAATCAGGGTATTAACGTCCCCGAACGCACCGTCGGCCAGTAGCTGACGAATCACATCATATTTTGGCGCATAGTCACACCACATGGCTTCGAGGCACAGACGGTGTTGCTGTTGCGCTTCCTGTTGCAGCTGTAATGCCTGCTGCGCGTTGAGCGCCAGCGGCTTCTCAATCAACACATGCTTACCGGCTTTGAGGGCATGCAGGCCGTCCGGGAAATGGTGGTTGTGCGGCGTGGCGATATACACCACATCAATATCATCACGGCCCAGCAATACATCAATGCCTTCACAGGCATGGGGAATCTCCCATTTGCGGGCAAATGCCTGCGCTTTCTCCAGGCTGCGCGATGACACCGCCACCAGTTGCTGCTGTGTGTGGTGGCGCAGCGCATTGGCAAAGTGGTCGGCTATCCAGCCAGGACCGACAATACCCCAGCGCAGGGCGGGAATCTGGTTTACAGGGTGACGACGGGGTACAGGTAAGGTTGAGGGGAACATATCATCTCCATTGTTCTTCGCTACGTAACACACCGGGCGACCAGGCAGATCGTCAACCACTATAGAAAGGCGCAGCAGGTCGCTCTAATGCTTTGCTGATGCAAATCCATCAACCTCACCGCAGGCGTCGTCGGGAAGAATAATTATCAAACATTTGTTCCGTAATGTAGGGGTTTTAAGAATATTCATTTCGTTTTTGCGATAACGATCAAATTTATGAGAGATTCTCTATCAGACATTGCGATTTGATGACGATTCTCTGCGCGAACTGTTCGCACTTTGGCTGCGCTTCAGGCATTATTTTTTGATAATTTTCTATCATGGATATCTTGCATGAGTAAAATCACCATGAATGCCATTGCCGCCGCCGCAGGTGTCGGGGTGGCTACGGTCGATCGCGTGCTTAACCGTCGTGCGCCGGTGCGTGCCGCCACCGAGAAAAAGGTGCTGGAAGCAGCCAGCCGTCTGGGCTATCGCGCTGACCTGATGCCATTACTGAGCAGTCGTGCTTTAGCGCCTGCGGTTGTGCTGCGCATGGGGTTTATTCTGCTGGCAAAAAGTTATTCTTTTTATCAGTCGCTTACCGACGCATTGCGTGAACAGACACAACCGCTGCATCCCGCAGGCAGCGAAGCACAGTTTTGCTGGCACGATATTGATGATGTGGATGCGGTAGTGGCTTCGCTGCATACGCTGGCGCAGCAGGTTGATGTCATCGGGCTGGTGGCGCTTGATCATCCGTTGATTCGTCGCGCAATTGAAACGGTGTCGCGCCAGGGCGTGCGGGTGTATGCGCTCTTTTCCAATTTCTCCCCCTGTGGTCATGCGGGTTATTTCGGGCTGGATAACCAAAAGGCCGGCCGTACCGCAGGCTGGATGGCGACGCACCTGTTGCACCAGCCGGGACCGGTCGGGGTGCTGGTGGGTGACCACCGTTTTACCTGTCAGGAGAGCTGCGAAATCAGCTTTCGCTCTTACCTGCGTGAGCAGGACAACGCACGTCAGGTGCTGGAACCGCTCAAGACCCATGAATCGATTGACGGAGGTTATCTGGCAACGCGTCGTTTGCTGGAGGAACATGCGGATCTGGCGCTGATTTTCGCGCCGTGCGGCGGGATTGAAGGGGTGATTCGTGCGCTGCGCGAGCAGCCGCAACGTCGCGTGGCGCTGATTTGCCACGGCCCGGTCAGTGATGGCGATCTGGCGTTGATTGATGGCACCATCACGGTGATGCTGCGCCATCGTATTGAGGATCTGGCGACCACCCTGGTGCAGACCCTGCAACAACCTCAGGCGGAGGGCAGCGAGCATTTCATGCAGGTAACGCTGCCGTTTGATATTGTGACGCGGGAGAATCTGTAACTTATTTTGATAGATAATCTATCATTTAAATGATAATAAATAACTTGATCGCTATCAAAAAATGAAAGTTTCATGCTTGTCTGGTTTGAAATTTTCATTTGATACTTGCTGCATCAATCACAGCAAGGAACGATCATGACTATCCATATCGCCAATGCGCCCTGTAGCTGGGGCGTCGATGATCCGAAGAATCCTTTCCTGCCACCGTGGCAAAAAGTCCTGAGTGAAGCGGCACAGGCGGGATATCGCAGTATTGAATTGGGGCCGTGGAGCTATCTGCCAGTCGAGGCCAGTGAGCTACGCCAGCAACTGGAGCATTACGGATTGTCGCTGGTGGCTGGCACCCTTTTCGACGATCTGGTCAGCGCCGCCAATTTCCCGGCCATGGTGGAACTGACCCATAATATCTGCCGCAATCTCTCGCTGGTGCCGACGGCGGAGAAAACTCATGCGGAAAACGCACCGGCCCCCTATCTGGTGATTATCGATTTCGGCAATCCGCAGCGGGCGCAATATGCCGGTCAGTCGGACAAAGCACCCCGCCTGTCTGCTGACGACTGGCAACGCATGATGCAGCACATCACCACCTTAAGTGAGATCGCCTGGCACGAATACGGCGTCCGTGCGGTGATCCATCCCCATGCCGGGGGTTGCATTGAATTCGCCGATGAACTGGAACAGCTGGTGCAGGATATCCCGCACGAGGTGGCCGGTTTATGCCTCGATACCGGTCACCTGTACTACTCCGGCATGGACCCCATTCCTTACCTCAATCGCTATTGGAATCGCATCGATTACCTGCACTTCAAAGACATTAACGAGGCGGTATGGCGCGATGTGATCGCGCGTGGCGTTGACTTCTTCGCCGCCTGTGCCGAAGGGGTGATGTGCCCGATAGGGCAAGGGGCGATTGACTATCCGGCAGTGCGCGCTTTCCTCGCGGAACGTGGCTATCAGGGCTGGATCACCATCGAGCAGGAACGCGACCCGCGCCATGCTGACACCAGCCTGCGCGATGTCACTGCCAGCCTGCACTATCTGCAATCGGTCGGATTCTGAGGACAACATCATGATTAACGGTACTAAAGCTCTTGATCGTTCACTGCGCTGGGGTATGGTCGGCGGCGGTGGCACCAGCCAGATTGGTTACATTCACCGTTCTGCCGCGCTGCGCGATGGCAATTTTGTTTTGCAGGCCGGGGCATTTGATATCGACGCCGCACGTGGCCGGGCCTTTGGCACCGCGCTTGGGGTGGCGGCAGACCGCTGTTATCCCGACTACGAGACGATGTTTGCCGCCGAAGCGGCGCGCGCTGACGGTATTGAAGCGGTTTCTATCGCCACCCCGAACAACACCCACTTTGCCATCTGCCGGGCGGCGCTGCATGCCGGGCTGCATGTGGTGTGTGAAAAGCCGCTGTGCTTCACCGCCGCCGAAGCCGACGAACTGGAAAAGCTCTGCGCCGAGAAGAAAAAAATCATTGGTGTGACCTATGGCTATGCCGGGCATCAGCTAATTCACCAGGCGCGCGAGATGATCGCCGAGGGGCTGCTGGGGGAGATTCGCATCATCAATATGCAGTTTGCCCACGGGTTCCATAACGAGGCCGTGGAGCTGCAAAATGCCAGCACCAAATGGCGCGTCGACCCACGCTTTGTCGGCCCCAGCTATGTACTGGGTGACCTGGCGACGCACCCGCTGTTTATCGCGGAAACCATGGTGCCGAAGCTGAACGTTAAACGTCTGCTGTGCAGCCGCCAGAGCTTTGTCAAAAGCCGTGCACCGCTGGAAGATAACGCCTTTGTGATGATGGAGTATGACAACGGTGCCGTGGGCACCATGTGGGCGTCGGCGGTGAACTGCGGCTCAATGCACGGCCAGAAGGTGCGTGTGATTGGCGAGAAGGCCAGCCTGGAGTGGTGGGATGAACAACCGAACCAACTACGTTATGAAGTGCAGGGAGAGCCGGTACAAATTCTGGAACGTGGTATGGGGTATTTGTATGGTCGCGCCTTAGAGGAGGATCGCATTGGTGGCGGGCACCCGGAAGGGCTGTTTGAAGCCTGGTCGAATCTCTATCGCCGTTTTGCGCTGGCGATGGATGCGACCGACCGCGATGACCAGGCTTTCCTGAGTGACTTCTGGTATCCCGACGTGCATGCCGGGTTGATGGGGGTGCGTTGGGTGGAGCGGTGTGTACAGTCGGCGGATGCTGGCGCGGTGTGGGTGGATTGCTGATTTTCGGTAGCGGCGCGATTTATCGCGCCTTTTCAATCAATGTGAACGCAGATCGCTTAAGAAGCGTTGCGCGCGCGGGTGTTGCGGCTGGGTGAAGAACTTCTCCGGTGTGGCCTTCTCCAGAATCTGTCCCTGATCCATAAACCAGATGGTATCTGCGACTTCACGGGCAAAGTTCATCTCGTGGGTGACACACATCATCGTCATCCCTTCTTGGGCGAGGCCGCGCATCACCGATAACACTTCGCCCACCATTTCGGGATCGAGTGCGGAGGTCGGTTCATCAAACAGCATCACCGGCGGCTTCATGGCCAGCGCACGGGCAATCGCCACGCGTTGTTGCTGACCGCCGGAGAGCTGTGCCGGATAAGCATCTGCCTTATGCGACAGTCCTACGCGTTCCAGCAGTTCACCTGCCTGCTGTCGTGCTTCTGCACGCTTCACGCCCAGCACTTTCATTGGTGACATCATAATGTTCTCGGCCACCGAGACGTGGGGGAACAGGTTGAAGCTCTGGAACACAAAACCAATGCGTGTACGCAACTGATTCAGGCGCGTGCTGCTGCCGTGGATATCGATACCGTCAAACACAATCTGGCCGCCCTCAATCGGCTCCAGGCGGTTTACGGTGCGGATCAGGGTCGATTTACCGGAACCAGAGGGGCCACAGACCACCACCACTTCGCCGGGATTGATTTCGGCACTCAGGTCAGTCAGCGCCTGATACGCGCCGTACCATTTGTTGACCTGATTAAACAGAATCATCGGTCTCATAGCGGTTCCTTATTGCGATTGGGTTTTAGTCATCATCACCGCGGGTGCCGCAGCGGGCGTCTCCACGGGTGGCTGACGACGTTTCTGCGCAAGTCGCGCTTCGAGTTGGTTGGCGAGCCATGTCAGGCTGAAGCAGATGATGTAGTAGCTCAGCGCCACGATGGCGAACACCTGGAAAGGTTTAGTCAGTAACTGGTTGCTCACCTGGTTGGCCGCAAAAGTCAGCTCCGGCACGTTAATCACGTAACCAAGGGTGCTGTCTTTGATGATGGAAACCAGCTGACTCACCAGGCTTGGCAGAGTGTTAAACAGTGCCTGCGGCAGGATCACCAGACGTAAGGTTTTGATGTGTCCCATGCCCAATGCGCGGGCCGCTTCGTACTGGCCGTGCGGCAATGCCTGAATGCCGCCACGCACGATCTCAGCGATATAGGCGCTCTCATAGATCACCAGCGTACACAGCATGGTGGAGAAACCGCTGATATTGTGACCAATCAACAGCGGCACGCAGAAGTAGGTCCAGAACACCACCATCATCAGCGGGATACCGCGCAGCAGATAGACCCAGCAGGTGGCGGGCCAGCTCAGCCAGCGCCAGGGCGACAGACGCGCCAGGCCCAACAATATCCCCACCGGAAAGGCAAACAGTACCGCCAGCAGTGAGATCAGCAAGGTGCAGAGCACCCCGCCCAGCGGCCCATTCGGGTACTGGCCCATTAACAGCAGCATGCCGTTGTCATGCAAAATGGTGAACATCTCAAACATCGCCATTACCTCGCATAGACGCGCTGAAAGCGGCGGGCCAGCAGCGCGCCAAGGCCCATCAGCATCAGGGAGAAGAACAGATAGCCAACGGTTGCCACAAAATAGGACTCGAAGGTGCGGAAGGTCTGGTTCTCAATATCGCGGGTGACATAGGTCAGCTCCGCCACACCAATCACCATCGCCAGGCTGGTGTTTTTGAACAGCAGCACCGTATGGTTGATCAGCGCAGGCAGCGCGTTACGAATGCCTTGCGGCAGGATCACCGACCACATGGCGCGGACATAACCCATGCCCAGCGCACGCGCCGCTTCGTTCTGCCCATCCGGGATGGCGCGCAGGCCGCTACGAATATCTTCCGAGAAATACGCTGCCTGACACAGCCCCAGCGCCACCAGTGAGAACAGAAATTCGGCGTTGAGGTCGTTAATCCACATTTGCAGCGCTTCCGGCAGCAACGTCGGAATGGCGAAATACCACATCATCAATTGAATCAACGTCGGGACATTGCGGTGATACGAGACATACGCCTTTACCAGTCCGACCGCGATGCGTTGATCGGTCAGGCGGATCACCACCAGCAGCATGGCGATGATCATCGCCATCAGCCAGGCACCCAACGCCAGTTCAAGAGTGACCACCGTTCCGTCAACGATCATCTGGCCGAAGTGGCCGGTTATCACACTGCTGAAATCGAGTGCCATAGTGTTACCTCGTTACTCGGCGCGGTCGCCCGGTCGCATGGTGGAAAGGCCGCCCGGCACCTGTAACGTCGGGGTGATTTCGATATTGCCGATATTCACGGCGACCGGCGCAGAGAGAGCAAACGCCACGCAGTCGGCGATATCTTTCGCCTGCGGCAGTTCAAAGCCATCGATAAAGCGACGGCGCGCCTCTTCGTGATCGCCGGAGACGTTGCCGAAAATATCGGTGGCAACGCGGCCCGGGCAGATCTCGGTGATACGCACACGTTTGCCATAGCAATCGACACGTAACTGGCGCGACAGGGCATGGACCCCTGCTTTGGTGGCGTGGTACACCGAGTTGCCGCCGAAGTTGTAGATCGCGGCGATAGAGGTGATGTTGAACACATGGCCACGATCGCGTGCCACCATGCCCGGTACCAGCAGACGGCACAGATGCAGCACGGCGCGCAGATTGACATCCACCTGGGTTTCAATCACGTTTTCGTCAGCATCCAGAATCGAACCCGGGTGCGACAGCCCGGCGTTGTTCACCAGGATGTCGATTTGCAAGTCCTGGCACAGCGCGGTCAGGGCGCTGAGATCGCTGACATCTACCGCGTGCGGGATGCAGCCGGTACGCTCGGCCAGTGCCGCCAGTTGCTCTTTACGGCGAGCCACGGCGTGAACGGTGATTCCTTCCTGGCACAGACGCTCAACAATGGCTTCACCCATCCCGGCGGATGCGCCGGTGACCAGTGCGGTTTTGTAATCTGAAAATGGCATTTGCCTCTCCTGTCATCGCCGGGCCTGTGGCAGCGGCGCGTTTCTGATCTTTTTCTGACTTTATGCAGTTATGTTCAATGGGGATAAGACATAAAAATTTTGAGGCAATAAGAGACCCTTATAACCGCAGTTATGCAAGGTTATCTTCATGAATTATCATTATTTCTTCATCGTACTCCACCGGCGAGCCATCGCGGATTACGACGGTTTTTACCGTGCCGTTCACCGGGCTGGTGACCGGTAAATAGAGTGGGCCAACCTGAACCAGTGCAAGCACCTCGTCGGGTTTGACAACCTGTCCGGGCTGGACAAAATCCTGCTGATTCAGCGGATGGCGCAACCGCAGCGTACCGGGCATGGGAGCGCCGATCGGGCGCGTGACGATCGGGCGATCGGGATCAGCGTGAGGCACGCAGGGAGGCACCGCGGCAAAGGTCATTTTTACCGACCAGGCTTTGCCGCCCAACGCAAGGTGGCTCAGCCCGGCGGTTTGCATTTTGCGCGCGACAGCACGCAGCGTCGGCAGCGGTATTGCGGTTTTTTCCATAGGATTCCCGTCAAAGAAAGCCCGCCGGAGCGGGCAGCTAACGCAATCAATCTAGCGCGTTCATCAGACGGGCAGTAAGAGGGTTTCGCTTTGCGGTAATAAGCGAGGCTTATCCCACCAGCGTCAGGGGATGGTTTTCCACGTTGCGGCGCGACATCAGTGACAACAGGATTGATTTCACGGCTTCTGCCGGTTGCGACAGGGGCAGGTGATCCGACATGCAGAACGACAGCGAGGCCTGCACGTCCGGCTCGACAATCTTCGCCATCCAGGAGTCTGAGGTTTTCAGCATCGCACGCGCGGCGGATTCCGGCATGATGGTGGCACCCAGACCGGCCGTCAGTGCGGCGTTGAGCGTGGTCTGTGATTCGATCTCGCATTTCACGCGATATTGCAGGTTGTTCTGTACAAAGGCATCGTCCAGCACCTTACGCATGATGTTGTAAATGCGTGGCAGGAACAGATCGTACTGCGCCACTTCTGCCAGCCGGATCTCTTTCATCGGTTTCGCCAGACTGAACGGACAGACGAAGCACAAATCTTCCTTCATCAGCGGCATAAAGCGCAGGCCGTGGATATTGCGATGGTCATAGATCACCGCCATATCCATGCGACCGTTCATGATCAGCTCACTTAACGTGGTGCCAAAGTTCTCATTGAAATAGAGCACAATGCCGGGATGTTGCTGCTGCACTTCCATCATCAGGGGTAGTGCAAGGTTTTGTGCCGCCGTGCCCGGTGCCAGACCGACAGAGACGCTGCCGCTGAGCGACGCACCGACACGATCAATCGCACTTTGCGCCTGTTCACACTGGCGCAAAATGGACTGGGCATGTGAATAGAGCGTTTTACCCGCTTCAGTGGGGGTGACGCCGCGCTTGGTGCGGATCAACAATTGCTGGTTTACTTCCCCTTCCAGCGTCGCCAGTTGCTGGCTCAGGGCGGGCTGGGCGATATGCAAAATATCGGCGGCCTGCGTCAGGCTGCCGACATCGACAATCTTGACGAAGTATTTAAGACGGCGAAGATTCATGGTCACTCCCTCCAACGGAACGCATATCAGCATCAAGCAAAGTTGATGCCAGAATAAGGTTTAGTGATTGAACTCAGGCAGGAGGGTACGGCGCACATGCCTCCTAAGGCTTTTGCTGAGTTGACTCTGTGCCTGCTCAACAAATGTTCAGACAGGATGTTTTGCACCATTTAGGTGCATTTTCCCATTAGCGTAACCAATGACTGACGGGAACAATGCGCCGTGAAGGCGCGTACAGTGGCTTGAAAGTAACAGTTTTTTAACATATCTAACGCGCGCGCTGCGTGACCCGCCGCGCATTTCCGGGCAATACGCTGAGTTTGCTGCAAAAGTGTGCTGCCGGTCCTGTCATCGTTTTGTGTTATATCACCACAACAAAGCACTATTAGCGGTGGCTGTGGGCGAAAACCTATGCTCAGAGAACTTTGCTGGCCGTGCGCGTTTTGGCGTGCCGCGCCGTTTCTGCTGACACTGAGATCAGGAAGTGTTCCCCATGCCCGAGATAGCCGATCGACTAAAGAATGTGACTGTTTCCGCCTCCGTCGCCATGACCCAAAAAGCACGCGATCTCGCGGCACAGGGCATTGATGTGGTGGCACTCTCTACCGGCGAACCCGATTTCCCCACGCCGGATCACGCCATTGAAGCGGCTTACGCGGCGGCGCGTGCGGGGGATACCCGTTATCCACCCACCGATGGCACGCCCGCGCTGCGTAAAGCGATCCAGCTAAAATTCAAACGTGATAACCAGCTCGATTATGACGTCAGCCAGATTCTCACGGCCGGTGGTGCCAAGCAGATCATCTTTAACGCCATTCTGGCGACCATCAATCCGGGCGACGAAGTCGTGATCCCGACGCCGTCGTGGATCAGCTACGCCGATATCGTGAAATTTGCCGGTGGGATTCCGGTGCCGCTGCCTTGTGCCCAGGAGAACGGTTTTAAACCACTCCCGGCGCAGCTGGAGGCGGCGATTACCGATAAAACCAAATGGCTGCTGCTTAACTACCCGAGTAACCCGACCGGTTCGGTGGCGAGCAAAGCAGAATTGCAGGCGCTGGGGGAGGTACTGCTGCGCCATCCGCAGGTGTGGATCATGACGGATGATATTTACGAACATCTGATTTATGACGACGTGCGTTTTTATACCCTGGCGCAGGTTGAGCCGCGTCTGTACGACCGTGTGCTGACGGTAAACGGCGTATCTAAAGCTTACTCGATGACCGGCTGGCGTCTCGGCTTCTGTGGCGGCCCGGCACCGCTGATTAAGGCGATGAGTAACGTCAACACTCAGAACAGCGGTGGGGTGACCACACTGACTCAGGCCGCCGCCGTCGCAGTGCTGGAAGGCCCACAGGATCTGTTGCAGGAACGGGCAGGTATTTACCGCGAACGCCGTGATTACGTGCTGGAGCGTCTGACTTCGATTGATGGTTTGCGCTGCCATAAACCACAGGGCGCGTTTTATCTGTTCGTCAATATCGCGGGTTATATCGGTAAAGTGAGCGCCGGTGGCCGTCAGATTAACAACGATGCGGATTTTGTGCTGGCGTTGATCGAGGAACAGCATGTGGTGACGGTGCAGGGCGCGGCTTACGGCATGAGTCCGTTTATCCGCCTGTCCTACGCCACCAGCATGGAACGTTTGCAGACTGGCTGTGATCGTATTGCGGCGTTTTGTGCCGGTTGCCGGTAGGGATTGCCCTCACCCTAACCCTCTCCCGCCAGCGGGAGAGGGGACCGACCGCGCAAATCTTACATAGAGTACTCTCTCCCTCTCCCGCTTGCGGGAGAGGGCCGGGGTGAGGGTATCAGGCCAGCACTTCCGCCGCCGGAGCCACCTGATGACCACTGGCTTCGATCTCGCTGCGCACGATGGTGGCGAGCGCCAGTGAACCAGGCGTATCGCTGTGCACCAGAATCGAACGGGCGCGTACCGCAATGTCTTCGCCTTCAAGCGTGGTAACGGTGCCGTGTTGCAGAAACTGGCGTACACGGGCGCGCAGCGCGCTTTCTTCTTTAATCACCGACCCGGCGATGCCGCGCGGCACCAGACGGCCCTGGGCATCGTAAGCGCGGTCGGCGAGGAACAGCGTCAGGGTTTTCAGTCCGGCGGCCTGCGCGGCGCGTTCAATGATGGTATCAGGCTGGGCGAAGATAATCAGTGAGCTATCAATGCGCGCCACCAGTGCCATCACCTGCTGCGCCAAGGCGGCGTCACGGTTGACGATATTACCCATCGCGGCGTGGAAGCTGAAGTGGACAACCCTGGTGCCCTCGGCGCGGGCAATGGCCATCAATGCGCCCAATTGATATGCCACCTGCTGGCAAATTTCGTCAGCGGAAAAAGGCAGTTCACGGCGACCAAACCCCTGACGATCCGGCAGACCCGGATGGGCACCAATCCCCACGCCATGCTGCTTCGCCAGCCGGACCATTCTGGTCATAATTGCCGGGTCGCCAGCATGAAAACCACAGGCGATATTGGCGGATGACACCACCTGCATCAGTGCGGCGTCATCACACAGCTGATAAACGCCGAAGCCTTCTCCCATATCGGAATTGACATCAATCTTCATCGTTTTGGTTCCTTGCCTGAGTTAAACGCCCACTGCCTTACGCATTGGCAGGCAGCTCAGACGCAGCCGGGTGAGCCAGCGCGCCACTTCTTGTTCGATGGCAATGGCTTCACGCGCATCACTTTTTACCAACTGAATAGATTGGCCGGGCAGCACCTGACCGAGCCGCCACAGATCTTGTTCGATCACGCCGGCGATCTTGGGATAGCCACCTGCGGTATTGGCATCGCTCAACTGGATAATCGGCTCACCGGCAGGAGGCACCTGCACAATGCCAGGGATCAGACCATAGGATCGCATCTCCACCGTTTGGGACGGAAAGATCGGATCGCCTGCCAGCCGGTAGCCGGTGCGGTTGCTTTGGTTGGAAACTTGCCAGGATTGCTGCCAGAAACGCGCGGCGTCGGCAGCAAACAAGGGGTACTCGCCGGAGGGAATCGCACGTAGCTGGATCTCGCCAGCGCTATTGCGCGGGAACCACGCCCCCAACGCACTTTCCGGCGGTTCGATACCGATGCCCGCCAGCGGTAATGCCGGGCCTGTTGGCGCGCCGAGGGGTAACTGATCGCCACGCTGCAATGCCCGACCATGATGACCACCGAAGGCACCACGTAACGCGGTGCTGCGTGAATCCAGTACCACCGGCACATTGATCCCACCGGCAATACACAGATAACCACGAGCGCCGCTACGCGGGTAGCGCATTTCCAGCACCTGACCGGCGCGCACGCCGCAGCCCCACCAGGGCGGCAGCGGGCTGCCATCGAGCGTGGCGCGGCAGTCAGCGCCGGTCACGGCGATACTGGTATCCTGCAAAAAACGCACGCGAAACGGAAACAGCTGTACTTCAATCGCTGCGGCATTTTCTTCGTTGCCGAGCAGCACGTTACCCGCCCGTAGCGCCAGCGGGTCCATTACGCCGCTCACCGACACACCCATATGACGGTAATTAAAACGGCCTAAGTCCTGCACCGTATTGAGCGCACCGCTCTGTTCAATTTCAATCACAGCTCAATCCTCTGCGGCAGAAAGCGAATGCGATCGCCGGGTGCCATCAGCGCCGGGGAATCGGCCAGCGGATCAAACACCTCCAGCTCGGCATAACCGATGGCGTTCCAGCCATTGGGACCGGTCAGCGCCGAGACGCCTGCCTGTGCCCCACCAATGGTGACGGTGCCTTTCAGCATGCTGAGCGACGGCACTTTTTTGCGCGGCGTTGCCAGTTGCGGGTCCAGGCCATGCAGATAACCAAAACCTGGCGCACTGCCGAGGGCGAACACCGTGTATTCGCTTTGATGGTGGCGGCGCACCACTTCGCGCGCACTGAAACCGGTATGGCGGCAAACTGCATCAAGATCGATAGCGTGTTCGCCACCGTAATCCACGGGGATCTCGATCAATTTTCCCTGGGGGTGGATGGCCTGCGCCTGCTCCCAGGCAGCATGGAGTCGGGCGCGTACCACTGACTCATCGGGCGGAATCTGGCGGAACAGTACCAGCAGATTGGTGACGCCCGGGATCAGGGATTCAACGTCATCGCAGCTGGCGAGCAACCGTGCCAGCGACCAGACGCGACGTTGTGAGGGCAAATCAAATCCGCCCGGTGCTTCCACCAGCCAGGCACGTGCGCCAATGGTGGAGAGGGTAATCGTGGAGGAGCAAGCCAGCGCGGGGGCGCTGGCGGGCTGGATATCAAAGGGCGACATCACGGGCATGGTTATTCCAGCGGTTCAAATTTCAGACTGGAGAGCGGCTGAACGCGCTCCTCACGCACCATTTTGTATTCGGTCTTCGGCCCAATCCAGGTATCCCAGATTTTGTCGATGGTGCCATCATCGTCCATCGCTTTCAGACCGCTGTTGACGCTGGTCAGCAGTGCCGGTTCGTCACGCTTCATGCCGACACCAATCGGTTCCAGCGCCATCGGTTCTTTGATCATTGCGAGGTCGATACCGTCTTTTTTCGCCTGGGTGATCATCTTGATACCGGTCATGGTGTTGGTAACAAAGCCCAATGCTTTGTTCTGTTCCACGGCGAGGAAGGCAGAGGCGGTGTCCTGGAAAGTCACGGCACGTGCGCCTTTCAGATGGATTGACTGTTCGGAGGTGGTGCCTTTAGTGGCGCTGATGCGTTTGCCTTTGAAGTAGCTCAGCGGCTTGTCAGCCAGTGGCGCTTTTACCAGCAGCATCTCTTTGGCGACATAATACGGGTCGCTGAACTGGATCTGGCTGCCACGGGTTTTGGTGTAGGCAAGGTTAGCGATCAGCACATCGGCACGGCCAGTGGCGATCACCGCGATACGCGCTTCCACGGAAGTCGGCACCAGAGTGACTTTGACACCCATCTGTTTGGCCAGCGCGTTGCACAGGTCAACGTCCATACCCGCCAACTGACGAGTTTGCGGATCCGGCGAGGAGAACGGCGGCACATCAGAATAGACCGCGCACTTGAGTTCTCCGCTCGACTTAATGTTTGCCATCAGGTCAGCATGGGCGGAAGAGATAGCCAGCAGCGGCAGCAGCGCCAGCCCGATGGTGGTACGTCTTTTCATGGTCATGTGATTCCCCTCGGTAATCCGTCAATATTCGCTTTTCCTGGACTATATCGGCTTTGTTTTGCGGCGAATAAGAGGGAAACCCTGTCGCGCGATAGCGAAATGCTATGACGGCGGACGATAAGTTATTGCTATTCAGGCAGAGCAAAATAGTGTTATCGCGGCCCCCTGTCTCTCCATAAGGTATGCGCGTTGTCCTCTCGGCAATCAAGCCGGTTGCGAGTGGTAGAGAGAGAATAGGGTCAAAGCAATGAATGCCAGATTAGGCGTAGTACTGAAAATAATGGCAGCGCTGTGTTCAACGCTGATGTTGGCGTGTGTGAAAGGGCTGAATGGCACCATTCCCACCGGGGAAGTGATTTTTTTCCGCAGTTTTGTCGCGCTGTTTCCCCTGCTGATATGGTTGAAAATTCAGGGCAACGTGCTGGAGAGCCTGAAAACCCGTAATTTATTCGGGCATCTGATTCGCGGCTTTTCCGGCACTGGCGGCATGTACTTTAACTATCTGGCGCTGGTGTATATCTCGCTGGCCGATGCCACCGCACTCAGTTACGCCGCGCCGCTGTTTACCGTCATCATGGCGGCGGTGCTGCTGAAAGAGCGGGTCAGAGCGTCGCGCTGGCTGGCAGTGGTCGTCGGCCTGTCCGGTATTTTGATCATGCTATCGTCCAAACTGACGCTGTTCTCCGCCAGCGCGGCCCATGCCAGTGCAGGGATCGGCGTGCTGTGCGCCCTGGTGGCGGCCATCTGTACTGCCACTTCCAATGTGCAAATTCGTTTTCTCAACGGCATCGAAAAACCCGGTGCCATTGTGTTCTATTTTTCGCTGATGACCACGGTGATCGGTCTTGCCACCCTGGTGTTTGGCTGGGCGATGCCCAGCGGCACCCAACTGTTGCTGTTGCTTGGCTGCGGGTTGTTTGGCGGTCTGGCACAGATTCTGGTCACGCTCAGCCTGCGTTATGCCGATGCGTCCCTGCTGGCCCCGTTTGATTACACCACGCTGGTATGGTCGATGGTGATAGGTTATCTGTTCCTGAATAGCTTGCCTGGTCCCACCACGCTGTTTGGCGCATCGATTGTGGCGCTGGCCGGGATTTTTGCCGTGTGGCGGGAACAGCGGCAGCGGAAGTTGGCTCTGGTGTAAAAACGCGTGATAAATCGCAGCGCGATTTATCACGCAACTGCGCTTAACGATACATATCGTCAATAATCTCCACCTGCTTGTTACGTAGCGTCTCATCCAGCCAGCCGCGCGCCAGTGAGCCGGTTTTCGCCAGCTCGAAGTTACGTTCATCCACCTGTAAATACGCCAGCGCATCTTCCAGGATACGTGCGGCATCCTGACGTGGGATCACGATGACCCCATCTGCATCGCCGAGGATGATATCGCCCGGGGAGACATGGATCTTGCCGCAGGCGATCGGCACGTTGATCTCACCCGGACCGTCTTTAAATGGCCCGCCCGGTGTCACCCCGGCCGCGTAGATCGGGAAATCCATGCGTGATAATCCATCGATGTCACGCACTGGGCCATCCAGCACAATCCCTTCCATACCACGCTGTTTTGCATACGTTGCCATCACCTCGCCCATCAGTGACTGGCTGCGATCCCCTTCGTTCGACAAAATAATCACATCGTTGCGCCCGGCGATATCCAGCGCTTTGTGCAGCATCAGGTTGTCACCCGAACGGGCTTTCACCGTCACGGCCAGGCCACACATGATCGGTTGCTGCGGCGCGGTTTTCAGGCTGATCTCCGCTGACAGGGCGGGCAGACGGCTCATGCAGTCTGCGACCACCGCCGCTGGCAGGGTGCGGAAGGTTTCCAGCAACGGTTCGGCATCATTCGGACGACGTAAATAAATGCGGTTTCCTGCGGTCATGTTGTCTCCTTTCAGGGTTTGCCTGAGTTAAGCGGGGTAAGATCCTGGGTGGCACGTTCTTCACGAGTGAACGCGCCAGCAAGTGGGGTGCCATCAACGGTGTCGTAGTGGCGCAGCGCCTGCGGTTTCAGCCAGCGCTGCACGCGTGACGGCATATCAAAGCCAATCAACAACATCACCACGAAGGTCAGGCCAAACGACAGGCCGCCGAGCGCGCTGCCCAGCGAGGCGTGCTGGGCGATCAGCGCTCCCAGCACCGGCGCGAGTGCGCCGCCGAGCGAGCCGATGTTGTAGATAAAACTGAGGTTGGCCGCGCGCTGTTCGGTATCGAAATAGCCGCTGATCATCTTCGCCAGTAGGCCGCCGACACCCTGGCTGAACAGCTGTTGCAGGAAGATCAGCAGGCACAGCAGCCAGACGCTGGAGCCGTTGAGCATAAATACCGGGATGATGATCATCTGGGCGATCAGCAGGCTCAGCACATAAGTTTTGCGGGTGCCGATGCGATCGGCGGCGATCCCCGCCACACAGCAGCCGAGGCCCATGCCGAAGCGGCTAAAGGAGAACACCAGCGCGACCACTTCCGGCGAGTAATGCAGCTCGGTTTTCAGATAAGTGGGCAGCAGCGCGTGGATCGGCCAGCCATAAAGAAATACACAGACGATGGTGACGGTCAGCATCAGGCTGGTGGGCCAGCGTTCACCGCCGCTCTGGACCAGAAACCGGATGAAAATCGCTGCAATGATCACGGCCAGCACGCCGGTCACCATGCCCGAGGTTTGGTGATCAAAGCAGAAGTAGAGTGCGACGGCGGCCAGCAGACCGAGTAACAGGTTCAGGGTATTGCGCACCCGGTTCGGCCCACGAAACAGCGTATCGATCATGGTTTCCGCCGGTTTGGCCGCTTTGGCTTTGGCCGCTGCCCACTCTTCGGCTTCAGGAATGGCGCGACGCAGCCACAGGGCATAAAACACCGGGATAATGCCGAGGTAAAACAGCGAGCGCCAACCCCACAGCGGAACCACCCAGCTATACGCCATCACTGACAAAATCGCCCCCGCAGAAAAACCGGAATTGAGGAAGGCGCTGGCTTTATTGCGCATATCTTTCGGCCAGGTTTCGATGGCATAGGCGGAACTGGTGCCGTATTCGCCAGCCATGCCAATCCCCACCAGCACGCGGGCAATAAACATCCAGGTATAATTGGGTGCGATACCGCAGGCGAATGTGCCACCGGCAAATAATATAATGCTGGTGATCATCGCACTTTTACGACCATATTTATCGCCCATGGCACCGAGCGCTAATCCACCAAACCAGCGTAAAATAAACGCCGCAGAAATTAATGCGGCCGCTTCCGCCGTGGTGACATTAAATTCCGCCATTATTTCCGTCAGCACTAACGTAATAATGACGAAGTCAAAGCCGTCCAGCATATAACCCATCCATGCGGCCCAGAAGGCTTTCCATTGCTGGCGATTCAGCCGTTTATACCAGGGTAGTAGCATCGTTTCTTCAGGCATGGCTGACTCCTGATGTTATTTATAGGGTAAGAGAAAATAAGGGGCGTGCAGGCACGTCCGGTTCAGGGTGTTTATTTTTCTGTTTGATGAAGCCTACCGGATAAATAGCGTGTTACGGATGTTGTGTTACGGCTAACGGTGGAGTGATCACGAAATAAAAATCAGAATTGATTTAACTCAATGATAAATAAATTTATTGAATTTTATTATGGGGGAATAAATTTATTGTATGGCGCTCTGTTATCATCAGTGAAAAGAAACGGAGCCGGGTCACATTTATCCCGATTTCAGCTTGCCGTGTGGTGCCAGGCATTTATGATGGAGCGGATTGTTACTGTGTTCCTCCACACAGGCAAAACCTGACAGCTCGCTTCGCGGGAGGTCAGGTTTTTTCGTTTTCAGGGTGCCAAATGAAGATTGCGAAAATACTTAATAATAATGTGGCCATCGTGCTGGGCGAGCAGGGCCAGGAACAGGTGGTAATGGGACGCGGGCTGGCGTTCAACAAACGTGTCGGCGATCCGCTGGATGCGCAGTTGATCGAAAAAGTGTTCGCATTGCAGAACCATACGCTGACCAGTCGCCTGAGCGAGTTGTTGTCGGAGATCCCGATCGAGGTGATCACCACCACCGAATTGATCATTGCGCGTGCCAGAGAACAACTGGGATCGAAACTGCACGAAAGCCTGTCGATCGCGCTGTGCGATCACTGCAACTTTGCCATTGAACGGCACCGGCAAAATTTGCCGATCCGCAATGTGTTGATCTGGGAGATCAAAACCCTCTATCCCAACGAGTATGCGTTGGGGCTGGAGGCGCTGGCGATCATTGAGAAACGCCTCGGTGAACGCCTGCCCGAGGATGAGGCCGGTTTTATCGCCATGCATCTGGTCAATGCCCAGCTTGACAGCGATATGTCGGATGTCGCGCATATCACGCGGTTTATGCAGGATATTTTGCAGATCGTGAAGTATCGCCTGCAACTGGATTACCGCGTTGAAAGCCTGAGTTACAACCGCTTTGTTAACCATCTGAAATTTTTCGCCCAACGTATGCTGGGCAAACGCGGTGTATGCAGTGAGGATGAGTCGCTTCATGATGTGGTGCGCGACAAATACCCGGAAGCGTATCAGTGCACCATCAAGGTGGATCAGCATATTCAGCAGAAATACCACTACGCCCTGTCGAATGAGGAACGGATGTTTCTCACCATCCATATCGAGCGGGTACGGAAAGAGACGCGGGCGTTGCAAATCGGGGACGATGAAGCCTGAAAACTGCCGGGCCAGTGCGGCCCGGCGGAAGGTTTATTTCAGTGAAGCACCGTGGCTGCCAATCACTTCCTGATACCAGAAGAAGCTTTTCTTACGTGAACGCGTCAGCGTACCGCTGCCGTTATCATCGCGATCAACATAGATAAAGCCGTAGCGTTTAGAGAACTCGGCTTTCGAGGCACTGACCAGATCGATCGGTCCCCAGCAGGTGTAACCCATCACTTCCACGCCGTCTTCAATCGCTTCACGCACCTGCACCAGATGGTCATTGAGATACTGGATACGATAGTCGTCGTTGATGCTGCCATCCGCTTCGACCTTGTCTTTCGCGCCAAGGCCGTTTTCCACGATAAACAGCGGTTTTTGATAGCGGTCGTACAGCAGATTCATCAGAATACGCAGGCCTTCCGGGTCGATTTGCCAACCCCAGTCGGAACTGGCGAGGTGCGGGTTCGGCACCATGGACAGAATATTGCCGCGCGCTTTCTGATTCTCTTCTTCATTGGTCGTGACGCAACCGGTCATGTAGTAGCTGAAGGAGATGTAATCGATGGTGTTTTGCAGGTCACGTTTGTCCTGATCGGTGATGTGGATCTGGATCTGGCGGTCGGCGAAGAAACGTTTCATATAGGCCGGGTAGTAGCCACGTACCTGTACATCACCGAAGAACAGCCATTCACGGTTTTGCTGCATGGTTTCCATCACATCCGCCGGACGGCAGCTCAGCGGATAGAGCAGTGCGCCGAGCAGCATATTGCCGATTTTGCCGTCCTTCACGATGTCATGACAGGCTTTGACCGCACGGCCACTGGCGACCAGTTGATGGTGGATGGCCTGATAAATCGCCTGCTGGTCGCTCTCTTCCGGCAGACCGACGCCGGTGAAGGGCGCGTGCAGTGACATATTGATTTCGTTGAAGGTCAGCCACAATTTCACCTTGTGCTGGAAGCGGGTGAAAACTGCGCGCGCGTAACGCTCGAAGCAGTCAATGGTGGTGCGACTACCCCAGCCGCCGTACTTTTTGATCAGCCCGTAAGGCATTTCATAGTGCGACAGCGTGACCAGCGGCTGAATGTTGTATTTCGCCATCTCGTCGAACAGGCGGTCGTAGAAAGCCAGACCTTCCTCGTTCGGCTCCGCTTCGTCGCCCTGTGGGAAAATACGCGTCCAGGCAATTGAGGTGCGCAGCACGGTGAAGCCCATCTCGGCGAACAGTTTGATGTCTTCCGGGAAGCGGTGGTAGAAATCAATCGCGGTGTCTTTGATACCGAAATCACCGGCGTGGCGTTCAACGCGATCGCCAAAAATGCCTTTCGGTTGCAGATCGGAGGTGGATAAGCCTTTGCCACCGGTCTGATACGCGCCTTCTACCTGGTTGGCGGCAACGGCACCGCCCCATAAAAATCCATCCGGGAAACGTAAGGTCATCTTGTAGCTCCTCAATTATTTCACCGCACTGAGCAACGGCGCACAGGCCGTTACCGTTGACGGTTGCAGGGATAAAACATCAATAAATTCATCGCTGTTGGTGACGACGACTGGCGTGGTGAGATCGTAACCTGCCGCCTGAATGGCGCTCAGATCGAACTCCAGCAGCAGATCACCCACTTGCACCACATCATCGACGGCGACATGCGGGGTGAAAAATTTTCCGTCCAGTTTGACGGTGTCGAGACCGACATGGATCAACACTTCCGCGCCGTCCTCGGCCGTTAGCCCAATGGCGTGATGGGTGCGAAACAGTGACGAGACCACACCCGCAATCGGCGACACCACACGGCCATTATCCGGCACAATGGCGACACCCTTGCCCAGCAAACCGCTGGCGAAGGTCTCATCTTTGATCGATTCCAGTTGCAGTACCTTGCCCGAGATCGGGCTAAACACGGTTTGCTTACGCACCGGTGACGCATCGGTTGTCGGGAGCGGGGCGCTTTCCACCACCGGCGCGGGCGCGGGCAGGCCAAACAGCCAGGTGGTGATGGTGGCGAACAGCAATGCGACGATAGCCCCAGCGAAAGACGCGTAGACGCTGGCATCAATGCCACTGGGGGGCACCACCTGAATAAAGGTGAAGATGCTGGGGAAGCCAAAGGAATAGATGGTGGTGTGCCAGAAACCGAGGATTGCCGCCCCCAGCGCGCCGCCGATGCAGCCAAAGATAAACGGGCGACGGTTGGGCAGGGTGATGCCGTACACCGCCGGTTCGGTGATGCCGAAAATGCTGGCGCTAAAGGCAGAACCGGCCATCGCCTTCACTTTAGCTTCATGGGTGCGCAGCATCACGCCAAGGGTGGCACCTGCCTGGCCGAGCACCGCAGGCATCAGCAGTGGCAACAGCGTATCGTGGCCGAAATTGGTGAGGTTATTCAACATAATCGGCACCAGTCCCCAGTGCAGACCGAAGATCACGCAAACCTGCCAGATGCCCCCCATCACCGCACCGGCCACGGTCGGGCTGAGGCTATAGATCCACAGATACCCTTCCGCCAGCATGCGGCTCAGCCAGGTGGCGGCCGGGCCGATGGCGAGGAAGGTCAGTGGCACGGTGATAATCAGGCACAGCAGCGGGGTGGTGAAATTGCGCACCGCGCCAGGGGAACGGGGATGGACGGTGCGTTCAACCAGGCTGGCTACCCACGAAGCAAAGATAATCGGTATCACCGATGAGCTGTAGTTAATGATCTCCAGCGGAATGCCGAAAAAGCGCAGACTCTCGCCCTGCTGCTGCTGTTCCAGCGCGGTGAGGATCAGCGGATGGACCAGCGCGGCGGCGATAGCCATACCGACAAAGGGGTTGCCGCCAAATTTTTTGCTGGCGCTGTAGCCGAGCAGGATCGGCAGGAAGTAAAACAGGCCATCGCTGGCGACAAACAGCAGTTTGTAGCTGCCGCTCTCCTGATGCAGGACGCCGAGAACCAGCGCCAGCGCCAGCAATCCTTTGATGATACCGGATGCGATCATGACGCCGATAAACGGGGTGAAGATGCCGGAAACCAGATCGATAAAACGCGCGAACAGCGTTTGTTTGGGTTCATCGGCACGATCGCTGCTGTCGTTTTCCAGCCCGTGACGGCTGGCTACTTGTTGATAGACCTCGCCAACGTGGTTGCCAATCACCACCTGATACTGGCCGCCGCTCTCCACCACCATGATGATGCCGGGATTATTCTTCAACGCGGCGGTCTGTGCCTTACCCGGCTGCTTGAGTTTAAAGCGTAAACGTGTGGCGCAGTGGATCACGCTAATGATGTTGGCTTTACCGCCGACACCTTCGACAATTTCGTCGGCCAGTTCCTGATATGGCATACCTACTCCCGCTGATAATCGCTGTTGTTCTCGGGTTGTCCCGGATTGGAGGCAAAAAAAAACCTAAATCGCACCGCGCTCGAAAACTGAATGCGGTGCGATTTAGGTTTTGCCTGATGTGCAGTAACAATCCTGAATCGCGGACATCTTCAGCAATCAACGGCAAACTGGCAAGAGGGGGGATGATGGAAGTGTGAGCAGGGTCAAAAAATCCCCCCGCTACGGGCCGTTTTGCCCCGCCAGCGCCTCTTCGTTTTGCATCAGGGCGAAAAACGATTCCAGTTCACGCAACATCATTGAAGCGGCAATCGACAGCTGGCGCTGCGGCGCAACGCACAGCGACAGGGTAAACGGCTTCAACATGCCATCAATCAGCGGGATAAATTTCAATTCGCCCCGGCGGTATTCATCCACAATATCCAGCCAACACATCAGGCTGATGCCGACGTCATCGCGTACCAGCGAACGCAACATATGGATATTGTTGGTGCGGCCGACCTCATTCAGCGTAATGCCAGAACTGTTGATCAACGCTTCGAGCGGTTCAGCCAGCATCAGCGGTGCGGCAGGGACGATAAACGGCCAGGACTCACAATGGCTAAAGCGGATGGTTTCCCGTTTTGCCAACGGGTGTTGGCTGCTGACCACAATGCCCAGCCGCAAATCAGCAAACGACTTTACCAGCAGTTCGCGTGAGCTTTGCGGATTCAGCATGATGCCAAAATCGGCATCGCCATTGGTCAGCGCATTGGCGATATGGATGTTGCTCATGGTGGTGAGCGTAAAGGAGATGCCGGGATATTCGGTGCGAATGCGTTGCAAAATGGCGGAGAAAAAGCCGCGGTTGATGGCATCGATGGTGGCGATATGCACGTGGCCGTGACGCAGGCCACGCAGGTCATCGAGCTGGGTACAGACGCGACCAAATTCACGCTGCCAATTCTTTGCCGCATTCAGCAGGATTTCCCCGGCCGCCGTCATACGTAATCCTGATGGATGACGTTCAAACAGCGGCATATCCAGCTGCTGTTCCACCCGCAAAATCTGTCGATCGATGGAAGATGCGGACACGTGAAGTGTCTCGGAAGCCTTGCGCAGTGACCCCTGGCGGGCCACCTCGGTGAAATAGATCAGAAACCGGGAGAAGGCGAACATAACGGGTGCTCTCTTTTTTGCAACGCTTCGTGCGAATTAAACAGATGGACGCTTACACACAGGCAAAATAATAATCGCAATCACGATAAAAACAAGACTACGCGCGGCCTCCCGGCTGATGACGTGTCCGTCGTATGCAGGATTATTATGAAGCAGGCAGAGAATCTGGCTGTCACCGTCATCGCAAAGCAGTTCAACGGTGCTGGCAATGTATTACTGACCCTGGCGTCTGCCAGTGGCCACCCGCTACCGGCGTTCACGCCCGGTGCCCATATTGATGTGACCATTCCCGACTGCGGTAAGCGGCAATATTCGCTGTGCTCCGCCGCCGGAGAGGCACACTACCAAATTTGTGTCCGTCTCGATCAGGCATCGGGCGGCGGCTCTCGCTGGCTGCACCACCAGGTGCAGACAGGGGCGAGCTTATCTGTCTCCGCACCACGCAACCATTTTCCGTTACCTGATGCACCGCGCACGTTGTTGTTTGCTGCCGGTATCGGTCTGACACCGTTGTTGGTGATGGCCGAGCAGCTGGCGACCCAGGGTGCGGATTTCATGCTGCATCTGTTTCTGAAACGCCACGATGAACTGCCGTTCAGCACCCGTCTGGAGCAACTTGGTGCGCGCGTGGTCGTGCATTACAGCAGCGAAGGTGACAGCCTGCGCCAGTGTCTACCTGACGATCTCAAACAGCCACATAACAGCGTGTTAGTGAGCTGTGGACCGGCGGGTTTTATGGATCACCTACAGCGACAGGCGCTGCAACATGGCTGGCAGGCCGATCAACTGCATAGTGAAAAATTCAAACCTGGCGTGGCGACGCAATCGGTTGCTGGCGACAGGTTCGCGGTAGAAATTGCTTCCAGCGGGGCGCGTTACACCATCAATGCCGAGGAAACCATTGCCGAGGTGCTGGAGCGCGCAGGGATCGACATCGAACTCTCCTGCGAGCAGGGCATGTGCGGTGCCTGTATTACCGGCGTGCTGAGCGGCGAGCCGGATCATCGCGATGAAGTGTTGAGCCAGAAAGAGCGCGCCGCCAATGACTGCATTGTGCTGTGCTGCTCCCGTTCTCGTTCCCCGCTGCTGGTCCTTGACCTGTGAACGCGTATCCAGGCGCGACAGGCGCGCGTTTACCTCGCTGGCTGCTGCCGCAGGACTGGCCGATGCACGGTGATCAACCCGCGCTGGCAACCTTACATTTCCGCGAAGATGGCACCTATATCGCGCCAGATCGTGACGTCAGCGGCTATCTGGCACTGAAGGGGGCGCTGGTGCTGCCGCCCTTGCTGGAACCCCATGCCCATCTGGATAAAACCTTCACCGTGCAGCGCAGCCCGGCGTTGCAACCGGGTCTGTTGGCGGCGATTACCGCCATGCATCAGGACCGGGCGCACTGGAGCGCGGACGATTTGCGTCAACGCGCCCGTCAGGCGCTGAACTGGGCGGTGGAAGCCGGGGTAGGTCTGTTACGTACCCATATCGACTGGTTTTCGGCTGAAGCGCCGCTGGCGTGGCAGATCGTCGGCGAGTTGCAGCATCCGCTGTGCACCATCGAACGGGTGGCGTTGGCCCCGGTGACCTTTTTTGCCGATGCCGGGCAGGCAGAACATATCGCTGCCCAGGTGGCGGCCAGCGGTGCGTTGCTGGGCGGTTTTATTCACAGCAGCAATTGGGATGCCCAGGCGTTTACTCATCTGTTGCAGGCGGCGGAACGCTGGCAGCTGGATATCGATCTGCACATCGACGAAGAACTGAGCCACGAAGCGCAGGGGCTGCGCTGGCTGGCGCGTTATTTGCAGCAACATCCGTTTAGCGGACGCATTACCTGTAGCCATGGCTGTGCATTGGTGCAGCAGGAGGACGCTGAAGCCATTCTGGATGTGCTGGCGCAACAGCGCGTCACCCTGATTGCGCTGCCGCTGACCAACCTGTTGTTGCAGGACGCCGTACCGGGGCGCACACCACGCCAGCGGGGCTTAACCCTGATTAAAGAGGCGCAGGCACGTGGGATATCGGTGTTGCTGGGGGCGGATAACGTGCAGGACGCGTTTTGCCCGTTCGGCAGTTACGACCCGCTCGATACGCTGTTCAGCGGCCTGCTGAGTGCGCAACTGGGCGCGGCTTTTGATGAAGCATCTGAGCTGATTTGCCAGCGTGCGGCGTTGCATGACAGTGCAACGTTGCTGGCAAACGATTTTGTCATTTTCCCTGCGGCTGAGGCGGCGAGCTGGCCACTGCGTAGTCGCCGCCGCTTTCGGCTGAAACAGGGGATCTGTTATGGGGACGACACCAATGACGCTTGAAGCAGGGGCGGGTAAACCGCTGGCGAAGTATGCCGCGTGGCGACGCGCGGGCGATTTTATCTTTCTCTCCGGCATTATCCCGGTGAACCCACAAACCGCGCTGATTGTGCGCGGCTACGACGATATCCCCGCGGCGGCGCAGCAGCTGTTGGGGCGTACCGGCGAGTTCTCCACCGATATCAAAGAAGGGCCGATTCTGGCACAGAGCTGGTATGTGCTGGAGAGTATCCGCACCACCATCGAGAGCGCAGGCGGCCAGATGAGCGATGTGATCAAACTGGTGCAGTATTTCCGCAATCTGGACCACTTTCCGCACTACAGCCGGGTACGCAAGCTGTTTTACCCCGATACCCCCCCGGTTTCGACCGTGGTGCAGGTGAGCGAAATGCTGCCCAGCCCGGATGTCCTGATTGAAGTTGAAGCGACGGCGTGGTTGCCGCAATAACACGAGGAAGCGAGATGTTACATGGTTATATTCCGGCAAACCGCTTTTTGCCGTACCTGAGCTGGACCGATATCGCCACGCTGGACGACAAAGCCAACACGGTGATTGTGCTGCCAACCGGCGCAATTGAGCAGCATGGGCCGCATCTGCCCTGTGCGGTGGACAGCGTGATCTCCTCCGGGGTAGTCGGCCATGCGCTGGCACGCTTACCGGCTGCGATCCCGGCCTACGCTATTCCGCCGATCACCTATGGCAAATCGGACGAGCATTTGCATTTCCCCGGCACCCTGACACTGACCGGTGAGACGCTGCTGCACACCATTCTGGAGATTGGCGAATCGCTGTACCGCGCCGGTTTCCGCAAGTTTCTGATGGTGAACGGCCACGGCGGTCAACCGCAGCCGTTGCAGATGGCGATGCGCGAACTGCGCCTGCGCCACGGTGACATGATCATCATCATGCAGGACACCTTCAAAGTGCCGAACTGTGCCGAAAGCTTTATGGATGAGCAAGAGCGGCAGATGGCGATGCACGCCGGACATGCCGAAACCGCGCTGATGCTGGCGCTGGCACCCGATACCGTACAGATGGACAAAGCGGTGGCTAACTATCCACCGGCGTTCCCGTGCCCGACGCTTTCCAGCACCCGCCCGATGGCGGCCTGGGCTTCGTATGATTTCGGCCCCAGTGGCGTGATTGGCGATCCGTTGCCCTCCACCAAAGCGCAGGGCGAAGCGATTCTTGAGTCGCTCGCCATTAGCTGGGCGCAGGTGATCACCGAAGTGCATCAGATGACGTGGGTCACCCGTGCCGAACCGGCGTGGGGCACAGGGCAGTGGCAGGGCAAAGTCTTAGATCAAAACGACGCAGCATCATTATTACAACCGCGCTAATTCGGGGATCGGCTATGAAAAAAACATTGAGCATTGTCGCCGCGCTTGCTGTGGCACTGTCGGCACCAGGTATGGCTGCCGAGAAATTTACCTTTATGACCAACTGGTATGCTCAGGCGGAGCATGGCGGTTTTTATCAGGCCCAGGCGCAGAATCTGTATCGCGATGCCGGGTTGGATGTCACCATTAAAATGGGTGGCCCGCAGGTGCACACCATGCAACTGATGGCCGCCGGTCAGGCTGACTGCATCATCAGCGATAATATGCAGGCGCTGGAGTCCTGGCAGCAGGGCGTGGAAGCGGTGCCGGTTGCCACCACCTTTCAGCACTCGGCGATTGTGTTTATCACCCACCCGGATGTGAAAAGCCAGGCCGATTTGCAGGGTAAAACCTTCCTGTTGGCTGCCGAAGCCTACACCTCATACTGGCCGTGGGCGCAGAGCGCGCTCAACCTGAAAAATGCCCGCGTTCGTCCTTACACCTTCAGCGTGCAGCCGTTCCTCGCTGATAAGACGCTGGTACAGCAGGGCTATGTGACCTCCGAACCGTTCGCCGTGCAGAAGGCCGGTGCGCAGGCCAATGTTTATCCGATCAGCGACTGGGGCTATCCACCTTACGGCAACAGCATCGTGTGTATGAAATCGACCATCGAAAAACGTCCGCAGGCGGTAGCGGCCTTTGTCAAAGCTTCGATGCAGGGTTGGAAAAATTATCTGGAAAATCCGGCTCCGGGCAACGTGCTGATTAAGAAAGAAAACCCGCAGATGACCGATGATCAGATCGCTTTCAGCATCGCGCAGATGAAGAAGTATCAGATGCTGACCGGCGGTGATGCGCAGACCGGTGGTATCGGCATCATGACCGTACCGCGCCTGAAGCAGACCTGGCAGCTGCTGGTGGACAACAAGCTGATCGATCCGGCGAAAGTGCCGTTTGACGGTAGCTATACCCTGAAATTCATCCAGGACGTGAAGGTCATGCCATGAATGCAGCCAGCCGACTGACTCTGATGAGCAATGATGCGCAACCGGTGCCGCTGCATGCGGCCCCCCCGGCGATTGAAGTGCTCTCCGCCGAGAAAATTTACCCGAACGGCACGCGTGCCTTGCTGCCGGTGGACCTGACGATTCGCCAGGGCGAGTTTGTCTCGCTGCTCGGTCCGTCCGGCTGTGGCAAAAGTACCTTGTTGAAAATGATCGCCGGGCTGATTGAGCCGAGTGATGGCAAGTTGATGCTGTTCCGTCGCGATCGGCGGGAAAAACAACGCGATTTGCCGTTATCGTTCGTGTTTCAGGAAGCGACATTGATGCCGTGGAGCAGCGTGCACAAAAACGTGCGCCTGCCGCTCGACCTGGCTGGCGTGCCGCGTGCCGAAGCGGACACCCGCGTGCGTGAGATCCTTGAACTGGTCGGCCTGGGGCAGTTTGGGCATGTGTTGCCGCGCGAGCTGTCCGGCGGGATGCAGATGCGTGTGTCGATTGCCCGTGGTCTGGTGACACGACCGAAAGTGTTGCTGATGGATGAACCCTTCGGCGCACTGGATGAGATCACCCGTAACAAGCTGGATAGCGATCTGCTGCAACTGTGGCAGGAGCAGAAGCTGACGGTGGTGTTTGTTACGCACTCGATTCAGGAAGCGGTGTTCCTGTCGCAGCGCGTGATCATGATGGCGGCGCGACCGGGGCGCGTGGTGGATGACATCAGCATTGATGCGCCGTTCCCGCGTGATGATGAGTTCCGCGTGAGTCAGCAGTTTACCCAGTATGCACAGCAGTTGCAGCGCGGTCTGTTTGCCGCCAGTCAGGAGAGCAAATGATGAAAAAGCCCTTAGCCGCGCAGCGTAAATTTCAGCAGTGGCTGTTCCCGGCGCTGTTTGCCATCGTGCTGTTGTTGCTGTGGCAGTTCCTGGTCACGACGCTGAAGGTGCCCGCCTTTCTGGTGCCTTCGCCGCTGGTGGTGGCACAAAGCCTGGTACAAAACTTCCCGACGCTGTTTATGTCTTTGCTCTACACCCTGAAGATTACCGTTATCTCTTTTGTGGTGGCGATTGTGATTGGCTCCATCGTGGCGTTTTTGCTGGTGCAGAACCGCTTTATCGAAAGCGCGCTGTTTCCTTACATCGTGTTTTTGCAGGTGACACCGATTGTGGCGATTGCGCCGCTGATCATCATTTGGGTGAAAGACACCACCATGTCGCTGGTGGTGTGTGCCACGCTGATGGCGGTGTTTCCGATCATCTCCAACACCACCCAGGGGCTGCGTAGCGTCTCGCCGGGCTTGCTGAGTTATTTCAAACTGAACCATGCGTCGCGGTTGCAGATTTTACTGCGCCTGCGCATTCCTTCGGCGTTGCCGTACTTTTTCGGCGCGTTGCGCATCTCCAGCGGCTTATCACTGATTGGTGCGGTGGTGGCGGAATTTGTTGCTGGCACCGGCGGCACCGATACCGGACTGGCGTACCAGATTTTACAGGCCGGTTATCAGCTCAATATCCCGCTGATGTTTGCCGCGCTGCTGCTGATTTCTCTGGCGGGTTTCCTGCTGTTTGCCCTGATGTCGTGGCTGACGCGCCGCGTATTGGCGGCCTGGCATGAAAGCGAACTTAGCCCGACCTGATACCTCAACTACAGGAAAGAAAGATGTCTGATTCCGATCGTCAGTCTGCACTGGCGGCGCTGGTTGCGGCGTTGCCTGAACTTGACTGGATTAAAGAAGCGCCCAAGGTCAAACGCCTGTCGCGCGATTTTCACTGGTTCAGCCCGGTGTTGAAACCGCAGCTGGAAGAGAAGTTTGCTGAACTGGCGGTGCGCCCGCGTGATGAGCAGGAGCTGACGGCGGTGGTGGCGGCCTGTGCTGACCGGCGCATCCCCCTCAACCTGCGGGGTGGTGGCACCGGCAACTACGGTCAGTTGATTCCACTGGAAGGCGGGGTGATGGTCGATATGACCAAACTCAACGCGGTGGTGAGTATGGGGCAGGGCACGGTGTGTGCTCAGGCCGGGATTCGTCTCGGTGAACTGGAAGCCTATACCCGGCCACTTGGCTGGGAACTGCGTTGTATGCCCTCCACCTGGAAGCTGGCGACACTCGGCGGCCTGTTTGGTGGTGGTTTCGGTGGCGTGGGTTCCATCAACTATGGCCCGCTGGCGGCTCCCGGCAACGTATTGTCGGTGAAGTTGATGACGATGGAAGAGACGCCGCGCATCCTGACGCTACAGGCACCTGATGCCTTACTGCTGCACCACGCTTACGGCAGCAACGGTATTGTGCTGGAGATCGAGTTAGCGCTGGCTCCACGTCACGACTGGATCGAACGTCTCGACACCTTTGCCAGTTTCCCGGCAGCGATGGTTTTTGCGGATGCGTTAGCAAAATCGCCGGGGTTGGTGAAGCGCCAGGTCGCGGTGATGGCTGCACCGGTACTGGATTACTTCACCGATCTCGCGGAGGCTGATGTGGCGGGGCAGCATGGTGTGATTTCGGTGGTTGGGGTGGAGAGCGATCGCCTGCTGCCATCGCTGCTGGCGCAGCAGGGGGGCCGCAATGCGCTGCATTTTGCGGAGGGAGAGAACCACGGCCATTCACTGATTGAATACTGCTGGAACCACACTACCTTGCAGGCGTTGAAGGTAGATAAAACCCTGACCTATCTGCAAACCGCCTATGCGCCAGAAAATTATCATCAGCAGGCGCTGGCGATGGAAGCTCAGCTATCAGATGAAGTGATGTCGCATATTGAATTTCTGCGTGATATGAACGGCACGTTAACCTGTAGCGGTCTGCCGCTGGTGCGTTACAGCAATGAAGATCGCCTGAATGCCATCATGCAAATTTATCGTGATAACGGCGTGAAAATAAATAACCCCCACGTTATTCATATTGAAGATGGTAAACAGGGCATGGTGCGTGCCGACGTTGTGGCTATGAAACGCGCCTGCGATCCGTATAATTTACTTAATCCCGGCAAATTACGTGGCTGGGAAGTACGCGATACATTGCCGGATGTGAAAATAACCGGTGTAAATAATTAATCAATAATAAAACTTTTTACCGCAAAGCAAGCCACCCTCCGTCTATTTATTGTGCGGTGGCCATGCTTTGCTCTTTTTAAAAAGTGACGAGGCTTGGGATTATGCAATTAAAAACACTGAGTGGTGCGTGTCTTGCTGCGCTGTTTTTCCCGCTTGCTCCGGCTGCACTGGCGGCAACACAGAGCAATATCAGCGATTGTCAGTATGGTGCGAGTGGCGTAAATAGTTTCACCGATATCTTCACCTGCGGTACGGTGAGCGGTAGTTTACGGACGCTTTATTATTCGACACACAACGCCTATTTTTCCAAAGGTTTTAATCAGGACACCGTGAGCTACGGTGGCAGCATTAAATATGAAACCGCCCCGTTTTATGGTTTCCGTGCTGGCGTGAGCGGTATTTTCCTGCGTGGTATTGATCATCCGGATGAAGCCCATACCATCAGCGATATTGGTGATAATCAAACCAATGTCGGTGAAGCCTATTTAAGCTGGCAGCAGGATGATTTTAAAATAACGGCCGGTGATCAACGAATCAATATTCCTTTTGTCGGTGATTACGACTGGCGTATTACGCCAATTCTGTTCCGTGGCGTGGATGCGAATTATGGCGACAGCACCAATTATCTGCATGCCACAAAAGTCTGGCGTTATAAACCCTGGGGTGATGATCAGTTCCTCAATACCACGGCCTATACCGATGTTGATGAGCGCACCAACGGCATGTGGGCGCTGGGCGGTGGTCGTGGCACGCAGTGGGACGGTAAAAAACTTACCGGGCAGTTGTGGTATCAGGAGTACGCCGATTATACGCGCCTGGTGTATGGCGAGAGCCATCTGCAATGGCAGGACACGCTGTTCCAGCCGGATTTAGGTGTGCAGTTTATTCGTGGCACCAGCCTCGGCAAAGCGCTTGCCGGTGAGGTGAACAGCACCTCTTATGGTGCACAACTGGCGCTGACCTTTACCCCAGCCCTGAGCTGGAAACTGGGCTATGACCATATCGCCGCCAGCGGTAATAGCTGGAACAACGGTTCACTGGTGACGCCTTATGCGCACAACACGTCGTCTGGCCCTTACTTTGCGCAGCCGTTCTTTACCAGTACCCAGGATCTCGGTAGCGGCAACGCGTATATGACCAACCTGAACTACGTGATGAACGAGAACCTGTCGCTCGGGACGCAGTATTCGTTTATGGATCTGAAACCGTCACCGGCGTCGGCCAGCATTAATCAGTCGGAATATCTGGTGTACTTTACCTGGAGTTTCAGCGGCGTGCTGAAGGGTCTGAGCCTGACCGATTTCGCCGGGGTGCAGACATCACCGCTGTATGATTCACACTTCTGGCAGAACCGTTTAAGCCTGCAATACGATTTTTAACGCTTCGGGGAGGCCGCTCGGCCTCCCGTTGTCGGTTTAATATCTCACCCGTCTCCCCATCCCGGCGGTCACCAGCAAGCTGCCTGCCATCACCACCGCTTCTTCCGTTTCCGGTGCACGCAGATCCGTCAGAAAACGATCTGCCCACCAGTGGCAATCCTGGCGGTGGATACCTTTCATCAAGCGTGCATGACGATTCTGACGTTCGCTGAGCGGGATGCGTAGCGCGGTATGGATGGCGTCAGCAATGGCGTCCGGGTCGTAAGGATTGATGATCAACGCGCCATCCATATGTTCCGCTGCCCCGGCAAACTGTGACAGGATCAGCACGCCAGGGTTGGCCGGGTCCTGCACTGCAACATACATCTTTGCCATCAGGCTCATGCCCGCCATCAGTGGCGTAACCAGCGCGACGCGGGACGCACGATAAATCCCCGCCTGCTCCTCACGGCTGTAAGCGTTTGTCAGATAACTGACCGGGCACCACGCCAGCGTGCCATGCATACCGTTCATTTCACCGCAGATATTCTCCAGATCATGGCTTAGTCCGGCAGTCCGTGGCGCGTAACCGGCTGACGGCGCAGCCAGTTGGAGCAGCATCATGTTACCGGCGTAATCCGGATGGTTGCGCAGCAACACCTCAACCGCGCTGATGCGGTAAGGCAGCCCGGCGCTGTCGTCGAGATGGCCGCCGCTAAGGACCGTGTTTTGCGGCAGCGTGGCACGACATTGTTCCTCCATATAACTGCAACTGTTGCTGGCCAGCAGGCAATGCGCGTCTTCCAGGTCAATCCCAACCGGGTAGACGCCGGTTTTGAGCAGATGGCCGTGAATGCGAAACAGCGCGGCACCGAGGCGCTCACAACGATAGGTACTCTCCACCCAGAGCAGAAAGTTGTTCATGTCCTGGGTGGTTTGAAAGCCGATCAGGTCGCAACCCAACAATGACTCAGCCAGCCATTGCCAGTCCGGGATGGCGGAAAATCCCTGGCCAGCCGGAAACGGCTGATGGAAGAATAAACCGATGCGGTTGGTCAGCCCGGCGTCGCGCAACAGTTTGATGCAGGGTATCAGGTGATAGTCCTGGAGCCAGATAATGTCGTCGGGCATCGCGTATTCAGCAATTGCGGTGGCGTAGGCCTGATTGAATTGCCGATATTGACTCAGATCTTCATGGTTAAAACGCGCCAAGTCCGGGCGTTGGTGAAATATCGGCCACAGGCCCTGATGGACATAGTGCTGATAACCTTGTTCTTTTTCGCCCTGGGTCAGCGGGAAGCTGAGGGTGTCAAATTTATGACCATGGCGGAAGGTCAGGGGACGTGGCGTATCCGCTGCGATGGCCTGAGTTTTGCCATCCCAGCTCACCCACAACCCGCCGCAGCGCGACAGGATGCTTTCATACAGGGCGGATAACGTCGAAGCACGGGACAGATTGTGCGAAACCAGAATTAAGCCTGACATAGCATTTTCCCTTTGATCACGATGGCAATCGTTCCCTGTGATTTAAGCCGTCGGCATATAAAAAAGGCGTAAAAAAACGCCGGGCAGATATAAAAATCAGGCAAAAACGGGCGGTTGTCGGCGTTACCCGGCGCAACGACGCCAGGGGCAGCAGCTATAATATTCTCAGTCCGTACTCCCCTCTGAAAGGATGCGTCTCTTATGGCTTCAACTAAGCAGTCTCTTCCGGCAGGCATGCTGGCAGCGGCAGGCATTGTGTTTGGTGATATCGGCACCAGCCCGCTGTATACCCTGCGGGAATGCCTTTCCATATTGCCCGACGGTGGTACCACGCCTGCGGCGGTGATGGGGTTTCTCTCGCTGATTTTTTGGGCGTTGACGCTGATTGTTACCGTGAAATACGTCTGTTTTGTGATGCGCGCCGATCATGATGGAGAGGGCGGGATTCTGACGCTGATGTCGCTGGCTCGCCAGCATGTCACAGGCCGGGCCGGACATTTGATTGTGCTGGCCGGGTTGATTGGTGGTGCATTCTTTTATGGTGATGGCGTGATCACTCCCGCCATTTCGGTGCTGTCGGCGATTGAAGGGATCGAAGTGGTGGCTCCGGCGCTCGATCATGTGATCGTGCCGTTGTCGGTGATCATCCTGACCTTACTGTTTATTATCCAAAAACACGGCACCGAGCGGGTCAGTCTGGTGTTTGGTCCGGTGATGCTGGTGTGGTTTCTTACCCTTGCTGCGTTGGGTGTGCGGGGGATTTTGATGCACCCTGGCGTGCTGCAAGCCTTGAATCCGTTGTATGCGCTGGAATTTCTTAACCAACACAAGGCGCTGTCGTTCGCAGCGTTAGGCATGGTAGTGCTGGCGGTCACCGGCGCGGAAGCGCTGTATGCGGACATGGGGCATCTGGGCAAAGCGCCGATTCGGCTCGCCTGGTTGATCATTGCGATGCCAGCGCTGGTGCTGAACTACTTTGGTCAGGGGGCGTTGGTGCTGGGGGATGCGGATGCCGTGCGTAATCCCTTTTATTTGCTGGCTCCAGGTTGGGCGCAGATCCCACTGATCGTCCTCGCCACCTTATCAACCGTGATTGCGGCGCAGTCGGTGATTTCCGGCGTCTATACCCTGACACATCAGGCGATACGCCAGGGGTTTCTGCCGCCGGTGCGGATTATTTACACCTCATCGACCGAGTCCGGGCAGATCTATATTCCGGTGGTTAACTGGCTGCTGTTTGCCGCTGTGACGGTGATTATCGTTGCTTTCCGACAATCCTCCGCGCTGTCGGCTGCATATGGCATCGTGGTGACTGGCACCATGGTGCTGACGGCCTGTCTGGCGAGTGTGGTGGCGTTCAAAAACTGGCGCTGGCCGTTGCCGCTGGCGGTGGTTTTTCTCCTCTGTATGCTGACCATTGATGTACCCCTGTTTAGCGCCAATCTGATGAAATTACTCTCCGGCGGTTGGGTGCCGGTATTGCTGGCGATGACGATGCTGATGTTGATGCTGATCTGGAGTAGTGAGCGCTCACTGTTGATTCGACGCCTGGCGGATGACCCGGTGGGGCTAAAGGCGATGATCAGTTCGCTGGAAGCTGCGCCGCCGATGAGAGTCGGTGGCACGGCTATTTTTCTCTCGCGCAAAGAGTATGAAATTCCTCAAGCGCTGTTGCATAACCTCAAACATAACCGGGTGTTGCATGAGCGCACCGTACTGCTGCATATCCGTACCATCGACACGCCAAGGGTGCATAACCAGAAGCGTATTCGCATGCAGCAACTCTCTCCTTCATTCTGGCAGGTGACGGCGTCCTATGGCTGGCATGAGGTGCCCTCAATGCAGGAAATTTTGCATTTATGCGGGCTGGAAGGTTTTGGCTGTTCGTTGCAGGAAGCCTCGTTCTTTACGTCTCACGACACCCTGGTGATGAAAAAACGCCGCGGGTTGGCCCGGGTCAAAGGCGCAATTTTCCATTTCTTCCAGCGTAATGCGTTGCGTGCGCATGAGCAGTTTATGATTCCGCCAAATAGAGTAATTGAGTTAGGTGGGCAGAGAGAATTTTAATATGAATCAGGAAAGAGGTTCAGCCAGAAAGATTTTTTATATGGAATCTCAGAATATTCTTTAGTGATGTTTTTAATAATGGCGCGACACGGCAGAAAGGGAAATAGGCAAGGTTTACATTCGGCCTAAATTGTATTTCACTTAAATCTGCGGGGATGACAGTCAATTACATGGAGTGTCGCTGTGAAAATTGAATCGCTGACCGAAAAAACCGGACATCTGGCATGGTGTGCCCTGATTGCTCTGCATATGGCAAGGCTGGATGGCGCGGTACGATCGGTGTCGCAGGAAAATATTTTCCTGATCCGCTGGCTCTCCACTGCATTGAAACAACATCGTTTTCCTCGCGAGGTCGCTCCCGATATTCACTGGTTACTGAAACAGGGACGCAGGCTTGGCGCAAGGTCGGAACTGCACGATAAGCTGGATTATCTGTGGCGTACCTGTAATGGCATATTATTGGAGCAAAACGATCTGTTCAGACTGACTTATGCCATAGAAACCGCGAAGCAAATGGATTTTTCCTTTCATCATCTCAACGATCGGGAATGGTCTGGCTGTCGTGTGTTGGCCGGCAATACCACGGCGGACGCGATTTATTTATCGCGCACTTCTCTGGATGTTTCCTTTAATGACGATGGTCAACAAATTGCCCCTTTATTCGTTCGTCTGACCGGGAATACCGCACGGCTGGAACAAATATTAAATCGCTACGGATGGTGCACGGAAAACTGTCTTGATAACCCGATACCTTTTCTTTATCGCTTAGTCGTACCTGCGCCGTTGAGCCAATAGTTTGCTGATTATCTTTGCCCGATAGAAAGTCAACCTAGACGGTCCATCAACTCCCGCCAGATAGTGATTTTCCGCAAACTAAACCAAGGTATAGTGGTGACTACTTTGGTCATTCGTGGAAATGTTATGGTCATCACTCACCTGTTACATCTGCGCGAAATGCTGCAAATGCTGTTCGTTATCTTTTGCGTGATCCTGAAGCATTTTTCTCATCGCGGTTTGTGCTCAAAAATCGTGCTGGCGTGTCTTATCTATGTAGCCCAGGCGCTGCTGTGGTGGTTCTACCCCTCAGGTTGACCTGTTAGCCGCAACCGATTGAACGATTGTCTGGGTACGGGAAGGGTGCATGTCCAGCATGGGCCCTTTTTCAGCGTCATTTTACCGGCAATCCTGTCTGTAAACTTTTGTCAGGCAATAAACGATCTGCGATAACTTTATCTATGTTACTTATTGGTTATATTTGTTGTAAATAATCGAATGAAAGGTTATTGATATAGCCATTGTGATAATAAGGATATCGGTTTTTTTGTGAATTTTATGTACCTTTATATTGAATAAAGGTTATCGTAAACTTGGGAAATTATTATTTTCTCAGATCGGAAAGATTCTTTATTTAGACATTAAACGCGATTTATCAGATTAATCATTAAAATCATTCAAGTGCATATGTTTTTGATTTATAAGTATAATTTTACTTATGTTGGGTGTTTTATTATTGCCAATGGTGCCACGATCTAACGTAGAAACGCCGACGCCATTAATGATTGATTTTCTTTTGGTTACAGTTGGTTGATTGATTGATTCATTTTTCTTTTCTTGTGAATGAATATAAGATGTCGTGCAACAAAAAAACGATTTACCCACATTTTTCTTGACAATATGCGGGTGGGGGGGAATATACTGAGCCTCATTCGGACTACACAGCTCCTATATTGTTCTTTATCGACAATATAAGCGTCTCGAAACCTGGATCATCTCAAATAAGCAAATTTCAGCGTTTAGGGTCTTTTGCTTATCGTCGAGTACTGTTAGCGCTTATTTTATAAGCTTCGTCGGCAATCAACCGGGTGTCAGCATGACCAAATGGTCAGGCTCAACCTCTCTTGTTCATGCCTTCGGATATTATCCTGTTTCTTGTGTGTTTAGCAGGGATAAATGCTAACTATGATGCATCGGCGTGTAGATTAATCCGATGGTGCGACACCTGTTTCTACACTCCCCGTTCTGACTCTTACCACTTCACCTGCCATGTAAGGGGAAGAGCGTTCGGTTGTCGCTGGCTAATCTGGTCACTTAATAGAAAAGAAGATAGTCATGTTAAGTAACGATCTCACATCGCTGATTACGCGAATCGACTTCGCGCTAATCTCATCAGTACATATCATTTATCCACCACTGACCATCGGTCTGGCCGCGCTGTTGTTCATTTCTGAACTGATGTGGGTTAGAAAAAACGATGAGAAGTGGTACCGCTTGTGTCGCTTTTTCGAAAAGCTGTTCATCGTTAACTTCGGGGCCGGTGTGGCTACCGGTGTCACGATGGAAATGGCTTTTGGTATCCTGTATGGCCGCTTTTCTCAAGCCGCCGGGCCATTCTTCGGCCAGGTGTTGGGATATGAGACCATCACCGCCTTTATGTACGAAGCCGGTTTTATCGGACTGATGATTTTTGGCTGGGGCAAGATCAGCCGTGGCATGCATCTTTTCGCCACCTTCAACGTTGCCCTCTCCTCAACGCTTTCAGCGATGTGGATTCTGGTCGCCAACTCGTGGATGCAGACGCCAACCGGGGTTGAGTACAAGAACGGCATTTTCCATGTGACGGATTGGGTCGCTGCACTTCTCAATCCCAATGTCAAAACCGCCTTTCCTCATATGTTACTCGCCAGCTTTGAGCTGTCGCTCTGCTTCGTGGTTGCGACGTGTGCCTGGTTCGTGCTGAAACGCCGCAATGTCGAGCTTTTCCTGCAACCGCTGAAATATGCCCTGGTTTTGCTGGCCTTCGTTGCCGCTGCACAGGTCTATATGGGTGATGTGCTGGGCGAGAATACTCTCGAAAACAAACCTGCGGCACTGGCAGCGATGGAAGGGCACTACGACACCTATGATGCAGCCGGTAACGTCAACAGTGCCTGGCATATCCTTGGTTGGCCGAATGCGGAAGGAAATGGGCTGGCCTGGTCGATTTCTATCCCGCATGCATTGAGCCTGATCGAAACCAAAACCTGGAACGGCCCGGTGAGAGGCCTGAACAGCTTCCCGAAAGATGAACAGCCGCCTGTGGTACTGCCTTTCTATGCGTTCCGCGCCATGGCGGGAGCGGGTGGGGCGATCCTGCTGGTCAGCCTGTGGGGCATTTGGTTGATGTGCCGCCGCCGTATGACGGTGGAACTGGCACCACGTAATACGTTGTTCCTGTTTATCGCCGTCGCGATGGTGGTGCTGCCTTATATTGCAGTGATCGCCGGTTGGTGGACACGTGAAATCGGTCGTCAGCCGTGGATTGTTAACGGGTTGATGCGTACTGAAGACGGTATGAGCGCGATGACGCTTGGGCTGGCTATCTTCTGGCTGGTCGGTTTTGCCATCTTCGAGTCAGCGGTCGTTGCCGGTACCATCTGGTTCCTCGCCAAAGTCGTGCGTCAGGGACCGGATTTAACCAGCAAGTTGCCGGGTGAAGGTCATGAACACCTCGGCCATCTCGACCTGCCGCCGGGCGGTCATGCTGATCATCCTGAATACGTAAGACCGGTCTGACGCGGAGAAGACACCCATGGATATGCTTACTCATACCCAGCAATTTCTGACAATTGCCTGGTGGCTGGCGTTTGGCGTCAGCGTGCTGTTGTACATTGCGCTGGATGGCGCAGACCTGGGAGCGGGGATCTTCTCGCTCTTCGTGAGAGATCATGACGAACGCGGCGCGATTATGGCGGCGATGGCGGGCACCTGGGATGCCAATGAAACCTGGTTGATTGTCGCCGGTGGTATCATGTTTGGTACTTTCCCGTTTGTTTACGGTTCCGCGTTCAGCTACCTGATGATACCGATGGCGCTGGTGTTATGGGGCATTATGTCCCGTGCGGTGGCACTGGAGTTCCGCCATCTGGCGTCGCCGTTCTGGCAGCGTTTCTCGGACGGGGTATTTGGTGTTGCCAGCCTGACCGTGACCTTCTTTGGTGGCATGTGTGTCGGTGCCGTGTTGCAGGGCTTTGCACTGGATACTCCGGCGCAGGGCGTGCCGCATTATGCGGGCGGGGCGTTTAACTTTATTTCGCCTTTCTCCATCTGGACCGGTATTTCATCCTGCGTCGCCATGACGTTCTCCGGCGTGCTGTTTGTGCGTGCCCGTTTTGAAAAGTCAGAGCCTATCCGTCAGGATGCCGCCCGCTGGACCGCGACCATCTTCTGGTTAGCGATTGCCGCCGTGGTGATCACCTGGGTATGGAGTGCTGCGATTTTTGACTGGGCGCGTGCGAAGTGGTTCGGCCCGCACTTCTGGATTTGGGGGCTGTTTGGTCTTATCGCCCTGTTCTGCATTGAGCAGGTACGTCGTGACACCCTGAAAGACAAAGATTTTGCGGCAATTATGTGGTTCAACGGTGCAGCACTGATTCTGGGCTTTGGTATGTTGATTACCATGTTCCCATGGATCGTGCCGAATACCTGGACCATTTGGGCCGGTGCCAGCCCGCAGGTTTCCCTGATCACCTTCACCCTGACGATGGGTGGGTTTGTGCCAGTGATGATTATGTATAACTGGTATCAGATTTGGGTCTTCCGGGGACGCATCTCCAAACTGGTTGGTTACGGACACTAAACGCATCATGTCGGCTCGTCCTCCCCTTAGTGGCGCGGCCGCTCGCCTGGCAGAACGTTGGCTCTCCAGCCAGCGTCGCCAGGCTGGCGCCTTCTTCTCCCTGTCTGTCACCATGGCAACGCTGAATGCCATCATGATGATTGTCCAGTGCTGGCTGCTGGCATGGTTGATTGACCGGGTTGTCATCGGCGGCAAAGGATTGACCGAACTGTTCCCCGCGCTTTGGCTGTTGCCTGTCGTGATGATCCTGCGTGCAGGTTTGGACATGCTGCGCCAGGGCTTCGCGTTCGAGAGTGCCGCGCGCATTCGACAGACGTTGCGCGGAACCTTACTGGAACGTATCGCCGCACTTGGCCCGACATGGAGCCAGCAACAGCGCACCGGCAGCATCGCCAGTTCGCTGGGTGAAGGTGTTGAAGCGATCGAAACCTATTTCTCCGCCTTTCTTCCGCAAAAAATCATCATCGGTATTGTGCCACTGGCGATTCTGGTGGCGTTGTTCCCCACCGACTGGGTGTCAGGGCTGATTATGTTGATCACGGCTCCGCTGGTGCCGTTATTTATGATCCTGGTCGGCAAGGGTGCCGAGAAAATGAATCTCAGGCAGTGGCATAAACTCAGCCTGATGAGCGCGCATTTCTTCGATGTGATTTCCGGTCTGACCACACTGCGCCAGTCCAATGCGGCCCGCAGGCAGGCGCAGATCATTGCGGTGATTTCTGAAAACTACCGTCAGACAACGATGAAGGTGCTGCGTGTGGCGTTTCTGTCCTCGCTGGTGCTGGAATTTTTCGCCACTATCAGTACCGCCATGGTGGCGGTCTATGTCGGCTTCCGTCTGTACTACGGCGAACTGGCGTTTCTGCCGGGGTTGTTTGCGCTGTTGCTCGCACCTGAATTCTTCCGCCCTTTGCGTGACCTCGGGGCGCATTATCACGCCCGCATGGATGCCCTTGGTGCCACCGAAGGATTGTTAGCCATCCTGAATACCGAACCGCCAGCGCCCGGACCTCACCCGGTGGTGCCGGTGGGTGCTGCGCAGGAGATTCGCGTTGAAGGTGTTGGCTATCAACATCAGGAAGGCGGTGGTGTGGCGGACATCTCCTTTACACTGCGCCGGGGAGAAACGCTGGCTATCGTGGGATCGAGTGGGGCAGGCAAAACCACCCTTGCCAGGCTGCTGTTGCGCTTTATCACGCCTGCCAGCGGGCGCATTTTGATTGATGGACGCGATCTTTCCGAGCTGGATTTGCCCACGTGGCAAAAACAAATCGGCTGGTTGCCGCAGCGACCGACCCTGTTTGCGGGATCGATAGCGGACAACATCTGCCTGGCCCATCCTGAAGCCGGGAACAGCGAGCTGTACGCGGCTGCACAACTGGCTCAGGCCGCGACTTTTATTGAGTCGTTGCCGACCAGCTACGCCACCCAGGTTGGCGATGGCGGTCAGGGGCTTTCTGGCGGCCAAATCCAGCGCGTGGCGATGGCGCGTGCGGTGCTGACTGCACCACCAGTGCTGATCCTTGATGAGCCAACAGCGGCACTGGACAGCCACACGGCGCGGCAGATGATGACCGCGTTGGCCGAGGCGTTGCCGAATTCGGCACGGTTAGTGATCACTCACGATACCGAGGTGGCGGCGATGGCCGACCACGTATTGGTACTGGCGCAGGGCAGGGTGATCGAATCCGGTAAGCCACAAGATCTGTTGCTGAACGGCGGGGTGTTTGCTGAGCTTGAACGGTTACAGAAGGGAGCAACAGCATGAACGACTTACGTCATCTCTTAGCGCTGGCGCGTCCCTGGCGGTTACGCATGGCGCTTGGCATCGCGCTGTCAGTGGTGGTTATCCTGTCAAATGTGACGCTGCTGGCACTGTCAGGCTGGTTCATCGCGTCGATGGCGCTGGCCGGTGTCGGGGCGCTGACGCTGGAGTTCTTTACCCCTGCCGCAGCCATTCGTGGTCTGGCGGTGTTGCGCACCTTTGCGCGCTACCTTGAGCGTCTGGTGACCCACGATGCAACCTTACGGTTGTTGTCCGTGCTGCGGGTCTGGTTTTACCAGCGTCTTGAACCGCTGGCTCCTGCGCGTTTACAGGGGTTTCGCGACGGCGATGTGCTGGCGCGCCTGAGAACGGATATCGATAGCCTCGACAATTTTTACCTGAGAATTCTGGCACCCGCGATTGCCGGGATGATTTCATCGATCGCGATTCTGTGTGTGTTGTTCTGGTTCTCTCCAGGCGTTGCCGTCATTGATGGTGTGATGTTGTTGCTGGCGGGGGTGATTGTGCCGCTGGTGGTGGCGTCGCGCACCCGGGCCAGTGGTCATGCGGTGACGGGATTGCGCGCATCCATTCAGGCGGCATCGACTGACCTGATTCGTGGTCTTGGCGAGTTACAGGTAGCGGGAGCCGTTGCCCGGCAGTCCCGACATCTGTCGCTGCTTTCGCAAAAGCTGATTGCCGCGCAGCGCCAGCAGGCGTGGATCGGGGCATCAGGCAGCGCATTGTCAGCGCTGGCTGGCCAGCTGGGGATGTTTTGTGCCTTTATTCTGTTGGTCAGTGCGGGCCATGCGGGCGCTATTGCCGGCAATGACATCGTCATGTTGTTATTCGCGGTACTCGCCAGCACTGAAGCGGTGGCCGCATTACCAACGGCATTTGCCGCGTTGGGCGTGACACGCGAAGCGGCGCGCCGGATTTTCTCCATGGCAGAGCTGACCCCGGCCGTGGTGTTGCCCAGTCGCAGTGCAACGCCTGCCAGCTTCGATCTGACCTTTGCCGCGGTAACCATGCGCTATGCGCCTGAGCAGCCGGTTGTGCTGGACTCGCTTAGCTTCCGGGTCGCGCAGGGGCAGTGCCTCGCGCTGCTTGGGCCCAGCGGGGCAGGCAAGACCACGATTTTGAACCTGATACAGGGTTTTTGGGATTGTGATCAAGGCGATGTGTTGATCGGTGACACCCCGGTAAGGGCGTTATCGGACGAGGTGTTACGCCAGAGCATCTCGGTAGTCGGACAAAAAACCTATCTGTTTAATGCCTCGATCAGGGACAACCTGCGGTTGGTGGCACCGGATGCGGATGATGGCACTTTATGGCAGGCACTTTCTCAGGCTGCGCTGGCAGAAGAAGTTCGTGCTTTCCCTCAAGGGCTGGATACGCTGGTCGGTGAGCTGGGTGCCCGTCTTTCCGGCGGTCAGGCGCGCAGAATCTCCATCGCGAGAGCATTTCTGTCGCATGCGCCCATCGTCTTATTAGATGAACCGACCGAGGGATTGGATGCCGCAAATACGGAAATGGTGCTGAAGGCGCTAAAAGAATTGGTGAAAGGAAAAACGACGTTGCTGGTGACACACCAGATTCAGCCGTTAATCCTCGCAGACAGTCGCCTGGTGCTGGAAGGTTAATAAAATAGCAGGCCTGTTATGGAAACGTTATTATCCGTAACAGGCCTTTTATTTATCAGTGCGAATACCGCAAAGGAAATGCTTTATCTCTTACCAACCATTATGTCTTATTGTTTCTTTTGTCAGTTGTATGGCGGATTAAATACCAGAGACATTTAAATAATAATTTATCTTTTAAAATTCTTTTGAATTTCCCGCACTTTAAGACGGCAGGCATCGACGACCCAGGCCGAGAAGTTCTGACTGTTTTCACTATTCATGCTTTCTTCAATCTGGTCGAGCAGCGCATGAGAGAATCGGATGTGTTTGCGACGGGTTTTGGAATTTGTCATTTTGTCCATATTTGTCCCCTGTAAAATTATCAAAATCTATAAAGGTGGATGAAAGGTAGAATAATATTTCTCTCAGGCGGTTTCTGTAGAAAAGTGATCAGCAGGTGAATTTTGATACTTTTCCGAACCGTATAATTTTCCTGAGGTGAAATACCAGATTACCAGAAAATGGGTGACTCCGTAGTTATTTCAATGCGCGGATATTGGGATTATTCCCAGCGGGATGTTGAGTTGCGAATATTACGGAAGCGATAATAATGCTATAAAATTTTTCAGGATATGGGTACTAAAAGGAAGGGCATTTCATTTACAAAGCGTTAGTTAATGTAAAACCTGTGAGAAGCTAAAAAGCAAAAACCCAGCCATTGGCTGGGTTTTCTGAATTTTGGTGCCCGAACCCGGAATCGAACCAGGGACACGGGGATTTTCAATCCCCTGCTCTACCGACTGAGCTATTCGGGCAACGGGGCGCATTAAACCCTAATGGCTTACAGCCGTCAACGGCTTTTGCGAAAAAACCGCAGGAAACGTGATTGATTGCCTGCTTTTCAGGCAAAGCGGTCAAAATCCTCAGGATAGCGCCCCGTTTTTACGGCACAGCGCGATGCTCAGCACGTCTTCGGCCAGACGGCGCGCCATGGCGACATCCTGCACATTGCGTTTCACCAGCAGCTTGCTCAGACAACCTTCCAGAATCAACTCCATCTGATCCGCCACCATTGGCGGGTTATCCAGTTCAAGATTGACCAGAATATCGTGGGTAAATTGCCAGGAGGCGCGTTTTTGCTGTTCAGCCAGTTGATGGACCGGTTGATCGGGCTGCGGGTAGAAGCTACAGGCGGCGATAAACAGGCAGCCAGGGAAGCGGCCTTTATTGACGTGCTCCGCCAGCACCTCATAGCGTGCCAGCAGTTTGTCTGCGCCACTGAGATGTTCGTTGAGTTGAATCTGGCGTCGCCAACTATCAATCTGCTGGCCGTGATAGCGCAGGGCGTCATACAGCAGCGCATCGCGATCAGGCCAGAAGCGTTCCAGCTGTTGTGGGGCCAGCTCGGTTTCACCGGCCAGTTGTTGCAAAGACGTGGTGGCGGCCAGGCCGCGCTGTTCAAGCACATTCAACGCATGCTCGAGTATCTGTTCACGTTGCAAGTGACTCTCCTCTGGTATGCGGCCCGTCCGGCAGTCGGACGGGGTGTGTCTTGCTCCAGTTTCGTTTAACGCGGCAGATTGTGCAAATGTGTGCGGAATTCGTCGGCGTTGAGGAAACCGGTCACGCGTGAGTCAGGGATCTCTTTGCCTTGTGCATCGAAGAACAGAATGGTTGGCAGCCCCAGTACCTGTAAATGCTGCAACAGCGCGTTATCCTGCGCATTATTGGCGGTGACGTTCGCCTGCAACAGCTGTACCTGACTCAGGGCGTTGCGTACCTGTTCATCGCTAAAGGTGTATTTCTCAAACTCTTTGCATGCCACACACCAGTCGGCATAGAGATCGACCATGGTGATGCGTCCCTGTGCCTGTTGCAGCGCGGTATCAAGCTGCTGGCTATTGGCAATCGGCTGGAAGGGCAGATGCGCCACAGTTTGTACCTGGTTATCTACGCTGAACGCCCAGTCCTGCAATGGTCGTGCTGCCACCACCGCTGCGGCCAGCATCACCACCTGGACGATGCGCCCTTTGCCCTGTAGCCCTAAACTCAGACGGAACGCCCAGGCAAAGAAGGCGACGCCGAGCAGGCTCCACAGGCGCATTCCCCACACATCGCCAATCACGCGTTCCAACAGGAAAACCGGCAACGCGAGGATCACAAAACCAAAACCCTCTTTGACGCTATGCATCCACGGGCCACTTTTGGGCAGCAGTTTATTACCGAACAGCGTCACGGCAATCAGCGGTAAACCCATACCAAACGCGTACAGCCACAAAGTACCGGCCCCGGCCAGCAGATTACCGCTCTGGGCGATATACAGCAGGATAGCGCTGAGTGGCGCGGTGGTGCAGGGGGAACAGATCAAACCCGCCAGCGCACCCATCGCAAACACGCCCGGCAGCGAGCCACCCTGATGACGGTTGCTCCAGAGCGTCAGACGCGTTTGCAGGCTGGCAGGCAGTTGCAGGGTGAACAGGCCAAACATCGACAGCGCCAGAATGATGAACAGCACTGAGAGGCCAATTAACACATAGGGATGCTGCAACGCCGCCTGGAAGCGCAAACCGGCGGCGGCGACCACCACACCGAGCGCGGTGTAAGTCAGCGCCATGCCTTGTACGTAGACCATGGCCAGGGCGAACAGGCGTCCGAGCGAGTAACGCCGTGGGCCGCCGAGGATGATGCTGGAGATCAGCGGGTACATCGGCAATACGCAGGGAGTAAAGGCCACGCCAATGCCAATCAGTAGCGCCCATAACGGCGAGAACGGCAGCGGGGTGCTGCGATGTTCTGCTTGTGCACTGACCGGCGGCGCAGCGTTATTGGCAGCCACGGCGTTGAGCGGTACTGTGCGGGTTTCTGGCGGATAACAAAAACCGGCAGCGGCACAGCCCTGATAGGTGACCGTCAGGGAGGCACCGTCGCTGGCCTGATGAAGGGTCACCGGTAGCTGCAGATCCTGCGGATAGATTTCACTTTTGCCGTAGAACTCATCCTCGTGTGGCTGCCCTTGCGGCAGCGCCAGCGGGGCGATCTGCGCTTTTTGCGGCGTAACGTGAATTTGCTGACGATAAAGATAATAGCCAGATTTGACTTTCCAGCTTAACGTCAGCTGATTGCCCTGCTGGCTAAAGTCAAAGCCAAAGGCCTGGTCAACCGGCACAAAGCGGCTGTTGCTATTGGGCGAAAAGATTGAGGCCTGGACCGACAGGCTGATGAACAGCGCCAGGCAGAGGCCGATCAGGCGAGAGATGCGTGCAACCATGACAAGTATTCATTGTCTCCATGTTGTACCGGCAGTGCCAGTAATTCGGGCACATCGTAGGGATGCGCCGCTTTAAGCAAATCCATCAGCGCCTGCTGATGTAGAGTATCGCACTTCAGCAACATCTGTACTTCGCTGACCCGTTCCAGTTTCCCTTCCCAGACATACAGCGAGGTTGCACCCGGCAGCAGCGTGACGCAGGCAGCCAGTTTGGCATTCAACGCCTGGGCAGCCAGTTGCTCTGCACTGGCCTGATCCGGTGCTGTGCACAGCACCACAACGGCAGAATTGATGCTCATCAGAAGGCTCCGGTGACGAAAGCGGTGATGATAACACGCCCCGCTAAACACAAGGTTTACAGGATGTAACCAGGCTAGAGGATCAGGCTGCCAAACAGAAAACCAAACAGCACCGACAACGCAATAGCCAGCACGCCAGGTACGATAAAGGAATGATTAAACACAAACTTACCGATGCGTGTGGAGCCGGTGTCATCCATCTCTACCGCGGCCAGCAGCGTCGGGTAAGTGGGCAACACAAACAGGGCTGAAACCGCAGCAAATGAGGCAATGGCCGCATGGGGGGATACGCCCAGCAGCAGCGCGGCGGGCATCAGTGCTTTGGTGGTCGCGGCCTGCGAATAGAGCAGGGTAGCGGCAAAGAACAGCACCAGCGCCAGTAACCACGGATAGCTTTGCAACATATCACCGGCCAGCGTCTGGATAGCGTCGAGGTGCGCTTTTACAAAGGTATCTCCTAACCAGGCCACCCCCATGACGCAGATACAGGCGCTCATCCCGGACTTGAACGTACTGGCGCTCAGGATCTCACCGGTATCGATTTTGCAGGTCAGGCAGATGAGTGTGGCGATGGTGAGCATAAACACCACAATGGCCTCGTTACGCGGCAGCACCGGGTGAGCAATCAAGCCGACATTTTCGCTGATAGCGGTGGCATAGAGTACCACCGCCACAATGCCGACCAGGAACAGCAACACCGAACGTTTGGCACCGGGCTTGAGATTGAACACCTGCGCACCCCGCAACGTCACTTCTCCCTTCGCCAGCCGGGTCTGATAAACCGCGTCGTCTTTCAACTCTTTGCCGAGGAAATTGGTGACAATCGCGGCACAGAAGATCGCCAGCATGGTCGAGGGTAAAGCCACGCCGAGCAGGGCCAGATAACTGACACCGCGCGGTTCCAGCAGCGAGGCGAAAAAGACTACCGCAGCGGAGATAGGCGAGGCGGTGATGGCAATTTGCGACGCTACCACGGCGATGGAGAGCGGGCGTGATGGTCGTACCCCTTGCTCTTTCGCCACTTCAGCGATGACCGGCAGGGTGGAAAAAGCGGTATGGCCGGTACCGGCCAGCAGCGTCATGACATAGGTGACCAGCGGTGCGAGGAAGGTGACATAACGCGGATGACGGCGTAGCAGGCGTTCAGCGAGGCTGACGAGGTAATCCATACCGCCCGCCACTTGCATAGCCGCAATAGCGGCGATCACCGCCATGATGATTTCAATCACATCAAAGGGAATCGCGCCCGGTTTCATGCCGCAAAACAGCGTCAGGATCAGCACGCCCAGGCCACCGGCAAAACCAATGCCGATACCGCCTAAACGGGCACCCAACCAGATCGCCAGCAACACGATGATTAATTCGACCACGACCATCTTTTCACTCCCTGAAACGCGACATCCCTTAGTTGTAGTCGCCCAAAAAAAACACGCCCGTATTCTATACGGGCGTGCTTGCTACAACGTGATCCAGAACGAGTTATTGTTCGTTTTCGTCGGTGTAACGTTTGGCTTTGTAGGCCGGGAACATCAGGTTCTGAATCGAGAAGATATCGTCCAGTTCCGCTTCGGTCAGCAGGCCACGTTCCAGCACCACTTCACGCACGCTCTTGCCGGTTTCAGCACAAATCTTACCGACGATGTCACCGTTGTGGTGACCAATGTACGGATTGAGGTAAGTGACGATACCGATGGAGTTAAATACGTAGGCTTCACACACCGCTTTGTTGGCGGTGATGCCGTTGACGCATTTCTCCAGCAGGTTGTAGCAGGCGTTGGTCAGGATGCTGATGGATTCAAACAATGCCTGACCGATGACCGGTTCCATCACGTTAAGCTGCAACTGCCCGGCTTCGGCGGCCATCGTCACCGTCGTGTCGTTGCCGATCACCTTGAAGCACACCTGGTTCACCACTTCCGGCACCACCGGGTTGACTTTGGCTGGCATGATGGAAGAGCCCGCCTGCAATTCCGGTAAGTTGATCTCGTTGAGACCGGCACGCGGACCGGAGGAGAGCAGGCGCAGGTCGTTACAGATTTTCGACAGTTTCACCGCCAGACGTTTCAGTGATGAATGCACCATCACGTAAGCACCGCAGTCGGAGGTGGCTTCAATCAGATCTTCCGCTGGCACCACCGGCAGGTTGCTGACCTCTGCCAGACGCTGCACCGCCAGCTGCTGATAGCCGTCCGGTGTGTTGAGACGGGTGCCGATTGCGGTGGCACCGAGGTTCACTTCCAGCAGCAGTTCTGCGGTACGCAGTACGCTGCGCGTCTCTTCATTCAGCAGCACGTTGAAGGCGTGGAACTCCTGACCGAGGGTCATTGGTACCGCGTCCTGCAACTGGGTACGGCCCATTTTGAGGATGTTCTCGAATTCCACCGCTTTGCGCTGGAAGCCTTCACCCAGTTGGTTGATGGCATCGATCAGTTTCAGAATCGAGGTATACACCGCGATACGGAAACCGGTGGGATAAGCGTCATTGGTAGACTGACACTTGTTCACGTGGTCGTTCGGGTTGAGGTATTGATATTCACCTTTGTGGTGACCCATCAGCTCCAGACCGATGTTGGCCAGTACTTCGTTGGTGTTCATATTGACGGAGGTCCCTGCGCCGCCCTGATAGACGTCCACCGGGAATTGATCCATGCACTTACCGTTGTTCAGCACCTCGTCGCAAGCCTGAATAATGGTGTTAGCAATGTTGCGAGGAATTGTTTGCAGCTCTTTGTTCGCCAGGGCGGCTGCTTTCTTCACCATCACCATACCGCGAACGAATTCTGGTATGTCGCTGATTTTACTATTACTAATATAGAAGTTCTCAATCGCACGCAGAGTGTGAACACCATAGTAGGCGTCGGCCGGAACTTCACGCATGCCTAACAGGTCTTCTTCGATACGAATGTTGTTCGCCATGATTACCTTCTTATTATGGCTGCTGAGTGGCTGCTGAGTGGCTGCCGGACGCACTCTGAGGCGATCAGAGGAGGGCGGCGAGTCACGTGCAGGTGATGCAATTATATTGTCGTGGAATACCAGCGCCGACATTTTATCCATCTTCGGTCTGGCGAGCACGATCATATTCTGTCATTACAGAAAAGCCTGTGCACAGATCACTTTACGGGCTTTTGCTGGCGCTACGCTAATAACGATATGTGATGTTTCTCACAATTTTAAGTCAGCCGGAAAAATTTGGCAGGATCGGTTGAAATCAGCGCTCGGAATGACCATCTCTTTCTTTACGGTCCCTTTGACCCTCCCATTCTGCTGTCTGGCTTGGCGCGAGACAGCCTCAACTCACAGGAGATATCGGTGCGCTGGTTACCGTTTGTGATCTTTTTTGTTCTGGCCTGGATTGAAATCACGCTTTTCATCAAGGTCGCGCATGTGATGGGCGTGCTGCTCACCATGCTACTGGTGATTTTCACCTCCTGTATTGGTGTCTCGCTGGTGAAAAATCAGGGCGTGAAAAACTTCATGCTGATGCAGGAGAAAATGGCGCGTAATGAAAGCCCGGCGGCGGAGATGATCAAAAGCGTTTCACTGATTATCTCGGGCTTTTTGCTGCTGCTGCCCGGCTTTTTCACCGATTTCCTCGGCTTACTGCTGCTGTTGCCGCCGGTGCAAAAGCACCTGACGCTGAAGCTGATGCCGCACCTGCGCGTCTGGCGTGGTCCCGGAGCCGGGCCGGACAGTGGTTTTACCGTGGATGGTGAGTACGAACGTAAAAACAACGATCGTATAGGCCAGGACAAAGATCAGTAATTTCCGAAAGGCGGCGCAAGCCGCCTTTTTGCTGGGTTTTTCGTCGTCTGTTACAAAAACGAAAATTTTTTCTGGTTTCCCCCTTGAAAGCCTTCTTATTAGCCCTAATCTCTTCCACCACGAGGCCGGAAGCCATGAAGCCCGGCGTTCAACCCCTAAAACTGAATGATTGGACTTTCTAAAGGAGAGCTATCACATGTCAATTCGTCCGTTACATGATCGCGTGATCGTCAAGCGTAAAGAAGTTGAAGCAAAATCAGCTGGCGGCATCGTTCTGACCGGTTCTGCGGCAGGCAAATCTACTCGTGGCGAAGTGGTTGCAGTAGGTAAAGGCCGTATCCTGGAAAACGGCAACATCCTGCCACTGGACGTTAAAGTGGGCGACGTGGTGATTTTCAACGAAGGTTACGGCGCAAAAACTGAGAAGATCGACAACGAAGAAGTTCTGATCATCTCTGAAAGCGACATTCTGGCGATTGTTGAAGCGTAATTTTTACGCGTAATTCACTGAACGAAACGAATTTAAGGGATATTTGAAATGGCAGCTAAAGACGTAAAATTCGGTAATGACGCACGCGTAAAAATGTTGCGTGGCGTGAACGTACTGGCAGATGCAGTAAAAGTTACCCTGGGCCCGAAAGGCCGTAACGTGGTTCTGGATAAATCTTTTGGTGCACCGACCATCACTAAAGATGGTGTTTCTGTGGCACGTGAAATCGAACTGGAAGACAAGTTCGAAAACATGGGTGCGCAGATGGTGAAAGAAGTGGCCTCTAAAGCGAATGACGCAGCAGGCGACGGCACCACCACTGCAACCGTACTGGCACAGGCTATCGTTAACGAAGGTCTGAAAGCTGTTGCGGCTGGCATGAACCCGATGGACCTGAAGCGCGGTATCGACAAAGCCGTTATCGCTGCGGTTGAGCAGCTGAAAGCGCTGTCAGTTCCGTGCTCTGACTCTAAAGCCATTGCTCAGGTTGGTACCATTTCTGCCAACTCCGATGAAAGCGTCGGCACCCTGATCGCTCAGGCGATGGAAAAAGTGGGTAAAGAAGGCGTGATCACCGTTGAAGAAGGTACCGGCCTGCAAGACGAGCTGGACGTGGTTGAAGGTATGCAGTTCGACCGTGGTTACCTCTCTCCGTACTTCATCAACAAGCCAGAAACCGGTGCTGTTGAACTGGAAAGCCCGTTCATTCTGCTGGCTGACAAGAAAATCTCTAACATCCGCGAAATGCTGCCGGTGCTGGAAGCCGTTGCCAAAGCTGGCAAACCGCTGCTGATCATCGCTGAAGACGTGGAAGGCGAAGCGCTGGCTACGCTGGTGGTTAACACCATGCGCGGTATCGTGAAAGTGGCTGCGGTGAAAGCACCGGGCTTCGGCGACCGTCGTAAAGCCATGCTGCAGGATATCGCTATCCTGACTGGCGGTACTGTTATCTCTGAAGAGATCGGTATGGAGCTGGAAAAAGCGGCACTGGAAGACCTCGGCCAGGCAAAACGCGTCGTGATCAACAAAGACACCACTACCATCATCGACGGTGTGGGCGACGAAGGCGCTATCTCTGGTCGCGTGACTCAGATTCGTCAGCAGATCGAAGAAGCAACTTCTGATTACGACAAAGAAAAACTGCAGGAGCGCGTAGCGAAACTGGCAGGCGGCGTGGCCGTACTGAAAGTGGGCGCAGCAACTGAAGTTGAAATGAAAGAGAAGAAAGCCCGCGTTGAAGATGCCCTGCACGCAACCCGTGCTGCGGTAGAAGAAGGTGTGGTTGCTGGTGGTGGCGTGGCGCTGGTACGCGTTGCGGCTAAACTGACTGAGCTGAAAGGCCAGAACGAAGATCAGAACGTGGGTATCAAAGTTGCGCTGCGCGCGATGGAAGCTCCGCTGCGTCAGATCGTATCTAACGCCGGTGAAGAGCCGTCTGTGGTTGCTAACAACGTGAAAGCGGGCGACGGTAACTACGGTTACAACGCGCAGACTGAAGAATACGGCAACATGATCGACTTCGGTATCCTGGACCCGACCAAAGTGACCCGTTCTGCTCTGCAGTACGCGGCTTCTGTGGCTGGCCTGATGATCACCACCGAATGTATGGTCACTGACCTGCCGAAAGGCGACGCGCCTGATTTAGGTGCTGGCGCTGGCGGCATGGGTGGCATGGGCGGTATGGGCGGCATGATGTAATTGCCCCTGACGGCTTAAGTCATCTGAGAACCCCTGATCGGCAACGGTCAGGGGTTTTTCTTTTGCTGGCGAAAGGGTATAAGTAAGGGCGCAACACTTCGGCTTCGCGGGTTAGGGCAATGAATGTTCAGAAAAAATGTGCGCTTTTCTGCTACGCTGCCACCCGACACTGATGATAATAAATGGGGATTACAATGCGGATTAACCTCTTGCTCGGACTGGCAGTCGGTAGTTTACTGCTGGCGGGTTGCAGCAGCTCAAATCAACTGAGTGCTGGCGGCGAGCGCGTGACTTTCGTCGATCAGCAACCGGGCAGCCAATGTCAGCTTCTGGGAAATGTCACCGGTTCACAGAGCAACTGGCTGAGTGGCTCTGGCGGTGAAGGCAGTTCACTGCGCGGTGCAGCCAACGACCTGCGCAACCGCGCGGCAGAAATGGGCGGCAACACGATTTATGGCGCGACCAGCCCAACGCAGAATCTGCTGTCGGCGTTTGCCCCGCTCGACAGCAAAATGACCGGTCAGGTTTACAAGTGCCCATAACGGCATAGTCAGGTAAATTTGCCCCTTTCCGTAACGGCGCGATATATCGCGCCGTTTTGGATCGCAGGCGGTTATTCCTGACGCAACTGCAAATCGAGTGGCGTTTTACTCGGTTCCCCACCGATTTCACGCGCCAGCTTGGGTACCATATACCCTGACACCATCGTCAGCAGCTCGCGTACCAGCGCACGGGCCTCATCATCCGGCACAAAGAAGTGCGCTGCACCCTGTACCTTATCCAGTACGTGCAGGTAATAAGGCAGAATGCCCGCATCAAACAGCGCGTTGCTGAGGTCGGCCAGCTGCTGCGCCTTATCGTTAACGCCACGCAGCAGTACGCTCTGATTCAGCAGAGTGACGCCCGCACGTTTTAGCATTTGCATGCCGTAACGCAATTCATCATCGATCTCTTGCGCATGGTTGATATGGCTCACCAGCAGTACCTGCAAGCGGGTATTGGCCAGCAACTGGCATAATCCCTCGGTAATTCGCGCCGGAATCACCACAGGCAGGCGGCTGTGAATACGCAGACGTTTCAGATGCGGGAGTTTCTCCAGTGCCTCAATCAGCCAGGCCAGTTCATGATCTTTGGCCATCAGCGGATCGCCGCCAGAAAAAATGATCTCATCCAGCTCAGGATGATCGGCAATGTAGTCAATGGCGGCCTGCCAGTTACGTTTGTTGCCCTGATTATCCTGATACGGGAAGTGGCGACGGAAGCAGTAGCGGCAATTGACGGCGCAGCCGCCTTTTACCAACAACAGCGCGCGGTTTCTATACTTATGCAGTAAACCCGGCACCACGCTGCTTTGTTCATCCAGCGGGTCGGTGCTGTAACCTGGCGCATCATTGAACTCCTGACGGCTGGTCAACACTTGCAACAGTAGCGGGTCCTGGGCATCGCCGATTTTCATGCGCTGAATGAACGCGCGGGGTACGCGCAGGGCGAAAAGCCGCCTTGCTTCAGTGCCTTCGGCCAATTCAGCATGGCGATCGAGAGCTAAAAGTTGCAGTAATTCAGCAGGATCGGTGACAACATCAGCAAGTTGCTGCAACCAATCTTCTCTGGAAGGGGGATTTAGGGTTACAATGTGTGCCATTTTTTTGGCTATTACCAGTTCAATATTTACAGAGGGCCTTTATGGCGACTTATCTTAGCAACGATTTTCGTTCCGGTCTTAAAATCATGTTCGAAGGCGAGCCGTATGCCATCGAATCCAGTGAGTTCGTTAAGCCGGGTAAAGGCCAGGCATTCGCACGCGTTAAAATGCGTCGTCTGCTGACCGGTTCTCGTGTTGAGAAAACCTTCAAATCTACCGACTCTGCCGAAGGCGCAGACGTGAAGGATATGACGCTGCAGTACTCATACAACGACGGCGATTTCTTCTACTTTATGCACCCGGAAAGCTTCGAGCAGTATCAGGTTGAAGCTAAAGTTCTGGATGAAGTCCAGAAGTGGTTGCAGGACAACGCTGATTGTATCGTTACCCTGTGGAACGATAAAGCCATTGCCGTTCAGCCGCCGAACTTCATCGAAGCTGAAGTTATCGAAACCGATCCAGGCCTGAAGGGTGATACCGCAGGTACTGGTGGTAAGCCGGCTACGCTGGCAACTGGCGCAGTAGTTAAAGTGCCGTTGTTCGTGCAGATTGGCGAAGTCGTGAAAGTGGATACCCGCTCTGGCGAATACGTGTCTCGCGTAAAATAATCGTCAAATCAGGCGCATCCTTCGATGCGCCTTTTTTTTAAGTGAGTTCAGAATAATGAAAAAGTTGGCAAAATTCGTCGCCTTTGCGTTGCTGGTCTCCTCGGCTTTAAGTGCCTGCAACACTTTCCACGGCTTCGGTGAAGATGTCTCCCATCTGGGTGGCGCAATTTCACGGGCCGCTAAGTAAACACCAGCGCCTCTCCTTTTTCTGCGGCCAACACCGCAGCGTTGCGTTTAAGGACTATGCTTTAAAAGCTGTACTTTTACTGCAACCAAAAAGGATATTGTTATGTTAAAGAAAAGTATTGTCGCGATTTTCTCCGTACTGGTGCTTTCCTCACTGCTTTCTGCCTGCAACACCACCCGTGGTGTAGGGGAAGACGTAGAAGCAGGCGGCAAGGCAATTCAACGCACCGCGCAGTAATCTCTGACCGGTGCGGAACGCGTTTCGTACCGGCTTTTCTTTTCCCCGGCTTTATCCCAAACCGCCCATCCTCCTCTCCTTGCTGCTTTTAAAGCCACTGACCCTATGGTGATATTGAGGGCGTAAGCGTGGCGGCGTTGTCTGTCATCGCCAATACGGGTAGACTTCCACCCCTTATCTGTATAAGGAGTCATCAACATGAGCGAAACGGCAAGCTGGCAGCCGAGCGCACCCATTGCCAATTTGTTGAAACGTGCCGCTATTATGGCGGAAATTCGACGTTTCTTTGCCGATCGCGGCGTGCTGGAGGTCGATACCCCGGCGATGAGCCAGGCGACCATCACGGACATCCATCTGGTGCCCTTCCAGACGCGTTTTGTTGGCCCCGGAGCCAGCGAAGGGCGCGACCTGTGGCTGATGACCAGCCCGGAATACCATATGAAGCGCCTGCTGGCGGCGGGGAGCGGCCCGATCTACCAGCTGGGACGTAGTTTCCGTAATGAAGAAGCCGGACGACATCACAATCCTGAATTCACCATGCTGGAGTGGTATCGTCCGCACTACGATATGTATCGCCTGATGAATGAGGTCGACGACCTGCTGCAACAGGTGCTGGAGTGCGATAGCGCAGAATCCCTTTCGTACCAGCAGGCGTTTATTCGTCACCTCGAGCTGGACCCGCTGTCTGCGGATAAAGCTCAACTGCGCGAAGCGGCAGAAAAACTGGGTGACGGCGAACTGGCACGCGATGAAGACGATCGCGACACCCTGCTGCAATTGCTGTTCATGCTGGGTGTCGAGCCGAAAATTGGCATCGATAAGCCCACCTTTGTCTACCACTTCCCGGCCAGCCAGGCGGCACTGGCGGAGATCAGTACCGAAGATCACCGCGTCGCAGAGCGTTTTGAGGTGTATTACAAAGGGGTGGAGTTGGCGAACGGTTTCCGTGAGTTAACTGACAGTCGTGAGCAACGTCAGCGTTTTGAGCAGGATAACCGTCGGCGCGCGGCGCGTGGCTTGCCACAGCATCCGATCGACACCAACCTGCTGGATGCGTTAAAGCACGGTATGCCAGCCTGCTCAGGTGTGGCGCTGGGTGTGGATCGTTTGATCATGCTGGCGCTGAAGGCCAGCTCGTTAAGTGAAGTGATCGCCTTCCCGGTCGATCGCAGCTAGCAGCCAGGCGGGCGGTGTTATCACGCCCGCTTAATTGCCGCTCTGTGGGAATTCCTCGATGGTGACCGGCAAACTCATCTTCTGTTCGTTACGCAGTACCTGCACATCAATCACTGAACCCGGGCGAATCTCCGCCACCTGATCCATGGTTTCCTGTGCGGAAACCGCCGGTTTACCGTTGACGCTGAGCAACACATCGTTAGGCTGAATACCGGCACGTTCGGCGGGGCCACCCGGTGTCACTTTACTTACAATGATGCCTTGCACGCGATCGAGGGTGCTGCCCTGACCATGTAACGGCGGCAGTTCACGCCCGGTAATGCCGATAAAACCGCGAATCACCCGGCCATCACGAATCAGCTTATCCATGATTTTGGTCGCCAGTGCGGTCGGAATGGCAAAACCAATCCCTTCCGGCGTCTCGCCATCATTGCTTTTATCGAACGTCAGGGTATTGATACCCATCAGTTCACCCAGCGAGTTGATCAGTGCGCCGCCTGAGTTGCCCTGGTTGATCGAGGCATCGGTTTGCAGGAAGTTTTGACGGCCTGAGGAACTGAGGCCGACACGTCCGGTGGCGCTGATAATGCCCTGGGTCACGGTCTGACCGAGGTTATAAGGGTTGCCAATCGCCATCACCACGTCGCCAATGTGTGGAACGCGTTTCGCGTTAATCGGGATAATTGGCAGATTGGTGGCGGTGATTTTCAGTACGGCCAGATCGGTCATGGCATCGGAGCCGACCAATGTCGCTTCAAAGAAGCGGCCATCCTGAAGCGCGACGATGATCTGGTCAGCGTTATTAATCACGTGCTTATTGGTAAGAATGTAGCCTTTTACGTTCATGATCACGCCAGAACCCAGCGTGGTGATACCGTGATTATTGTTGCCTTGTGCGCTGCGGTTATAGACGTTGACCACCGCAGGCACAGCACGACGCACACCCTGGTTAAAACTGAAGGGTGCCTCATCATTGCTGCTGTCATGTTCAATCAGGGCGCTGGTGCCCTTACGAAGTGTTGGGATCGCTGCCAGCAGAATGCCCGCAACGATCAGGCCCATCACCACAGAACGCAAAAGTTTAAGAAACATGGTGTTAGTTTAAGCCGGATAAGATCGCAGGGCAGAATAGCATGAGAAAGGCGGACAAACACCTGCTTGTCCGCCTGTTGCGATGATTATCGCAATAGCAGGTAGATACTTTCGTCGCCGCGCATCACATTCAGTGCCAGCACCGGCGGTTTTGCCTCCAGCACTTTGCGCATCTCCGCGAGGTTTTCCACCCGGTTGCGGTTCACACCCACAATCACATCATCTTTTTGCAGACCCACCTGTTCGGCTGGTGTGCCTTTTTCGATGGTATCGACTTTCACGCCTTTATCACCGGTTTTGGTGGTACCGTCACTGAGGGTGGCACCCTGCAAGGCCGGTGACAGCAGCTGTGCGCTGGCGGTAGTTTGCGCGCTCTGGTCCAGCGTGACGTTGACGGTGATCGGTTTACCATCGCGCAGCAGACCCAGTTTGACCTGTTGTCCCGGTGGCGTGGTGCCGATTTTCACCCGCAATTCGGCAAAGCTGGTGATCGCTTTGTCGTTCACAGACGTGATGATATCGCCAGCTTTAATCCCGGCTTTCTCCGCCGCTGATTTTGGCAGCACTTCGGAGACGAATGCCCCGCGCTGTGCATCGACATTAAAGGCTTTCGCCATATCGGCGGTCATTTCGGTGCCTTTGATGCCCAACTGCCCACGTTTGACTTCGCCAAACTGAATCAGCTGCTGCGCCAGATTCATCGCCATATTACTTGGGATAGCGAAGCCGATACCGATATTGCCACCGCTGGAGGCCAGAATCGCGGTGTTGATGCCGATCAGCTCACCATTCAGATTTACCAGCGCCCCGCCAGAGTTGCCCCGGTTAATCGCGGCATCGGTCTGGATAAAGTTTTCCAACCCTTCCAGATTCAGGCCACTACGACCCAGTGCCGAGATAATGCCTGAGGTGGCGGTCTGACCGAGGCCAAACGGGTTACCAATGGCGACGGCGAAGTCACCCACTTTCAGCGTGTCAGAATCCGCGATTTTCACCTGTGTCAGGTTTTTCACGCCCTGTACCTGGATCAACGCAATATCGGTCTGCTCGTCATGACCGATCAGTTTGGCGTCATATTCGTTGCCATCGCTTAGTTGCACGCTGATTTTGTCTGCGCCATTGACGACGTGGTTGTTGGTCAGGATGTAACCTTTGGCGGCGTCGATAATCACACCTGACCCCAGTCCTTCGAAAGGCTGCGGTTGATTTTGTCCCGGCATCTGGCCAAAGAAGCGTTTCAGCGGTTCAGGTAAATCCTGCCCCTGGGCAGCGGTTTCAGTGCCTTCTACATGGACACTGACCACCGCAGGCAACACTTTTTCCAGCATCGGAGCCAGGCTCGGCAGTGGCTGTCCCTGGATTTGCGCCGGGAGAGTCGCCAGGGCAGCCGGGGTGGCGGCCAGACTCATCCCAATGCTCAAGGCTAATGCGCTTAACAGTCGTGCTTGTTTTTTCATTGCTACAACGCTCTCGCTGCGAAAAGGGGATTAAAAAAGTGTGACAGTTGTTTGGGGTAAGGGTTCGACAAACAAAAAGGGCACAGCGTTGCTGTGCCCCAAAAGATTAATTACGCGGTGCGCGATCGCCGCCACGTAACAGACCGGATGCGCCGTCGGAGTAATCACGCGGAATCTGTACCGGTGCCTGATCGTTGTCCGCTTCGGCTTCCGTTAGCTGGTAGGCAAACGGGTTTTTCTCGCCAGGCAGGTTTGGCAGCAGGTCGTTAGACCCTTTGGCCATATGCTGATACAGCTGGCGGTAATCACGCGCCATGTTATCCAGCAATTCTGCACTGCGGGCAAAATGGTTGGTCAGCTCTTCACGGTAATCCGCCAGCTCTGCTTTGGATTTTTCCAGTTCGTACTGCATGGTGCGCTGTTCGCGCAGTTTTTTGTTGCCAAAACGCATTGCGACTGCGCCGACAATAATGCCAATCACTAAACCAATCAGCCCGTATTCCCAGGTCATAATGACTCCCGTGTAATTTCCGTTGCTTCGTAGGGCATTGCTTCTGCTTCAACTTCAATAACTGCCACTATACCTGTTAATCGATTGGATGTGGAACTCTGGAGCGGCATCGCTTAGTGTAGAGCGGCCTAATTTTCGACAACCGACACGTGAATCGGACTTTTTCAGGGATTCTGAGAGAACCATGCAAACCTCATCTCCGCATGCGCGCTATGAGCAAGCGCTGTCGCAGGGCGAATTTCGCCCGGATGACGTACAACGGGAAGCCATCACCCGCTTAGATGCCATTCAGCAAGGATTGGTCGCGCGCCAGCACACCACGCCGCCCGCCAGTAAAGGCCTGTTTGGCCGTCTGTCTAAGCTGATGAACAAAGAAAAGAGCAGCAAAGAAGCGCCAGTACGCGGCCTGTATATGTGGGGCGGGGTCGGGCGTGGCAAAACCTGGGTGATGGACCTGTTTTTTCAGTCTATTCCTGGCGACCGCAAATTGCGCCTGCACTTTCACCGTTTTATGCTGCGCGTCCATGAAGAACTGACGCAATTGCAGGGGCACAGTGACCCGCTGCTGATTGTTGCGGACCGCTTCAAAGCGGAAACCGATATTCTGTGCTTTGACGAATTCTTCGTCTCCGATATCACTGATGCCATGCTGCTTGGCACATTGATGGAAGCGCTGTTTGAGCGAGGTATTGCGCTGGTTGCCACCTCGAATATCCCGCCGGACGACCTTTACCGCAACGGTTTGCAGCGCGCGCGCTTTTTACCGGCGATTGAGCAGATCAAGCGCCATTGCGATGTGATGAACGTTGATGCCGGTATCGATTATCGCCTGCGTACCCTGACGTCAGCGCATTTGTGGAGCTTCCCGCTCGATGATGCCACGCATGCGGAAATGGAGCGGATGTTCCGTGCGCTGTCAGGCAAGCCGCGTGATGATGCGCCAGTGCTGGAGATTAACCATCGTCAGATGCCGACACTGGGGGTACAGGATGGCGTTTTGGCCATTGATTTCCTGACGTTGTGCGGCGAAGGACGCAGCCAGCATGACTATATCGAGCTGTCGCGCCGTTTCCACAGCGTGTTGCTGTATGATGTGCCAGTGATGATCTACAAGACAGAAGACCAGGCTCGCCGTTTCCTCGCACTGGTGGATGAGTTCTACGAACGTCATGTGAAGCTGGTGGTGGCGGCGGAAACCTCGTTGTTTGAGATTTATCAGGGCACGCGCCTGAAGTTTGAATATCAGCGCTGCCTGTCGCGTTTGCAGGAGATGCAGAGCGAAGAGTACCTGCGCCTGCCGCATTTACCCTGATGCAACGCAAAAAACCTGACGTGGGGCGTAAAAAGGTTCGATCTTTGTGGTCGATTTCTCTATAATCTTGCGACCCCACGTTACGGCAAAGGTTTTTCTTCCCAGAAACCTTTGTGATCCGGTAACTCTACCTGAGGGGGTGGGCTTGCTGGGCGAAATGGTCGTGTGAGCCTCAATCGTTAACTTGGCGTTTGGGATTTCACCAACGTGTAACTTTATTTGGGTAAGCTTTTCAATGAAAACTTTTACAGCTAAACCAGAAACCGTCCAACGTGACTGGTATGTTGTTGACGCAACTGGCAAAACCTTGGGTCGCCTGGCGACTGAACTGGCGCGCCGTCTGCGTGGTAAGCACAAAGCGGAATATACTCCGCACGTTGATACCGGTGATTACATCATCGTTCTGAACGCAGAAAAAGTTGCTGTAACTGGCAACAAGCGTAATGACAAGATTTACTATCACCACACTGGTCACATCGGTGGTATCAAGCAGGCGACCTTCGAAGAGATGATTGCCCGCCGTCCTGAGCGTGTGATTGAAATCGCGGTTAAAGGCATGCTGCCGAAAGGCCCGCTGGGTCGTGCTATGTACCGTAAACTGAAAGTTTACGCAGGCAACGAGCACAACCATGCGGCGCAGCAACCGCAAGTTCTTGACATTTAATCGGGATTACAGGCAATGGCTGAAACTCAAAACTACGGCACTGGTCGCCGCAAAAGCTCATCCGCTCGCGTCTTCATCAAGCCGGGTAGCGGTAATATCGTAATTAACCAGCGCTCTCTGGAGCAGTACTTCGGTCGCGAGACTGCACGCATGGTCGTGCGTCAGCCGCTGGAGCTGGTTGATCTGGTTGGTAAACTGGACCTGTACATCACCGTTAAAGGTGGTGGTATCTCTGGTCAGGCAGGTGCGATCCGTCACGGTATCACCCGCGCTCTGATGGAGTACGACGAGTCTCTGCGTTCTGAACTGCGTAAAGCGGGCTTCGTTACCCGTGATGCGCGTCAGGTTGAACGTAAGAAAGTCGGTCTGCGTAAAGCACGCCGTCGTCCGCAGTTCTCCAAACGTTAATTGTTGCTGCTTCGGCAGTTACAGTTGGCACAAAAAACCCGCTTCGGCGGGTTTTTTGCTTTTTCAGGACAGGGATTGCCGCCACAAAAACGCGAGCTTTCCCCGCATTTTGCCTGCAAATCACTTTCCCCGCCCCACAAGCTGCTTAAAATCTGGTAAACTGACTGTCACTTTGCGCCCGCGAGCCGGAGCGTTGTGGTGACTTTTCCCGCCAGGATGGGCGGAAAATGCCGCAAACGCTGGCTGTGAGCGAATCTGATAAGCAGGTGAGTCGCCGTGTGGTTGGCTATTCGCAGTAATTTTTTGTGAACAAACTTGGAGGTTTTCATGGCTGTCGCTGCCAACAAACGTTCGGTAATGACGCTGTTTTCTGGTCCGACTGACATTTTCAGCCATCAGGTACGTATCGTACTGGCTGAGAAGGGCGTCAGCGTGGAGATCGAGCAGGTTGAAACGGATAACCTGCCGCAGGATCTGATTGACCTCAACCCGTACCGCACCGTGCCAACGCTGGTCGATCGTGAGCTGACGTTGTATGAATCCCGTATCATCATGGAATACCTTGATGAACGTTTCCCGCATCCGCCGTTGATGCCTGTCTATCCGGTTGCCCGTGGCGAAAGCCGCCTGATGATGCACCGTATTGAGCAGGATTGGTACAGCCTGATGCGCATCATTGAAACCCGCACCGGTGCAGAAGCCGATGCCGCGCGTAAACAACTGCGTGAAGAATTGCTGGCGATTGCACCGCTGTTCTCACGCACGCCGTTCTTTATGAGCGAAGAGTTCAGCTTGGTTGATTGCTACCTGGCGCCGCTGCTGTGGCGTTTGCCGTCGATGGGTGTTGAGCTGGCTGGTGCAGGTTCTAAAGAGCTGAAAGGCTACATGAACCGCGTATTTGAACGTGACTCTTTCCTCGCTTCACTGACTGAAGCAGAACGTGAAATGCGCCTTCAAGCCCGGGGCTAATCTATGGAAATGTCGCAATTAACCGCCCGTCGTCCCTATTTGCTGCGTGCGTTTTATGACTGGTTGCTTGATAACCAGCTGACGCCGCATCTGGTGGTCGACATCAATCTGCCTGGTGTGCAGGTGCCGCTCGAGTACGCGCGTGATGGTCAGATTGTGCTGAACATTGCGCCGCGCGCGGTAGGCAACCTGGAGCTGGGCAACGATCATGTGCAGTTCAACGCACGCTTCGGTGGTGTGCCGCGTCAGGTCTCCGTACCGATGGCGGCCATTCTGGCCATCTATGCCCGTGAAAACGGCGCAGGAACGATGTTCGAACCGGAACCGGCCTATGAACTGGCTGCGCAGGATGAACTGGAAGGTCAGGAAGAAACCATGATGTCGGTGATTGATGGCGATCGCCCGGATGATTCGACTGACGATGAAACCCCGCCAGATGATGAGCCGCCACCGCGTGGTGGTCGACCTTCACTGCGTGTGGTGAAATAAAAAACGGGCCAGATGGCCCGTTTTTTTATGCCTGCGTCTTAGTAGACGTCACGCAGATAGCGTTTATCTTTCTTCAGCTGATCGACGTAGGCCGCCGCACGTTCGCTGGACAGGCCACCGAACTGACGGACCACCTCATACAGCGCGGCATCGACATCTTTCGCCATACGTGATGCATCACCACATACGTAGAAGTAAGCGCCTTCCTGGAGCCAGGCGTACAACTCCGCACCTTTCTCCAGCATACGGTTCTGCACGTAAATCTTCTCTTCCTGATCGCGTGAGAACGCCAGATCAAGGTGAGTCAGCAGACCGCTTTGTTGCCACTCGTTCAGCTCATCCTGGTAGATGTAGTCGTGTTCCTGGTGTTGGTCACCAAAGAACAGCCAGTTTTTGCCTTCGGCACCCGTGGCTTTACGCTCCTGCAGGAAGGCGCGGAACGGTGCAATACCGGTACCCGGACCCACCATGATCAGCGGTGCCTTATTGTTGGCGGGCACGCGGAACGCTTTGTTCGGCGAAATAAAGATTGCCGGCTTCTCGCCACGACGAACACGCTCTGCCAGATAGGTCGAGCACACGCCATTGCGGGCGCGGCCGCCGCTGTGATAACGCACCGACGCGATGGTCAGATGTACCTGATTCGGATGCGCTTTCGAGCTGGAAGAGATGGAGTAAGCACGGTGTTGCAACGGACGCAGCATCGCGACAAATTCCGGCACTGACAGGCTGCGCGTCAACTCAAGTTGCAGCAGATCCAGCGTGTCTTTGCCCCACAGCCACACGCCGAGGGTATCTTTGTCGTCGTGCTGCAGAACGTGGCGCAATTCCTGGTTAGTGGTGTTCTGGCCGACCCACTCAATCAGCTTGCGAGAAGGCTCAGAGATTTCGAACTGATAGGTCAGCAGATCGCCGAGATTACGTTCAAAGCTCGGTACCGGCGTTTCATAGTCTGCATTCAACTGGGTCAGCAGCAGCGTCACCAGCGCAGGGTCATTCACTGGGATCACTCCCAGGGCGTCGCCTGCTTCGTACTTTAGCCCGCTGTCCGTCAGGTCAAACTCGAAATGACGGATATCTTTGCCTGACTGCTCGCCAGACAAACGTTTGTTGGTCACCAATGCCGCAGCGTAAGGGTTCTGTTTGTTGCTGCCCGGGATGACCGGAGCTTCCGGTGCGCTCTCCAGCACCGTACCGCTGCTGCCGGCACTGGCAGCAAACTGCGGCATGGCTCCGCCGATCCATGCGCTGGAAGGCTCTTCGTAATCAATGTCGCAGTCAATACGATCAACCACGCGCTTCGCACCCAGCTGTTCCAGGCGCATATCGATAAATTTACCTGCCTGGCAGAAGCCGTCGTAACCGGTATCGCCGATCGCCAGCACGGCGAAGTGCATCTGCTCCAGACGCGGCGCGGTGCTGGCCGAAATGGCCTGCCAGAACAGTTGCGCGTTATCCGGCATTTCACCTTCACCGTAGGTCGAGGTGACAATCAGCACATGACGCATGGTGGCGAAGAGATCAATATCCACCTCGCCCAGCGCCTGAACCACCGGCACCAGGCCTTTGGCACGGGCGGCTTTGGCGGCCGTCTGGGCCAGCGCTTCTGCGTTGCCCGTCTGCGAACCGAACAGGATATGCAGTTGGGTGGTGGTCGCTGCACCGGCCGCAGGCGCGGCCTGCTGCTTATCTTCTAACACCAACAGGCGCGAGTGGAGACCGGCGAGAAAACCCGCCAGCCAGTATTTCTGATCACCGTTGAACGGTGCATCTTCAGGAATGTAAGGAATCTTCATGGGTACTTTTACTCAATCCCGTTCATGTTCAGTCAGTAATACACAAATCTGGTGATTCAGCTATCAGGATAATTTCCCGACAGCCGCCGCGATTTCTGGTAATGCCGCACGGGCAAACAACTCTTCAAAATCAGGCAGATGACCCAGTACCTCACGGTTACAGGCATCCTGATAGATGATCCAGCCGTAGGTCGCCAGGCTGTCCATCGAACGGATGTTGCGTTGCGTCAGCGCCGCTTTGTAATCCGACATACGCTTGGATGCGATCAAACTCGCCAGTTCATCATCGTTGTAGTTCTCGATAGCCGAGCGTGCATGGCGTTGCAGCTTACTGATCAACGCGAAATCTTCCGTCATCAGCAGGTTACGTACCGCTTTCTCAACGGCCGGATCTTCCACTGAGGTGCCTTTCGGCAGCTTACTCAGCGCCAGCTGCTGGGCGAAGCTCAGCACGGTATAGTTGTTCAGCAGCACGAACATCTCAAGCGTATCGGTAGCACCGTAAGCCGGTACTGCGCCATCAGCGATGGTTTTGCCCGCACGCCAGGCTGATTTGAACTTCGCAACCTGATGCGCAGCCAGCGACGTTGACAGCTCTTCCAGCAGATCCTTACGTGATTTCGCCTTCAGAATCTCACCGCCGTCCTGATAGAGCAACAGCGAACGTGGCATGACATACACAAAGTGGTGGCACTCGGTTTCCCAGTTCGCCAGCAGCCAGGCGGCACGCGGAGATTGGGTTGCTTCCAGATGCCAGTTCAGCATGGTCAGCACCGCTTGTTTGTGCACTTTCGCCATTTCGTCTTCATCAGCGATGGAGCCGAACAGCACGGAGTCTCCGGCTGCGTGAGCGGCCAGTGAGCCATACGGATCGTACTGGTAGGCAAAGCCGCCACTCATGCCGTTGCCAAAGCCTTTACCGAAGGTACCGAGGTTGAGAATGGCACCGTTGGTCATGTATTCACAGCAGAAGTCACCGACGCCTTCAACCACTGCGGTTGCGCCAGAGTTACGGACGGCGAAACGGTCACCGGCCTGGCCCTGGACAAACAGGCGACCACCGGTCGCACCAAACAGCGCAAAGTTACCGATCAGCACGTTGCCGTCGCTGTCCTGCGCGCCGCCGCCTGGTGACATCACCACCAGCTCACCACCGCACTGACCTTTACCGACGCCATCGTTACAGGTGCCGTAGTGCTGCATCTGCATACCGTCGTTACAGAAGGCACCGAAGGACTGACCGGCTGAACCAGAGGTATGGATCTGCACGGTAGCCGGTGCCAGGTAATGACGGCCACGGTCATCTTTCAGCACTGCCGGGATGGCGGCTTTCTGCTCGGCTGACAGTTCGTGGTTCAGCATACGTTCGATATCGATCGCCAACTGACCCCCTACGCTCTTGTTACGGTTGTTCAGCGTGATACCCGCGCCCAGCGCGATCTCACGGCTGCCTTTCGCGACCAGTTGGTCTTTCAGTTCTTCAACCCAGCCGTTATCCAGTTCGAAATCTTTTTCCAGATAGACCGGTTTAGCGATCTTCTGCTCCGGTACAACGGTCAGCATGGCACGCAGGTCCAGTTTGCCGACTTCCAACGGGTGATCCATCAGGTGCAGCAGATCTGAACGACCACGCGCTTCGCGCAGTGAACGCAGGCCGAGGCGTGCGAGGAATTCACGCACTTCCTGTGCCACGTTGATGAAGTACTGGGCCAACTGACGCGGATCGCCATCAAAGGCTTCGGCGTTGGTGGTCAGACCGGCCGGGCATTTGACGTTACAGTTTTTCGCCATTACGCATTTCAGCATCATCAGCGCGGTGGTACCGAACTCGAAGCTATCACCACCCAGCAGAGCGGATTTGATCACATCGCTACCGGTCTGCTGTGCGCCGGAGCAACGCAGCTGTACTTTGTCACGCAGGCCGTTGGCACACAGTGCCTGATGCACCTCGGCGATACCGATTTCCGCCACGCGGCCGGTATATTTCAGGCTGGTAACCGATGCCGCACCGGTACCACCGGTGTTACCGGCGACGTTGATCACATCTGCACCGGCTTTGGCGACGCCCACTGCGATGGTGCCGATACCTTCGGAGGACACCAGTTTAACGATGACGCGCACGCGCGCGGCTTTACAGTCGTGAATCAGCTGCGCCAAATCTTCGATGGAATAGGTATCGTGGTGCGGCGGCGGCGACACCAGCTCTACGCCCGGTGTACCACCACGCGCTGCGGCGATTTCTACCGTAACCTTCGGTGCCGGTAACTGGCCGCCTTCACCCGGTTTTGCCCCCTGGCCAATTTTGATTTCCAGCTCTTCCAGCATCGGATCGGCGAGGTAAGCCGCCCAGACGCCAAAGCGACCGGATGCCAGCTGCTTGATACGTGAGGCGCGGATGGTGCCGTGACGTGAATAGTGCTCACCACCTTCACCACAGTTACTCATCCCGCCCACCATGTTGGTGCCGTGCGCCACCGCTTCATGCGCCGGGGCGACCAGAGCGCCGTGGCTCATCGCGCCAGAGGCAAAGGTACGGGTGATTTCGTGCGCTGGCTGAATCTCTGCCAGCGGCAGCGAAGGCAGTGCGGTAAAGAGGCGTGACAGGTAGTCAGCCGCTTTACCGTAAGCGGTGATATGCAGTGCACCATTCGCCACGTCGCTTTTTTCGATTTCATCAGCAAAACGGGTTTTCAGCGCCCGTGCCAGCGCCGCCAGACGCTCGCTTTCTGGTTTCAGTCCCGCGATGGCATCAATCAGACGCAGCGTAAACTGGTTCAGGCTGCCGTTGACCGCTTCGCATTGCAGGCCGCGGGTAGCGAAGCCGTTATTCACCAGCGAGTAGCGCCCCAGTTTGCGACCAAATTCTGCTTCGCTGTCGACGTGAGTCAAATCACACGGCAGCGCGAGGATATCGCGTAAGGCCGCCGGACGACGTTTACGTTCGGCATACATCAGGCTGGAGAACTGACGGTAATCCGGCGTGATGGTGAAGCTGTCGATGACGTCGTTCGGGATACGCTCAAAGCTGCTGTCTTTAAAGGCTTCCGCTTTGATATTGAACGCGTTATCCAGTTTCGCCAGAGTCATCAGACGGATAAAGTTGTCCTCTTCGCGAGCTTTGTCGGCAAAGCGAATCGGTTGTTCCGTCATATCAATAAAGGTACGCACGGCGATGGTGCCGTAAGAGTGACCGGCACCCTCAGCGCGCTCTTTAAACAGACCGAGCAACGGCACTTCTGCTTCACCCTGGATTTTCAGGGCGCTTTGATGCCAGTCCACCGCCATTTGGGCGATCGCCGGGAAGCCTGCGCCACCCACCGGGGTTTTGATATTCGGGAAATATTTTTTCAGCACCGGGTCGTTAGTATCGAGGAAGTTCGGCTCGAAGAACTCACCACAGCTGTAGCTTTCCACGGTACACAGGCCCACTTTGCCCATGGTTTTCATCAGTGCTTTTTCGGCGGCTTTGGCATAGCGTTTAAAGGCCTTGTTGCCTTCTTCGCCTTCACCAAATTTTTCCTCGGCGCGCATCTGCACGCCCAGCGGATAAACCGCAGAAGCACCAAAGCCCAGGGTCGCGGCAATGTGGTGCGAAGAGATGCTCTGACCGCTTTCAACCACCAGCGAGACATCCAGGCGCAGGCCTTCCTGCACCAGACGCTGGTTGATGGCGGAGACCATCAGCAACATCGGGATCGCTGCATGGGTCGAGGAGATATGGCGGTCAGTCAGCACCGCGATACCGCCCTGCTGGCGGGCAAAGTCCACGACTTTCTGTGCCAGATCGTCGATGGCTTTTTCCAGCGCGGCAGCATTGGCGGCGCGGCTGACGATATCTTTGCCGATCACCGGCTCATACAGCATCTCAAATCGCTGATAAGGCGCGACTTTCTGCTCACGCAGCCGCAGCATATCAAGGTGCGTCAGGATCGGGGTAGGCACCACAATCTGTTGGCCTTTGCTGCGGCCCAGATGCGGTTTGGCACCCAGCGCGACACGCAGCGTCATACCATCCGCTTCACGGATAGAGTCGAGCGGCGGGTTCGTCACCTGCGCAAAGCGCTGGGAGAAGTAGTGCGCCATGCCGCCTTCATGATCGGATAAACCGTTGATGGCGTTGCCATAACCCATCGCGGAGATTTTCTCAGCGCCGGTTTGCAGCATCGGGTCCATCATGAATTTGAAGCTTTCCTGGTTGTAGTAGTAAGCCACAAAACGCTGATAGGTTTTGAGGTCGCCACCATAACGCAGTGGTGAACCCAGCTTCTCTGCCGGGATCTCTGGCAGCTCGTTCAAATCGACACGCGCCGCGCTCAGCAGGGCAGGGTAATCTTTCTCAGCCGCCAGTTTTTCCAACGCTTCTACGGTGGTGTAGGAGCGTTTTTCGCGGTGATCGTAATACAGCATACCGCCCGCTTCGATACGGCCACGACGCAGCACGCTCTCTGGTGGGAAGGCAATCTGGCCCGCTTCGGACATGGCACCGATATATTCGGCGGTCTCAACGGAACGCAGCGGACGCAGGCCGAGACGGTCCAGGCGTGCACCGATCACTTCGCCGTTACCGAAAATCAACGCGGCCGGGCCATCGTTCTTCTCTTCATACAGTGAGAAGTACTCCAGCATGGCGCGGACTTCGGTGGAGAGCGAGCTATCGTTCTCCCAGGCCGGTGGCATCATCGATACCACCGCGTTGATCAGGTCGAGGTTATCTTCCATCAGACGGCTGTGGATGCTCTGGTCGAGACGCGAGCTGTCTGACTGACCGTTAGGGCGCACGATCTTCTTGCCGCGCGCCAGCGCCAGTGCTGATTCAGCAATGCGGTTTTTACGGTCGGTGTTCAATTCACCGTTGTGCGCCATCAGACGGAACGGTTGTGCCATCGTGGTATGCGGGTCGGTGTTGGTGGAGAAGCGGGTATGGAAGAACAACCCACGCACCTGATGGTCCGGGTCGGTCAAATCTTTGAAGTAAGGGATCACTTCGTTGGAGTTCAGGCGTGCTTTAAACACCTGAGTGCGCGAAGAGAGCGACAGCGGATAGAGGCCGCCGAATTCGCTTTCAGTAAAGGCCTGCGCTTCAATGTCCAGCAGCGCACGATAGATGCGTTGCTCAAATTCGTTCTGGCTGGTGATCTCCTGCGGAGCCGCAAACACCCATTGCACAATCGGCAACTGGAATTGCAGGGCCGCCGGGCGCGTTACACTGCCGTCCAGCGGCATGTCGCGTTTTACCAGCACCGGGAAGTTATAGGCTGCCAGGGTTTCTTCCACCAGGCGTTCGGCGTTCGCGCGCAGTTCGGCATCTTTCGGGACAAAGAAGTTGCCCACGCCGAAACGACCGGCTTCCAGCGGCTGACCCGTGACTTTACGGAAGAAGTGCAGAGAAAGGTCGACGTTGACACCTGCGCCATCGCCCACACCTTCTGCAGACATCCCGCCACGGTGCGGCACTGTGCACAGCGCACTGTGCGCCATTTGCAGGATCTCATGAGTCTGCTCGCCGTCCTTACGGGTAATGAAACCTACACCACAGCTGTCACTGCCCGCTGTTGGATCATACAAGCCATAGGGATAAGGTTTTTGAGTGGACATTGAGGTCTCCTTAAACTGCTTTTGACATTACCTGCATTATTTCAAGCACAGAGCACTGCTGAGTCAGCTCACAGGCGCTGTATCAATTTCTGCTCCGCTCGGCAATGAGCGGGCGTCGCAACACCGAGCAATTCCTCTCAAGACATAGTATGGACGTCCTTGATGAGCTGCTCTTTAATCCGGGTCTCTTAACTGGAGATAACTTGCATCTAGAGGGAGTCTTCTTGCTGCATAGATATGCCGAGACACTGGCCCGACAGGAAAGCATCCAGCGGAATTCCAACTTATCGGGAAAGCGTACTCAGGTCAAATAGCCAGCTTTATTGAGGGTAATATGCTTTTTTGTTGGTTAAGCTTATGATTTTAATCAATAAAGTTCGGTAAAAGTTGGCAGTGTGTGCCCTGGCAATCCCGCAGGAAGTGTGAGCCGTCTCACTGTGGTGCAGCCATCAAATCGCTGCACCATGCTGGGGCTGAGGATGTTTTCAGCATAAAATGCTGTTCGGGCCACTTCGTGCACAGGATGTATCTGTTTTTCTTATGGCGTCATATTTGAATCAGAACAGGGGGCGTCATTAGTAAAATTAATCATCAGAGGCGTGCTTAAAACAGCGCTTAAGTTGAATGGATATGCAAAAAGGAACAGCAACCATCGGACGATATGGCTGCCAGGGTATTGATTCGCACGAGGTGCTGAGAAATGGGCCGCAAAAGCGCGGCCCTCCAGATTATTCAGTTGGCGGAATTAGTCAAGCGCTTTACGCATAATGACGGGAACGTCGGCGAAATTGTGTTGCAATGCACCATAACGGGGCAGAACGGCCACGTCAGGATCAGGCCAACGGGCGCGAATCGCGGATAATTGCGCTATCATGAGCCAGATTTCGTTCAGGGAGCGGGTAATGAAACAGATTCGTCTTTTAGCGCAGTACTATGTTGATTTGATGGTCAAACTGGGGCTGGTACGCTTTTCGCTATTGCTGGCGTCGGCGCTGGTGGTGTTGGCGATGGTGGTACAGATGGCCGTCACCATGGTGCTGCGTGGTCACGTTGAGAGCATTGACGTCGTGCGTTCGGTGTTCTTTGGTCTGCTGATTACCCCTTGGGCGGTTTATTTCCTCTCGGTGGTGGTGGACCAACTGGAAGAGTCGCGTCAGCGCCTGTCCCGGCTGGTGGATAAGCTGGAAGAGATGCGCACGCGCGATCTTGAACTGAATCAGCAGATGAAAGAAACCATTACGCAGCTCAACCAGGAAATTGCTGACCGTATTAAAGCCGAACAGGCACGTGAACAGGTGATGGATAAGTTGCGTGAGGAGATGACGCGACGCGAGCAGGCGCAAATCGAGCTGGAGCAGCAATCCTCCTTCCTGCGTTCCTTCCTTGATGCGTCGCCAGATCTGGTGTTCTACCGCAATATTGATAAGCAGTTCTCCGGCTGTAATCGGGCGATGGAGCTGCTGACCGGGCTGAGCGAGAAGCAGCTCATCGGTCTGACGCCTCGCGATATCTACGACGAAGATGCCGCCACCAAGGTACTGGAAACCGATGAGAAGGTATTTCGCCACAATGTGTCGCTGACTTATGAGCAGTGGCTGCAATATCCCGATGGACGCAAAGCCTGCTTCGAAATCCGTAAAGTGCCTTATTATGACCGCGTCGGGAAACGCAGTGGCCTGATGGGCTTTGGACGCGATATTACCGAGCGTAAGCGCTATCAGGACGCGCTGGAAAACGCCAGTCGTGAGAAGACCACCTTTATTTCCACCATCAGCCATGAGCTGCGTACACCGCTCAACGGCATTGTCGGTCTGAGCCGCATTCTGCTGGATACCGACCTCAATCAGGAACAGCTGAAGTACCTGAAAACCATCCATGTTTCTGCCATTACCCTCGGCAATATCTTTAATGATGTGATTGAGGTGGACAAGATTGAGCGCCGCAAGGTGCAACTTGATAACCAACCGCTCGACTTTACCGGCTTCCTCGCCGATCTGGAAAACCTCTCCGGCCTGTTGGCCCAGCCCAAAGGGTTGAAGTTTGTCATGTCGCCTGAACTCCCGTTGCCACACAAAATCTCGGCGGATGGCACCCGGCTGCGTCAGATCCTGTGGAATCTGATTGGTAATGCGGTGAAGTTCACGCAACAGGGCGAGATCGTGGTGCGTGTTGCCTATCATCAGGATGAAACCCTGCATTTTGAGGTGGAAGATTCCGGCATGGGCATCCCGCAAGAGGAGCAGGATAAAATCTTCGCCATGTATTATCAGGTGAAAGATCAGCATGGCGGTAAACCTGCAACCGGAACCGGTATCGGGCTGGCGGTGTCACGTCGGCTGGCACAGGCGATGGGCGGCGATATCACCGTGCGTAGCGTTCAGGGGCAGGGTTCCTGCTTCACCGTCGAGATCAAGGCTCCACGGGTCGCTGAAGAGGTTGAGGACGATAATCTCGACGAGGGGATGCCGTTACCTGCGTTGCATGTTCTGTTGGTGGAAGACATCGAGCTGAACGTCATTGTGGCGCGTTCGGTGCTGGAGAAACTCGGTTGCAGTGTGGAAGTGGCCATGACGGGCACTGCCGCGCTGGAGATGTTCGATCCGCAGGAATTTGATCTGGTGCTGCTGGATATTCAGTTACCGGATATGACCGGCCTTGATGTGTCACGTGCCATTCATCAGCGGCACGCCGGTGAGATCCTGCCGCCGTTAGTGGCGCTGACCGCCAACGTCCTCAAAGATAAAAAAGAGTACCTGGATGCGGGTATGGATGATGTGCTGAGCAAACCGCTGGCCGTACCGGCGCTGACGGCGATGATCAAAAAATTCTGGGACTACCAGGCTGAAAACGACACCCCGCCAGCGGAGCCAGCCGATGAGAAAAACCGGATGCTGCTGGATGTGGCAATGCTGGAGCAATATATCGAGCTGGTCGGCCCCGGGCTGATTACGCAAAGCCTGACAATGTTCGAAAAGATGATGCCTGGCTATCTCGACGTACTGGATTCCAACATGATGGCGCGCGACCAGAAAGGCATTGCTGAAGAGGGACACAAAATCAAAGGTGCTGCCGGTTCGGTCGGCTTGCTACATCTGCAAAAACTGGCAAAACAGATCCAGTCACCGGAACTGCCTGCGTGGTGGGATAACGTACAAGAGTGGATCGACGAATTAAAGCAAGAGTGGCAGCATGATGTGAATGTATTACGTGAGTGGGTTGCCGCGCGGGAAAAGTAACAAGGACCAGAAAAAAATGACCCCAGTCGAAACCGGGGTGCGCGAATACTGCGCCAACACCAGGGAAAATGCCACTGCTGCTATTATTTGAGGTCTATCCTGAGCAGCAGTGTGGTATTGGTTAACGCTTCAAAACCACCTTAGCAAATTCATCACCACTTGTGACAAGATTCATTAAATTGTGTGATGTTGAGCAGCGTTTAAATACAGAAAACATTAATTTGCTGACACAGTCAAGCAAGGAATCAATTTCTTTGACTCATTGCATTAATTTTGACCGGTTGTTCTGGTTTTTGTCGGGTTTTAACCCGCTGAAGCGACGCAAAAACCCGGCAAGTGCGGCGAAAGTTGCCTGGCGATGAAAAATTCGCTTTTTTTCATGGTAACTGCATGAAATATGGTATGAAACACGGTGAATGGCGCGGGTTATCCAAAACGTTTTGGAAACCATTGGTAGAAAGTTCCAGTTTAAGGTTTTAACGATGGATGTAAACCAAATAGCAGCCAAATTGCTTAACCAGAATCCACGGATACAACAAAGTCTTTGTTGAGAATTTACACATTTTTTTCGGAATGCTCTCAATAATCAATGAGAGGGCTCAAACACTGAGAAATTTCAATGTTAAGTATCGTGAAACATTTTGCGTGATCTGGGTCACATTCTGTTAAGTGTCAGTCAGTAGGTTTTCCGATGAGTATTTAAGCATGGAACCGATTCCTTCATAGCGGAAGTGCTTGATGTATTTGGCTCTATTAAAGGAACGATGGTTGCGCAGGCAATGAATTTGTTCGATAAATCAACTGGTCACGGGGTAATTCCGGGTGTTTGACCATCATTGAATGCTATGGTGACCTGGGTGATTGATTAATACAGGGAACAGGTAAGAGATAATTTGATGGCTAAGAATAAAGGGAAACTTTGGCAACGTGTAAAAGTGTGGATCGCAAAATTTCTTATCGCCTGGCTGGGTATTTGGCTGGCGGGGATTTTGCTATTTTCCTTCCTGCCGGTGCCTTTTTCCGCAGTAATGGTTGAACGACAACTCAGTGCCTGGCTGCACGGGAATTTTGACTATGTGGCGCATTCGGATTGGGTCAGCATGGATGAGATCTCTCCGTGGATAGCGCTGGCGGTCATTGCCTCTGAAGATCAAAAGTTTCCAGAACACTGGGGATTTGATGTCGCGGCGATCCAGTCGGTACTGGATAATGAGGGCGACGAGCGGATGCGTGGTGCCTCGACATTATCGCAGCAGACCGCGAAAAACCTGTTTCTGTGGGATGGGCGTAGTTGGGTGCGTAAAGGGCTGGAAGCGGGATTGACGGTGGGTATCGAAACCGTATGGACCAAGCGGCGTATTCTGACGGTCTATCTGAATATTGCCGAACTTGGCAACGGTGTGTTTGGTGTCGAAGAGGCCTCTCAGCGCTATTTTCACAAACCCGCCAGCCGCCTGACCATGGCGGAAGCCGCATTGCTGGCGGCGGTGTTGCCAAACCCCATACGTTTTCGCGCTGACGCCCCGTCAGGCTATATTCGTCAGCGCCAGCAATGGATTATGCGCCAGATGCGGCAGCTGGGTGGAGAAGGCTTCCTCAATCGCTATAAATTGCACTGAGGTGGTTAGTCCTCATCAAATCCGGCTTCAAATAGCTCAATCACTGCGGCCAGCGCCTGAGTTTCTTCCGGCCCGCTGGCCTCGATTTCGATATGACCGCCTTTGGCGGAATCCAGCATCAGCAGCGCAATAACGCTGCTGGCTTCCGCTTCTGTTCCTGCTTCATTGCGCAGCAACACTTCTGCGTCAAAACTCTGCACCAGTTCAAACAGCTTCATCGCCGGGCGCGCGTGCATGCCCAGCTTGTTACGAATCTCAACGGTTTGCTTCACGGTCATGATTTGCGTTTTTCCAGGGTGCGATGACGGGACTGCACATTTTTACCACGTGAGCGGAAATAGTCGGCCAGCTGTTCGGCGATATAAACCGAACGGTGCTTACCACCAGTACAACCGATTGCGACAGTGAGATAGCTGCGATTGTTGGTTTCCAGCATCGGCAGCCACAATTCAAGATAGCTGCGCGTCTGGTAGATAAAGTTATGCACTTCGGTATGCCGATCGAGGAAGGCTGCCACCGGGCGGTCGAGGCCGGTCATGGGGCGCAGTTTAGGGTCCCAGTGCGGGTTAGGCAGAAAACGCACGTCAAACACATAATCGGCATCAATCGGAATACCGTGTTTGAAGCCAAAGGATTCAAACACCATCGTCAGCTCACGTTCACGTTTGCCCAGCAGGCGGGTACGTAGCATTTCCGCCAATTCGTGTACCGACATCTCGGAGGTATCAATGATCAGATCGGCCCGCGAACGTAAAGGTTCGAGCAGGTCGCTCTCCTCGTCAATGGCGCTTTCCAGTGACAGATTTTTACTGGAGAGCGGATGCAGGCGGCGCGTATCACTGTAGCGACGGATGAGCGTGTTGCGGTCAGCGTCGAGAAACAGCAACTGAGGCGAAAAAGAATCCGGCAAATTATTCAGCGCGGTTTCGAAAATCTCCGGCGATTCCGGCATATTGCGCACGTCGATACTGACGGCAGCAGAGATGTTGCGTTCGCTTAAGGTATTGGCCAGCTCGGGTAATAACACCACTGGCAGGTTATCGACACAGTAAAACCCCATGTCCTCAAGCGCACGCAACGCGACTGATTTTCCTGAGCCTGACCGACCGCTAACGATCATCAGCACCATCACATTTCTCCCGTTTTAAACCGGCGCATTGGCCGGTAAAAGTAGCTGTCGCTTAAAGGTGGTCGTCCTGCGCTTCTGTGATAATGGCATAGAGTTCTTCATCGCTCTGTGCGGCGCGCAAACGACGACAGACCGTTTTATCTGCCAGGCGTTTTGCCACCAGTGACAGCGTATGCAGATGGGTTTTACACTGGTCTGCGGGCACCAGTAACGCAAACAGCAGGTCCACTGGCTGGTTGTCCACCGCGTCAAAGGCGATGGGCTGGTCGAGGCTAATGAACACGCCAACGGCGCGCAGCGTATCCTCCTCCAGTTTGCCATGTGGAATGGCGATACCATTGCCAATACCGGTACTGCCCATGCGTTCACGGGTGAGGATCGCTTCGAAAAGCGTCTGGTGAGGCAGATTGAGCTGTTTTGCTGCCAGCTCGCTGATTATTTCCAGCGCACGTTTTTTACTCTGGCAGTGTACGCCGCTGCGGGTGCAGTCCAGCGTGAGGACCGAGCTCAATTCCAGTGTCAGATCGTTGTTCATCATCGTTTCACTTGCGAGTTCACATAGCCGCGAGGATCACTCACTTTACCCCGATAACGGGAAAAATACAGTTATCCTGTTGGCGCTTGCGCAGATGACAAAACGGGGCGGTTAGCCCGCCCCATTCTGTGCTCTGAGTGTCGAACCGGTCGACACTCTGCAAGCGTGAAGGTTAGTGTTTTTTCAGTTTGTCTTTATGTTTGGTCAACTGACGGGAAAGCTTGTCGATCAATCCGTCAATGGCCGCGTACATGTCTTCCGCTTCCGATGTCGCGTGCAATTCACCGCCGTTCACATGCAGTGTTGCATCAGCAATCTGCGTTACCTTCTCCACTTTCAGAACAATATAGACCTGATTAATCCGATCAAAATAGTGTTCCAGTTTGGCAAATTTGCTGTTTACAAATTCGCGCAGCGGCTCGGTAATCTCTACATTCAGTCCGGTAAGGTTTATCTGCATAGGTCTTCCTTCTCAATACATTCAAACCAGCTGTTTACGCTGATTCGAGGGCGGGATGGACAAAGACTCGCGATACTTAGCAACCGTACGGCGGGCCACCATGATGCCCTGTTCAGATAACATGGAGGTCAGTTTGCTGTCGCTCAAGGGTTTTGCGGGGTTTTCCGCAGAGATCAATTTTTTCACCAGGGCACGGATCGCTGTCGATGAGGCTTCGCCGCCACCTTCGGTGTTCACATGACTGGAGAAAAAATATTTCAGTTCAAAGATGCCACGCGGACTGTGTAAATACTTTTGCGTGGTCACTCGGGAAATGGTGGACTCATGCATATCCACGGCCTGGGCGATATCCGCCAGTACCATGGGACGCATGTACTCCTCGCCCTGTTCAAAAAACGCCTGCTGCTGTTCGACGATACAGCGTGTCACTTTCAGCAGCGTGTCGTTACGGCTCTCCAGGCTCTTAATCAGCCACTTGGCTTCCTGTAAATTGCTGCGGATAAACTGGCTGTCACTGTCGTTACGTGCTGCTCCGCCCATCGCTGCATAGTGCTGATTAATCTTAAGACGCGGTACGCTGTCGGCATTCAGTTCTACCGTCCAGCGTGTGCCGACTTTTCGCACCAGCACATCCGGAATCACATACTCAGGTTCGCTGGTATTGACCGACTGGCCCGGACGCGGGTCCAGCGATTGAATCAGTACCATCGCCTCTTTCAGTACATCTTCTTTCAGACGCGTCATACGCATCAGGCTGCGGAAATCGTGATTGGCCAGCAGATCGAGATGGTCGCTAACGATTAAACGCGCTTCCGCCAGCATCGGCGTGTCGGTGGCGTACTGAGAAAGTTGTACCAGCAGACAGTCACGCAGGTCACGTGCACCCACACCAACCGGATCAAAACGCTGCACGCGTTTTAACACCGCTTCCACTTCTTCCAGCGTCAGCTCTTCATCACCGATGCTGTCGCAAATATCCTGGAGGGTCACGGTGAGATAACCGGTGTCGTCGATAGCATCCACAATGGAGGTCGCAATGGCACGATCGGTATCGGTGAACGGTGTCAGCTCAACCTGCCACATCAGGTAATCCTGTAGCGACTGGGTGGTTTCACCCTGATAAACCGGCAGTTCATCATCCTGATAATCGGTACCCGTTCCAGAAGGGGTTCCGGCGGTGTAGATTTCGTCCCAGGTTGCGTCGAGCGGCAGCTCTTCCGGCATCTCTTTTTGTTCCAGCGCCTCGCGGGTATCGAGTGCCTCGCTTTCCTGATATTCGCGTGTGTCTACTTCTTCATGGAGTTCTGATTGTTCAAGCAATGGGTTGCTTTCCAGCGCCAGTTGTAATTCCTGCTGGAGTTCAAGCGTAGAGAGTTGCAGCAAGCGGATTGCTTGCTGCAACTGGGGTGTCATCGCCAGCTGTTGGCTGAGCCTGAGTTGCAAACCTTGCTTCATAATCCGGATTGAATTTCCTAAGCAAACGTCGGAGGTTACGACACCTTATCAGAGTCTGAACTCTTCGCCCAAATAAACACGCTTAACCTGCTCATCTGCAAGTATTTCATCGGGCGTGCCGTGGGCAATCAAGTGCCCCTGGCTGACGATGTAAGCGCGTTCACAGACGGCAAGGGTTTCGCGCACGTTGTGATCGGTAATCAGCACACCCAATCCGCTATCACGCAGATGCTCAATGATCTTCTTGATATCAATGACGGAAATGGGGTCGACACCGGCAAAAGGCTCATCCAACAGGATGAATTTAGGGTTGGCGGCCAGCGCGCGGGCAATCTCAACACGACGGCGTTCACCGCCGGAGAGTGCCTGACCCATGCTGTCACGCAGATGTTCAATGTGGAACTCTTCCATCAGCTCGTTAGCGCGATCCTGACGCTGCTCTTCGGTAAGATCGTCACGGATCTGCAACACCGCCATCAGGTTGTCGTAAACGCTAAGGCGACGGAAAATGGAGGCCTCCTGCGGCAGATAGCCGATGCCGCGACGTGCGCGCGCATGCAGTGGCAAAATGCTGATGTCTTCATCATCAATCACAATGCGACCGGCATCGCGCGGTACGATACCGACCACCATGTAGAAGGTGGTGGTTTTACCGGCCCCATTGGGGCCAAGCAAACCGACGATTTCGCCGGATTTCACTTGCAGGCTAACGTCTTCTACCACGCGGCGGCCTTTGTAGGCTTTCGCCAGGTTTTCAGCGATCAGTGTGGCCATAGAAATTAGTTACTCTTTTTTTGGCTCTGGGAAGAACCGTCTTTGTCCTGCAACTGCGACGGCACCAGCACGGTGGTCACACGTTTGCTCTGGCCCTGACTGTAGGCCTGCATTTTTTGCTCTTTCACCAGATACGTGATGCGATCGCCCTTGATGTTGCTATCCAGCTGTTCAATGTAGGCGTTACCGGTCAGCTCAACAAAGTCATTCGCCAGTTCGTAATGAAGTTTGGCGGCATGGCCTTGCACCGGCTTACCGTTGTCCTGCATCTGATAAAAGGTCGCAGGGTTGCCCCAGGCATCCACAATGGTTTTTTTGCTGTCGCCGCCCGGACGGGTGACAACCACTTTGTCGGCGGTGATCTTGATCGATCCCTGGGTAACGATAACGTTGCCGGTGAAGGTGGCGACGTTGCCTTGGAGATCCAGTGACTGATTCTCTGAATCGATATTAACGGGTTTGTCCGAGTCCCCGGTTAAGGCCAGAGCGGGCAGGCTGGTGGCTAACAGGGCGCTGACCAGCAGTAACTTAAGGCTGTTGTTTTTCATTTTGGATTTCATAGGAGGATTTGACCTTTTCAATCAACTGGGCATGTTTCGTCCGTAAGTTGCCGCGCATCTTCATGCCAGTAGAGTTAAAACTGCGGCCATAAAGGGTGACCTGATCGTCAGAGGTGACATCCTGGGTGACGAGATTCACCACCGCATTATCGGTTTTAATGCGCTCCAGCTCCGAATCCTGCGTCAGGGTGTTCACTTCAACGTGGCCGTAAAGATAAAGCATACGATCTTTGGTGAGCTTTGCCTTATCGGCGCGCACAGACCACGTCGGAATTTTATTCACGTCGTAAGTGGTCATCACCGGATTATCGAACCAGCTCAGTTCATCGGCAGCAAAGTAGGTCACTTTATCCGAAATGAGTCTGTAGGCCAGCGCACCGTCTGGATTGTACACCACGGTGTGAGAAGTCGAACTGGTGTAAGTCGGCTCCTGGTCGTTGGTGGTAACCGGCGCTTTGCTCTCATCCTGGTTGGTAAGATTCCAGCCAATCAGCACCAGAGCGATTAGGGCCAGAATCAGCGTTATCCAACGCCTGCTTTTACTCATACTGATTGCCCTTTGGCATCCTCAAATTTGTTCTGCGCCATTAAGATCAGATCGCAAAGTTCACGTACCGCGCCACGGCCACCGGCAATGCGGGTGACATAATGTGCACGCGGCAACAGAATCGGGTGTGCATCGGCGACAGCAACACTCAGACCCACACGGGCCATGACCGGCCAGTCGATCAGGTCATCACCGATATACGCCACCTGTTCCGCAGATAATGACAGTTTATCCAGGAGTTCGCGCCAGGCCAAAAGCTTATCCGATTGTCCCTGGTAAAGATGCGTAATGCCGAGGGTTTTACAGCGATCTTCCATCAGTTTGGCATTGCGACCGGTAATAATAGCCACTTCAATGCCGGAGGTCAGCAGGCAACGAATGCCATAGCCATCGCGCACGTTGAAGGCTTTCAGTTCTTCGCCGCTGTTGCCCATGTAAATCAGGCCATCGGACATCACGCCATCAACATCACAAATCAGCAGGCGGATCTGCGCCGCGCGCGCCATCACATCTGCGCTCACCGGACCATAGCAGGTCTCGATCGCAGCGGTTTCAACACTCATGTTCTTTTCCTGTTCAGACCACGCCGGCGCGCAGCATGTCATGCATATGTATCACACCGAGCAGGCGATCGTCATCGGCCACCAGCAGCGCAGTGATGTTTTTGTTTTGCATCAAATTAAGTGCGTCAACGGCCAGCATGTTCGGACGCACGCGAATACCGCCGCGCGTCATCACATCTTTGATGCTGGCTGACTGGAAATCGATCCCCATATCAAACACCCGGCGCAAGTCACCATCAGTAAAGATACCTTCGATTTTCATCAGGTCATCGACGATCACCGTCAGGCCGAGATTTTTACGCGTGATCTCCAGTAGCGCATCACGCAGCGACGCATCCCGGGAGACGTGTGGGATCTCGTCGCCGCTGTGCATGATGTCACTGACATGCAGCAGCAGTTTACGTCCGAGTGCACCGCCGGGATGGGAGAGCGCAAAATCTTCCTGGGTAAAGCCACGCGCTTCCAGCAGTGCGACGGCCAGCGCATCGCCCATCACCAGTGTCGCGGTGGTGCTGGTCGTGGGGGCCAGGCCCAGCGGGCAGGCTTCCTGTGGTACTTTCACGCACAGATGCACATCGGCAGCACGGCCCATGGCGCTGTCGGCACGGCTGGTGATACAAATCAGCTGGACTTTTTGTCGCTTCAGAACCGGGATCAACGCGAGGATCTCGTTGGATTCACCGCTATTGGAAATCGCCACCACCACATCATCGGTGCTGACCATGCCGAGGTCACCGTGGCTGGCTTCCGCCGGGTGCACAAAAAAAGCCGGGGTTCCGGTACTGGCGAAGGTAGCGGCCATTTTTTTGCCAATATGCCCGGACTTGCCCATGCCCATCACCACCACTTTCCCCCGGCAAGCGAAGATCATCTCGCAGGCGCGGGAGAAATCGTCATTGATGTATTGATCGAGTTGCTCAAGCCCTTCGCGCTCAATGCGCAGCACCGCTTTGCCTGCCTGTTGAAAGTCAAAATCCAGTCGCTGATGTGACATGCTCAGTCTGTCCTTATTAACTTGGGGTAAACATGGGGCTCAGCCACAGCCAGCACACCCACACGATGAATCCAGCCAACAATAAGGTGCCTGCGGCGCGGCCAATACGGCGGCGCGGTTGCAGGCACAGCAGGGCGAACAATACGCTCACGCCCAACATGATCCAGTAATCACGGGCAAACGCATGGGGATCGATGCTGCCCGGATGAATCAGTGCAGGCAGACCCAGTACGATGGCCAAATTATAAATGTTGGCACCGATCAGGTTGCCAATCGCGATATCGTCCTCGCCTTTCATGGCACCGGCAATCACCGTCGCCAGTTCCGGTAAACTGGTACCAACGGAGATCAGCGTCAGGCCCATCACCAGTTCGCTCACGCCGAAATAGTCGGCAAAGACGGTCGCGTTATCGATCACCATCCGCGTCGACATGGGCAGGATCAGCAAAGCGACGGCAAGCCACAGAAAGGCCACCGTATTGCCGGTTTCGTCGCGCGGCAGCTCGGCTAATTGTTCGCGCGTCAGCGTGTCATTGTTTTCGCGTTCTGCCCGGCGTGCGATGCGGATGACCACCAACAGATAAACCAGCGCAATCAGCAACAACGCCACGCCATCCAGGCGGCTAAGATGATTATCAAACAACATAATGCCGCTCAGCAGTGAGACCAGCAGCATTAACGGGAGTTCGCGACGAATCAGGTTGGAGTGGACGGTTAAAGGGTGCAACAGCGCCGCGCCGCCAAGAATTAACAGAATATTGGTGATGTTCGAACCCAGCGCGGTACCTACCGCTAAATCCATCTGTCCATGTTGCGCAGCAGAGAAAGAGACAATCAATTCAGGAAGCGAAGTGCCGATGCTGACCACCGTCATACCGATGATTAATGGCGGGATGCCAAAGGATCGACTGAGGATCGCGGCACTGAAAACTAATCGGTCAGCGCCGTAAGCCAGTAAAATCAATCCAATAAACAGCAGGGCAGTGGCTACGAACATGAAAAATCCTTGATGGCCGGGGGTGTCGGCGCACCTTGGCCGACGGGTAAAAACATGAGCGCATTGAAACAGGCGCTGATTTTGACTGTCTGAGAGGCAAAAGTAAATTTTAAGGCGGTTTTCGCCACACCGGGTGGGTAAGTTTCTGTAAAACTCTCGTGCATGACGGCCTTACAGGCTACCATCCCCGGACACGATAACGCCCGATCCCCATTAAGAGGTAAAGATGATCCAGCAACAAACGAATCTGGTTGAGGTTCGTGGCGTGAGCTTTTCGCGCGGAGATCGTACCATTTTCGACGACATCTCCTTAACCGTACCGGCGGGTAAAGTTACCGCCATTATGGGACCGTCGGGTATTGGTAAAACCACGTTGCTTCGTTTGATTGGCGGCCAGCTGCAACCTGATAAAGGTGAAATCTGGTTTAACAATGAAAACATCCCCTCACTTTCACGCCGCAGATTGTATGAAGTGCGTAAAAAAATGAGCATGTTGTTCCAGTCGGGTGCACTTTTTACCGATCTCAGCGTCTTTGATAACGTCGCCTGGCCGCTGCGCGAGCATACGCAATTACCGCCGGAGCTGTTGCACAGTACGGTGATGATGAAGCTGGAAGCGGTGGGGTTGCGTGGTGCGGCCAAGCTGAAACCGGCGGAACTGTCAGGCGGTATGGCGCGCCGTGCTGCGCTGGCGCGTGCCATTGCGCTGGAACCGGATCTGATCATGTTCGATGAACCCTTTGTCGGGCAGGACCCGATCACCATGGGCGTGCTGGTAAAATTGATCGATGAACTGAACCATTCGCTGGGTGTGACCTGCATTGTGGTTTCGCACGATGTGCCAGAGGTCTTGAGCATTGCCGATCATGCCTATATTGTTGCCGGGCAAAAAATTATTGCTCAGGGAAGCGCGCCTGAATTGCGGCAAAACGCCGATCCACGTGTGCGCCAGTTTATTGAAGGGCATGCGGATGGCCCGGTGCCGTTCCGCTTTCCAGCCGGGGATTATCTGGCTGACTTGACCCATGTAGGGAGAACCTAAACTGATGTTGTTACAGGCGCTGGCGTCACTCGGACGTCAGGGGATAAACACCTGTGCGGCGTTTGGCCGGGCAGGGATGATGCTGTTTCATGCGCTGGTGGGTAAACCCGCGTTTCGCAAACATGCGCCATTGCTGGTTAAGCAACTCTATAGCGTGGGCGTCATGTCCCTGCTGATCATCATGGTGTCCGGGCTGTTTATCGGCATGGTGCTGGGATTGCAGGGCTATCTGGTCCTGACCACTTACAGCGCGGAAACCAGTCTTGGCATGTTGGTGGCGTTATCGCTGCTCCGCGAACTTGGTCCGGTGGTGACCGCACTGCTGTTCGCCGGACGTGCCGGTTCGGCGTTGACCGCAGAAATTGGCCTGATGAAGGCAACGGAGCAACTCTCCAGCATGGAGATGATGGCGGTTGATCCGCTGCGCCGGGTGGTGTCACCGCGTTTCTGGGCCGGTTTCATTAGCATGCCACTGCTGGCGCTGATCTTCACCGCGGTGGGGATTGCCGGTGGTGCGTTGGTGGGCGTTAGCTGGAAAGGGATCGATCCGGGGTTCTTCTGGTCCGCGATGCAGAATGCCGTGGATTTCCGCACTGATATCATCAACTGCATTATCAAAAGCGCAGTCTTCGCCATTACGGTGACCTGGATTGCGCTGTTTAATGGCTATGATGCCATCCCGACCTCGGAAGGGATCAGTCGGGCAACGACGCGTACCGTGGTGCACGCTTCACTGGCGGTACTCGGATTGGATTTTGTGCTGACAGCACTGATGTTTGGGAAATAACAATGCAAAGCAAGAAAAACGAAATTTGGGTAGGCGTCTTCATGCTGCTGGCACTGCTGGCACTGCTGTTTCTCAGCCTGCGTGTTGCCGACCTGAAGTCGCTGGGGACTGAACCCACATGGAAGCTGTATGCCACTTTCGATAATATCGGCGGCCTGAAAGTCAGCTCACCGGTCAAGGTGGGTGGGGTGGTGATTGGCCGTGTGACCGATATTTCGCTGGATGACAAAACTCTGTCACCGCGCGTCACGATGGCGATCAGCGATCAATACGCTGACAAAATCCCGGACACCAGTTCACTGGCGATCCGCACCCAGGGGTTACTGGGTGAGCAGTTCCTGGCACTGAATCTGGGCTTTGATGACCCGGATCTCGGTTCCGCTATGCTGAAAGATGGTGACACGTTGCGCGATACCAAATCGGCGCTGGTGTTGGAAGATTTGATCGGCCAGTTCTTGTATAAGAGCGGCGACAACAAAAACGATAACAAACAACAGGGTGCGGAGAGCGCGCCTGCAGCAACGGAATAATCCCAAGAGGTACAACACGATGTTTAAACGTTTACTGATGATTGCCATGCTGGCCATCGTTCCCCTGGCCGCTACGGCCGCGGACCAGAGCAATCCCTATAAACTGATGAATGAAGCGGCGGCGAAAACCTTTACCCGCCTGAAAAACGAGCAGCCTAAGATCAAGCAAGATCCGAACTACCTGCGCGATATCGTGCGCCAGGAATTGCTGCCGTATGTTCAGATCAAATACGCCGGTGCACTGGTGCTGGGACGTTACTACCGTGACGCGACCCCTGCGCAGCGTGATGCTTACTTTGAGGCTTTTGGTGAGTATCTGGCGCAGGCTTATGGTCAGGCACTGGCCCTGTACCATGGTCAGACCTACCAAATCCAACCGGAGCAGCCGATTGGCGATGCCAACATCGTGGCGATTCGCGTGACAATTGTTGATCCCAATGGCCGTCCGCCGGTCCGTCTTGATTTCCAGTGGCGTAAGAACACCCGCACCGGCGACTGGCAGGCTTATGACATGGTGGCGGAAGGCATCAGTATGATCACCACTAAACAGAACGAGTGGGGCGATCTGCTGCGTACCAAAGGTATTGATGGTCTGACTGCGCAGTTGAAGGCGTCAGCGGCACAGCCTATCTCTCTGGATAAGCAGCAATAATGAGCGAACCGTTACGCTGGCAGCGTACTGCCAGCACTCTGGCCCTGAGCGGCAAACTGGATCGCGAAACGCTGCTGGCCTTATGGCGTCAGCGCGACACGGCCATGGTGGGTATTGATACCATCGATGTGGCGGCGTTGGACCGCGTAGATTCAGCCGGTCTGGCCCTGCTGGTGCATTTGCGTGAAATCGTCCGTGCACAAGGTAGCACGCCCTGCTTTAGCGGCATTACCGATAAACTCCAGTCTCTGATTACGCTGTATAACTTGCAGCAGATAATTGTTTCTGCGGAAAAAACAGCCTAATCATTCTCCACATCCATAAAGCCCCTGATGCTTTCAGGGGCTTTTGCGTATTTAAGAGTCAGGAACTTTCCTCTAAGATGTCTGGCTTATTCTTATTAACTTGAAGCAAAGAGCGATGGAAAATAGTGAAGTTCAGGCTGTGCTGATGCAGGCACTGCCTTTAGACGAAGTACACGTCCTCAGCAATGATGGCAGCCACTTTCAGGTGATTGCCGTCGGTGAGCTGTTTGGTGAGCTGAGCCGGGTAAAAAAGCAGCAGGCCGTTTACGCGCCGCTGATGGAATATATTGCGGATAATCGCATTCATGCGGTTTCTATTAAAACTTATACCCCTGCCGAGTGGGCGCGCGATCGGAAACTGAACGGTTTCTAAGCGCACAAGCCTGCTCAGGCGGGCTTGTTGGGATGGATATTGAGAACCATGTTAATGGACAAATTTCGTGTGCAAGGCCCTACCCGTTTGAGTGGTGAAGTCACCATCTCCGGGGCGAAGAATGCTGCGTTACCTATTCTGTTTGCAGCACTGCTGGCTGAAGAGCCGGTAGAGATTCAGAATGTGCCGAAACTGCGTGACATCGACACCACCATGAAGCTGCTGAGCCAGCTGGGTGCGAAAGTTGAACGTAATGGTTCGGTACACGTTGATGCGCGCGAAGTTAATGTTTTCTGTGCGCCGTATGACCTGGTCAAAACCATGCGTGCTTCTATCTGGGCGCTGGGTCCGCTGGTCGCGCGTTTTGGTCAGGGACAGGTTTCTCTGCCGGGGGGCTGTGCCATTGGCGCGCGTCCGGTCGATCTTCACATCACCGGCCTTGAGCAACTGGGAGCGGAGATCAAACTGGAAGAGGGCTATGTTAAAGCCTCCGTTGATGGCCGTCTGAAAGGCGCGCATATCGTGATGGACAAAGTGAGCGTGGGCGCCACCGTGACTATCATGAGTGCGGCAACCCTGGCGACCGGTACAACCATCATTGAAAACGCTGCTCGTGAGCCGGAAATTGTTGATACGGCAAACTTCCTGAACACCCTGGGTGCGAAAATCAGCGGTGCGGGTACAGATAAAATCACCATCGAAGGGGTAGAGCGCCTGGGTGGCGGTGTGTACCGTGTACTGCCGGATCGTATCGAAACCGGTACTTTCCTGGTGGCCGCCGCGATTTCACGTGGCAAAGTGCTGTGCCGCAACACTCAGCCGGATACGCTGGATGCCGTGCTGGCTAAATTGCGTGACGCAGGGGCAGAAATCGAAACCGGTGAAGACTGGATCAGCCTCGACATGCACGGTAAGCGCCCGAAAGCTGTCAACGTGCGTACTGCCCCGCATCCGGGTTTCCCGACTGACATGCAGGCACAGTTCACTCTGCTTAACCTGGTGGCAGAAGGCACAGGTGTGATCACCGAGACCATTTTCGAAAACCGCTTTATGCATATCCCTGAGCTGATTCGTATGGGCGCACACGCGGAAATCGAAAGCAACACGGCGATCTGTCATGGCGTTGAAACGCTTTCCGGTGCCCAGGTCATGGCGACTGATTTACGTGCGTCGGCCAGCCTGGTGTTAGCGGGTTGTATCGCTGAAGGCACCACGCTGGTGGATCGTATCTACCATATCGATCGTGGTTACGAGCACATTGAAGACAAACTGAAAGCGATGGGTGCGAATATCGAACGCGTCAGCGGCGAATAACGATCTTATCGGCTTGAAATGAAGAAACCAGTCGCGTAATGCGGCTGGTTTTTTTTCTTCAGAGATCCACAAAGGGGGCTTCAGGATCTAACGGTGATTCAGGATCTTTTGCGGCGGGCAGACGGACTTTTCGATCGCGTAAGCTGCGTGTCTTCGGATCATAATATCGGCTTGGCCAGATCTCGGCGGGATGAAGATTGAGTGCTCCAGCAATCAACCACTCACCTTTCGGCCAGGGGCGAACAATGGCATTGGCCAGCGTTGATGAACTCAGACCTGACTGTCGCGACAATTCCGCCATGGTCATCCCCTTTTTTTTAACCGGGCAATGATGTCAGCCGAATGCCAGTCTTTTCTCCTTATGCGCATAACCCTTCTACTCCTTGTCCATGTTGTTAACGTATCCAACGGGAGGATGTGCCTTTCCAGAGTCGAGGTAACTGGAAAGCTATGGTTATTTATAGCAAAAAGATTCCTGAAATTTCCAGTAAGTTTCAAGTAATGATCGATAACTGCGTGATATTTCGCAAAAGTTTTGCAAACGATGTAAAGGGATGGCGCAGAAATGAGAGCGAGAAGGGGCCATGTAAGGCCCCATAGAGATTAAAAATCGCGTTGGACGGACATATGGGCTAAGGCTTCGAGTGCACTACGCCACGGGGTTTCTGGCAGGATTTTCAGCGCAGCAATGGCTTTATCCGCCTCTTCTTCCGCACGTTGACGTGTCCATGCAAGGGAACCGCATTGTTGCATCGCTTCCAGCACGGGTTCCAGTAAATGGCGACCATTGCCTTCTTCAATCGCACGGCGAATCATCTGCGCCTGCTCAGGCGTGCCATGGTGCATGGCATGCAGTAACGGCAGCGTCGGTTTGCCTTCGCTCAGGTCATCACCGGTATTTTTGCCCAGTGTCTCCCCGTCGGCGCTGTAATCCAGTAAATCGTCAATTAACTGGAAAGCGGTGCCAATATAGCGTCCATAATCCTGGAGCGCTTTTTCCTGGGCTGGCGTGGCTTCAGCGAGGATCGCGGAGGCCTGCGACGCCGCTTCGAACAGGCGGGCAGTTTTGCTGTAGATCACCCGCATGTAGTTCTCTTCAGTGATGTCAGGATCATTAACGTTCATCAGCTGTAACACTTCGCCTTCGGCGATCACGTTAACGGCTTCTGACATCAATGCGAGGATCTTTAAGGATCCCATGCTGGTCATCATCTGGAACGCGCGGGTATAAATAAAATCACCGACCAGCACGCTGGCGGCGTTGCCAAATGCGGCATTGGCCGTGGCTTTGCCCCGGCGCATATCGGATTCATCCACCACATCGTCATGGAGCAGGGTGGCGGTGTGGATAAATTCGATCAGCGCCGCATTGGTGATATGTTGCGAACCCTGGTAATTCAGTGCACGTGCTGACAGCACAGCAATCATCGGGCGGATGCGTTTTCCGCCACCGCTGATGATGTAATAACCCAACTGGTTAATCAGCGAGACATCTGAATTCAGCTGGTCGAGGATGGTCTGGTTGACGGCCGCCATGTCCTGCGCGGTTAATTCATTTATCTGTTCTAAGTTCATTCGTCTGTTCAGCTATGACTCGTTTCTCGGCATGGTAAGCGCTTTTACCCAGCGTGAGTTCAGGTAATCTGTTACTGATTGTACTTGAAAAATCGGCTTGATAAACGTTTGCATTCATCCTGCGCTTTTTTTCTGCAAGAGAGTGCAAAGTGCACTTGTCTTCTTCTGGAGATTTGCGTAGAATTCGCGCCCTATTGTGAATATTTATAGCGCCGCCTGATAAACAAAAAGGCAAGCGCAGAAGCGGAGTTTTATATGTACGCGGTTTTCCAAAGTGGTGGTAAACAACACCGAGTAAGCGAAGGTCAGACCGTTCGCCTGGAAAAGCTGGACATCGCAACCGGTGAAACCATCGAGTTCGACCAGGTTCTGATGATTGCAAATGGCGAAGACGTGAAAATCGGCGCGCCACTGGTTTCAGGCGGCGTGATCAAAGCAGAAGTTGTTGCTCATGGTCGTGGCGAGAAAATTAAGATCGTTAAGTTTCGTCGTCGTAAGCACTACCGTAAGCAGCAGGGCCACCGTCAGTGGTTCACTGATGTGAAAATCACTGGCATCAGCGCCTAAGAGGAGATCTGACAAATGGCACATAAAAAGGCTGGTGGCTCGACTCGTAACGGTCGTGACTCCAATGCAAAACGTCTGGGTGTAAAACGTTTCGGTGGCGAATCTGTTCTGGCAGGTAGCATCATCGTTCGTCAGCGTGGTACTAAATTCCACGCGGGTAACAACGTAGGTTGTGGTCGTGACCACACCCTGTTTGCTACCGCAGACGGCAAAGTAAAATTCGAAGTTAAAGGTCCGAACAACCGTAAATACATCAGCATCGTTGCTGAGTAAGGTTGTCGTGACGCAGACGGTTAACGTCTGAACGAACGAATGAAAGGCCCCGCAGCTTTGCGGGGCTTTTTACATTCTGCTGCGGAGCGCGCCTGAGCCTGCATCCTGAAGCAGAATGCTGTACAATTTATGTACACAAGGCATTGCCAATCCTGTATTATCCGCCGCCGGTCAGCGCAGAAGACCCTGGCGGACCCGTTCGCAGTCAGGACACCTGTTGTGAACGTTAGTGTGACGGAGAAAGAAAATGAAGTTTGTTGATGAAGCGACGATCCTGGCGGTTGCGGGTGATGGCGGTAATGGTTGCGTCAGCTTCCGCCGCGAAAAATACATTCCGAAAGGTGGCCCGGACGGTGGTGACGGCGGCGATGGCGGCGACGTTTACCTGCTGGCTGATGAAAACCTGAACACCCTGATCGATTATCGTTTCGAAAAATCTTTCCGTGCTGAGCGTGGCCAGAATGGTCAGAGCCGTGACTGTACCGGCAAACGTGGTAAAGACATCATCGTCAAAGTGCCTGTCGGTACGCGTGTTATCGATCAGGGCACCGGTGAAACGCTGGGCGATATGACGCGCCATGACCAGAAATTGATGGTCGCCAAAGGCGGCTGGCATGGTCTGGGTAACACCCGTTTTAAATCGTCTGTGAACCGCACGCCACGCCAGAAAACCATGGGTACGCCGGGCGAAAAGCGTGACCTGCAACTGGAGCTGATGCTGCTGGCTGATGTCGGTATGCTCGGTTTGCCAAATGCCGGTAAATCGACCTTTATTCGCGCGGTCTCTGCGGCTAAGCCAAAAGTTGCTGATTATCCGTTTACCACCCTGGTACCAAGCCTCGGCGTGGTACGTATGGACAGCGAAAAAAGCTTTGTGGTCGCCGACATCCCGGGCCTGATTGAAGGCGCTGCTGAAGGTGCTGGTCTCGGTATTCGCTTCCTGAAACACCTCGAACGCTGCCGCGTCTTGTTGCACCTGATCGACATCGCGCCAATTGACGAGTCTGATCCGGTGGAAAACGCGCGCATCATCCTTGGCGAGCTGGAAAAGTACAGCGATAAACTGTACCAGAAGCCGCGCTGGCTGGTGTTTAACAAAACTGACCTGCTGAGCCGTGAAGAAGCCGAAAGCCGCGCTAAAGCGATTGCAGAAGCCCTTGGCTGGGAAGATAAATACTATCTGATTTCTGCTGCCAGCCGTAATGGCGTCAACGACCTGTGCTGGGACGTGATGAGCTTCATCATCGCTAACCCGAAAGAGGTCGAGGAAGAAGCGAAAGAGCCGGAGAAAGTGGCTTTCATGTGGGATGATTACCACCGTGAAGCGATGGAAAACGCGCAGGAAGTGGAAGAAGACGAAGACTGGGATGACGACTGGGACGAGGACGACGACGAAGGCGTCGAAATCATTTACCAGCGTTAATTGCCCCAGCAAAAAAGCGGCCAGATGGCCGCTTTTTTTTCCCCCTCACCCTAACCCTCTCCCGCAAGCGGGAGAGGGAACTGGTCAGCATCTCTTCTCCCTCTCCCTCTCCCTCTCCTTCTCCCTCTCCCGCTTGCGGGAGAGGGCCGGGGTGAGGGCATCAGCGAGCAGCATTACCCGAGCACTGCCACCGTCAAACGGCTACTACAGCACAACTGATCGCGTCCGTTGCGAATCTCAATCTGCCAGCTTTGATTACGCGCACCGAGATGCAAGGGTCGGCAGATACCACGCACTTCGCCGCTGCTGACCGCGCGGTGATGACTGGCACTCACCTCAATCCCCACGACGCTTTTTCCCTCTTCCACGCTGAGATAACCGGCAATCGATCCCATCGATTCCGCCAGCACCACCGATGCCCCACCGTGCAACAAACCAAATGGCTGCTGCGTGCGTGTATCCACCGGCATGATGGCTTCGAGGTAATCATCGCCGATCAGGGTAAACACAATGCCCAGATGCGCCACCAGCGAGTTCTCACCCATCCGGTTCAGTTCATCCAGTTCTATCGATCGTTTCCAGATTACCATGCATCAGGCTCCCAGCGTCGCGCCACCGTCCACCACGATATCCTGGAGTACCACATGGCTGGCGAGATCGGAAGCAAGGAACAGAATATTGGCGGCGATCTCCTGCGGTTTAGCGATCTTTCGCAGCGGGATCCCGAGCTTATATTGATCCTGGAAGCCGTTGATCATCTCCTGTTCGGCTTCCGGCGTATGCCACAGGCTGCGTTGCATGTCGGTATCGGTCGATCCTGGCGACACGATATTGCAGCGCACGCCCAGCGGGGCCATTTCCAGACCTACGGTGAGACACAGGCTGCGCAGCGCGGCTTTGGATGCGCCATAGGCAGACATGCCAAGGCGTGGCGCATGGGCGGCATTGGAAGCGATGGTCACAATGGCTCCGGCCCGCTGCTGACGGAACACCGGCAGCGTTTGCTGGAACATATTAAACGCCCCACCGGCGTTGACCGCCAGGCAAGCCTGCCAGTCCTCAAACGCCAGTTCTTCGGTACTCCCAATACGCAGAATGCCAGCACCGTTCACCAGCACATCAAGACGAGGCTGCTCGGCCAGCAGGCGCTGGCAAACGGATTTGACTTCTGCGGCATCGGCGACGTTCATCACCTGACAGGCAAACGGATAGTCTGACTGTGCAAAATGCAGATCGAAACCCACCACCTGTGCACCAGCCTGATGGAAAGCCAGCGCGGTATGGTAACCAATGCCTTTACCGGCACCGGTAACCCAGACAATTTTTCCACTGAAATCAAAGGGCAGACTCATTTTGCCGACTCCCGCGACAGCAACGCCCACCAGCCATCAATGCTGGGATTCTTCGCCAGGCTGACGAAATCGATATCGCTGTGCACCTGACGCCAGCGCGCTGCCAACGCCATCACCCGCACGGAATCAAGACCGTAATCAATCAGGTTCTCATCGTCTTCCGGCACATCGTCATCTTCCAGCAGCGGCAGGATCAGGGCACGCAGCTCATCTTTACTCAGCGGCAGCGGCATCAGATCGGCGGTCATCACCACTTTGCCACTACGACCAGCGGTGTAGGTCAGCGCCATCATATGTTCTTCACGGGTGAAGTCGGCCAGCGCATCGGCCACCATAAATGGCTGAATGTTACGCATAAAAGCGTCGGTCGCGGTGGTCAGGCAGCCGATATGGGCGTACACGCCGGTAATGATCAACTGATCGCGGCCCATCTCTTGCAGGATCGACTCCAGCGGCGAGCGATGGAAGGCACTGTAGCGCCATTTGGTCAGCACATGATCGTCCTGATCCGGGGCCAGTGCATCCACGATCTTCTGTTGATCGGGATGCTTGTTCAGGCCAGGTCCCCACATGTCATTCAGCAACGCACGATCTTCATCGCTCTGTTGGTTGGGCTGTGCGGTATAGAACACCGGAATGCCCTGCGCTTTGCAGTAGGCACGCAGACGGGCGATATTTTCGACAACCTGATTCACCAGGGGGCTGTTTTCGCCCCAAAAATTAAGGAAATAGGCCTGCATATCGTGAATCAGCAGTGCCGCGCGTTGCGGCTCCAGCGTCCATTTCACCTTGTTGGCAGGCAACTCGGTGGTGGTCGGCAGCGGATAAGAGGTCAATTTTGGAATAGCCATACAATCTCCGGTACAGGTCAGGCTTGCGCTTGTTGATCGGCAAGTTGTTGGCGCAGACGTTTTTTATCCACCTTACCGACCGGGGTCAGCGGCAGGGCGTCTACGCAGGTAATACGATCGGGTAATTTGAACTCGGCAACGCCCAGTTCACGCAGATGGCGACGCAGCACCACCGGCTTAATCGGCTGGCTGGCGACAATAAACGCACAGCTCTTTTCACCCATCAGCTCATCATTCATGGACACCAGTGCGGCGTGAATCACATCCGGGTGGCGTTGCAGCAGGTTTTCAATCTCTTCTGCGGCGATCTTTTCGCCGCCACGGTTGATCTGATCTTTCTCGCGCCCTTGCACGGTGATGTAACCCTGCGGGTTGATCTCAATCAGATCGCCGGAACAGTAAAACCCGTCGGCATCAAAGCTGGCGGCGTTATGCTCCGGGCTGCGATAGTAACCCCGGAAGGTATAAGGACCGCGTGTCATCAGACGACCCACTTCACCCACCGGCAGCGCATTGCCGTCGGCATCGGCGACCCACACTTCATCATCGTCAGAAATGGGGCGTCCCTGCGTGGTGAGGATAGTTTGCTCATCGTCGTCAAAGCGGGTGTAGTTCACCAGCCCTTCCGCCATCCCGAACACCTGTTGCAGACGGCAGCCGATCTCCTGCTGGATGCGGGACGCAAGGGTTTCACCCAACTTCGCGCCACCGACCTGCATCCGTTCCAGTGAGGCCAGCTGTTTGTTGCTGCCCCATTCCTGAATCGCCTGTAACCACAGGCTCACTGCTGGCGGCACCAGGCCGGTATCGGTGATCTGATGCTTTTCGATTAACGGAAAGCACAGCGTCGCGCTGGGATCGGCAGCCAGTACCACCTGACCACCGGCGTAAAACACGCCGAGTGCGCCGGGCGAACTCATCGGGAAGTTATGTGCCGCAGGCAGCGCCACCAGATAGCGGGTACGATCGGTTACGGCGCAAATATCCACGCTGCCGCGAATGCTGTAGTAGTAATCATTGTGGGTGCGTGGGATCAGTTTCGGTGTACCGGTACTGCCGCCAGAAAGCTGGAAGAAGGCCACTTCATCACCGGCGCTGGGCGTCGGGCTAAAATCGCCCGCTTTTTCTGCCAGCAGCGCTTCCAGGGTGTTTTCCGCTTGGCTGTCATTGCGCAGAATCACTTGCTGCAATGAGGGATGGTTGCGGCACAGCACATCGATAAAGCTGTCATCCGCGAACAGCGGATGGGTACGATCGGCAATCAGCAGCACCGGTTCAATCTGTGCCGCGTAGGCGGTCATTTCGGTTCGCTGATGGCTGAAAAGGGCATTGACGGGGGCCACGCCGATTTTAAATAAGGCAAACAGGGTCAGATAGAAATCCGCCACGTTGCCGAGCTGTACCAGCGCGGTATCGCCGGTTTTCAAACCGCGACGTTGCAACGCTGCCGCCAGATTGTCGGTCAGCTGATGCATTTCGCGGTAGCTGATTTGGCGTTCGCCGTCGATCACCGCGATCGCGTCATTCTGCTGCTGACGCGCCAGGATGTCAGTCATTGGCACGTCGAGCCAATAGCCTTTTTCACGGTAACGTGCGGCGAGATCGTCAGGCCAGCGGTTATAGGGAATACTCATGGTGTTTCCTTTATTGCAGTCCAAAAGCGCGCAACATGGTGTCCAGTTTCACGCCAGTTTCGCGCCATTCTGATTCGGGTTGAGAGTCGGCCACAATCCCGGCACCGGCGAACAGGCGCACGCGGGTGTCGTGTACCGTACCGCAACGGATGGTGACGACCCATTCGCCGTTGCCTTCGTCATCACACCAGCCGACGATGCCGCCAAATAGCTGACGATCGAACGGTTCCAGCTGTTGAATCAGCTGTAGCGCCTGCTGATGCGGGAAACCGCTGAGCGCCGGAGTGGGATGCAGCAGGCAGGCGAGGGACAAGGCATTTTCGCGCGTGTCCTGCACTTCACCATCAATCTGCGTGGCGAGATGCCATAACGTTGAGGTGGTGAGAAGCGAAGGCACCGTCGGCACCGACAGCAGACGGCTGCGCGGTTGCAGCGTGCTGCGCATCGCATCGGTGACCAGCTGATGTTCGTGCCGATCTTTACTGGAGTTCATCAGGGTTTCGCCGGCTGCGCGGTCGGTTTGGCTATCGCTATCGCGACGTGCGGAACCGGCGAGAGGACAAGAGCTGAAATCACGCCCCTGTTTACGCAGCATCAGTTCCGGGCTGGCACCCAGCAGTACACCACCCTGCGGCAACGGCAGATGGAAATGGTAGCTGTTGGGGTTTTGCGCTATCACCCGCTGCATCAGCGCCGCGCTATCTACGGGCTGCTCCGTCACGATATCCATCAAACGCGACAGGACCACTTTGTCGAGCTCGCCGCGTTGGGTGGCTGCCACCGCATCGGCCACCATGTTGGTAAAGACGTCATGATCCGGTACCGCCGCACGACGCCGTACCGCGGGCAGGGCGCTCAGTTCAGTCGGTAATGCGGCCAGCAAATCCGCACGCTTAAAGGTCTGATGGGACTCAGGAATAAACAAGGCAGCAGGTTGGCTGACATCAAACGGGATGGCACCGACCAGAATGGGCTTCGCGATCCCCTGCTTTTTCGCCGCAGCAAAATGCTGGCGCAGCTGTTGCTGAAAATCACCGTCCAACGCGGCAGCATCCTGAACCGGTTCGGTCAGGGTGGTGTAACAACCTTGAGTAACCAGGCTCTGCCAGGGGGATGTGAACAGGAATCCGCGGCAAAGAGCGGAAAAATCCTTCAGCCAGGCATTTTCAAACGTGGAGGATTCCACCATAATTTTCACCTATAAATGATAAGATTATTAAGAATGATTATCATTTTTATTATGGCCCTGTAACCTACGTCGAATGGCCTAAAGAGTCAAACAATTCGCGGGTGCTCCCTTATCTTTAAGCGTTTTCCGGCGTTTACGCCGAAGGCCGAAATAAGCTAAATGGTGGATGAAAACTTATGAATAAATGCGGTTTATGGGGCACAGTTGTCCTGTTGTTCATTTTACAGGCTTTCAGTGGCCTCGCGCGTGCCGAACAGGGCTGGCCGCGCAAAATTCAGACTGAGCAGGGCGTGGTGACGTTAACCAAAGCGCCCCAGCGTATCGTCTCAACCAGCGTCACGCTGACCGGCTCCCTGCTGGCGATTGATGCGCCGGTGATTGCATCCGGTGCCACCGTGCCCAACAGCCGCCTGTCTGACGATCAGGGCTTTTTCCGTCAGTGGGGCGAGGTGGCAAAACAGCGCGGCGTAAAACGTCTCTATATTGGCGAACCCAGCGCTGAAGCGATCGCCGCCGAAGCGCCGGATCTGATCATCGTCAGTGCCACCGGGAATGATTCCGCTATCAAACTGGTGAGTCAGCTTTCTGCCATTGCGCCGACGCTGGTGATCAACTACGACGATAAAAGCTGGCAAGACCTGATGACCTTGCTGGGTGACGCCACCGGCCATGAAACCGAGGCGGCGCAGCATATTAAAGCCTTTGCCGATCGTCAGGCGGCGCTGAAAAAAGCCATCAAATTACCGCCGCAGCCGGTTTCCGCCATGGTGTGGAATGGCGATGGACGTGCGGTGAATCTCTGGACCGCCGAATCGGCCCAGGGCAAATTGTTGCAGCAGTTGGGCTTCACCCTGGCGCTGCCACCGGCCAATATTCAGCAAAGCCACAGCATGGGACAGCGTAAGGACATCATTCAGCTCGCGGGTGAAAATGTCGCCAGCGGCCTGACCGGACACAGCTTCCTGTTATTTGCCGCCGATGACAAAACCCGCCAGTCGGTGCTGAGCAATCCGTTCCTCGCACAAAACGCCGCCGTCACGCAGCAGCAGGTTTATGCACTGGGTGTTGATAGCTTCCGCCTCGACTACTTCAGCGCCAGCAACCTGCTGGCTCGCCTGGAAACACTGTTTGTGAAGTCATGATGTCTGTTCCGCCAGCGTAGCGGCTGGCGGTTGATAGTGACGTAAACGTCCCATCACTAACCACATCAGCATGCCCAGCAGGGTAGCAGCGAAGCCAAACACCGCGGCGGCCTGCTGGGGTAACAACCAAGTGCCTATCCCGCCAATCAGCGCTGCGCCCAGCGCATCTCCGGTAACGTTTTGTGCCGTCCATAGGCTGTTAATACGTCCCAGCAGTGCATCGGGAGTTAATGCCTGAATCAGGGTGTACTGCACCAGGCTGGTGATTGAGCTGAAGTAACCGAAAGCCACCAGGCAGAGCAGCGCGAGGGCAAAATTCGGCATCAGGCCAAACAGCCCGAGTGCCAGAAAAGACGCGATGGCGCTACTGAGAATCAATAAACCAGGACGTGCGGCGTGCGCTAAGCGACCACTGGTCAAGGCGCCGATCGCGGCCCCCAGCGGCACCGCCGAGAACATCAATCCCAGCCGATCGGCACTGACCTCCCAATGTGGTGCCAGTGCCGGATACAACACGCGAATCGCGCTGGCCAGCGTGACCAGCGCGCCGATTAACGCCGCCATGCCGACCAGCGGGGTGGTAAACAGAAATTGCACACCGGTTACCAGCGACTTTACGGGATGTTCACGTGGTTGGGGCGGGGGAGGCAGCAGCGGCAGTTTGAGCAAGGTCAGTACGGTCAGCAAGGTTCCCAGCGCTGCGAGGGCGAAGTTCCACACCACGCCGCCGCTGGCAATCACCATGCCAGCAATGGCCGGTGACAGAATAGAGCCGAAGCGCACCGACAGCATGGTGATCGCGCCAGCCTGCATCAGGTTTTCGCGTCCCACCAGCGCCGGTGTTGCGGCCAGCAACGCGGTGACGCCAATCGCACCGAAAAAGCCATCCCACAACCCCAACAGATAAACCGCAGCCAGCGAAGGCTCAGGCAGTGCGGCATTTATTGCCAGCCCGACAAAACCCAGCCCACAGGTGGAACGCGCCAGTAAAATCAATTTTTTCCGTTCATAACGATCGGCCAACACCCCGCCGGTGAGCAAACCGATAAACATGCCGCAGGCGGCCACCGTGACGCCGAGTCCGACCAACAGGGACGATGCTGTCATCTGTTGAATTTGTACCGGCACCGCAACAGCCAGCATGCCGAGTGCGACAATCGAGATAAAACGGGCGATAAATACCGCGCGAAACGCCGGGTGGGATTTAAGCAGAGAGAGATCGATAAAGTGGGAGGGTTTGTTCATTTCTTCGCCTTTTTGCACCAATTTTCCTCATCTTTCGCGAGGCGAGTCATGATAACATAGACAAATACGAGTAATAACGATAACAAATATCATTATCACATTTATCCTACGCACGCGATTACGTTGATATACCCAAATCATTCGAGCTGTAGGAAGGCGGCAAAAGAGTGAATCCTCGGGAGCTTACTGAAGTAAGTGACCGGGGTGAGCGAGCGCAGCCAACGCACCTACAGTTTGAAGGATGAAAGGTATAAGTTGAAGGTTCATAACGCTATGTACCAGACTCGTGCACTTGCAGGATCAGGGATGCTGCTGGTGCTTCTTATTGCCCTCAGTCTAATGCTGGGTGCGCAATCCATTTCTCTTTCCGATGTTTATCATGCTGTTACCACCACCTGTGGTAGTGCCGATTGCGTTATCGTGCGCGAGGCGCGTTTGCCGCGAACCCTGGCCGGTTTACTGGCGGGAGTGGCACTGGGGCTGGCCGGGGCGCTAATGCAAAGCCTGACGCGTAACCCGCTGGCTGACCCCGGTATCCTCGGGGTCAATGCCGGAGCCAGTTTCGCCGTGGTACTGGGCATGGCGTGGTTTAACGCGCATACCCCAGCCGAATGGCTCGCTTTTGCGTTTAGCGGTGCGCTGCTGGCCTCATTACTGGTGTCGATGACCGGTGCGATTGGCGGAGGACGCGTCAATCCGGTGCGTTTAACCTTGGCGGGCGTGGCGTTAAGCGCGGTACTGGAGGGGCTGACGTCGGGTATCTCGCTGCTCAATCCTGACATTTATGACCACCTGCGTTTCTGGCATAGCGGCTCGCTGGATATCCGCAGCTTCACCAGTCTACGCACCCTATGGCCAGCCGTCGCACTGGGCAGCGTGGTGGCTTTATGTCTGTCGCAGGCGTTAAACAGCCTGAGTATGGGCGGCGATATGGCAACGGCGCTGGGTACGCGCGTGGCACGCACTCAGTTGCTGGGGCTGCTGGCGATTGCCTTGCTATGTGGTGCCGCAACCGCTGCGGTCGGACCGATTGCGTTTGTCGGGTTGATGACACCGCATCTGGCGCGCTGGCTGGTGGGGAATGACCATCGCTGGCTGCTGCCTGCGACCGCACTGGTGACGCCGATCCTGCTGCTGACAGCGGATATTATTGGCCGCCTGCTGGTGCCCGGTGAACTGCGCGTCTCCATTGTGACCGCCATGCTGGGTGCACCGATGTTGATTGTGTTGGTGCGCCGCAAACTCGCGCGGGGTGCGGTATGACCCGACGCGTCATGTTTCATACCTGCTGGCTACTGCTGGGTTGTGGGTTGATCGCATTCCTGGCAATGACGCGGGGAACCTTACCGCTCAGTGGGGAACAAATCTGGCAGGTGCTGCTGGGACAGGGTGCCAGCAATGTCAAACTGATCGTGCTGGAGTGGCGTTTACCACGAGTACTGATGGCGTTGCTGATTGGTGCCGCGCTGGGCGTAAGTGGTGCGATTTTCCAGTCCTTGCTACGTAATCCGTTGGGTAGCCCGGATATCCTTGGCTTTAACACTGGAGCCTACAGCGGCGTGCTGGTGGCGCTGGTGCTGTTCAACCAGAGCGCCTCAGCGATCACGATGGCCGCATTGATCGGTGGCATTGCCACTGCCGCGTTGGTCTACTTGTTTGCCTGGCGCAACGGTGTGGAAACCTTCCGTTTGATTATCGTCGGCATCAGCGTGCGCGCGCTGTTAATGGGGCTGAACAGTTGGTTGATTATCAGTGCCTCACTGGATGCGGCCCTCAGTGCCGGTTTGTGGAGCGCCGGTACGCTTAACGGTATCACCTGGAACAAGACGCCGCCGGTGATCGCCGCGTTGCTGGTGGCGCTGCTGTTGGTGGCGTTGCTGGCACGGCGCATGCGTTTGCTGGAGATGGGCGATGATACCGCCAGCGCCCTCGGCGTGCCGGTGGAGCGTAGCCGTCTGTGGCTGATGCTGCTGGGGGTGGTGCTGATCGCCGCCTCCACGGCGCTGGTCGGCCCGATCTCCTTTGTGGCGCTCCTCGCACCGCAGATTGCGCGTCGCCTCGGTGGCGGCATGCCGCTGGCGGCGCTGTGTGGTGCGCTGTTGCTGATCGCTGCCGATTTCGCCGCGCAGCATCTGTTCCTGCCTTATCAATTGCCGGTGGGCGTGATTACCGTCAGCCTCGGCGGCCTTTATCTGATTGCTTTACTGGTGCGGGAGGCACGACGCCAATGACCGAAATCTCCAGCCGTCTTTATGGCGAAGGGTTGACGCTGGGTTACGACAAAAAAGTGGTGGCAGAAAATTTGTCGGTGGCGATACCGGAAGGGGAGCTGACGGTGATTATCGGCCCGAACGCCTGCGGCAAATCAACCCTGCTACGCACCCTGAGTCGTCTGAATACGCCGTTGAAAGGTCAGGTGTTTTTGGATGGGGAAGCCATTGCACGCTATCCCACGAAAGAAGTGGCACGCCGTCTTGGCCTGTTGCCACAAAGTTCTAACGCACCCGCTGGCATCAGCGTGACTGAGCTGGTGGCGCGTGGACGCTATCCACATCAGGCGCTGTTTGGCCGCTGGCGCGCTGAAGATGAGCAGGCGGTACAGCAGGCGATGCTGGCAACCGGCGTCTCGGATCTCGCCGATCAACAGGTGGATACCTTGTCGGGTGGTCAGCGCCAGCGCGTATGGATTGCGATGGTGCTGGCGCAGCAAACGCCGCTGTTGTTACTGGACGAGCCGACGACCTGGCTGGATATCACCCATCAGATTGAATTGCTGGAATTGATGCAGGATCTCAATCAACAGCACGGTCGCTCGTTGGTGGTGGTCCTGCATGACCTGAATCATGCCTGTCGTTACGCCACGCACCTGATTGCCATGCGCCATGGCCGGATTATTGCGGAAGGGAAACCGGCAGAGATTGTCACGCCCGCACTGATTGAGCAGGTGTATGGTTTGCGCTGCGTGATTGTGGAAGACCCGGTGGCACACACGCCCATGATTGTGCCGCTGGGGCGGCCAAAAACATAACATGTTGTAGCGGCGCGATTTATCGCGCCCTACATTCTGGATCACAGTTCGCTCAGTAGCCGCTGCAACAACGGGCCAATCTGCTCAAACATCTTCGGTGAAATGATGTCGACGTGGGCGCAATCCATCGGCCACACCTCCAGCTCGCTCACATAGGGTGCCCAGGCGCGGCGCGCATCCTGGCCTGGCTGTTGCGTCTGCTGCGCGAGGAACAATGTGGCGCGACCACTAAAGCGGGCGCTGCGTGCGGTCGCCAGCAAACGTACTGAACTGGCGTAGTTGGCTTCGATGGTGTCAAACATCGCCTGCATCTCTTCCCCCGCCTGATGCCGCTGCGCGGCGATAAACTGCTCGCGCTCGCGGTTCACTTCGTCCAGCACCGCCGGATCCAGCACATTCTCGCCGCGTTTTTCATCCCAGTTCTGCGTTTCTGGCGGCCAGGTATCGAGCAAACCGAGGAAGGCCACCTCTTCACCGGACGCTGCCAGGCGTGCCGCAATTCCCTGCGCCAGCGTGCCGCCGAGCGAATAACCGAGGAAATAGTAAGGTCCGTGCGGTTGCACCTCGCGCAACGTGCGCAGATGGGCTTCGCACACCTCGTCCAGATGCAGGCTGTGATTCAGCGGGCTGGTGGTGTCCGGCGACTGAATACCGATCAACGACCAGCGCGCCTCCAGGTAGCGTTGCAGGATACTGAATTGCCAGGCAAAACCGGAGGCCGGATGGAAGCAGAACAGATTCGGTCCGCTGCCCTGGCGCAACGGCAGTACCGCCTCGAAACCGGCCTGCTGGTGTGACTGCTCATCACTCAGCAATGCAGCCAGTTTTTCCACGGTGGAGGCGACCATAATCTGCCCGACTGACACCGGTTGCTGGAGTTCACGGCGTAGTTGCGCGGCAAGGCGCATCGCCAGCAATGAATGGCCGCCCAAGGCAAAGAAATCATCCTGCGCGCTGATGCTGTCGCGTGCCAGCAACTGACAAAACGCCGCCGCGAGCTGGCTTTCCAGTCCGGGATGCGGTTCGCGTCCGGCGCTGGCGGTGGTGGCCTGTGGCAGCGGTAGAGCTTTGCGATCCAGCTTGCCGTTGCTACTGAGCGGGAACGTCTCCAACTGCACAATCGCCACCGGCACCATATGGGCGGGTAATTGCTGCGCCAGCGCGTTACGCAGGGCTTCACCGTCTACGGCGTGATCGGCGATGACATAACCCACCAGTTGGCGGGCATCGCCCTGCGCCGCCTCGCCCCCCAGCACCACGGCGTGCGTCACGGCCTGCTCAATACCGGGCTGCTCACACAACACATGATCGATTTCGTTGAGTTCGATGCGCTGACCACGAATTTTTAACTGATCGTCGCTGCGGCCAAGGTATTCCACCGCCCCGTTGTCGAGCCAGCGCGCCACGTCGCCAGTGCGGTACATACGTTCGCCATTGCCTGCCGGATCGGCGACAAAGCGGCTGGCGGTGAGATCGGGACGTCCCAGATAACCGTGCGCCAGCTGAATGCCGGTCAGATAAAGATCGCCCGCCACGCCTGGCGGCACCGGTTGCAGGCGTGCATCAAGAATACGCAGGCCGGTGTTCCAGACCGGATAGCCAATCGGCACGCTGGCACCTTCGACCGCCGCCAGTGATTCACCGAACGCCGGATACCAACTTACATCCACCGCCGCTTCGGTCGGGCCGTATAAATTGTGCAGCGGAACCCGGGTCAGCTGTTCCCACTCACGGGACAGATCGGTTGGCAGTGCTTCGCCGCTACAGAACACGCGACGCAGGCTGGCACAGTGGCTAATTGCGGTATCGTCCTGCAACGCGGCGACAAACGCAGCCAGCATTGAAGGCACAAAGTGGGTGGTGGTGACCCGGTGTTGCGCGAACAGCTGTTGCAGGGCTTCCGGATCGCGATGGGCTTCCGGTGGAGCCATCACCAGTTGGGCACCGACCAGCAGCGGCCAGAAGAATTCCCACACCGAAACGTCAAAGCTGCTCGGGGTTTTCTGCAACACCACATCATCAGCCTGCAACGGATAGTGATTTTGCATCCACAACAGGCGGTTAACGATCGCTTCATGGCCGACCAGAACCCCTTTGGGGCGTCCGGTAGAACCCGAGGTATAAATGATGTAGGCACCGTCCTGCGGTTGCGGCGCGCTGCGCGGGGCAGGGGCATCCGTGTGGCTAAATAATGCATCGAAATGCAGCTGGCTGACGTCGGAGATGGCAGCAAAACGCGGCGCGAGTGACGCTGAGGTGATCAACGTTTGTGGCGTGGCATCTTCCAGCATCAGTTGCAGGCGATCATCGGGGTAGCCAGTATCGAGCGGCAGATAAGCCGCGCCGAGCGACACAATCGCCTGTAACGCCAGCGACAGCTGCACCGAACGCGGCAGCGCTACCGCAACGATATCGCCCTGCGCGACACCGGCGGCGCTGAGCTGTTGAGCCAGCGCAAACACCTGCTGCTGCATCTGACGATAGCTGAGTTGATGCTGTGCATCGGCCAGCGCTGGCGCATCCGGGGTGCGGGCCACCTGCTGGGCCAGCAGCGAGGCCAGAGTCTCGGCAGGTAGCGGGTGCGGAGTGTGGTTAATCTCCGCCAGCCACTGATGTTCTGCTGTGGTCAACAGATCCAACTCGCCGCACGGCCGCTGCGGTGCAGCAGCCAGTTGCGTCAACAGCAACGCGAAGCGGCTGGTGTGGCGTTGTAGCGTCGCCAGATTGTAACGCTCGGCATTGGCCAGCAGTTCCAGTGTGAGATCACCCTGTTCGCTGATATAGATGGCGATTTCCAGATCGCGCACCGGGCCGGAAGCCAGCTGATGGGTGATCCCCTCCACACCGGCAAAATCCAGCTGATAGTCAAACATCTTCAGGTTGATCACCGGGCCGTAGATCGGATCACCGTCGCCGAGACGGCCCAGATCGCGTTGCACCTGCTCAGCATCATAGCGCTGGTGGCGACGCATTTTCTTCACTTCACCCGCCAGTTGCGTTGCCAGGGCGGCCAGCGGCTGATCCGGATCGTAATGGATCGCCATCGGCAACACGTTAATCACCGGCCCGGTGGCGCACAGGGCCGCCGATCCGATACGACGCATAAAGATGAAACCCGCCGAGAAATCGTTTTGTCCGCTCAGGCGCGCCAGCCAGAGTCCCACCAGGGCGAAGGCGAGATCGGCGGCGCTGTGCTGCGGATGCTGGCTGACCAGCGTCTGGAAGGTGGCACGATCCAGCGTCAGGCTATGGCGCAACAGCTGGGTGCTGGCGCTCTGACCGGCCAGTGGTTGCGGTGCCAGTGAGGCGGGCGCGGGCAGGGAGGCGCCTTTTTCACGCCAGAACTGGCGATCTCGCTCAAAGGAAGAGGATTGCTGATAACGCTGATACTCTTCCACCACTTCGCTAAAGGGGATAAACGGCGTTGGTTCTGGTTCCTGCTGGCGCGCCCAGGCGCTGTACAGGTTGGCGATACGCCGCGTCAGGGCAGTAAAGCTGAAGCCATCCACCACCAGGTGGTGATAACGCTGATACCAGAACCAATGCTGCTCGCCGAGGCGGTACAGGCAATGGTGATACAAGGGTGCGCCGCTCAGCACGCGCAAATCGCCATTCATATCTTCGCGCATCAGCGCACGGGCTTTGTCGGCAGGATGCGCGTCGGAACGCAGGTCAACCACCTGCGGTGGGGTGAAAGACTGGGCCTGCGGCCATTGCAGCGCTTCGCCGTCCACTTCACCAAACGCCATATTCAGCGTATCGGCTTCCTGCATCCCGGCAATGATGGCTTTGCTCAGTAAGGTGCTATCGATATCGCCGTGCAATTCAATAAAGTGTGCCACCGCGTAGGCATTGTGATGGCGTGACAGCTGATCGGCAATCCAGATGCCGGGCTGCGCCGCAACCAGCGGCAGGGTTTGTTGTTCAGTGTGGGGTCGATTCATCAGAGATTCAGACATTGTCGCTCCGGTTTGTGTCCTGCGTCACTGGGCGGATATCCCCCCAGTTCTGTTCCAGCCAGCTGAGGCAATCCGGCTGCGGCTGGGGGCCATACACGGTATGCCAGCCAGTGGGGAGGGCGCTAAACGCGGGCCATAAACTGTATTGTTGCTGCGGGTTGCACAGCACCAGACAATCCTGCTGCGGATCGTCGAAGGGATTGCGATGTTCCATGTCGGCTCCTGAGTCCGGGCGAGATGAATTTATATCGGGGTGCGCCACAGCGCCTGTAAGCCATCGAGCAGGCCACCGCGCCAGCACAGCGCGTCGTGGCCACCTTCTACCGGCTGGTAGTGCACCTGATAGCCAGCGGCGTGTAACTGCTGTTGCAGTTGCTGATTCGCCTGCAAAATCAGGCCTTCACGTTTACCCGCTTCCAGCCAGAAACGCAGCGGCTGGCGCGGTGCCAGACCCTGCTCCAGTTGCTGCAACAGCCAGCCGTGCGGATTACCCCGTTCCGGCCACCAGAAGGAGCCGGACAGGCTGATGGCGTTGCCAAATTGCTGCGGCCAGTGCAACGCCGCGAACACCGAAGCCAGACCGCCAAAACTTTGTCCGGCGACCACGGTGCGGTCGGCCTGTTGTTGGTGCGGTGCCCACTGCGCCACTTGGGGAAGCAATTCTTCCTGTAAGGCTTGCCAGAACAGGGCATTGCACGGCAGCTCGCGGCTGCGATGCTCACGATCGATGATGTCGATAAACAGATAGACGGCGGCAGGCAATGCGCCTTCATCGGTGAGTTGTTGGAGCGGGCCGGCAATCGGCATGCTGTTGGCCCAGAACTGGCCGTCGAGCAAAATGGCCAGGGGCCGTGACTCAGGCTGGGTCTCGCCCGTGCAGTAGATCCACACCCGACGGCTATTGTCGAGCAAGCGGCTATCCCAGCGATATTCTTGCAATGTGATGGCAGGGGCGCGGCCTTCATCAATTGCGCGCCACAGCTGTTGATTGGGAGCCAGAGGCAGATGCAGCGGGGAAACCCCCATGCCGCGTCCGCCGGACCAGCCACGCAACGCATTGAGCGGGTCAGCCTGGGCGGTCGGGAATTTATCACGCCACCAGTTGCGCAGCGCATACATGTCGACGTCGCCGGAAAAATCAGTCGCCTGCTCATCCGGCATCAGGCAGTAGCTGCCACGCCAGTTGGCTGGCAGGGTGGTTTGCCAGTACCAGACATCGGTATTAGCAACACGCATCAGGGATTGCGGGGCGCGGCGCTGGTGGTGATCGGTCACACCGGTGATGTTGATCCAGACCCGCTGGATGCGCGACTGCGCCTCGTTGCCCTGCGGATCGCGCCAGAGGAAAGTGACCTGACACTCGCCATCCACTTCGCCTTCCACCCGCGGGATACCTTTAGTTTGTTGCTCCTGCCACCAGGCTTCACTGCCGGTCAGATCATTTAGCCAGGTCATAGGTGCTGCCAGTCGCCATTTACTCAAGGATTCTTTCACAAAGGTTATAAATAATACTATTGATAATTATTTGCATTTGCAATAGGGTGTTTCCGCTCATAAATGAGCACGCTCGTTCCGCCTGTCACCTTTCTGTTTAAAGAAAGGATGCGCAACGGATGGCACTGCCAGGTTTGGAACGGGGTTTCGATAGGGACTGTGACCTTCTCACCGGCGCGCCAGTTACCTTTGCTGGCAATCCAGGAACGAAAAAATGACAAAATATTCGCGTTTATCATTAGCCATTCTGATTGAACTGGGGCTCCTTTCCAGCAGTGCATGGGCAGCAGAGACCTCCAGTACGACGACTACCAGCACAGACGCCAACTCCCTTGATGGCGGCACCATGATGGTGACCGCTCAGCAGCAGACACTCCAGGCTCCCGGTGTTTCCACTATCACCGCTGATGAAATCAAAAAACATCCGCCAGCCCGTGACGTCTCTGAAATCATTCGTACCATGCCGGGTGTTAACCTGACCGGTAACTCCACCAGCGGCCAGCGTGGCAACAACCGCCAGATCGATATTCGTGGCATGGGCCCGGAAAATACCCTGATTATGGTGGATGGTATCCCGATTACCAGCCGTAACTCGGTACGTCTCGGTTGGCGTGGTGAGCGTGACACCCGCGGTGATACCAACTGGGTGCCGCCGGAGTTGATCGACCATATCGATGTGATCCGTGGTCCGGCAGCGGTGCGCTACGGTAACGGCGCGGCGGGTGGTGTGGTGAACATCATCACCAAAAAATACACCGATCAGCAGTGGCACGGTTCCTGGAACACCTATTTCAACGTCCCGCAGCACAAAGATGAAGGCGCAACCAAACGCACCAACTTCAGTCTGCAAGGACCGCTGGGCGATGATTTCAACTTCCGTTTGTATGGCGGTTTAGCCAAGACCCAGGCGGATGCTTACGACATCAACGAAGGCCATGCGGCTGATCGTACCGGGACTTATGCGGGCAGCTATCCGGCCGGTCGCGAAGGCTCCGTCAATAAAGATATCAATGCCTTATTAAGCTGGGCGTTTGCGCCAATGCAGACCCTGGAACTTCAGGCGGGTTATAGCCGTCAGGGCAACCTGTATGCCGGTGATACCCAGAACACCAACACCAGCACGCTGGTGAAAAGCCTGTACGGTGACGAAACTAACCGCCTGTATCGTCAGAACGTTTCGCTGAAGTGGACCGGTGCATGGGACAACGGCGTCAGCACCAATACTTGGGGACGCTACGAGAAAACCCGTAATACCCGTATTAATGAAGGTTTGGCTGGCGGCACCGAAGGCATCTTCTCCAACAGTGGTTTTAACACCATTCAGTTGGATGACATCATGCTGCACAGCGAAATCAGCATTCCGTTTGAATGGTTGATCAACCAGACGGCCACGCTGGGTACCGAATGGAACCAGCAGCGCATGAAAGATCCGTCTTCAACCACCCAGGCGGCCAGCTACGGTAGCGTGCCGGGCATCTCCAATACCGGTCGTTCACCCTATTCACAGGCGGAAATCTTCTCGCTGTTTGCCGAAGACAACATGGAAGTGACGGACAGCACTATGCTGACGCCAAGTCTGCGTTTCGACCATCACTCGATTGTGGGTAACAACTGGAGTCCCTCACTGAACCTGTCACAGGGCTTGGGTGATGACTTCACGTTGAAGATGGGCATCGGCCGTGCTTACAAAGCGCCAAGCCTGTATCAGACTAACCCGAACTATCTGTTGTACAGCAATGGTCAGGGTTGTGCTGACGCCTCCAGCGCCTGTTATCTGCAGGGTAACAAAGACCTGAAAGCAGAAAACAGCATCAACAAAGAGATTGGGCTGGAGTGGAAACACGAGGGTTATCAGGCCGGTCTGACTTGGTTCCGTAACGATTATCGCAACAAAATTGAAGCGGGTATGGTGTCAACCGGTACGGCTTCTAATGGCACCACCAACATTTACAAATGGGAAAACGTACCGAAAGCGGTGGTTGAAGGGCTGGAAGGCACCATCAATATCCCGTTCTCTGACACCGTAACGTGGAATAACAACTACACGTATATGTTGCAGAGTAAGAACAAAGAAACCGGCGACCGTTTGTCGATTATCCCGCAATATACCCTCAACTCGACGCTGAGCTGGCAGGCCACGCAGGATCTGTCATTGCAAACCACCTTCACCTGGTACGGTAAGCAAGTGCCGAAGAAGTATGACTACCATGGCAACCCGGTTACCGGCAGCGCCACCGATCAGGTGAGTCCTTACTCCATCCTTGGCATGAGCGGGACCTATGATGTGAACAAGTACGTCAGCGTTACGCTTGGTATCGACAACCTGTTCGACAAGCGCCACTGGCGTCAGGGTAATGCCCAGACCACCGGTAACGCCACTACCGGCGCTTACCTGTACGGTGCCGGTGCCAATACCTACAACGATTCAGGTCGTACTTACTACATGAGCCTCAACACCCAGTTCTAATTTAGCAACTGCGGTAAATGGCAGCGGGCAATCAGTCCGCTGCCATCATTACGATTAAGCAACTCCAGTCGACCGCGATGCATCTGCACGATGCGCAGCACGATATTCAAGCCCAGACCACTGCCACCGTAGCGTTGATCGCGACGCCGAAAGGCTTTGGTTAACTCTTCTGCCGCGCTGGCTTCGATGCCCGGACCCTGATCCCAGACTTCGACAATCACCTGCTGGGGTTCTTGATGTAACACCACCTTCACTTCACTGCCTTCCGGGCTGTAGCGTGAGGCGTTTTCCAGCAAGTTGCGCAGCATCAGGCGCAGCAACACCGCTTCGCCCTGCTGTGGTACGTCGGCCCCCTGCGGCCAGTGCAGTTGCTGCTGGCGCTGCGCATAAAGTTCGGCCATCTCCGGCTGCAGCGGTTGCATGATGTCCTGTTGCCAGTGCAACTGTTGATAGTGACCACTCGCCAGCGCCTGACCGGCGCGTGACAACATCAGCAGCTGTTCAACGGTATGCATCAGTTGATCGATGCGCGCCACCAGCATTTCGCTTTGCGGCACATTTTGTTGTTGCAGCAGTTCCAGATGCAGCCGCAGTCCGGCTAATGGCGTGCGCAATTCATGCGCGGCATCGGCGGTGAACAAACGTTCCTGCTGAATGGTGTGGTCAAGCCGCGACAGCAACTGATTAATTGAGCCGGTCACCGCCACAATTTCTTCCATCTCCGAATAGAGCGGCAACGGGGACAGGTTATCGGCTGAGCGATGTGCCAGGCTGTTTTGCAGTGATTTCAGCGGGCGGATAATCCAGTTAATCGCCCAGAAGGAGAACAGCAGCGTCAGGCAAACCATCACCAACGACGGCAGCAACAACGAGGCTATCGCTTCGCGGATTTCATTTTCAACGTGTTCATTGCGCGCTTTGGCGGAGAGGGTTTCACTCACCAGAAAGCCGATTTGCTCCCGGCTCTCGTGCCACAACCACACGGCGCTCATGATCTGGCAGGTGAGCAGAATCAGCGCCAGCATAATCAGTAATCGCTGACGCATACTGTTCATTCGCGCACTTCCAGCCGGTAACCCACACCGCGAACGGTTTTGATGCGATCTTTGCCGAGTTTACGGCGCAGATTATGAATATGGACTTCGAGGGTATTGGAGCCGGGATCATCGTTCCAGCTGTAGAGATCCTGCTGTAGGGTTTCACGGTGCACGTTCTGCCCGACCCGCATCAACAGACGCGTCAGCAGCGCGAACTCTTTGGGGGTGATCTCCAGCGGCAAGTTTTCCAGCAACACTTGCTGAGAACTGAGGTTGAGCGTCAGATCGCCCTGTTGCAGCAGGTTGTCGCTGTGGCCCTGATAGCGACGAATTAACGCCCGGGCGCGGGCCTGCAATTCAACCAGCGCAAAAGGTTTTACCAGATAGTCATCGGCACCGGCATCCAGCCCGTCGACCCGATCTTCCAGCGCATCGCGCGCGGTAAGAATCAAGACCGGAACGTTGATCCCATCACGCCGCCATTGACGCAGCAGCGTGGCACCGTCGCGATCCGGCAGACCGAGATCCAACACGATCAGGCTGTACTGTCCGCTACGCAGCAATGCGTTACTTTCTGCGGCGCTGGCGGCACAGTCGACGGCATAACCCTGGGCGCTGAGCGCCTGGGCCAGGCCCGATTGCAGCAGCGCATCATCCTCAACGATTAACAGTTTCATCAGTTGTTCTGGTAAATATCCTTGTAGAGGCGGCTTTCAAAACGTACCAGCGGGATACGTCGCGTCTTCTGATCTTCCGGTGGCACAGCATAACCTGAAAGGTATTGCACAAAGGCAACTCGCGCACCGCTAGCGGTGGTGATAAATCCTGCCAGATTATAGACGCCCTGAAGTGAACCGGTTTTGGCTGAGACTTTACCATCGACACCCGCTTCATGCAGGCCACCACGATATTGTAGCGTGCCGTCATAACCGGCCAGCGGTAGCATCGAGATATAGTTCAGCGTCGAATCATTTTTAGCAATGAATTGCAGCACCTGCATCATGGTATCCGGTGCAATCAAATCATGACGCGACAAGCCGGAACCGTCCACCTGAATGCTGTTCCCGAGATCAACCCCGGCTTTTTCGCGCAGGATACGCCGCACCGCGTCAGACCCGGCGCGGAAGGTGCCCGGTACGTTAAAGTAGTGATGGCCGATAGTACGGAACACGGTGTCGGCGATCATGTTGTCTGATTTCTTCAGCATGGTGTGCAGCAGATTATGCAACGGTGCAGATTGTGTCGAGGCCAGTACCGTACCCGGTGAGGTGACCTGCGTCTGGCGCACCAGATGGCCGCTGTAATCAATGTCTGCCGCACGCAGTTCATCTTTCAGGATTTCGCCTGCCCAAGCCGCGCCATCCTGTACCGCAAACGCCAGCGGCAGGGGTTCAGCTCGTTGACGCATGCAGCCGGTCAGGGTGTAGCGATTCAGCTCCCCTGGCACCACATCCAGCTCACAATATTGCCCTTCGCCGCTGTTGCGGCCCAGGGTGCGGACCTGGCTGAACATGTGCGCCGGATAATAGGACGCAATCCGAACAAAGGCATTTTCGCCCGGCGTGTTGGCGCTGTAGAGCGAAACGGAGAAGCAGTTTTTATCCACAATGGCTGCACCCGGCGGGGCGCTGAAGCATTGGGTCAGGTCGTTCCACGGCCAGCCGGGTGCCATGTCATGGCTGGCGAAAACCGATGTATCGATCACCAGGTTGCCTTTAATATGGGTGATGCCCTGCTTTTTCAGTGCAGCAACCATGTTGCGCAGATCCTGACGGCTAAGCGTCGGGTCACCGGCAAAACGCGCCACCAGATCGCCATTCAGCGTGCCGTCGCTGACCGCGCCTTTGGTTTCCAGCGTGGTCTGAAAACGGAAGTCGGGTCCGAGTTCCAGCAGTGCCGCCAGCGCGGTGACCACTTTCATGGTACTGGCGGGCAGCGCCATTTGTTTGCCATGAAAATCGATTATCGGGGTTGATGCGCCCACTTTTTGTACCATCAGCGCCAGGTTTGCGCCGTCTGGCAAATACTGCATGTATTCTTCAACGGGGGCTGCTTGTGCCTGCAGCATAAACGCACAGGTTAGTCCGGTAACAAGTCGTGAAAATCGCATAATCTCGCGGTAACTGACGGGTGAAGGCGACAATACTACGTCCCCGGACGGTGCAAAGTAAACGATGACCCACAGGGAACTCTGGGGTAAAATACGTATCAAAATGCAAAACCAATCCTGACCCGGAATGCTTTCCGGGTCAGGATTCTTTTGCTTGTGAAATGAGGTAACGCGCCGCAGAAGCTGTTTTCTGCTGTCACCTGTCAGGATGACGCCGTTAACCAGGAAAGATGACGAGGAGCCAAAATGAATCAGATTCCGATGACGTTGAAAGGCGCTGAGAAGCTGCGCGAAGAGCTGAACGAACTGAAAACCGTTAAGCGTCCGCGCATCATCGCCTCGATCGCCGAAGCCCGTGAGCACGGCGATTTGAAAGAGAATGCCGAATACCATGCTGCCCGCGAAGAACAAGGTTTCTGCGAGGGGCGTATTCAGGAGATCGAAGCGAAGCTCTCCAATGCGCAAGTGATTGATGTAACTCAGATGCCGAAAACCGGTCGCGTCATTTTTGGCGCTACCGTACAGGTACTTAACCTCGATACGGACGAAGAATCGACCTACCGCATCGTGGGTGATGACGAAGCCGATTTTAAACAAAATCTGATTTCAGTGAACTCGCCGATGGCGCGTGGTCTGGTCGGAAAAGAGGCGGATGACGTCGCTATCATCAAAACCCCGGGTGGCGATGTGGAATATGAGATCCTGAAGGTGGAATACCTTTAAGATATTGCTACGCTTTGAAATGCGTTGCTGCATATTGTAAAGAAAGGAAAAAGGCCGCATAGCGGCCTTTTATCCCATGCAGGAGCATGGCACTTTCTTTGCCCGCCTTATGAGCGAGGCAGAGAAATTTTGCTCTCTTTTGCAGGGCGATACAGCACCAGCGTTTTGCCGATGACCTGTACGTTGCAAGCTTTAGTTTCGCGAATGATAGCGTCAACGATCAGCAGCTTGGTTTCACGATCTTCCGAGGCAATTTTTACCTTGATCAATTCGTGATGTTCGAGCGCCTGTTCGATCTCGGCGAGCACACCTTCAGTCAGGCCGTTTCCGCCCAGCATAACAACGGGTTTCAGCGGATGGGCAAGACCTTTCAGGTGCTGTTTTTGTTTGGTACTCAGATTCATCGTATTTTTTTGCTTACTTAGGGATTGAAAACGGTTCATTCTACCGCCATCTCGGGTATATCGCCAAATCAACGCAACCGATGCGTGCTGATTTATCGCTACGATGACGATTTAACTGGAAAAATTATGACGGGTAAAAAGCGTTCGGCCAGTTCCAGTCGCTGGCTTCAGGAACACTTTAGCGATAAATATGTGCAACAGGCACAGAAAAAAGGGTTGCGTTCGCGCGCCTGGTTTAAACTTGAGGAAATACAGCAGGGTGACAAGCTTTTCAAACCCGGTATGACAGTGGTAGATCTGGGAGCTGCACCCGGTGGCTGGTCGCAATATGTGGTACAACTGATTGGCTCTTCTGGCCGTATTATTGCGTGTGACCTGCTACCTATGGACCCGATTGTTGGGGTCGATTTTCTGCAAGGCGATTTTCGTGACGAAGCCGTGCTGAAGACGCTTCTGGAACGCGTTGGTGACGAAAAAGTGCAGGTGGTCATGTCTGACATGGCACCGAACATGAGCGGTACACCGGCGGTTGATATTCCACGTTCCATGTATTTGGTAGAGTTAGCGTTGGAAATGTGTCGGGATATCCTGGCGCCAGGCGGCAGTTTTGTAGTGAAAGTGTTTCAGGGAGATGGCTTCGATGAATACCTGCGGGAAATTCGCTCCCTGTTTACGAAAGTGAAAATTCGTAAGCCGGATGCTTCGCGTTCACGTTCGCGCGAAGTGTACATTGTGGCGACAGGGCGCAAACTATAACCTGTTCTGCCGGGATCAAAGCAAGGCGACCAATGCGTTTATACCGATGAGTATTCTGACTTTCAGGGTAAACAAGCAAAATCATCAGCGCCGCGATTCCAGGTATGAAGGATATATAGTACCCTACGCTGTCTGTTAACACCGTTGTAATATGAGGTTAATCCCTTGAGTGACATGGCGAAAAACCTGATTCTCTGGCTAGTCATCGCGGTTGTGCTGATGTCGGTATTCCAGAGCTTTGGGCCCAGCGAGTCGAATGGCCGTAGGGTTGATTATTCAACCTTCCTGTCGGAAGTGAACCAGGATCAGGTCCGCGAGGCACGTATTAACGGGCGTGAGATTAACGTTACCAAAAAAGACAGTAATAAATACACGACCTATATTCCTGTCAATGATCCCAAGTTACTCGATAACCTGTTGACCAAAAACGTCAAAGTGGTTGGCGAACCGCCGGAAGAACCGAGCCTGCTGGCTTCGATCTTTATCTCCTGGTTCCCGATGCTGCTATTGATTGGCGTGTGGATCTTCTTTATGCGTCAGATGCAAGGTGGCGGCGGGAAGGGCGCGATGTCCTTCGGCAAGAGCAAGGCCCGCATGCTGACCGAAGATCAGATCAAAACCACCTTTGCTGATGTGGCCGGTTGTGACGAGGCCAAAGAGGAAGTGGGTGAGCTGGTCGAGTATCTGCGTGAACCGAGTCGCTTCCAGAAACTGGGCGGCAAAATCCCGAAAGGCGTATTGATGGTGGGTCCTCCGGGGACCGGTAAGACGCTGCTGGCGAAAGCCATTGCCGGTGAAGCCAAAGTGCCTTTCTTTACCATTTCCGGTTCTGACTTCGTTGAAATGTTCGTGGGTGTCGGTGCATCTCGTGTGCGTGACATGTTTGAACAAGCGAAAAAAGCCGCACCTTGCATCATCTTTATCGATGAAATCGATGCGGTGGGTCGTCAGCGCGGCGCAGGTTTAGGCGGTGGTCACGACGAACGTGAACAGACGCTGAACCAGATGCTGGTTGAAATGGACGGGTTTGAAGGCAACGAAGGCATTATCGTTATCGCGGCAACTAACCGTCCTGACGTACTTGACCCGGCGCTGCTGCGTCCTGGCCGTTTCGACCGTCAGGTCGTGGTCGGCTTGCCTGACGTGCGTGGCCGTGAGCAGATCCTGAAAGTGCATATGCGTCGTGTGCCGCTGGCAACCGACATTGATGCTGCCATCATCGCACGTGGTACGCCGGGCTTCTCCGGTGCTGACCTGGCGAACCTGGTAAACGAAGCTGCCCTGTTTGCTGCCCGCTCTAACAAGCGCGTGGTATCGATGGTTGAATTCGAGAAAGCGAAAGACAAAATCATGATGGGTGCGGAACGCCGCTCTATGGTGATGACGGAAGCGCAGAAAGAATCGACGGCTTACCACGAAGCAGGCCACGCGATTATTGGTCGCCTGGTGCCGGAACACGATCCGGTGCATAAAGTGACGATTATCCCGCGCGGTCGTGCCCTGGGTGTGACCTTCTTCCTGCCGGAAGGCGATGCGATCAGCGCCAGTCGTCAAAAACTGGAAAGCCAGATCTCTACCCTGTACGGCGGCCGTCTGGCTGAAGAGATCATCTATGGTGTTGAGCATGTATCGACCGGTGCATCCAACGACATTAAAGTCGCCACTAACCTGGCGCGTAACATGGTGACCCAATGGGGCTTCTCTGAGAAACTCGGTCCGCTGCTGTATGCAGAGGAAGAGGGAGAAGTGTTCCTCGGACGTTCTGTGGCGAAAGCCAAGCATATGTCCGATGAAACGGCACGTATCATCGACCAGGAAGTTAAACACCTGATCGATAGCAACTATCAACGTGCTCGTCGTATTTTGGGTGAAAACATGGACATCCTTCACGCGATGAAAGACGCGCTGATGAAGTATGAAACCATCGATGCACCGCAGATTGATGACCTGATGGCGCGTCGTGAAGTGCGTCCGCCAGCTGGCTGGGAAGATCCAGGCAGCAACTCTTCTGACAGCAACGGTACGCCGAAGGCGCCACGTCCGGTTGATGAACCGCGCACGCCAAATCCGGGCAATACCATGTCAGAACAGCTCGACAAATAAGAGGCGCAAACCTCGACAAAAACCCCGGCTGGTCCGGGGTTTTTTACATCCCGCAGTTACGCAATTCCCCAAGGAGGCTCTCGCCATGAAGTTGTACGCCCGTGATACCCATCTCGATCTCTCGTTTCCCCATGTGATGGGCATTTTAAATGTCACGCCGGACTCCTTCTCCGATGGCGGGAAGCACAATTCATTGGTGGATGCGCTCACGCACACCAATGAGATGGTTAATGCGGGGGCGACCATTATTGATGTGGGTGGCGAATCGACGCGCCCGGGAGCGGATGAGGTCAGTGTTGAAGAAGAGCTGGAGCGCGTTATCCCGGTGGTGGAAGCGATTGCGCAGCGTTTCGAGGTATGGATTTCAGTCGATACCTCAAAAGCAGAAGTGATCCGCGAATCCGCGCGAGTGGGTGCTCACATCATTAATGACATTCGCTCGCTATCTGAACCCGGTGCAATGCAGGCTGCGGCAGAGACCGGGTTACCGGTGTGTCTGATGCATATGCAGGGGGAGCCACGCACCATGCAGCAGGCACCGCAGTATCAAAACATCGTCAGCGAAGTGGATGCTTACTTCACCGAACAGATCGCACGTTGTGTCGCCGCAGGGATTAAAAAAGAGAATCTGCTACTCGACCCCGGCTTTGGTTTCGGTAAGAATCTCAGCCACAACTATGAGCTGCTGGCTGAATTGAGCCATTTTCACCATTTCGGCATGCCGTTATTGGTGGGGATGTCGCGTAAGTCGATGATTGGCCAGTTGCTGAATGTCGGTCCGGCGCAGCGTCTGACTGGCAGCCTGACGTGTGCGGTGATCGCCGCCATGCAGGGCGCACACATTATTCGCGTGCACGACGTGAAAGAAACTGTTGAAGCGATGCGTGTGGTTGAAGCGACACGCAGAGCAAAAGGATAAAAAAGGCATGAGCGAGCGTAAATATTTCGGTACGGATGGGATTCGCGGCAAAGTGGGTGAGGCACCAATTACCCCGGATTTCGTTCTGAAGCTGGGCTGGGCGGCGGGTAAAGTGCTGGCCCGTCACGGTTCTAAGAAGGTGTTGATCGGCAAAGATACGCGTATTTCAGGCTACATGCTGGAATCGGCACTCGAAGCGGGTCTGGCAGCAGCGGGCTTGTCTGCGGCATTTACCGGTCCGATGCCGACCCCGGCGATTGCTTACCTGACACGGACTTTCCGTGCCGAAGCCGGTATTGTGATTTCCGCCTCGCATAACCCGTTCGACGACAACGGTATTAAATTTTTCTCTGCGGAAGGCACCAAATTGCCTGACGAAGTGGAAGAGGCGATCGAGCTGGAGATGGAAAAACCGATCACCTGTGTTGAGTCGGCGGAGTTGGGGCGCGCCAGTCGCATAGTGGATGCCGCCGGGCGTTACATCGAATTCTGCAAAGGCACCTTCCCCAGCGAGCTGAGCCTGAACGGTTTAAAAATCGTGGTGGATTGTGCTAACGGGGCGACCTACCACATTGCCCCCAATGTGCTGCGCGAACTTGGCGCGACAGTGATTGCCATCGCGACCCAGCCTGATGGTATGAACATCAATAAAAACTGCGGTGCAACCGACCTGCGCATGTTGCAGCAACGCGTACTGGATGAGAAGGCCGATATTGGTCTGGCTTACGATGGTGACGGCGACCGCATCATGATGGTCGACCATTTGGGTGCGAAGGTCGATGGCGATCAGATCCTCTACATCATTGCGCGTGAAGGTTTACGTCAGGGGCAACTGCGCGGTGGCGTGGTGGGAACGCTGATGAGCAACATGGGCCTCGAACTGGCGCTGAAACAGCTGGGTATCCCGTTTGTGCGTGCCAAAGTCGGCGACCGCTATGTGCTGGAAAAAATGCAGGAGAAGGGCTGGCGTCTGGGGGCAGAAAACTCCGGTCATGTCATTCTGCTGGACAAAACCACGACCGGCGATGGCATCGTTGCAAGTTTGCAAGTACTTACTGCAATGGTGCAAAACCATATGAGCCTGCACGATCTGTGTAGCGGCATGAAGATGCTGCCACAGGTGTTGGTGAATGTCCGTTTCAGCGGCAGCAGCGATCCTTTGCAGAGCGATGCGGTCAAAGCGGCCAGTGCAGAAGTGGAAAAAACGCTGGCGGGTCGTGGCCGCGTCCTGTTACGCAAATCTGGCACCGAGCCGCTGATTCGTGTGATGGTTGAAGGCGAAGATGAAGCGCAGGTCACCGCGCTGGCACACAAAATTGCCGATGCGGTGAAGGCGGTTTAACGGCACATCTGGCGGTAAGATTTTTCTCTTTCCGCCTGTAAAATCACCATGATGGCGCTTTTTTCCGCAATTGATGAGGTTCGTGAAAATTGCGCTTGCAGAGCTATGTGCCTTTGGTTAGTATTCACACCCGCTTCTGATGGGTGATGACGAGACTCCCCATCGATACTGGTTGAAGCTTTAACTGTGCGGTTTACGCGCAAGGAAACAGGTTGATTATGTACGAAGCTCTTTTAGTTGTTTTCCTTATTGTGGCACTGGGCCTTGTCGGTCTGATCATGCTGCAACAAGGTAAAGGCGCTGATATGGGAGCATCATTTGGTGCAGGCGCTTCTGCGACGCTGTTCGGTTCTACCGGGTCTGGTAACTTCATGACTCGCATGACCGCAGTGCTGGCGACGCTGTTCTTCATCATCAGCCTGATTCTGGGTAACCTGAACACGAATAAAACTTCCAAAGGAAGCGAGTGGGAAAATCTGACTGCGCCGGCTAAATCTGAACAGACTCAGCCCGCAAAACCGGCAACCCCGGGTAACGATATCCCGCAGTAAGATCGTCAGCTTGCAGTGCGACATATTATCGTCGCCGTCAGTGAAGTGCCGAGGTGGTGGAATTGGTAGACACGCTACCTTGAGGTGGTAGTGCCCGATTGGGCTTACGGGTTCAAGTCCCGTCCTCGGTACCAAATCTCAGTATGACTTGCAATTTTTGCATGTTCGGCGTAACATTCGCCACGTTTTCGGACGCGGGGTGGAGCAGCCTGGTAGCTCGTCGGGCTCATAACCCGAAGGTCGTCGGTTCAAATCCGGCCCCCGCAACCACTTTCCCTTAGAGTTCTTTTTCAAATATACTGTATGCATCGACGGACGCATTCGCAGTGAGTTTTGAAAAAAATTCTTCTGGATTGTGCTCCGAGCCGCATCGCGGCATACAGGGTCCAGTCACAAAAAGCCCCGATTTTTCGGGGTTTTTTGTTATCAGGAAATCGCAACACTGGGCTATTAGGCCCTTTTTTTATGTCTTGGGGGTGGGCTTGTCCACATTAGAGCAAAAATTGACAGAGTTGATCTCTGCTCCGGTAGAAGCGCTTGGCTACGAATTGGTCGGTATCGAATTCATTCGTGGTCGCACATCAACCTTGCGCATCTATATTGATAGTGAAGAGGGTATCAATGTTGATGATTGCGCCGATGTCAGCCACCAGGTCAGCGCGGTAATGGATGTGGAAGATCCCATCACCGTGGCTTATAACCTTGAAGTTTCCTCACCGGGTCTCGACCGTCCTCTTTTTACTGCTGAACACTACGCGCGTTTTGCCGGTGAAGAGGTGGGTCTGGTCCTGCGTATGGCCGTGCAGAACCGCCGCAAATGGCAGGGCATCATTAAGTCTGTTGAAGGCGAGATGATCACGGTAACCGTTGAGGGTAAGGATGAAGTGTTCGCGCTGAGCAACATTCAGAAAGCGAACCTGGTCCCCCACTTTTAAAAGTCCGGATTGAGGCTAACCAGGATGAACAAAGAGATCTTAGCTGTAGTAGAAGCCGTTTCTAACGAAAAAGCCCTGCCGCGTGAGAAAATCTTCGAAGCGCTGGAGAGCGCTTTGGCCACTGCGACCAAAAAGAAGTATGAACAGGAAATCGACGTGCGTGTCAGCATTGACCGCCGTAGTGGCGATTTCGATACTTTCCGTCGCTGGCTGATTGTTGATGAAGTGACACAGCCGACTCGTGAGATCACGCTGGAAGCAGCCCGCTTCGAAGATGAAGCATTCAATCTGGGCGATTTTGTTGAAGATCAGATTGAATCGGTCACCTTTGACCGTATTACCACCCAGACGGCGAAGCAGGTTATCGTGCAGAAAGTGCGCGAAGCTGAGCGCGCCATGGTGGTCGATCAGTTCCGCGAGCAAGAAGGCGACATCATCACGGGCGTGGTGAAGAAAGTGAACCGCGACAACATCACGCTGGACCTCGGCAGCAATGCTGAAGCGGTCATTGTACGTGAAGATATGCTGCCGCGTGAAAACTTCCGCCCAGGCGACCGTATTCGCGGTGTGCTGTATGCTGTGCGTCCAGAAGCGCGTGGTGCGCAACTGTTTGTGACCCGCTCGAAGCCGGAAATGCTGATCGAACTGTTCCGCATCGAAGTACCAGAGATTGGTGAAGAAGTTATTGAGATCAAAGCGGCAGCGCGTGATCCCGGTTCTCGCGCCAAAATCGCGGTGAAAACCAATGACAAACGTATCGATCCGGTGGGTGCCTGCGTAGGTATGCGTGGCGCTCGTGTGCAGGCTGTCTCCAGCGAACTGGGTGGCGAGCGTATCGATATCGTGCTGTGGGACGACAACCCGGCGCAGTTTGTCATTAACGCTATGGCTCCGGCTGATGTAGCGTCAATTGTGGTGGATGAAGACAATCACACCATGGATATCGCTGTTGAAGCTGGCAATCTGGCTCAGGCGATCGGCCGTAACGGCCAAAACGTGCGTCTGGCTTCCCAGCTGAGCGGTTGGGAACTGAACGTAATGACCGTCGATGACCTGCAGGCGAAGCATCAGGCTGAAGCCCACGCTGCCATCGATATGTTCACCAAACATCTCGACATCGACGAAGAGTTTGCCACCATTCTGGTGGAAGAGGGCTTCTCTTCTCTTGAAGAGCTGGCATATGTACCGATCAACGAGCTGCTGGAAATTGATGGCCTCGATGAAGACACGGTAGAAGCCCTGCGTGAACGAGCAAAAAATGCGTTAACTACCCTGGCACTGGCGAAAGAAGAGAGCCGTGGCAATCAGGAACCTGCTGAGGATCTTCTGAATCTCGAGGGTCTGGATCGTGCGCTGGCTTACCGTCTGGCAGCGATTGGCGTTTGCACGCTGGAAGATCTTGCCGAGCAAGGTGTCGACGATCTGACAGATATCGAAGGGCTGGATGATGAGAAAGCCGGCGCGCTGATCATGGCCGCGCGTAATATCTGCTGGTTCGGCGATGACGCATAATTACAGGAAGGAACAGCATGACAGATGTAACCGTAAAATCGCTGGCCGCCGAAATTCAGACTCCGGTAGATCGCCTGGTACAGCAATTTGCTGATGCGGGGATCCGTAAGTCTGAGAACGACGCGGTGACCCAGCAAGAGAAAGAGACCTTATTGTCCCACCTGAATCGTGAACATGGTCAGGCCGGTTCAGGTAAACTGACGCTGCAACGTAAAACTCGCAGCACCTTGAATATTCCTGGCACCGGGGGTAAAAGTAAGTCGGTGCAAATCGAAGTCCGCAAAAAGCGCACCTATGTGAAGGGTGATGCAGAAGCCGAAGCGCAGGCTCAGGCTGAAGCTGAAGCCGAGGCGCAGCGTGAAGCGGAAGAGAAGGCGCGTCGCGAGGCGGAAGAACAAGCCCGTCGCGAAGCTGAACAAAAAGCGCAACGTGAAGCCGAAGAAAAAGCCAAGCGCGAAGCCGCTGACAAGGCGAAGCGTGAAGCAGCGGAAAATGACAAAGTGACTAATCAACCTACCGACGAACTAACCAAAGCCGCGAATTCAGACAAGGCCCGTCGTGAAGCCGAAGCCGCAGAACTGAAGCGTAAAGCCGAAGAAGAAGCGCGCCGTAAGCTGGAAGAAAACGCACGCCGTGCGGCTGAAGAAGCCCGCCGTCTGGCTGAAGAAAAATCAGCTGAATGGGAAAAACCGGAAGAAGAGGATAAAGGCGACTACCACGTCACCACCTCGACCCATGCCCGTCAGGCTGAAGATGAAAACGATCGCGAAGTTGAAGGCGGTCGTGGTCGTGGCCGCACCACCAAAGCTGCGCGTCCAGCCAAGAAAGGCAACAAGCATTCTGAAGCCAAAACCGACCGTGAAGAAGCGCGTGCCGCTGTTCGTGGTGGTAAAGGCGGTAAACATCGCAAACCGAGCTCCCTGCAGCAGGGCTTCAACAAGCCAGCTCAGGCAGTGAACCGTGATGTTATCATCGGTGAAACCATCACTGTTTCAGAATTGGCTAACAAAATGGCCGTGAAAGGTTCCCTGGTCATCAAAGCGATGATGAAGATGGGCGCTATGGCGACCATTAACCAGGTTATCGATCAGGAAACTGCCCAGCTGGTTGCGGAAGAAATGGGTCACAAAGTGATCCTGCGCCGTGAGAATGAGCTGGAAGAAGCGGTGATGGACGATCGTGATACCGATGCTGCGCAGGAAAGCCGCGCACCGGTCGTGACCATCATGGGTCACGTTGACCACGGTAAAACGTCGTTACTGGATTACATCCGCTCCACCAAAGTCGCCTCAGGCGAAGCGGGCGGCATTACCCAGCACATCGGTGCTTACCACGTCGAAACCGAAAACGGCATGATCACCTTCCTGGATACCCCGGGCCACGCCGCGTTTACCGCGATGCGTGCACGTGGTGCACAGGCAACGGATATCGTTATCCTGGTGGTGGCAGCAGATGACGGCGTGATGCCTCAGACCATCGAAGCTATCCAGCACGCGAAAGCGGCCGGTGTGCCGGTTGTGGTTGCCGTGAACAAGATCGACAAACCAGAAGCCGATCCGGATCGCGTTAAGAACGAGCTGACGCAGTACGGTATCATCCCGGAAGAGTGGGGCGGCGAGAACATGTTCGTCAACGTCTCTGCGAAAGCCGGTACGGGTATTGATGACCTGTTGAACGCCATTCTGCTGCAGGCGGAAGTTCTGGAACTGACTGCTATCCGTGAAGGTATGGCAAGCGGCGTGGTGATTGAATCGTTCCTCGACAAAGGTCGTGGTCCGGTCGCTACCGTTCTGGTGCGTGAAGGTACGCTGAATAAAGGCGACATCGTGCTGTGCGGCTTCGAGTATGGCCGTGTGCGTGCGATGCGTGACGAGCTGGGCCGTGAGGTATTGGCTGCGGGTCCGTCAATTCCGGTCGAAATCCTCGGCTTGTCCGGTGTTCCGGCGGCTGGTGATGAAGCCACCGTGGTTCGTGACGAGAAGAAAGCACGTGAAGTTGCACTCTATCGTCAGGGTAAATTCCGCGAAGTGAAACTGGCGCGTCAGCAGAAATCTAAGCTGGAAAACATGTTTGCCAACATGACCGAAGGCGAAGTGTCCGAGCTGAACATCGTACTGAAATCCGACGTACAGGGTTCTGTGGAAGCGATCTCCGACTCTCTGCTGAAACTCTCCACCGACGAAGTGAAGGTGAAGATTATCGGTTCGGGTGTGGGTGGTATCACCGAAACCGACGCCACGCTGGCAGCAGCTTCCAACGCGATTATTCTTGGCTTCAACGTGCGTGCCGATGCATCTGCTCGCCGCGTGATCGAAGCGGAAAGCGTGGATCTGCGTTACTACTCCGTCATCTATAACCTGATCGACGAAGTGAAAGCAGCGATGAGCGGCATGCTGGCTCCGGAATACAAACAGCAGATCATCGGTCTGGCTGAAGTTCGTGATGTGTTCAAATCACCGAAATTCGGCGCGATCGCGGGCTGTATGGTTACCGAAGGCAACATCAAGCGTCACAACCCGATCCGCGTTCTGCGCGACAACGTTGTTATCTACGAAGGCGAGCTGGAATCTCTGCGTCGCTTTAAAGACGATGTCAACGAAGTGCGTAACGGCATGGAGTGTGGTATCGGCGTGAAGAACTACAACGACGTTCGTGTCGGTGACATGATCGAAGTCTTTGAAGTGATTGAAGTTAAACGCACCATCGATTGATCATCATCTGATGTGTTGCAATTTGGGAGGCCGCTGGCCTCCCGAATTATTTGGGAGAAAGCATAATGGCGAAAGAATTTGGCCGCCCACAGCGCGTTTCACAGGAATTGCAGAAAGAGATCGCAATCATCCTGCAGCGCGAAATCAAAGATCCTCGCCTCGGTATGATGGTGACGGTATCTGGCGTTGAAGTGTCACGCGATCTGGCTTATGCCAAGGTGTTTGTCACTTTTCTGAATGATAAAGACGAAGAAGCAGTGAAAAACGGCCTGAAAGCGCTGAAAGAGGCTTCAGGTTATATCCGCACTTTAGTCGGCAAAGCGATGCGTCTGCGCATTGTGCCTGAACTGACCTTCTTCTATGACAACTCGTTGATCGAAGGGATGCGCATGTCAAACCTCGTCACCAACGTTGTCAAAAATGATGCTGAGCGCCGTGGCGATCATGCAACGGACGACGACAAGGAGGATTGATGAGTCGTCCTCGTCGTCGCGGTCGCGATGTGCATGGTGTATTGCTGCTGGATAAGCATCAGGGTGCGTCTTCGAATGACGTGCTACAAAAAGTAAAACGCATCTTTAATGCGAATAAAGCGGGCCATACCGGTGCGCTGGATCCGTTGGCAACCGGAATGCTGCCGATCTGTCTGGGTGAGGCCACCAAGTTTTCCCAGTACCTGCTGGATTCAGATAAACGTTACCGGGTGATTGCCCGTCTGGGTGAGCGCACCGATACGTCGGATGCTGACGGTAACCTGGTCGAAACCCGTCCGGTCACCTTTACGCAGGCCGAACTGGATGCCGCGCTGGAAAGTTTTCGTGGCGATACCCAGCAGATCCCGACCATGTTTTCGGCGTTGAAGCATCAGGGACGTCCGTTGTACGAGTATGCGCGTCAGGGGATTACCGTTGAGCGTGAAGCCCGTCCTGTCACGGTGTATGAACTGCTGTTTATTCGCTGGGAAGGGGATGAGCTGGAGCTGGAAATCCACTGCTCCAAAGGCACCTATATTCGTACCATCATCGACGACCTTGGTGAGAAACTCGGTTGCGGTGCGCATGTGATCATGTTGCGTCGCTTGCAAGTGTCACGCTATCCGGCCGAGAAAATGGTCACGCTGGAACAGTTGCAGGCGTTGCTGGAACAAGCGAATGCGGCAGAAATCGCCCCCGCTGAGTTGCTCGATCCCCTGCTGTTGCCGATGGACAGTCCGGCTGCGGATTTTCCGGAAGTGAATTTACCGGATGCGGTTGCTGCCTTCTTCAAGCTGGGCCAGCCGGTACAGGCCGCTGATGTTCCTGCCTCTGGTTTGGTACGCGTCACCGAAGGTGAAGCGCGCAAATTTATCGGTATGGCAGAGATTGACGACCGATCGCGCGTTGCCCCACGCCGTCTGGTGGTAGAATTTCCGCAATAGTGCGGTTTGCCCAACGGGGCATTTGCGTTGCCGCTGGGCGAAGAGTAGAATAGCGCGGCTTTAAAAGCGGGCTGCTGAATTAGAGATCGGCACCCATACATTCATTAATAACTGGAGTTTATTATGTCTCTAAGCGTAGAAGCTAAAGCAGAGATCGTTGCCAAATACGGTCGTGGTGCTAACGACAGCGGTTCAACTGAAGTTCAGGTTGCTCTGCTGACTGCTCAGATTAACCACCTGCAGGGTCACTTCTCTGAGCACAAAAAAGACCACCACAGCCGTCGCGGTCTGCTGCGCATGGTATCCCAGCGTCGTAAGCTGCTGGACTACCTGAAGCGTAAAGACGTTGCACGCTACACCAGCCTGATCGAAAACCTGGGTCTGCGTCGCTAAGTCTGAAGAATCTGATCAAGGGTGTAGCGCAGACAGTATGCAAAAAAACGCATCTGATGATCAGATTTGTGCGAGTTTCGCGAAAAGGGGGCCTTTATGGCCCCTTTTTTCGAGCAATCGGCAGCAATCCGGTCCAAACTCATGTATTGTTGCTGAGAGTGATCTTCGCTTGCAGAGGTTCGCGCGGCTAATGAGAGGCTTTACCGCAGGGGCGGTTAAAGGTTGTCATTAGTCGCGAGGATGCAGCTGAAGGTCGGTAATCCCCGGCGGGCCTGAGATGGGCCTGCCCCGACGTTAAGGACTTTAATTTTGCTGAACCCGATCGTACGCAAATTCCAATATGGTCAGCATACCGTCACGCTGGAAACTGGCATGATGGCACGCCAGGCCACTGCTGCTGTGATGGTAAGCATGGACGACACCGCGGTTTTCGTAACCGTTGTTGGCCAGAAAAAAGCTAAACCCGGTCAGGACTTTTTCCCGCTGACCGTTAACTATCAGGAGCGTACCTACGCTGCTGGCCGTATCCCGGGTAGCTTCTTCCGTCGTGAAGGCCGTCCGAGCGAAGGCGAAACCCTGATCGCGCGTCTGATTGACCGCCCGGTTCGTCCGCTGTTCCCGGAAGGCTTCGTTAACGAAGTTCAGGTCATTGCGACCGTAGTTTCTGTTAACCCGCAGGTTAACCCGGATATCGTTGCGATGATCGGTGCGTCTGCCGCGCTGTCTCTGTCTGGTATCCCGTTCAATGGCCCAATTGGTGCGGCGCGCGTTGGTTACATCAATGATCAATACGTACTGAACCCAACTGCCGACGAAATCAAACAATCTCGTCTGGATCTGGTGGTTGCCGGTACGCAGAACGCCGTACTGATGGTGGAATCTGAAGCGGATATCCTGACTGAAGATCAGATGCTGGGTGCGGTGGTATTTGGCCACGACCAACAGCAAGTGGTTATCGAAAACATCAACGCACTGGTTGCTGAAGCCGGTAAACCGCGTTGGGACTGGCAGCCAGAGCCGGCTAACGATCCACTGATTGCACGCGTTGCCGCACTGGCTGAAGCACGCATCAGCGATGCTTACCGCATCACCGACAAGCAGGAGCGTTACGCTCAGGTTGGCGTTATCAAAGACGAAACCATTGCTGCGTTGCTGGCTGAAGACGAAACGCTGGATGACGCTGAAATCGGCGACATCGTACACAGCCTGGAAAAGAACGTGGTTCGTACCCGTATTCTGAACGGCGAACCGCGTATCGATGGCCGTGAAAAAGACATGATTCGTGGTCTGGACGTGCGCACGGGTGTGCTGCCGCGTACCCACGGTTCTTCGCTGTTCACCCGTGGTGAAACTCAGGCGCTGGTTACCGCGACTCTGGGTACTGCCCGTGATGCGCAGAGCCTGGACGAGCTGATGGGTGAGCGCACCGACAGCTTCCTGTTCCACTACAACTTCCCTCCGTACTCGGTGGGTGAGACCGGTATGGTCGGTTCGCCGAAGCGTCGTGAAATTGGTCACGGTCGTCTGGCGAAACGCGGCGTGCTGGCGGTGATGCCGAAGCAGGAAGATTTCCCGTACACCGTGCGTGTGGTATCTGAAATCACTGAATCAAACGGTTCTTCTTCTATGGCTTCCGTGTGCGGTGCTTCTCTGGCGCTGATGGATGCGGGTGTGCCGATCAAAGCGGCCGTTGCCGGTATCGCGATGGGTCTGGTAAAAGAAGACGAAAAATTTGTCGTTCTGTCTGACATCCTGGGTGACGAAGATCACCTCGGCGACATGGACTTCAAAGTGGCCGGTAGCCGTGATGGTGTGACCGCGCTGCAGATGGATATTAAAATCGAAGGGATCACCCGCGAGATCATGCAGGTTGCTCTGAATCAGGCTAAGGGTGCACGTCTGCACATTCTGAGCGTGATGGAGCAGGCCATCAGCACGCCGCGTCAGGAGATCTCTGAATTCGCACCGCGCATTTACACCATCAAGATCAATTCTGACAAGATCAAAGATGTGATCGGTAAAGGCGGTTCGGTCATCCGTGCGCTGACGGAAGAAACCGGTACTACCATTGAAATCGAAGATGATGGCACCGTGAAAATCGCCGCGACCGATGGTCTGAAAGCGAAAGAAGCCATTCGCCGTATCGAAGAGATCACCGCAGAGATCGAAGTGGGCCGCGTTTACACCGGTAAAGTGACCCGCATCGTTGATTTCGGTGCCTTTGTTGCGATTGGCGGCGGCAAAGAAGGTCTGGTGCATATCTCTCAAATCGCTGACAAGCGCGTTGAGAAAGTGACCGACTATCTGCAGATGGGCCAGGAAGTTCCGGTTAAAGTACTGGAAGTGGACCGTCAGGGCCGTGTACGTCTGAGCATCAAAGAAGCGACAGAGCAGAAACCGCAGGCGATCGATACCACCGCTGCGACCGATGCACCTGACGCCGAGTAAGCGTTGCCTGATTAGCCTCTCCCTGCCATTTGGCGGGGAGAGGTGTTTGTATCATCGCGAGGGCGGGAATCCTTGTGCACAGCAGGCGGATGACAGGATGGTTATCCCAATGTTTGTATTCGGGAGTGGGAAATGAAGCCTTTTTTGCGCTGGTGTTTTGTTGCGACAGCTTTGACGCTGGCAGGATGCAGCAACTCCAATTGGCGTAAGAACGAAGTTCTGGCAGTACCTTTGCAGCCCACACTGCAGCAGGAAGTGATTTTGGCGCGAATGGAACAAATTCTTGCCAGTCGTGCCCTGACCGATGATGAACGCGCACAGCTATTATATGAGCGTGGAGTGTTGTATGATAGCTTAGGTCTGAGAGCATTAGCGCGGAACGATTTTTCGCAAGCGCTGTCTATCAGACCGGATATGCCTGAGGTGTTCAACTATCTCGGCATATATTTAACGCAGGCAGGCAATTTTGATGCTGCCTATGAAGCGTTTGATTCTGTACTTGAGCTTGATCCAACTTACAACTATGCGCATTTAAACCGTGGTATCGCCCTCTATTACGGCGGTCGATACAAGTTAGCGCAAGATGATCTGCTGGCGTTTTATCAAGACGATCCTAATGATCCATTCCGTAGCTTGTGGCTCTACCTCGTTGAACGCGAGATGGATGTCGACAAAGCAAAAGTTTCGCTGAAACAGCGTTACGACAAAGCGGTTCGGGATCAATGGGGATGGAATATTGTCGAGTTCTACCTGGGCGACATCAGTGAAAAAACATTGATGGAACGTCTCAAGGCGGACGCAACGGATAACACCTCGCTCGCTGAACATCTCAGTGAAACCAACTTCTATTTAGGTAAGCACTACCTAAGTCTGGGGGAGAAGGACGACGCGAAAGCGTTGTTCAAACTGGCGGTCGCCAACAACGTTAACAACTTTGTTGAACACCGATACGCATTGTTGGAACTGGCGCAACTCGGCCAGGCACAAGACGATTTATCAGAATCTGACCAGCAATAGCTGACGAACTTTTATTGCCTGAATTACCCGTTAAGTCATCATCTTCCGGGATGAGGGCTTTTCTGTTCGTCGAAACTTCTAATTTGAGCCGGTTCACACTTTTCGATGAAAATGACTGAAAATTTTCATGACGAGTTATGTAGACTGGCCGCCGCAATCTAAGAGGCACGTGTACTACATGACTGATATTCAAACCACTTTTGCTGATCTGGGCCTGAACGAATCCATCCTGTCTGCTCTTAACGACATGGGATACGTCAAGCCGTCACCGATCCAGGCTGAGTGCATTCCGCACCTGCTGGCTGGCCGTGACGTGCTGGGTATGGCACAGACCGGTAGTGGCAAAACTGCAGCATTCTCTTTGCCGCTGTTGAATAACATTGATCCAAATTTGAAAGCACCGCAGATTCTGGTGCTGGCACCGACCCGTGAGCTGGCGGTGCAGGTTGCTGAAGCAGCGACCGAATTCTCTAAACATATGCGTGGCGTAAACGTCCTGGCCCTGTACGGCGGTCAGCGTTACGACGTACAGCTGCGCGCACTGCGTCAGGGTCCACAGATTGTGGTGGGCACCCCGGGTCGTCTGCTCGACCACCTGAAACGCGGTACGCTTGATCTGTCTAACCTGCGTGGTCTGGTGCTGGACGAAGCCGACGAAATGCTGCGCATGGGCTTCATTGAAGACGTCGAAACCATTATGGCGCAGATCCCGGAAGGTCATCAGACCGCTCTGTTCTCTGCCACCATGCCAGAAGCGATTCGTCGTATTACCAAGCGTTTCATGAAAGATCCGCAGGAAGTGCGCATTCAGTCCAGCGTAACCACTCGCCCGGACATCTCTCAGTCTTACTGGACCGCTTATGGTCGTAAAACTGACGCACTGGTTCGTTTCCTGGAAGCGGAAGACTTTGATGCGGCCATCATCTTCGTGCGTACCAAAAACGCAACGCTGGAAGTGGCTGAAGCGCTGGAGCGCAGCGGTTACAACAGCGCAGCGCTGAACGGTGACATGAACCAGGCACTGCGTGAGCAGACGCTGGAGCGTCTGAAAGATGGTCGTCTGGACATCCTGATCGCAACCGACGTTGCGGCCCGTGGTCTGGACGTTGAGCGTATCAGCCTGGTTGTTAACTACGACATCCCGATGGACGCAGAATCTTACGTTCACCGTATCGGTCGTACCGGTCGTGCTGGCCGTGCTGGTCGTGCGCTGCTGTTCGTTGAGAACCGTGAGCGTCGTCTGCTGCGTAACATCGAACGCACCATGAAGCTGACCATTCCTGAAGTTGAACTGCCGAATGCGGAGTTGCTGGGTGAGCGTCGTCTGGCTAAATTCGCGGCCAAAGTGCAGCAGCAGCTGGAAAGCAGCGATCTGGATATGTACCGTGCACTGCTGAGCAAAATGCAGCCGGAAGAAGATCTGGATATGGAAACCCTGGCTGCCGCACTGCTGAAAATGGCACAGGGCGAACGTCCGCTGATTCTGCCGCCGGATGCACCGCGTCCGCAGCGTCGTGAGTTCCGCGATCGTGACGATCGTCGTGACAGCCGTGACAGCCGCGATTCACGTGGTCCGCGTGACAGCCGTGATGGCGACCGTCCGCGTCGTGAGCGTCGTGATGTCGGCGAAATGCAGCTGTACCGCATTGAAGTGGGCCGTGATGATGGTGTTGAAGTTCGTCATATCGTGGGCGCTATCGCTAACGAAGGTGATATCAGCAGCCGTTACATCGGTAACATCAAGCTGTTCGCTTCTCACTCCACTATCGAGCTGCCGAAAGGCATGCCGGGCGAAGTTCTGCAACACTTCACCCGCACGCGTATTCTGAACAAACCGATGAATATGCAGCTGCTGGGCGATGCACAGCCGTTTGAGCGCGGTGAGCGCAACGAACGTCGTGGCGGTGGTCGTGATTTCGGTGGTGAGCGTCGTGGCAACCGTGAAGGTGGCGCACCGCGTGAAGGTCGTGAAGGCGGCCGTCGCTTCTCTTCTGAACGTCGTGAAGGTGGCCGTGAAGGCGGACGTTTCAGCCGTGAAGGTAGCCGTGGTCCGCGTCGCGAAGAAGCAGGTGCATCAGCACCGCGTCGTCGTGACATCTAAGCGATAAACGCTGAATAATAAAATGGGATGCCTTGGCATCCCATTTTTTTTCTTCTTTCCTACACGCCACCAGCAATCAGCACCCGCTCGCCGCTGACATAGGCTGACTCCTCCGATGCGAGGAACAGTGCGACCTGCGCCACATCCTCCGGCAAGCCAAAACGTCCCAGCGGGGTTGCCGCGATCAGCTGTGCTTTCAATTCCGGATGCATTTTCTTCGCCGCCAACAAACCTTCGGTCAGGATAATGCCTGGCGCCAGGGCATTGACGCGGATATTACGCGGCCCGAGTTCACGCGCCAGCCCCTGCGTCAGGGTATCGATGGCACCTTTGGTCGCGGCCCATAGCACCGAGCCCGGTGTGCTGCGTTGACTGTTCAGTGCACTCAGATTGATGATGCAACCGCCGCGTGACGGGAAATGATGTGCCGCCTGCTGGCAAACCAGCAGCGTGCCGAGCAGGTTTACATTTAGCTGCTGCTGCATCTCGACGACGCTTAACGCGGTAAAATCACCATGATGAAAAATGCCCGCGTTGTTGACCACAATATCCGGTGCGCCGAATTGCTCAATACAGGTTGCAAAGAGCCGGGTGACATCGTTTTCACGTGAAATATCGGCCTGTACGGCGATGGCATCGCTACCCAGGGCGCGGATATCCGTCACCACGTCAGCTGCGCCGACTTCATCCTGACGATAATTCACCACCACCCGGGCACCGGCCGCCGCGAAAGTCATGGCGATAGCGGCACCAATTCCTTTCGAAGCGCCCGTCACCAGCGCAATTTTGCCTTCAAGTGCTTTCATTGTGTCTCTCCACCTGAGGTTTCGGGGAAGCATAAGAATGCGCTGTCCATACAATCTGGTGGTAGCGCAATCCTGCAAGCTTTTTGCACGATCCTGCAAATCTCCACCCCGGGGAGCAGGCGTGGCCGCCACGCCAGGTTAGAATGAGGATTCAACGATTTCTCATCGCGGAGCGCTCAACGCATGATTCATCAGGAACAGTGGCAACAACTGGTTGCCATGATAGCCCGCCACGCCCCGGCTGATGGCCGCCACCACAGCGCTATCGATTTTCTCTCCTTTGGCCGCAGTTCGCGGCCAACCAGTCTGGCGCATGCTGCTACCTGGGCCAGCTTCGCACTGGTGGCACAGGGGCAGAAGGCACTGCGTATGGGCGATGATGTGATGCATTATGGCGCGGGTGATTTGCTGTTGGTGACGCTGGATATGGCCGTGCAATCCTGCGTGGTGATGGCGACGCAAGAGAAGCCGAATCTGGGCGTTGGTATCACCATCAATGAAACACGTTTGATGCGCTATCTGGAGCATTTCCCCTTGCATCAGGTTGGCACGACGGCAATGAATGAGCGCGGTATCACGGTGCATAAAGTGGCCCCGCCGTTAGTGGATGCCGTGATTCGTCTGATTGAGCTGCTGGATCAGCCCCAGGATATCGCGGCGCTGGCCCCGTTGATTGAACAGGAAATTTTTTACCGCTTGCTAACCGGGCCAGAGGGGCCGCGCATTCTGAATATGGCGCTGGCCGAAAGGCCGGGCAACAAAGTGGCGCGCGCGGCGCGCTGGCTGCGGGAAAACTTTCACCAGCCGCTGAAGATGGATCAATTAGCCAGCAACGTGGGCATGAGCATTTCGTCGCTGCATCATCATTTCAAAGCCGTTACCGCCATGACGCCGATGCAATATCAAAAGCAGTTACGGCTGAATGAGGCGCGACGTTTGATGTTGATGGAAAAACTGGATGCCGGAACGGCAGGTTATCGCGTGGGATATCAAAGCGCTTCACAGTTCAGCCGTGAATACAGCCGCTTTTACGGGCAGTCGCCGGGGCGGGATATTCGTCAGATGGCGGTGGGTGCAGAAGCGTACCCACCGCAATAACGATTACAGCGAGCGTGCGGCTTCCATCGCGATCGCGAAGGATCGCAAACGTGCCTGCGGATCAAAAATCTGGCCATTCACCATGATTTCATCCGCCTGAGTTTCACGCAGCAACGCCGTAAGGCCATGGCGCACTTTATCGCTATCGCCGACGATCGACATGCTCAGCGCCTGCTGCACGCCATACTGCTCGGACGGCGACCACAGATTATCCATATTCTCCACCGGCGCAGGGAGTGGGCCAGGCTTGCCACGACGCAGATTAATAAACTGCTGCTGCATCGAGGTGAACAGGAAGCGCGCATTACGTTCACTGTCGGCCGCAACGACGTTGACGCATACCATCGCGTAAGGTTTTTCCAGGCGTGCTGACGGCTGGAATTTCTCGCGGTACAGCTGCAATGCCTGGAACAGCAGGTCCGGGGCAAAGTGTGAAGCGAAGGCAAATGGCAAGCCAAGCTGTGCGGCTAACTGGGCGCTGTAAAGGCTGGAACCGAGCAGCCATACCGGGATTTTTGAGCACAGGCCAGGTACCGGTTGCACCGGTGGGCATTCACCGACTTCGGCGTCAAACCAGTTGATCAGTTCAACGACATCATCAGGGAAGCTATCGGCCTGCGCACTCGACAGATGGCGACGCAGCGCCAGCATGGTGCGCTGATCGGAACCCGGCGCACGACCCAGACCCAGATCAATACGACCCGGATAGAGCGATTCCAGGGTGCCAAACTGTTCGGCAATCACCAGTGGTGAATGGTTCGGCAACATAATGCCGCCGGAGCCGAGACGCAGGGTTTCAGTGTTGGCCGCCAGATAACCAATCAACACGGAGGTGGCCGCACTGGCAATGCCGGTCATGTTGTGGTGCTCTGCTAACCAGTAGCGATGAAAGCCAAGGGCTTCAGCCTGACGGGCCAAAGCCAGCGAATTCTGGAACGCATCGCGTGGCGTTGAACCCTGTGGAATTGGAGCCAGATCCAGCACGGACAGGCGAACAGGTTTTTTATCAGACATGGGCACTCCAAATAAGTATGGCGCAGGTGTTCATCAAACCTGCGCCATCCAGTATTACGCATCAGTACCCATATTAAAACTGCTAATAACCGCCGGAATATAGCCGGAACGTGCCTTTCAGCGGCTTGTAGTATCCAACGCCATACCGGCGAGGCGTCGCCAGTAGCCGTTGCTGTTACTGCCGCGTGCCACCATCAGGGGCGCTTCACCGGCTTCGTTGGCGCGGAAGCGATCCACATCCTCCAGCGTGCCTTCATCCTGCGGTGATAGACGCACAATGTCGACCCAGTTATGCATACCGGGCAGGTCATTGCCGAGGTTGTAGCAGTAGCCGCTCATGGTCTGAATACCGTTGAGCACGAACACTTGCTGGCCTTCCTGCGACAGCACGCGTCGGCCATTGGGATAGTCAATACAGCAGGTCTGGCAATCATCTTTGGCGCGATTTTCCGAACGGGCAGTGAAGCAGCGAGCCGATAACGCCAGCGGCAGGTGGCCGTAACCCAGCACTTCTACCTCAAACCGGTCACGCACACCCGCCGCATCGCACTGCTGCAACAGCTGGATCAGCCAGTCGCGCGACATCTCGACCGGCATGCACCAGCGGGTCATCCCTTCCTGCAACAGCAACTGAAGCGTTTGCGCGTTATAGACGTTGAGCGTCGGGCCAGCGACAAACGGTAGCTGGCGTTCAGCCGCCATATTCACCGTGCCGATATCATTGGCTTCAATCAGGAACTCGCCGTTTTCCACATAACGTCGTAACTCCTTCAACTCCGAGGGTGATTGCAGCAGCGCCAGAGTGCTGATGACCACCTGCTTGCCGTGTTGCGCCAACGCCCGGCCCATCTCCATCCATTGCGCGAAAGGGGGGGCGCGACGTTTGCTGCATACCGCTTCCCCCAGATAAACGATTTCCGCGCTGGATTGCGCAGCACGTTGATAAAAGTTTTCCAGCTTGTCACTGGGCCAGTACCACAACACCGGTCCGATTGCGTATTTCATGCTGACTCCTTACTGCCAGTCGCGATGGTAAGCGCCAAGCGTGGTCTGGCTGCCTTCAGAAAGTTCACCCAACGCCTGCATCCACGGGGCCTGCACGGCAAACTGTTCTGGCGCGGCGATGCAACGATCAATCGCCTGACGCCACACTTTGGCGACCTGGGCCACGTAGGCCGGACTGCGCTGGCGACCTTCGATCTTCACGGATGCCACACCGGTCCGCAGCAAATCCGGCAGCAGCGACAACGTATTCAGGCTGGTGGGTTCTTCCAGCACGTGATAACGCTGGTCGTCGACTTCATAGCGGCCTTTACACAGGGTGGGGTAGCCAGCGCTCTCATCAGGGCCGTAACGGTCAATCAGTACTTCATTAAGGCGAGACTCCATGCCATTGGGTGTCTGCTGCCAGCGCACGAATTTAGCGGGTGAGCAGGCTCCGGCACTGTTGGGGGATTCCCCGGTCAGCCATGAGGAGAGATAGCAGCGTCCCTCGGCCATGATGCACAGGCTGCCAAACGCGAACACTTCCAGCGGGACCGGTGTGTCACGTGCCAGTTGTTTCACCTGATGTAGCGACAGCACGCGCGGCAGGACCACACGGTGCAACTGAAAATGGCGGTGATAAAAACGGATCGCTTCCAGATTGGTAGCCGAAGCCTGTACCGACAGATGGCGTTCAACCTGCGGATAATGCTTTGCCGCATATTCCAGCGTGGCGATATCGGCGAGAATCAGCGCATCCGCGCCATTTTGGGCGGCGATATCAATCGCCTGCTGCCAGCGGTTCATGCCATCGGGATGGGCAAAGGTGTTGATCGCCACATGCAGTTTGCGCCGATGCTGGTGCAAATAGCGCGCCGCTTCGGCCAGTTTTTTGTCGGTAAAATTAAGGCCAGCAAAGTGGCGGGCATTGGTATCGTCTTTCAGGCCGACATAAACGGCATCGGCGCCATGCTCCACCGCCGATTTCAGCGCGGGCAGATTCCCCGCCGGGCACAGCAGTTCCATACATTTTCCTCCCCCAGGTTCTGAACGGCGTTGAGTGTAGGTAAGCACTCGTCGCCGAATGTTGATTTAAGGCAGTGAAACGGCCAATGGTGATGCAGAGTGAAGATTTTTTGCACAACCAGACAGCGAATTCCTTGATCTCAGTGGATGCGAAGCCAAACGGATATGGCAGAATAGGTAAAATTTTCTAAAGGGAGTGCAGATGGTGTTTACTCGCTTACGCGGCCTGATTGTTGAAAAAGGCCCAAAATTCTTAGCCTTACCGGTTTCACTGACCCCTTTCGCGCTGAAAAAAGCCGTTTTGCAACAACTCCTAAACTGGCAATTTCGCCATGCTTTGGCTGAAGGTGAGTTAGACTTTCTGGAAGGGCGCTCCCTGGGGATCGAAATCAGTGACATCAATTTGCGCTGGATGACGACCTTGCAGGACGGGCGTCTGACCGTTTCGCACGATACAGAGGCTGATGTCTGGTTTCGTGGCGAAGCTAACGATCTGTTGCTGGTGGCAGCACGCAAAGCGGACCCCGATATGTTGTTCTTTCAACGCCGCCTGGTGATTGAAGGCGACACGGAGCTGGGACTGGAGGTGAAAAACCTGATGGATGCCATTGAACTGGATGCCATGCCCACGCCGTTGCGGACAGGGTTGCAGCAGCTGGCTGCCTTTGTTGAGGCAGGACTGAAACAGGACGCGAAGGCCGGTGAGTCGCGCGCGGGGATCTCATGTTGATTCGTACTGAAATTGGGGTTGATGCAGCCAGCATCGACAGCCTGTTAAAGCGCTGTTTTGCCAGCGCCGCCGAAGCGGAGCTGGTACAACAGTTACGTGAAGATGGTTTGCTGACCCTTGGCGTGGTGGCGACTGATGATGAAGGCCAGGTATTGGGTTATGCCGCGTTCAGCCCGGTAACGTTACAGGGTGAGGATCGTGGTTGGGTGGCGCTGGCACCGCTGGCGGTGGATGAGACCGTCCGTAAACAGGGCATCGGCAAGCAACTGGTGTACGAGGGGCTGGATGCGCTGAACGAATTTGGTTACAGCGCGGTGGTGGTGCTGGGCGACCCGGCTTACTACAATGCCTTCGGTTTTGAACCGGCAGCGCGCCATGGTTTGCATTGCCGCTGGACCGGTTCGGAGGCGGCGTTTCAGGTGTACAAGCTGGCCGACGATGCGTTTGTCGGGGCCGAAGGGCAGATTGATTTTGCGGAACCGTTCAATCGCTTTGCGTAAACCAGTTGGTCAGGTTGAGCGGTTGTTGTGCCACCAGTTGCAACTTTTGCGCCCGGCTCAATTGTTTGACCTGATACTCAAGGCGTGATGCGGCGGCTCGATCCCCGGCATCACAGTGAAATACCAGCGTCAGCGGGCCTTTCCCGCGTAGTGACCGTGCTCCGCGTCCTTGCTGATGCTGTTGTAAACGCCGGTTAACATCCGTTGTGATGCCGGTGTAAAGCATGCCTGCGGCGGTTTGCAGCATATAAAGCTGCCAGCCCTGCTCCATATGACTAACCTCGGAAAAATTGCTGGCAGGCAGTGTAGCGCGCATCTGGCGTTGCCGCTATCGGTCAGCACAGGCCCCTGGCCTGCAAGGGAGCTCGATTGTGTCCGACCATTCCCATCTGATTCGCTACCTGAAGAAACAGCATGCGCTGTCGCTGTGCGCGACAAGCGGTGACGATCTTTGGTGCGCCAACTGTTTTTATGTTTTTGATGAATCCCGCATGGTGTTCTGGCTGATGACGGAGCCAGATACCCGCCATGGTCAACTGATGTTGGCGAATCCGCGCGTGGCTGGCACCGTTAACGGCCAGCCGAAAACCGTGTTGTTGATCAAGGGCGTGCAGTACCGTGGCCATATTCAGCGCCTGCATGATGAAGCCGAGCAGCAGGCGCGTCATGCCTACCAGAAACGCTTCCCGATTGCGCGCGCCGTGACGGCACCGCTATGGGAAATTGTGCTGGAAGAGGTGAAGATGACGGATAACGCGCTGGGGTTTGGTAAGAAAATTGTCTGGCAGCGTGCGGATTAAACATTCTGCTACCCTCTATCCGTAGCGGCGCGATTTATCGCGCGGTTTTTTCTGGCAACGCGCACAGAATTGCGCGATAAATCGCGCCGCTACGAGGTTAATCCGTCGTGCCTGCGGTACGGCATTCGTTATTCAGTCTGAATACGGAATCCTGTCATGACTCAACTCACTTCAACTGCGACGGCAACGCGTTTTGCCTGGTGGAAACCACTGCTGTTTCTGCTGGTGGTGATTATTGGCCTGTGGTACGTCAAATGGCAGCCTTATTACGGCAAAGCCTTTACCGCGGCAGAGACTCACTCTATCGGCAAATCAATTCTCGCTAACGCGGATGCCTCTCCCTGGCGCGCCGCGCTGGATTACGCGATGGTTTATTTCCTGGCGGTGTGGAAAGCGGCGGTACTCGGCGTGCTGTTGGGATCGCTGGTGCAGGTGTTGATCCCTCGCAGTTGGCTGCTGCGTCTGATGGGCAAAAACCGCTTTGGTTCAGCGCTGATCGGTACCGGATTGGGATTGCCTGGCATGATGTGCAGCTGCTGTGCGGCCCCGGTGGCTGCCGGGCTGCGTCAGTCGCAGGTCTCCAGCGGTGCGGCGATGGCATTCTGGCTGGCTAATCCGGTGCTTAATCCGGCCACCCTGATTTTTATGGGGTTTGTGTTGGGCTGGCAGTTTGCGGCGATCCGTCTGGTGGCGGGGATCATCATGGTGTTGGGCATTGCCTGGCTGGTGCAACGCAGTGTGCCGCAAAAAGTCGGTGCCCTTGAGGCCCGGGCGTCAGCTCCTCCGGAAGAACCCTTCCTCCAGCGTTGGCTGCGGGTGCTGTGGCGGCTGTTCTGGAACACCATCCCGTTGTATGTGGTGGCGGTATTGCTGCTTGGCGCAGCGCGCGTCTGGCTGTTCCCGCACGCCGATGGCGCAGTGGGCAATACCGTGTTTTGGGTGGTGGTGATGGCGGTGGCGGGATGCCTGTTTGTCATCCCGACTGCCGCAGAGATACCGATTGTTCAGACCATGATGTTGGCGGGGATGGGCATCGCGCCTGCGCTGGCCTTGCTGCTGACGTTGCCTGCGGTCAGCGTCCCCTCGTTACTGATGCTGCACCGGGCATTCCCGGCGCGCGCGCTGTGGATAGCCCTGCTGGGTGTCGCTGGCAGCGGGGTACTGCTCGGTGTGATCGCCCTGTGGCTGGCGTAAGTACCAGATGTTCTGATTGCGGCTGCCGCGCCACAGCAGCCGCGCATCTTTTTCCGCTTCGATAAAACGCCCATCAATTAACACGTCGATTTCGGCAATGACCTCCCGCTGCGCAGCGCTCAGCTCGGCTAACTGGTAGCCGGTCCACAGCCAGATATCCTTATCCGGGCATTCACGGCGCACCCGTTTCACCAGACGGCGTATATGTGGCACGTTATGGGGATGTAGCGGATCGCCGCCGCTGAGCGACAATCCCTGACGCGGAATACGCCGATCCTGGAGATCGGCGATCAGCTGTTCTTCCATCTCCAGCGTGAAAGGCACTCCGGAATCCAGCCGCCAGGTGCTTTGGTTGTAGCAGCCCCGACACTGATGTTCGCAACCGGCGACAAACAACGTGCAGCGCGTACCAGGTCCGTTAACGATATCGACGTCATAATAACGATGGATATGCATCATCCCAGTTGCCCCGTATCCAGATGTTTCACCCGGCGTTGCACCTCTTCCTGCTTACCGGCGTTAAACGGGCGCGCATCCGGGCTACCGAGATAACCACATACGCGTCGCGTTACCGATACGCGCGCCGGATCGTGATTGCCGCAGCAGGGGCAGGTAAAGCCTTTGCTGGTGCAACTGAACTCGCCACTAAAGCCGCATTCGTAGCATTCATCAATCGGCGTGTTGGTACCGTAGTAGGGCACGCGGTCATAGCTGTAATCCCAGACATCTTCCAACGCCTTGAGGTTGTGCTGGATATTGGGGTACTCGCCGTAACAGATAAAACCGCCGTTGGCGATCGGGGGGTAAGGGGCTTCAAAGTCGATTTTGTCATACGGATTGACCTTCTTCTCGACGTCGAGATGGAAGCTGTTGGTGTAATAGCCTTTGTCGGTGACACCGGGCACCACGCCAAACTCGGCGGCATCAAGGCGGCAAAAACGGTCACACAGATTTTCGCTCGGCGTGCTGTAAAGGCTAAAGCCATAGCCGGTTTCCGCTTTCCAGGCATCAACGGCCTCGCGCAGATGGGTGATGATTGCCACCCCTTTGGCGCGCAGATAATCGGCATCATACGGATGCACTTCGTTACCGCTCAATGCATTGAGGGTTTCATGCAGACCGATATAGCCGAGGGAAATGGAGGCGCGGCCATTGCGGAAAATTGGCCCGATATCGTCATCGGCTTTCAGGCGCACGCCGCAGGCACCTTCCATATACAGAATGGGCGCGACGCGTGCTTTGGTTTTTTCCAGCCGCGCGATGCGGGTCATCAGCGCGCGTTTTGCCAGCGCCAGGCGCTCATCCAGCAGCGTCCAGAAGCGCGCTTCCTCTCCCTCGGCTTCCAGGGCAATGCGTGGCAGGTTGAGGCTGATCACGCCGAGGTTGTTGCGTCCTTCGTGGATTTGTTTGCCATTCTCTTCATAGACGCCCAGGAAGCTGCGACAGCCCATCGGCGTCTTAAACGACCCCGTGACTTTCACCACCTGGTCATAATTGAGGATGTCGGGGTACATGCGCTTGCTGGCACACTCCAGCGCCAGTTGCTTGATGTCATAGTTGAGATCGCCAGCGCGGCGATTGATGCCTTCGCGGATGGCAAACACCAGTTTCGGGAACACTGCGGTTTTGTGATTTTTGCCCAGCCCGGCAATCCGGTTGCGCAGAATTGATTGCTGAATCAGTCGCGCTGCCCAGTCAGTGCCGAGGCCAAAACCAAAGGTGACAAACGGCGTTTGCCCATTGGCGGTATGCAGTGTATTGACTTCATATTCCAGCGACTGAAAAGCGTCGTAGCACTCTTTTTCGGTACGTGCGCGAGCATAAGCCTCAGCATCGGCGATCTGCCATTCAAGTGCTACCGCACGATGTTTTTCCAGGCTCAGGGTGACAAACGGGGCCAGCACTTCATCGATGCGATTAATGGTGGTGCCACCGTAAATATGGCTGGCGACCTGGGCAATGATCTGCGCCGTGACGGCGGTAGCGGTAGCGATCGACCTGGGTGGCTCGATCTCGGCGTTACCCATTTTGAAGCCATTGGTGAGCATGCCGCGCAAATCAATCAGCATGCAGTTGAACATCGGGAAGAAGGGCGAATAATCGAGATCGTGGTAGTGGATCTCACCGCGCTCGTGCGCCAGCACCACCTCGCGCGGCAGGATCTGTTGTTGCGCGTAATGTTTGGCGACGATCCCTGCCAGTAAATCACGCTGGGTGGGGATCACTTTGCTGTCTTTGTTGGCGTTCTCATTCAGCAGGGCGGCGTTGGTTTGTTCAACCAGGCCACGAATAGCGTGATGCAGTTTCCCGCGCTGTTCGCGCGCCAGATCGCGATCGTGACGGTATTCAATATAGGCGCGCGCCAGTTGCGGCCATGGACCGCTCATCAGCGTCTCTTCTACCGCACATTGAATATCGCGGATATCCACCTCGTGGCGTGCAACCAGCTGCTGTTCAACCTCTGCCGCAACCTGGGCGCACCAGGTGATATCGTTCACCTGCACCGCACGGGCCGCAGCCTGTACGGCACTGGCGATGCGCTGTGCATCAAACGGCACTTTGCAGCCATCACGCTTAATCACTACCGTTGCCATTTACCCTCCATGAAACTACATGTTGTGATTTTTACGAAGTGTAATCGCCATATATGGTGTTTGCGTTGGGTTTAATTGCAGGATTTTTGATATGGCGCAAAGAAGCGATAAGGAAGTTTGAAAGGCGCGCAATCGGCAACGCTGACTAAACTGAAAAAGTTTTAACCCAGCCATAGTTCCGAACTTCGCAACTTGATTTGCGACGCGAAACAGGTTTAATGAGCCTTTTGCTCGATTTGGTCCGTCAATATTTCACAAGGATGCCCTCCATGCCTCTGCAACGAACGCTGCTTGCCGGTTGTTTATCCCTGAGTTTTTCTGCTGGCGCGACCCCGGCGGGGGATCTGCCGTTGATGCCCTGGCCGCAACAGGTTGAGCTGCCCCACAGCGGAGGGGCTTACCCACTGACGCCGCAACTGACGCTACAGATATCGGGTGACCACCTGGAGGGGGCAGAGACGCGCTGGTTGCGGCGCATCGCGCGACAAACCGGCTGGCCGCTGTTGTCAGCGGGGGCGTCGGATGAAAAGGCGACGATCCGGGTGCAAATCAAGCAGGCGGTTAATCCCCTACCGCAGCCGGACAGCGACGAAAGCTACCATCTGGAGGTGAACAGCGATGGGGTGTTGCTCCAGGCGCAGACACGCTTCGGTGCCATGCGCGGCATGGAGACCCTGCTGCAATTGATTGAGAACAGTGAAAGCGGCACGGTGATCCCCTATGTCAGCATTCATGACCAGCCCCGCTTCGCCTGGCGTGGCTTGCTGATCGACTCCGCACGCCATTTTATGCCGGTGGAAACCCTCAAACGCCAGATTGATGGTATCGCAGCGGCCCGTATGAACGTCTTTCACTGGCATCTGACGGATGACCAGGGCTGGCGTTTTGCCTCCAGCCATTACCCGCAGTTGCAGGACAAAGCCAGCGATGGCCGCTACTACACGCAGCAGCAGATGCGTGAGGTCGTGCAATATGCCACGCAGCGCGGTATCCGCGTCATCCCAGAAATCGATCTGCCTGGCCATGCCTCGGCGATCGCCGTGGCGATGCCGGAGCTGATCAGCGCTCCGGGGCCTTACCAGATGGAGCGAGGCTGGGGGGTATTTAAGCCGTTGCTCGATCCCAGCAATGAACAGGTCTTTACCTTTATCGATACGCTGGTGGGGGAAGTGGCAGCGATCTTCCCGGATCCCTATCTGCATATTGGCGGTGATGAGGTCGATCCTTCACAATGGAATGACTCACCGAAAATTCAACAGTTTATGCGCGATCATGGCCTAAAGGATGCCCATGCGTTGCAGGCTTGGTTTAATCAGCGGGTGGAAAAGATTCTTGAAGCGCATCAGCGCCGCATGGTGGGCTGGGACGAAATTTATCATCCCGATCTACCGCGCAGCATTCTTATCCAGTCGTGGCAGGGGCAGGATGCGCTGGGCGAGGTGGTGAAAAACGACTATCGCGGCATTCTCTCCACCGGTTTCTATCTCGACCAGCCACAGCCTGCGGCTTACCACTATCGAAATGAGCCTTTCCCGCAGGGGCTGAACGGACAGGATCAGGTGCAGGCAGATGAGCAGGCGCAGAGCTGGGAATTTACCCTGCCACGGCTAAAAGGCAGCGCGGTGAAGGGCAGTTTCACCCTGATTGAGGGGAAAGAGGGCTGGCGCGGTTTTATCGACTTTAACGGTAAAGCGCGCCGTCTGGTGAACCAGGTTAACTGGTTATCTTCCGGGCAGGTGACGTTCCGGGTCGATACCTGGATGGGTGAAGTGCAGCCCGTAGTGACGCTGACGGACAACAAACTGACCGGATATATGTTGGTGGGCAATGTGCGTTATCCCACCAGCGGCAGCCGTCTGGCACAAACACCGGCTGGCGTAGCGCCTTCGTTGCCCAGTCCGCAGCAGCTGAGCAACAACCTGCAAGGGGGTGAAGCGGCGCTGTGGGCGGAAAACGTCAACAGCCTGATTATCGATACCAAACTGTGGCCACGTGCCTTTGTGGTGGCAGAGCGCTTGTGGTCTGCTGCCGACGTGAATGACAGCGACAATATGTATCAGCGGCTCAACGCTATCGATCGCTGGAGTACCGTCTCGGTTGGGCTGCAACAGCATCAGCAGGCGGAGGTACAGATGATGCGTCTGGCGAACAGTACCGACATCACCCCGCTGCGTGTGCTGAGCGAGGTGCTGGAACCGGCGCAGTATTACACGCGTCAGCATCTGAAATTCCAGGCGGGTCACTACAATTATTTCGAACCGCTTAACCGTCTGGCCGACGTCCTGCCCGCTGAGAGTGAAGCGGTGCGTTTGCTGGATAAGCAGGTGGATGCGTTGATCGCCAATCGTGGCAACCGCCAGGCGGCCAATGCGATTCGTCAGCAATTACAACGTTGGCTGAGTAATAGCGATCGGGTGATGCCGCTGACGCTGCACAACTATCAGCTGCATGCGCTACAACCGCAGGTGCAGCAGGTGGCGGAGCTGAGCCGTATGGGACTGGAGTTGGTGGCGACACTGGAACGGAATCAGGCGTATGGTGCCGGTGACGTCGCGCAGATGCAGGCGAAACTGGATGCTGCCGCCCAGGTGCAGGATGAGACGGTGCTGGCGTTAGTACGCCCGCTGGAGAAACTGCTGCGATCGTTTAAGTAGGTGTTCGCTGTACCCTCACCCCAGCCCTCTCCCGCAAGACGGGAGAGGGAGAGGGAGAGGTGCAATATGCTCGATCTGTGTACTCTCACGCGAGGCGGGAGATTCACTCGATCTGTCCCCTCTCCGGCGAAGCGGGAGATTCACTCGATCTGTCCCCTCTCCCGCTTGCGGGAGAGGGTTAGGGTGAGGGTGAGGGCTAAAGCAGGCAAAGAATCAACGACGAACCGCAATCGCCTCGATCTCAATTTTCACATCTTTCGGCAGGCGTGCCACTTCAACACAAGAGCGGGCCGGGAAGCTGGCATGGTGCTCGGTGAAGAATGCTTCATAGGTGGCGTTCACGGTTGCGAAATCATTCAGGTCTTTGACAAACACCGTGGTTTTCACAATGTCGCCCACTTTCAGGCCCGCAGCTTCAACAATCGCCTTCACGTTTTCCAGTGACTGACGCGCCTGGGCAGACACATCGTCAGCTACTGCGCCGGTCTGCGGATCAACCGGGATCTGACCGGAGGTAATGATCATGCTGCCGAGATCAACGCCCTGTACGTAGGGACCAATCGCTGCCGGTGCTTTTTCGGTACTGATTTCGCGAGACATTGTTTCTCCTTAAGAAAGTGTGCCGCCAGCGCTCGCCAGCGTCATGAAATATCGCCCCATTATAGGGGCGATGCCGACGATTACCAGTGGCCGAGCACCACGTGGTGCGCAAACTCTTTCTCGCAATATTTGCACTTCAGATGCACTTCATTATCGCGTTTTTTTACCGCAAAACTGGAGAACACCGGCTCGCTGCGGCTGATGCAGTTGCCGTTCGGGCAGGTCAGTACGCGTTCGATGCGATCCGGCAACGTCGGAGCGATCTTCGCCACCACTTCGTATTCGTCGATGCGGTTGACCGTGGCATGGGGGGCATACACCGCCAATTGGTTGATCTGATCATCGGTGAGAAAGGTGTTCTCGATCTTGATCAGATCTTTACGTCCCATTTCGCCAGACGGCAGATTCAGGCCAATGGTGATGCGCTGATCGGTTTCAGTCAGGCGAAACAGCGACAGTAATTTAAAGCCTACCTGGGCCGGGATATGGTCAATCACCGTGCCGCGTTTAATGGCTTCAACCTGCAATTTGTTATCGTGTGTCATGCTGTTTTCCTCCTTACAGAGCCAGATCGCGATTCAGGACCAGTGCCAGCAAGGCCTGGCGGGCGAAGATGCCATTACCGGCCTGCTGGAAATACCAGGCATGCGGTGTGCTGTCGACATCGGTAGTGATCTCATCAATACGCGGCAGCGGGTGCAGCACCTTCATATTGTCGCGCGCACCGACCAGGTCGCTGGCACGCAGAATAAACTGTGCTTTGACGTTGGCGTATTCTGACGGGTCGAGACGCTCTTTCTGTACACGCGTCATGTACAGGATATCCAGCTCAGGCATCACCTCTTCGATGCTGTCATGGCGCGACCAGTGGATGTTTTTCTCATCCAGCATATCGGTGATGTATGACGGCATCGCCAGGGCATCAGGGGCGATGAAAAAGAAGCGATTGCCGTCGAATTTCGCCAGCGCCTGGGTCAGGGAGTGCACGGTACGGCCATATTTCAGGTCGCCGACCATCGCCACGTTCAGGTTATCCAGACGGCTCTGGGTTTCGCGAATGGTGAACAGATCCAGCAGGGTCTGCGTCGGGTGCTGGTTGGCACCGTCTCCGGCGTTGAGAATCGGCACGCCGCCAGAAAATTCGGTGGCGAGGCGCGCGGCACCCTCCTGCGGATGGCGCATCACAATCGCATCGACATAGGTGCCAATCACCGAAATGGTATCGGCGAGGGTTTCACCTTTCTTGCCAAGCGAGGTGTTGCTCCCGTCGGCAAAACCTACCACTGAGGCACCGAGACGATGCATGGCGGTTTCAAACGACAGACGGGTACGCGTTGAGGCTTCAAAGAAGCAGCTGGCGATGACGTTGTGTTTCAGCAACTCCGGCTGCGGATGCGCCTTGAGCTGCGCAGCGGTATGCAGTACCAGCTCAAGCTCGTCGCGGCTGAGATCGTTAATTGAAATAATGTGCTTACGATATAGCGGGTTGGCCATAGCTCTCTCCTCTGCGCTGCCGGATGACGGACAAAAAAAAGCCCCTGCTTAAGGGGCTTGATTTGCGATCGATTGATGACGGAAAGAAACAGGTGCGCCGCCAGCTTTCTGGCGTAATTGAGCGTCAAATTGTGCGCTGCGCTGTTGCATGCTTCCTCCCGGCAAATTGTGGCGCATTATACGCATTCACTGATTTGCATCAAGCAGAAATCGCACGCGAGGTAATCGTTTGCTGTGGCCTGAATTACGGTTGGCCGAGCGTAGCCACCATGACCGCTTTAATGGTGTGCATGCGGTTTTCTGCCTGGTCAAACACAATGCTGTGTGTCGATTCAAACACTTCATTACTGACTTCCATGCCGTCGCTCAGACCATACTGCTCGGCCATCTGACGTCCCAGCGTGGTTTGATCATCATGAAACGCAGGCAGGCAGTGCAGGAACTTCACCTGCGGATTGCCGGTCAGCGCCAGCATCGCGCTGTTCACCTGGTAAGGACGCAGCAGCGCGATACGATCGGACCACACGGATTTGTCTTCTCCCATCGAGACCCACACGTCAGTGTAGATGAAATCCGCACCCTGTACGCCAGCAGCAATATCTTCGGTCAACGTAATTTTGCCGCCGGTTTTCTGTGCTGCGATCTGGCATTGCTCCACCAGTTGTTCTTCTGGCCAGCAGCCTTTCGGGGCCACCAGACGCAGATCCAGCCCGACCATCGCCGCCGCTTCCAGCATGCTGTTACCCATGTTATTGCGGGCATCGCCAACATACACCAGCGTCATTTCGTTCAGGGATTTTTGCGGCAGATGTTCCTGCATGGTCAGCAGGTCGGCCAGCAACTGGGTGGGATGGAATTCGGTGGTCAGACCGTTCCACACCGGCACACCGGCATGCTCCGCCAGGGTTTCCACCAGCGCCTGACCATAGCCGCGATATTGAATACCGTCATACATGCGTCCCAGCACGCGTGCGGTGTCCTTCATCGATTCTTTATGGCCGATCTGGCTGCCACTTGGGCCGAGGTAAGTGACGTTAGCACCTTGATCATAAGCGGCAACTTCGAAAGAGCAACGGGTACGGGTCGAGTCTTTTTCGAAGATGAGCGCGATGTTTTTACCTTTCAGGTACTGCGTTTCGCTGGCGTTTTTCTTTGCGTGTTTTAATTCACCGGCCAATCTTAACAGGTAATCAATTTCTGCTGGGGTGAAGTCCAGCAATCTCAGGAAATGGCGTTGGTTCAGCTGACTCATACAGCGCTCCATGTGGGCATCATAAATGAATTAAAATTCAATCTAACCGTATGAATATGCATTTTCAACCCCGGCGTTAAGAAACTTTCTGTTTTGAGTAGTGGCGCGCGAGGCAGTGTGGGAAAATAATTGCATTCATTGCCGAACATTTTGAGGACATCCCTATGGCATACGAAGCATTGCTGGAAGAACAACGCGAAGAGACGCGGTTGATCATTGATGAGTTACTGGAAGATGGCAGCGATCCGGATGCGCTGTACACCATTGAGCATCATCTCTCCTGCAACAATTTTGACTCGCTGGAAAAAGCGGCGGTGGATGCCTTCAAGCTGGGCTATGAAGTCACCGAACCGGAAGAGTTGGAACTGGAAGATGGCAGCACGGTGATGTGTGTCGATATCCTGAGCGAAGCCGCGCTGAAACCCGAGCTGATTGATGCTCAGGTGGAGCAACTGGTCAATCTGGCGGGTAAATACAACGTTGATTACGACGGCTGGGGCACCTACTTCGAAGACCCGGACGCGGAAGACGAAGATGACGACGGCGACTTCATCGATGATGAAGACGACGGTGTGCGTCACTAAGCATGAACGGGCGGCCATGTTGCTGCCCGTATTTTTTTCCCGCAGATAAAGACATTCATGAATTACGCCCCGCTATTAGCACCTATCCATCAGTTTCTGCATTGCCGGACACCACAGGCGTGGATCGATGAGGCGCGCAAGCCAGAAAACCTGACGCTGCTGCTGACCGATCATATGGTTTGTGAGTTGAAAGCGGCGCAAACCGCCGTCTGGCTGATTCGTAAATATGTGGCCGATAAGCCGAGTGGGGATGCCATCCTCGCGTGGTTGCAACCCTATGAAGATTTTATTTTTGGTGAAGATCATGACAGCAACTTCATCAACGCCCATAAAAATCTGACCAAAAGCATCATCGTGCGTAACGAACTGCCGTGGGCGGATGAGCTGGTGGAAAAGATGGTGCTGCTGATAAAAGAAGAGCTGCATCATTTTTATCAGGTTTGGGAAATCATGCAGGCACGCGGCCTGCCGTATCGCAAAATCACCGCCAGCCGTTACGCCAAAGGGCTGCTGCGTGAGGTCACCACCCATGAGCCGGATACGCTGGTGGATAAGCTGATTTGCGGTGCTTACATCGAAGCGCGTTCCTGTGAACGTTTTGCCAGCCTGGCACCGTATCTGGATGAGCAACTGGAGAAGTTTTACATCTCGCTGCTGCGTTCAGAAGCACGCCATTATCAGGATTACCTGACGCTGGCGGCACAGATTTCACCGAAGGACATTGCGCCACGCGTGCGGGCGATTGGTGAGGCAGAAGGGCGCTTAATCAGCGAGCCGGATAGCGAGTTGCGCTTTCACAGTGGCGTGCCGGTGTTTTAATGGAGTGCGCGCTGTTGCCCTCACCCTAACCCTCTCCCGCAAGCGGGAGAGGGAAATTACAGGGTGCGCGCTGTTGCCCTCACCCTAACCCTCTCCCGCAAGCGGGGGAGGGAAATTATAAGGTACGCAGCATGCGCACTTCACAATCCACATGCCCGGTGCAGCCCATCGCGGTATCAATCAGCGTGAAGCCCAGCGACTCATACAGCTTAATGGCGCGGGTCAGGCTGGCAGTGGTTTCCAGATAACAACGGCGGAAACCCTGCTGGCGCGCATACTCCATCGCGCGGAGTGCCAGATCACGTGCCAGGCCGAAGCCGCGTGCTTCTGGCAGAAAGTACATCTTCTGCAATTCACAAATATCGGGTGCACTGCACGCCAGAGGCGCGACGCCGCCACCGCCCAGCACGTTGCCCTGATGCTCGACAATCCAGTAGGCGCTGTTCGCCTCGCTGTACAATTCAAACAGTCGGTCCAGATTGGGATCGGACACGGTATAGCCTTTGTCAGCAGTCAGACCGAATTCGGCAGAAACATCACGAATTACCCGAGCAATCAGCGGATTATCGGCTGCGGTAATTGGACGAACCTGAAGATTCAGCGGGGTGACAGTGGTCATGAGCATCTCATCCGATAGAAAAAAGCCGGGCAGTGCCCGGCTTCGGTTAAGCAGTTGGCCTGAAACGATTACAATGCCGCAATCACGCCCTGCTGTTCAATCAGTTTTGCTTTTGATTGTTCCAGTTCCGCTGCACGCTCGCGCTCTTTCGCTACTACCGCTTCCGGTGCGCGGGCAACAAAGCCTTCGTTCGCCAGCTTAGTCTGGATCTTCTCGATCTCGACATCCAGCTTGGTCAGCTCTTTCGCCAGACGGTCCAGCTCCGCTTCCTTGTTCACCAGGTCCGCCATCGGGATCAGCAGTTCAGCACCTTCAACGATCTTGGTCACCGATACCGGGCCTTTCACGCCCGCAGGCAGAATGGTCAGGCTTTCCAGGCGAGCCAGACGCGACAGGAAGTTGCGGTTCTCTTCCACGCGACGCAGTGCCGCAGGGGAACAATCGCGCAGCAGGACATCCAGCGGCTTGCTCAGGGCGATGTTCATCTCGGCGCGGATATTACGTACCGCGACAATCGCCTGCTTCATCCACTCGATATCCGCTTTCGCTTCCGCATCTTCTTTCGCCGCATCGTACTGCGGGAACGGTTGCAGCATGATGGTGTCGTCACTGATATTTTTCAGTACTTTGACACGCTGCCAGATGGTCTCGGTGATAAACGGAATGATCGGGTGCGCCAGACGCAGCAGCGCTTCCAGCACCGTCACCAGCGTATTACGCGTGCCGCGCAGCTCCGCTTCGCTGCCGTTGTTCATCACCGGCTTGGTCAGCTCCAGATACCAGTCGCAGAACTGGTTCCAGGTGAAGTCGTACAGCAGGTTCGCGGCGATATCGAAACGATAGCTATCCAGCGCTTCACGGTAGGCTTTCACCGTGCTGTTGAACTCGGTGAGGATCCAGCGATCCGCCAGCGACAGCTTCATTTCGCCGCCGTTCTGGCCGCAATCCTGATCTTCGGTGTTCATCAGCACAAAGCGGCTGGCGTTCCACAGCTTGTTACAGAAGTTGCGGTAGCCTTCAAGGCGCTTCATGTCCCAGTTGATGTCACGGCCGGTTGAAGCCAGCGCCGCGAGGGTAAAGCGCAGCGCATCGGTGCCTGATGGTAAGATGCCGTCCGGGAACTGCTTCTCGGTACGTTTGCGGATCTTATCAGCCAGTTGCGGCTGCATCATGTTACCGGTACGTTTTTCCAGCAGGTCTTCCAGCGAAATGCCGTCCACCATATCCAGCGGATCGATGACGTTGCCTTTCGACTTGGACATTTTCTGCCCTTCTTCGTCACGGATCAGACCGGTGATATACACGGTCTTGAACGGCACCTGCGGCTTGCCGTCTTCATCTTTCATGAAGTGCATGGTCAGCATGATCATGCGGGCGATCCAGAAGAAGATGATGTCGAAGCCGCTCACCAGCACGCTGGTTGGGTGGAAGGTGCGCAGCGCTTCGGTGTTCTCCGGCCAGCCGAGGGTGGAGAAGGTCCACAGGCCAGAAGAGAACCAGGTATCCAGCACGTCTTCGTCCTGACGCAACGCCACGTCTGCGGCGAGGTTGTTTTCCTGACGCACTTCTTCTTCGGTGCGACCCACATACACGTTGCCGTGATTGTCGTACCACGCCGGGATACGGTGACCCCACCACAGCTGGCGGGAAATACACCAGTCCTGAATGTCACGCATCCAGGAGAAATACATGTTTTCGTACTGCTTCGGCACGAACTGGATGTCGCCGTTCTCTACCGCTTCGACCGCGACTTTCGCCAGCGGGGCAGTGCGCACGTACCACTGGTCGGTGAGCATCGGCTCAATCACCACACCACCACGGTCACCGTAAGGCACGGTCAGATCGTGCGGTTTGATCTCATCCAGCAGGCCGAGAGCGTCAACCGCAGCGACAATCGCTTTACGCGCAGCAAAACGCTCCATGTTCTGGAACTCTGCCGGGATGGCGTTGCTGTAGACGTCAGTCTCTTCGCCGTTGGTGTCCAGCACTTCAGCGGTGGTGCGAATGTCGCCGTCAAAGGTCAGGATATTGATCATCGGCAGCGCATGACGACGACCAACTTCGTAGTCGTTGAAGTCGTGCGCCGGGGTGATCTTCACGCAACCGGTGCCTTTTTCCATATCGGCGTGATCATCACCGACGATCGGAATGCGACGATTCACCAGCGGCAGAATCAGTTCTTTGCCGATCAGATCCTTGTAACGCGGATCTTCCGGGTTGACGGCCACACCGGTATCGCCCAGCAGGGTTTCCGGACGGGTGGTGGCGACCACGAGGTAATCTTTACCTTCAGCGGTTTTAGCGCCATCCGCCAGCGGATAACGGATGTGCCACATCGAACCTTTGGTTTCGCGGTTTTCAACTTCGAGGTCAGAAATCGCGGTACGCAGTTTCGGGTCCCAGTTTACCAGGCGCTTGCCACGGTAAATCAGGTTCTCTTTGTACAGGCGGACAAACACTTCTTTCACGGCATTGGAAAGCCCTTCATCCATGGTGAAGCGCTCACGCTCCCAGTCAACAGAGTTGCCGAGGCGACGCATCTGACGGGAGATATTGCCGCCAGATTCCGCTTTCCACTGCCAGATTTTGTCGATAAAGGCTTCGCGACCGTAATCCTGACGCGTTTTGCCTTCTTCAGCCGCAATTTTGCGCTCAACCACCATCTGAGTAGCGATACCCGCGTGGTCAGTACCGGCCTGCCACAGGGTGTTTTTGCCCTGCATGCGCTGGTAGCGAATCATGGTGTCCATGATGGTTTGCTGGAAGGCGTGACCCATATGCAAGCTGCCGGTAACGTTCGGCGGCGGGATCATGATGCAAAAGCTTTCCTGGCTGGTATCGCCATTCGGTTTAAAGTAGCCCTGCTGTTCCCAGTGCTCGTAGAGCGGCTGCTCGATATCTTGCGGGTTATATGTCTTTTCCATTTCTGCTATGTCGTTTGCGGCGGTGGTGGCGTCGCCGTATTCAATTGGAAGCCAACGCTGCGATACGCTTTATAGCGGTCACGCGCCAGCTGTTTCTGGGATTCTTCGTAAGGAACGAAGTCTATCACTTCATGGAAAGCAGTAGCAAAATCTGCGAACTGCGGCAGCAGGCTGATCAGCAAGTCACGCGGTGAACTGCCACGTCGTTGCGGCCAGGCCAGCTCGACCGGCGCGCCATAACGCGGGCCTTCACCGGCGAGGTTATGCGGCACAAAGGCGTTTGCCGGGCGCTGCCATAAGGCTTCATCCAGACGATTGGCCTGCTGTTCATCGGTACAGGCAATCAGGATGCGCTTGCCGTCACGCCAGCGTGCTTCGGCCAGATCGCACACCAACGCTTCGATGGCGCTCAGGCCGTCGCTGGCAGTATCGGACTCCATCACATAAAAGGTGGCGTTTTTCATGGCGAGCTAGATTCCATTAATGACATTGGGGCGCATTATGCGCCCCACAAGTAAGGTCAATCCAGCAATCAATCGTCGCCGTTCAGACCTGCGCGGTTCAGCAGGAACTGCGACAGTAGCGGAACCGGACGGCCGGTCGCGCCTTTGGCTTTTCCGGAACGCCAGGCGGTACCGGCGATATCCAGGTGCGCCCAGTTAAATTTGCGCGCGAAGCGAGCCAGGAAGCAGGCGGCGGTGATGGCACCGCCCGGACGGCCACCAATGTTTGCCATGTCGGCAAAATTGGATTCCAGCTGCTCCTGATATTCATCCGCCATGGGCAAACGCCAGGCGCGATCACCGGACTGCTCAGAGGCACTGATCAATTCGTGCGCCAGTGGATTGTGGTTCGACAGCAAACCGCTGACATGATGACCCAGCGCAATCACGCAGGCCCCGGTCAGGGTGGCGACATCAATCACCACTTCAGGATCGAAGCGTTCAACGTAGGTCAGGGCATCACACAGCACCAGGCGGCCTTCGGCATCGGTGTTCAGCACTTCGACGGTTTGGCCTGACATGGTGGTCAGCACGTCACCGGGGCGCATTGAACGGCCATCAGGCATGTTTTCACAACCTGCCAGCACGCCGACCACGTTGAGCGGCAGATTCAGCTCTGCCACCATGCGCATCACGCCGTATACCGACGCCGCACCGCACATGTCGTACTTCATCTCGTCCATCGCTTCCGCAGGTTTGATCGAGATACCGCCGGAGTCGAAGGTCAGCCCTTTACCCACCAGCACAATGGGACGCTCGTCCGGGTTGCCGCTGCCTTTGTATTCAATCACTGACATCAGCGACTCATTCTGCGAGCCAGCACCGACGGCGAGGTACGCATTCATACCCAGCTCTTTCATCTGCTGTTCACCAATGACACGGGTGGTGACATTTTTGCTGAACGCATCGGCCAACTGACGTGCCTGCGACGCCAGATACGCGGCGTTACAAATATTTGGCGGCATGTTGCTGAGATCTTTTGCCGCTTTCACACCGGAAGCGACGGCCAGGCCATGCTGAATTGCGCGCTCACCGCTGGTCAGTTCACGGCGCGTCGGCACGTTGAACACCAGCTTACGCAGCGGGCGGCGAGGCTCGACTTTGTTGCTTTTCAGCTGATCAAAGTTGTAGAGCGCCTCTTTGGAGGTCTCCACCGCCTGACGCACTTTCCAGTAGGTATTGCGGCCTTTGACATGCAGTTCAGTCAGGAAACATACCGCTTCCATTGAGCCGGTATCATTCAGCGTGTTGATGGTTTTCTGAATCACCTGCTTGTACTGGCGCTCATCCAACTCACGTTCTTTGCCGCAGCCAATCAGCAGGATGCGCTCGGAAAGGATGTTTGGCACATGGTGCAGCAGCAGTGTCTGGCCCACTTTACCCTCAAGCTCACCGCGGCGCAGCAGGGCGCTGATGTAGCCGTCGCTGATCTTATCGAGCTGTTCGGCAATCGGTGAAAGACGACGCGGTTCGAAAACGCCAACCACAATGCAGGCGCTGCGCTGTTTTTCCGGACTACCGCTTTTTACACTGAACTCCATGCACTCTCCTGAATCTTAAAGACAACGGCCTAAGCTGTCGTTAGAATGTAGCGCGCTCGTAACGCATTAAATTTGTTGCGACGCCATGACATTTAAACGCCGGCGGTCATAATGAGTTAGGGTGGCAATGTGTTGTTTTTTCACCACCCGGACGCGTTTGTCATACTATTTTAGCTGCGATGACGGCCATTGATGAAGAAAAATGGCTGATAAGCGTTGAAACTAGCGATTTTCCTGCAAAAAGACAAGTTATCACAGGCGTACTAAGCGTGATCATCATTAGATATCTGGTTCGGGAAACGCTCAAAAGCCAGCTGGCTATCCTGTTCATCCTGCTACTGATCTTCTTTTGTCAGAAGTTAGTGAGGATCCTGGGTGCTGCGGTGGATGGCGAGATACCGACAAACCTGGTTCTGACATTGTTAGGACTTGGCGTGCCTGAAATGGCACAACTTATCCTGCCCCTAAGCCTGTTTCTGGCGATTTTAATGACCCTTGGGCGGCTGTACACCGAAAGTGAAATCACGGTGATGCATGCCTGTGGCCTGGGGAAAAGCGTATTGGTCAAATCCGCGATGATCCTGATGCTGCTCACCTCGATTGTGGCGGCGATCAACGTGATCTGGCTGGGTCCCTGGTCCTCACGTTATCAGGATGAAGTGACGCAAAATGCCAAAGCTAACCCTGGCGCGGCGGCGCTGGCGGCGGGGCAGTTCCAGACCTCCAGCGATGGCAACGCGGTATTGTTCGTTGAGGACGTGCGGGGTAACACCTTCGGCAACGTCTTCCTCGCGCAGCTGCGTCCTAAGGGGAATGCGCGCCCATCCGTGGTGTTAGCGGACAGCGGGCATATGGAGCAACGCCCGGACGGCTCACAAATCGTGACGCTGGATAAAGGCACGCGCTTTGAAGGTACGGCGATGCTGCGTGATTTCCGTATCACCGACTTTGTGGATTACAAGGCGTTGATTGGCTACAAGCAGGCGGTGTTGGACCCTAACGATGCTGAGCAGGCGGATATGCGCTCGCTGTGGCAAAGCAACGATCCTACCTTCACTGCCGAGCTGAACTGGCGTCTGACGCTGGTGTTCTCGGTGTTGATTATGGCGCTGATGGTGGTGCCGCTCAGCGTGGTGAACCCGCGCCAGGGCCGCGTCCTGTCGATGCTACCGGCGATGTTGCTGTACCTGATTTTCTTCCTGCTGCAAAGTTCGCTGAAATCGAACTCGGCGAAGGGGAAATTCGATCCCACCCTCTGGATGTGGGTAGTTAACTTCGCGTATCTGGCGCTGGCCGTCGGCCTGAACCTGTGGGATACGGTGCCAATGCGCCGCATCCGCGCCCGTTTTAGCCGTGGAGGGTCAGTGTGATGTTTAAGGTACTTGACCGTTATATCGGCAAAACCATCTTCAACACCATCATGATGACGTTGTTCATGTTGGTGTCGCTGTCGGGCATTATCAAGTTTGTTGATCAGCTGCGTAAAACCGGGCAGGGCGCATATACCGCACTGGATGCGGGTTACTACACCCTGCTCAGCGTGCCGAAGGACATCGAGATCTTCTTCCCGATGGCGGCGCTGTTAGGGGCGTTGTTGGGCCTCGGTAACCTCGCTCAACGCAGCGAGCTGGTGGTGATGCAGGCATCCGGCTTTACCCGTATGCAGGTGGCACTGGCGGTGATGAAAACCGCCATTCCGTTGGTGCTGCTGACCATGGCGATTGGTGAATTTGTTGCACCGCAGGGTGAGCAGATGGCGCGTAACTACCGTGCGCAGCAGCTGTATGGCGGCGCACTGGTGTCAACGCAGAATGGTTTGTGGGCGAAAGATGGCAACAGCTTCATCTATATCGAACGCATCAAGGGCGATAACCAGATAGATGGCGTCAGCATCTACAACTTCAGCGAGCAGCGTCGTCTGTTGAGCGTCCGTTATGCGGCGACGGCCACCTGGGATAATGCGAAGAAACTGTGGGTTCTGTCTCAGGTGGATGAGTCGGATCTGAAAGATGCGAAGCAGATTACCGGTTCACAAAGCCTGAGCGGGGAATGGAAGACCAACCTGACGCCAGACAAGTTGGGTGTCGTGGCGCTGGACCCGGATGCGTTGTCGATCCGTGGCCTTTATAACTACAGCAAATACCTCAAGCAGAGTGGACAAGAAGCGGGACGTTATCAGCTCAACATGTGGAGCAAAATCTTCCAGCCACTCTCGGTGGCGGTAATGATGCTGATGGCGCTGTCGTTTATCTTTGGTCCGCTGCGTAGCGTGTCGATGGGGGTACGTGTCGTCACCGGTATCAGCTTCGGCTTCCTGTTCTACGTGCTGGATCAGATTTTTGGTCCACTCAGCCTGGTGTACGGCATTCCACCGATTCTTGGTGCGGTGCTGCCCAGCGCGGCATTCTTCGCTATCAGCCTGTTTTTGATGTTAAAACGACGCTGATATGTGTTCCGTAGTGGCGCGATAAATCGCGCCACTACGGGATAACATTCAAATGCCCGATCAATGCGGGCAACTGCGACAACAAATACAACACCAGACCAATCGAACCGCCCACCAGCGTGCCGTTGATACGAATAAACTGTAAATCACGGCCAATATTCAGCTCAATCTGCTGCGACATTTCATGCGCATCCCAGCTTTTCACGGTGTCACTGATATGACGCGTCAAAAACTGTGCAAACTCCGGGGCGACACTGCGCGCGGCATCTTCCAGGTGTTGATTCATTGAGGTCCGCAACGCCGGGTCGGCGGCGAGGGTTTCACCCAGCCACAGCGCGGCCAGCCGCACGCGCTCCTGCACGCGTGAGTTGTCGCTGCGCAAATCCTCTTTCAACCAGCTGCGCAAATCCTGCCACAGCTCGCCAATATAGCGATTCAGCGACTCATCTTCCTTCAGCCAACTTTTGATCACTTCGGCGCGTTCCGCCATCTCCGGGTCGTTCTTCAGCTTCACAATCAGACGCTCCACCGCACGGTTAAAGCCGAGGCGAAACTCGTGTCCCTGATCGAGGGCCACATCGTCCAAAATCGCATCCACGGCGTTAGCCACCAGATCGGCACTGTGCTCGCCCAGCCACTCGGTGGGTAACACCTTGGCCTTGATCGGATGTTCGCGTTTCAGCCAGCGCACAATCTGCATGGCGATAAACTCCCGCGTGCTGGGCTTGTGCAGGATGCGCAACAGTTGCTGCACCGCCGCATCCAGCAGTTCCTGATGGCGGTTGTTTTTGGTCAGGCTTTCCAGCAGCAACGCGCCGGATTGAGTGAGATCGACCTTGTCGAGCGCGCGGTGCACGGCCCGGCGCAGAAACTGCTGAATGCGGGCATCGTCGGTGAGATCGAGAAAGCCGCGCATCACCTGCAACAAATGGCGGCCAATACGATCGGCATTGCCGGGCGCATTCAGCCACTGTGCCAGCATTTGTGAGGGATCGTGACGGCGGATCAGGGCCAGCAGCGAATCGGTATCGAGGAATTTTTCCTGCACAAAACGACCGAGGTTTTCGCCGATACGATCCTTATTACGCGGGATAATCGCGGTATGGCGTGAAATAAACGGCACGGGCACGCGCCGAAACAACGCCACCACGGCGAACCAATCGGCCAGCGCGCCGACCATCGCCGCTTCGGCAATCGCTTTTACCCCACTGACCCAGAAATTGGGCGGCAGAAACAGCGTGATGACAAAAATCGCGGCGGCAATCAGCAGCAGCGATAATGCCAGACGTTTGCTCCGTTTCAGTTGTTGATGTTTATCCATTGACTGCTCCTTAACGACGACGCCCTCCCATCAGGCTGCCCAGCACGCCGCGAATGATTTGATTGGTGACCTGTCGTGCGGCACTTTTCGCCATCGTCTGTACCACACCATCACGCTTGCCACCGCGCGGGCCGGTACTGCCAAACAGAATATCTTTCAGACCGCCGAGAATGCCATCATCCACCGCCACATTGTTGCCTTTTGCGGCGGGAGAATTGGCCTGGTCGGTCGCAACCTGTACCCCTTTTTGCAGCATCTCAAAGGCGGATTCACGGTCAATCTCGTTATCGTATTTTCCGTACAACGGCGAATGGTTAATCAGGCCATTACGTTCATCACCGCTGACCGGTCCCATGCGGGAACCCGGCGCAATCACCATGGCTCGTTCCACCATCGACGGGCTGCCTTTTTCATCAAGGAAGGAGATCAACGCTTCGCCGGTGCCCAGTGCCTGAATGGCCTCGACGGTATTAAACGCCGGATTGGCGCGCATGGTGTCGGCCGCCGTTTTCACCGCTTTCTGATCTTTGGGGGTAAACGCGCGCAACGCGTGCTGCACCCGGTTGCCGAGCTGGCCCAACACGCTGTCGGGGATATCGGCGGGATTTTGGGTGACAAAATACACGCCAACGCCTTTCGAGCGAATCAGGCGAATCACCTGCTCAACCTTTTCCAGCAGCACCGCAGGGGCGTCGTTAAACAGCAGATGGGCTTCATCAAAGAAGAACACCATTTTGGGCTTATCGAGATCGCCCGCTTCGGGCAATTGCTCATACAGTTCTGCCAACAGCCACAGCAGGCTGGTGGCGTAAAGTTTTGGTAGCTGATAGAGCTTCTCGGCGGAGAGGATGTTGATAAAACCTTTGCCCTGATCGTCGCAGCGCATCCAGTCGCGAATATCCAGCATCGGCTCACCAAAGAAATGCTCCGCACCCTGCTGCTCCAGCGTCAGCAGGCCACGCTGAATGGCCCCGACCGAGGCGCTATTGATGTTGCCGTATTGCGTCTGGAATTCTTTGGCGTGGTCGCCGATATATTGCGTCATGGCGCGCAGATCTTTGAAATCCAGCAGCAACAGGCCTTGATCGTCGGCAATGCGGAAGATGATTTGCAGCACGCCGCTCTGGATCTCATTCAGGTTGAGCAGGCGCGCCAGCAGCAGCGGGCCAACATCGGAGACGGTGGCGCGCACCGGATGGCCTTGCTCGCCAAAGATATCCCATAACATCACCGGATTGGATTGTGGCTGCCAGTCGGTCACGCCAATCTTTGCCAACCGAGCCAGCAGTTTCTCCGAGCCGTCACCCGCAGCGGCGATGCCCGTCAGGTCGCCTTTCACATCGGCCATAAACACCGGCACGCCAAGGGAGGAGAAGGATTCCGCCAGTTTTTGCAACGTGACGGTTTTACCGGTGCCGGTTGCGCCGGTAATCAGGCCATGGCGGTTCGCCATGTTTGACAGCAGCTGAAGTTTTACTTCTGGAGTTTGGGCAATCAACAACGGGGTGGTCATGATTTATTCTCTCTCAGGCAAGCGGTGATGCCTGAAAGAATAGCAAAGGTGCACCTGGCGTAGCGGCGCGATTTGTCGCTCGTCTTTATCGTCTGCGAAAAGATGCGCGATAAATCGCGCCGCTACGGGACCGGTTATTTCTTTTGCACCGTATCGAAATATAACAGGCTCACACCAATCCCCTGTTGCACATGATCGATATTGTTACGGACCGCCACCTGCTGCGCGCCCTGGAGGGTGATGACAAACGGTGAGTTCTGCTGCACCGACTGCTGCAATGCGGTATAGAGCTGGCGACGTTTGGCCGCATCGCTTTCACCCGCAGCCGCGCGGGTTTTGGCGCTCAGGTCCGGAATCTCCCAGCCCACGCGCCATGCGAGGGTTTTCGAGCCGCCTGGCACGTTATACACAAAGGCACTGGCGTTGGTATTGGGATCGACATAGTCAGCACCCCAGTAAATAAAGATCGACTGGAAATCGCGCCCGCGCATTTTGCTCCACAGCTCTGACTCCGCCACCGGTTGCAGCTCAATCTGAATATCTGCTTTGGCAAAACTGGCCTGTAGCGCCTGGGCTACATCGATATACGGCGGCTGGTTGATCACCGTCAGTGAGAATCGGGTGCCGGGCTGGATACCGGCCTGGCGCAGGATCTGTTTGGCTTTCGCCACATCGTAGTGGAACGGCTGGTTTTCCAGCGCGCCGTCAAAGCCCTGCGGCAGGAAACTTTGATGGATTGCGTATTGGCCTTTTAACAGTTGATCAGCGATGGCGTGATAATCCACCAGCCAGCGGGCAGCCTGCCAGAAGGCCGGGTTGCCGAGCGCCGGTTGTGCTTTATTCTGCGTATTGAAGCCGAGGTAATACACCAGGCTGGAGGGAAAGGCATCGATGCGCAGATTTTTATCGCTTTTCAGGGCGTCGATCTGGTCCGGCCCCAGCTGGTAGGCAACATCGACATCACCCTGTTGAATCAACAGGCGGCGTGCGCCAGCATCGGCCACCCCTTTCAGCAGAATGCGTTGCAGATGCGGCTGAGGTTGTGCCTGGGGGTTGGCGGTCAACACCAATGCCTGCTGAGGGACATATTGTTGAATCACAAAAGCCGCGCTGCCGGCGGAATGGGTATGCAACCAGCCGTTGCCCAGATCCTGATGGGTGGCGTGCTGCTGCACTGTTTTGCTATCGACAATTGAAGCCACCGGCGCGGTCAGCAGACGCAGCGCCAGATCCTGACCAATCGCCGCAGGCCACTGAATTTCCACCTGGTGATCATTCAACACCTTAAATTGACTGGCGATATTGTCTGTTGTCCAGCCAAACTCCGCGAGGATAAACGACGGAGCCTTGTTGAGTTGTACTGCGCGGGTTAATGAGAACACCACATCCTGCGGCGTCACCGGATTACCGCTGGCAAAATGCGCGCCGGATTTCAGGGTGAAGACCAGGCTGTGCGCTGTGCTGCCCGGTTGCCATGACGTTGCCAGCAGTGGCGCAAGCTTTTGCGGCGTGTCACGGTCGGCTTCCACCAGCGTTTGGTACAGATTGCGTTGCACGCTGTTGCTGACGGTCTCAAAACTTTCTGCCGGGTCAAAGCTGATGATGCCGTCGAGTGGCACGGCAACCACTAACGTGTCTTTTGGCGTCGCCGCCTGTGACGCAAAGGCGCAACTGATTAGCGCCAGCAACAAAACTAATGATCGCATTATTGTTATCCTGAGTGATTGATTAACTGACTCTATCGCTGAGGCGCAATTGGCAAAATGCCGGTTTGTTCTGAGCTGTGCCGGAAATTAACAATCCATTTCGACGCTCAATCATTTCGCTTATTTTGTGCGCTGCCTGTCATTTTTCGGAAATAGATAGGGTGATTGTGTTTCTTTAAAGTAAATAAGATGTTATTAATGAGAATAATTCTCTTGTATGGAAGTGTGATTTATTTTTATCGATTAATTTACGGTATTATTGCGATACGTAAATTGTTTTGGTCATTTGCACAGTCGATTTGTACAAAAACCTGACATTTGTACGGTTAAAACGGAAATTCCCGCCTCGAAAGCCCTTTACCAGCCTGTAACCAAAATTCAACATGATGATGGTTTCTCATCAAAACACATTTGTAATTTAACTCTTACACTTTGAAATATTTGTATCCCTAAGATTGCCAGGTTGTTTACCGATGAATTAAGTCATTAACAAAAATAATTATCTTTCTTAGCAAGTGAGAGTCGTCAGGCCATGCTTCTACAAAAACCGACCACCAGACGTAAATTTCTGCTTGGGTCGCTTTTGGCTTTGCCATTAAGTGACCTGGTATTTAAGGGATTAACTGCGGCCCAGGCTGCGGAAATGGCAGCACCGGAACTTGCCGACTATAAACCGATCTTTTTCAGCAGCGATGAGTGGCAATTTATTCTTGCCGCCACCGACCGCCTGATCCCTGCCGGCGGCAATGGCAAGGCTCCGGGTGCGCTGGAAACGAACGTACCGATCTTTATCGACCAGCAGCTGCACAGCCCTGAGTTCGGTGACGAAATCTACATGCAGGGTCCGTTTGACGTGCATGCGCCTGCCACCATGGGGTATCAGATTCCGTTTACGCCGCAACAGCTGTACCACATCGGCATCAAGCTGGTGAATCAGTGGACGCAGAGCAACTACCAGAAAGCGTTCCACGAGCTGACGCTGGAAGAGAAAGACGCGGTTCTCACTAAAGTGAACAAAAATGACGGTATCGACTTCGCCGCACTGGGCGAGCCGAACCTGAAAGCCTCCCAGTTCTTCAGCCAACTGCTTGCAGATACCAAACATGGCTACCTCGCTGATCCGATGTACGGCGGCAACAAAGGCATGAAAGCCTGGATTGCCATCGGCTTCCCTGGCGCACGCGCCAGCTTCACCGAGTGGGTTAAACAGCACAACGTACCGTACCCGCTTGGCCCGGTGAGCATCATGGGTGAGCGCGCGTAATTGCGTTTCGCATCAGGTATTTGAGACAGGATTATCATGGCACAGATTACTAAAAAAGAAGTCGACGTCGTTGTCTGCGGCCTCGGCTGGGCAGGCTCGTTAATGAGCATTGAGCTGGCGCTGGCTGGCTTAGAAGTCCGCGCGCTGGAGCGCGGCGGTGAGCGCGACTACCCCGAGTTCGCCTACCCGAAACCGGCGGATGAATACGCTTACAACGTGCGTAACAAGGTATTCGCCACGCCGAAAGAAGTGGCGGTTACCGTGCGCTACAACATGGACCAAACGGCGCTGCCGACCCGTAAATGGGGCGCGTTCGCACCGGGCACGGGCGTGGGCGGCGCGGGTATGCACTGGACGGCGGTACTGATTCGTCCGACCCCAACTGATATTAAACTGAAAACCTACGTCGATCAGGCTTACAAACCGGGCATTTTGCAGGAAGACATGCGCGTGATGGACTTCCCGTTCACCTGGGAAGAGATCGAGCCGTATTACTACAAGTTTGAGCTGATTTGCGGCCAGTCTGGTAACACCGGTAACCTGCGCGGCCAGATCCTCGAAGGTGGCGACCCGTTTGAAGGTCCGCGTTCGGAACCTTATCCGCTGCCAGCGCTGGAAGATACGCTGAACAACGTGATGTTTAAAGCCGCAGCGACGAAGCTGGGTTACCATCCGTTCCCGAACCCGTCTGCCTGCGTCTCTCGTGCGTGGAAAAACCCGTATGGCAACACCATCGCGCCTTGTAACTACTGCGGTTATTGCTCGAAATATCCGTGCCTGAACTACTCCAAAGCCTCTCCGCAAACGGCGGTGATGGATGCGCTGAAGCGGATGCCGAACTTCTCTTATGAAGTGCATGCAGAAGTGGTGAAAGTGGTGCTGCACGATGACCAGAAGACCGCCAAAGGGGTGATTTACTACGACGTAGACGGCAACGAAGTGTTCCAGCCGGCGAAGATCGTGGTGCTCTCCAGCTTCCAGCTGTACAACGTGCGTCTGATGCTGCTGTCCGGCATTGGTAAGCCGTACAACCCGATCACCGAAGAAGGTGTGGTCGGTCGTAACTATGCGTTCCTGTCGAACGGCGGCGCGACCCTGTTCTTTAAAGACAAGAACTTCAACTCGTTCGCCACCGCAGGCGCAACCGGGCAAATGTTTAACGACATCTCTCCGGGCAACTTCGATGGTCCGGGCCTCGGCTTCCTTGGCGGTGCCAAGATCCACAGTTCCCAGGCGACCGGTACGCCAATTGCCACCTCGCTGCCGAAAGGGACGCCGAGTTGGGGGATGGGCTACAAGGAAGGTCTGGAGCAGTGGTACAACCATTCGATGAAGATCAGCATCACTACGACCTGCCAGTCGTATCGTGATATCTATCTGGATCTCGACCCGCACTACACCGACCACCGTGGCCTGCCGTTGCTGCGTATGACCTTCAACTGGAAAGAGAACGAGTTGAAGCTGCAACAGCATCTGAAAGGCATCGTGGGTAACATCGCCAAAGAGTTGAACCCGGATAGCATGAGCATGAGCTTCCTGCCAATGGGCGCTGACTTTGACCTGACCAAATACGTCTCCACCCATAACGTGGGCGGCGCGGTGATGGGGGATAACCCGAAAACCTCCGCGCTGAACAAGTACCTGCAAAGCTGGGACGTGCATAACGTGTTTGTACCGGGCGGTAACGCCTTCCCGCAGAACTTCCAGGCGAACCCGACCGATACTATCGGCGCGATCACCCTGATGGCGGCGCAGGCAATCAAAGAACACTATCTGAAAAACCCCGGTCCACTGGTACAGGCATAAGCACATGAAATTAAAATCATTGTTAATCGCTAATGCCGTGCTGCTGGGAAGCATTGCGGCGCAGGCGCACGCGGCAGATGACGCACAACTGATCAAAAAGGGTGAATACCTGTCGCGTCTCGGCGACTGTATGGCCTGCCACTCGGTTGCGGGTAAGCCGGACTATGCCGGTGGCCTGGCGATTGAGTCCAATCTGGGCACCATCTACTCCACCAATATCACGCCGGATAAAGAACACGGTATCGGTAACTATACCGAGCAGCAGTTCTCCGACGCGGTGCGTAAAGGTGTGCTGCCTGATGGCTCTCGCCTCTACCCGGCTATGCCGTATCCGGATTACGCCAAAATCAGCGATGAAGACATGCACGCGCTGTATGTCTACTTTATGCAGGGCGTGAAACCGAGTGCCGAGCAGCCGCCGGAAACCAAACTCAGCTTCCCGTTCAGCCAGCGCTGGGGCATGCGTTTCTGGAACTGGGCGTTCACCTCTGACAAGCCGTTCCAACCGATTGGCGGGGCATCTGCAGAGGTCAACCGTGGTGCGTACATCGTGGAAAGCCTTGGTCACTGCGGTAGCTGCCATACGCCACGTGGCCTGGGTATGAACGAGAAGGCGCTCGACAGCAGCGACAATCAGTTCCTTGCTGGTGGTAGCCTGAACAATTGGGACGTGCCGTCTCTGCGCGGCCTGCCGCGCTGGAGCGAGCAGGAGATCGTCGATTACCTGCAAACCGGTCGTAACGATAAAGCGGCGGTGGGCGGTGAGATGAAGTCGGTGATTGAGCACAGTAGCTCGCACATGACCGATGCCGATCTGAAAGCGATTGCTGCCTACCTGAAGTTCCTCGGGGGCAACCCGCCGCTGCAGGCGTATAACGTCCAGGCGCAGCAGGCGACGGAAGCGAAACTGACCGCAGGGAAAAATCTGTCGGAAGGTGAGCGTCTGTACCTCGACAACTGTGGCGCATGCCACTTTGTCACCGGTAAAGGCGCGCCGGGTGTGTTCCCGGAACTGGATCAGGCCACGATCGTCAACGCCAAAGATCCAACCGGGCTGATCCACACCATTCTGGAAGGTGCACAGCAGCCATCGACTGAAAAAACAGCCTCAACCTTGTTGATGCCTGGTTTTGCCAACCGTCTGAGCGATGATGAAGTGGCGCAACTGGCGACCTTTATTCGCCAGGGTTGGAGCAACAACGCTCCGGCAGTCACGAAAGATCAGGTTGCTGATGTGCGTAAGTCATTAAAATAATAGCAATCATGAAAGGAGCGCAGCAATGCGCTCCTTTTTCAATGGTAGGTATGAATCACTTCCAGCACGCCGTTGATAATAAACTGCACGCCCATACACACCAGCAAGAAGCCCATCAGGCGTGAAATCGCCTCAATACCGCCTTTCCCCACCAGTTTCATGATAGCGCCAGAACTGCGCAGCGAGATCCACAAAATCACCGCGACCAGCAAGAAGGTCAGCACCGGAGCGGTGGCGATGACCCATGCCGGGAAATCGACGCCACTTCGCACTGTGGATGCTGAGCTGATAATCATGGCAATGGTGCCCGGACCGGCAGTGCTGGGCATCGCCAGTGGGACAAACGCAATGTTCACCGTTTCACGTGGATTGTCGCTGGCGTCCAGTTCGTCCTGTTTATGCTCTGCTTCGACCGAATGACCGACCGGTTTCGCCGGGAAGAGCATGCGAAAACCGATAAACGCCACGATCAGGCCGCCCGCCATGCGCAAACCCGGGATAGAGATACCAAAGGTATGGAGCACCGCGCTACCGGCGTACCAGGCCACCATCATAATCAGGAAAACATACACCGAGGCCTGAAAAGCCTGACGATTGCGCTCACTGAAATTCATATCACCGGCGAGGCCAAGAAACAGGGCCACGGTGGTGAGGGGGTTGGCGAGGGGAAGAATGACCACCAGCCCGAGGCCGACGGCTTTAAACAAATCCAGCATGTCGATTCCTTCTGATTAAAACGCGCCGATGGGATATCGGCGCGCGGCACAGCTTAGGGAGGCCACGTGGGTAAATCTTGCTTAAAGATGTGTCATTAGTGTTTCGGGCGATCCAGTGCTTCGATCAATTCCGGGAAAAAGTCTTCCAGCAACTCGGGTGTCATCAGGTCAGGATAGTTGATGAGATGTTCGCGAATGCGTTCGTTCACGTCGGGGATCAGACGCAGCGCAGCGTCATGGGCGCTGATTTTTTTCTGTTTCATCAGACGCAGTACGTCATCTGGCAGGCTGTCTTCATCCTCGGCTTCTTCCACCGCTTCCAGCGCATCCAGCTCATCCAGCAGATCCATCAGTGCTTCAATCTGCGGTGTGCGTGACTGATATTCGGGTGGCATTTCGTTTTCCAGGTAACGCAGCAGAGCGCGTACCGGTGAACCATCGGGTGAAGACGGCGGTTCGCTGGCAAACCAACTCAGCAAATCATGTTGGCTTATCTGATGGACGTGATAGCCGTTATCCACCAGTTCATCCGCGAGGAGATCGGCGGTGTCATGCTCAATCAGGCAAATGTGCGTGCGATTGGGGGTAAACTGCTCCAGCCACTGATAAATTTCTTCAATCACGCTGTCATCGTAATTGAAATTCTGGCTGAGATAGCTGCCGTCCTGTTGATGTACGCAAATGCGAATCAGGTCGGGATCGAAGTAAATCGCAATGTTGATGCCTTTCATGCGCGCTGTCCTGTGAGATCGAAAATCCCACTATAGCGTTAATGATGATGCGGGGAAATCACCCCTCAAGGGAAGGGCGTGACGGGCAGCACGATGCCGGGAACGGGGAGAGGGGGCAACGCAGGACATTGAGCCAGGGGACAGCCTGTCTCACGGTCTTGCGCTGCCCAATACCCTTACATGCCGATGTATTTCTTACCTTGCTTCAGTACCACATCACAGGCTTTGGTCTTCAGCTTTTCGCCCATGGTGGAGTTGCTCAGGCTCTCCAGGTTCAGCTGCTGGCCGTTACCGGTGTTGAGCAAGCCTTGCAGACCCTGCTGGTAATCGGTTTTCTGCTCTTGTGCGGTGGTGCTGCTCAGGCCAAGTTTGCCCAGCACCTGATCTTTCACCGACTGCACGTTGTTTTTCACTACATTGTGTTCAACGCAGTACTGCATCACGCCTGCTGCATTGGTCATGCTGTTGGCGCTGACGGCTTTATCCCCACCATTCAGCAAGCCGGTGATTGAAGAAAGTGACATCCCTTCGCTCGACGTACCGCTGGTGCTGCTGTTCTGTTGACTCAACTGCGAAGCGGCGCTGCTCAGTTGATCCTGCCAGCTCGCTGCTGATGCGCTACCTGCAACCAGTAACGCAGCAATACCCCATCCCCAAATCACGCGTTGTGTTGTTTTAGTCATCTCAACCTCATTTCTCTTTATGGCTGACTGGTGTCAGTGTTGCTTAAGAAAGGGTAGACCTAAGAAAGTTCCGGGGGAAGGGGAGATTGGGAATGTTCTGGTTTTTGGCGGGATTTTGCGCGGAAAGATGCCGTCAGCCGCGGTGGTGATGATTTTTTCAACGCTTAGCGCACATCCCGATCGATTCCGGTTGCGCACCTTGTCGGTAACGGTATAATCCCCAACGTTTTCCGCATCCTCTTCAGTGCCGAAGTGGCGAAATCGGTAGACGCAGTTGATTCAAAATCAACCGTAGAAATACGTGCCGGTTCGAGTCCGGCCTTCGGCACCAACGATGCAATCAAGTCGCTCAAGGGCGGCTTTTTTTGTGCCTGAAATTCACTCCACCACCCAAAATGCCATAGCATTCCCCCCCAACACCCACTAGCATTCTTACCATAGACCCCTGTCCTCACCACCCAGGCCACCGCATGCTAACTCGCTCCCTCACCCGTGACTGGCGCATTCCCATCGCAGGACTCCTCATCCTGACGTTGCTGTTCATCGCCACCACGCTCTACACCCACTGGCCGGCATTCCTGCAATGGAGCCTCGCCACGCAAATCTCGTTGCACCGCAGGCTGGTGACCTACCTGTTGCAACTCAACAGCCACGACTATACCGGCGGGATATGGCTGCTGGGGGGCGCATTCATTTATGGCGTGCTGCATGCGATTGGGCCGGGGCATGGCAAATTTATCGTCACCACGTATCTCAGTACCAATAAAGAAAGCCAGCTGGCGGCGCGTGTGGTCCCTCTGCTGGGCAGTCTGATGCAGGGCATCAGCGCCATTCTGTTTGTCTATATTCTGGCCGTCGGTTTTAATCTGGCAGCGGGCGATCTCAGTACCAGCCGTTGGTATGTGGAAAAAATCAGCGCGCTGCTGATTGGTGCTTTTGGCGCGTTTGTTATCTGGCAGACGCTGCGCCAGCAACGGCCACGAAAATGGACCATCAGCGCAATAAAACCGCTGCATCAGCACCCGGAACAATGCGGCTGTGGGCATCACGGTGTCGGCGCGGATTTGACCCACGCAGACTGGAAAACCCGGGTCGGTGTGGTGCTGGCGATTGGCGCGCGGCCCTGTAGCGGTGCAATTATGATTCTGCTGTTTGCCAATACGTTGGGAATTGTCAGTTGGGGCATTGCCGCCGTGATGACCATGGCACTGGGGACCGCCATGTCGATTCTGGGGCTGTCGCTGGCGGTACGTTATGCCCGGAACCGCACCGTGACCTTCTTCAGTCGCGACAACGAAAACACCCGTTGGTTAATCCCGGTGGCAAGGATTGTGGGTGGTATGATTATCATCCTGTTTGCTGCCGTGTTGTTCCTCACCGTGATCCCGGTCAGTGCCAACGGGGATTATATCGCCGCCGGATGCTAGCCAAACTGCGCAAGATCCGTCAGGCCAAACGCCACTTCGCTCAGGCATAGTCAATGGCAAGGAGAATGCCATGCCCATCAATAAAACGGATGTCTATCGCCAGCGCTTCAACAAGGTGTTTGATTATATCGATCAACACCTTGACGATCCGCTGCTGCTGGAGCAACTGAGCGACGTCGCCCATTTTTCGCCTTACCACTTTCACCGGCAATTTACCGGTTACTGTGGCATTGCGCCGGGGCGCTACATTCAGCTGATGCGCCTGAAACGCGCATCCTATCGGCTGGCATTCAATCCGTCTGAGAAAATTATCGATATTGCGCTGGATGCAGGTTTTCAGCATGCGGAGTCATTCAGTCGCGCGTTCAAACAGATGTTTGCAATGACGCCGAGTGAATTTCGTCGCCAGCCTGCCTGGGTTAGCTGGCACCAGCGTATGCCACCGCTACAGACCAAACGGAGAGAAGCCATGCCGGTCACTATCATCAATTTTCCCGCCACCAGAGTGGCGATGCTGTCACATTACGGCCAGCCAGAACGCATTATGGAGACGGCGGCGCGTTTTATCGCGTGGCGCAAAGCCACCGGGTTATCACCGATTGCCAGCAGCCAGACGTTTGGTATTGCACCGCACGACCCGGTTACCACGCCAGCGGAAACGTTCCGTTTTGATATCTGTGGTTCGGTAGCCGAACCGATCCCGGAAGATAATGCGTTTGGTGTGGTCAACGCGACTATCCCTGCGGGCCGCTGTGCATTGCTGCGTCATCACGGTTCGCACGATGCCATCGCCGAAAGTGCGCGCAGTTTATATAGCGACTGGCTGCCAGCCAGGGGTGAGGAGCTGCGAGACTTTCCATTGTTCTTTCATTATCAGAACTTTATTCACGATGTTCCTGAACACCAACTGATCACTGACATCTATCTGCCATTGAAATAGCCGAAACTCCCGGCAGCGTTGGCTGGCGGGAGTTTCTCGACACAGCGCGCTCATATCGTGGCAGAATAGCCGCCCGACCCATCAGAATCGTGCAAGAGAGAGACGATATGTCAGATGATATCGAGCAGCGCATCTATGAACTTGTCCGTCGTTATGATGGCGTATACCTGTTTAAGCAAAAAATGTTGTCGCCACAAATTGATATCGATAGCGATCTCAATTTTGACGACGACGAGGCCGCCGCACTGATGGAGGAGTTTTTTGCCGAATTCAACGTCGCGCGTGGCCCGTTTAGTATCGACACCTACTACCCGCCCGAACCCTCCCTCGGCGCGATCCTGAACCCGTTTAATAAACGTCAGGTGCCGGTGGTACCGGATTTTACCCTGGGCATGCTGATTGAATCGGCCAGGGCAGGGCGTTGGCTGTATGAATAATGGGTTCCGTTAGCGTTGCTGATGCACGCCAAACCCGCTTTCCCCTGGTGCCAGCTCCTCCTTCAGCGTCAGGGCCGGAATCACATAATCGCCCCCATTTTGCTGGCGAAAAGCAATCGGTTCGCCAGTCGCCAGGGTATCCAGCCGGGTGGCTAGCGTGTCACACCAACTGGCGAAACGGGCTTCTGCCGATTTCTGTACCTGATACAACACCACCGGTGGCAGCACGCTAAAGCCCGGATAGAACAGCATGCCATGCTGGATGGGAAACAACAGGTCGTCGATAGGACCATTGATGCCGCGCGGGCTGTAATGTGATTCCCAGCCGCCGGTGGTGACTACCAGCATCGCCCGTTTGCCCGCCAGGCTGCCTGCGCCGTAGCGTTCTCCCCAATGTTTTTCGTTATGCTCGCCCACGCCATAGGCGAAGCCACAGGCATACACGCGATCGAACCAGCCTTTCATGATGGCCGGCATGGAGAACCACCACAGCGGAAACTGGAAAATGACGACATCGGCCCAGCGCAGTTTCTCCTGTTCGGCAGCAATATCTGCGGCTTGTTGTTGGTGTTCATAGGCGAACCGTGAATCCAGTGAAGCGTGAAAATGTTCACCCACCAGCGGAGCCAGAGTATCGGCGGCATCCAGTTGCGCTTTCCAGTTCATGGCATAGAGATCAGACACCTGCACCTGATGTCCGGCATTTTCCAAATGACGGACGCTGAACGTTTTTAACGATCCATTCAGGGAATGGGTTTCCGGGTGAGCGAAGACAATCAATACATTCATGGTGTAATCCTGTGAGAGGAAAGTGGATGCAGGCTACGCCATGGCTGGCTATAGTAGAAATCAATTACGGATATCGCAGGTATAGATACGGTGAATATCTCAACCCTGGATTTAAATTTGTTGCTCACGCTGGATGTCCTGCTGGCAGAACTGAATGTGACGCGAGCGGCGCAGCGCCTGAATTTGTCGCAGCCCTCCGTTAGCGCTCAGCTGGCACGGTTACGCAGCATCTTTAACGATCCGCTGCTGCTGCCCGGCCCGCGTGGCATGTTGCCGACGTCGCGGGCGGACGCATTGCGCGAGCCGCTCCGGCTGGCGCTGGAGTCGCTGCAACAGGCGGTTGCACCTCCGCAGGGGTTTGATCCCGCACAGGCAAATCTGACCTGGCGCATTGCCGCCACCGATTATATGTCCTCGGCGATCATGTTGCCGGTCATCGGTAAACTGCGTCTTACCGCACCGGATTGCCGTGTGGCGGTGTTTGGCCTCAATCCACCGCGGGTGGCACAGCAACTGGAGAAAGCCGAGCTGGATTTGATTTTCCATACCGGCGATCACGCCCCGGAAACGCTGCATCAACGCAAATTGTTCTCCGAGCGCTATATGCTGGCCGGACGGATCGGCCATCCTCATTTACATCCGGGTCTGACGCTGGATACGTTCTGTCAGCTGGAACATCTCATCGTCTCGCCGGACGGTGGCGGATTCAGCGCCGCCACCGATAGCGCGCTGGCAAAAATTGGCCGCCAGCGCCGCGTGGTGCTATCGGTGCCACATTTCCTTTTTATGTTGGAGGTGCTGGCGAGCAGCGATTTAGTCGCGGTGCTACCGGAGCGGCTAGTACGCCGCTCAACGCAGTTGCAGGTTATTGAGCCGCCGCTTGATGTGCCGGGGTTTGATATTTTAATGATGTGGCACGAACGTGTGCAGCGCGATCCGGCCCATCAGTGGTTGCGCCAACAGATTCTTGCCGAGGTTTAGGCGTTTTTTCGTGAAAAATTCACTTCTCCCGGCGCAAAAAACTGCGCACACTAGCCACCTTTACCCTTTTGGAGAGATGGCATGACATCCCGAAACCTGCTGGCGCTTGTGCTGTTTGCCAGCATGGCCGCGCCGCTGTGGGCAGATGACAGCGGTATTTCCTTCAGCCATAAGGACTGGGAGCTGGCGTGTGATAACACGCTGACCTGCCGTGCGGCAGGCTATAGCACCGAAGAAGGGGCAGGCGGTTCGGTATTGCTGACACGCCAGGCCGGTGAGAACACCGTCGTGAGTGGCGAGGTGGTCCTGGCCGATGCGATGGATGAAGACCCCAAACCCGTGGCGGAGCTGTCGCTCTGGATAGATGACACCGCATTGGGGGCGTTGCAGAAAGCCGATAACGACGAATGGCGTTTAACCGAGGCCCAGACGCAGGCGGTGATCCGTGCAGTGAAAGGAAATGGCACGGTCGAGTTTCGTGGTGGTGAAGAACCCTTCGAACTGTCAGATAACGGTGCCTTCGCCACGTTATTAAAAATGGACGATGCGCAAGGGCGCACCGGTACGCCAGGCGCGTTGGTCAGAAAAGGGGATAAGCCGGAAAGCAGCGTGATGGTTGCGGTCGCCGCTCCGGTGATCCAGCAGGTCAAGGTTATCCAGGCCCAGCCACGTCCGTTAACCGCGCAGGAGTTGTCATCGGTTAAACCACAGCTGATCGACTCGCTAACGGATGATGACAGCTGCGATAATCTGCAACCGTCCGACGATCAGCCGGAGGAAGGGGCTGAGCCCATCACCCTGACGCCGGTGGATAAAAGCCACGTGCTGATTTCTGCGCTGTGCTGGCGCGGTGCCTATAACGAAGGTTATGGCTACTGGCTGATGGATAAGCGCTTGCAGCAGAAACCCGAACTGATCACCGATTCCGGCTCTGACTACCACGACGGCGTGATTTCATTGGCACAGAAAGGGCGCGGCATTGGCGATTGCTGGAGCACTGCGGCCTGGGTATGGGATGGCAAAGACTTCCAGCAAAGTAGTGAGGCAACGACCGGGATGTGTCGTGCGATTCGTGCAGGTGGGCCATGGCAATTGCCCACCCTGGTGACGAATGTGAAACCGGCGCGATGAGGTAGTATTGCGTGGCGGCACAATTCATCGTGCCGCCAGGTGAGGTATTATTTCATGCAGCACTGCTTGTACTTTTTGCCGCTGCCGCACGGGCAGGGATCATTGCGTCCAATCTTCTCAGCGGCAAAATAAGGCACCTGGGGTGCAGGCTCCGGTTGCGACAGGCGCTGTTCCTGCCAGAAATCATGCAGTTGCAATGCCGCCGGGCGAATGGCTTCGATGCTGGCTTCAAACTGTTCCGGGGTGAAGTCCTCCAGTTGGGCAAAATTCTCTTCACGGCCGTGTAGGGCAATGGTATCGAGTGCCGGTTGTTGGGCTTCCGGCAGGGCTGACCAGTCATCCAGCGCCACGCCGCGCATGTAGCCAAAGCACCACTCTTCCACCACGGTAAACTCCTGGCCTTCCATCTCCTGGGTGCCAAACAGGGGATCAAACTGGTCCGGGAATTCACTGAGACGCTCGGCGATATCGTTCATATGCTGGAAGGTCAAGGTCATAAAGCGATCCATTTCGCGTTCGTTCGACCACTTTGGAATGTATTTTTGCCCTCCCCACATCGCCACCAGCCATTCGCTCGGTTCGATGTCATTGGGGCCGGAAAGCAGTGCGGTCAGCATGCCATCCAGTTCAGCAACATCCACCACGGAGTGCTCATTGCCGTATTTCTCCAGCATATCTTCAAGCCAGTTCAGCTCTTTTTCGGTTAACGGGCCCTGGTTCATACGGTATCTCCTGCGATCGGTGCTTATTGGCGGGCACGTTGCCCAACGTCGATAAGGCGCGATTATAGCGGGAAGCACCGGGTGTCAGCTATCCATTGTCGCTTTTCAGCAATCCATTGCCGAACCTATCCTAAAAATCATTTCCCATAACATATTGCGCAACATTATTGGCCCTGATCCGCGCGCAGTGTCAGCGTAGCAGCGAAACTTGCTGCATACAGGACGCATACATCATGAGCGCCAGCACATTACCGGTACTGGATTTAGCGCTGCTGGAGCTGCCTACAGCGGAGCAGGCGGAACATCTCACGGAACTACGGGAAACGGCGCGTGATGTCGGTTTTTTCTACCTCGTGAACCACGGCATTAATGCGCAATTGCTGCAAAATGTGCAGAGCATCACCCGCGCGTTTTTCGCCTTACCGCAGGCAGAAAAACAACGCGTATCAATGATCCATTCCCCGCATTTCCGCGGTTATAACCTTGCCGGAGTGGAATATACCCGTGAGCAACGTGACCAGCGTGAACAGTTTGATATCGGGGCTGAACGTGCCGCATTAACGCTATTACCGGGCGATCCCGCCTGGAAGCGATTGCAGGGTCCCAATCTGTGGCCAGAAGCCTTACCCCAGCTGCGTCCGGTCATCCATGCCTGGCAGCAGGCGATGACCGGTGTGGCGCTGCGTCTGTTGCGTGCCTTTGCCCGATCGTTGTCTCTGCCAGCCGAGGCATTTGATGCCTTGTACGGCACCCACCCGAATGAACATGTGAAGTTGATTCGCTACCCCGGCCAGGCTGCGCATGAGAGCCAGCAGGGGGTCGGGGCGCATAAAGATTCGGGCTTCCTCACCTTTTTGTTGCAGGACGAGCAGCGAGGATTACAAGTGGAGGTCACCCCAAACAATTGGGTTGATGCGTTGCCGAAACCGGGTGCTTTTGTGGTGAATATTGGCGAACTGCTGGAGCTGGCGACCAACGGCTATCTGCGCGCCACCGTTCACCGCGTGATCTCACCGCCCGCAGGCACAGAGCGTATCTCCATCGCCTTTTTCCTTGGCGCGCAGCTTGATGCGCAGGTGCCGCTGTATCAATTGCCGGAGCCGTTGGCGGCTGAAGCGCTGGGCCCGACCAGCGATCCGGCAAATCCACTGATTCGTGATGTTGGCTGGAATTACCTGAAAGGACGTTTGCGATCGCATCGTGACGTGGCTCAGCGTTATTACGCCGACGCACTTACTACCGTTAAATCATAAAAATGAAAGGGAAACCTATGCGTAAAAAGGTGATAGCGACGCTGGCTTTATTGTCTCTGGTGAGCAGTTATGCTTCGGCGGCCGCACTGCGTGTGGCGGCTGATCCGGTGCCGCACAGCGAAATTCTTAACCAGATCAAACAGACAGATAAAAAGCTCGATTTACAGGTGATTGAGCTGAACGGCAACCTCAACGCCAACGAACTGCTGGCGCGTGGGGATGTCGATGCCAACTATTTCCAGCACGTGCCTTACCTGCGCGATCAGGAAAAAGCGCTCGGGGAAAAGTTTGCCGTTGTAGCGACGGTCCATATTGAGCCGTTAGGGATTTATTCCCACAAAATCAAATCACTGAACGATGTGCCTGATGGGGCGCAGGTGGCTGTGCCGAACAACGTCACCAATCTAAGCCGGGCGCTGTATCTGTTGCAGGCTAACGGATTACTGAAACTGAAAAGCGGCAGCGCCGGTTCACTGGTAACCCGCGCGGATATCAGTGAAAACCCGCATCATCTGAAGATTATTGAAATTGAGGCCCCCCAGTTACCGCGCGCGCTGGATGATGCCACCCTGGCGATCATCAACGGTAACTACGCGTTGCAGGCGGGCCTGGTGCCGTCAAAGGATGCGTTAGGGCTGGAACAGGCGAAAGGCAACCCGTATGCCAACGTACTGGTGACCACACCGCAGCTGGCACACGACCCACGCATTCTGGAGCTGGCGAAAGATCTTGAGTCAAAACAAACGGCTGAATTTATCAATCAGCAATACAAAGGATCGGTGATTCCGGTGCATCAATAATGCCTGCCACCACCCGCATCTGGCGGGTGGTCATCCCACCTGATTTGGTTCGATCTAACACGGTTGCTTGCAATTAAGCCTTGCGGAATTGCAGGGCGGCTGATGTATGCTGTCCGGCGAAATTTGACGCGCAGGTTGCGGTGCACAGCGTACCGGGGAACCTTCCGCGTGCCGTCATTGTCAGTAAATTGAACATTGAATAATTAACCAGAGTGGACATCACCATGCGCAGGACTCACGCCGTACTTCTTTCTGCAGGACTTTTTCTGGGCTCGTTAACCCTGACGCCCGCCGCGCTGGCCGAAGGCGAGCAAACTGATAACGTGCCGCCACCGCCGCAGGTTGAGCAAACCACACCGGACGCGCAGGCCCAGACTCCGGCTAGCGTCGCACCCGCGCAGCCGCAGGATAACGCCGCACAGCCAGCCGCACCGAACAATTACGATCTCACCACCATTGTTATCGACTACAAAGAATACAAAGTCGGGGATGTTGTGCCGGATCAATATCGTGGCAAATCCTACATCATTGGTGAATGGCAACCGCGCCATCTGCCAGCACCGCAGGACAACACCCACTGGGCGTATATCAACGCAAACTACATCCTGATCACCAATGACACCGGCAAAATCGTGATGGCAAAATCCGGTGACATCTTCTTCAAAGGTTAATCAGGCGCGCTAACTGCGTCACTGCATTGCCGATCTGACTGGTGCTGGTATTGCCGTATCCCAGCACCAGCCCTTGTTGTTTCTCCTCGCCCAAATAAAACCCTGACAACGCACCGGGTGCGTAACCGGCCTGAATGAGTTGATCGACCAACGCGACATCCGGTATTGCGGATGGAAGCTGTAACACCAGATGCATGCCACACTCCCCTCCGAGTAATGACACCTGTTCGCCCAATTGTTGATGTAATGCACTGCGCAGGGTGGCCTGGCGTTGTCGGTAAAGACGGCGCATTTTGCTCAGATGGCGGCTGAAATCGCCATTGCGAAGAAAATTTGCCAGCGCCTGCTGCTCCGGGCGGTTGCCGCCGCGCAGCAATTCGTGCAGCGCCGGACGTAATCGAGGCAGCAGTTGCGGTGGCAACACCATAAAACCCAGACGTAACGCAGGAAACAGGGTCTTGCTAAATGAACTGACGTAAATCACCGGTGCTTGCGCTGCCATACCCTGCATCGCTGCGATGGGTTCACCGCTGTAGCGGAAATCGCTGTCGTAATCGTCTTCAATGATCCACGCCTGATGCTCCCGCGCGGCCGCTAACAGCGCCAGGCGGCGTGGTGCGCTCATCACCACGCCAGTGGGATACTGATGCGTCGGCGTTGTGTAGATCAGGCGTGGCGGATATTGCTGCCAGTCTTGTGGCTGGGGTGCCAGTCCTTGTGCGTCGACGGCGATGGGATGGATATGCATATCCCCGGCACGCATCGCGGCTTTGGCACCGCGATAGCCAGGTTCCTCCACCCAGCCCGTCTCCCCCGGATTGCTGAGCAACATCACACATAATGACAGCGCCTGTTGCGCGCCTTCGGTAATGACAATCTGCTCAGGGGTACAGCGCACACCACGCGCCAGCGCGAGATGCTGGGCCAGAGCCTCGCGCAGCGTTCGTTCGCCAAGTGGATCGCCGTAGCCCAGCAGCTGTTGGGGTTGATGCTGCATCACATGATTAAAGGCACGCCGCCATTGGCTGAGTGGAAAGTGCGACAGCGCCGGGATGCCGGGCCTCAGCGCCATCTCCTGGCTGAGTGCACGGTGTGACGAGCTGAGCAGTGCCACGCGCGTTGCCAGTCGCAGTTCGCCGTCATGTGGTGCCAGAGCGAGGTGTTCAGGTAGCTGTGCAACCGGGGTAACGCGGCTGCCCTGGCGATCGCTCACCAGAAATCCTTCCGCCTGTAACTGTGTCCAGACGGCGATCACCGTATTACGTGAAACCTGAAGTTCAAGCGCCAATTGGCGCGTGGCAGGCAGTCGGGTGCCTGCGGGGAGTTTGCCGGTCAGAATCGCCTGGCGGATACGCTGGAACAGTTGCTGCTGTAAGGTCAAAGCATGGTCGGTTGCCAGTGGTGCCAGTAGCAAGGTGCTGAGGTCGAAGTCGTTCATGCTGCACTCGCGTGGATCTAACAATAAGCATGATTGTGGCGCTTTTTAATGGGCCAGCAAAGTGGCAACTTACGGTCTCTACCTTAGCCAACGACAGGGAATATACGATGTCTCAGAACACCAATGTTTATGGGCAACCCGTGGGGTTTGCACTGCCAGACTGGCAACCGCGTCCGTGGCCGGAATTTATCACTTTTAGCGGCGACTATTGTCAGCTCGAACCGCTCAGTGCAGAACGTCATGGCCGCGAACTCTACGCTGCTTTCGCGCTGGCAGGGGATGGCCGCGACTGGACGTATATGTTTGCGGAACCCTTTGCCGATGAAGCCGCTTATCTGGCTTATGCGCGCCAGATTGAGAATCGCCGTGACCCGATGCATTTTGCGGTGATCGATAAAGAAAGCCGCCGTGCAGTTGGGACGCTGGCGCTGATGCGCATCGAGCCAACGCATGGTGTGATCGAGATTGGACATGTGGCGTTTTCACCGCTTTTAAAGCAAACGCGCATGGCGACGGAGGCCCATTACTTGCTGATGCGCTATGCCTGCGAGCAACTGGGTTACCGCCGCTACGAGTGGAAATGTGACAGCTGTAACCAACCATCACGTAATGCGGCACTGCGGCTGGGTTTCCAGTTTGAAGGACTGTTCCGCCAGGCGATTGTCTACAAGGGCCGTAGCCGTGACACCTGCTGGTTTTCGATTATTGATAGCGAATGGCCGCAGGTGAAGTTGGGCTTTGAACGCTGGCTGGCAGCGGACAACTTCAATGCCGAGGGTACGCAGCGCAACCGACTGGAAACGCTGCGTCAGGGTTAAGCAAGAAAGATATATTTGCTGGCAGCAAGCACAATAGCGCAGGTGGCTGCCATCATGACCCGCTTCAGCCATTGCAGCTCTTTCTTCATTCCAACAATCTCAAGATTCATGCCACTGATGCGCGAATCGGTGTGATCAAAACGCGCTTCAAGTTTCTCGAAGCGCTTATCAACCTGGTCGAAACGTTTATCAACCTGTTCAAAGCGCTCATTCACGTGCTTCTCAAACTGATCAACCCTGTCTTCCAGTCGGTCAACGCGTGTATGGAAAGCCTGTTGCCCCTTGATCACACCCTCCATCGCCTGGGATAGATCGGCTTTGGTCAGTGCATGTTCCTGCTGCATTTCGGCAAAGATCTCGACCAGCACTTCCGCCTGGCGTTCGTCCACGCCAGCTTGCTGCAACGATTTGTAAGCTTTATGGGTGTTCATCATCGTCGGTATCATCCCTGTTCTCCCTGAATGGTGTTCTCCTGCGGAGAAAACTATCCAGGATGTGATAGTTACGCCAGGTAATAGTGTGTATTTTGCGCGCTATCTCGAAAAAAATCAATTAGTACAACGAGTAACGAGATTTTCACAGGGAAGCCGCCTGCACCGGGGCACAGGCGGGTGGGGGATTAATTATGTACGTATTTACCGCTAATTTTATTGCCGGAGGACGGCGTTTCATCCTCTTCATCGGTAATGGCTGGGACAGAAAGGCTGGCTTTGACGCCCCAGAAGTAGCACACCAGTGAAGCCACGATGGCAAGAATCATATCCAGTGGTGCGCTAATCACACCGCTACCGCCGTAGGTGCCCAGCATGGAAATGACCAGCACGGCGATGTAGTAAGCCAGCAGCCACCAGGCACACTGTAAATCCTGGCTGAACTGGCTGTTTTTCTTACCAAAAATAGCATAGCCAATCCAGGCGATAATCAGGATCGGGATGAGAATCTCATTCACCGACCAGCCGCTCCAGTAAATCAACAGAGTACTGGCAACAAAAGCCAGTGGGCTGAGAATCGCAGCAATGGGCAGACGGAACGGACGCTGCATATCTGGCAGGTGGTTACGGAATGCCCCGAGGGTGATCGGGCCGGGCATATAGGTGAAGACGGTTGCGGAGGTCACTGCACCAATCAAGCCACCCCAGACCTGAAACTCAGAAGGCAACGTCCAGACGATTGCCAGCAACAGCGACAACCACAATGCGCCGCGCGGTACGCCGGATTTTGCATCCACTTCACCGAACACTTTGAACAGGTGTCCGTTACGCGCCCAGGCAAACAGCACGCGTGCGGCACCTGCCAGATAGATGTTGCCGGTCCCGGCGGGGGAAATGACGGCGTCGATCAAAATCAGGTTAATCAACCAGGTGAGACCAAGGCTACGCGCCAGGTCCGCATAGGGAGACTGGAACACCTGCTTCAGTCCGGCCCAGCCATGCTGCGACAGCAAATCTGTCGGCACTGCGCCCATAAAGGCATATTGCAGTGCCAGATAAATGACGAAGCTGACGGCAATCGCAATACCAATCGCCAGCGGCACGTTGCGCTGGGGATTTTTGGCTTCGCTGGCAAAATCCACGGCCTGGCGAAAACCAAGGTAGGCAAAGACAATCCCTGCGCCCGTCAGTGAGCTGAAGACGCCATGTGCACCGCCAGGTGGTGCTGGGGGCACATCAAGATTTGGCGCATGAAAGTAGAGCAGTAGGGTGACGATGGTGAGCAACGGCACGATAAATTTGAAGGTGGTGACAATGGTGTTAACGCGACCAAAGAAGCTGACGCTCCAGTAGTTGAGCAGAAAAAATACCACCAGTAACCCAATCTGCACGGCAAAACCCAGCCCGGTCGGGCTGCCATCCGCGTGACCCAGCGCCGGCCACCAATAAATGGCGTACTGGCGCACGGCCTCAACTTCGACACCGGCGGTGCTGGTGTAGGCCAACAGCGAACTTACGCCAATGACAAAGCCAACGATATTGCCGTGTGAGTAGTTGGGATAGCGAACAAAGCCGCCTGCACGCGGCAGTGCCGAGGAGAGTTCAGCGTACACCAGGCCAATCAGCAACACGATCACTGCCCCTAATACCCATGCCCAGCCGGTATGGCTACCGGCATAGCCGGAACTGTTGAGTGCCGCATATAACCAGCCCGACCCGATCATCGATCCAATGCCCAGTAACGACAGATCGACCAAGCCCAATTTCTGTTTTAGCCCACTTGACGCCATAGTATGCCCCTGTCTGATTATTAGATGTTGTGAGAGGGGAATAAAGCATATTGCGTGCCAGTAATATTTTACCGGCGTGACGATTGATATGGGGAATAATTATTCTGAGGGAAGTTGGGAATGAATGGTTTCAGGTGCTATTGGCAATAAAAATACCATCGTCAATCGATGAGAGTGGCCATTCTACCACATGAAATCGCGGTGCAAGGCGCACCGCGATGATCCGAAATATACATTATGAATGTGGTTGAAACATTATGTCATCCCTGCAACAGGAATGACATAATTCGGCTTATCCCTGCGGTTGCGGAATAATTTTAATATCCACCATGCCAATACCTAATTTGCGTGGGTCCTGGCCGATAATATTTCCCACATTGGAAAGCTGTGGTTCGGGTGGGGAAATAATTAAATTATGGCTGCCGCCAGGGTTGGTGAAATGCAGCGTGGTGGTCGAAATGTCGTCACCCAGCGTTAATTCCTGCTGCTGATCGCCCACACGGACCGGAATTGGCCGATGCGCGTTGGGACCAAATGCGCGGGCAGTGATCACCACATCAAAACTTCCCGGCAACGGGTCGACATACTCGATGTTCACTTCCGGTGCCAGATTAGCGTTAGACCAGCGTCCCCACAGTTCCGGGCGCGAAATCCCGGTGAAACTTTTCACGGTCTGCGGCGCGCCAGGCACGTTGAGCATAAAGCTGTCTGCGGTATAGCGGATGGCGTTGTCTTCGATGCGGATCTGCTGCTCATTGCGCTGATATTGCGCATCGCTGAGCGTGGTCGCCGGGAATGTCGCTTTCCCCTTCCAGACCGGTTTATCGATACGCGTGACGGTTGGCTGTCCACCCATCTGTCCCATTGCGAGGCAGAGATCGCCGGAAAGCGCCAGTTCAGGCTGCCACAGGCGTGCCATTTTAAAGCAGCGGTCAACCCAGACAAACTTCTCCGCAGCGCTGAAGTCTGCCAGCTGATAACGTAGCGGCGCAGAATACTCACCCTCCGGCAGCGGTTCCACGCGTTTATCTCCCACGCGGAACAGAATTGGCAGCTTAAAGGTAGTACCTGAGAAGCTAAAGGTATTCTTCTGCTGATCGATGGTGAAGGTATTGAGCTTGCTGGGGAAATTCCACAGTTGGATGATATCCGGTTTCCACATCAGTACTTTCTGCGCCATGTTGTCAAACTGGGCGGAAAGTGACGCTGAACTCAGGCCACTACGACCGAGGCCAATCGCTTTATCGCCACCCATAATATCCAGTACGGTCGCGCCGTTATCCAGCGTACTGCGCTTACCATCGAGCACTTTCGCCTCGGGCTGATCGCCGCGGATAACCATAAATAAATCATGGCGAGGTTGCTGGATCAGATACTGATGCGCAGTATTGTTCATTGCCAGATGATCAGACGTCACCACAATGATGGTGTTTTTAAACCAGGGTGAGGCTTTGATGCGTTCAATCAGTCGTGCCACATGTTCCTGGGAGCAGGCTACCGCGCTGAATGACTGGTTCGGTTTGCCATCATAGCTATAACTTTTATGCTCGCAGGTACGGGAAATAAAACCATCCGGATGGTGGGTGTCGACGGTGAGGGTAAAGAGCGCAAAGCGTTTCTGCTGGCGCGACAGCTCCTCATACTTCTTAAACACTTCATCCATCACGGTATCGTCGTAGTAACCCCAGTTGTTGCGATAGTCGGGGTCCGCCACCCGATCTTTCAGCTCCTGCGCGCCGTACATATGTGAAGGATCAAAACCATGCGACTTCAGGAAAGTATCTTTACCGGCAAAGCGCAGGTCGGCACCCTGAATAAACCAGTTCTCGTAGCCGGAGTTTTTGAGGATATCGCCGAGGCAGATATTTTGCGGGAAGAAGCTGGAAAGTGCCGCTGAAGCATTGTCCTGGAAGGGAGCAAACAGCGGAATGCCACATTGCGAACCGACCATGCCCGCGATGGTGTAATCGGTGCCGGGCAATTGTTCGGTATTGCTGAAATCCAGACTTTGATCTTTTTCACGACTGAGTTCAGGTGCCAGGCCGGGAAACGTTTTTTCGTTAAAATAGGTACGTTCCAGACTTTCGCCATAGATATAGACCAGATTGAGTTTTGGCTCGGCAATCACCGATTTTGGCGTTTTGAAGTAGGTCTCGAAATCGGAATCTGCCAGTCGGTTGTGAGAGGCAATCAAATCCTTCACCTGACGAAAGGCCGGGGTGGTTTGCACTGAACCCGCAGCACAGGCAATCGCCAGCAGGCTCCAACCGAGATGATGCTTCTGTTTGCTACGACGTAGCACCCAGGAGAGCAGGCAGAACAGCAGAAATAACGCGATAATGACCCCAATGGCAGGCACCACGTATTTACTGATGCCGGCACCGGTCAGGCTATTGGTGAGGGTATATAACACCGCATCATTGATACCGTCACCGGTAAAATAGTTGCTGGCATACAATGTGATGTTAAGCACAATGAACAGGGTAAGAAGAACCAAAATCAGTACAAACCAGAATTTATTTCGTCCGGCTTTCCAGGAATAGACTGCAACCGCAGCTAAAAAGAGTACAACCGATATTAACTCGGACAAGGTCGGATCCTCAGGCTGATTAAATACGCAATCCGTGCGTAACCACCCTCTTTGGGGGTTTTTGCGTCAATCTATATTGGCTGTCACATGTCTGCAACACGACCATTCAGATTTGTGCGGCTGATTTGACTTTGTTTAATGCGAGTTTAGGTGGGCTATGGTTTGCACTGGCAGCAATCCATTATCGCTGCCAGCCAGGGGAAGGAGAAGATGATCAGAGTTTCCCGGTCAGATACTGCGCTTCGCCATCGGCAAAGCTCCAGTCACCTTTGCTGTTGGTGATAAAACTGATCATCAGGTCGTTGCCCTGCACGCCACAGTTTTCCTGTAACTCGCGTGCTAACTCTGCCATGAACAGTGTTTTCTGTTCTTCACTTCTCGGGCTGGTGTAGACCCGTACCATAACCAGGTTGTCACTGCGTTCGAAGCCGAGACCGGTATCCTGAAAAACCATTTGGTATCTTTTGTTCTCGTGAACAATCTGATAGCGATCACGTGGTGGAACCTTGAAGGCAGTCAGAACAGCGCGATGAGCCGCATCCAGCAGCATACGTAATTCTGATTCAGAACGGCCCTGAATCACGTCAAATTGCAGTAACGGCATAAATAAACCCTCGTTTTTGCGCACATGGAAAGAGTAGGATGTGGCTCTATGCTGCCGCGTGCCGCTGCAAAGAAAAAGCGCGCTGCCTGAAATGATTATTTATTATTTTGAACAATCATCATGAAAGAAATGAAAACTGATGCCCTCTGGGTGCACCTGCACTGGCTGACGGTGCTGGCCGAGCTGGGCAGTTTTACCCGTGCGGCTGAGCGGCTGGACGTCAGCAAGGCGGCGATGAGTCAGAAGATTAAAGAACTGGAGCAGATGGCGGGCGTGGCGCTGGTACAACGCACCACCCGCAGCGTGCGCCTGACCTCTGCCGGGGAAAAGCTGGTGGATGAGCTGCGTGATCCTTTTGCCCGTATCGAACAAAGCTTTTTCAGCGTGCGTGATGAAGCGGGGCCGGTGCGTGGCATGGTACGAGTCAGTGCTCCGGTGGCGTTTGCCCGACAGCAGCTGGTACCCATCCTCGGCGATTTTTTACGTGAATATCCGCAGGTCCGCATCCAACTGGATGTGACGGATCGACTGGTGTCGCTGGGTAGCGAAGGTTTTGATCTGGCCATACGCCATAGTCAGCAGTTGCCGGAAACCCATGTCGCATTGCCGCTGTGTGAAACCCAGACGTTACTGGTGGCGTCTCCCGCTTATCTCAGGGAGTGCGGAACGCCGCAAACGCCACAGGCGTTGCAGCAGCACAATTGCTTATATTACCCGCGTGGGCTGGAGTCACCTCAGTGGCGCTTTCGCCCACAGAACGACGGCGGCGAAACGGTGCAGGTCAGAATTCAGGGGAATTTTGCCACTAACAATAGCGAATCGATTCGCGATGCCGCGTTGCAGGGGATTGGCATTGCTATGCTGCCGGATTTCAGCGCCAGCGCAGCGCTGGCGGCGGGCACTCTGCAACAGGTGCTGCCAGAGTGGCGGTCGGTGGATGCCTTCGCCGATCGTTTATGGGTGGTGCGCCCTTATGCAGCTCAGGTGCCACGGGCGGTCACCACCTTTATTCACTGGCTACGCGCGCGCTTTGTTGATGGCTGAAGGCGTCACTCGTGCGACCGGGGCGAGTGGCTGCATCATTTGTCCCAGCAAACTGGTGCGGTTGTAGTTACCGAGGCGCAGGTTGAAGTCGAGATGCAGACGTTCGTTGCCGCTCAATTTAATCACCGGCGGCGGATTGTGCGGACGTTGGTGAAATAACACCGATTTGGCAAAAGCCGCGCTATTCCAGCCATTCAGGCGTTGATAAAAATAGGCGTTAGCTTCGCCTTTGCGCAAATAAACATTTGCCCGGCGATATTCACGCATCGCCGCCTGTTGCGCCAGCGAGCAGAGCTGTTGTTCCGGTTCGGCCATTTTTTGCGCCAGCAGGGTGTAATCATCACGCTTATTCAATTCACTGAAAAAACGTTGCGCACCAAGATGCTTGATGGGGGCATACTGTTTTTGCCATTCGCGAATAAAGGGATTGTTGGGGCTGGCGGCGAGAAACCAGTTTTCCATTACTGGCGACAGATAATTCATCGTGGAGACTTCACAATAGAAGCCAATCACATCCATCGGGCGTTCCTGATGCACCCGATGTACCCAGGCGAGATCTTCAAACAGCAAGGTACTGCAATCAATGGCGATACCGCCGTAGCGTAATAACAATTCCAGCCTGATGGCGTCACTTTTTTGCGCCAGGGTTAATTCAGGGGAAGTGAAGACAAAATCGGGTAAGACTTCTTTAACCGTTACGCGATTTAACAGATGCACCTGGTGATCAGGATTATCCTGGCGGATTTTTTGAATATTTAACGCCATGGACTTTGGTAAATATTCATCGTCCCAATACATCCAGACTATTTTAGGTATATCCACCAGGTCTTTCTCGGCAGAAATTAACACCACATTATCCTCTTCGCTCGGATCGTATTCCGGGGCGCTAAGGCTATTTTGCTGCCTTTTTTGCAGTAACATCTGGCTGGTAAAAGCAATTTTCTGCCAGTTGTGCCACAGCATACGGGCAGTTTGGAGGCGTTTTTTTGTCATGGTGCACCTGATTATTGTGATTATAGTGGTTGGGAATTCCCTGATGCTGGCGCGTGGGCGCGCTCTTGTTTCCTCACGGCTGTGTGTAAAAGACTACCCTTGCTTAATAAAGCATTCCTGCGCGCGAGGCTATCACTTTTTTTCTCTTTCAGATAAACCGGAAAATGAATGAACCACACAAGATAAAATTATCATGAAATAAGTTTATTAATGGCGCTTGGTTTAATTAATGGTGGATAAGACTATTCCTAAGAAAATAGAATTTTGCTGAGGTTTGATGCGGAAAGGATTAAAAAACATCAGTTGTGCAATGGGTTAACCGTGCTGGATTTTTCGCTGGCCTGCACCATGCGGAGCCGGGTTGGCTACGCTTAACGAGTGTTGTTAAAAAAAGGAGGCGTTATGCAGCCAGACAACCGCGGATTACTGGCAGTCGATAAACAGGGCAATCGCGTACTGTTTCTCAACCCGGACACGTTTGCTGTGCAACAGGAACTGAATGCCTTGCCACCCCGGCCACATGAGTTGTTGATGCTGCCGCAGTGGGAGAAAGCCTATGTGCCAATCTATGGTGATGGGATACACGGCAACAATCCTCATCCGGGCCACAAAATCGCGGTGATTAATTTACGTCAGCGAACGATCGCTGGTTTTATCGATCTTACGCCATTGCAGGCTCCGCACAGCGGGCAACTGGGGCGTGACGGCAAAGTGTATCTGTGCTGTGAAAACAGCGCCACCGTGGCGGTGATCGATCCGGCTACGGATCGGCTGGAGAAAACCATTCCCTTGCCGTCACATAACGCGCATCGCCTGGCGTTGTCACCCAGCGGTCGCAAGCTGTTCACTGACAATGAAGAGGATGCCAGCATTACGGTGGTTGACCTGTGCGAGGCGGAAGGACGGGTTATCGATACCATTCTGATGCCAGGGCCGATTGGCGGTATTGCCGCTTCACCGAAACATCCCTATCTGGTCGCCAGTGCGGCGGATGCACCCTTACTGTATGTGGTTGATCGTCAGAGCCATCGTATTCGCCAGCGGTTGTGTTTACCGGGGCATCAGCAGCCTTGTCAGGTGGTGCGCTTCAGTGCCGACGGTGAACGGCTGGTGGCGATTGGCGATCACGAGGCGGTGATCACCCTGTTTGACGATCTGCTCAATCCGCTGGGCGCTATCGCGGTCGGTGATAAACCGATGGATGGATGTTTCAGTGATGACAAATGCACGTTGCTGATTGCCAATGAAGGAGAGGGATCGCTAAGCGTGATCGATGTGGCGCAGTTAAAGGTGATAGCGACGCCGCAGGCCGGGACGGGTTGTGAAGTGCTGAGTTATTTCACCCTCAAATAAACGGGCGATGATAAATGGCGCTGCTCCAGTGGCGGCTGCTGGCGTGTTTCTCCGCCTGCCAGCCGCGCTTGCGCAGTTCGCGCGCAATCAGTTTGTTCATAATACCATGGCCGACCAGCAGCACAGTGCCACGCTGCGAGAGCAAAATCAGTTTATCGGCGGCCTGTCGGGCGCGCTGGCGCGCATGATGTACCGATTCGACATGGCCGGAGTAGCCACACAACCATAACAGGCGCAGCAGGGCCAGCCAGACGTTGAGCGGCAAATGCAATCGTTCAAAAGGCAGCAGCGGCATGGCGACTTCACTAAATACCGCATCGACGGCATGCGGCTGTAACCCCAGCCGTGTCAGCGAGGATCGTGCACGTGGCAACGGGCTGGAGGCGATCACGCTCGCCAGGCTGGCGATAGCCATGCTACGTGGTGGCGGTGAATCGCAGATGTCAGCCTGATCATAACCTTCACACCAATCGGCCAGCGCCCGCGCCGTAAAGCGTCCGCGCACCGGATGGTCGGGTTTACCATGTCGCATAAGGATGATGGTCATAGCGCCTCTGAATGATTTTCTCCAGTGTAATGCAGCCTGATGCGGAAGCGGCCTGGATGGCAGGATTTAAGACAAGTTCTCATTTGTCATCAAAGCTTAACCGAATTATGCGACAAGTGGCGCGATGCAGGTTCAATCGCCACTTTGCTAATGATAAGCAGAAATCGTTAATCGCGTGCGGTTTTGACGTTTTTTTGCTCGCTCGCATTGAATGTAATGTCATGAATTGACGCCATTTTTATCAAAAACCCTTGAGTAATAGTAAAGACAAATTAATTGTTTTTACTGAAATCGCTTGATTTATCTACGCGCGTAGATAGACTGATTACACAGTGATAGCTCACGGTGCCAAAGACGAAGTTGGCCTTGAGATGACGAAGTTACATTTGCCTTGTTAATGCGACCGGTGAAAAAAACATCGGCGGAGTCTGGCGAATCAGAGAATTCCAACACCAGGGAATCCTTTACTGACCTTGCATCCAGGTTTGCCTACTCAACGTCACCACCGGGGCGTTCCGCTTGTTGCATGGGAACCAGGCCACGGAAGGACGTTTGATCGATCTTCATCTATCAGGGAAATGGTTATGACGGTACATCACTCCGTTTCGCAACAAAGCGCACTGTCTTCTTCTTCAGCCGCCGATGCGCGGTTTGCCACCTCTTCTGGCCGCAAAGATTTCTGGCGTGCCACCTTATCCTGCTGGCTCGGCACCGCGATGGAGTATGCGGATTTCGCACTCTATGGTCTGGCCGCCGGGATCATTTTTGGCGATGTTTTCTTCCCCGAAGCCAGCCCGGCGATGGCGCTGCTTTCCAGTTTTGCGACCTGGTCGGTCGGGTTTATTGCCCGTCCTATTGGCGCGCTGTTGTTCGGCTGGATTGGCGATCGCAAAGGACGCAAAGTGGTGATGATCACCACCATCATTCTGATGGGGGCTTCCACTACGCTGATTGGTTTCATCCCTTCTTACGCCAGTATTGGTTTGTGGGCACCTGCCTGTCTGGTGCTGCTGCGCTTTACCCAAGGTTTAGGGGCAGGTGCTGAGCTTTCCGGCGGTACGGTGATGTTGGGCGAGTATGCACCGGTTCAGCGTCGTGGTCTGGTGTCGTCGGTCATTGCCCTCGGTTCCAACAGTGGCACGTTGATCGCCTCTCTGGTCTGGCTGGCGGTGGTGCAGATGGATCAGCAAAGCCTGCTGGCCTGGGGATGGCGTATTCCCTTCCTCAGCAGTGTGTTGATTGCGTTGGTGGCACTGTGGATTCGTCGTCATCTGCGTGAAACCCCGGTATTTGAACGCCAGCAGCAGGAGCTGAAGGCGGAACGTAACGCGACCCTGGCCACCCATTCGGCACCGACTGATACCCGTAGTTTTTGGCAGCGTAGCCGCGCGTTCTGGACGATGGTGGGCTTGCGCATCGGCGAGAACGGTCCTTCCTACCTGGCGCAGGGCTTTATCGTTGGCTATGTCGCGAAAGTACTGATGGTGGACAAATCGGTGCCAACCACGGCGGTGTTTATCGCCTCGCTCCTGGGTTTCCTGATTATTCCGTTGGCGGGCTGGCTCTCTGACCGCTTTGGCCGCCGCATTACCTACCGCGGTTTCTGCCTGCTGCTGATGTTTTACGCCTGGCCTGCTTTCCATCTGCTCGACAGCCGCGACCCGGCGATTGTTATTCCGGTGATGGTGGTGGGCATGGCGCTGGCGTCACTCGGCATCTTTGGGGTGCAGGCGGCGTGGGGCGTTGAGCTGTTTGGGGTGAAACATCGTTACACCAAAATGGCAGTGGCAAAAGAGCTGGGGTCTATCCTTTCAGGAGGCACCGCGCCATTAGTCGCCGCGGCACTGCTGTCGTTTACCGGCCACTGGTGGGCGATCGCGGTCTACTTTAGCGCGATGGCAACCATCGGTTTTCTGACCACGTTTGTGGCCCCGGAGACGCGTGGGCGCGACCTTAATCTGCCGGATGATGCGGTGTAAGCGCCGCTGCGGCAGGGGGTAAATATCAGACACAGAGGCAAAGGTAGTGGCTAAATCGTCGTCCGGAAATGTCACGCGTAATGATGTCGCCAAAGCCGCAGGAACGTCTGTGGCGGTGGTGAGTTACGTTATCAACAACGGACCGCGCCCGGTGGCGGAAGCTACGCGCCAGCGGGTGCTGGAGGCGATCAAACAAACCGGCTACCGGCCGAATGCTGTGGCGCGAGCGCTGGCATCGGGCAGCACCAAGACCTTTGGCTTAATCGTGCCCAATATTGCCAACCCTTTTGTCGCATCCATGGCGCATCTGTTGTTGCAGGAGTCGCTGAATCACGGTCATGTGATGTTGCTGGGCGATGCCGGTGATGATCGCCAGCGCGAACTGGAGTTGATTCAGGGGCTGCTGAACCGTCAGGTCGATGGCCTGTTTTACAACAGCGTTGATCGCCATCCTTACATCGATCTGATCAAGGCCAGTGGCACGCCGTTTGTCATGCTCGATCGCGTTGATCCCCAGCCCGGTGTCAGTATGCTGCGGGTCAACGAGCGTGAAGCGGCACGTCAGGTAACGGCGCATTTACTCAGCCACGGTTATCAGCAGGTCGGGATGATCAGCGGTCCACTGGAGATGCTGAATGCGCAGGATCGTATTCAGGGCTGGCGTGACGCGCAGGCTGAATATGGGTTGGCGGCGGACGATACGTTGATCTTCCCCGCCAGTTATTCGCGGCAGGGTGGTTACGATGCGGCGTGGCGGATGATCAACAACCATCGGGTGCCGCGCGCACTCTTTGCCAGCAATGAGGGGCAGGCGATTGGCTGTATTCGTGCCTTTTCTGAATATGGTTTACGCGTCCCGCACGATGTGGCGTTGGTCTGTTTTAACGGTACTGAGCAGTCGGCATTTCATGTGCCGGCGCTGACAACAGTACGCCAGCCGTTGCGCGAAATGGCGCAGCGCGCGATTGCCATGCTGAAGAATTGGGATGGCGAGGCGGAGCTGGCGGAATTTCCTCACCATCTGGAGATCGGTGAGTCCTGTGGTTGCCAACTAACCAGCCGAAAATAAATAACATTATGAAAAGATTGATTATTGATTGTGATCCGGGGAATGGTATTGCCGGTGCAAACACCGATGATGGGTTGGCTCTGGCCTTAGCGCTGGCGTCACCTGCTTTGTCGGTGGAGTTAATCACTACCGTCACCGGCAATACGCCCTGCGCGGTGGGTGCGCAGGTCGCGAAAGACCTGTTGCAACGCCTGGGTCTGAATATCCCGGTGGTGCGGGGCGCTCAACAGGCATTACGGGAAGATCCGGCTCCGTGGCGCGCCCGTCTTGACGGTGTCGAGGATAAAAAGCTGGCCGAATTGTGGCGCGGTGTACGCCAGCCACAGCTGCTACCTGCCGATGGCAACGATGCTGCGGGGGTGATGGGGCAGCTGATTTGTGACAATCCCGGTGAATTCACATTGGTGGCGATCGGTCCTCTCACCAACGTGGCACAGGCGCTGCAACGCTATCCGCAGATGGCGGAATCGGTGGCAGAGATTGTGATTATGGGGGGCGTGTTTGCGCTGGACGATTATGTCAAAGACACCAATTTTGGCCTCGACCCGGAAGCGGCCCATCAGGTGTTACACAGTGGTGCCACGGTGACGCTGGTACCCATGGACGTCACCACTCAAACCTTGCTGACGCATCAGGATCTTAGTCGTCTTACCGGCCATGAACATCCGCTGACCCAATTTGTCCGTGAAACCCTGCGACCCTGGATTGACTACTCCATTCGTACCCGCCATTTACCCGGCTGCTGGATCCATGATGCCCTGGTCGTCGCCTGGTTGTTGAATCAACGCGTCGCCGATGGCATGGATTATCATGTCGATGTGGAATTACGGCCTGGTGCCACGCGCGGAAAAAGTTGGCGCTACCGCACGCCACTGCGCCTTGATGTGGGCATTCCCAAAGATGTCGGCGCGCTGGTACATGTCTTGCACAGCGTCGATAACCCGCTCCTGCTGGATATCATCGAACAGGCATTTAACGGCCTGAATAGCTAAAAAAACCCGGTCATCGCGCTGGCGATGGCCCTGTTTCACCTGACATGCTTCCTTACACCGGGATGCACTCGCTGACAATTCCGCGTCACAGCCCGCCTTTCTGACATGCTATATACAAATAGTTAACAAAATAGTAACCGATGCAATCATTCGCACGGTAACGTTCACAAGAATGTCCGGCCAACGATCCGGGCGCTGTCAGACAGGATACCCCCTATGTTTAACTGGACTGCGACGCAGCGAAATGTGGCTTTTGCCAGTTTCGCCAGCTGGACGCTGGATGCGTTCGACTTTTTTATTCTGGTGTTTGTACTCAGCGATCTTGCCCTGTATTTCCACACCACGGTGTCTGATGTTTCTATCGCGATTATGCTGACACTGGCGGTGCGGCCAATTGGCGCGCTGCTGTTTGGCCGTCTTGCGGAGAAATATGGCCGCCGCCCGATTTTGATGCTGAATATTGTGTTGTTTTCACTGTTTGAGCTGCTATCGGCGTGGTCACCTAACTTTGAGGCTTTCCTGACGTTCCGCGTGATTTACGGCGTGGCGATGGGGGGCATCTGGGGCGTGGCCTCGTCACTGGCGATGGAAACCATTCCGGATCGTTCGCGTGGTTTGATGTCCGGTATTTTTCAGGCCGGTTACCCCTGTGGCTACCTGCTGGCATCGATTATCTTTGGTTTGTTCTTTGAGAGTGTCGGCTGGCGCGGTATGTTTATGATTGGCGCGTTGCCGATTCTGTTACTGCCATTTATCTATTTCAAGGTGCCGGAATCACCCGTCTGGCTGGCGGCGCGCGAACGTAAAGAGAGCAACGCCTTGCTGCCGATTATTCGTCAACACTGGAAAATCTGTATCTACATGGTGTTGCTGATGGCCTGCTTCAACTTCTTCAGCCACGGTACTCAGGATCTCTATCCCACCTTCCTGAAGGTGCAGCACCAGTTTGATCCGCACACCGTCAGTATTATCGCAATTAGCTACAATATCGCGGCGATGCTGGGCGGCATCTTCTTCGGTTCGCTGTCGGAGCGTATTGGACGTAAAAAAGCCATTATGCTGGCGTCGTTTCTGGCACTACCGGTGCTGCCGCTGTGGGCGTTTTCCAGTGGTTCGTGGATGATTGGTATCGGCGCATTTCTGATGCAATTCATGGTGCAGGGCGCGTGGGGCGTGGTGCCGACCTATCTGACCGAGCTGGTGCCCGCCAATGCGCGTGCCGTACTGCCGGGCTTTGTCTATCAGTTGGGTAACCTGATTGCCTCCGTTAACGCCACTTTGCAATCACGCATTGCCGAGGCGCACGGAGGTAATTATGGCTTGGGCATGGCGATTGTTGCCGGGACGGTGGCGGTGCTGATCTGCGTGTTTGTTGCCTTTGGACGAGAAACGCGCGGCATCGAAATATCAGGTGCCGTGGCGCGCGAGCCGCATTAAAGCGCCTCGCAGACGTCAACCCATTTTGCCGCAGTGAGATCAGCCATGCGCTGCGGCGAAATGCGTACCGCGTTGTAAATTGAACCGGCCGCAGGCAGTACCTCTTCATAGCGGCGTAAGGAGACATCGCAATAGACAGTCAGCGGATTTTCCAGACCGAATGGGCAGACCGCTCGGGCAGGATGGCCGGTCCAGTTCACCACCTCATCGACGCACAACATCCGTGCTTTCCCGCCAAGCGCGGCTTTTAATTTGTCATTATCGAGGCGTGCATCACCGCGCGTGACAATCAGCACGACGTTCTCTTTTACTTTAAAAGACAAGGTTTTAGCAAGTTGTCCTGGCTCCACACCATGCAGGCGTATGGCCAGTTCAGCGTCAGGCATCTCGATGATGTCGACATCCGGTGCATGTTCGGCAAAGAAGTGCCGTACTGACTCCAGGCTCATTTTTTTCTCCGGCAAAATCAAGCGCTAAAACTGCCATAAGCCCTCGCAACTGTAAACGAGAATGCAGGAGAATCTGTAACAGAATTTACCTAACCTAAACGGCGTTTAATGTGCAGTTACCACAACGCTCAATGTCGGGAATTCGGTAACGCTGACAGCAACTGCGGCGCTCCATGACACCATTCCGTGGGATCATGGTGCGGTAAAGCGGATTATCGCTGCCATCCAGCAGGGTGCGGGTGAAGAACAGCGCCTGTTCCAGTTGTGACACGACGGTTTCAGGTAATTGCGCTTTCAACTCTCCGAGGAACCACCAGAAGGAGAACCCCATGTTGTTCCAAATCAGTTTGGCGTTGATATCACCATGCTGGGTCATGCCGTGAACGGCCGGAATCAGACAGTGTTGAATCAGGCGATCAAGACGTTGTTGTTCATTGAGGTAGCGTGCCTCTTCATCTTCCTGCACATCAATCCAGAAGGCGCAGGGATGGCCGGTTTCATGAAACTCAACGTGAATCAGGTGTGGTGCACAGTTCAGCGCGCGTGGCTCCAGCAGCAACGCCAGCATCAGGGGTGACAACAGCAGGCCGAAATACCATTGCGCCCAAAGCGACTGGAGCGGTTTCGCCTCATGTGGCACATCAGGATGATTGCGATACAAATGATCGCTATAGCGCTGGGTGAGACGGCGGTAATGGTGGGGTTCAGACCACTCGGCGAGCGTTAAGGTGCCCGCCGGAGCAGGCTTACCGAGTTTTATCGTTTCCAGCATGTAGCTGCGTTGTTCACGCATCAGATCTTCCAGCGCGCTCGCCAGTGGGCGATCGCTTTGGATAAAGATCAAGGGATGGTCGCTGTAGCGATGATCCTGACGGGTGATAGTAGCCATGCCGGTCCTGAATGAAAACGGGAAGCGAAAAACAAATGATAATCGTTCCCGCTTCAGCTCACAAGACAGGCAGGCTGTGGATTCACCGCCGCGGCCTCAGTGTCAGGCGAGATCTTTGGTATCCAGCGGTGCTTTGGGTAAATCTTCCCACGCGAGAATGGTGTTACGTCCCTGATTTTTCGCCACATACAGGGCACGATCGGCATTGGCGACCGCCTGATCAAAATCATCATCGAAAATCGGTGCAATGCCCGCACTGATGGTGACATGGGTCGAGACTTTCTCATTAAAGCGATGGGGGATTTCCAGGTCGACCACGTATTGGCGGATGCGTTCGGCCAGTTTCATGGCAATCGAGGCATTTACATTGGTCATCAACACCAGAAACTCTTCACCGCCGTAACGCGTCACCACATCGCGTGAGCGAACGGCATCGCGAATCGCCACCGAAACCCGTGCCAGTGCCTGATCGCCCATCGCGTGCCCGTAGTTGTCGTTGTAGGCTTTGAAGTGATCGATATCCAGCAGCAACACGAAATGGCTGCCAGCATGGTTCTCCAGCACGGTATCAAGGCGGTTTTTCAACCCACGGCGGTTATATAAACCGGTTAGCGGGTCCAGCATGCTTAAGTCGCTGAAACTCTCTTTCTCTTCATACAGCTGCCGCACCAGACGCCGGGTGAAATGATCAAAACGACGACGCATCAGATGGTGTAATGAAAAACCAATCAATGGCAGGGTGATGGTAAACAAAATCATCATTAAATGCTGACCATCATCCAGTAGCAAAACGGTGAATACTGGCGGTGTGATGTGTAAACAGAAAGCAACTAAATAATCACTGAGCGCAATGGCACTGACAAAAAATACGCTCAACAGACTGATTATTAAAAAGCTGCCATCAAAATAGAAAACCAGATGGTATTTGTGGTTTATGTGCCATGCCCATAATGCACCGAATAACAACGCCGCAGGATTTAATAGCGGTAATTTTAGTTTTGGGCTGATTAAGCAAAGAGTAAGTAAAGATATGCTAAACCCTGCCACCAGTACTGCTGGCAGTGACTGGATGCTGGATGCCTCCCCTAAAAACGGTAACAAAGAAAATAGTGAAACAGCGACATTCAAAAACAGAAACAGCATCAGTGAGAGCCGATATTTGCTGTGTTTCAATTCATCGTAAGATTGTAATTTCATTATTATTACTCGTAACAGCCCTGAAATATCAAAGCGCTACCCGGCCGGGATATTCTCTCTGCCAGGGTAATGAGCACATTATTGCTGTGTTATCAAAATAGTTATCGGCGGCAATTTAGCATTTTCCAGTAGTACTGTCATCCGCAGGGCTTTTACGATAAAAAAATCCGCTGCAAAATGAGAAATATTATCATATGATAATACGAATACTTATCATTTGAGGGTTGCGCGATGATCATGGCGATGTTGGCTGCCTGCGGCTTATGGGGAGTGAGCTGGATTATGGGTAAACGCCTGGACAGCGGCTGGGGTGTGCTGTTGCCGTGCGCGGCAATGCCGGTTTTCGCCCTGTGGGAACCCAGTTTCAGCCAGTGGCGGTTAGTGATGATTGTAGCGCTGCTGCTGACCGTGGTGATGCTGTTCCATCATCGCCTGCGCCATTACCTGTTGCTGCCTTCCTGCCTGGCGTTAGCCGGGGGATTGGCGGCGGTGTCGGTCAATTTTCACCTGGTGTAAACGGCAGAAATGACAAAATCACGCATACGCGTGAGCAGGGACTTTAAACATCATGGAGTGAACGACCAGGAAGGGTGACAACGTTGGTGCGAAGAGAGGGACTTGAACCCTCACGTCCGTAAGGACACTAACACCTGAAGCTAGCGCGTCTACCAATTCCGCCACCTTCGCATCGAGTTGTCTGTTCATATCACCGCATTGGTGCGAAGAGAGGGACTTGAACCCTCACGTCCGTAAGAACACTAACACCTGAAGCTAGCGCGTCTACCAATTCCGCCACCTTCGCATTGTGCAGTGCGATATGAACTACGTGGTTTTTGGTGCGAAGAGAGGGACTTGAACCCTCACGTCCGTAAGGACACTAACACCTGAAGCTAGCGCGTCTACCAATTCCGCCACCTTCGCGTACCTGCAATACCTTAAGTATTGCTAACCACGGAGGCGCATTTTAGAGATTTTACTCAATGCGTCAACACATATTTCGCGACGGTGAAACGATTGCTGCAAAAAGCAACGTTTCTGCCGCCGCGTCAGCAAAATCGCTGAATTAACGTGCTTTCGCGCCGCGACCGTAAACCGCACGGTAAACTTTAAAGCGTCCGGTTTGCGCCAGCACTTCATGGTTGCCGAAGGTCTCATCCAGCACTTGCGGATAGGGCAGGAAGGCGTTTGCAACAATGCGCAGCTCACCACCACTGCTGAGGTGTTTTACCGCGCCACGAATCAGCGTATGTGCGGCGTCGAGACTGGTTTGCAGGCCATCATGGAACGGTGGGTTTGAAATGATCAGGTCAAAACGTCCGGTGACATCAGAGAAGACGTTGCTGGCAAACACTTCACCTTCGAGACCATTGGCGGCCAGCGTGGCTTTACTCGCCGCGACTGCCGCGGCATGCACGTCGCACAACCACAGACGCACTTTCGGGGAATGCTGTGCCAGCACGGTGGCCAGTACACCGCTGCCGCAACCGATATCCAGCACCTTACCTTTGGTATGTGGTGTCAGGGTGGAGAGCAGCAATGCGCTACCGGCATCAAGACCGTCACGGCTGAACACCCCAGGTTGCGTATGAATGGTGAGGCCATCCAGCATGTAACTATCGCCAAAGGTGGCGGCATCGAAGGTTGGCTGCTGTTCCAGTTGCCCGTGGTAGAGGCCGCAGCGGCGTGCGCTGTCGATTTTCTCCAGTTTAGCCCACGGCTCGATCATGCCTTCCGCACTGCGCACACCGCTGCGGTTTTCGCCGACGACAAAAATATCGCTGCCAACCGGCATCAGTGAGAGCAGGTTTTGCAGCTGGAACTGCGCTTCCGGTTTGTTTTTCGGCCAGAAGTAAACCAGGGTATCGCAATCTGCTACATCCGCAGCACTTGCAACCAGACCATACACCGCGCGCTCCGCGAGGCGACGGCTGAGGTTCTGCCAGTGATGATACTGCTGGGTATGCACACGCGTTGACGCGGTTTCCAGCTGAGCGGGCAGGTCATCCTGCAAATCGCCAGCAAACAAAACATGGCGGGCGGTAAATTCATCACTGTGGCGCAGAATCACTTCGCTGGCCGGGGTTAAAGCAGACATGGATGGCTCCTGTTAAATCAGAGCGGGGATTATAGTGCTTTGTTGGCGCATGTTCGATGGGTTTGCTAGCATAGCGTCGCATTCTCGCAGCACAACGGGTAACAGCATGACATCAAGGCGCGACTGGCTTTTACAGCAAATGGGGATTACGCAGTATCAGCTGCGGCGTCCGCGCGTATTGCAGGGAGAGATTGCCGTCAGGCTCACCCCAGATACCCGGCTGGTATTGGTGGCGGAACACGCCCCGGCGCTGCATGAACCGCTGGTGCGTGATGTGCTTCGCACCCTGAACCTGCAACCCGCTCAAGTGATGACGCTCACGCCAGAACAGCTCCAGATGCTCCCCGAGCAGGTGGACTGTGCGGGCTGGTTGCTCGGGGTCGACAGCTCGCATCCTTTTAATGGCGTCACTTTTGCGACCGCCGCTTTCAATGAATTAATCAGTAGCGGTGCGGCAAAACGCGCCCTCTGGCAACAGATGTGTAATCATGACAGCCATCTCTTTAGTCATCCCTGAAGACCAACCACAGTTGCTGGCGATTGAACGTCGCAGCCATGCGTTTCCCTGGAGCGAACAGACGTTTGCCAGCAATCAGGGCGAGCGTTTTTTAAATTTTCGTATTGAGGCGGAAGGTCGTGTGGTCGGTTTTGCCATCACCCAGGTGGTGCTGGACGAGGCTTCACTGTTCAATATCGCGGTTGATCCTGATTTTCAACGCCGGGGCTATGCCCGCCAGTTATTGCAGCATCTGATTGCTGAACTGGAGCAGCGCGAGGTCATGACGCTGTGGCTGGAAGTCCGCGCCTCTAATCTGGCGGCGATTGCCCTGTATGAACAACTGGAGTTTCATCAGGTGAGCCGCCGCCCCAATTATTACCCCACTGCCAGCGGACGAGAAGACGCCATCATCATGGCATTGACGCTGTAGCGTTTTGGCTGAGGAGATCTATGTTAAACGACTGGGACTGCATTATTTTTGATGCGGATGACACGCTATTTCACTTCGACGCCTACGCCGGTTTACAACGTATGTTTGCCGGTTATGACGTGCAATTTACCGATCAGGACTACGCCGACTATCAGGCGATCAACAAACCGTTGTGGGTCGATTACCAGAACGGGGCGATTTCGGCGTTGCAGCTACAGACGCGCCGTTTCACCGGCTGGGGCGAGAAACTCAGCGTGGCACCGGAAGTGCTCAACAGTGGTTTTCTGTCCGCGATGGCTGAAATCTGCCTGCCTTTGCCTGGCGCAGCCAGTTTGATGAACGCGCTGCACGGCAAGGTAAAAATCGCCATCATTACCAACGGCTTTACCGCGTTGCAGCAGGCGCGCCTCGAACGCACGGGTTTCCGTGATTATTTTGATGCGCTGGTGATTTCGGAGCAGGTTGGCGTACCCAAGCCCGACCGTGCCATCTTCGATCACACGTTGGCACTGCTTGGTAACCCGGCGCGTGAACGCGTGTTGATGGTGGGGGATACGCCGGAATCGGATATCCTCGGCGGCATCAACGCCGGATTGAAAACCTGCTGGTTCGATCACGGTACGCGTGCGTTGCCCGCATCAATCACCCCGGACTGGCAGGTAAAAAGCCTGGCTGAGCTGGAAGCACTGTTGGTGAAAGCATAAAAGTATCTATTCACCGATAAGATGCCTGATACTGGAAGAATCCCGCTGTGCGGGCTTTTTTTATGCTAGTATCTATTCATAAATCTATTCACGAATCTATTCATCGGGTGATTGAATGGTTGATATCAGCGCAGCGTTATTAGCGGGGCCACTTGGTGCGGCAGAATTGTTACGCCGCCTGAATATTAGCCAGGCGACCCTGTCCCGGCAGTTACGCCAGCAGGATCAGGTGGTGAAATGGGGCAAAGCGCGCGCTACGCGTTATGCGCTGTTACGACCCATTCGAGGTGAAAGCCGTTTTTCTCTGTATCAGGTACAACCTTCAGGCCAGGCGGCGCAGGCCGGCTGGCTGTTGCCAACCTGGCCACAAGGCAGTTGGTTGCATCTCGATGCCGAACAGAGAGGCACTTTCTATGAAGGATTGCCGTGGTTTCTGAGTGACATGCGCCCTCAGGGGTTCCTGGGACGATTGTGGGGACGTGAACACGCCACAATGCTCGGCCTGCCGGAGGATATCCGTGTCTGGAGTGATGAGCAGTCCCTGGTGGCGCTGGCGCAAAGCGGCATCGATATGCCGGGTAACCTGATAGTGGGCAGCGCGGCTTACCAACACTGGTTATTACAGACCGCGCCGGTGGCGTTCGATGACGGGCAAAAGCGTGTTCGTTATCCGCAACTGGCAGAGCAAGCCCTGGGCGGAGATGAGGCCGGATCTTCGGCGGGTGGGGAGCAGCCAAAGTTTCTCTGTTATGCCACAACCTCTTCTGGCGATCGCCACTGTCTGGTTAAATTTACCCTGGCACGCCAGGGCGAAAACAGCCAACGCTGGCGCGATCTGCTGCGTGCAGAACACCTCGCCCTGCAACAGCTACAATCTTCGGGGCTGGCGGCGGCGCGCAGCCAGTTGATTACTGTGGGTGGGCAGTTATTCCTGGAGGTTGAACGTTTTGACCGGATAGCTGAACGCGGGAGACGTGGGCTGTGCTCGCTGGAAGCGGTCAGCGCCGAATTTTTAGGACGACAGCAGCACTGGCCCGATGCGTTGAACGAACTGCTGCGCCAGCACCGGTTGGATACAGCCTCAATGCAGCGAGGCACGCTGCAATGGGCATTTGGTCGCCTGATCGCTAACAGCGATATGCATGCCGGAAACCTGTCGTTTTTTACCGATGGGGCGTTGCTGCAACTGAGTCCGGCCTACGATATGTTGCCGATGGCGTTGGCACCTAACTCGCTCGGCCATATGCGTGATGAGGTAAATTTAACCCTCGATTTTTCGCTGCCCGGTGACGTCTGGCGTGCGGCCAACACCATGGCGAAAAGTTACTGGCAGACGATTGCAGCGGATGAGGCGTTTAGCGAGGAATTTCGGCGGATTGCGCGTCAGGCCCAGCAGCAGCTGGTGGCACTGGATCTGACGCTGACGAGAATGGTTTAAGGCTTGCTGTTTTCCGCCTCCGCCTCTTCTTCTTTATCTTCTTTCACCGGCGTGCTGGCGGTAAGCAGGAACGGCGATTGCTGCCAGCGTGTACGGCGGTCGCGCAGCAGGGTACGGGTCAGGATGATGCCAATCGCCAGCGCCAGCAGCATCATCAGACGCAGAATATTGGTGGTGTTATCCACCTGGCGCGATTCAGTGACCAGCACGTGGGTATCCAGGGTGACGCGTAAAAAACCCAGAGGGCCGTCTTTGCCGTTGAGCGGCTGCACGATCTGATGATTAAAGTAGCTACCGGCGCGTTTGCCGTCTAACGCCAGGCGATCACGGACATCAATACTTTCGCCGCTGTGCGCAACCAGGCTGCCGTCATCGGCGTAGACTGAAGCATCCAGAATACGGCTGTTGTCGGTGAGCTGATGCAGCACCGCTTCAATCTGCGTGCGATTATCGTCGCTGTTATCCATTAAAGGCTGCAGGCTAAATGCCACCTGTTTGGTCAGGGTACGGGCCAGCTCCTCCACCTGTTCGGAGCGCGCCATTTGGTGCCCGAGACTAAACCAGGAGGCACCCTGCATCAGCACCACTAACAGGGCCAGCGAGATAAGAACAATCACCGTGCGGTGCAGGCGAAATTTCAGTGCGGTTTTAACCATCAGAAACCCGTGTGACATAACAGCAGAAAGGCTGGCAATTATGTTGCCAGAACCGGCGCAGACAAGGTAGCCTCTTGCGTGGTTTTGTTGTCCCTACAGGAGCTGTAATGCCAAATCGTCTTACCTGGTGCGATCTGCCCGCCGATGTATCCCTCTGGCCGGGCTTACCCCTTTCCCTCAGCGGTGATGAAGTGATGCCGCTGGATTACCGTGCCGGTCGGACTGGCTGGTTGCTGTATGGGCGCGGGCTTGATAAACAAAAGCTGACCGACTATCAGCATCAGTTGGGGGCGGCGATGGTCATCGTCAGCGCCTGGAATGTGGATGAGTATCAGGTGATTCGTCTGGCTGGCTCACTGACGCCGCGTGCCAGCAAACTGGCGCACGATGCCGGTTTTGATGTGGCTCCGCTCGGCAAGATCCCACATTTGAAAACCCCGGGTCTGCTGGTGATGGATATGGATTCCACCGCGATTCAGATCGAATGTATCGATGAAATCGCCAAACTGGCAGGCAGTGGCGAGCGCGTGGCGGAAGTGACCGAACGCGCGATGCGCGGTGAACTGGATTTTAAAGCCAGCCTGCGCGAACGTGTTGGTACTCTGGCTGGGGCCGATGCCAATATTCTGAAGCAGGTACGTGATACCCTGCCGCTGATGCCGGGTCTGACCACGCTGGTGCAGAAATTGCAGGCGCTGGGCTGGCAGGTGGCAATCGCTTCTGGTGGCTTCACCTATTACGCTGATTATCTGCGCGACACCTTGCATCTTGCCGCTGCCGTCGCCAACGAACTGGAAATCCGTGACGGCAAACTGACTGGCCAGGTGCTGGGGCAGATTGTCGATGCACAATTTAAAGCGGATACCCTGAATAATCTCGCACAGCGCTTTGCCATTGCCCCGGAACAGACGGTGGCGATTGGTGATGGTGCGAATGATCTGCCGATGATTAAAACCGCCGGACTGGGTATCGCCTATCATGCTAAACCCAAAGTGAATGAGCAGACGGAAGTCATTATCCGTCACGCTGACCTGATGGGAGTGTTCTGCATCCTGAGCGGCAGCCTGATTCACGAAGAACGTTAATTAAGGAACAGATTTGGCCAAAGCGGCAAAACGCGCTTTCGTTTGTAATGAATGCGGCGCTGACTATCCACGCTGGCAGGGGCAATGTAGCGCCTGCCACGCCTGGAATACCATTACCGAGGTGCGCATTGCCGCCTCGCCAGCCGCCGCGCGCAATGAACGCCTGAGTGGTTATGCCGGGAGCGCGGGCACCAGCCGGGTGCAGAAGCTGTCGGAGATTAGCCTTGAGGCGTTGCCGCGCTTCTCTACCAGCTTTAAAGAGTTTGATCGCGTGCTTGGGGGCGGCGTGGTGCCGGGCAGCGCCATTTTGATCGGCGGTAACCCGGGGGCAGGGAAATCGACACTGCTGTTGCAGGTGATGTGTAAGCTGGCGGAAGGGATGAAAACCCTGTACGTCACGGGTGAAGAATCCTTGCAACAGGTGGCGATGCGCGCCCATCGTCTGGGATTACCCACCGAAAACCTCAATATGTTGTCGGAAACCAGCATCGAGCAGATCTGTCTGATCGCCGAGCAGGAACAGCCGAAACTGATGGTGATCGACTCGATCCAGGTGATGCACATGGCGGAGATCCAATCTTCGCCGGGTAGCGTTGCGCAGGTGCGTGAAACCGCGGCTTACCTGACACGCTTCGCCAAAACGCGTGGGGTGGCCATTGTCATGGTGGGACATGTCACCAAAGATGGCTCGCTGGCCGGACCCAAGGTGCTGGAGCATTGCATCGACTGTTCCGTGTTGCTGGATGGCGACGCCGATTCGCGTTTCCGCACGCTGCGCAGCCATAAAAACCGCTTTGGCGCGGTGAACGAGTTGGGCGTATTCGCGATGACCGAGCAGGGAATGCGTGAAGTCAGCAACCCCTCGGCTATCTTCCTGTCACGCGGTGATGAGATTACCTCGGGCAGTTCGGTGATGGTGGTGTGGGAAGGTACACGCCCGCTGCTGGTGGAAATTCAGGCGCTGGTGGACCATTCAATGATGGGCAATCCGCGCCGTGTTGCTGTTGGTCTGGAGCAGAACCGCCTGGCGATTCTGCTGGCGGTGTTGCATCGGCACGGTGGTTTGCAGATGGCGGATCAGGATGTGTTCGTCAACGTGGTCGGGGGGGTTAAAGTCACAGAGACCAGCGCCGACCTCGCATTGCTGTTGGCGATGGTCTCCAGTTTGCGCGATCGTCCTTTGCCGCAGGACTTGGTGATCTTCGGTGAAGTCGGATTGGCCGGTGAAATTCGTCCGGTGCCCAGTGGCCAGGAACGTATTTCTGAAGCCGCCAAGCATGGTTTCAAGCGGGCGATTGTACCCGCTGGCAATGCACCGAAGAAACCGATTGAGGGGATGAAGGTTTACAGCGCGAAGAAGCTGGCGGATGCGCTGGCGATTCTGGACGAGCTGTAATGCCTCAGCCTGACTAACATTTTGCACACCTCCCTTTCCCGTCTTGCGGGAGAGGGCCGGGGTGAGGGCAACCAGCCGCACTTTCCATGCAGGAGGCACATCATGTCATCATTTGACTACCTGAAAACCGCCATTCGCCAGCAGGGACATACGCTGCAACAGGTGGCGGATGCCAGCGGGATGACCAAGGGCTATTTAAGCCAGTTGCTGAATGCCAAAATCAAAAGCCCCAGCGCCGTTAAACTGGAAGCGCTGCACCGCTTTCTGGGGCTGGAGTTTCCGCGTCGTGAGAAGACCGTCGGCGTGATATTCGGTAAGTTCTATCCGTTGCACACCGGGCACATTTATCTGATTCAGCGCGCCTGTAGCCAGGTCGATGAACTGCATATCATCATGGGCCATGACGATCCGCGCGATCGTGAATTGTTTGAAAACAGTGCCATGTCGCAACAGCCGACGGTGAGTGACCGTCTGCGCTGGTTGCTGCAAACCTTCAAATACCAGAAAAACATCCGCATCCACTCCTTCAATGAAGAGGGAATCGAACCGTATCCGCACGGCTGGGATGTGTGGAGCGAAGGGGTGAAAACGTTTCTGGCGCAGCAAGGTATTGAAGCGGATTGCGTCTACACCAGTGAAGCGCCGGATGCGCCGATGTATCAGCAGCATCTCGGCATTGAAGCGGTGGTGCTCGATCCCAATCGATCCTTTATGAGTATCAGCGGCGCGCAGATTCGCCAGGATCCGTTCCGTTACTGGGAATATATTCCGACCGAAGTGAAGCCGTTCTTTGTGCGTACCGTGGCGATCCTTGGCGGCGAGTCGAGCGGTAAATCGACGCTGGTGAATAAGCTGGCGAACATTTTCAATACCACCAGTGCGTGGGAATATGGCCGCGATTATGTGTTTTCCCACCTCGGTGGCGACGAGATCGCGCTGCAATATTCGGACTATGACAAAATTGCGCTTGGTCAGGCACAGTACATTGATTTTGCCGTCAAGTACGCCAACAAAGTTGCTTTTATCGATACCGATTTCATCACCACTCAAGCGTTCTGCCTCAAGTACGAGGGGCGCGAACATCCGTTTGTCCAGGCGCTGATTGATGAATACCGTTTCGATCTGGTGATTCTGCTGGAGAACAATGTGCCCTGGGTGGCGGATGGATTACGCAGCCTGGGCAGTTCGGTGGACCGGCGCGAATTTCAGTCCTTGCTGATCACCATGCTGCGTGAGAACAATATCGACTTCGTCCATGTGAAAGAGGATGACTACGACACGCGCTTCCTGCGCTGTGTCGAACTGGTCAAACAGATGCTGGGGGATGGTGTCCCGCGTTAAGCACTGCCGGGCGTAATGCCCGGCCAATGCATTAATGACTTGCCAGCGCACGCAGCGTATTGACCCCTTTTTGCCGTACCAGCAGCGCCAGCAATAACATACCTGCCAGAGCCAGCACGCTCGCCAGTACAAATGCGGTGTGATAGCCGCCGCCATACTGAATCAGGAAGCCGGTAATCCCCGGTGACAGAATGCCCGCCAGATTGGCCAGCAGATGGACAAAACCGCCCGCCGTACCAATACGTCCTGCCGGGACGATATCCTGCAACAACGACCAACAGGCCTGCGGTGTCATATAGGCGAACACGCTCGCCAGGGTTATCAGCGTGACGGCCGCAGCCAGGCTTTGGCTCCAGGCGGTCAGCAGCACGCATAATGCGGCGACGGCCAGCCCGACAAAAATCACCAACTTGCGCGACAGCAGGAAGTTTTGTGTGCGGCGATACAGCATGTCGCACACCACGCCACCACCGAGAAAACCCACGGTGGCTCCGAGCCACGGCAGAATACCGATGATGCTCATGCTTTTAATATCCAGATGCTGGAAGTCGGTCAGGTAACTCGGCAGCCAGGAGAGGAAGAAATATTGAATGTAGTTGAAGCAGAAGAAGGCACTGGCGACACCCAAAACCGGCAGCGAGAAGACATAGCGCCACAGTGAGTGCTGATCCTGCTGCGGGGTGCTGGTGGTCTGGCTGGCCGGACGTTGCTGCATAATCAACTGGCTCTCCTCGCGGCTGACGCGCGGATGTTGTTCCGGCTTATCGCGGAACAGCAACAGCCAGCTGGCGACCCAAACAAAGCCCAGCGCAGCAATCACGATAAAGGCGATGCGCCAGCCAAAATTCAGCCCCACCAAACCGACAATCGGTGCGGCAATGGCCGCCCCCAGCGGTTGTCCGGCATTGGTAAACCCTACCGCCCGACCCACTTCCTGACGCGGAAACCAGTTGGCAATCGATTTGTTGGTGGTGGTGCCCATCGGGCCTTCGCCGATACCAAACAGCATCCGCACAATCAACAGATGACCAAAACCGGTGACCAGCGCCGTGGCACCGCAGAACAGCGACCAGATGGTGGCTGCCCAGGCATAGACACGACGTGGACCAAAGCGGTCAGCTCCCCAGCCGCCGAGAAAACAAAACAGGCAATAGCCGATAAAGAAGCAGCTGAACAGGATGCCCATCTGCGCATCATCAATGCCAAGATCTTTTTTCACCAGCGGAGCCATTACCGACAGCGCCGCACGGTCGAGATAGTTGAGCATACCGGCGCAGAACAGCAGCAGGGCAATGACCACACGATAATTTTTAAACATGATGGACTCCCTGTTGATCAACCCGTTGATGGGTTATCCGATACTCGCGCAGCACCTGCTCGTCAGGTTGATAACCGAGGCCTGGGCGATCGCTCAGGGTAAAACGCACGTCGTGGGGCAGATCGGGGTAAAGATCGACTTCAAAGTCGATCCATGGGATCTCCATTTTGACGTGATCCGGCAGCAACGCGACCAGATGGGCAGTTGCCAGCATCCCCGCGCCGTAATAGAAGCAGTGCGGCACCACACGCACACGATATTGCTGCGCCAGCTCGAAGACGTGCAGGGCGGCGGTGATGCCGCCGACTTTGCTGACGCTGGGTTGCACCACATCGACCGCGCCGCTTTCCAGCAGATTGACGAAGCCGAAATCGCCATCGACGTTTTCACCGGCGGCCAGAGGTACCCCGACGCGACGCAACTGAGACAGGCCGTCAAAATCATCCGGTGGCCAGATCGGCTCCTCCAGCCAGCCCAGCTCCAGCGCCCGCAGTTCATAAGCACGCTGATTAGCCTGTTCACGTGTCCACGGGCAATTCACATCCACCATCAGCTGCACCCCAACAGGCAGTGCGGCGCGTGCAGCGGCGATAGCCGGGACGGCAGTTTCATGCAGTTTCAGGGTGCGAAATCCCTGTTGATGGGCACGCAGCACCTGGGCGGCTACCTCTTCAGGATCATTGGCGTAACTCACCAGGCTGGCGTAGCGCTCGATATGCTGGCGGGTTGCTCCCAGCAGTTGCCACAACGGTTGCTGCCGTTGCTGGCCGAGCAAATCCCATAAGGCGATATCGATAGCGGAAAGTGCATAACGTACCGGGCCGCTGCGGCCAAAGGCATGCAGCGCTTGCTCGGCGTTTTGCATTAATGAGGCGATCGCCTGTGGGCTGTCAGGGAGTGCCTGTTGCAGGAAAAACGGGGCGACCAGGCTGCACAGCGCTTGCTCGGTAACCGGGTTAGCCAAATGCCCAAAGGCTTCACCCCAGCCTACCAGCCCGCTGTCGCTGGTGACTTTTACCAGCAGGGTTTCCATGCGGCTCAACGAGGGTGAGGCTGCGTTAAACGTGGTTTCCTGTTCCGCTGGTGGACGTCGATGGGCATCAAAGGGGATAGCGATGCGCATCACTTCGATCATAGTTATCTTCATGCCATAGACCTCAAAAGGGTGCGCCCGGCGTGAGTAGTTATGAAAAATGCCGGGACTGATAGGGATACATCGGGTCAATAGCGAGTATAAAAAGCAGGCAACGCGGGAACATCGGGCAACAGCCCAGGAGTGAAAGCGGATTCAGACAGGTTTTTGTGCTGATTAACGGCGTGTGGTGCAGGGGATCACAAATATGAGGTAAAAAACCATAAATGCGCGATTTATCGCGTAAAAAAAGGCGCCGGTTAAGGCACCTTTTATTATCGCGTCAGCGCAATTACTTCGCCATACGTTTGTACTTGATACGCTTCGGCTCCAGCGCTTCTGCGCCAAGGGTACGTTTTTTGTACTCTTCGTATTCGGTGAAGTTACCTTCGAAGAACTCCACCTTACCCTCATCCTGGTAATCGATGATATGGGTAGCGATACGGTCGAGGAACCAACGGTCATGCGAGATGACCATCGCACAGCCCGGGAATTCCAGCAGGGCGTTTTCCAGCGCGCGCAGGGTTTCGATGTCGAGGTCGTTGGTCGGTTCATCGAGCAGCAACAGGTTGCCGCCGACCTGCAACAGTTTTGCCAGGTGCAGACGACCACGCTCACCACCCGACAACTCGCCAACGCGTTTGCCCTGATCGGTGCCTTTGAAGTTAAAGCGGCCAACATAAGCGCGGCTTGGCATTTCGGTGTTGCCGATACGCATGATGTCCTGACCGCCAGACACTTCTTCCCACACGGTTTTGCTGTTATCCATTGCATCACGGAACTGATCAACGGACGCCAGTTTCACCGTTTCACCCAGCTCGATGGTGCCTGAATCCGGCTGTTCCTGACCTGACATCATACGGAACAGGGTAGATTTACCCGCGCCGTTCGGTCCGATAATCCCGACAATCGCGCCTTTTGGCAGCGAGAAGGAGAGATCGTCAATCAGCACGCGGTCGCCGTAGGATTTACGCAGGTTGGCGACTTCCAGCACTTTGTCACCGAGGCGCGCACCTGGCGGAATAAACAGTTCGTTGGTTTCGTTACGTTTCTGGTATTCGGTGTTGTTCAGTTCTTCGAAGCGTGCCAGACGGGCTTTGCCCTTCGACTGACGACCTTTCGCGCCCTGACGCACCCACTCCAGCTCTTTCTCAATGGATTTGCGACGTGCCGCTTCGGCCGAGGCTTCCTGCGCCAGACGCTGATCTTTTTGCTCCAGCCAGGAGGAGTAGTTGCCTTCCCACGGAATACCCTCGCCACGGTCCAGCTCCAGAATCCAGCCCGCAACGTTATCGAGGAAGTAACGGTCATGGGTGATGGCGACGACGGTGCCTTCGAAGTCGTGCAGGAAGCGTTCCAGCCAGGCCACGGATTCCGCATCCAGGTGGTTAGTCGGTTCGTCGAGCAGCAGCATGTCTGGTTTTTCCAGCAGCAGACGGCACAGCGCAACGCGGCGGCGTTCACCACCGGACAGCGTAGCGATTTTGGCATCCCACTCCGGCAGACGCATGGCATCTGCGGCACGGTTCAGCTGGGTTTCCAGGTTGTGACCATCATGTGCCTGGATCACTTCTTCCAGACGGCCCTGTTCAGCGGCCAGTTTGTCAAAATCGGCATCCGGGTCTGCGTACAACGCATAAACTTCGTCCAGACGCTTCAGCGCACCGACCACTTCGGATACCGCTTCCTCAACGGATTCACGCACGGTGTGTTCCGGGTTGAGCTGGGGTTCCTGCGGTAGATAGCCGACTTTAATGCCCGGCTGCGGGCGGGCTTCCCCTTCGATATCTTTATCAATACCGGCCATGATGCGCAGCAGGGTTGATTTACCTGCACCGTTCAGGCCGAGGACACCAATTTTTGCCCCAGGGAAAAAGCTGAGAGAGATATTCTTCAGAATATGACGCTTCGGCGGAACCACTTTGCCGACGCGATGCATGCTATAGACGAATTGAGCCACGTTGTAATGAGCCTCTTGGTCTGTGGAGGTGGACGTCAGATGCTGAAGTTTAGCCGTTTTCCCGGTCCAATCACAGCGACACAGCGGTGAAACTTCTGGAGCTGGCTCGATAAACGGATAACTGTTTGATTCTCACTCAGCCGTCGGACTATGCTGGTTTTTTGCCTTAAAACGGGAGGAGGTGCGATGAGAGTGCTGGTGGGTGCGGATGAACAGGCCTGGGGTGGGTTAATCCCCACAATTCGTCAGTTGTTACCCGATGTGGAATTTGTCGCATCGGTGGGCCATGCGGTCGATAGCCTGGCGGGCTTTGATGCGTTAGTTCCGGGTATGTGCCGGGTCGATGCGCCATTGCTGGCGACGGCCGATCGCCTGAAACTGATTCAGCAGGTCGGCGTCGGACTGGAAGGGGTCGATATCGCTGCGGCCAAGAAGGCCGGCATCATGGTGGCAAATGTCCCCTCCGATCACTCCGGCAACGCTGATTCTGTTGCAGAGCTGGGCATCTGGATGATGATTGGCCTCGCGCGGCGTCACCAGGAAATCGCGCCATGCCTGGCACAGCAGCAACTCGGACAGCCGATTGGCATGGGGCTGATGGGCAAAACGGTAGGCCTGGTTGGGCTGGGGGGCATCGGTAAAGCGCTGGCAAAACGCCTCGCACCCTTTGGTATGCGGATGATTGGTGTGAAGCGGGAAGCGGATGAAGCCTTTGCCCGTGAGCATCAGCTTGACTGGGTGGGCAGTATCAGCCAATTGCCGCAACTGTTGGCGCAGTCTGATTTTGTGCTGCTGAGCCTGCCGCATAACGTGGCAACCCATCAGATCATTGATGCGGCGGCCCTGGCGCAGATGAAATCCACCAGTTTCCTGATCAACCTCGGCCGTGGCGGCCTGATCGACAAAGCGGCGTTTCTCTCCGCGCTGGAGCATAAAACCCTGGCTGGAGCCGGGTTAGATGTGTTCTGGCAGGAGCCACCCGATCCCCATGATGCGGTTTTTCAGTACAACGTGATTGCCACGCCCCATATTGGGGGTGTCACCGATATCTCGCTGGCTGGCAATATCAAAGGCGTGTGCGATAACCTGCGCCGTCTGCGTGACGGCGATGCGGTGATTGATCGCTGGGCTTAACCGCAGCACAGCTTAACCCCTGCCGCCTGCATCACCTTCAACAATGCCGGCGGTGGTGGGCTATCGCTCACCAGAATATCGAATAACGAGAAATCACCGATCCGGGCGGGCAGTACCTTGCCGTATTTGCTGCTGTCGCCCACCATGATCCGCGTCTGCGCCCGCTGCAATGCCAGATGCTTAATCGGTAGTTCATTCAGGTTGTAGCAAGTGGCTCCCTGACGCACATCCATCCCTGCGGCGGAGATAAACGCTTTGGTCGGGCAGAGCGCGTCCAGTACTGTCACCTGTTCCAGCGGGGTAAATACCGCGTTGTCGGCATGAAATTCGCCACCGGATAAAATCACCCGACAGTTCGGCTTCTCTTTTAACGCCAGAAACGTGTTGATGGCGCTGCAAATAGCGGTGAAGGGCAGGTCGTCGTCAATGGCATCAATCACCAGTGGCAGGGTGGTGCCACAATCAAAAAACACCGTATCGTTGGCCTCAATCAAGGCGGCAGCATGCTGCGCCAACTGCTGCTTTTTGCTGACGTTGAGATTTTGCTGGTCGCTGACAAAGTAGTGCGCAATGTTCTGGCGCGGATCGCGCATGATGTAGCCACCCAGCAGCACCACGCCGTTTGCCGGTTCACTCAGATCGCGGCGGATAGTCATTTCTGACACGCCCAGCAGCTGTGCGGCTTCCTTCAGATGCAGCTTATCGGTGCGTTTAAGCGCCAGTGTCAGGCGGGTGATGCGATCAACGCGGCGGGTTTCCATAGTTGAGGATTCGCTCAGCAAAGGTGAAATTCGACAGTGGGTTGGTGGGGATAAACATTAAGTTTTTTCTTGCAGATTAACAACCTGCCCGGATGTCATAAAACTGTCACGAAACTTCCTTTCCACCAGGACGATAACCATGGTGACGCGTGTCATCGCGTTTTCTTTTCCCTCACCAGGTATCAAATCTTATGAAGCTCAATCATTTTAAAATTGGCCAGCGGCTGGGTTTCCTCGCCACGCTACTTCTGCTCGCCACCCTGTTAATGGGGCTACGTGGATTGCAGGTCAATCTGCTGGCGTTAAACAACAATCAGGAAGTAATGGCACAGGAAGTGTTGATTGCGGAGAGCATCGACACCGCCCGTAGCGCGCAGGTGCAATTCAAAATACAGGTACAGGAGTGGAAAAACACGCTACTGCGTGGCAACCAGGGACAGGATACGTTTAACAAATACAAAGCGGCGTTCTTGCAAGAAAGCAAAACGACACAGGCATTGCTGACTAAATTGAGTCAGATCCAGACGTCATTGGGCTTGCCAACGGGGCCGGTCGAGCAGGCTCGCAGCGTACATGCCGGGCTGGAGAGCAAGTATCTGGCGGCCTTGGATAACTACGTTATCAGTGACATCACCAGTGCCGCGCGGGTGGATCATCTGGTGACGGGTATTGATCGTGCGCCAACCCAGCAGATCGATGATCTGGTTGCGACGACGTTGCAACGTGCGCAGCAAATGCATCAGGCGATTGCCGCCACTAACCTGGCGCACTATCAACAAACTCGCTCGCTGCTTCTGCTGGCGATGGGCTGCATTCTGTTGGTCGGCTTTTTTGTCACCTGGTGGTTAATCCAGAGCATCACACGTCCGCTCAGGCAGGCCATTACGGTGGCGAAAACGGTGGCGGCGGGCGATTTACGGACGCAAATTCAGGTCGCTGGCCGTGATGAAACGGCCCAGTTAATGGTGGCGCTGCGCGATATGAACGCCAATCTGACGCGTATTGTTACGGGGGTACGTTCTGGCACCGAGGCCATTGCGGATACCACCGAGCAAGTGGCGCACGGTAGCCGTGAATTGTCGGCGCGCAATGAAGCGCAGGCCAGTGCACTGGAGCAGACGGCGGCGTCAATGGAACAGCTGACCTCAGTGGTCAAAAATAATGCGGATAACGCCCGCCACGCCAACGACATCGCGCAAGATACCCGCAAACGGGCGGGTGAGGGCGGGGCGGTGGTGGAAAAAGTGGTGGTAGCGATGGAGGAAATTCATCAATTCTCACGTGAGATCAACGAAATCGTCACCGTGATTGATGGCATTGCTTTCCAGACCAATATCCTCGCGCTAAATGCGGCGGTAGAAGCAGCACGCGCCGGTAATGACGGGCGTGGTTTTGCGGTGGTGGCAGCAGAGGTACGCGCGCTGGCACAACGTTCAGCTTCAGCGGCGCGTGACATTCGCGGGCTAACCAATCGATCTGTCGGTCTGATTGCGCACGGTAACTCGCTGGTGAAAGGTGCCGGTGCGTCAATGCAGGAAATTGTTGAAAGCGTGCAGCAACTGTGTGCCTTGATGGAGAATATCTCCGCAGCCAGTGCCGAGCAAAGTGTCGGTATTGAGCAGGTGAATCTGGCCGTCACCCATATGGATGCCGCGACGCAGCAAAACGCCACGTTATCGCAGCAATCAGCCCAGTCGGCGCGGTCATTGAATGAACAGGTGGGGTCGCTGGTGGAAAATGTCAGCGTGTTTCAACTTGAGAGCAAAGCCTGAGGCTAAGTTCGATTGCGGCCCCGTCAGGGGCCACAATTAAATGGCCACCAGCCCGCGTACTCCGTCCGCTTCCATGGTTGCGCCGCGCCCACGCTGCACGATTTCACCGCGTGACATCACCAGGTAGTGGTCGGCCAGTTCGGCGGCGAAATCGTAAAATTGTTCCACCAGCAGGATTGCCATATCACCACGTTGTGCCAATTGACGGATCACCGCGCCGATCTCTTTGATCACCGACGGCTGGATACCTTCGGTGGGTTCATCGAGGATCAGTAGCTGAGGTTTGCAGGCGAGGGCGCGGCCAATGGCCAGCTGCTGCTGCTGCCCCCCGGAAAGATCGCCGCCACGCCGGGTTTTCATCTCCTTTAGCACCGGGAACAGCTGGTAAATTTCCTCGGGCACCGTTTTGGCCTGTGCGCCTGAGAAGCGCGCCAGTCCCATTAACAGATTCTCCTCCACCGTCAGACGTGGGAAAATTTCGCGGCCCTGGGGCACATAAGCGATGCCGGACTGCACCCGCTGATGCGGTTTGCGCGGGTTGATCACCTTATCCTGCCAGCGGATCTCGCCGGATTTGGCCGGTATCAACCCCATCAGGCACTTGAGCAGCGTGGTTTTGCCCACACCGTTTCGCCCCAGCAGGCAGGTGATTTCGCCGGGTTTGGTTTCAAAGGACAAGCCGCGCAGGATGTGGCTGCCGCCATAATATTGATTCAGATCCGATACCTGTAACATCTCAGCGCCCCAGATAAACGTCGATAACCCGATCGTCGGCCTGTACGTCGCGCAACGATCCCTCGGCCAGCACCTGGCCCTGATGTAACACCGTCACATGGTCGGCAATGGTTTCAACGAAGCCCATATCGTGTTCCACCACCATCAACGAATGCTTACCGGCGAGACTGCGGAACAATTCTGCGGTGTACTCGGTTTCGGCATCGGTCATGCCCGCTGCGGGTTCATCCAGCAACAACAGGTGCGGGTCCTGCACCAGTAACATGCCGATCTCCAGAAACTGTTTTTGCCCGTGCGACAGCAGGCCCGCTTTACGCTGGCGTTCGCCGCCGAGCCGCAGCAGCTTCAGCACCTCGTCGATGCGATCCTGCTGCTCACCGCTGAGCCGGGCGCGCAGGCTGGCCCACACTGATTTGTCATTTTTTAGCGCAATTTCGAGATTTTCGAACACCGTCAGTGCTTCAAACACCGTCGGTTTCTGGAATTTGCGACCAATCCCGGCGCGGGCAATCTCCACCGGAGACAGTGCGGTCAGATCGGTGTTCTGATCGTACAGCACCCGACCATTATCGGGCCGGGTTTTGCCGGTGATCACGTCCATCAGCGTGGTTTTACCTGCGCCATTGGGGCCGATGACGCAACGCAATTCGCCAACGCCGATCTGCAACGACAGATCGGTCAGCGCGCGAAAACCATCAAACGAGACGTTAATGTTTTCCAGCAACAGCACCGGATCGCGTTGATCGCGATGGCGATCCGCCGGATGGGGTTGGGTAAACAGTTGTTCAGTCATCTTTCCTCCGACGCCACAGGCCAATCACGCCACGTGGCAGGAACAGCGTAACGAGGATAAACATCAGTCCCAGGAAGAACAGCCAGTACTCCGGGAAAGCGACGGTGAACCAGCTTTTCGCACCGTTAACAATGGCTGCGCCGAGCAGCGGGCCAATCAGGGTGCCACGCCCGCCCAACGCGACCCAGATTGCGGCTTCGATGGAGTTGGTGGGGGACATTTCGCTTGGGTTGATAATGCCGACCTGCGGCACGTAGAGCGCGCCCGCCAGCCCGCACAGCACGGCGGAGAGCGTCCAGACAAACAACTTAAAACCGCGCGGATCGTAGCCGATAAACATCAGACGGTTTTCTGCATCACGCACCGCAGTTAGCACCCGACCAAACTTGCTACGCGCCAGGGCAAAGCCGACGCCGATGCTGACCAGCAACAACAGCACCGTGGCAACAAACAACCCGATGCGCGTGCTGGTGGCGGTGACGTTAAAGCCGAGCAGGGTGGTGAAGCCGGTAAAGCCATTGTTGCCGCCAAAGCCGGTTTCGTTGCGGAAAAACAGCAGCATGCCAGCGTAGGTCAGCGCCTGGGTCATGATCGAGAAATAGACGCCTTTGATCTTCGAGCGGAAGGCAAAGAAACCGAACACCAGCGCCAACAGGCCTGGCACTAACACGATCAGGCACAACGCCCAGGCGAAGTGTTGTGTCCCGGCCCAGAACCACGGCAATTCATTCCACGACAGGAACGACATAAACGCTGGCAGACCGTCGCCAGAAGCCTGGCGCATCAGGTACATGCCCATGCCGTAGCCGCCGAGGGCGAAAAACAGGCCATGACCGAGCGACAGCAGCCCGGCATATCCCCACACCAGATCGAGCGCTACCGCGACGATCGCATAGCAAAGGATCTTGCCGACCAGCGTCAGGGTATAGGTCGAGAGCGCCAGAGGATGACTGGCAGGCAGCAGCGCAAAGAACGGCATGATCAACAGCAGCAGCGCGATGATCACGCCAAGGCTGAGAGTGAGACGCGGTGCTTTACGCGCTGCGGTTAAGGTTAGTGGCTGGCTCATCAGTCAATCACCCTCCCTTTGAAGGCAAACAGGCCCTGGGGACGTTTCTGAATAAACAACACGATCAACACCAGAATCAGGATCTTGCCGAGCACCGCACCAATCTGCGGCTCCAGCACTTTGTTGAGGATGCCAAGCCCGAAAGCGGCCACCACGGTGCCAGCCAACTGGCCGACGCCACCCAGCACCACCACCAGGAAGGAGTCGATAATGTAACCCTGACCGAGTTCCGGGCCGACGTTGCCCAACTGCGACAACGCCACGCCACCCAGCCCGGCGATGCCGGAACCGAGGCCAAACGCCAGCATATCGATGCGCCCGGTAGGCACACCGCAGCAATCTGCCATCGCGCGGTTCTGCGTCACGGCGCGCACACTGAGGCCGAGGCGGGTTTTGTTCAACAGCAGCCAGGTCAGACCCAGCACGGCGAACACAAACACAATGACCGCGATTCGGTTATACGGCAGCACCAGATTTGGCAGCACCTGCATACCGCCGGAGAGCCAGTTCGGGTTGGCGACTTCAAGGTTCTGTGCGCCGAACAACATCCGCACCAGTTGAATCAGCATCAGGCTGATGCCCCAGGTGGCGAGCAGGGTTTCCAGCGGGCGACCATACAGATGGCGAATAATGGTCCGCTCCAGCACCATCCCCATCACGGCAGTGACCAGGAAGGCCACCGGCAACGCCAGCAGCGGATACCACGCCAGCCATTGCGGCGCGAACTGTTGAAACAGGCTTTGCACCAGCCAGGTGGCGTAAGCGCCCAGCATCAGCATTTCGCCGTGCGCCATATTGATCACGCCGAGCAGGCCATAGGTGATCGCCAGGCCGAGCGCCGCCAGCAGCAGGATCGAACCGAGCGACAGACCGGTAAACGCCTGACCGAGCAGGTCGCCCCACATCAGGCGATGTTTGATGTTTTGCAGGCTGTCAGTGGCGGCGGCGCGTACCTGGGCATCGGGTTCGTTCGCCGCTTGCGTCAGATGTTGCAGGCTGGCCTGCATATTGGGATCGCTGGACTCACCCAGCAGTTTGACGGCTTTCAGGCGCACTTGCGCATCCGGGCTGGCAAGTTGCAGGTTGGCGGCGGCCATGGCGAGGGTGGCGTGGACCTTGCTGTCTTTTTCGCTGGTGAGACGTTGCTCAATCAGCGGCAACTGGTCGGCGGCCCCGTCGTTTTGCAACTGCTGTGCGGCGCGCAGGCGAATGGCCGGATCGTCACTGACCAACTGGTGTGCGGCGAGGGCACTGGCGATCAACACGCGCAGCCGGTTGTTCATAAAGAGTTTTTTGGTTTCGCCACTCGGTTGCTGCGCGCTGTCGAGCGGCTGAAATTTGTCGTCCTGTTTGCTGAACGGTTGTTTGTTTGCATCAATGACCACGGTTTCATTGCGCAGTGCTTCCAGCAGTGGCAGGCGGCTGGCCTGCGGTGCGGCGGCCCATTGCTGGAGTAGCGTGGCCTGCTGGGTACGACTGGCAGCAGCGAAATCTGCGCCATCGCCCGCCTGGGCCAGCCAGGGCAGGAGCAACAGCAGACAGCAGAGATAGCGGCGAATTGTCATGGTTCTGGCCCTGTGGTTGGGGTGGGTGAGGTGCGTGTTGTTACCCTCACCCCGGCCCTCTCCCATAAGGGAGAGGGAGGTGTGCTACATGTAAACACTTGCTCGATCTGTTCCCTCTCCCGTAAGGGTCTCGATCTGTTCCCTCTCCCGCTTGCGGGAGAGGGTTAGGGTGAGGGTTAGGGTGAGGGTTAGGGTGAGGGCCAAGGCCGCACCTTACTGCGTTGATTTCACCGGATAATCAGGCTTCTTATCGTTACCGGCGATATACGGGCTCCACGGCTGGGCGCGGACCGGTTTGTCGGTCTGCCACACCACGTTGAACTGACCGTTCTCTTCCACTTCACCGATCATCACCGGCTTATGCAGATGGTGGTTAGTTTTGTCCATGGTCAGGGTGAAACCATCCGGCGCTTTAAAGGTCTGTCCGGCCATGGCCGCACGCACTTTATCCACATCGGTCGTGCCTGCTTTCTCTACCGCCTGTGCCCACATATGGATGCCGACGTAAGTCGCTTCCATCGGGTCGTTGGTCACCACGGTGTTGGCGTTCGGCAGGTTATGCGCTTTGGCATAGGCTTTGTAATCGGCAACGAACTTGGCGTTAGTCGGGTTATCGACGGACTCAAAGTAGTTCCACGCCGCTAACTGACCGACCAGCGGTTTGGTATCGATACCGCGCAGTTCTTCCTCGCCGACCGAGAAGGCGATCACCGGAATATCGGTGGCTTTAATGCCCTGATTAGCTAACTCTTTGTAGAACGGCACGTTGGAGTCGCCGTTGATGGTGGAGATCACCGCTGTTTTGCCACCGGCCGAGAATTTCTTAATGTTGGAGACGATGGTCTGATAATCGCTGTAACCAAACGGCGTATACACTTCCTGGATATCTTTGTCCTGTACCCCTTTCGAATGCAGGAAGGCGCGCAGAATCTTGTTGGTGGTGCGTGGGTAGACGTAGTCGGTGCCCAGCAGGAAGAAGCGTTTGGCGCTACCGCCATCTTCGCTCATCAGATATTCCACCGCCGGAATCGCCTGTTGGTTAGGTGCCGCGCCGGTGTAGAACACGTTCGGCGACATCTCTTCCCCTTCGTACTGCACCGGATAGAACAGCAGGCCGTTCAACTCTTCGAACACCGGCAGCACCGATTTACGCGATACCGAGGTCCAGCAGCCAAACACCACTGCGACTTTGTCCTGCGTCAGCAACTGACGGGCTTTCTCGGCAAACAGCGGCCAGTTGGAGGCCGGGTCGACCACCACCGGTTCCAGCTTTTTGCCCAGCACGCCGCCTTTGGCGTTAATTTCATCAATGGTCATCAGCGCAACATCTTTTAACGGCGTCTCCGAAATGGCCATAGTGCCGGAGAGCGAATGCATGATCCCCACTTTGATGGTATCGGCAGCCTGGGCACCAAAGGTCAAGCCCATGCTGATGACGGTAGCGGAGAGAGCGAAAGCCTTAAGCAACGAACGTCTTTTCATCGTTTAAACCCCTAAATGTGTAATGTGTTGTTATTCAATGGGTTGAAGCCGGGCCTGCTGTAACATGTGTAAAGTGATTTTTCTGACCTCTGCTTTGCTGACGGCGATATGGTCGGTCAGAATGCGCTGTGCCTCCTCGGTATGTTGCTGAAATATCGCCCGTAAAATCTGAGCGTGCTCGCGATACGTGGCATCGACCCGGTCATCACGCGTGAAGTCGAGACGGCGGATGATGCGAATTTTTTCGGTCAGTTCGGCGTGCACCCTGGCCATTTCCCGATTGCCGGTGGCGCTGACCAGCGCCATATGAAAGGCTTCGTCGTGCAACGACACGGCTTTGCCCTCTTCCAGACGCGGGTTATCGATCCAGAAAATTTTCAGTTCGGTCAGCGTTTCCGCGCACTGCAACGGCGGCAGCGCGCAGAGACGGCGTACCGCCTCGCGTTCCAGCACGGTGCGGAAGTCGTATAACTCCTCGAAGTATTCGAAGTTGAACGGCTTGACCTGCCAGCCGCTGCGAAACCACACTTCGACATAACCTTCCCGCTCCAGCCAGAAAAGCGCCTGACGCACCGGCGTGCGGCTGACCTCCATCCGTTCGGCGATTTCGCTTTCGCTAAAGCGGTCGCCGGGCATCAGGCGAAACTCAAAAATATCGTTCTTCAGCGCCTGGTAGACCTTCTCTGCCAGCGCTTCCGGACGGCCTTTGCTGCGTTGCGGGCTGGTACTCATGGGCAATCCTTATTCCAGCCACAGCAGGGTGTCGCCCGGACTCACCGGACGCCCCGCCTGGCAGGCGATACGTTTCACGCGACCGGCCTCGGGCGCGACAATGGCCAGCTCCATCTTCATCGCTTCGACGATGATCAGTGTCTGACCGGCTTCTACCTCGTCACCCGGCTGCACCAGCACTTTCCAGATGTTGCCGTTCATATCGGCGCTCACGGCCAGGGCGCTGTCGTCCTCTTCCGCGACCACCAGCGTTTCTTCACTGGTGAGCGGGGCGTTCTGTTCTTCCTGTGCCCACAGCGTCACTTCCTGTTCAAAGGCCGCCGCCTGACGGGCGCGGAACTCGGCGATGGCGCTGGCGTTGTCGTCGAGGAATTGCTGGTGGGCGGCGAAATCGAACAGCGTTTCCTCGATGCGGATATGGGCGCGTCCTTCGCGGAAATCGTCGCGTAGCTGTGTCAGCTCGGCTTCGCTGACCGGATAGAAGCGCACCTGATCGAAGAAGTGCAGCAGCCAGGGTTCGTCAGCCGCGAACTGATCGTTTTTCAGGAATTTATTCCAGATGGGCAGCGTGCGGCCGACGAGCTGGTAGCCACCGGGGGAGTCCATGCCGTAGATACACATGTACATGCCGCCAATGCCGACCGTGCCTTCGGCGGTAAAGGTACGCGCCGGGCTGTATTTGGAGCTCAACAGGCGATGGCGGGGATCGATCGGCACCGCGCAGGGCGCGCCGAGATAGACGTCACCGAGGCCAAGGATCAGGTAGCTGGCCGCGAAAAGGGTGTCGCGCACCGCGTCGCGGCTCTCCAGACCATTAATACGCTGGATAAAGTCGACGTTATTTGGCAGCCACGGGGCGGTGGCGCGCACGGTTTCTTTGTAACGCTCCACCGCGCCGAGGGTGGCGCTGTCCTCAAACGCCATCGGCATCCAGACAATGCGCGACGGCACTTTCAGCTGGCTGACATCGCCGAGGCTGGCTTCCAGCTCCAGCAGCAACGTCATCAGTTGCGGCTGGCTGAGGATCAGGCTGTCGTAGCGTATCTGCAATGAACGCACGCCGGGCGACAACTCTTCCACGCCGGGCACCGCACGTGCACGCAGCGCCTGCATCAGCAGATGGACACGCAGGCGCAATGCCAGATCCAGCACGTTGTCGCCGTACTCAATCAGCACGTATTTATCACCGGCCTGGCGATAGGCCACTGCCGGGGTGCTGGCGGTGGCGGGTAACGCTGCCAGTAACGTTGCTGAACCGATGTCGCTGGCCGCCAGGGACGGCACGGCGAAGGCTGGCGCATGGGCAGAACGCAGGGTTGCAACACTGTGCGCCTGGGCTTTCTCCAGCGCGACGGCTTCGTCAGCGCTGATCGGATGGAAACGGATACGATCGCCCGGTTTCACCTGACCGACCTTCCACAACTCGGCTTTGGCGATGGTTACCGGGCAGACGAACCCCCCCAGGCTTGGGCCGTCATGGGTGAGGATCACCGGGAAGTCACCGGTGAAGTTCACCGCCCCGATGGCGTATTCACAATCGTGGACGTTGGAAGGATGCAACCCGGCTTCACCGCCGTTAGCACGCGTCCAGCTCGGTTTCGGACCGACCAGACGTACACCGAGACGGTTGGAGTTGTAGTGTACCTGCCAGTCGCTGGCGAAGAATTCATCGATAGCGGCCTGAGTGAAGAAATCCGGTGCGCCGTGCGGCCCGTAAAGCACGCCAATACGCCATTCGCTGCCGTAGTGCGGCACCAGCGCGTGTTCGAGCGCCTGTGGCTCGCTGACCGGGGCCGGTGTGGTGCAGGCCGGAAGCTGAGGCTGGGAGATGGGCAGCATATCGGCAACGCGCAAGGTGCGCCCGGCATGGCCGCCGAACTGACCCAGTGAGAAGGTGGAGCGGCTGCCGAGATATTCCGGCACATCAAAACCGTTGCGTACCGCCAGATAGGTGCGACAACCGCTGTGGGCGCGGCCCAACGTCAGCGTCTGTCCCGCCGTGACCTTGACCGGTTGCCAGTAGCTGACCGGCTCGCCGTCGAGATCGGCCGGGCAATCGGCACCGGTCAGGGCAATCAACGCGTCGCTGTGAAAACGCAGCGTCGGGCCTTGCAGGGTAAATTCCAGCCCGGCTGCGGCGGCATGGTTACCCACAATGCGGTTAGCGAGGCGGAAGGCGAAATCATCCATCGGGCCGGAGGGCGGCACGCCGATATCCCAGTAGCCGAGACGCCCCGGAAAATCCTGAATGCTGCTGAAGGTGCCGGGTTGCAGCACTTCAACCACGCTGGCGGCCGGGGTGAAGCTGTCGAGGTAACGCGTCCAGACGTTGCCGCTGCGGAACGCTTCGGTGGCAACGATCTGGCGCAGATAATCCAGGTTGCTGGCGATACCGTGCAGTTGAGTCGCGCCCAGCGCCTGCTGCATTTTCGCCAATGCGGCGTCACGGGTATCGGCATGGACGATCAGCTTGGCGACCATCGGATCGTAATACGCGGACACTTCGGTGCCGGTAGCGATCCAGCCATCAACGCGTACATCATCCGGGAAGCTGACACCGGTCAACACGCCAGGGCTGGGTTGGAAGTTTTTCAGCGGATCTTCCGCGTACAGGCGGACTTCAATGGATGCGCCTTGCGGTGCCTGCTGCATCCGCGCCCAGTCGAGGCTATCGCCCGCGGCCACCTGCAACATGCACTCGACCAGATCGAGGCCGGTGACACACTCGGTCACTGGGTGTTCGACCTGGAGGCGGGTATTCACTTCGAGGAAATAGAACGCGTCCTGTTCGGCGTCGTAGATATATTCCACGGTGCCTGCGCTGCGGTAACTGACCAGCTCGCCAAGGCGCACGGCGGAAGCCAGTAAAGCGTCACGTGTCGCTTGTGGCAGGTTCGGTGCTGGCGTCTCTTCCACCACTTTTTGGTTGCGGCGTTGCAGCGAACAGTCACGCTCGCCAAGGGCAATCACTTTGCCGCTGCCATCGCCAAAAATCTGCACTTCGACGTGACGGGCGCGATCGATGCAGCGTTCGAGAAACACGCCTGCGTCACTGAAAAATTGCTCGCCGAGACGGCGCACGCTCTCCCAGGCATTGCGCAGCGCCTCCGCATCGGCGCATCGGGTCAGGCCGATCCCACCGCCTCCGGCGGTGCTTTTCAGCATCACCGGATAGCCGATACGTTCAGCGGCGTCTAACGCCTCTTCCAGCGAGGAGAGCAACGGAGTGCCCGGCGTCATTGGCACGCCCGCGCTGGCGGCCAGCTCACGGGCGCGGTGCTTGAGACCAAACTCGCCAATCTGCTGTGCGGTTGGGCCAACAAAAGCGATGCCCGCCTCTTCACAGGCGGCAGCAAACGGCAGGCTTTCGGAGAGGAAACCGTAGCCGGGCCAGATGGCTTCCGCGCCCGTCTCTTTGGCGGCCGCGAGGATTTTGTCGATTTTCAGGTAGCTGTCGCTGGCTTTGTCGCCGCCAAGGGCAATCGCCACATCGGCTTCCTTCACATGGCGCGCGTTGCGGTCAGCGTCGGAGTACACCGCCACACTTTTCACGCCCAGACGTTTCAGGGTACGGATGGCACGGCAGGCGATTTCGCCACGGTTGGCAATCAGAACGGTACTGAACATGATTATTTACTCCCCTGAGTTGCCAGCCAGTTGCGCCAGCCGCCAAATTCGGTGATCTCCAGTGCCTGTTTCAGCACCATGGGTTCACAGATAAAACCTTTTACGTTGCGGCCATCGGCCAACGTCAGCGAGCCAATACCCAGCGGTGGCGGGATTTCTGCCACGAACTCGCCAAAGCGCGCCAGCGGGATATCCCACAACTCGACGGTAATCGCTGCCCCTTGTTCATCGCGCAACAGGCCCGGCTTTTTGATTGGGCCATCCAGCAGCGCAAACAGCCGGTAGTTGCTGGCGGTGGTGGTCTCCTCCACCAGTACCGCCTGGCGGGTAGTGAGCTGGAAGTTGAGTGGCATACCGGTGAGGTGCGCACCCACTACCGCCACGCGCACATGATCGGCGGAAGGCGGCAGCGCGCGATGCTGCGCCGGTTGTGCTTTGCCGGTGGCACCCAGCGGCAAAGCCAGCTGCTGCTGCCAGCGCAGGCCGAACTCCACCAGCGCCCGGTCATGCCAGGCGGGCGCAACCAGGGTGATGCCCGCAGGCAGTCCATCGGCTCGGAATGGTCCCGGCAGCGCCAGCGCGCTGAGATCGGCCAGATTGGTGAAGTTGGTGTAGGTACCGAACTGCGAGTTGTAGCGCACCGGCTCCTGCTGCATCTCTTCAATGGTGTGGATGGTCGGGGAGGTTGGCACCACCAATGCATCAAACTGCGCCAGCGTGTGCTGGATTTGGCGTGTCAGCTCAGCGCGCAGATATTCAGCTTTGAAGGCATCGACTGCGCTGTAATCCAGGCCGCTTTTCACGATGCCATAGACCACCGGGTCCATCTCATCCGGGTGGTTAAGCATCTCACCCACCGCCACGGTGCGCTCCGTCACCCACGGGCCGTAGTAGAGCTGTTCGGCCAGTTGCTGGAATGGGGTGAAATCGATGGGGTGCAGCGTGGCACCGCTGGCGAGCAGGCGCTCCAGTGCGCTGTCCCAGGCGGCTTCGGCCTGTTTGTCATCAAAGAATTCCGGGTTGGCCGGAATGGCAAAGTCGGGGTGCGCCTTGATGCTGGCGGGGGCAGTATGCGGATTGCTGCGTGAATAGGCGTCGCCAGCGTCATAACCGCCAGCGGCACTGGCGACGGCAAAGGCGTCTTCCACCGTCAGGGCAAACACCGAGATGGTGTCGTTCAGGCGGCAGGCCGGCAGCAAACCGCTGGCCGAGAACCAGCCTTTGGTTGGTTTCAGGCCCACCACATTATTGAAGCCTGCCGGGACGCGACCGGAACCTGCGGTATCGGTGCCGAGCGAGAAACCCACCAGACCCCGTGCCAGTACCGACGCCGAGCCGGAGCTGGAACCACCGCTGACATAGTCGGGATTGAAGGTGTTACGCACGGCTCCATAGGGGGAACGCGTACCCACCAGCCCGGTGGCATACTGGTCGAGGTTGGTTTTGCCGATCACCACCGCACCGGCGGCTTTCAATTGGGCAACGACAAAGGCATCGGCGTGGGCGGTATAGGTCAGGGCCGGGCAAGCGGCGGTGGTGGGCCAGCCCGCGACATCGATATTGTCTTTAACCGCAAAAGGGACACCAAACAGCGGCAGCGCAGCCGGGTTACGCAGATAACTGGCTAACAGGGGTTCAATTTGCGCCTGCAACTGTGCCGGTGTGGCGAGATACAACCACGCGTTGTCCTGGTTATCGATAGCGGCGAGGTGTGCCTCCAGCAGGGCCGTAATTTGTTGCGGTTCCTGTTGGTAACGCTGTTGCCAATCCTGAAGCGTGAAGCCAAAAGTCGATGCCATGAGTGAATTCCAACTGGTATACAAGATGGAATTCAACAGAGCAAAGGCCGTGCCATGTTTGTAACAGAATGATTATGTGGAATTCGTCTTTGTACGATAAGTTTTTGTGATGAATAAGTGCACAATGGCGGCGCAGCATCTGGTCGATAGCGGTGCGTGATCGTAAATTTTATGAAGAACATGGTAAGAGTGGGTTGGCCTGGTTAGCATGAATGACATGCAGCTGGATCGCAGCACCAAGAGGAGAGCGAAGTGGATAAATGGCGTAACTGGATAATAGGGATCTGCCTGGTCAGCACGGCCAGTAGCGTATGGGCCGATTCGCTTGACCAGCAACGACAGCGTTATGCCCAGATAAAGCAAGCCTGGGATAACAAGCAGATGGACACCGTGGCACAGCTGATGCCTACGCTTCAGGATTACCCGCTCTATCCGTATCTGCAATACCGTATGCTGGCGCAGGATCTCGATCAGGAAACACCGCTGGCGGTGAAGAATTTCATTCAACAATACCCAACGTTACCGCCTGCGCGCTCGCTCGCCACCCGTTTTGTTAATGTGCTGGCACACCGCCAGGACTGGCAGGAGTTGTTGAGTTTCAGCCCGGAAGCACCGCAACCGGTGCAGGCGCGTTGTAACTGGTACTACGCCAAATGGGCCACCGGCCAGCAGCAGGTGGCGTTTGATGGCGCGAAAGCCATCTGGCTGCGTGGTACCTCGTTGCCCAATGATTGCGACCAGCTGTTCTCCGTGTGGCAATCCGCCGGGCAGCTCTCGCCGATCACTATCCTTGAACGTATTCGCCTGGCAATGAAAGAGGGCAATGACAGCCTGGTCAGTTATCTGGCGAAGATGTTGCCGGCGGATTATCAAACCATCGCCACGGCAGTGATGGCGTTGCAGCAAAATCCGCAGACCGTCACCACTTTTGCCAGCAGCGTCGGGCCAACCGATTTTACCCGCCAGGCAACCAATTTTGCCTTTGCCCGCGTGGCGCGCCAGGACGCTGAAAATGCCCGCCTGATGATCCCGGGGCTGGTGCAGTCGCAGAAAATGGGGCCGGAAGATGAGCAGGCGCTGAAAGAGATTGTGGCCTGGCGGTTGATGGGAAATGACGTCACCACTGATCAGGCGCGCTGGCGCGATAACGTGGTGATGAACAGCGAATCCACCACGTTGATTGAGCGGCGGGTGCGGCTGGCATTGGGCAATAATGATCGTCGTGGATTGAATACCTGGATTGCCCGTCTGCCAGTGGAGGCCAAAGAGAAAGATGAGTGGCAATACTGGCAGGCCGATCTGCTGATATCGCAGGGACGTAAAGAGGAAGCCGACGAGATGCTGCGTAAGCTGATGCAGGGTCGAGGTTTCTATCCGATGGTGGCGGCGCAGCGGTTGGGTGTCGAATATCCGTTGCAGGTCAATAAGGCACCGGCACCGGATAACAATCTGGTGCAGGGCGCTGAACTGGCTCGGGTGCGCGAGTTGATGTACTGGGGGCTGGATAACCTGGCACGCAGTGAATGGGCTAACCTGATTTCCAGCAAAACCCGGGAACAACAGCAGATGCTGGCGCGCTACGCCAATGAGCAGGACTGGTGGGATCTGAGCGTACAGGCCACCATTACCGCCAAAATGTGGGACAGCCTGAAAGAGCGTTTCCCGCTGGCATGGCGCAACCTGTATCAGCAGTACACCGAGGGCAAAGCGATTCCGCAAAGTTATGCGATGGCGATCTCGCGTCAGGAGAGCGCGTGGAATCCGAAAGCGCGTTCGCCGGTAGGAGCCAGTGGGTTGATGCAGGTGATGCCTGCCACTGCCGCGCATACCGTGAAGATGTATAATCTTCCCGGCTATGTGAACAGCAGCCAGCTGCTTGATCCGCAAACCAATATCCAGATTGGCACGCAGTATCTGGAATATGTGTATCAGCAGTTTGAGCAAAACCGTATCTTCTCCTCGGCGGCATACAACGCCGGGCCGTCGCGGGTGAAGAGCTGGTTGAACAACAGTGGGGGACGTCTGGATGCGGTGGCCTTTATCGAGACCATCCCGTTCTCGGAAACCCGTGGCTACGTGAAGAACGTGCTGGCGTATGATGCCTACTATCGCTACTTCATGGGACAACCCGATAAGATTCTGGCAGATAGCGAGTGGAATCGCCGCTACTGACTGTGCTATGCTTCCGTACTCGTTAATGAGTACGGAAGCCCTTCATGAGCCAACCCCTTTCTTCCCAGCCTGTTGAAGATAACTGGCTGCGTTTTGTTGACCTGATGCAAAATGCCTTCGCCGATGGCGTTGCCTTGCCGTTGCTGCAATTGATGATGACCCCGGATGAGCGGGAATCTTTTGGTACCCGTCTGCGCATCATTGAAGAGTTGATGAACGGAGAGATGAGCCAGCGTGAGCTGAAGAATGAGTTGGGTGTTGGCATTGCCACCATTACCCGTGGCTCCAACAGCCTGAAAGAAGCACCGCCGGAGCTGAAACGCTGGCTGGAAGCGCGTTTGGGACGCGCCTGATTACTGCTGGTACAACGGATGGGTGAACGGACACAGCGCCAGAATCAGCGCCTGATGGTAGACGCTGGAACGCGTCAGTAGCCCGTGGGTGAACGCGCCAATTGCGCCGCCTTTGTGTTTGATATTCTCCACGCCGGTTAAACGCGCCATCTCATCACCCAGTTCGTGACCGGCGGCTAACCCCGCCATCACCACCGCTGGCAGTGTAAAGCTGGCAGAACGCGATTCGCCGCGCTGTTGCGCGTTTTCCACCACCATCCACGCGAAGGCACTATCGCCTTCAATACCGGCTTCAATCGCCACCCAAAAGTCGGCATCGGCCCTTTTGGCCCGTGCATTGGCAACGCGCTGACGTGCGCCAGTTCGCGTTTCGACATCCGTCAGCGGTTGAGCTGCAACGCCGCTCTCGACCTCGACCCCTTCAATATGGCAGGATCCTTCGCCGAAAACGTCGTTGAACGCTTGTGCAATCGCGCGGATTTTTGCCGGATTGATGGTGGCTGCGACAACATGGTACATAATTGTTTGAACCCTCAAGGCAAATTTGTCGCAGTATAACGGAAATTAAGCATGCTACAGGTCTATCTTGTTCGTCACGGTGAAACGGTTTGGAATGCGGCCCGACGCATTCAGGGGCAGTCCGACAGTCCGCTGACGGAAAAAGGTGAGCAACAGGCCCATCAAGTGGGCGAGCGCGTTAAATCGCTGGGCATTACCCACGTGATTGCCAGCGATTTAGGACGTACTCGTCGTACCGCAGAGATCATCGCCGATGCGTGTGGTTGCGCGGTAACCCTCGATGCGCGTCTGCGCGAGCTGAATATGGGGGTGCTGGAACAGCGCCCGATCGAAGGGCTGACGCCGGAAGAAGAGAGTTGGCGTAAGACGCTTGTGGATGGCACTGAGAATGGCCGCATCCCGGGCGGTGAATCGATGGCAGAGATGGCGGCGCGGATGCACGCGGCGTTGAATGACTGTCTCGGATTGCCGGAGGGGAGCCGTCCGCTGATTGTCAGCCACGGTATGGCGCTTGGGGTGCTGGTGAGTACGATTCTTGGCTTACCGGCACATGCGGAGCGTCGTCTGCGTCTGCGTAACTGCTCGATCTCACGCGTCGACCATCAGCAAAGCGCCTGGCTGGCAGCGGGTTGGGTGGTGGAGACCGCCGGGGATGTGTCGCATCTGGATGCACCGGCGCTGGATGAATTACAGCGCTGACAGACCTGTAGCGGCGCGATTTATCGCGCAATATGAAAATGCCGTCGTGATGACGGCATTTTGCTGTTAGCGTTCCTGCACCGGACGGATCGGAATCAGATACTCACAGCGAATCTCAGTTGGCGGCTCGCTACGTTTCTTACCGCCGTGGGTGAAGAAGCGTTCGATATCCTGTCCCTGACGTCGCACCAGGCCCAGCGTGGGCATGCAAGTGCCGTACAGCAGCAGAATAAATTCCTGCAATGCGGTGCGCGGTCCGTTATAGGTGAATTGCACATAATCACCCGCTTCCAGAATCACACTCTGGTTGGACTGCATGCTTTTTGCCAGCTGGTCGGCAGGCACCGCCGTGGTGTAGAGAATCTCCTGCTCATCATCTTTTTCATGACTGGCGCGTACCTGATGCAGGCCATATAACACCGGCGGCACGGTGTCAGTTTCCAGCAGGAACTGCTTCCAGAAATGCACACGCATTTCATCGCGATAGCTGGAAATCTGCTCCAGCGTGCAGCTGTAGCTCTGTGTCTGTCCCACCAACACCGTTTCCGGCAGCGTGACAAACTGCGGCTCGGGCATGTGGTTATCTTCCAGACGGATCGGGGGGCGGACACCGAAGGAGTTCCAGTCTGACGAACGACGATACCAGGCGGGCGTCTGATTAAACTGCTTTTTAAACGCACGGGTAAAGGTCTGCTGGGAATCGAAACGGTATTGCAGAGCGATGTCGAGAATCGGGCGGCTGGTGAGGCGTAACGCCACCGCAGCCTTCGACAGCCGGCGAGCGCGAATATAAGCGCCGATCGCGTGGCCTGTCACGTCCTTAAACATGCGCTGCAGATGCCATTTGGAATAACCCGCTTTCAGGGCGACATTATCCAGTGAAAGGGGTTGATCCAGATGGCTCTCCAGCCAGACAAGCAAATCGCGAATGATACCGGCTTGGTCCATAAAACATCCTCATAACTCTCTGGTGGCGCAACTTATGAAGTCGTCGAATAATAGCACGAAATGCAAAAAGGCGAGAGGGCGGTTTTGTAAGTCGACTGTGCTACATCAATGCGGGTTGTTACCCATTTGGTTTGGTTCTGTTATCGATTGCCAGTACATTACATTCTCATCTATTCCGTTTGCAATGGTAACTCCATGACAATAGCTCGCCTTCTTATAGTCACCTTGGCAACATATGCCTTCGCGGGATCCCTCCAGGCAGAGGAGATCGGCTCAGTTGACACGGTTTTCAAGATGTTTGGCCCCGATCATAAGATCGTGGTGGAAGCCTTCGATGACCCCGATGTAAAAAATGTAACCTGTTATATCAGCCGGGCAAAAACCGGGGGTATCAAGGGCGGATTAGGCCTGGCGGAGGATACCTCCGATGCGGCGATCTCCTGCCAACAGGTCGGGCCGGTAACGCTGAGCGATAAAATTGCGCAAGGTAAAGCGCAGGGGGATGTGGTATTCCAGAAGCGCACATCGCTGGTATTTAAGAAGCTGCAGGTTGTACGCTTTTATGATCAAAAGCGCAACGCGCTGGTCTATCTGGCCTACTCGGATAAAGTCGTGGAAGGCTCGCCGAAAAACGCGCTGAGCGCGGTGCCGATTATGCCGTGGCACTGACCTTCGCGCATAAAAAAACGCCCTGACGGGCGTTTTTTTATTGTGCCTTAGTCCTGCAATTCACCGCAGAAGCGATAACCTTCGCCGTGAATGGTGGCGATGATTTCTGGCGTGTCCGGCGTAGATTCGAAATGCTTACGGATGCGGCGGATGGTGACATCCACGGTGCGGTCATGCGGCTTCAGCTCGCGACCGGTCATCTTTTTCAGCAGATCAGCACGGGTCTGAATTTTGCCTGGGTTTTCGCAGAAGTGCAGCATGGCGCGGAATTCACTGCGCGGCAGTTTGTACTGCTCACCGTTCGGGCTGATCAGCGAGCGGCTATTGATATCCAGCTCCCAGCCGTTGAAACGATAACTTTCCACCTGACGACGTTCTTCGTTCGGCATCGCCAGATTCATGGTACGCGACAACAGGTTACGCGCACGGATAGTCAACTCACGCGGATTGAATGGCTTGGTGATGTAATCATCCGCGCCAATTTCCAGGCCAAGAATTTTGTCCACTTCATTATCACGGCCGGTGAGGAACATCAGTGCGACGTTCGCCTGCTCACGCAGTTCACGCGCCAGCAACAAGCCGTTTTTGCCCGGCAGGTTGATGTCCATAATCACCAGATTGACGTCGTTTTCCGTCAGTACCTGATGCATTTCGGCGCCGTCGGTGGCTTCATAGACCATGTAACCTTCCGCCTCAAAGATGCTTTTGAGGGTGTTACGCGTGACCAGTTCGTCTTCAACGATAAGAATGTGCGGGGTCTGCATGTTTCGCTACCTAAAATTTGCCAACAAATCGAAAACAGGGCGTACGGCGGTTGCACTTACTGTTCATCGTAACAGCATGCCGTTCGCAACCGGTGTACGAAATAATCTTCGGAATACACCATCCATCTACGTCAACTTCAGTGTTAGCTCAGCCAGTCAGGATGAATATTTGCGTGCCCCGTGGGTATCGGACTGGCGCTTATCCTAACCGTATTAACAGCAACCTAACAGCACCAACAACAACCGATAAGCATAAAAACAACGCTTCGTTGACTTATATCAAATGCAAGTGTAGCACGTTAACACTTTTATGAAAAACTTCTCCAGGAATGCCAGCTTAGCTCACAAAAAGCAGCATTTTTGCTACATTCCGGCTGCATAATAGCAAAACAAAAACTTGCCGGAAATTATATTTCAATAAGATGATATCTAATGCTTTTATATTAAAATGGCCCGGAAATTTAGCTTTAATACGTTAATTTATGCTACTCACCGATTTTATTCCGTTTTAACATCCTTAACATCTTATTTTCTTATATCCGTATGGTTGGTATTTTTCGCTCTGCATGCCAACATACGCCGAGTTGTTAACAGTTCGATGGAAAAATCATGCATTTCCCCCTCATTCTTGTCTCTCCCGCCCGACCAGAAAATATCGGTGCAGCCGCGCGTGCCATGAAAACCATGGGTTTTAGCGAGTTGCGCATTGTCGCTAGCGATGCCTGGCAAGATCCGGCAGCGCGCCGGGTGGCACATGGCGCAGGCGAAATTCTTGATAGCGTAAAAACTTATGACACGCTGAGTGAGGCGTTGCAGGATGTGGACTTCTCGGTCGCAACCACCGCACGCAGCCGGGCGAAGTTCCGCTACTACGCCACACCGGTTCAGGTGGAAAGCATTTTGCAGGAGAAGCGTCAGTGGCTGAACCGAATTGCGCTGGTGTTTGGTCGTGAGGACAGCGGATTGACCAATGAGGAGCTGGAGCAGGTGGACTTGCTCACCGGCATTCCGATGGCGAACGACTATCCCTCGCTTAACCTCGGCCAGGCGGTGATGGTCTATTGCTACCAGCTCTCTGCGCTCAATCAGGTGGTGGCCCAGCCCGCAGCGGTGGCGGATGGTCAGCAGTTGCAGGCGTTGCGGGCGCGTTTCCAGCAATTGCTGGTCCGGCTGGAGGTCGATGATGATGCCAAGATGGCGGACTGGATCGATCAACGTATCGGTCTGCTGGAGCAGCGCGACAGCGCGATGCTGCATCGGCTGCTGCATGACGTAGAAAAAAAACTTATAGATAATAACTCGGGTAAATCCTGACTTTGCAGTGACTGATCGGGTGTTGTGGCTATTCGTTGAACGATCCCGATGGCATTTTCCGGGCAAAGCGCAGCACTGCGTAGTGGCGAAAAATCCGCCTTAGGACAAATTCGTTGACTTAACGTGCGCTTTGCTTTAATTCTGGAAGGCAGACGGACAATCAAGACAGACAGATAAAAATCTCAATGCGTACAAACAGCCTGAACACCACCATTATTATTACCACCACCATTACCACAGGTAACGGTGCGGGCTGACGCATACAGGAAAAACAAAAAAGAAGCCCGCACCTAACCAGTGCGGGCTTTTTTTTCGGCATAAATTCAGGAGAGCTTTAACCATGCGAGTGCTGAAATTCGGCGGGACCTCGGTAGCCAATGCGGAACGTTTTCTCCGCGTGGCAGACATTCTGGAAAGCAATGCGCAACAGGGACAGGTTGCAACCGTACTCTCTGCGCCAGCGAAAATTACCAATCATCTGGTGGCGATGATTGAGAAAACCATTAGCGGGCAGGATGCGCTGCCGAATATCAGCGATGCCGAACGTATTTTTGCTGAGCTATTGCAGGGGCTGGCCGAGGCGCAGCCGGGCTTCGATTATGACGGGCTGAAAACGCGTGTTGATCTCGAATTTGCCCAATTGAAGCAAGTGCTGCATGGCATCAGCCTGCTGGGCCAGTGCCCGGATGCGGTCAATGCCGCCATCATCTGCCGTGGTGAGAAGCTGTCCATCGCCATCATGGAAGCGTTGCTCCAGGCGCGTGGTCATAAAGTGACGGTCATCGACCCGGTAGAAAAACTGCTGGCCGTGGGCCACTACCTGGAATCAACCGTTGATATCGCGGAATCAACCCGTCGTATCGCCGCCAGCCAGATCCCCGCTGAACATATGATCCTGATGGCTGGTTTCACGGCCGGTAACGAACGTGGTGAGCTGGTGGTGCTGGGCCGTAACGGTTCTGACTACTCTGCGGCGGTACTGGCGGCCTGTCTGCGTGCCGATTGTTGTGAAATCTGGACTGACGTCGACGGTGTCTATACCTGTGACCCGCGTCAGGTGCCGGATGCGCGCCTGTTGAAGTCGATGTCCTATCAGGAGGCGATGGAGCTGTCGTACTTCGGTGCCAAAGTGCTTCACCCCCGCACCATCGCCCCGATTGCCCAGTTCCAGATTCCCTGCCTGATCAAAAACACCGCCAACCCGCAAGCGCCGGGCACCTTAATTGGTGGCGAAGGTGAGCACGATGAAAACCCGGTGAAAGGCATCACCAACCTGAACAACATGGCGATGTTTAACGTCTCCGGCCCGGGAATGAAAGGCATGGTGGGGATGGCGGCTCGCGTGTTTGCCGCGATGTCCCGCACCGGTATCTCGGTGGTGTTGATCACCCAATCCTCTTCCGAATACAGCATCAGCTTCTGCGTACCGCAGAACGAGCTGGCCCGCGCGCGCCGCGTGCTGGAAGACGAATTCTATCTCGAACTGAAAGATGGCCTGCTGGACCCGCTGGAAGTGGTGGAACAGCTGGCGATCATCTCGGTGGTCGGTGACGGCATGCGCACCCTGCGCGGCATCTCTGCCAAATTCTTCTCCGCGCTGGCGCGTGCCAATATCAATATCGTGGCGATTGCCCAGGGTTCTTCTGAGCGCTCCATCTCCGCGGTAGTCAGCAACGATGAAGTCACCACCGGCGTGCGTGTGGTGCATCAGATGTTGTTTGCCACCGATCAGGTGATTGAGGTGTTCGTGGTGGGTGTGGGCGGTGTCGGCGCGGCATTGCTGGAGCAGCTGCATCGTCAGCAGGCATGGCTGAAGCAGAAACATATTGATCTGCGCGTGTGCGGGATTGCCAACTCACGGGCGTTGCTGACCAATGTGCATGGTATCGATCTCAGCAACTGGAAAGCGGCGCTGGCGGAAGCGAAAGAATCGTTCAATCTTGGTCGCCTGATTCGTCTGGTGAAAGAGTACCATCTGCTGAACCCGGTGATTGTTGATTGTACCTCCAGCCAGGCGGTCGCCGATCAATACGCGGATTTCCTCGCCGACGGTTTCCATGTGGTCACGCCGAACAAAAAGGCCAACACCTCATCGTGGAATTACTACCAGCAGATGCGTGCAGCCGCAGAGAAGTCGCGCCGTAAGTTTCTGTATGACACCAACGTGGGTGCCGGTCTGCCGGTGATTGAGAACCTGCAAAATCTGCTGAATGCCGGGGATGAGCTGATCAAGTTCTCCGGTATTCTCTCTGGCTCGTTGTCGTTTATTTTCGGCAAGCTGGACGAGGGCGTCTCCCTGTCGGCAGCCACCAACATGGCACGTGATCTGGGCTTTACCGAGCCGGACCCGCGTGATGACCTGTCGGGCACCGATGTGGCACGTAAGCTGCTGATTCTGGCGCGTGAAGCGGGACATCAGCTGGAGCTGAGCGATATCGAAATCGAACCGTTGCTGCCCGCCAGCCTGACAGAGATTGCCGATGTTGAGCAATTTATGGCGCGCCTGCCGGAACTGGACAACGCCTTTGCGGCGCGCGTTGCCAAAGCGCGCGATGAAGGTAAAGTGTTACGCTTCGTCGGTGCCATCGAAGAGGGTGGTGCCTGCAAGGTGAAAATTGATGCGGTGGACAGTAACGATCCACTGTTTAAAGTCAAAAATGGCGAAAACGCCCTGGCGTTCTATAGCCGTTATTATCAGCCGATCCCGCTGGTTCTGCGTGGATACGGTGCCGGGAATGATGTGACCGCAGCCGGTGTGTTTGCCGATCTGCTGCGCACACTGTCGTGGAAGTTGGGAGTTTGATGATGGTAAAAATTTATGCACCGGCCTCGATAGGTAACGTCAGCGTCGGCTTTGATGTGCTCGGCGCGGCGGTCTCGCCGGTGGATGGCACCCTGCTGGGTGATTGTGTGTCGGTTGAAGCAGCCGACAGCTTTAGCCTGGTGAACAAAGGGCGCTTCGTCAGCAAACTGCCGGACAACCCGCAGGAAAACATTGTTTATCAGTGCTGGCAGCGTTTTTGTGAAGCGATTGGCAAACAAGTGCCGGTAGCGATGACACTGGAAAAAAACATGCCGATTGGCTCGGGGCTTGGCTCCAGTGCCTGTTCGGTGGTCGCTGGCCTGATGGCGATGAACGAATTTTGTGGCAAGCCGCTGAATGACACCGAACTGCTGGCGCTGATGGGCGAGCTGGAAGGGCGCATCTCCGGTAGCGTGCATTACGACAACGTTGCGCCGTGCTTCCTCGGCGGCGTGCAGCTGATGATTGAAGAGAACGGTATTATCAGCCAGTCGGTGCCGTCGTTTGACGAGTGGCTGTGGGTGATGGCTTATCCGGGCATCAAAGTCTCTACGGCGGAAGCGCGCGCGATTCTGCCTGCGCAATATCGTAAACAGGACATCATCAAACACGGTCGTTTGCTGGGCGGTTTTATCCATGCCTGTCATACTCAGCAGCCAGAGTTAGCCGCGAAGCTGATGCAGGATGTAGTGGCCGAGCCGTATCGCACCAAACTGCTGCCGGGCTTTGCCGACGCGCGTCAGGCCGCAGCCGATATTGGTGCCCTGGCCTGTGGTATTTCGGGTTCAGGCCCAACACTTTTCGCCGTTTGCAACGAGATGGCAACGGCACAGCGGATGGCTGACTGGCTGAGCCAACACTATCTGCAAAATGAAGAAGGTTTCGTCCATATCTGCCGTCTTGATACGGCTGGCGCACGTAAATTGGGATAACGCATGAAACTCTACAACCTTAAGGATCATAACGAGCAGGTGAGCTTCGCTCAGGCCGTGAAGCAGGGCCTCGGCTCGCAGCAGGGGCTGTTTTTCCCGCTCGAACTGCCGGAATTTGAACTGACCGACATCGACGCGATGCTGGAGATGGATTTTGTCAGCCGTAGCAGCAAAATCCTCTCGGCCTATATCGGTGACGAAATCGCCGCACATCAGCTGGCTGAGCGTGTTAAAGCCGCGTTTGCTTTTCCGGCTCCGGTGGCAAAAGTCAGCGACGATGTCGCCTGTCTGGAACTGTTCCATGGCCCAACGCTGGCGTTTAAAGATTTCGGCGGCCGTTTTATGGCGCAGATGCTTTCTTACGTCAGCGGCGCAGACGAGAAAATCACCATTCTGACCGCGACCTCAGGCGACACCGGCGCGGCAGTGGCCCATGCGTTTTACGGCATGGAAAACGTGCGCGTGGTGATCCTCTATCCGCAAGGCAAAATCAGCCCGTTGCAGGAAAAACTGTTCTGTACCCTCGGCGGTAACATCGAAACCATCGCCATCGACGGTGATTTCGATGCCTGTCAGGCGCTGGTGAAGCAAGCCTTTGATGATGAAGAACTGAAAAAAGCCATCGGCCTGAACTCAGCGAACTCCATCAACATCAGTCGCTTGCTGGCACAGATTTGCTACTACTTTGAAGCTGTCGCGCAGCTACCGCAGGAAAAACGCAATCAGCTGGTGGTGTCGGTGCCAAGTGGTAACTTCGGTGACCTAACCGCTGGCCTGCTGGCAAAATCACTCGGCCTGCCGATCAAACGCTTCATCGCGGCGACCAATGCCAACGATACCGTGCCGCGTTTCCTCGCCAATGGCGAATGGACTCCGCATGCTACCGTCGCTACGCTGTCTAACGCCATGGATGTGAGCCAGCCGAACAACTGGCCGCGCGTGGAAGAGTTGTTCCGCCGTAAAACCTGGCGTCTGGGTGACCTCGCCTATGGGGCGGTGAGCGACGAAACCACCAAAGCCACTATGCGTGAGCTGGCAGAAATCGGTTATCTGTCTGAACCGCACGCGGCGATTGCTTATCGTCTGCTGCGCGATCAGTTACAGGAAGGTGAGTACGGCCTGTTCCTCGGCACCGCACATCCGGCGAAGTTTAAAGAGAGCGTGGAAGCGATTCTGGAGCAGACGCTGCCGCTGCCGGAAGCGCTGGCAGAGCGTGCCGACCTGCCGCTGCTGTCGCATAGTCTGAAAGCGGATTTTGCTGCGCTGCGTGCGTTTTTGCTGAAGAAATAATAAAAAATGGCTGGCATTCGCCAGCCATTTTTTTCATCCGGTGTAGCGGCGCGATTTATCGCGCGGTTACGGGCTATTTCTGCTCGTGACGCTTAAACACTAACTCGTTATCGCTGCTCTCTGCCGCCGCAAAGAAATAACCGTCCACATCGAATTTCTTCAACTGCTCCGGTTTGGTCAGGCGGTGTTGAATCACATAACGGCTCATCAGGCCACGCGCTTTTTTGGCGTAGAAACTGATCACTTTAAACTTGCCATTTTTCTCATCAAGGAACACCGGCTTAATTAATCGACCGGCCAGTTTTTTCGGCTTGATGGCTTTGAAATATTCATCTGAAGCCAGGTTAATCAGCACCTCATCGCCTTGTTCCGCCAGCGCCGCGTTCAGCTTCTCCGTCAACAGATCGCCCCAGAAGCCGTAGAGATCTTTCGCCGCCGCGTTCGCCAGTTTGATCCCCATCTCCAGCCGGTAGGGCTGCATCAAATCCAGCGGACGCAGCAAGCCATACAAACCCGACAGCATGCGCAGATGCTGCTGGGCAAAGGCAAAATCTTTCTCACTAAAGGTTTCCGCCTGCAAACCGGTGTAGACATCCCCTTTGAATGCCAGAATCGCCTGGCGCGCATTCTCCAGCGTGAAAGGCGGCTGCCAGTCGTTGAAGCGGTCAGCATTCAGATGGGCCAGTTTATCGCTGATGCCCATCAGCGAAGCGATTTGTGCCGGTGACAGATCGCGGGCGACATCAATCAGCTGTTGTGACTTTTCTAACAGCGCCGGTTGGGTAAAGGTTTGTGTCGCCAGCGGGCTTTCAAAATCCAGAGTCTTGGCTGGCGAGATGACCATCAGCATGGTTTTGTCCTCGGTTTACCCCCAAGTTTTTCAGGGTATTAACGGAAAATTTGTTCGGCGAGTGTAGCAAAAAAGCGTGACGGATCGGCAAATCGTTCCCATTTGTCCGTGCTATCGGAAAGGGCACGTCGCGACCTTGCACCATGGTTACCGCGTGATATTATCGCAACAGCCTTTTTCACCCTGACAGTCAACCTAAGAGAAAAGAGAACCATGACGGACAAACTTACTTCCTTGCGTCAGCTGACTACTGTGGTCGCCGACACCGGTGATATCGCGGCAATGAAGCTGTATCAACCGCAAGATGCCACCACCAACCCTTCTTTGATCCTCAATGCCGCTCAAATTCCTGAATACCGCAAACTGATTGACGAAGCCATTAGCTGGGCGCGTCAGCAGAGCAGCAACAAAGAAGAGCAGTTACAGCTGGTTTCTGACAAGCTGGCCGTCAACATTGGTCTGGAAATTCTCAAACTGATTCCGGGTCGCATCTCGACTGAAGTCGATGCGCGTCTGTCTTACGACACTGAAGCAAGCATCGCGAAAGCGCGTAGCCTGATCAAACTGTATAACGATGCTGGCATCAGCAACGATCGTATCCTGATCAAACTGGCTTCTACCTGGCAGGGTATCCGTGCTGCTGAGCAGCTGGAAAAAGAAGGCATCAACTGTAACCTGACGCTGCTGTTCTCCTTCGCCCAGGCGCGTGCTTGTGCTGAAGCTGGCGTGTTCCTGATCTCTCCGTTCGTAGGCCGTATCCTCGACTGGTATAAAGCCAACACCGACAAGAAAGAGTACGCTGCGCACGAAGATCCGGGCGTGGTTTCTGTTTCTGAGATCTACAACTACTACAAACAACACGGTTACGAAACCGTGGTGATGGGTGCCAGCTTCCGTAACGTCGGCGAAATCATTGAGCTGGCCGGTTGCGACCGTCTGACTATCTCCCCGAACCTGCTGAAAGAGCTGGCTGAGAGCGAAGGCGCTGTTGAGCGTAAACTGAGCTACAGCGGCGAAGTGAAGGCGCGTCCGGCGAAAATGACCGAAGCCGAGTTCCTGTGGCAGCACAACCAGGACCCGATGGCCGTCACCAAACTGGCGGAAGGCATCCGCAACTTTGCCATCGACCAGGGCAAACTTGAGAAGATGATTGCTGAACTGCTGTAAGTGATCGTACCGTGGCGGCACAGGTTGTCCGCCACGGCTTTAAGGTTTTCTCTCCCTTTCGCTTTGTATTATTCTTCTTTTTATCCCCCTCATGCACCACAGCGATAACTCTATGGATACATTACGTATTGGATTGATTTCCGTTTCCGATCGCGCGGCGAACGGCATTTATCAGGATCAGGGCATTCCGGCGCTGGAAAGCTGGCTTGGCAGCGCATTGACCACACCGTTCACCATCGAAACCCGGCTGGTGCCGGATGAGCAGCCGATGATTGAGCAGGCGATTTGCGAACTGGTGGATGAGCTATTCTGCCATCTGGTGCTGACCACCGGTGGCACGGGGCCGGCGCGGCGTGATGTGACACCCGATGCCACCCTCGCCGTCGCCGACCGTGAGATGCCAGGCTTTGGCGAACAGATGCGCCAGATCAGCCTGCAATTTGTGCCGACAGCCATCCTGTCGCGTCAGGTAGGGGTGATCCGCAAACAGTCGCTGATCCTCAATCTGCCCGGCCAGCCGAAATCGATCAAAGAAACGCTTGAAGGACTGAAAGGGGAGGGCGGGGCCGTTAAGGTGCCGGGTATCTTTGCTGCTGTACCGTATTGTTTACAGCTGCTGGACGGGCCTTATGTCGAGACCGACCCGCTAGTGGTAGCAGCATTTCGGCCAAAAAGCGCGAGGCGTGAGACAAACGTCTGAATATCGCCGTTTTCAGGCATAAAATTCAGACGTACTGGTGTGGCAAAAAATTGACGGTATAGTAATCCTAACTTTACAACTAGATTTTTTTTGCCTCTGGATGCCGCTACGTTATGGATTCGCTCGCAACTCGTCGCCTCAACCGACAGGATTATAAAACGCTGTCGCTGGCTGCCCTTGGCGGGGCGCTGGAATTTTACGACTTCATCATCTTTGTGTTCTTCGCTGCGGTGATCGGCGAACTCTTCTTCCCGGCGGATATGCCAGAATGGCTGCGTCAGGTGCAGACCTTCGCGATCTTTGCTGCGGGTTATCTGGCACGCCCGCTCGGGGGCATTATCATGGCGCACTTTGGCGACAAAGTTGGCCGGAAGAAGATGTTCAGCCTGAGCATCCTGCTGATGGCACTGCCAACGCTGGCGATGGGCGCGTTGCCGACTTACGCCAGCATTGGCATCGCCGCGCCGCTGTTGATGTTGTTGCTACGCGTGTTGCAGGGCGCGGCGATTGGTGGCGAAGTCCCTGGCGCATGGGTGTTTGTGGCGGAACACGTGCCAGAAAAACGCGTGGGTTTTGCCTGCGGCACCTTAACCGCAGGGTTAACCGCCGGAATTTTGCTGGGTTCGCTGGTGGCGACCATTATCAATACCACGATGACCCCGGCGTCGATTGCCGCGCATGGCTGGCGCATCCCATTCTTTCTCGGTGGCGTGTTTGGCCTGCTGGCGATGTATCTGCGACGCTGGCTGCATGAAACGCCGGTGTTTCAGCAGATGCAGCAGCGTAAAGCGCTGGCCGATAAATTGCCGCTGCAAACCATTCTGACGCAGCACAAACGCGGCATTGTGATTTCCATGCTGCTCACCTGGCTGCTCTCTGCCTGTATTGTGGTGGTGATTCTGATGGCACCCACGCTGATGCAAAAACAGCACGCCATTCCGGCGGCGCTCAGCTTGCAGGCCAACAGCTTTGCCACTGTGATGTTGCTGTTTGGCTGCGTGATCGCGGGCTGGCTGGTAGACCGCTTCGGTGCGGCGCGCACGCTGCTGGTCGGTTCGTTGCTGTTGGCTATCGGTAGCTGGAACTTCTTCCATCAACTCGGCAGTACGCCGGAGATGTTGTTTGCCTGGTATGGGCTGGCTGGGTTGAGTGTTGGCGTGGTGGGGGTGGTGCCGTTTGTGATGGTACGCGCCTTCCCGGCAGCAGTCCGCTTCACCGGTATCTCCTTCTCCTATAACGTTGCCTACGCGATTTTTGGTGGCCTGACGCCGATCAGCGTGACCTTAATTATGCGTCTGACGCCGATGGCGCCGGCCTGGTATGTGCTGGCGCTGGCAGTGATTGGCTTTAGCGTGGGGATCTGGTTGTTGCGAGATAACCGACAGGAAAGCGTACAGTTTGAGGCCTCAATTCACTCGTCATAACACCAGACGCGGAGCCAACCGGCTCCGCGTTGCGCTTCAGCGCGGCTGACCAATCGGCAGCACAGTGCGGCCCCATTGTTCATTCAGCACTTCGCCCATCGCCAGATAGATGGCACTCCCGCCGCAGATCAGGCCGACCCAACCGGCAATATGCACCAGCATCGTGTTATCCAGCAGATGCCCAATCGCCAGCAAGCCAAACAACACTGTCAGGCTGGCAAAGACAAATTGCAGCATGGTGGGGCCGGTCAGGGTGCCAAAGAATAAAAACAGGGTAAACACGCCCCATAACCCGAGGTAAGCGCCGAGGAAGTGACTGTCCGCCGCTTCCGACAGCCCCATTTTGGGCAGCAGCAAAATCGCCACCAGGGTCAGCCAGAAGCTACCGTAAGAGGCAAACGCCGTCAGGCCGAAGGTGTTGCCTTTCTTGAATTCCAGCAGACCGGCAAAAATCTGTGCCAGACCGCCATAAAAGATCCCCATCGCCAGGATGATGGTATCCATCGCGAAGAGTCCGGTGTTGTGTAAATTGAGCAGAATGGTGGTCATACCAAAGCCCATTAAGCCCAGTGGCGCAGGGTTCGCCAGAATGTTAGTACGCATAGTTCCTCAAAGGTCAGTCTCAATATCTGAATGTTGTGTTGGCCCGCCAGCCTGCAATGGGCGAAGGGGGCGCAGCATAATAATCAGCCAGTCCCTGGGCATCTTTGATCTGAGTGGGGAGAGATAATTAAAATTTTTTTAGTTTTAACCCTTGATGCGCTTCGAAGCGGCCCCATTTAGTTCTCATCGAGAGTTGTGGTGCAGGAAAAAAAGCCTGCTCAGGCAGTTGAAAGCGGCAAGATTTGACCGCATCTCTGCTTCACAACCCAATTTGACAAAGAATTTAAGTGGGAGACGTTTAGATGGGTAAGATTATTGGTATTGACCTGGGTACAACCAACTCTTGTGTTGCGATTATGGACGGCACCAAAGCACGCGTGCTGGAAAATGCCGAAGGTGATCGTACCACGCCTTCAATTATTGCTTATACACAAGATGGCGAAACTCTGGTCGGTCAACCGGCTAAACGTCAGGCGGTGACTAACCCGCAGAACACCCTGTTCGCGATTAAGCGCCTGATCGGCCGTCGTTTCCAGGACGAAGAAGTGCAGCGTGATATTAAAATCATGCCGTACAAAATTGCCGCAGCTGACAACGGTGATGCCTGGCTGGAAGTGAAAGGCCAGAAAATGGCTCCGCCGCAGATCTCTGCTGAAGTGCTGAAAAAAATGAAGAAAACCGCGGAAGATTTCCTCGGTGAGCCAGTGACTGAAGCGGTAATTACCGTTCCGGCTTACTTCAACGATGCACAGCGTCAGGCAACCAAAGATGCCGGCCGTATCGCGGGCCTGGAAGTCAAACGTATCATTAACGAACCGACTGCTGCGGCGCTGGCTTACGGCCTCGACAAAGGTCAGGGCAACCGCACCATCGCGGTCTATGACCTGGGCGGCGGTACGTTCGATATCTCTATCATCGAAATCGATGAAGTTGATGGCGAGAAAACCTTTGAAGTACTGGCAACCAACGGTGATACCCACCTGGGTGGTGAAGACTTCGACAGCCGTCTGATTAACTACCTCGTTGCGGAGTTCAAGAAAGATCAGGGCATCGATCTGCACAACGATCCGCTGGCGATGCAGCGTCTGAAAGAAGCGGCAGAGAAAGCGAAAATTGAGCTGTCTTCTGCACAGCAGACCGACGTTAACCTGCCGTACATCACTGCGGATGCGACCGGTCCTAAGCACCTGAACATCAAAGTGACCCGTGCGAAACTGGAATCACTGGTCGAAGACCTGGTGGCGCGTTCTATCGAGCCGCTGAAAGTGGCGCTGCAAGACGCTGGCCTGTCAGTGTCTGACATCAACGACGTGATCCTCGTCGGTGGTCAGACCCGTATGCCGCTGGTTCAGGCTAAAGTGACTGAATTCTTTGGCAAAGAGCCGCGTAAAGACGTTAACCCGGACGAAGCGGTTGCCGTGGGTGCAGCGGTTCAGGGCGGCGTGCTGGGCGGTGACGTGAAAGACGTTCTGCTGCTGGACGTAACTCCGCTGTCTCTGGGTATCGAAACCATGGGTAGCGTGATGACTTCGCTGATCAGCAAGAACACCACCATCCCGACCAAGCACAGCCAGGTGTTCTCAACGGCTGAAGATAACCAGTCTGCCGTGACCATTCACGTGCTGCAGGGTGAGCGTAAACGTGCCAGCGATAACAAATCACTGGGCCAGTTTAACCTCGACGGTATCCAGCCTGCACCGCGCGGCATGCCGCAGATTGAAGTGACTTTCGACATCGATGCGGACGGTATCCTGCACGTATCAGCGAAAGACAAAAACAGCGGTAAAGAGCAGAAGATCACCATCAAAGCCTCTTCTGGTCTGAATGAAGAAGAGATCGCGAAAATGGTACGTGACGCTGAAGCTAACGCCGAAGCTGACCGTAAATTTGAAGAGCTGGTGCAGACGCGTAACCAGGGCGACCAGATTGCGCACAGCACCCGTAAGCAGCTGGATGAAGCCGGTGACAAACTGTCTGCCGATGACAAAGCACCGATCGAATCTGCGCTGAACGATCTGAACACCGCGCTGAAAGGCGAAGACAAAGCCGACATCGAAGCGAAGATGCAGGCACTGATGCAGGTTTCCAGCAAACTGATGGAAATGGCACAGCAGCAGGCTCAGGCGGGCGCAGCAGATGCTGGCGACGCTTCCGCGAAGAAAGATGACGACGTTGTCGACGCTGAATTCGAAGAAGTTAAAGATAAAAAATAATTGCCCCTGACCGGGCGCGACGGCTGGCCTGACAGCCGTTGAAACCAGCACGGGCGTAGGAGATCTCTCCACGCCCGTGCGATCATGTTAAGGGCAGAAGATGGCGAAGAGTGATTTTTACGAGATCTTAGGCGTCTCTAAATCGGCAGATGAGCGCGAAATCAAAAAGGCGTATAAGCGCCTGGCGATGAAATATCACCCGGACCGTAACCCGGGCGATAAAGAAGCCGAAGCGAAATTCAAAGAGGTTAAGGAAGCCTACGAAATTCTGACCGACGCGCAAAAGCGTGCGGCCTACGATCAGTACGGTCATGCTGCGTTTGAACAGGGCGGCATGGGCGGCGGTGGATTTGGCGGCGGCGGCTTCGGTGGCGGTGCTGACTTCAGCGATATCTTTGGCGACGTATTTGGCGATATCTTTGGTGGTGGCCGCCGTCAGCGCGCTGCCCGTGGCGCCGATTTACGCTACAACATGGACCTGACGCTGGAAGAAGCGGTACGCGGCGTGACCAAAGAGATCCGCATTCCAACCCTGGAAGAGTGTGATGTCTGCCACGGCAGCGGTGCCAAAGCGGGTACCCAGCCGCAAACCTGTCCAACCTGTCATGGTGCAGGCCAGGTGCAGATGCGCCAGGGCTTCTTCACCGTGCAGCAGGCGTGTCCGACTTGTCACGGACGTGGTTCGGTCATCAAAGATCCGTGCAACGCCTGTCATGGACATGGCCGTGTTGAACGCTCAAAAACCCTGTCAGTGAAGATCCCGGCGGGTGTTGATACCGGTGACCGTATCCGTCTGAGCGGCGAAGGGGAAGCGGGTGAGCATGGCGCACCGGCTGGTGATCTGTATGTTCAGGTGTCGGTGAAAAAACACCCGATCTTCGAGCGTGAAGATAACAACCTGTACTGCGAAGTGCCGATCAACTTTGCCATGGCCGCATTGGGCGGTGAGATTGAAGTGCCGACCCTTGATGGCCGCGTGAAGTTGAAAGTGCCGTCAGAAACGCAAACCGGTAAGTTGTTCCGTATGCGTGGTAAAGGTGTGAAATCGGTACGCGGTGGTGCAGTCGGTGACTTGCTGTGCCGCGTGGTGGTTGAAACGCCGGTTAGCCTGAATGACAAACAGAAAGCGCTGCTGCGTGAACTGGAAGAGAGTTTTGGCGGCCCGACCGGTGAGAAAAACAGCCCGCGTTCGAAGAGTTTCTTCGACGGCGTGAAGAAGTTTTTCGATGATTTAACCCGCTAAGTCTTCGCGACTTACCTGAAAGCCAGCGCGATGCCGCTGGCTTTTTTATTGCCCGATTCGGGCTAATCATTCGGTTTTTTCGAACCCGACCTAATAAATAATCTGTTTTTTTCGATCTAATATTGTCGCTAAGCTAATCGCCTTTTCATTATTCGCTCTGCGACAAGGAACCTGGACGTGAATATCAGATTGAAAAAACTCCTCAACAGTGACGCTACCAGCGGCGTGGTGCTGATCATTGCGGCGGCAATTGCCATGCTGCTCGCCAACAGCGCCAGCACGCAGCAAGGCTATCTTGACCTGCTCAACATCCCGGTCGAGTTCCGTTTTGGATCGCTGGATATCAGCAAAAACCTGCTGCTGTGGATCAACGATGCGCTAATGGCGGTGTTCTTCCTGATGGTCGGTCTGGAAGTGAAACGCGAAATGGTGATGGGGGCGCTGGCACGCCGCGATCAGGCGATTTTCCCGCTCATTGCTGCGGTGGGTGGCATGGTGGTGCCGGGATTGTTGTTTCTGCTGTTTAACGCCGGTGATGCCGCCACACGTAGCGGCTGGGCGATCCCCACCGCGACGGACATCGCCTTTGCGCTGGGTATTCTGGCGCTGCTGGGCAGCCGTGTGCCGCCAGCGTTGAAGATCTTCCTGATGGCGCTGGCGATCATCGACGATCTGGGCGCTATCGTGATTATCGCGCTGTTCTACACCAGCGATCTGTCGCTGGTATCGCTGGGGGTCGCGGCTGGTGCGATTGTGGTACTCGGCATTATGAATCTGCTGAATGTGCGCAACACCGGCCTCTATCTGTTGGTCGGGCTGGTGCTGTGGACGGCGGTATTGAAATCAGGCGTGCACGCCACGCTGGCCGGAGTGGTGGTGGGCTTCCTGATCCCGCTGGAGAAGAAGAATGGACACTCTCCGGCTATCCACCTCGAACATGCGCTGCATCCGTGGGTGCGCTGGCTGATTCTGCCGTTGTTTGCCTTTGCTAACGCCGGTGTATCGCTGGCCGGAGTGACGCCAGGCAGCCTGTTTTCGCTGTTGCCGCTTGGCATCATGCTGGGGTTGTTTGTCGGCAAACCGCTGGGCATCACCCTGTTCTGCTGGCTCAGCGTTAAAACCGGGCTGGCGAAATTACCGGACAATACCTCGTTGCGGGATATCGCTGCCGTCGGCGTGCTGTGTGGCATTGGCTTCACCATGTCGATCTTTATCGCCTCGCTGGCCTATGGCGAAGCTGCGCCAGAGCTGATCACGTTGGCGAAATTGGGCATTTTGCTGGGGTCGATTATTTCGGCGGTGGTGGGGTATGTCCTGCTGTGGCAGCGTCTGCCGCGTAAGACGGTGTAATCCGGCAACGGGGGAGGGCGCAGATGTCACATATCAACTACAACCATCTGTATTACTTCTGGCACGTATGCCGGGAAGGTTCGATTGTCGGTGCGGCAGAGGCGTTATTCCTGACGCCGCAAACCATCACCGGGCAGATCAAGGCGCTGGAAGAACGTCTGCAAGGCAAGTTGTTCCGGCGGCAGGGACGCGGCCTGGTGCCGACTGAGCTGGGGCAACTGGTGTTCCGCTATGCCGACCGCATGTTTATGCTCAGCCAGGAGATGCTCGATATCGTTAACTATCGCAAAGAGTCGAACCTGCTGTTTGATGTTGGCATCGCCGACGCGCTTTCCAAACAGTTGGTGAGTCAGGTGCTCGAGGCGGCGGTGGTGGCGGATGAAAAAATTCATCTGCGCTGCTTTGAGTCGACGCATGAGATGCTGCTGGAGCAATTGAGCCAGCATAAGCTGGATATGATTGTTTCTGACTGCCCGATTGATTCCACGCAGCAGGAGGGGCTGTTTTCGGTGAAGTTGGGCGAGTGTCCGGTGAGTTTCTGGTGCTATGCACCCTGGCCGGAACAGGCTTTTCCTGCCTGCCTGGAGCAGCGGCGTTTACTCATTCCTGGCCGCCGCTCGATGCTGGGGCGTCAGTTATTGAACTGGATCCACAGCCAGGGATTGCAGGTCGAGATTCTTGGCGAGTTTGACGATGCCGCGCTGATGAAAGCGTTTGGCGCGCAGCACAACGCCATTTTCGTGGCACCCACTTTGTATGGTGAAGCGATCTATCGTGACGACGCCATTCGTGAAATCGGTCGATTGGATACGGTGATGGAGGAGTATCACGTGATTTTTGCCGAGCGCATGATCCAGCATCCGGCGGTACAACGCATCTGCCATCGCGACTTCAGCGCCTTGTTCAGCGGTGAACGACAGGCATAAAAAAACCGGCTTAGCGCCGGTTCTTTCACAAAGCGATTAACAGACCGGCGATTAAGCCAGTTTGTTGATCTGTGCAGTCAGGTTTGCTTTATGACGTGCAGCTTTGTTTTTGTGGATCAGACCTTTAGCAGCCTGACGGTCCACGATCGGTTGCATTTCGTTGAATGCGTTCTGCGCAGCAGCTTTGTCGCCTGTTGCGATAGCCGCGTATACTTTCTTGATGAAAGTACGCATCATAGAACGGTTGCTCGCGTTATGCTTGCGACGTTTCTCAGATGTTACGGCGCGTTTCTTAGCTGATTTGATATTAGCCAAGGTCCAACTCCCAAATGTGTTCTATATGGACAAATCAAAGGCCGAGGACTATGCCTTTTGCGCCTTCTTTTGTCAATGGATTTGTGCAAATAAGCGCCGTTTTACAAACGACACCCGGTTACGTAATTGATGGCGCAAGATTCTACCAGCAACACCGCGCTGAATACAGTATTTCGCAACAAAATTCTTCAGATCTCCGCTAAGCCCCTGCCTGCACGCGGATTAAGCAGCAACAGAAGCAGGAAAGGCACGCAGACGGGTTAACCTGAACGCTATTCAAGGGTATAATCCGCCGATTTCCACCGGTTTGAGTCAGCCATGAAGTTTATCCGCGGTATTTACAATCTCACTCAGCAGCATCGCGGCTGCGTCCTGACCATTGGTAATTTTGACGGGTTTCATCGCGGCCATCAGGCATTGATGGCTGAACTGGTCGAAGAGGGACGAAAGCGCCAGCTTCCGGTGATCGTGATGCTGTTCGAACCGCAGCCGCTTGAGCTGTTTGCGGGCGATAAAGCGCCAGCTCGCCTGATGCGTCTGCGTGAAAAACTGAAGTACCTGAAGCAGGCAGGCGTTGATGCGGTGCTGTGTGTCCGCTTTGATCGCCGTTTTGCCGCCCATTCGGCACAGAGCTTCATCTCTGAACTGCTGGTGGAGAAGCTGAACGTTAAATTCCTCGCCGTCGGCGATGATTTCCGCTTTGGTGCTGGTCGCCAGGGGGATTTCCTGTTATTACAGAAAGCCGGTGTGGAATATGGCTTTGATGTCATTAGCACCCAGACATTTTGTGATGGTGGCAAACGCATCAGCAGTACTGCGGTGCGGCAGGCGCTGGCGCAGGATGATTTCGTCCAGGCGCAGACGTTGTTGGGCCATCCCTTCAGCATTTCAGGCCGCGTGGTGCACGGTGATGCCCTGGGCCGTACCATTGGTTTTCCCACCGCCAATCTCCCTTTACGCCGCACAGTAACGCCGGTGAAGGGCGTGTTTGCGGTTGAAGTATTGGGGCTGGGTGAACAACCCATCCCTGGCGTGGCCAACATTGGTACGCGCCCGACGGTAAAAGGTCTGCGTCAGCAGCTTGAAGTTCACCTGCTTGACACACATATGAATCTTTATGGACGCCACATTGATGTGGTACTGAAACAGAAGATTCGCGACGAACAGCGTTTCGCCTCGCTGGACGCGCTGAAAGAACAAATAGCGAAAGATGTGGTGACGGCCCGACAATTTTTTGGGCTAAAAACACCGGTTTAATGAGCGAAATACGGAACCGAGAATCTGATGAGTGACTATAAATCTACCCTGAATTTGCCGGAAACGGGGTTCCCGATGCGTGGCGATCTGGCCAAACGCGAACCGGGAATGCTGCAACGTTGGTATGATGACAACCTGTACGGCATCATCCGCGAAGCCAAAAAAGGGAAAAAAACCTTTATTCTGCATGATGGCCCTCCCTACGCGAACGGCAGCATTCATATTGGTCACTCCGTTAACAAGATTCTGAAAGACATTATCGTTAAGTCGAAAGGCATGGCGGGCTTTGATTCGCCTTACGTACCGGGCTGGGACTGCCACGGTCTGCCGATCGAACACAAAGTTGAGCAGATGATTGGTAAGCCGGGCGAGAAAGTTAGCGCGGCGGAATTCCGTGCAGCTTGCCGTCAATATGCGGCAGAGCAGGTGGAAGGGCAGAAAAAAGACTTTATCCGTCTTGGCGTGCTGGGCGACTGGGATCGTCCGTATCTGACCATGAACTTCCAGACCGAAGCCAACATCATCCGTGCGCTGGGTAAAATCATCGGCAACGGCCACCTGCACAAAGGCGCGAAGCCGGTGCACTGGTGCCTGGACTGCCGCTCGGCGCTGGCGGAAGCCGAAGTCGAATATTATGACAAAACCTCGCCATCCATTGACGTGATGTTTAACGCGCTGGATGCCGATGCCGTGCGCGCCAAATTTGGCGTCTCTGCTTCTGAAGGCCCGGTTTCTCTGGTGATCTGGACCACCACCCCGTGGACCATGCCTGCCAACCGTGCCATCTCTCTGCACCCGGAATTTGATTACCAGTTGGTGCAGATCGAAGGCCGCAGCCTGATCCTTGCTAAAGATCTGGTGGAAAGCGTGATGAAACGCGCGGGCATCAGCGCGTGGCGTGTGCTGGGCGAATGCAAAGGCGCAGCGCTTGAACTGCAACTGTTTCAGCATCCGTTCCTTGAGCAAATCCAGTCGAAAGTGGTGCTGGGCGAACACGTCACCCTCGAAGCCGGTACCGGTGCAGTACATACCGCGCCTGGCCACGGCCCGGACGACTACGTGATCGGCCAGAAATACGGTCTCGAAACCGCTAACCCGGTTGGCCCGGATGGCACCTACCTGCCAGGCACCTATCCGACGCTGGATGGCGTCAACGTGTTTAAAGCCAACGATATGATCGTTGAGCTGCTGAAAGAGAAAGGCGCGCTGCTGCATGTAGAAAAACTGCTGCACAGCTACCCGCACTGCTGGCGTCATAAAACGCCGATCATCTTCCGTGCGACCCCACAGTGGTTTATCAGCATGGATCAGAAAGGTCTGCGTGCGCAGTCGCTGAAAGAGATCAAAGGCGTGCAGTGGATCCCGGACTGGGGTCAGGCGCGTATCGAAGCGATGGTCGCCAACCGTCCGGACTGGTGTATCTCCCGTCAGCGCACTTGGGGTGTGCCGATGGCGCTGTTCGTCCACAATGAAACTGAGCAGCTGCACCCGGATACGCTGGCGCTGATGGAAAAAGTGGCGCAGCGTGTGGAGCAGGACGGTATTCAGGCGTGGTGGGATCTCGATCCGCGCGACCTGATGGGCGACGATGCTGACAACTACAGCAAAGTGCCGGATACGCTGGATGTATGGTTCGATTCCGGATCAACCAGCTATGCCGTGGTAGATGCGCGCCCGGAATTCGACGGCCATAGCCCGGATATGTATCTGGAAGGCTCGGATCAGCATCGTGGCTGGTTTATGTCTTCGCTGATGATCTCCACCGCGATGAAAGGTAAAGCACCGTATCGCCAGGTACTGACCCATGGCTTCACCGTGGATGGTCAGGGCCGCAAGATGTCAAAATCCATCGGCAACACCGTGGCACCTCAGGATGTGATGGACAAACTGGGTGCTGATATTCTGCGTCTGTGGGTGGCGTCAACCGACTACTCCGGCGAAATGGCGGTCTCCGATGAGATCCTGAAGCGTTCCGCTGATGCCTATCGTCGTATTCGTAACACCGCGCGCTTCCTGCTGGCGAACCTGAACGGCTTTAATCCGGCGACCGATAAAGTCAGCCCGGAAGAGATGGTGGTGTTGGATCGTTGGGCCGTTGGCCGTGCGCTGGATGCGCAGAACGATATCGTTGCGTCATACGCCAATTACGATTTCCATGAAGTGATTCAGCGTCTGATGCAGTTCTGTTCGGTAGAGATGGGGTCGTTCTATCTCGACATCATCAAAGACCGTCAGTATACCGCCAAAGGCGACAGCCTGGCGCGTCGCAGCTGCCAGACGGCACTGTGGCATATCGTTGAAGCGCTGGTGCGCTGGATGGCACCGATCATGTCCTTCACCGCTGACGAAATCTGGGGCTACCTGCCGGGCGACCGTGCGCAATACGTGTTCACCGAAGAGTGGTACGACGGCCTGTTTGGTCTGGCTGCCGACGAAACGCTGAACGATGCGTACTGGGCTGAGCTGCTGAAAGTGCGCGGCGAAGTCAACAAGGTGATTGAGCAGGCCCGTACCGATAAACGTATCGGCGGCGCGCTGGAAGCAACGGTGACCCTGTATGCGGATGCAGAGCTGGCGGCGAAATTGCAGGCGCTGGGCAACGAACTGCGCTTTGTGCTGCTGACTTCTGGCGCGACCGTGGCGGATTACGCCACAGCGAGCGATGAAGCACAGCAGAGTGAATTGCTGAAAGGTCTGAAAATCGCGCTGCATAAAGCAGAAGGCGAGAAATGTCCGCGTTGCTGGCATTACACTACCGACGTCGGTCAGAACCCGGAGCATGCGGCGGTCTGCGGACGTTGTTATACCAACGTAGCCGGTAACGGCGAAGAGCGTAAGTTTGCCTGATGAGTAAAGCGATTTTCTCAACCGGATTGCGCTGGCTGTGGCTGGTGCTGGTAGTGATTGTGGTCGATTTCGCCAGTAAGCAGTGGATCATGAATAACATGATGCTGCACGAAACGCGGCCGCTGATACCGTTCCTGAATCTGTTCTACGCGCACAACTATGGCGCGGCGTTCAGTTTCCTGGCGGATAAAGGCGGCTGGCAGCGCTGGTTCTTTGCCGGTATCGCCATCGCGATTGTGGTGGCGTTGCTGGTGATGATGTACCGCAATCCGGCCCGCAACAAATTAACCAACATTGCCTATGCGCTGATTATCGGCGGGGCATTAGGTAACCTGTTTGATCGCGCGTATCACGGGTTTGTGGTCGATTTTATCGACTTCTACATCGGTGACTGGCACTTCGCGACCTTTAATATCGCTGACTGTGGCATCTGTATCGGTGCTGCGTTGGTGGTGCTGGAGGGCTTCTTAAGCCCGAAAGGCAAACAGGTGAAAGATTAAGGGTAAAAGATGACAGACTCTGTACAGCGCGACAGCGCGTTGCTGGTGCATTTTACGCTGAAGCTGGAAGATGGTTCGACAGCAGAATCGACGCGTGCCAACGGCAAACCCGCGCTGTTTCGTCTCGGTGATGGCAGCCTGTCGGCGGCGCTGGAGCAGGAACTGCTGGGACGTAAAGTCGGCGATAAGCACGGCTTTACCCTCGCACCGGAAGATGCCTTTGGTGGCATCAGTCCGGACCTGATCCAATACTTTTCACGTCGTGATTTTATCGACGCGGGCGAGCCGGAAGTCGGTGCCATCATGCTGTTCAGCGGCATGGGTGGCAGCGAAATGCCGGGGGTGATCCGTGAAGTCTCCGGTGATTCGATCACCGTAGACTTTAACCACCCGCTGGCGGGTCAGCGCATTCAGTTTGAGATTGAAGTGCTGGAGATTGATCCGGTCCTGGAGGCAAGCGATGCAAATCCTGTTAGCTAACCCGCGTGGTTTCTGTGCAGGCGTGGATCGCGCCATCAGCATCGTTGAGCGCGCGCTGGAGATGTACGGCGCGCCAATCTATGTGCGCCATGAAGTGGTGCATAACCGCTACGTGGTCAGCAGCCTGCGCGAGCGCGGGGCCATCTTTATCGAAGAGATCAGCGAAGTGCCGGATGACGCTATCCTGATCTTCTCGGCGCACGGGGTATCTCAGGCAGTACGTGCTGAAGCGAAGGCGCGGAATCTGACCATGCTGTTTGATGCCACCTGTCCGTTGGTGACCAAAGTGCATATGGAAGTGGCACGCGCCAGCCGTAAAGGTGTCGAGGCCATTCTGATTGGGCATGCGGGTCACCCGGAAGTGGAAGGGACGATGGGGCAGTACAGCAACCCCAACGGCGGCATGTATCTGGTGGAATCGCCGGAAGATGTGTTCAAACTGCAGGTCAAAGATGAAAGCAACCTGTGCTTTATGACCCAGACGACGTTGTCGGTCGATGATACGTCAGACGTGATTGACGCGCTGCGTCAGCGTTTCCCGGCAATCATCGGACCGCGTAAAGATGATATCTGCTACGCCACCACCAACCGTCAGGAAGCGGTGCGTGTGCTGGCGCGTGATGCTGAGGTGGTGCTGGTGGTCGGGTCGAAAAACTCGTCCAACTCCAATCGCCTGGCGGAACTGGCCCAGCGAGCTGGCAAACTGGCGAAGCTGATCGACTCTGCCGATGATATTCAGGAAGAGTGGGTAAAAGGCGTGACCACCATTGGTGTCACTGCCGGGGCTTCAGCGCCGGATGTTCTGGTGCAGCAAGTGATTCAGCGTCTGCGCGATCTGGGCGGCGAAGCGGCGATTGAACTGATTGGCCGTGAAGAAAACATCGTATTTGAAGTACCGAAAGAACTGCGTGTAGAAGTACGCAACGTGCAGTAATCCCTTCCCCGTAGCGGCGCGATTTATCGCGCTTTTTTTCGACCGGCAAAAAGACGCGCGATAAATCGCGCCGCTACACCAATCCGCGCAAGCCTATTTCCACCTGGTGAGATTGCTTTTACTGATAATCTGACGCGGCTGGCATAAAATTCTTATTATCCCTTTTTTATTGTGGCGTGACTGTTATCTGACCGTTAACCTGTTTGCGCTTTGCATGCATAGATTTGTATCAGGAATGAATAAATATGAGTGAAATCCGCATTGCTATTGTTGGTGCGCCGGGTCGCATGGGACGCAATTTGATTCAGGCTGCGCAGCAGGCGGAAGGCGTAGTATTAGGCGCTGCGCTGGCGCGTGCCGGTTCGTCACTGATCGGCAGCGATGCCGGTGAGCTGGCAGGTATCGGCAAGACCGGGGTGATCATCACCGCGGATTTGCAGCAGGTGGTGAACGACTTCGACGTGCTGATCGACTTCACCCGCCCGGAAGGTACGCTGGAATATCTGGCTTTTTGCCGCCAGCACCACAAGGCGATGGTGATTGGCACCACCGGTTTTGATGAAGCGGGCAAAGCGGCGATTCGCGCTGCGGCAGAAGAGATTGGCATCGTATTCGCCGCTAACTTCAGCGTTGGCGTGAACCTGGTACTGGAGCTGCTGAAACAGGCGGCGAAAGTCATGGGCGATTATGCCGATATTGAGATCGTGGAAGCGCATCACCGTCACAAAGTTGATGCACCATCAGGGACGGCACTGGCGATGGGTGAAGCCATTGCTGAGGCGATGGACTGGAAACTGGACGAGCACGCGGTCTACGCGCGTGAAGGCCATACCGGTGAGCGCAAAGCGCAAACCATCGGTTTTGCCACCGTGCGTGCTGGCGATATCGTCGGCGAGCATACCGCGATGTTTGCTGATATTGGTGAACGTGTAGAGATTACCCACAAGGCTTCCAGCCGCATGACCTTTGCAAATGGTGCTGTGAAAGCTGCAAGCTGGCTTAAAGACAAGAAATCTGGCCTTTATGATATGCGTGATGTGCTGGATTTATCGATGTTGTGAGTGTTGTGAACCATCGTGATGTGGTTATTTCAATCGGTAAGACATTGATTGAATAGGGCAATATTATTATTGCCCTTTATTTTACCTATAAAAAGTCGGTTTGGTTAAAATTGATTACTAAGATGCCTGTTTATCTATGTTTGTGATCATTATTTATCCGCTAAAACATCATTTTTTACCATTTGGTCAAAAATATCCTCCAGCTAGCACGCTTTTTAGATTATTTCCGCCTCGCAACCGTTTATTTTTCCGAGTTGTCTCGCTCTTTTGTCCCTTTCTGTGGCTTTTAACATTCAGTTGCCCGAAAAAAACAAAAAAATAACGTCTCAGGGTAGACAAGGTGCAGGTCGATCATTAGAATGCGCGCAATTTGCCAAAAATCGACCAGTCAGGCGGTTTTTGCATTGATTCAGGACCGTATTTTGAATTAATATGCAAATATTGTGACTGTTTATTCCCTGGAGGATGTTTTGATTAAGTCAGCGCTCTTGGTTCTGGAAGACGGAACCCAATTCCACGGTCGGGCCATCGGGGCAACGGGATCGGCAGTGGGGGAGGTCGTTTTCAATACGTCAATGACCGGTTATCAAGAAATCCTCACTGATCCCTCCTATTCCCGCCAGATCGTCACCCTCACTTATCCCCATATCGGCAATGTTGGCGTTAATGCCGCCGACGCAGAGTCCAGTCAAATTCATGCCCAAGGCCTTGTTATTCGCGACCTGCCGCTGATTACCAGCAACTTCCGTAGCGAAGAGAGCTTGTCAGCTTACTTGCAGCGCAACAACATCGTCGCCATTGCCGATATAGATACTCGCAAGCTGACGCGTCTGCTGCGTGAGAAAGGGGCACAGAACGGCTGCATCATCGCCGGTGATAACCCGGATGCCGCGCTGGCGTTGCAGAAGGCCCAAGCCTTCCCGGGCCTGAAAGGTATGGACCTGGCAAAAGAAGTGACGACCGCAGAAACCTATCCGTGGCAGCAGGGGAGCTGGACACTGGCAGGTGACCTGCCAGAGCAGAAATCAGCAGAAGAATTACCCTTCCACGTGGTGGCTTACGATTTTGGTGCCAAGCGCAATATCCTGCGTATGCTGGTGGATCGCGGCTGCCGCCTGACGGTCGTACCGGCGCAGACCTCAGCGGAAGACGTGCTGAAGCTGAACCCGGACGGTATCTTCCTCTCCAACGGTCCTGGCGACCCGGAGCCGTGCGATTACGCCATCAGCGCGATTCAGTCTTTCCTTAATACCGACATCCCGGTATTCGGTATCTGCCTCGGCCATCAGTTGCTGGCGCTGGCAAGCGGTGCGAAGACCATCAAAATGAAGCTGGGCCATCATGGCGGCAACCATCCGGTGAAAGATCTCGACAACAACACCGTGATGATCACTGCACAGAACCACGGTTTCGCCGTTGATGACAGCAACTTACCGGCTAATTTGCGTGTGACCCATGTGTCGCTGTTCGACCAGACCGTGCAGGGCATTCACCGTACCGACAAACCGGCTTTCAGCTTCCAGGGACACCCGGAAGCCAGCCCAGGCCCGCACGATGCGGCGCCGCTGTTCGATCACTTTATCGAACTGATTGAAGCCCACCGTTCTAACGCGAAGTAATCAGGAGCTAACGATGCCAAAACGTACAGACATAAAATCCATCCTGATCCTTGGCGCAGGTCCGATCGTTATCGGCCAGGCATGTGAATTTGACTACTCCGGTGCACAGGCGTGTAAAGCGCTGCGTGAAGAGGGTTACCGCGTCATTCTGGTGAACTCCAACCCGGCTACCATTATGACCGACCCGGAAATGGCCGATGCGACCTATATCGAGCCGATCCACTGGGAAGTGGTGCGCAAAATCATCGAAAAAGAGCGCCCGGATGCGGTGCTGCCAACCATGGGCGGCCAGACGGCGCTGAACTGTGCGCTGGAGCTGGAGCGTCAGGGTGTGCTGGAAGAGTTCGGCGTGACCATGATCGGTGCGACGGCTGATGCGATTGATAAAGCCGAAGACCGCCGCCGTTTCGACGTGGCGATGAAAAGCATCGGTCTGGATACCGCACGTTCCGGTATCGCGCACACCATGGAAGAAGCGCTGGCAGTGGCTGAAGATGTTGGCTTCCCGTGCATTATCCGTCCTTCCTTTACCATGGGCGGCACCGGTGGCGGTATCGCGTATAACCGCGAAGAGTTTGAAGAGATTTGCGAACGCGGTCTGGACCTGTCGCCGACCAATGAGCTGCTGATTGACGAGTCGCTGATTGGCTGGAAAGAGTACGAGATGGAAGTGGTGCGTGATAAAAACGACAACTGCATCATCGTCTGCTCGATCGAAAACTTCGATGCGATGGGTATCCATACCGGTGACTCCATCACCGTAGCGCCAGCGCAGACCCTGACCGACAAAGAGTATCAAATCATGCGTAACGCCTCGCTGGCGGTACTGCGTGAAATCGGGGTTGAGACCGGCGGTTCCAACGTCCAGTTCTCCGTTAACCCGAAAGACGGTCGCCTGATCGTCATCGAGATGAACCCGCGCGTATCCCGTTCTTCGGCGCTGGCTTCTAAAGCGACCGGCTTCCCGATTGCGAAGGTGGCAGCGAAACTGGCGGTGGGCTTTACCCTCGACGAACTGATGAACGACATCACCGGTGGTCGTACTCCGGCATCCTTTGAGCCGTCCATCGACTACGTTGTGACCAAGATTCCGCGCTTTAACTTCGAGAAGTTTGCCGGTGCTAACGACCGTCTGACCACCCAGATGAAATCTGTCGGTGAAGTGATGGCGATTGGCCGTACTTTCCAGGAATCGATGCAGAAAGCGCTGCGCGGTCTGGAAGTGGGTGCCAACGGTTTTGACCCGAAAGTGAACCTTGATGATGCCGAAGCGCTGACCCGCATTCGCCGCGAGCTGAAAGATGCCGGTTCTGACCGTATCTGGTACATCGCCGATGCGTTCCGTGCAGGCATGTCGGTTGATGGCGTGTTCAACCTGACCAACATTGACCGCTGGTTCCTGGTGCAGATTGAGGAGCTGGTGCGTCTGGAAGAGCAGGTGGCGCGCGAAGGCGTGAAGGTGTTGGACTTTGCCTTCCTGCGTGCGCTGAAGCGTAAAGGCTTTGCCGATGCGCGTCTGGCAACGCTGGCTGGCGTGGCGGAAAGTGAAATCCGTAAACTGCGTCAGCAGTTCAACCTGCACCCGGTGTACAAACGTGTTGATACCTGTGCGGCAGAGTTCGCGACCGACACGGCCTATATGTACTCGACCTATGAGGAAGAGTGTGAAGCCAATCCTAACCAGGATCGCGACAAGATCATGGTACTGGGCGGTGGTCCGAACCGTATCGGCCAGGGCATCGAGTTTGACTACTGCTGCGTCCACGCCGCGCTGGCGCTGCGTGAAGATGGTTTCGAGACCATCATGGTTAACTGCAACCCGGAAACCGTCTCTACCGACTACGACACTTCTGACCGTCTCTACTTCGAGCCGGTTACGCTGGAAGATGTGCTGGAAATCGTGCGCATCGAGCAGCCGAAAGGCGTCATCGTCCAGTACGGCGGTCAGACGCCGCTGAAACTGGCGCGTGCGTTGGAAGCGGCCGGTGTGCCGGTTATCGGTACCAGCCCGGACGCGATTGACCGCGCTGAAGACCGTGAACGTTTCCAGCAGGCGGTTGAGCGTCTGAACCTGAAACAACCGGCTAATGCCACGGTGTCTACCCTGGAGCAGGCGGTGGAAAAAGCGGTCGGTATCGGTTATCCGCTGGTGGTGCGTCCGTCTTACGTCCTGGGTGGCCGTGCGATGGAAATCGTTTACGACGAAATCGACCTGAAGCGTTACTTCCAGACGGCGGTATCCGTTTCTAACGATGCGCCCGTTCTGCTGGACCGTTTCCTCGATGACGCGGTTGAAGTGGACGTGGATGCGATTTGCGACGGCGAGCGCGTGCTGATTGGCGGCATCATGGAACATATCGAGCAGGCGGGTGTGCACTCTGGTGACTCCGCGTGTTCTCTGCCAGCCTACACCCTGAATGCTGAGATTCAGGACGTGATGCGTCAGCAGGTGGAAAAACTGGCGTTCGAACTGAATGTCCGTGGTCTGATGAACGTGCAGTTTGCGGTGAAAGACAATGAAGTCTACCTGATTGAAGTTAACCCGCGTGCGGCGCGTACCGTACCGTTCGTCTCCAAAGCGACCGGTGTACCGCTGGCGAAAGTGGCGGCGCGCGTGATGGCAGGTAAAACGCTGGCTGAGCAGGGCGTCACCAAAGAGGTGATTCCGCCGTACTACTCTGTGAAAGAAGTGGTGCTGCCGTTCAACAAGTTCCAGGGTGTTGACCCGATCCTCGGCCCGGAAATGCGTTCAACCGGTGAAGTGATGGGCGTAGGTCGTACCTTCGCGGAAGCCTTCGCCAAAGCGATGCTGGGTGCGCAGAGCAACATGAAGAAATCCGGTCGTGCGCTGCTGTCGGTGCGTGAAGGCGATAAGAAACGTATCGTTGATCTGGCGGCGAAATTGCAGAAGTTTGGCTTTGAGCTGGATGCTACCCATGGCACCGCCGTGGTGCTGGGTGAAGCCGGTATCAACCCGCGTCTGGTGAATAAGGTTCATGAAGGTCGCCCGCACATTCAGGACCGCCTGAAGAACGGTGAATACACCTACATCGTCAACACTACCGCAGGGCGTCAGGCGATTGAGGATTCCAAGCTGATTCGCCGCAGTGCGCTGCAATACAAAGTGCATTACGACACCACGTTGAACGGTGGTTTTGCCACGGCGATGGCGTTGAATGCGGATCCAACCGAAAAAGTGATTTCTGTGCAGGAAATGCATCAGCAAATCACCGGTTAATCGGTCTGCTCAGATCATCAACAACGGCTCCTCAGGGAGCCGTTTTTTTTGCACGATTGTTAATCTGCGCATAACATTAGTTTATGACAATATTATGATTTCATTAATTTTTAGCGCTTGATGCGGTATTGAATGTCCACACAATTATTAGCACAAATTTATAAATAGAAAGCGAGGCCGCTCGCTTTAGTATTTCGTTCGCTCATCTTTTCGAGCGTAACTGGGATATTTATAACAAATGAAAATGCGTGCTTTCACACTCACCGCCATTGCTGCGTTGGTCGCAGCGGCACCCCTTGCCAGCCAGGCTGAAGTCACTCTTCTCAAAGCCGACCCACAGGCTAACGATCCACTGAGCCGCCTTGACTTTAAAGTTGGCGGTAGTATTCGTCCGCAGTTCATGCATCAGAACGGCGTGAACGACAAATCCTACAAGCGTAACGGTTATGACGGCGGTTCACGTTTCCGCTTCACCGCCAATTATTATCTGTTTGATGATGTCAGCTGGGTCGGTTACTACGAGCTGGGCGTCAACTTCCCGGCATGGTGGGGTTGGGATAACCACTATGCCGACGGTGCCAACAACACCACGCGTCGTCAGCTGTATACCGGCTTCAAGAGCGCCACCCTCGGCGAACTCTACTTCGGCCAGCAGAACAGCGTTTACTATGATGTGGTCGGGGCGAAAACCGATATCTGGGACTACGACATGCTGGCCCAGGCACCGGGTAACGGTATCAACGGTGACTACGACGGTTCCTACCGTTCACGTAAACAGCTGAAATACAAAAACACTTTCGGCGATGTTGACGTTTATGCGTCTTACCTGTTTGAAGATAACGACTATCTGCCAGGCAAAGGGATGCGTTACAAACGTAAAGGCGGCGGCTCGCTGGGCGTGAACTATCACATCACCAAAGATCTGGCCTGGGGTACGGCGTGGAACTACACTCGTGCCGACATCCATCAGCCGTCAACGGGCGACAGCAAAACCTATGACCAGAACATCTACGGTACTGCGCTGAGCTGGACGCCGGGTAACTGGACACTGTCTGCCGGTGGTGGTTACTACCAGAACTTCCTGTCTACCAAGACATCGCAGGTACACAACTACTTCGCCGATGATGCCTGGGGTCTGGAATACTTTGCGGGCTACAAATTCCCGATTGGTCAGTATGCAGTTAAATCCATCCAGCCGTACTTTATGGGTGACCGCCTGGAATACCTGAATGGTCGTAACTACAAACGTATCGATAACGGTCTGGGTGTGAGCTTCCAGCTCGACTACGGTTTCCGTGTTGACTACGAATACGTGATTACCTCCAGCACCGACAAATCACTGGGTAACGTTAACCTGGTGCGTCTGCGCTACGATTTCTAATCGTGCTCCACGGCTCCTGCGGGAGCCGTTTTCTTTTGTTGTCATAAGTGCGCTTTTCTTTACACGAGCGTACAGGTCACATCCCCTTTTCACGCTGCCTTGTGCCATTTCCACGCTAAAATATGGCGCCTCTCTCGGATATTGCTGAGAAACGCGGTGTAAAACTCTGTCCAATAACAAAAATGCGGTGGCAAAGGAGCTTTACGTAAATAGCGAGTCCCTCCTATCGACGAAAGTTTCGCCTTTACGTATGATGGCGCCAATTTTTTTCCTGTAGGTCATTAAACATGATTAGTCTGATCGCAGCTCTGGCAGCGGATCGCATCATCGGTATGGAAAACGCCATGCCGTGGAACCTGCCTGCCGACCTGGCGTGGTTCAAACGTAACACCCTGAACAAGCCCGTGATTATGGGGCGTCTGACCTTTGAATCCATTGGCCGTCCGTTACCGGGCCGTCTGAATATTGTGGTTAGCAGTAAGCCGGGCAACCATGACGGTGTGACCTGGGTGACATCGCTGGAAGATGCGGTGAATGCTGCGGGTGATGCGGAAGAAGTGATGGTGATTGGCGGTGGGCGTATTTACGAACAAATGCTGCCGCGTGCCGATCGTCTCTATCTGACCCATATTGATGCGGAAGTTGAGGGTGACACCCAATTCCCGGACTACGAGCCGGATGAGTGGCAGTCAACCTTCAGTGAATTCCACGATGCTGATGCACAGAATTCACACAGCTACTGCTTCGAAATCCTCGATCGCCGCCGTTAATTAACCTCTATGGCACACCACCTTCTCCCGCTTGTGGGAGAAGGTCGGGATGAGGGGCGGGTCGCACGGAACTTTCCGTCGCTACGCGCCCTATCATTCCTGATGGCTGAGTGGTGGATGCGGATGAGTTGCGCTTTGCGCCATCGCCTGCTCGCGGTTGGAGTGCTGGATATAGTACTGCTGCGTTTCCCAGTGCAGCATCGTGAGCGTTCCTCCCCAGCAGCACCCCGTATCCAACCCGATGATGCCCTCCGGCGTGCCTTTGCCTTCCAGCGAGGCCCAGTGTCCGAAAATCACCGTGTAATCACGTGCTACCGGATTCGGGATCGTAAACCAAGGTTTAAGCGGTGGTGGGGCAGATTCTGGCGCATCTTTGCAGATCATATCTAACTGACCATTCGGGAAGCAGAAGCGCATCCGGGTCAGCGCGTTAGTACTGAAGCGCAAACGTGCCAGACCGCTGAGTTCTGGCGTCCAGTTATTGGGCATATCGCCATACATCGCATCGAGGAATAGCGGGTAGCTGTCACTGGAGAGCACGGCTTCGACTTCTCGTGCACAGATTTTGGCGGTATCGAGATCCCACTGTGGCGTGATGCCCGCATGGGCCATGACCAGCTTTTTCTCCTCATCCACCTGCAATAACGGCTGGCGACGCAGCCAGTTAATCAGCTCATCCGCGTCGGGGGCTTCCAGTAATGGCGTCAGGCGATCTTTGGGTTTGTTACGGCTGATACCGGCAAACACCGCCAGTAAATGGAGATCGTGATTGCCCAACACCAGGCGAACGCACTCTCCCAGCGACTTCACGTAGCGCAGCACGTCGAGTGAACCGGGGCCACGTGCTACCAGGTCGCCAGTCAGCCACAGAACATCCTGCTGCGGATCGAAGTTTACCTGTGCTAACAGGGCACGCAGCTCATCATAACAGCCGTGAACATCGCCAATCAGATATGTACTCATTACATCAGTCCGGTTAAAACGCATCGCCCGGACAGGCCGGGCGAGGAAGGATTAGTGGATGTGGGTTTGCACCGCGAGTCGGAACACCGGAATGTCGACAAAAAACTCTTCACCGTCTTCGTCGATCATCACGTAGTGGCCTTGCATGGTGCCCATCGGCGTTTCGAGGATCGCGCCGCTGGTGTATTGAAATTCGCTGCCGGGCGCGATATGGGGCTGTTCACCCACCACACCTTCGCCCTGAACTTCTGTTTCACGACCGTTGCCGTTGGTGATCAGCCAGTAGCGGCCGCGCAGTTGGACGCTGCTGCGCCCCAGATTGCGGATGGTGATGGTGTAGGCAAACACGTAGCGCTCCTCGTCAGGTGACGATTGCGACTCCACATACAGGCTTTGTACCTGGATACAGACGCGGGCCAGTTCACTCATGCACTCAGTTCTCCGGATTTTCTGCCTGATGATTGCCGAGCCAGTTGGCCAGTTGACAATACTGAGCAACCGAGACGTTTTCTGCACGCAGGGAAGCATCAATATTCAGTGCATCCAGCGCACCCGCAGCAAACAAATGACCCAGGCTGTTGCGCAGCGTTTTACGACGCTGGCCGAAAGCCTCGGTAGTGATGCGGCTCAACAGACGCACATCGCTGACCGGATGTTGCGGCTGAGCATATGGCACCAGGCGTACCACCGCGGAGTCCACTTTAGGCGGTGGTGTGAATGATTGTGGCGGTACTTCCAGCACCGGAATTACCTGACAATAATACTGCGCCATCACGCTGAGTCGACCATAGGCTTTGCTGCCCGGTCCGGCCACCAGACGGTTGACCACTTCTTTTTGCAGCATGAAGTGCATGTCTTTAATCGAACCAGTATAGCTGAAAAGGTGGAACATCAGCGGGGTGGAGATATTGTACGGCAGGTTGCCAAACACACGCAGTGGCTGGCCTTTCTCACGCGCCAGTGCGGAGAAATCAAAGGTCATCGCATCCTGTTGGAAGATGGTCAGTTTGGGGCCAAGAAACGGATGGGTTTGTAAACGCGCGGCAAGGTCGCGGTCCAGTTCCACCACGGTCAGCTCATCCAGACGCTCGCCCACCGGCTCTGTCAATGCGCCGAGGCCGGGACCAATCTCCACCACCGCTTCACCTTTTTGCGGGTGAATAGCGGAGACGATGCTGTCGATAATATACTGATCGTTCAGGAAGTTTTGCCCGAAACGTTTACGGGCGTAATGCCCCTGATGGACGCGATTATTCATTACTGCTCTTGATCATAGTGATGGCGAGGTTAAGCGCCGTAATAAAGCTGCCCGGCTCCGCCTGACCCAGACCGGCCAGTTCCAGCGCGGTGCCGTGGTCAACCGAAGTACGGATAAAGGGTAAGCCCAGCGTGATATTCACCGCCCGGCCAAACCCCTGAAATTTTAGTACAGGTAAGCCCTGATCGTGATACATCGCCAGCACGGCGTCAGCATGTTGCAGATATTTCGGCTGGAACAGGGTATCGGCGGGCAGCGGACCGGTCAGCTGGATGCCCTGCTGCCGTAATTCGTCCAGTGCCGGGATGATGGTATCAATTTCTTCACGGCCCATATGGCCGCTTTCGCCCGCGTGTGGATTCAGGCCGCAGACGAAAATATGGGGGTTCGGCAGGCCGAACTTTTGCTGCATATCGCGGTGCAGAATGGTGATCACTTCATGCAGGCTGTCACGCGTGATGGCAGCTGACACATCTTTCAACGGCAGATGGGTTGTCGCCAGTGCCACTCGCAGCTCCTCGGTGGCGAGCATCATCACCACACGGTCACCGCCAGCGCGATCGGCAAAAAACTCGGTATGCCCGGTAAAGGGGATACCCGCATCGTTGATCACGCCTTTGTGAACCGGGCCGGTAATCAATGCGGCAAATTCACCATTAAGGCAGCCGTCACAGGCACGCGCCAGCGTTGCCAGCACGTAATGGCTGTTAGCCACCGCCAATTCACCGGGCGTGACCGCTTGCGCGGTATCGACCTGGAGCAGCGTCAGTGAGCCAGCCTGTTGCGGCTGTGCCGCAACTCCGGGCTGGTAATCACGTAGTGTCAGCGGTAAGCCAAGCTGCGCTGCGCGATGACGCAACAGCTCGCCATCAGCGCACACCACCAGCTCAACCGGCCAGTCACGCTGGGCCAGTTGAACGGTTAAATCAGGACCAATCCCGGCGGGTTCGCCGGGAGTGATAACCACACGATAATTACTGACCATTGTTGTCCAGAATCTTCACGTAGGCACTGGCGCGCTGTTCCTGCATCCAGGTTTGCGCTTCTTCCGCGAATTTACGGTTAAACAGCAGGCGATAGGCGCGTTCTTTCTGTGCCGCATCGGTCTTATCAACCTGACGGGTATCCAGCAACTGAATCAGATGCCAGCCAAAAGAGGAGTGCACCGGCTGGCTGGTCTGGCCTTTCTGCAAACGCATCAGCGCATCACGGAATGCCGGATCGAACACTTCCGGTGAGGTCCAGCCCAGATCGCCACCCTGGTTCGCAGAACCCGGATCGTCTGAATACTGTTTGGCAGCGGCGGCAAAGGTGATCTTACCGCTGCGAATATCCGCAGCAATCTCTTCCAGCTTAGCGCGTGCCTGATCGTCAGTGAGGATCGGCGACGGCTTCAGCAGGATATGGCGCGCGTGCACTTCGGTCACGGAGATGTTTTTGCTCTCGCCACGCAGATCGTTCACTTTCAGGATATGGAAGCCAACGCCTGAACGGATCGGACCGACGACATCACCTTTCTGTGCCGTTGCCAGCGCCTGAGAGAACAGGCTGGGCAGTTCTTCAATTTTGCTCCAACCCATGTTGCCGCCTTTCAGCGCCTGTGGGTCAGCAGAATAGGTGACGGCCAGCTTGCCAAAGTCAGCACCTTTTTTCAGTTCGCCGACTAATTGACGGGCCAGCGCTTCCTGGTCGTCAACTTGCTGCTGCGTCGGGTTTTCCGGCAGCGGCAGCAGGATCTGGCTGACATTCAGCTCGGTACCCTGAGTGTTCTGTGAACCAATCTGTTTCGCCAGGGTATCGACTTCCTGCGGCAGAATGGTCACGCGACGGCGTACTTCATTGTTACGTACTTCAGAGATCATCATCTCTTTACGGATCTGCGCACGGTATTCGTTGTAGTTAATACCGTCGTAGGCAATGCGACTACGCAGTTGGTCGAGGGTCATATGGTTTTGACCAGCGATGTTCTGGATGGCTTCATCCAGTTGCTGATCGCTGATCTGCAAACCCGCTTTTTCACCCATCTGTAAAACAATGCTATCCATGATCTGGCGCTCAAGGATCTGATGACGCAGGGTATTGTCATCAGGCAGTTGCTGATGGGCCTGCTGTGCCTGTGCTTTCACCGTGCGCAGCATGCTATCAACGTCACTCTCCAGCACCACGCCGTTATTCACGACGGCGGCAACTTTATCTACCATTTGCGGGGCTGCGAACGCAGTGTTAGCGGCAATCGCCACACCAAGAATCAGCATTCTCCAGTTCTTCATACTTTATCCATTGTTGTTTCCGCACTGCGGGATAGCCTGTCAAACATCACAACATCAGAAAGCCTGCTGGTAAGGGATGATGCCCTGACGCAGCATGTCATGGGTGCCTAAGCCATAGTTGGAGCTAAGGCCACGCAGCTCAATGTTGAATGAGATTTGGTTGTCATACTTACTGTTGTTGTTTTCCCAACCGTTGATTTTGCGTTCATAACCGACGCGGATCGCGTAGCAGCAGGAGCTGTATTGCAGCCCCAGCACCTGATCAGCCGGTTTGCTGTTACGGGTGTCGTAGTAATACGCACCCACCAGCGACCAGGCATCGGCAATCGGCCAACTGGCGGTCGCGCCAACCTGGGAGATCCCGTTTTTGTAGATCGGGTTAGTCACCAGGCTGGAGTTATTCAGGGCCTGCGCGACGTATTCCGGGCTGCTGTAGCGGTAGCTCAGCTGCACCATACGGTCGGCATCCTGACGATATTCCAGCACCGCGTTACCCTGGGCCACGTTATCGAGACGGGTATCATATTGCAGCCCGCCACGGACGCCCCAGCGATCGCTCACTTTCCAGTAAGTGTCACCGGCCCAGATCAGGCTGCCGGTGTCATCTTCATCGTCGATCTGCTGAACGCCAGTTCGAGACGGGGTAAACGAGTAGATTTGACCAACAGAAACGTTAAAACGTTCAACCAGATCGTTATCATAAATTCGCGTGGTGACGCCGGTAGCGACCTGGTTGGCTGAGGCGATGCGATCGAGGCCGCTATAGGTGCGGTCACGGAACAGACCGGTATAGTCCGTTTGCAGTAACGTTGAATCGTATGGATAGATAGCGCTCTGGTCGCGGTACGGAATGTAGAGGTACTGTACGCGCGGCTCCAGCGTTTGGGTGTAGCCTTCTGCCCAGTCCATATCGCGGTCAAACACCAGGCGACCATCCATTTTGAACTGTGGCAGCGTGCGGTTAACCGAGCCTTTCAACACGCCACTGGAGGTGCGCTGGCTCTCGGAAAGGCCGTTGTAATAATCGAGGCCATCCTGCTGATAATGGGTGGCAAGGAGTTTAGCTTCCGTGTCCAGGCTTGCCCAGCCATTAGACAGCGGCAGATCCAGCGTTGGCTCGAAGTGCAGACGAGTTGCTTCAGGCATCTCACTGTTAACGTTAGTGAACTTCACTGCCTGGGCGTAAATCCGACCATCGAATGGGCCAATGTCGTTCTGATAGAAGTTCAGATCGAGCTGTGGCATCGCACGATAGACGTTGCTGCTGCTGGTGGTGCCAAACACCTGGAAATCTTTGGTGGAGAGCGTGGCGTCCCAGTTGGTATCAGAATAGCCAACGCTGAATTTCTGCGTGGCGTACCCATCGGTCGAGCTGTAGTACTTCGACGTCAAATCGTTGAAGTAATAAGGATCGCTGACTTTGGTGTAGTCCGCATTGAAACGCCAGTGCTGATCGTACACCCCAGCGTGACGCCAGTAGAACAACCAGCGATCGGAGCTGGCGTCCTGCGAAATGCTACGCACCGCTTTGTCTTTGTCGTATTGGTTATCGGACGGCAGGAAATCCAGTTCCATCAAACCCGAACCAAACTGGGTCAGATAACGGAATTCATTCTGCAATTGCAGGCCGCGGTTACTCATATAATGCGGCGTGATGGTGGCATCGGCCTGCGGCGCAATGTTCCAGTAGTACGGCAGCATGAACTCGAAACCGTTCGTGCTGCTGTATTTTGCATTCGGGATCAGGAAACCTGAGCGACGACGATCGCCAATCGGCAGTTGCAGGTATGGGCTATAAAAAACCGGCACATTGCCGAGTTTAAAGCGCGCATTCCAGATCTCTGCCACTTCTTCCTGACGGTCCTGAATCACCTCGGAACCGACCACGCTCCAACTGTTGCTGCCTGGCAAACAGGAGGTAAAGCTGCCGTTTTCGAGGATGGTATAACGATTGTTACCGCGCAGTTTCATCTGGTCGGCATCACCTCGTCCCTGGCGGCCTACCATCAGATAGTTACCGTTCCAGACGTTGGTGTCTTTGGTGTTCAGATTCGACCAGGCTTTCGGACCTTTCAGGATGACCTGATTGTCGTCATAGTGCACATTACCCAGCGCATCGACGGTGCGTACCGGCGTGGTCTGCCCCTCCTGCTGACGCTGATGCAACTGCACTTCGTCGGCAGTCATGCGGCTGTTACCCTGCTGCACGTCGACATTGCCGGTGTAAACTGCGTCGCTAGGATAGGTGCCTTTTAACGAGTCAGAATGAATCGTCACGGGCAGCGAATTCGTGTCGCCATTAACCAGCGGGCGGTTAAAGCTCGGCACGCCCAGCATACACTGCGACATTAAGTCGTCGGCGAGGGAATGCTGACTGTATATCGCTGCACCAATCATGGTAGCCAGCAGGGTAGGTATACGTTTTTTCATACGCGGTTTCGATAATTCCATGAAAACTGGCATCATGCCGACAATCCGGTCAGAGACTAACTTACTGCCCGGCGATGCGCCAGTGTTAATCCTTTTCTGTCCGCGTTGCCGTTAGGCGCTGAGATAAATGACAGGTATGATAATGCAATTTTCAGCCGCAAGCATGGCGAATTGAGGAGTTTATGCGCTACTGGGGAAAAGTAATTGGTCTGGCTCTGGGCTTGCTTTCCGGGCTAGGCTTTTGGGGCATTGTACTGGGTCTGATCATTGGCCACATGTTTGATAAGGTGCGCAGCGTTCAGGGACAAGGCTACTTCGCTAACAACCAAACCCGCCAGACACTGTTTTTTAGTACCACTTTTCAGGTCATGGGCCATTTGACCAAGTCAAAAGGGCGCGTCACCGAAGCGGATATCCAGATTGCGTCTTTGCTGATGGATCGCATGCAACTGCATGGCGATGCACGTACTGCGGCGCAGCGTGCCTTCCGTGAAGGCAAACAGGGCGACTATCCACTACGCAATAAACTGCGTGAACTGCGCAGCGCCTGCTTTGGCCGTTTTGATCTGATTCGGATGTTTCTGGAAATTCAGATCCAGGCGGCCTTTGCTGATGGTTCGCTGCATCCCAACGAACGCCAGGTGCTGTATGTGATCGCCGAGGAACTGGGTATCTCCAGGATGCAGTTTGACCAGTTCCTGCGCATGATGGAGGGCGGCCAACAGTTTGGTGGTGGCGGTTCATCGTATGGCGGTGGTGCCTACCAGCAAGCCAAACGTGGCCCGACGCTGGAAGATGCCTGTAGCGTGCTGGGGGTGAAAAGTAGCGATGATAGCACCACGATCAAACGCGCTTACCGCAAGTTGATGGCGGAGCATCATCCCGACAAACTGGTGGCGAAGGGATTACCGCCGGAGATGATGGAGATGGCGAAGCAGAAAGCGCAGGAGATTCAGGCGGCTTACGATCTGATTCGTAAGGAGAAAGGATTTAAATAAATCCTTGCTCCGTAGCGGCGCGATTTATCGCGCGGGTTTGTGCCGCCTTTGGGAAACGGCCACGCGATAAATCGTACCGCTGCGGCTGTCAGAAATCTGCGGGCTGGCGAAACGTCATGCGGTTACCAAACGCCGGATGGGTAATCGTCAGCGACTCCGCATGCAACAACAGCCGTGGAGCCATCGCCAGTGCTTCTGGCGAAGCGTAAAAGCGGTCACCGAGAATCGGATGCCCCAGCGCCAGCAGATGCACACGCAACTGGTGTGAGCGTCCGGTAATCGGCTTCAGCAGCACTCTGGCGCTGTTATCAGCATCATACGCCAGCACCTGATATTCGGTCTGCGCGGGTTTGCCGCTGTCAAAACACACCTTCTGCTTGGGTCGGTTCGGCCAGTCGCAAATCAGCGGCAGATCGATTAACCCCTGCTCCTCAGCCGGATGTCCCCAGACACGCGCCACGTATTGCTTGGCGGGCTCGCGTTCGCGAAACTGCCGCTTCAGCTCACGCTCTGCCGCTTTAGTCAGCGCCACCACGATAACGCCGCTGGTGGCCATATCCAGACGATGCACCGATTCAGCCTGGGGGTAATCACGCTGGATTCGCGTCATCACGCTGTCTTTGTGTTCGTCGAGGCGACCCGGCACCGACAGCAAACCGCTCGGCTTATTGACCACCATAATGTGGTCATCCTGATACAGAATATGCAGCCAGGGTTCGAGCGGCGGGTTATAAGGTTCCATCAGCCATTCCGTAAGGGGGCCTTGCGGCCCCGGTCAATTATTGGTGCGTCACCACGATCAGGCGCAGCGCATCAAGACGCCAGCCAGCGTCACCGAGGCTTGCCAGCACCTGGCTACGGTTGCTCTCCAGCGCGTCAACCTCGTCATCACGGATGTTGGGGTTGACGGCACGCAGTGCTTCAAGACGTGATAATTCCGCACTCAGCTTTTCATCCGCTTCGGATTTTGCTGCCGCGATAATCGCCTGCGCTTCCGGCACCACGGCGCTTTCGGCCAGGGTCAGAATCTGATGCACATCCTGCTGGACGGCGTTCACCAGCTTGCTACCGGTGTGACGATTCACCGCGTTCAGCTGACGGTTGAAGCTCTCAAACTCCACTTTTCCGGCCAGATTGTTGCCGCTACGATCCATCAGCAAACGCACCGGCGTCGGCGGCAGGAAACGGGTCAGTTGCAGGTGCTTCGGTGCCTGTGCTTCCACCACGTAGATCATCTCGACCAGCAGCGTGCCAACCGGTAACGCTTTGTTTTTCAACAACGACAGGGCACAGCTACCGGTATCGCCGGAGAGGATCAGATCCAGACCGTTGCGGATCAGCGGGTGCTCCCAGGTAATGAACTGGGTATCTTCACGAGACAGCGCCTGGTTACGGTTGAAGGTCACGGTACAGCCATCTTCCGGCAGGCCAGGGAAATCCGGCACCAGCATATGATCGGACGGTGTCAGCACGATCAGGTTATCGCTGCGGTCTTCCTGGTTGATACCGACGATATCAAACAGGTTGAGAGCAAAATTCACCAGACCGGTATCGTTATCCTGCTCGGCAATGGCTTCGGCCAGCGCTTGGGCGGCTTCACCGCCGTTAGAATTCTGCTCCAGCAGACGGTCGCGTCCCTGTTCCAGTTGGGCTTTCAACTGGTCATGCTGTTTGCGGCACTCCGCAATAAACTCGTCCAGTCCCTGCGGGTTTTCCGGTGCGGCCAGGTACTCAATCAGCTGGCTATAGACGCTGTCGTAAATGGTACGGCCGGTGGGGCAGGTGTGTTCAAACGCGTCCAGACCCTCGTGGTACCAGCGCAACAGCACCGCCTGAGCGGTTTTTTCCAGCCACGGCACCAGAATCTGGATGTCGTGCATTTGACCGATACGATCGAGACGGCCAATACGCTGCTCCAGCAGGTCCGGGTTGAACGGCAGATCAAACATCACCAGGCGGCTGGCGAACTGGAAGTTGCGGCCTTCAGAACCGATTTCTGAGCACAGCAGCACCTGCGCGCCATCTTCTTCTGAGGCGAACCAGGCGGCAGCACGGTCACGTTCGATGATCGACAGACCTTCATGGAACACCGCCGCGCGGATGCCTTCACGTTCGCGCAGTACCTGCTCCAGTTGCAGCGCGGTGGCGGCTTTGGCGCAAATCACCAGCACTTTCTCTTTGCGGTTGCTGGTAAGGTAGCCCATCAGCCATTCAACGCGCGGATCGAAGTTCCACCAGGTGCCGCTATCGCCTTCAAATTCCTGATAAATTTGTTCCGGGTACAGCATGTCACGGGCGCGTTCTTCTGCACTTTTACGCGCACCCATAATGCCGGATACCTTAATCGCCGTCTGGTACTGTGCGGGCAACGGCAGGCGGATCTGATGCAGTTCGCGTTTCGGGAAACCTTTCACGCCGTTACGGGTGTTGCGGAACAGCACGCGGCTGGTGCCGTGGCGATCCATCAACATAGAAATCAGTTCTTTACGTGCATCTTCTTTGCCGTCGCGATCGCTGTTTGCCACCTGCAACAGCGGCTCGATGTCCTGCTCACCGACCAGGTCGTTGATCAGGTTCATTTCATCTGTGGAGATCGCTTTGTCGGCCAGCAGCGTGCTGACCGCATCGGCCACCGGGCGATAGTGCTGCTGCTCGGCAACGAACTGGCTGAAATCGTGGAAGCGGTTTGGATCGAGCAGGCGCAGACGGGCGAAATGGCTCTCCATGCCGAGCTGTTCCGGCGTGGCGGTCAACAGCAGCACGCCAGGCGTCTGTTCCGCCAGTTGCTCAATTACCTGATATTCACGGCTTGGTGCGTCTTCACTCCACGCCAGGTGATGCGCTTCGTCGACCACCAGCAAGTCCCATGCGGCATCGGCCAGCAGTTCCAGACGCTGCTTGTTACGACGGACAAAATCCAGCGAGCAGATAATCAGCTGTTCGGTATCGAACGGATTATCGCTGTCGTGCTGCGCTTCGGTGTAGCGGTCATCGTCAAACAACGCAAAGCGCAGATTGAAGCGACGCAGCATCTCCACCAGCCACTGATGTTGCAGGGTTTCCGGCACCACAATCAACACGCGCTCGGCACGGCCGGCCAGTAACTGTTGCTGGATGATCATCCCGGCTTCGATGGTTTTACCCAAGCCGACTTCGTCGGCCAGCAGCACGCGCGGGGCATGGCGACGGCCAACATCGTGCGCAATGTGGAGCTGATGCGGAATCAGGTTGGTGCGCATGCCGCGTAAACCGCTGGTTGGCAGGTTGTACTGCTCGCTCTGATACTTGCGGGCGCGGAAACGCAACGCAAAGCGGTCCATACGATCCAACTGTCCGGCGAACAGGCGATCCTGCGGTTTGCTGAATACCAGCTTGCTGTCGAGCATCACTTCGCGCATCAGCACATTGGATTCTTCGGTGTCGAGACGCGTACCGATGTAGGTAATTAAATCGTTTTCGTTGCGGACGTCGTCGACGCGCATCTGCCAGCCTTCATGGCTGGTGACGGTATCACCCGGGTTGAAGATCACGCGGGTAACAGGAGAATCATTACGGGCATAGAGGCGGTTTTCGCCGGTTGCCGGGAACATCAGTGTGACCATGCGCGTATCCAGCGCAACTACCGTGCCCAGTCCCAGTTCACTTTCCGTATCACTAATCCAGCGTTGACCCAGTGTAAAAACCATATATTTCCTGCTCGATTCTCTGTCATGTCATGAAGATGTGCACCTGCTCTCAGGCAATACCAGACCGCCAAACGAAAGGGTTTGGGCAGCGTGTGCATGCGGTGAGATTCAGGAAGGGCGCTATGGTACTGGATGGCAGGGCATTCGTCACCTGTCAAAAAAGCCCCAACTGCCCGGTAATCAGTGTAGCAAAATCATCGCCGACGAAAGGTAAAATGCCTTCAGCCACCGGCTGCAACTGCTTCGTCACATAGTGATCATAGTCGAGCGGCGTATGGCGCGCCTCCAGTGGCTCCGGGCCTGCGGTGGCGATGACATAGCGAATCGCGCCGCCGTTCTGGTACTGCAACGGACGTCCCAATTTACGATTCGCCTCATCTGCCAGGCGTGCGGCGCGCACGTGTGGTGGCACGTTGCGTTCATAATCTTTTAGCGGACGGCGCAGGCGCTTTTTATAGACCAGCAGATCATCAAGTTCGCCAGCCAGCAATTGTGCCACGGTGTCGCGGATATAATCCTGCCAGGGTTCGCCACGGAAGATGCGGCCATACAAGGTTTGCTGGAACTGCTGTGCCAGTGGCGTCCAGTCGGTACGCACCGACTCCAGCCCCTTAAACACCAGCCGTTCGCTGCCATCGGTGCGAATCAGACCGGCATAGCGCTTTTTGCTGCCTTGTTCCGCACCGCGAATGGTGGGCATTAAGAAACGGCTGAAATGGTTTTCGTACTCCAGCTCCAGCGCACTGCTCAGGCCATAGGTGTGCTGCAAATGCTCCTGCCACCAGCCGTTGACGTGTTCGGCCAACTGACGACCTATCAGCGCCGCTTGCGCTTCGCTGTGTGCCCCCTTCAACCAGACAAATGTTGAATCGGTGTCGCCGTAAATGACGTCATAGCCTTTGGCTTCAATCAGTTCACGCGTTTGCTGCATGATCGCGTGACCGCGCAGGGTGATGGAGGAGGCGAGGCGAGGATCGAAAAAGCGACAGGCGCTGGTGCCCAGCACGCCGTAAAAGGCGTTCATGATGATTTTCAGCGCCTGCGACAACGGCTGATTATGGTCGAGCTTTGCCCGCTCACGTCCCTGCCAGATCTGCTCGACAATCGCCGGCAGGCAGTGGGTGGTACGGGAAAAACGTGCGCCGCGAAAACCGGGCACCGAATCGGCATCATCAGGGTGCGCCAGCCCCTCCACCAGCCCGACCGGATCGATCAGGAAGGTGCGGATAATCGAGGGATAGAGGCTTTTGTAATCCAGCACCAGCACCGAATCGTACAGGCCGGGGCGGGAATCCATCACGTAACCGCCGGGGCTGGCTTCTGGCGTCACTTCGCCGAGATTGGGGGCAACAAACCCGGCGCGATGCATACGCGGGATGTAGAGATGGCCAAATGCCGCCACCGAACCGCCGTGGCGATCGACCGCCAGCCCGTTCACCGTGGCGCGTTCCAGCAGAAACGGCATGATGGCGGTATGGTGGAAGATGCGTGTCACCAGCTCACAATCTTTCAGGTTATAACGCGCCAGCGCCGGTTTATCGTTGGCAAAACGCCAGTTGATCTCCTCCATGCGTTGCCACGGATTGTCGATGGCTTTGCCTTCGCCCAGCAACGTCTGCGAGACCGCCTCCAGACTGAAGGAGGGAAAATCCCAGAAGGCGGATTTTAACGCTTCGATGCCGTCAATAATCAGGCGACCGGTGGCCTGCGCAAAGAAAACGCCAGGTTTAAAACCGTGCTCGCGCCACTCCAGCGGTTGTTGCTGGCGACCCAGACGCAGAGGCATGCCGTAACGATCGGCATGTTTTTGCAACACGCGCAGGTCGAACTGCACCAGGTTCCAGCCGATAATCACATCGGGTTCATGGTGGGCAAACCAGGCATTAAGCCGCTCCAGCAGTTGCGGGCGGCTATCGACATAAATCAGCTCGAAATCAAGCTGACTGGCATCGCCGTTGGGCGGGCCGAGCATAAACACCTGACGTTGACCGCAACCTTCCAGCCCGATGCAATACAACTCGCCATGTTCGGTGGTTTCGATGTCCAGCGAGACCCAACTGAGTTGTGGACGGTAGTCGGGATGAGGCTTAAGGCGCGTATTCACCACGCTGTCGCCGCGTGTATCGCCACTGAACCACACCGGTGCGGTGATAAAGCGCTCCATCAGATAGCGTTCTGGCGGGCGGATATCCGCTTCGTAGACCGGGATGCCGTTTTCCCGCAGGCGTTTTTCCAGATTCTGTAGCTGGCGGTAGCTGCGGCAATAGAGACCAAACACCGGACGGCGGCGGAAATCGGTTAACTTCAGGGATTGCAGGCGCGTGTGGCGTTCGTCGTGGATCAGCGTCGCAACCTGCGCCTGGAACTCGCTCGGGATAAACGCCACCGACTCTTGCGTGGGCAAAACGACACGTTGGGCACCCTGGTCGGTAGCCAGCCACAGCACCACTTCGCTGCCAGTGGGGGTGTCTCGCCAGTGTCGGGTAAGCAGAAAACCTGCGCGTGGATCGGTCACGGGAACTCCGGGTGTGAAAACCCGCTAAGTATATCATGGATGTTTATACAGTGTCTTTTGTTTGCTTAAATTGTAAGCGCTTTGTCAACATTGGCGTACAAATCTTGCCTTGACGCTGCGGCGCTGGCTCTGGACAATCCAGCCTTCATATTCCGCAGAGGATATTTATGGAAGCCTGGGTACAACATCTTTTTACGCAATCTCTGGAATGGGCGCTGTTTGCTGTCGCGCTGGTGACGTTTCTGGAGTCGCTGGCCTTCGTGGGATTGCTGCTGCCGGGCACGGTGTTGATGGCAAGCCTCGGGGCGCTGGTCGGCAGCGGCCAGATTAGCCTGTATCCCGCCTGGGCTGCGGGGCTGGCGGGCTGTCTGATTGGCGACTGGGTTTCCTATGGCATTGGCTGGAAATTTCAGGGGCCGCTGCATCGCTGGAAATATCTGCAAAAATATCGCGGGCTGCTGGATAAAACGGAGCATGCGTTGCATCAGCACAGCATGTTCACCATTTTGGTGGGGCGCTTTGTCGGCCCGACACGGCCACTGATTCCGCTGGCTGCCGGGATGCTGGAACTGCCGGTGCGTAAATTCCTGCCGCCGAACATTATCGGCTGCATCCTGTGGCCACCGCTGTATCTGATGCCCGGTATCCTCGCTGGTGTGGCGATCGATGTCCCGAAGGCCGCACAAGGCGGCCACTTTACCTGGTTGCTGGCGCTGGTGGCATTGCTGGTGTGGCTGGGGTTCTGGCTGTGCTGGCGCTGGTGGCGCAGCGGCAAAAACGTCGACTGGGCAACGGCGTATCTGCCGACAGCGCGTTTACGCTGGCTGGCACCGCTGGCTGCCGCGCTGGGTGTGGCGGCGTTTATTGCTATCCAGTTCCATCCGATGATGCCGTTGTTCCGCCATCTGCTGTGGAAGGTGTTCTTCGCTTAACGCTGCGCCACGCCGAGGATGGCGGCAGCGGGGGTTCTGCCAGTGAGCAGCTCTTCCGTGCTGCCATCCCAGTAAACCCGCCCATCAACCACCACCAGACTGCGCGCCGCGATTTGCCGCGCATCTTCCAGGCTGTGCGACACCATCAACAGCGTGATATTGCGCGCAGCGCAGACGTTGTGCACCAGTTGCAGCATCTCCTGACGCAGCGCCGGATCGAGCGCGGAAAACGGTTCATCCAGCAATAAGATCGGCTGATTACGCAGCAGGCAGCGCGCCAGCGCGACACGTTGGCGCTGTCCACCGGAGAGCTGACCCGGCAGGCGTTGCAGCATCTCCTGAAGCCCGGTTTGCCCGGCGATCTCAATCACTTGCTGTTTCTGTTCACTGGTGAGTTTTAAGCCCGGATGCAGCCCCAGACCGAGATTCTGCTGCACCGTCAGGTGCGGAAACAGGTTGTTCTCCTGGAACAGCATTGAGACCGGACGCGCCGCAGGGACGCTGGCGGTATGGTCGGTGCCGTTCAACCATAAACTACCGCTGCTGACCGGCAGAAAACCACCAATCAGGCTGAGCAGGGTGCTTTTCCCGGCACCGCTCGGACCAAGGATCGCCAGCCGTTCGCCTGCTTGTGCGCTGAACTGGAAGCGCATCGGCAGATGCTGGTACAGGTAAGTGAGGTTATTCAGTGTCAGCATGACGACCTGGCAATTTTTCCATCAGGGTAAACAGGAGCAGGCACAGTAGCAGCAACAGTAACGCGGTGACCGCGCCATCATCGCCACGATAGGCACCAATTTGCTGGAACAGATAAAAGGGCAGGGTGCGGAAATCCGCGCTGCCAAACAACGCCACCACGCCGAAATCACCAATCGACAATACACAGGCAAAGGCCAGCGCCTGAGCAAGCGGGCGTTTCAGCGCGCGCAGTTCAATCAGGCGCAGACGATTCCATCCCTGCACCCCCAGCGAGGCGCATAACTGATTGTAACGCGCGCTGAGATCGCGCATCGGGTTCTCCAGCACCTTCATCGCATAAGGGATAGCGATCAGCGCGTTAGTGAAGATCACCAGGCCATCTGCCGACTGCGGCAGGCCAACGGTGGCGTTGAACAGCAGGAAAAAGCCGCTGGCCAGCACGATCCCGGGCATTGCCAGAATCAACATGCCGCTCAGCTCCATCGCCTGTGCCGGGATGATGTGATGACGCAGGCGTAGCTCACGACTGCTCCACAGCAGCATCAGGGTAAGCATGACGCACAACACGCCGGCCCCAAGGGCGATACGTAATGAGGTGAAGGTGGCCTGCCACAGGGCCGGTTGTTGTATCGCCCCGGCCACACCACCGCGCAGGCCATCGGTCACGACCGCCAGTAAAGGCGGGATCAACAGCAACAAGGCTACGGCGATCAACACGCTATCGCTGAGGCGCGCGCGCCAGCTATCCTGCGGATCACGCCAGCCACGTATCTGCTGGCTCCCGGCCGGAATGGCTTTGCTGAAGCGCTGGCTCAACAACACCAACAGTAGACAACAACCTAACTGAAGCAGCGCCAGCAGGGCTGCGCGGCCAGGATCGTAGTCAAAACTCAGCGCCTGATAAATTGCCAGCTCCAGCGTGGTGGCCTGCGGGCCACCACCCAGTGCCAGCACGGTGGCGAAACTGGCAAAGCACAACATAAAAATCAGCGCGGCGGTGGGCAAAATTTGTCGCCGCAGCCACGGCCATTCCAGTAAATGGAACAGGTTCCAGCCGCGCAAACCAAGCTGTGCCGCCAACTGACGCTGTTCGCCCGGAATGCTCTCCAGCGCCTGCAACAGCATGCGTGTCGCCAGCGGCAGATTAAAGAACACGTGTGCCAGCAGAATGCCCTGAAGCCCATAGGGTGAGAAGTGATAATCGATGCCCACCATGCTGCATAACTGCGCCAGCCAGCCGCTGCGGCCATAGACGCTCAGCAGGCCAAATACCGCCACCAGCACCGGCAGCACCAGCGTCATGGCGCACAGGCGCAACAGCAGATTGCGACCGGGAAAACGCCGCCGGTACAGGGCGCGTGCCAGCGGGATGGCGGGAATCACCGAGAATAGCGCCGACAACAAGGCCTGCCAGAAGGAGAACGCCAGCACATGATGCAGATAGTCATCGCTGAGCAGGGCGCGCCAGTCGCCGATGGGGGCTGACATCAGCAGCGCGCCAAACGCCAGCAGCGCCACCGCGCATAACAGCAGCGCGGTGAAACTGCCGGGTAGCAGCCAGCCGGGAATTAACGGCTGACGGCGCGTTGCCATGCACTAATCCAGGCGGCGCGATGTTCGGCAACGTCCGCCGGGCTATATTGCAGCGCCGTTTGCGGGATGTGCAGTGTCTGATAACCGGCAGGCAGATCGCTCTTAATCACCGGATACATCCAGTTGCCGGTCGGGATGGTCTGCTGGAAGGCCGGGCTGACCATAAACTGCATAAATTGCTGCGCCAGCTGCGGTTGTTTGCTGCTGGCGAGCTGCGCCGCCACTTCAACCTGCATATAGTGGCCTTCGCTGAACGGGGCCGCCGCGTAATTTTCTTTCTTCTCTTCGATGATGTGATAGGCCGGAGAGGTGGTATAGCTCAGCACCAGGTCGCCTTCGCCTTTCAGGAACAGGCCATAGGCTTCGCTCCAGCCTTTGGTGACGGTGACGGTTTTCTGCGCCAGTTTCTGCCAGGCTTCCGGTGCCTGGTCGCCATAGACCTTTTGCATCCACAGCAGCAGGCCGAGACCTGGGGTACTGGTGCGCGGATCTTCGTAGATCACCCGCCATTTTTCCGGGCTTTCGACCAGTTCTTTCAGGCTTTTCGGTGGGTTTTGCAGTTTGTTTTTGTCATAGACAAAGGCGAAGTAACCATAGTCGAACGGGATAAAGGTGTCATTGTGCCAGCCGTCCGGTAACTGGAGTGCGCGGGTATCCACCTTGCTTTTGGCAAACAGGCCGGTTTTTTCTGCTGCCTGTACCAGGTTGTTATCGAGGCCCAGCACGATATCCGCTTTGCTGTTTTTGCCTTCCATCCGCACGCGATTGAGCAGTGACACGCCATCTTCCAGCGCGACATATTTCAGTTCGCAGCCGCATTGGGCTTCGAAGGCTTTTTGGACGGCAGGGCCGGGGCCCCAATCGGCGGAGAACGAATCGTAGGTGTAGACGGTCAGGACCGGTTTGGCAGCCAGTGCCGGGGCAGCGACCAGTAACAGCACGGGCAGAACTTTTTTAAACACTTTGCGCTCCTTGAGGAGAAGATAAGGTTGAGTCGCAAAGGATCTGAGCAGTGAGGCATCTCAAATCCCTACGCCGGTATTAACCGGATCAGGTTCGACGGGTCTCTCTCAGCCCCTGTAACGCAGGGCACCCCGTTGAGAACGGCTCATTCTAGACATTTCCGGGTCGGGGCGAAAGGTTCACAACTCCGGCGGAGCAAACCAGGCGGATTTAAAGTCAAACCAGCCGAGCGTATTCATGCGCACGCCGCGCATACTGCGCTGTCCTTCCAGCAATAGCCAGTGATGGAACAGCGGATGCAGGTAGTCACTGTCCACCAACTGTTTCCCCCATTCCGCCAGCGGCAGCGTTTTTTCGCGCCAGCGTTCAGCCGCGCTTTGCCAGTCAATCGGGATGCACTGCTGCATCAACGGCAATTCATACAACTGGGCGAACAACGAGTAATCCAGCGGCAGGGTGAAGTTGACGCTTCCGAGCCAGATATCGCTCTCACCCTCGCCATTAAACCAGGTTTCGTAGCTCAGTTCGCGAGTGATCAGCTCGACGCCCTGCGCGGCCAGTAGCGGGCGCAGCGCATTGGCAATCCCCTCATGCTCGACATGGTGGCTGTACCAACTGATGGTCAGTTGTTTCAGGTTCTCGGGTTTACTGACGGCGGTCAGATCGCGGCGATGGTGCCAGCGCGGCAGCAGGCCATACGCCGGGAACCAGTAGCGTTGATAACCCACTCCGGCATTGTTGAGCAGGGCGATGGGGTTGAACAGATAGCTGACCCAACGGCGGAAATGGGCATCACGCCCCTGTTCTGAACGCTGGTCAAACAGCAGAAAATAGCAACCCTCTTCGAGACGACTCTCTTCCGATTTTTCATCGGCGGTTTCGCCCTGCAATTTTACCCCGGCATACACCAGTTCATCGCTGATTTCCGGCAGCACCCAAATTGAGACATCGTCAATCAGCGCGCGGTAGCCGAAGTAGTCATCAAAGGCGGCGATCTTGAGCTGACTTTGCTGATTGCGCACCACGCTGTAGGGGCCGGTGCCAATCGGTTGTCGGGCGAAGTCGCGCAGGGTTTGCCATTCGCGCGGCAGGATCATCGCGCTGACGCTACCGAGTAGCCACGGCAGCCAGTTATCGGGTTGCGTCAGTTGGATATCCAGCGTCCAGGGCGCAGGGGAGTGCAGTTTTGCGAGATGCGAAAACAGCGGCTGGCTGCGCAGGCGTTCCAGTGAGCTGATGACATCCTCCATCTCCAGCTCGCGCCCATGGTGAAAGCGAATCGCCGGACGCAGGAAGAAACGCCAGTGCAGCGGCGATGTCTGTTGCCAATGGTGAGCGATATCGGGTTCGATTTCCCCCTTTTCCTCATTTACCCGGGTCAGGCCACTGAAGATTTGCCGCGCCAGATGGGTTTCAGATCGGCGCAGTGGGGAGCCAGGCAGCAGGTTGGGGAGCGGGCGATAGTAAAGGACGCGCAGGATATGCTTACCCTGACGAAAGCTGCGGCCGAGGTGGGCTGCAATCATTTGTCGCACCTGATTTTTGTCGCCCACCAGTTGCACCAGTTGTTCGATGCGATCCTGTTCCAGTAAATCTTCCGCACGTTGCTGCTGCAAGGCCAGGCCGGTGTAGCAAAAACTCAGCGTCGAGCGTTTACCACGCCCGGCTTCGGCCTGCCAGATTAGCCAGCCTGCATCCTGCATGGCATTCAACAGGTTACGCATATGACGGCGTGAGCAATGCAGCAATTCCGCCAGATCGCTCAGGGTGGTTTCCTGATCCTGACCCTGGCAGCTTTGCCACAGGCGGATAAATTGCTGTTGTAACCGTGAAGAGGACATAAAAGGGGAACTCCTTCTCTTAATCGCTCAGTTTTTCCTGCCCCATATTAGAGGCATAGTAGACTGCAATGGAAGAGCGGGAGGCATTCAGTCATGAATGGCGCTCTGCCAGCGGTTCCGCCGACGTGGAACCTTTTCTGAGTAGGGTGCAATTTCACCGCCAGCAGTGTGTTCTCTGCTGGCTTTTTTCGTCTTGCTGTGGAATCTTCTACCCTCATTTTTTTCCCCCGATTAAATCCGCAAAGGGATTTCTGCATGAAATCGCTGTTATCGCGTAAGCCGTTCCTCAACCCGGTTTATCTGGCTTTTATGGCCGTCTCCTTTATGGTTGGCGTGGCCGGTGCTTTACAGGCTCCGACGCTGAGCCTGTTTCTGACGCGTGAGGTGCAGGTGCGACCGTTCTGGGTCGGACTGTTTTTTACCGTCAATGCAATTGCCGGCATCGTTATCAGCCTGCTGGTGGCAAAGCGATCTGACAGCCAGGGTGACCGGCGCAAGCTGATTATGTTTTGTTGCCTGATGGCGGTGGGCAACTCGCTGCTGTTTGCCTTCTCCCGCCATTATCTGACCTTGATTACATTGGGTGTGCTGCTGTCAGCGCTGGCCAGCGTGGCGGTACCGCAGATTTTTGCCCTGGCGCGGGAATATGCCGATCGTTCGGCGCGCGAAGTGGTGATGTTCAGTTCGGTGATGCGCGCCCAGCTATCACTGGCATGGGTGATTGGTCCACCCTTATCGTTCGCGCTGGCGTTGAACTACGGCTTTGTGACGCTGTTTTGCGTGGCGGCGGTAATCTTCTTGTTAAGCCTGCTGCTGATCTGGCGCACCCTGCCGTCGGTGCCGCGCGTGGTGGTGTCGCCGGAGCAGGTACTGACGCAACTCAGTCCGTGGAAAGACAGCCAGGTGCGCCTGCTGTTTATTGCATCCGTCATTATGTGGACCTGTAACGTGATGTATCTTATTGATATGCCTTTGTATATCAGTTCCACCCTCGGTTTGCCGGAAAAGCTGGCAGGCTTGTTGATGGGCACGGCGGCGGGTCTGGAGATCCCGCTGATGTTGCTGGCCGGACATTATGCGCGTCGCTTTGGCAAACGTCGGCTGGTGCAGGTGGCGCTGGTCGCGGCGGTAGTGTTCTATCTCGGGCTGGGGCTGTTCCAGTCACGTACCGCGCTGATGGTGTTGCAACTGTTTAACGCCGCATTCATCGGTATTGTCGCCGGGATTGGGATGCTGTGGTTCCAGGATCTGATGCCGGGACGCGCAGGTGCGGCCACCACCATGTTCACCACCTCGATCTCCACCGGAATGATTGTCGCAGGCTTGATTCAGGGGGTCCTGAGTGAGCATTTTGGCCATGTGTCGGTGTATTGGCTGGCGTTCGGGCTGGCGGTGCTGGCGCTGGTACTGGCTTCGCGCGTGCGGGATGTGTAACTGCGCGCAATAAATTGCGCCGCTACGGGCCAGATCGTCCCCGTAGCGGCGCGATTAATCGCGCGGTTTTAACGTAAAAACGCGGGCTGGTTGGTCTCGTAGCTGGCGATGGACGCTTCGTGTTGCAGCGTCAGGCCAATGCTATCGAGACCATTGATCATGCAATGGCGGCGGAAGCTGTCGATTTCGAAGCTGTAAGTTTTGTCACCGGCAGTCACCGTCTGCGCTTCCAGATCAACGGTAAAGCTGATACCCGGATGGCTTGCCACCAGTTTAAACATCTCATCGACTTCTTCATCGCTCAACTTCACCGGCAGCAGCTGGTTGTTAAAGCTGTTGCCATAGAAGATATCCGCAAAGCTTGGTGCAATCACCACCTGGAAACCGAAATCGGTCAGGGCCCAGGGCGCGTGCTCACGTGAGGAGCCGCAGCCGAAGTTTTCCCGCGCCAGCAAAATGCTGGTGCCTTTATATTCCGGCTTGTTCAGCACGAAGCTGGCGGTCGGCACGGTGCCAGCGTCATCATCAAAACGCCAGTCATGGAACAGGTGAGCACCAAAACCGGTGCGGGTCACTTTTTGCAGGAACTGCTTCGGAATGATGGCATCGGTATCAACATTCGCGGCATCTAACGGGGCAACAATCCCGCTGTGCTGGGTAAATTTCTTCGCCATGGCTTAAGCTCCCTGAGTCAGTTCACGAATATCGGCAAAACGGCCAGTGACCGCTGCGGCTGCGGCCATCGCCGGGCTGACCAGGTGGGTACGTCCACCACGGCCCTGACGACCTTCGAAGTTACGGTTACTGGTGGAGGCACAACGTTCGCCCGGGTTCAGACGGTCATTGTTCATCGCCAGACACATTGAGCAACCCGGCAGACGCCACTCAAAACCGGCATCGAGGAAAATCTTATCCAGACCTTCCGCTTCCGCCTGCGCTTTCACCGGACCTGAACCCGGCACCACCATCGCCACCACACCCGGCGCGACATGGCGGCCTTTGGCGATAGCGGCGGCGGCGCGCAGATCTTCGATACGCGAGTTGGTGCAAGAGCCGATAAACACTTTATCGATCGCGACGTCGGTCAGTTTGATACCCGGTTGCAGATCCATATAGGCCAGCGCTTTCTCGGCAGAGGCACGCTCAACCGGATCGGCGAAGGAGGCCGGGTTCGGAATCGCCTGATCCACCGCCATCACCTGGCCTGGGTTGGTGCCCCAGGTTACCTGCGGCGCGATATCTGCGGCATTCAACGTCACCACGGTATCGAATTTCGCGTCGCTGTCGGATTTCAGGGTACGCCAGTAGGCGACGGCCTGTTCCCACTGCTCGCCCTTCGGTGCAAACTGTTTGTCTTGCAGATAGTTGAACGTGGTGTCATCCGGCGCGACCAGGCCCGCTTTGGCACCCATTTCAATCGCCATGTTACACAGCGTCATGCGGCCTTCCATGCTCAGCGCTTCAATCGCCGGGCCACAGAATTCAACGACATGACCGGTGCCGCCGGCGCTGCCGGTTTTACCGATAATCGCCAGCACGATGTCTTTTGCGGTAATGCCCGCAGCCGCTTCGCCCAGTACTTCAATCTTCATGGTTTTGGCACGGCCCTGCTTCAGGGTCTGAGTGGCAAAAACATGCTCAACCTCAGACGTACCGATACCAAACGCCAGTGAACCGAAAGCACCATGGGTAGCGGTGTGGGAGTCGCCACACACGATGGTCATGCCCGGCAGGGTCATGCCCTGCTCAGGGCCGATCACGTGGACGATGCCCTGGAACGGGTGGTTCAGGTCATACAGCTGGACACCGAACTCCGCACAGTTCTTGATCAGTTCCTGCATCTGAATGCGCGCCATTTCACCCGACGCATTGATGTCTTTGGTCTGGGTAGAAACGTTATGGTCCATGGTGGCGAACGTCTTCGACGGCTGGCGAACTTTGCGGCCGTGAGCGCGCAGGCCATCGAAGGCCTGCGGTGACGTCACTTCATGGATCAAATGGCGATCGATATACAGTAATGGGGTTTCGTTCGGTGCTTCGTGGACGACATGTGCATCAAATAACTTCTGGTATAAGCTTTTCATTTTTTTATTTTTCCTCGGCGATGAAACGGGCAATGATGCTGCCCATTTCATCAGTGCTCACGGACTGACCGTCACCGGCCAAATCACGGGTGCGATGACCCGCTTCCAGCGCACGGTTGATCGCGCGCTCAATGCTGTCGGCAGCCTCAGCGGCATTCAGGCTGTAGCGTAGCAGCAAGGACAATGAGAGGATCTGGGCCACCGGGTTGGCAATATTCTGACCGGCGATATCCGGTGCGGAGCCGCCCGCAGGCTCGTACAGGCCGAAACCTTCTTCGTTCAGACTGGCTGAGGGCAACATACCCATGGAGCCGGTAATCATCGCGCATTCATCAGACAGAATGTCGCCAAACAGGTTAGAACACAGCAGCACATCAAACTGTGACGGGTCTTTAATCAGCTGCATGGTGGCGTTGTCGATGTACATATGGCTCAGTTGCACATCCGGGTAATCTTTCGCCACTTCGTTCACGATCTCGCGCCACATCACGGAGGTCTGCAACACGTTGGCTTTATCAATAGAGGTCACTTTGTTGCGACGCTTGCGCGCAGATTCGAACGCGATACGGGCAATACGTTCGATCTCAAAACGGTGATACACCTCGGTGTCGAACGCACGTTCGTGCGGGCCACTGCCTTCGCGGCCTTTCGGCTGACCGAAGTAGATACCGCCAGTCAGTTCACGCACGCACAGGATATCGAAGCCACGTGCAGCGATGTCGCTACGCAGCGGGCAGAAGGCTTCCAGACCTTTGTACAGCGCTGCCGGACGCAGGTTGCTGAACAGTTTAAAGTGCTTACGCAGCGGCAGGAGCGCACCGCGCTCTGGCTGTTGTGCCGGAGGCAAGTTTTCCCACTTCGGGCCGCCCACTGAACCAAACAGAATGGCGTCGGCCTGCTCGGCACCGGCAACGGTGGCCGGAGGCAGTGGTTCGCCGTGACGATCGATGGCGATACCGCCAACATCATATTCGCTGGTGGTGATACGCATGTCGAAACGCGCGCGAATCGCGTCCAGAACTTTCATGGCCTGCGCCATCACTTCCGGGCCGATTCCGTCGCCCGGCATTACCGCGATATGAAAAGACTTAGTCATAGTTACACCGTTTCCTTCTGCTCTTTAAATTTACGCTGCAATTCTTTTTCCACCTGTTTGGCACGCCAGATGTTGTTCAGGGCGTTGACCATCGCTTTGGCGGAGGATTCGACGATATCGGTCGCCAGGCCCACGCCGTGGAATTTGCGACCGTTGTAGTTGACCACGATATCAACCTGACCCAGGGCGTTTTCACCGTGGCCTTTGGCGGTCAGTTTGTAGTTCATCAACTCGGCTTCAAAGCCGGTGATGCGGTTGATGGCCTGGTAGACGGCATCAACCGGACCGTTACCGGTGGCGGCGTCAGATTTCGTCTCTTCACCGCAACCCAACTGGACAGACGCCGTGGCGGTTACGCTGGAGCCGGTCTGCACATTGAATTCTTTCAGCTGGAAGTGTTCCGGTTCTTCATTCTGTTTGTTGATGAAGGCCAGCGCTTCCAGATCGTAATCGAACACCTGACCTTTCTTATCCGCCAACTTCAGGAAGGCGTCGTACAGGGTATCCAGGTTGTAGTCGGTCTCTTTGTAACCCATCTCTTCCATACGGTGTTTCACCGCGGCGCGGCCTGAACGTGAGGTCAGGTTGAGCTGGATTTTGTGCAGGCCGATCGATTCTGGCGTCAGGATTTCATAGTTTTCGCGGTTCTTCAGCACGCCATCCTGGTGGATGCCGGAAGAGTGGGCGAAGGCGTTTGAACCGACCACCGCTTTGTTGGCCGGGATCGGCATGTTGCAGATCTGGCTAACGGTCTGGCTGGTACGGTAGATTTCCTGATGTTGGATATTGGTGTGCACGTTCATGATCTGCTGGCGGGTCTTGATCGCCATGATCACCTCTTCCAGTGCACAGTTACCGGCGCGCTCGCCCAGGCCGTTCAGTGTGCCTTCTACCTGGCGTGCACCCGCCATCACCGCCGCAATGGCGTTGCCGGTGGCCATGCCCAGGTCATCGTGGGTATGAACAGACAAAATCGCTTTATCGATATTCGGCACGCGATTGATCAGCTGGCTGATAATGTTGGCGTATTCATGCGGCAGGGTGTAACCCACGGTGTCCGGGATGTTGATGGTCGTGGCACCGGCGTTGATCGCCGCTTCCACCATACGGCACAGGTCATCAATCGGGGTACGGCCACCATCTTCGCAGGAGAACTCCACGTCGTTGGTGTAGTTGCGGGCACGCTTAATCATATGCACCGCACGTTCAATCACCTCGGGCAGCGTACTGCGCAGCTTAGTGGCGATGTGCATCGGCGAGGTGGCAATGAAGGTGTGGATACGGAACGCTTCTGCTACGCGCAGAGATTCGTATGCCGCGTCGATATCCTTCTCCACGCAACGTGCCAGACCACAGACGCGGCTGTTTTTGATGGTGCGCGCAATGGTCTGTACGGATTCGAAATCGCCCGGAGAAGAAACCGGGAAACCCACTTCCATCACGTCCACGCCCATACGTTCCAGCGCCAGGGCAATCTGCAGTTTTTCTTTAACACTCAGGCTGGCCTGTAACGCCTGCTCGCCATCACGCAGAGTGGTATCGAAAATAATAACTTGCTGGCTCATCGTAATCTTCCTTATGCATTAACTTCGCCGGTGCTACGAGCATAAAAAAACCCGCGCATTGGCGCGGGTTTTTTTAAACTTTCTGCAGGTTCGAATCAGTTGTTGATTCCGCCCACGAGTCTACCGCGCAATGGGGATGCGATTAGTAGTAGACCAAGTAGACGGAAAGAACGGGACATGGATCAAACCTCGTAAATTGAGTGCTGCACATATTGATACTGAGAAAGGTCGTCGATGTCAACCATAAGTGAAAGGTTATTTCTCAGGGGGCTTAAGGCGGATCTGCTGTGATTATTCGCTTGTTCAGAGGAAAAACCAATATTCCCCCCCGGCTGACGAGGCGTGACGCATGCAAAAATGTTTTAAAAATGAATATTTATTTTAATTAACTGATTTTTATGATTTTTGTTGAGTTTATTTACCGGGTGGTAAAACAATGGCAGCGTGGTTGTTTAGACGAATCTCACGTCAGATAAGGATTTTAAAGATAATCACGCCAGGAATTAATTGACGGGTAAGATTGTGGGCTGGAATGTTGCAAAATATGCATCGTGTATTTCTTATAACTCGCTGTAAATAATTCCGTAACCAGCATTATCATCTGCAGTTCTGTGCTGGCATTAGTTTAATCCTCGCGGGCAATTATCACGCCTCAGTGCCTTTGGGGTGGAAAGAAGCGAGGCGAAGGAGGGTGGGTGTTTGCCTGCCGGGTTTTCTGCGGTTATGGTAATCGACCTACTCTCAAAAGAATGAACTCAAGTAGATTCCCTGTACCTGGAAGGCGGAAATGAATTCCGTCTTCTGAGCATAAACATAAGGTTTTGATCTTAATTGGCGAATCGGGGGCAGGATGTCACTGACGTGGCTGGAAAGCGAGCGTTGGTGGATTCCGTCCCCCAAGCCTGGAGGCAGAAAATGGAGATGTTGTCAGGAGCCGAAATGGTCGTCCGTTCGTTAATCGATCAGGGCGTTAAGCAGGTATTCGGTTATCCGGGCGGAGCGGTGCTCGATATTTATGACGCTCTGCAAACGGTCGGCGGTATCGACCACGTATTAGTTCGCCACGAACAGGGCGCGGTGCATATGGCTGACGGCCTGGCGCGTGCTACCGGCGAAGTGGGTGTCGTGCTGGTGACGTCCGGTCCTGGTGCCACCAATGCCATTACCGGCATCGCCACGGCCTATATGGATTCGATCCCCATGGTGGTCCTGTCCGGTCAGGTGCCGTCGTCACTGATCGGTTATGACGCCTTCCAGGAGTGCGACATGGTCGGGATTTCCCGTCCGGTGGTGAAGCACAGTTTCCTGGTCAAAAATACCGAAGAGATCCCGACCATCATTAAAAAGGCGTTCTGGCTGGCGAAAAGTGGTCGTCCGGGACCGGTGGTGATTGACCTGCCGAAAGATATCCTGAATCCGGCCAATAAGCTGCCTTATGTCTGGCCGGAGTCGGTCAGCATGCGCTCGTACAATCCGACCATTCAGGGCCATAAAGGGCAGATTAAGCGCGCGTTGCAAACCTTGCTGGCGGCGCATAAGCCGGTGATGTATGTCGGCGGCGGTGCCATTACCTCGGGTTGTGAAGCTGAGCTGCTGCAACTGGCGGAAACGCTGAATATTCCGGTTACCACCTCGCTGATGGGATTGGGTGCCTTCCCTGGCACGCACCGCCAGTGCGTGGGAATGCTGGGTATGCATGGCACCTATGAAGCCAACATGACCATGCATAACGCTGACCTGATTTTCGGCATCGGCGTGCGTTTTGATGACCGCACCACCAACAATCTGGCGAAGTATTGCCCGAATGCCACGGTGATGCATATCGACGTTGACCCGACCTCGATTTCCAAAACGGTTGCCGCAGACATTCCTATCGTTGGTGATGCGAAGCAAACACTGACGCAGATGCTGGAACTGCTGGCACAGACGGATGCGAAGCAGGAACTCGACAGCCTGCGCGACTGGTGGCAGACCATTGATGGCTGGCGTAGCCGCAAGTGCCTCGAATTTGATCGCACCAGCGATAAAATCAAACCGCAGGCGGTAATCGAAACCATTTGCCGTCTGACCAAAGGCGATGCTTACGTCACGTCTGACGTGGGTCAGCACCAGATGTTCGCAGCGTTGTATTATCAGTTCGACAAACCGCGTCGCTGGATCAACTCGGGCGGCCTCGGCACCATGGGCTTTGGCCTGCCTGCTGCGCTGGGTGTGAAGATGGCGCTGCCGGAAGAGACCGTCATCTGTGTGACCGGTGATGGCAGCATCCAGATGAACATTCAGGAGCTGTCGACCGCGCTGCAATATGATTTGCCGGTGCTGGTACTGAACCTCAACAACCGCTTCCTTGGCATGGTGAAGCAGTGGCAGGACATGATCTACTCTGGCCGCCATTCGCAATCCTACATGGAATCCCTGCCGGACTTCGTGCGCCTCGCGGAAGCCTATGGTCACGTGGGTATCGCGATTCAGCATCCCGCCGAGCTGGAAGAGAAGCTGACGCAGGCACTGGAAACCCTGGCGAAAGGGCGTCTGGTGTTTGTCGATGTAACAGTTGATGGCAGCGAGCATGTCTACCCGATGCAGATTCGTGGTGGCGGTATGGACGAGATGTGGTTGAGCAAAACGGAGAGGACATAATTATGCGTCGTGTTTTATCGGTACTGCTGGAGAACGAATCCGGCGCATTGTCCCGCGTGGTTGGCCTGTTTTCGCAGCGCGGTTACAACATTGAAAGCCTGACGGTAGCCCCGACAGACGATCCCACCCTGTCGCGCATGACGATTCAAACCGTCGGTGATGAAAAGGTACTGGAGCAGATTGAGAAGCAGCTCCACAAGCTGGTTGACGTGTTACGTGTCAGCGAACTGGGGCAGGGCGCTTATGTTGAGCGCGAAATCATGCTGGTCAAAATCCAGGCAACCGGTTATGGCCGCGAAGAAGTGAAGCGTAGCGCGGAGATTTTCCGTGGGCAGATCATCGATGTGACGCCAACGCTGTACACGGTTCAGCTGGCGGGCACCAGCGACAAGCTGGACGCGTTCCTGAACACCGTCCGTGATGTCGCGGAAATTGTTGAAGTGGCGCGTTCTGGTATCGTTGGCGTTTCGCGCGGCGATCGCATCATGCGTTAATCACGGTCAGTAACAGACAGTCACGATGCTAACCCGGCGTAATGCCGGGTTTTTTTTATTTTATGCGCTTGCACACCCTGACGGATAAAAGCGGTTGCTCAGCGTAGTTTTCTGCGGTTAGATGTTACAAATGTTTTACCCTTAGCTACTCTGCGGGCATTTTCACCCGCAGGGCTTATCAGGAATTAAGGTGTCATCGTGAAACTGGATGAAATCGCGCGCCTGGCTGGCGTGTCGCGCACTACGGCCAGCTATGTGATCAATGGCAAAGCGCGGCAATATCGTGTCAGCGACAAAACCGTCGAGAAAGTGATGGCGGTGGTGCGTGAACATAATTATCACCCGAATGCCGTGGCGGCGGGTCTGCGCGCCGGGCGTACCCGTTCCATTGGGTTGGTGATCCCCGATCTGGAAAACACCAGCTACACGCGCATTGCCAATTACCTTGAGCGCCAGGCGCGACAACGTGGTTATCAGCTGTTGATCGCCTGTTCTGAAGATCAGCCTGATAACGAGATGCGCTGCATTGAACATCTTTTGCAGCGTCAGGTGGATGCGATCATTGTTTCCACCTCGTTGCCACCGGAGCATCCCTTCTATCAGCGCTGGATCAACGATCCGCTGCCGATCATTGCCCTGGATCGCGCATTGGATCGTGAACATTTCACCAGTGTGGTGGGCGCGGATCAGGATGATGCTCAGCAGCTCGCTGCTGAATTGCGTCAGCTGCCGGTGAAAAACGTCCTGTTCCTCGGCGCGTTGCCGGAGCTGTCGGTCAGTTTCCTGCGTGAAATGGGGTTCCGTGACGCGTGGAAAGGCGACGAGCGGCCCATTGATTACATCTACTGCAACAGCTTTGAACGCACGGCGGCAGCGGCGCTGTTCGAGAAGTATCTGGAAGATCACCCGATGCCGGAAGCGTTGTTCACCACCTCATTTGGCCTGTTGCAGGGCGTAATGGATGTGACGCTGAAACGTGACGGGCGTCTGCCAACCGATCTGGCGATTGCCACTTTTGGCGACCACGAATTGCTCGATTTTCTTGAGTGCCCGGTACTGGCGGTGGGGCAGCGTCATCGCGATGTTGCCGAACGCGTCCTCGAACTCGTTTTAGCCTCGCTGGATGAACCACGAAAACCGAAGCCGGGTTTAACCCGTATTCGGCGTAATTTATTTCGCCGCGGTCAATTAAGCCGTCGGACAAAATGAATCTGTGGGGCAGCGTGTTGCCCCATTTATTAATCAACCCGTTAATTTCCCCCGCAATCATTCAGGTAAAAAAGCGTAAATTTTCACCTGATTTGCTAACAAATTAAGCTGCCTGGCTTTTCTTATTTGTTTACAACTTCGGCAACAGCGGGTAGCAGAGCTGTCGCGATGGTGCTGGGCTTCTTTTCGGAAATCCCCTAAAATGCAGCCGCTGTCGCATAACGCGGGATATTTATCTTCACGAGGCAACGCGCTTTATTTTTCGCCGTTTTTCATGACGCGAAAATTTTTATTCCATTATTCATCAGGTTAATTTTTATTTTGCCATTCATCGTCTACTTCCTTCCTTCTTTGAATAATTTCACCCGCTGTAAAGAGTGATATTCACTCGCCGTTGCGGCTTGACAAGGATTTCATCGGCTCCGTAAACTCTTTTCGTGGTAAAATGTGGGATAAAGTGGTGAAAAAGGGTATCTGAGGGGTGAGGCTGGCATGTTCCGTGGGGCAACGTTAGTCAATCTCGACAGCAAAGGGCGACTGGCCGTACCAACACGCTATCGTGAATTGCTGATCGGAGAGTCTCAGGGTCAAATGGTTTGTACCATCGACCTCCATCAGCCCTGCCTGCTGCTTTATACCCTGCCCGAATGGGAAATCATTGAGAAAAAGCTGTCTCGCTTATCCAGCATGAACCCCGCCGAGCGTCGCGTGCAGCGTCTGCTGTTGGGGCATGCCAGTGAGTGTCAGATGGATAATGCAGGTCGTTTATTGCTGGCGAATACCCTTCGTCAACATGCGAACCTGGCAAAAGAAGTGATGCTGGTCGGCCAGTTCAACAAGTTTGAACTGTGGGATGAACAGACCTGGTATCAACAAGTTAAGGACGATATTGACGCAGAACAGTCAGCTCAGGAACCTTTATCTGAGCGGTTGCAGGACTTGTCGCTATAGCTATGCAGGAAAATTTCAAACACACCACAGTGCTGCTGGATGAGGCGGTCAACGCACTCAATATCAGGGAAGACGGCATATACATTGACGGCACTTTTGGTCGCGGTGGTCACTCCAGATTGATCCTTGCGCAACTTGGCGCTAACGGTCAGCTACTGGCGATTGATCGCGATCCGCAAGCCATAGCCGCAGCCGCTGAGATAAAAGATTCGCGCTTCTCGATCGTGCATGGACCGTTTTCGGCCTTGGCAGAATACGTTAGCGAGCGCGGGCTGAACGGCAAGATCGACGGCGTTTTACTCGACCTGGGCGTGTCATCGCCGCAGTTGGATGACGCAGAACGGGGTTTCTCTTTCATGCGTGATGGGCCGTTGGACATGCGCATGGACCCGACGCGCGGACAGTCGGCGGCGGAATGGTTACTCAGTGCAGAAGAAGCCGATATCGCCTTCGTGCTGAAGACCTACGGGGAAGAACGGTTTGCCAAACGTATTGCCCGCGCGATTGTTGAGCGCAATCGCGAACAGCCGATGACGCGTACCAAAGAACTGGCTGAGGTGATCGCAGCGGCGACACCGGTGAAAGATAAGTTCAAGCATCCGGCGACCCGCAGTTTTCAGGCGATTCGTATCTGGATCAACAGTGAACTGGAAGAGATCGACATTGCGCTGAAAGGGGCTTTGTCGGTGCTGGCACCGGGCGGCAGATTGTCGGTGATCAGCTTCCACTCGCTGGAAGATCGCCTGGTGAAACGCTTTATGCGCGATCAGAGTCGTGGTCCGCAAGTTCCGGCGGGTATCCCGATGACCGAAACGCAGTTGAAAGCGTTGGGCGGTCGGGAGCTGAAAACGCTGGGCAAAATGGTGCCGGGTGATGCCGAAGTCGCTGATAACCCACGCGCACGCAGTTCGGTGCTGCGTATTGCTGAAAGGACGGCGTCATGATCGGAAACGAGCGTCACAGTCTGCCCGGGGTCATAGGTGGCGATCTGCTGCGTTTTGGCAAGATCCCGGTGCTGTTGCTGGTGGCGGTGCTGGTTTCCGCGATGCTGGTGGTAACTACCACGCACAAAACACGCCGTCTGACGGCAGAACGTGAACAGCTGGTGCTGGAACGTGACGCCTTAGATATCGAATGGCGCAACCTGATTCTGGAAGAGAACGCGCTCGGCGATCACAGCCGGGTAGAACGAATCGCAACCGAGAAATTGCAAATGCAGCATGTCGATCCTTCGCAGGAAAACATTGTGGTGCAGCAATAAGGAATCTCAGAACCTGATGAGCGGCGCAAGCAAAACGCTGAAGTTAAAAAAACCAGAAGATAAGGCCAGCTTTGTAAGCTGGCGTTTTGCGTTGCTGTGCGGCTGTATTTTACTGGCGCTGGGTGGCCTGTTATCGCGTGTGGCCTGGTTGCAGGTGATCAACCCTGACAAGTTGGTGAAAGAAGGGGATCTACGCTCGCTGCGTGTGCAAGCCGTGCCTACCGCACGCGGCATGATCAGCGATCGTGCCGGTCGTCCGTTGGCGGTCAGCGTACCGGTGAACGCCATCTGGGCCGATCCGAAAGAATTGAATGAACACGGCGGCATCTCGGTTGATAGCCGCTGGAAAGCGCTGTCGGATGCCCTGTCGATCCCGCTCGATCAACTCGCCACACGCATCAATGCCAACCCGAAAGGGCGTTTTGTGTATCTGGCTCGCCAGGTGAACCCGGCCATTGGTGAATACGTTAAGAAGCTCAAGCTGCCCGGTATCTACTTGCGTGAAGAATCGCGCCGTTATTATCCGGCCGGCCAGGTCACGGCACACCTGATTGGCTTCACCAATATCGACGGCCAGGGCATTGAAGGTACGGAAAAAAGCTTCGACAAATGGCTGACCGGCGAACCCGGCGAACGTACCGTGCGTAAAGATCGCTACGGTCGCGTGATTGAAGATATCTCCTCGGTGGATAGCCGCGCCGCTCATAACCTGACGCTGAGCATCGATGAACGTTTGCAGGCGCTGGTGTATCGCGAGCTAAATAACGCTGTGGCCTTCAACAAAGCCGAATCGGGTTCTGCCGTGCTGGTGGACGTTAGCACCGGTGAAGTCCTGGCGATGGCGAACAGTCCCGCCTATAACCCGAACAATCTGGCTAACACGCCAAAAGATGTGATGCGTAACCGCGCCATTACCGACATTTTCGAACCAGGTTCAACCGTGAAGCCGATGGTGGTGATGACCGCCCTGCAACGCGGTGTGGTGAAAGAAAACAGCGTACTGAATACCGTGCCTTATCGTATCAATGGTCATGAGATCAAAGATGTGGCGCGTTACAACGAATTGACCCTGACCGGGGTCCTGCAGAAGTCGAGTAACGTCGGGGTTTCCCGTCTGGCGTTAGCGATGCCGTCCTCAGCACTCGTAGACACTTACGCGCGCTTTGGGCTGGGTAAGGCGACCAATTTGGGGTTGGTCGGAGAAAGCAGTGGCTTATATCCTCAAAAACAACGGTGGTCTGACATAGAGAGGGCCACCTTCTCTTTCGGCTACGGGCTAATGGTAACGCCGTTACAGTTAGCGCGAGTCTACGCAACCATTGGTAGCTATGGCGTCTATCGTCCGCTGTCGATTACCAAGGTTGATCCACCGGTTGCCGGTGAGCGGGTTTTCCCGGAAGAATTGGTTAAAACCGTGGTGCATATGATGGAAAGCGTTGCCCTGCCGGGTGGCGGTGGCGTGAAAGCGGCCATCAAGGGGTATCGCATTGCGATCAAAACCGGTACGGCGAAGAAAGTCGGTCCCGATGGTCGCTACGTCAATAAATACATTGCTTACACCGCAGGCGTCGCGCCTGCCAGTCATCCTCGTTTTGCTTTGGTGGTGGTGATCAACGATCCCCAAGCCGGTAAATATTATGGTGGTGCGGTCTCCGCGCCGGTGTTTGGTGCCATCATGGGCGGCGTACTGCGTACCATGAACATCGAACCCGATGCGCTACCGGTAAATGATAAGAACGAGTTGGTGAAGAACCAGAGTGAGGAATCAAGTGACAGATCGTAACCTGCGCGACTTACTGGCCCCGTGGGTGCCGGGCGCGCCGGCGCGTCCACTCCGTGACATGACACTGGACAGCCGCTCTGCGGCTGCTGGCGATCTGTTTATCGCCGTGGCGGGCCATCATGCTGATGGACGTCGATTTATTCCACAGGCTATTGCTCAGGGCGTGGCGGCCGTGATTGCTGAAGCCGAAGGTGAGGCCATTGATGGCGATATCCGCGAGATACATGGTGTCCCGGTTATCTATCTGGCGCAGTTGCCGCAGCGTCTCTCGGCACTGGCCGGACGCTTTTATCAGCAACCTGCTGAAAAACTGAAATTAATTGGTGTCACTGGCACCAACGGCAAAACCACCACCACGCAGTTAATTGCGCAATGGGCCAATTTGCTGGGTGAGACCGGTGCGGTGATGGGGACGGTGGGCAACGGTCTGTACGGCCAGCTGGTGGCGACAGAGAACACCACCGGTTCGGCGGTTGACGTTCAGCATGTTCTGCACGACCTGGTGGGTCAGGGCGCAACGCTGGCAGCGATGGAAGTGTCGTCGCATGGTCTGGTACAGCATCGCGTTGCCGCGCTGCCGTTTGCCGCTGCGGTGTTCACCAATCTGAGCCGCGATCACCTCGATTATCACGGTGATATGCAAAGCTACGAAGCTGCCAAATGGCTGTTGTTCTCCGAACATCAGGTGGGGGCGGCGATTATCAATGCGGATGACGAAGTCGGACGCCGCTGGCTGGCAAAATTGCCTGATGCCGTCGCCGTGACGATGGCAGATAACCTGCAACCCGGCTGCCATGGCCGCTGGTTGAAAGCCACCGCCGTGAATTATCACGATGGTGGTGCGCATATCTGCTTCAGCTCCAGTTGGGGTGATGGCGAGTTCGACAGCCGCTTGATGGGCGCTTTTAACGTCAGCAATCTGCTGCTGGCGCTGGCAACGCTGTTGTCGCTGGATTATCCGCTGGATGCTCTGGTCAGTAGCGCAACGCAGTTGCTGCCCGTCACGGGACGTATGGAAGTGTTCAGCGCGCCAGACAAACCCACGGTGGTGGTTGATTATGCCCATACGCCGGATGCGCTGGAGAAAGCGCTGGAAGCGGCGCGGCTGCACTGTAAAGGTCAACTGTGGTGCTTGTTTGGTTGCGGCGGCGATCGCGATAAAGGCAAACGCCCGCTGATGGGTGCCATTGCGGAGCAGTTCGCTGATGTGGTGGTGATCACCGATGACAATCCGCGCAGCGAAGATCCGCAGGCGATCGTAAACGATATTTTAACCGGGCTGCTCGATCCTGGTCGTGCTCGTGTGGTAGCGGGGCGTGCGCAGGCGGTCACCAACGCGATTATGCAGGCCAAAGCCGAGGATATCGTGCTGGTGGCAGGCAAAGGGCACGAAGATTATCAAATCGTTGGCAATCGCCGTCTGGATTACTCAGACCGCGACACGGTCGCGCGTTTGCTGGGGGTGATGGCATGATCCCAATTTCTCTCAATACCCTGGCGACGGTCAGCGGCGGTAAGCTGTACGGCAGCGATATTACGGTCGGCGATGTGGTTACCGACACCCGGAAAGTGACGGCAGGTTGCCTGTTTGTGGCGCTGGTGGGTGAGCGTTTTGATGCGCATGACTTTGTCGGTGATGCGATTGCCAGTGGTGCTCAGGCGCTGTTGGTGAGTAAACACCTGCCAGTGGCAGTGCCACAGGTGGTGGTGGCTGATACCCGCATCGCTTTTGGACAACTGGGTGCCTGGGTGCGCCAGCAGGCGAAAGCACGCGTGGTGGCACTGACCGGTTCCTCCGGCAAAACCTCAGTCAAAGAGATGACGGCGGCGATTCTGCGCGAGTGCGGTGAAACCCTGTATACCGCAGGCAATCTGAACAATGACTTCGGCGTCCCCATGACGCTGCTCCGTCTGACCAAAGACCATGATTACGCAGTGATTGAACTGGGGGCTAACCACCAGGGCGAGATTGCGTATACCACCGATTTGACCCGTCCGGAGACGGCGCTGGTGAATAACCTGGCTGCCGCGCATCTGGAAGGCTTCGGTTCGCTGGCCGGTGTCGCCAAAGCGAAAGGCGAGATTTTTGCCGGTCTGCCCGCGCACGGCACCGCCATCATCAACGCCGACAGCAATGATCTGGCGAACTGGCAACCGCAGCTGGTGGGCAAAACCCTGTGGCGTTTTTCACCCCAGCCGCAGGCGGAGGTAGAGTTTGGTGCCAGTGATATCCAACTGCGCGCCGATGCCACTTCCTTCACCTTACATACCCCGCGTGGCGACATCGCTATCACTTTGCCGCTGCCGGGACGACATAATATTGCCAACGCCCTGGCCGCCGCCGCGTTAGCGCTGTCAGTCGATGCGCCACTCAGCGCCATTCAGGCGGGTCTGACGAAATTACAGCCGGTTCCCGGTCGTCTCTTCCCGGTTCGTCTGGCTGAGCATCAACTGCTGATTGATGATAGCTATAACGCCAATGTGGGCTCGATGACTGCTGCCGCGCAGGTGCTGGGCGATATGCCTGGCTATCGCGTGATGGTGGTGGGCGATATGGCGGAACTCGGTGATGAGGCGGAAGCCTGTCACCGCCAGGTCGGCGAGGCGGCGAAAGCCGCTGGAATTGATTGTGTGCTGAGCACGGGATCGCTTAGTCAGTTGATCAGTGACAACAGTGGTAACGGCGAACATTTCGCCAACAAAGCCGCGCTGATTGAACGTTTACGGACGCTATTGTCCGAACATCAGGAAATAACGATTTTGATTAAAGGTTCGCGTAGTGCCGCCATGGAGCAGGTAGTACAGAGCTTACAGGAGAAAGGAACATGTTAGTCTGGCTGGCCGAGCATTTGGTCGCACTTTATTCCGGCTTTAACGTCTTTTCTTATTTGACGTTTCGCGCCATCGTCAGCCTGCTGACCGCTCTGTTCCTCTCCCTGTGGATGGGGCCCCGTTTAATTGCCTGGCTGCAAAAGCTGCAAATTGGTCAGGTGGTACGTAATGATGGTCCGGAGTCGCATTTCAGTAAGCGCGGCACCCCGACCATGGGCGGTTTGATGATTCTCACCTCCATCACCGTTTCGGTGTTGATGTGGGCGTATCCGTCTAACCCGTATGTCTGGTGCGTGCTGGTGGTCCTGGTTGGCTTCGGCGTGATTGGCTTTGTCGATGATTACCGCAAAGTGGTGCGCAAAGACACGAAAGGGCTGATCGCACGCTGGAAATACTTCTGGATGTCGGTGATTTCGTTGGGTGTGGCGTTCGCGCTCTACCTGGCGGGTAAAGACACCCCGGCGACGGAGCTGGTCGTCCCGTTCTTTAAAGACATCATGCCGCAGTTGGGGCTGTTCTACATCCTGCTGGCTTACTTTGTGATTGTGGGGACGGGTAATGCCGTCAACCTGACCGACGGTCTGGATGGCCTGGCGATTATGCCTACCGTGTTTGTCGCGGCTGGCTTTGCGCTGGTGGCCTGGGCGACCGGTAACGTGAAGTTTGCTGAATATCTGCATATCCCTTATCTGCGCCATGCGGGTGAGCTGGTGATTGTCTGTACCGCGATTGTCGGTGCTGGTCTCGGCTTCCTGTGGTTCAACACCTATCCGGCGCAAGTGTTTATGGGTGATGTCGGCTCACTGGCGCTGGGTGGCGCGCTGGGTACTATTGCAGTGCTGCTGCGTCAGGAGTTTTTGCTGGTGATTATGGGTGGCGTGTTCGTGGTTGAGACGCTGTCGGTGATCTTGCAGGTGGGGTCGTTCAAGCTGCGCGGACAACGTATTTTCCGCATGGCACCGATTCACCATCACTATGAATTGAAAGGCTGGCCGGAGCCGCGCGTGATTGTGCGCTTCTGGATTATTTCGCTGATGCTGGTGCTGATTGGCCTGGCAACGCTGAAGGTACGTTAATCATGGCTGACTATCGGGGCAGAAAAGTCGTCATCATCGGGTTGGGCCTGACCGGCCTCTCCTGTGTTGATTTCTTTTTAGCGCAGGGCGTAACGCCCCGCGTGATGGACACCCGTGTGTCACCGCCGGGTCTGGATAAGCTGCCAGAGCAGGTGGAACGCTATGTCGGTGGACTGAACAACGACTGGCTGCTGGCGGCTGATTTGATCATCGCCAGTCCGGGAATTGCCCTGGCGCATCCGGCGTTGAGCGAAGCGGCTGATGCCGGTATCGAGATCGTGGGTGATATCGAGCTGTTCTGTCGTGAAGCGCAGGCACCGATTGTGGCGATTACCGGTTCCAACGGCAAAAGTACCGTGACCACGCTGGTGGGCGAAATGGCGCGTGCCGCAGGTTGGCAGGTGGGCGTGGGGGGCAATATCGGTTTACCGGCGTTGTCGCTGCTGAAATCCCCGGCCCAACTGTACGTGCTGGAACTTTCCAGCTTCCAGCTGGAAACCACTTACAGCCTGAAAGCGGCGGCGGCCACCATCCTCAACGTGACGGAAGATCATATGGATCGCTATCCGTTGGGCATGCAGCAGTATCGTGCCGCCAAACTGCGTATTTACGAAAACGCCCGGGTGTGTGTGGTCAACGCCGACGATGGCATGACCATGCCGGTGCGCGGCGCGGATACTCGCTGTGTCAGCTTTGGTATCGACATCGGTGATTATCACCTCAACCGTCAGCAGGGTAGCACCTGGCTGCGTGTCAAAGGTGAGAAGGTATTAAACACCGACGAGATGAAGCTGGTGGGTCAACACAATTACACCAATGCGCTGGCGGCGCTGGCGCTGGCGGATGCCGTGAACATCCCACGTGCGTCCAGCCTGAAAGCGCTGACCACCTTTACCGGCTTACCGCACCGTTTCCAGCTGGTGCATGAAGCGCACGGTATTCGCTGGATTAATGACTCTAAAGCCACCAACGTCGGCAGCACCGAGGCCGCACTGAATGGCTTGCAGGTGAAAGGCACGCTGTGGCTGTTGCTGGGTGGCGATGGCAAATCTGCGGATTTCAGCCCGCTGGCGCGTTATGTCCAAGGCGACAACGTGCGTCTGTTCTGCTTTGGTCGTGATGGCGATGCGCTGGCAGCATTGCGCCCGGAAATCGCCACCCGTACCGAAACCCTGCAGCAGGCCATGGCGCAGATCGCCTCTCAGGCACAAGCCGGTGACATGGTACTGTTGTCACCTGCCTGCGCCAGCCTCGATCAGTTCCGTAATTTTGAACAGCGCGGCGATCAGTTCGCGCAACTGGCGAAGGAGTTAGGTTGATGCGAATTCCCGGTGCCGGTGTAGCCAGTTTCCTCTCCCTTCGCCTGAAAGATTGGGTGATGGGGTCGCGTGAGAACGAAGATGCGCCGGTCGTGCTTTATGATCGCACGCTGCTGTGGCTGACGTTGGGTCTGGCGATTGTCGGTTTCGTGATGGTGACCTCGGCTTCAATGCCAGTGGGACAGCGCCTCAACGAAGATCCCTTCTATTTTGCCAAGCGCGATGCGTTTTACATCATTCTGGCACTCGGCATGGCGCTGGTTACGCTGCGTGTACCGATGGATTTCTGGCAGCGCTACAGCAACGTGATGCTGGTGGTGACGGTGCTGATGCTGCTGATCGTGCTGGTCGTGGGCAGCTCGGTTAACGGTGCATCGCGCTGGATTGCGCTGGGGCCGCTGCGTATTCAGCCTGCGGAGTTATCAAAGTTGTCGCTGTTCTGCTATCTCGCCAGCTACCTGGTGCGCAAAGTGGAAGAGGTACGTAACAACTTCTGGGGCTTCTGTAAGCCGATGGGCGTGATGGTGGTGCTGGCGGTGTTACTGCTGGCACAGCCGGACCTCGGTACGGTGGTGGTGCTGTTTGTGACCACGCTGGCGATGTTGTTTCTTGCGGGTGCCAAATTGTGGCAGTTCCTGGCGATCATCGGTTCCGGTATTTTCGCGGTGGTGCTGCTGATTATTGCAGAACCCTACCGTATGCGTCGTGTGACATCGTTCTGGAACCCGTGGGAAGACCCGTTCGGTAGCGGCTACCAGTTAACCCAGTCGTTGATGGCGTTTGGCCGTGGTGAGTTCTGGGGGCAGGGTCTGGGCAACTCGGTGCAGAAGCTGGAGTATCTGCCGGAAGCGCATACCGACTTCATCTTCTCCATCATCGGCGAAGAATTGGGGTATGCCGGTGTGGTTTTGGCGCTGTTGATGGTATTCTTCGTCGCTTTTCGCGCGATGTCGATTGGCCGCCGCGCGCTGGAGATTGACCAGCGTTTTTCCGGCTTCCTGGCGTGTTCCATCGGCGTATGGTTCAGCTTCCAGGCGTTGGTTAACGTCGGTGCTGCCGCCGGTATGCTGCCGACCAAAGGTCTGACGTTGCCGCTGATCAGTTACGGTGGTTCCAGTTTGATCATTATGTCGACGGCCATCGTGTTTTTGTTACGCATAGATTATGAAACGCGTCTGGCGAAAGCTCAGGCGTTTACCCGAGGTGGTCGATGAGTGGGAAGCGACTGATGGTGATGGCAGGGGGTACCGGTGGACATGTGTTCCCGGGTCTGGCTGTCGCCCATCATCTGATGGAACAGGGCTGGCAGGTACGCTGGCTGGGGACCGCCGATCGTATGGAAGCCGATCTGGTGCCAAAGCATGGTATCGAGATTGATTTTATCCGCATCAGCGGATTACGCGGCAAAGGGGCGAAAGCCCAACTGCTGGCCCCGCTGCGCATCTTTAATGCCTGGCGTCAGGCGCGCCGCATTATGCAGAACTGGCAACCCGATGTGGTGTTGGGCATGGGCGGCTATGTTTCCGGTCCGGGTGGTCTTGCGGCCTGGAGCTGCGGCATCCCGGTGGTGCTGCATGAACAGAATGGTATCGCCGGTCTGACGAACAAATGGCTGGCGAAGATTGCGACCAAAGTGATGCAGGCGTTTCCCGGCGCCTTTCCCAAAGCGGATGTGGTCGGCAACCCGGTACGCACCGATGTGCTGGCGCTGCCGTTACCGGCTGAACGTCTCGCTGGCCGTACCGGCCCGGTACGTGTGCTGGTGGTGGGGGGCAGCCAGGGGGCGCGCATCCTGAACCAGACGCTGCCACAGGTAGCCGCTGAGTTGGGCGATGCCATCACCTTATGGCATCAGACCGGCAAAGGTGCACTGGAGACGGTGCAGCAGGCGTACCGCGATGCGGGTCAGCCGCAGCATAAAGTCACCGAATTTATCGATGACATGGCTGCCGCGTATGCCTGGGCTGATGTGGTGGTGTGCCGTTCCGGTGCACTGACCGTCAGCGAAGTGGCTGCCGCAGGTTTACCGGCGATTTTCGTGCCTTTTATGCACAAAGATCGTCAGCAGTACTGGAATGCGTTGCCGCTGGAGCAGGCGGGCGCAGCCAAAATTTTTGAGCAGCCGCAATTCACCGCGGCTGTGGTCGCGGACACGCTGCGCCACTGGGATCGCGCCACCTTGTTGGCGATGGCAGAAAAAGCCCGTCAGGTGGCGATTCCCGATGCAACCGAACGGGTTGCTCAGGAAGTTGCGCGCGCCGCGAAGTAAGTTAATCGGTCAGTCAGCTTGACCCGTACCTGGTTCAGGTACAAACGGAAAACACAGGTAACAGAGACAGATGAATACACAACAATTGGCAAAACTGCGTTCCATTGTGCCCGAGATGCGTCGCGTCCGGCACATCCACTTTGTCGGCATTGGCGGTGCTGGCATGGGCGGTATTGCCGAGGTGTTGGCGAACGAAGGTTATCATATTAGCGGTTCCGATTTGGCACCCAACCCGGTAACGCAGCATCTGGCATCGCTGGGCGCAACAATCTATTTCAACCATCGTCCGGAAAACGTGACCGATGCGAGCGTGGTGGTGGTTTCCACCGCAGTGGCGCAGGACAACCCGGAACTGGTGGCAGCGCGTGAGCAGCGTATCCCGGTGATTCGCCGCGCTGAGATGCTGGCGGAGTTGATGCGCTTCCGCCACGGTATCGCGATTGCCGGTACGCACGGCAAAACCACTACCACCGCGATGGTGGCCAGTATTTATGCCGAAGGTGGGCTGGACCCGACCTTCGTCAACGGTGGCTTGGTGAAAGCCGCAGGCACCCATGCACGTCTGGGCAGCAGTCGTTATCTGATTGCTGAAGCGGATGAAAGCGATGCGTCTTTCCTGCATCTGCAACCGATGGTGGCGATTGTCACCAATATCGAAGCCGATCATATGGATACTTATCAGGGCGATTTCGAGAACCTGAAACAGACGTTTATCAACTTCCTGCATAACCTGCCGTTCTATGGCCGTGCGGTGATGTGTGTCGATGACGTGGTGATCCGTGACCTGATCCCGCGCGTTGGCCGCCAACTCACCACCTATGGTTTTAGCGAAGATGCAGATGTACGCGTCGAAAATTATGAGCAACGTGGCGCGCAGGGGCACTTCACCCTGATTCGTCACGACAAGCCGGTGCTGCATGTGACGCTGAATGCGCCGGGCCGTCATAACGCGCTTAACGCGGCGGCGGCGGTGGCGGTGGCGACGGAAGAAGGCATCGACGACAACGCGATCCTCGCCGCGCTGGAGAGCTTCCAGGGCACGGGACGACGTTTCGATCTGTTGGGTGAGTTTGATACCGCGCCGGTTAATGGCACGCCGGGTAGCGCGATGCTGGTCGACGATTACGGTCATCACCCAACTGAAGTGGACGTGACGATTAAAGCGGCGCGCGCAGGCTGGCCAGAGAAAAAACTGGTGATGGTATTCCAGCCGCACCGTTATACACGCACCCGCGATCTGTTTGACGACTTTGCCAACGTGCTTTCGCAGGTTGATGTGCTGCTGATGCTGGATGTTTATCCGGCGGGTGAAACCGCGATCCCGGGAGCGGATAGCCGCTCGCTGTGCCGTGCGATTCGCGGCCGCGGCAAAGTTGATCCGATTCTGGTGTCTGAACACGATGCGTTGCCCGAAGCGTTGGCACCTCTGCTGAGTGGTAATGACCTGGTGATTGTGCAGGGAGCGGGTAACATTGGCAAAATTGCGCGCAAGCTGGCGGAAATCCGTTTGCAGCCCGCACTGAAGGCGGAGGTGCGCAATGGCTGACAAGGTTGCAGTTTTGTTGGGCGGCACCTCGGCGGAGCGTGACGTTTCGCTGATGTCCGGCAACGCCGTACTGGCCGGGTTGCGTGAGATGGGTATTGATGCGCATCCGGTGGATACGCGTGATGTTTCCGTACTGAACCTGAAACAACAAGGGTTTGATAAAGCTTTTATTGCCCTGCATGGTCGTGGCGGTGAAGACGGTACTTTGCAGGCGGTGCTGGAATTCCAGCAGATCCCCTATACCGGAAGCGGCGTCATGGCGTCGGCGATCACCATGGATAAACTGCGCAGCAAATTGCTGTGGCAGGGCAGGGGATTACCGGCCGGGAAATTCGTCTGGCTGACGCGTCAGCAGCAGGAGAACGGGCTGGACGCGCAGACGCTGGCAGAAATTGATGCACTGGGCTTACCGGTGTTCGTCAAGCCAAGCTGTGAAGGGTCTAGCGTAGGGATCAGCCGGGTAAACACGCGCGATGCGTTACCGGCGGCGTTGGCAGAAGCGTTTCGTCATGATGATGATGTGCTGGTTGAAGCGTTTTTAAGTGGTGCGGAATACACCGTCGGCATTTTAGGCGACCAGATTCTGCCATCCATCAAAATTCAAAGCGCCAGCGAGTTCTATGACTATGAAGCAAAATACATTTCTGACGATACTCAATACTTCTGCCCGAGCGGCTTGAGTGCAGAGCGTGAAGCAGAATTGCAGGCCCTGGTACTGGCAGCCTGGCGTGCGTTAGGTTGCAGTGGTTGGGGACGTGTCGATGTGATGGTCGATGGTGAGGATAATTTCCAATTGCTGGAAGTGAACACCTCTCCCGGCATGACCAGCCACAGCCTGGTGCCGATGGCAGCGAAGCAGGCGGGCCTGAGTTTCCCGCAGCTGGTTGCGCGTATTCTGGAGCTGGCCGACTGATATGTCACAGGCGGCGCTGAACGTACGCAACCGCGAACCCCAGGAGCGCATCCGCTCCGGGCGTAGCAACGGTGCCCGGCTTTTCGGCATCGTGTTCCTGCTGATTGTGCTGGGCATTATGGTGGCTGGCGGACTGGTGGTGCTGAAGTGGATGAACGATGCATCCCGTCTGCCGTTATCGAAACTGGTGGTGACCGGTGAAACGCATTACACCACGCACGATGACATTCGCCAGGCGATTTTGTCACTCGGCGCACCGGGCACCTTTATGTCGCAGGATGTCGACATCATCCAGCAGCAAATTGAACGTTTGCCGTGGATTAAACAGGTCAGCGTGCGTAAGCAGTGGCCTGACGAGCTGAAGATTAACCTGGTAGAGTTTGTTCCGGTGGCACGCTGGAACGACCTGCACATGGTCGACGCCGATGGCGTCTCCTTCAGTATCCCGGCCAGTCACGTTGGCAAAGAAACGATGCCAATGCTGTATGGGCCGGAAGGCAGTGAAAAAGAAGTGTTGGCCGGGTACCACACCATGAGTGATGTACTGAAGGCCAGCAAGTTTACCCTGAAGGTCGCGTCGATGACGGCGCGTCGCTCGTGGCAACTGGTGACCAGTGACGATGTGCGCATCGAGTTGGGTCGCAGCGATACCATGAAGCGTCTGAACCGTTTTATTGAGCTCTACCCGGAACTGCAACAGCAGGCCCAGAGTGGCAACAAGCGCATCAGTTATGTCGATTTGCGCTATGACTCGGGTGCAGCCGTAGGATGGACACCGGCACCGTTAGAGCCACAGGAAGTCAATCAGCAACAGAACCAGGCACAGGCTAAACAACAATGATCAAGGCAACGGACAGAAAACTGGTAGTAGGACTCGAAATCGGCACCGCGAAGGTTGCCGCCCTGGTTGGGGAAATTCTGCCCGATGGTATGGTCAACATTATTGGGGTGGGTAGCTGCCCGTCCCGTGGTATGGATAAAGGTGGCGTGAATGACCTTGAATCGGTGGTGAAATGCGTACAGCGCGCCATCGATCAGGCTGAATTGATGGCAGATTGCCAGATTTCATCCGTCTACCTTGCTTTATCGGGCAAACATATCAGTTGTCAGAACGAAATCGGGATGGTTCCGATTTCCGAAGAGGAAGTCACTCAGGATGATGTAGAGAACGTGGTGCACACCGCTAAATCGGTCCGCGTTCGTGATGAACACCGTATCCTGCATGTGATTCCACAGGAATATGCCATCGACTACCAGGAAGGCATTAAGAACCCGGTGGGGCTGTCAGGCGTGCGCATGCAGGCGAAAGTCCATCTGATTACCTGCCACAACGATATGGCGAAAAATATCGTGAAGGCGGTGGAACGATGCGGCCTGAAAGTGGACCAACTGATTTTTGCCGGGTTGGCCTCCAGCTTCTCAGTGCTGACGGAAGATGAGCGCGAGTTGGGCGTCTGTGTGGTCGACATCGGTGGCGGTACCATGGATATCGCGGTGTATACCGGCGGCGCGCTGCGTCACACCAAAGTGATCCCTTATGCCGGGAACGTGGTGACCAGCGATATCGCTTACGCCTTTGGTACACCGCCGACCGATGCCGAAGCGATTAAAGTTCGTCATGGCTGCGCGCTGGGTTCCATCGTCGGAAAAGACGAGAACGTGGAAGTGCCGAGTGTGGGTGGACGCCCACCGCGTAGTTTGCAACGTCAAACGCTGGCAGAAGTGATTGAGCCGCGTTACACCGAACTGCTGAATCTGGTGAATGACGAGATTCTGCAATTGCAGGAACAGCTGCGCCAGCAGGGCGTGAAGCACCATCTGGCGGCCGGTATTGTGCTGACCGGTGGCGCGGCGCAGATTGAGGGCCTGGCGGCCTGCGCCCAGCGTGTTTTCCACACGCAGGTGCGTATTGGTCAGCCACTGAACATCACCGGCCTGACGGATTATGCGCAGGAGCCGTACTATTCAACCGCAGTTGGTCTGCTGCATTACGGCAAAGAGTCACATATGAATGGTGATGCGGAAACGGAAAAACGTGCTTCAGTGGGTAACTGGTTCAAACGAATCAACAGCTGGCTGAAGAAAGAGTTTTAATTTTTGTAAAAGGGGATCATGCTGGCAGTTTTTATGGTCTCCAGGCGACAGGCACATAACGGAGAGAAATCATGTTTGAACCTATGGAATTGACCAATGACGCGGTGATTAAAGTCATCGGCGTCGGCGGTGGCGGTGGCAACGCCGTAGAACACATGGTACGCGAGCGTATCGAAGGTGTGGAATTCTTCGCTGTGAACACCGACGCGCAGGCGTTGCGTAAAACAGCGGTCGGCCAGACGATCCAGATCGGCACCAACATCACCAAAGGTCTGGGTGCGGGTGCAAACCCGGAAGTCGGTCGTACCTCAGCGGAGGAAGATCGCGAAGCACTGCGTTCTGCGCTGGATGGGGCAGACATGGTGTTTATCGCAGCCGGTATGGGTGGCGGCACCGGTACAGGTGCGGCACCGGTAGTGGCAGAAGTGGCGAAAGATTTGGGTATCCTGACCGTTGCGGTGGTGACTAAGCCCTTCAACTTCGAAGGCAAAAAGCGTATGGCTTTTGCCGAGCAGGGTATCGCTGAGCTGTCGAAGCATGTCGATTCACTGATCACTATTCCGAACGACAAACTGCTGAAAGTGCTGGGTCGTGGCATCTCTCTGCTGGATGCGTTCGGTGCAGCTAACGACGTGCTGAAGGGCGCGGTACAGGGTATCGCTGAGCTGATTACGCGTCCGGGTCTGATGAACGTTGACTTCGCCGACGTCCGTACCGTGATGTCTGAGATGGGTTACGCCATGATGGGTTCTGGCGTGGCATGTGGTGAAGACCGCGCGGAAGAAGCGGCCGAAATGGCGATCTCCAGCCCACTGCTGGAAGATATCGACCTGTCTGGCGCGCGTGGTGTGCTGGTTAACATCACCGCAGGTTTCGATCTGCGTCTTGATGAGTTCGAAACCGTGGGTAACACCATCCGTGCCTTCGCGTCTGACAACGCCACCGTCGTGATCGGTACTTCTCTGGATCCAGAGATGAACGATGAACTGCGTGTGACCGTGGTCGCGACCGGTATCGGTATGGACAAGCGTCCGGAAATCACCCTGGTGACCAACAAACCGACCAGCCAGCCAGTGATGGACCATCGTTACCAGCAGCACGGCATGGCGCCGCTGCCGCAGGAACAAAAACCGGCTGCCAAGGTTGTGAATGACCCAGCGGCATCGTCAAGCAAAGAGCCTGACTATCTGGATATTCCGGCGTTCCTGCGTAAGCAGGCCGACTAAGAATATCCCGAGAATTGGGATTCTCCGCTCTTTGTGCTAAAGTATTCGCCCGCCGGTAATTTATACTGGCGGTCGGATGGGTAATATTGCGAGATAATGCGATGATCAAACAAAGGACATTAAAACGTATTGTTCAGGCGACTGGCGTCGGTTTGCATACCGGCAAAAAAGTCACGCTGACCTTACGCCCTGCGTCGGCTAATACCGGGGTCATCTATCGTCGCACAGACTTGAATCCACCGGTTGATTTCCCGGCTGATGCAAAATACGTGCGCGACACCATGCTGAGTACCTGCCTGGTGAATGATGAAGGCGTGCGTATTTCGACCGTAGAACACCTGAACGCTGCTCTGGCGGGTCTGGGTATCGACAACATTATTGTTGAAGTCGATGCGCCGGAAATCCCGATCATGGACGGCAGTGCTGCACCTTTTATCTATTTGCTGATGGATGCGGGTATCGAAGAGTTGAACAGCGCGAAGAAATTTGTGCGTGTTAAACAGACGGTGCGCGTTGAAGATGGTGACAAATGGGCAGAGATCAAACCTTACAATGGTTTCTCGCTCGACTTCACGATCGATTTCAAACATCCGGCAATTGATTCCAGTTCACAGCGCTATCAGCTCAACTTCTCGGCCGAGGCGTTTGTGCGCCAGATCAGTCGTGCGCGTACTTTCGGCTTTATGCGTGAAATCGAATATCTGCAGTCTAAAGGCCTGTGCCTGGGCGGTAGTTTAGATTGTGCGATTGGCCTCGATGATTTCCGCGTACTGAACGAAGAAGGTCTGCGCTTTGAGGATGAATTCGTTCGTCACAAAATGCTGGACGCGATCGGCGACCTGTTTATGTGCGGCCACAACGTTATTGGCGCGTTTTCTGCCTTTAAATCAGGCCATGCACTGAACAACAAATTGCTGCAAGCGGTACTGGCGAAGCAGGAAGCCTGGGAATGGGCGACCTTCGAAGACGAAGCGGAACTGCCGCTGGCATTCAAAGCACCCAATCTGGTTCTGGCGTAATAAGTCAGACGTAAAACGGCGGGTCTCCCTGACACTCTCTCCGGTCAGTGGTGCCTGCCGTTTTTTTATCCTCTGCTATTTCTGCGTAACGACTCGCATTTCACTGCCAACACGGGCTAGTTCTTGTACGAAAAAGCGTGAATTCACCTGACGACCGTTGAATCACTGGTGTGGAAGCCACACATAAATGCTATTATCAGGCGCCTGAATTGGCAGGGCACCGTCTTTTGGCGCGGTGGATTTCTCTTTACTGAAGCATTGTGGACGGGTTGTGATCGGGATTTTTTCACGCTGGCGACAATTTGGCAGACGCTACTTCTGGCCACATCTCCTGTTGGGGATGGTTGCAGCCAGTTTCGGCTTGCCCGCGTGTGCGCAAACCGCTGAACCGTCTTCCGCCGACACCCCTGTCAGCAGCCTGTTTGTCGGCAATATTGTCCGTTTTGACCACCTGATTCGTTTACAGGAAACGGCGCGTCGGCCCAGTTTCAATGTCGATTACTGGCATCAACATGCCATTCGTACCGTTATTCGCCATCTCTCTTTCAGCATGACGCCACCGGCGCAGGCGCAGAGCGATCAGGCCGTTCCGCTGGCAGCACAAAAGCTGGCGTTGATTGATTCATTACAGGCACTGCTGACTTCTCCGGCGCTGCCACAGATGCTGGCCGAACCGCAACGCGCTGTTCGTGTCTCAGAACCCCAAATCAATACCCCCGCTTTCTGGTTATCTGCTCTTCAGGGCATTCGCGCCGGACCTTCATTGCTCAACTGCTAACAATTTCACTCACTTTTTTAGATTGCGCAGTTCGTGGTGTCACGACTGAATTGAGAAAATAATTATCATGTTAATCAAATTATTAACTAAAGTTTTTGGTAGTAGCAATGATCGTACTCTGCGCCGTATGCGCAAAGTCGTGGAAGTCATCAATAAAATGGAGCCGGATTTTGAAAAGCTCTCCGATGACGAACTGAAAGCGAAAACCGGTTTATTCCGTGAGCGTCTGGAAAAAGGCGAAAGCCTGGAAAGCCTGATCCCGGAAGCCTTTGCCACCGTGCGTGAAGCGAGTAAACGTGTGTTCGGCATGCGTCACTTCGACGTGCAGTTGATTGGCGGCATGGTACTTAACGAACGTTGCATCGCTGAGATGCGTACCGGTGAAGGTAAAACCCTGACGGCGACCTTGCCAGCGTACCTGAATGCGCTGAGCGGCAAAGGCGTCCACGTGGTTACCGTGAACGATTATCTGGCACAACGTGACGCCGAAAATAACCGCCCGCTGTTTGAATTCCTCGGCCTGAGCGTGGGTATCAACCTGCCGGGTATGCCGTCAGTGGCCAAACGTGCCGCTTATGCTGCCGATATCACCTACGGTACCAACAACGAATACGGTTTTGACTACCTGCGCGACAACATGGCTTTCAGCCCGGAAGAGCGCGTACAGCGTAAACTGCACTACGCGCTGGTGGATGAGGTCGACTCAATTCTGATCGATGAAGCGCGTACCCCGCTGATCATCTCTGGTCCGGCCGAAGATAGTTCTGACCTGTATATCAAGGTCAACAAAATCATTCCGCACCTGAACCGTCAGGAAAAAGAAGACTCGGATACCTTCCAGGGCGAAGGCGACTTCTGGGTGGATGAAAAAGCGCGTCAGGCACATATGACTGAGCGCGGTCTGGTTAAAGTCGAAGAGCTGCTGGTCAGCCAGGGCATTATGGATGAAGGTGAATCGCTGTATTCGCCGACCAACATCATGCTGATGCACCACGTCACAGCGGCTCTGCGGGCACATGCGTTGTTCACCCGTGACGTTGATTACATCGTTAAAGATGGTGAAGTGGTCATCGTCGATGAACACACCGGCCGTACCATGCAAGGCCGTCGCTGGTCTGATGGCCTGCATCAGGCCGTTGAAGCCAAAGAAGGCGTAGAGATCCAGAACGAAAACCAGACGCTGGCGTCGATCACGTTCCAGAACTACTTCCGTATCTATGAAAAACTGGCCGGTATGACCGGTACGGCTGATACCGAAGCCTTTGAATTTAGCTCTATCTACAAACTCGATACTATCGTGGTGCCGACCAACCGTCCGATGGTACGTAAAGACATGGCCGATCTGGTCTACATGACCGAGAAAGAGAAGATTGATGCCATCATCGAAGATATTCGCGCCTGTACCGCTAACGGGCAGCCGGTGCTGGTAGGTACGATTTCGATTGAAAAATCAGAAGTGGTGTCCAACGAACTGACGCGTGCCGGTATCAAACACAGCGTACTGAACGCCAAATTCCACGCCCGTGAAGCGGATATCGTGGCACAGGCAGGCCAGCCGGGTGCGGTCACCATCGCCACTAACATGGCGGGTCGTGGTACTGACATTATGTTGGGCGGTAACTGGCACGCGGAAGTCGAAGAACTGGAAGCACCGACCAGCGAACAGATTGAAGCCATCAAAGCAGCATGGCAGCTGCGTCATGAAGCGGTTCTGGCTGCCGGTGGTTTGCATATCATCGGTACTGAGCGTCATGAATCGCGCCGTATTGATAACCAGCTGCGTGGCCGTGCGGGCCGTCAGGGTGATGCGGGTTCTTCGCGTTTCTACCTCTCAATGGAAGATGCGCTGATGCGTATTTTCGCCTCTGATCGTGTTTCTAACATGATGCGTAAGCTGGGGATGAAACCGGGTGAAGCGATTGAGCACCCATGGGTGACTAAAGCGATTGCCAATGCGCAGCGTAAAGTAGAAAGCCGCAACTTCGACATTCGTAAGCAGTTGCTTGAGTACGATGATGTGGCTAACGATCAGCGTCGTGCCATCTACAGCCAGCGTAATGAGCTGCTGGATGTGTCTGACGTGTCAGAAACCATCAACAGCATCCGTGAAGATGTCTTCAAAGCGACCATTGACACCTACATTCCGCCGCAGTCGCTGGAAGAAATGTGGGATGTTCCTGGTCTGGAAGAACGCCTGCGTACCGATTTCGATCTGAACCTGCCGATTGCGGAATGGCTGGATAAAGAGCCGGAACTTCATGAAGAGACGCTGCGTGAGCGCATCATGAAACAGGCGACGGAAAGCTACGCGGCCAAAGAAGAAGTGGTCGGCGTGGAAATGATGCGTAACTTTGAAAAAGGCGTGATGTTGCAAACGCTGGACTCATTGTGGAAAGAGCATCTGGCCGCGATGGATTATCTGCGCCAGGGTATTCACCTGCGTGGTTATGCGCAGAAAGATCCGAAGCAGGAATACAAACGTGAATCTTTCTCCATGTTTGCCGCCATGCTGGAATCGCTGAAATATGAAGTGATCAGCACCCTGAGCAAGGTTCAGGTGCGTATGCCGGAAGAAGTGGAAGCGATGGAACAGCAGCGTCGTGAAGATGCGGAACGTCTGGCACAGCAGCAGCAACTGAGCCATGTGGACGACGAAACTGCCGCGGCAGCCGCGTTGGCAGCGCAGAGCGGTGAACGCAAAGTCGGTCGTAACGATCCATGCCCATGCGGTTCAGGTAAAAAATATAAGCAGTGCCACGGCCGTCTGGCCTGATAAGAAGGAGCCGAAAGGCTCCTTTTTTTATGCGTTTTCTCGGTGACTGCTTTAGAATCAGCGACTCATTTTATTCTTTTAGCGGAATTCAGCTTATGAAACACCTGCAGGTCGCGGTGGGCATCATTCGCAATGCCAGCCACCAGATCTTCCTTGCTCAACGTGCAGCAAGCTCCCACATGGCTAACAAATGGGAATTTCCTGGCGGAAAAATCGAACAGGACGAAACCGCTGAACAGGCGCTGAAGCGTGAGCTAATGGAAGAGACAGGCATTGACGTAACGATGGCTCAGCCGATTGGTCAGGCTGATCATAGTTATGAAGATTTGCGTGTGACGCTACATTTCTTTCTGGTTGAAGGCTGGCATGGGGAGCCGTGGGGCAAGGAAGGACAGCCGCAACGCTGGGTCGAACAGCGTGCGTTGGTCGCCGACGAGTTTCCACCAGCCAACCATGCGCTGATTGCGCGTCTGGTCGCTGGCGAGATCTGAAATCAGGGGCCTTGGCCCCTGATAATTATGGTTGCTCTTCGCTCCAGTCATCGCTGTCGGTCATATCGCCGCTGCTGGGAATGCGTTTTTCTTCTGCCGCCCATTCACCTAAATCAATCAGCTGGCAGCGTTTGCTGCAAAAGGGTCGCCACGGGCTAAGTTCGTCCCACATCACGTCTTTACCGCAATTGGGGCAAGGCACAACAATCATCTCTTCCTGCATAACATCCTCTAACAACAGGCCAGTTCAAAGTTCAGTCGTTCGGGTACTTCGCCACGTTCACTGTCCAGCGGCAGGAAGCGAATGGCATAACGGCTCTTATGGCCGGAGACCTGCGGGTACAACGCATCTTCCAGCGTCAGTTGCAGTCGCAACAAATCAGCACCTTCGGCGTTGTCCTGATAAAACCCATTCAGGCTGGTTTGATTGCGGAACACGCCCGACTGACGAATTAAATCAAGAACCATCGCGAGGCTGTTACGCAGCGGATTGAGTGATTCCAGCCAACTGTTGACTTGAGCATCGCGCACGGATTGTTCGAGATGCAACCAGATATGCAGACCGGGTAAGTCAAAACTGCAACAACCACCGGGAATGCTCAGGCGCTGGCGAACCAGACCAATCAAACGATCCTCACGTAATTGCTGGCCCATACGTGGGGCCTGCAACAGCTCACTCGATTGTTGTTTAAGCTGCTTGCCGAGCGTTTGCACTCGTTGCAGATCGACGCCGGGAACATCAAGCCAGGCGCGCAACTTTTGCTGCTGGCGTTCCTGCTCTTTCAGCAATTCGGTACGCATATCGCCACGTTCAAAGATATCCAGCAAATCCGCAATAATGCGGAACACACCCAGTGCGGAAACGGAATGGGTGACGGGTATGGTGTCGTGTAATTGATTGAGCAGAAATTCGACACGCAGCCAGGTGCGCATTTTCTCATTCAGGGGATGTTCAAATAGAACGACTGTACTCATGATGTTAATCCTGTCCTGCTGCGGCCAGACGCAAGTAGCGCTGGTGGAGTTCAGCAACACGCGGCAGCGCGTCATCAGGCGTGCCGCTATTATCGATGACGTCATCCGCACAGGCCAGGCGCTGTTGTCGGCTGGCCTGCGCGGCGAGAATATTTTGGGCTTGCGCGAGGGATATACCGTCGCGTTGTTGCGTGCGCTGCAATTGGGTTGCCTCGTCTACATCCACCACCAGAATGCGATTGGCTTGATGCTGCAAGCCATTTTCCACCAGCAACGGCACCACCCACAGTACATAAGGTGAGGTGGCGAGCATCTTTAACTGCTGCGTGCGCGCATTGATTAACGGATGCAACAATTGGTTCAGCCAGTTTTTTTCCTGCGGCTGCTGAAAAATAATTTCGCGTAGCCGCGCGCGATAAAGTGTACCTTCCGCCGTCAGGATTGATTCGCCATGACGTTTTACGATCGCCTGCAATGCAGGCGTACCCGGTTCAACCACTTCTCTGGCAATGGCATCGGCGTCGATGATCTCGACACCCAGCGCTGCGAAAGCATTGGCGATGGTGGATTTACCACTGCCAATGCCACCCGTTAGCGCAACGGTAAAAGGCATAGCGTTATCCTGAAGTCTGCATCGTCATACTGCCACAACTTGCATAAAACTTAAGGCAAGATGAGAGCACGATCACAATCGATTTTCTCAGCTAAATTTAACGGATTGTAGCTTAAATAAAGTGAAATTCGCAGTCTTGTCGCGGAACGAATGGCGCGTATGATAACGACACTGGAGCCGTGAGCGCTACCCGAACTGCGGTTCGATGCCACTTACCAGGACACCCGTTATGCGTATTGAAGAAGATGTAAAACTGGGCTTTAAAGATGTTTTGATCCGCCCCAAACGTTCCACCCTCAAAAGCCGTTCTGATGTTGAACTTGAACGCACTTTTACCTTTAAACATTCAGGTCTGAGCTGGACTGGCGTACCAGTCATCGCCGCGAATATGGATACGGTCGGTACTTTTACCATGGCCGAAGCGCTGGCAGGATTCGGTGTGCTGACCGCCGTGCACAAACACTACAGTGTCGAAGACTGGCAGGCGTTTATTCAGCGCGTGCCCGCATCGGTGCTGGGACATGTCATGGTGTCCACCGGAACCTCAGAAGCGGATTTCAACAAACTCAACGCCGTTCTGGCGCTTTCTCCTCAACTGAATTTTATCTGCATCGATGTGGCTAATGGTTATTCCGAGCACTTTGTTGCGTTCCTGCAACGTGCGCGCGAGAGTTTCCCGGGCAAAACGATTTGTGCCGGTAATGTGGTAACCGGGGAGATGGTGGAAGAACTGATTCTGTCTGGTGCGGATATCGTGAAAGTGGGTATCGGTCCCGGTTCAGTCTGCACCACGCGAGTCAAAACCGGGGTGGGTTACCCACAGCTTTCAGCGGTGATTGAGTGTGCAGATGCTGCTCACGGGCTGGGGGGGCAAATCGTCAGTGATGGTGGTTGTGCCGTGCCGGGCGATATCGCCAAAGCCTTTGGCGGCGGTGCTGATTTTGTCATGCTTGGCGGTATGCTGGCGGCTCATGATGAGTGCGAAGGCACCATCGTTGAGGAGCAGGGCGAGCAATTTATGCTGTTTTATGGCATGAGCTCAGAATCGGCCATGAAGCGCCATGTAGGTGGTGTTGCCCAATACCGTGCGGCAGAGGGCAAAACCGTCCGGCTGCCACTGCGTGGGCCGGTTGACGACACCATAAAAGATATTCTTGGTGGTCTGCGATCGGCATGCACTTATGTCGGCGCGGAAAGACTGAAAGAACTGACCAAGCGCACCACTTTTATTCGTGTAGCAGAACAGGAAAATCGGGTGTTTACCCGCTGATGTTCTGAAGCGGGTGTCTGGCTGGCACCCGCTAACGAATCGCATCCCCCAGACCAAATACCGGCAAATACATAGCAATGACCAGGGTGCCGACGATGCCACCAATGACCACCATCATCATGGGTTCAAGTGCGGCAGCCAGAGACTCCGCGCGACCCAACGTATTTTCCCGATGCCATTCCGCCAGGCGTGACAACATGACATCTAAAGCTCCCACCTCTTCGCCCACTTTAATCAGTTGTGCGCACAACGGCGTAAAAAGCTGATGTTGGTGCAGTGCCTGATGTAACGGCGCACCCGCAGAAATATGTTGCTGGAGTTGGCTTATGGCTTCGCGCCACAGCAGGGAAGTGAGTGTCACCTCTACCGCCTGTAAACTCTGTAATAAAGTTAATCCGGCGCGCTGTGTCAGTTGCAGAATATCAAAAATTTGCGTGAGCTGGCTGCCCCGCCACAACGGTGCCAGTAAAGGCAGCCGTAACAACCAAAGCTGACAATGGCGCTGCCATGGTGCCGAGCGGCGATAAATTTGCTGGGCCAGGATGGCAGCCATCGCACATCCCAGCAGCAGTGGTAAGGCCGCTGCCTGAAATAAGGCGGATAATGCCATCACGCTGGCAGTGAGTGCCGGAAGTGGTGCATCGAAACTGGCGTACACCGCGACAAATTCCGGTAAGACAAATAACAGCATACCGGTGCTCACTGCAATCGCGACCAGCATAATAAACAATGGATAGCGCAGTGCTTTGACCACTTTTTGACGTAAAAGCTGTTGGCTGGTTTGCTGTTGTGCCAGTTGGCGGCAACATTCATCTAACTGCCCGGTAAGTTCCCCCACCTGCATCAATGCCGGAAACAGCGGCGGGAAAATTTGCGGCCAGCCGCGCAGTGCCTGAGAAAAGGGTATGCCCGCCAGTACCTGTTGCTGCAATCCTTTGAGTAAGGTGCGCCAGCCGATATCCGGATGCCCTTCGGCAAGCAATGCCAGACTTTCTGCCAGGGGCAGGCCCGCCTTCAGCAAGGTCGCTAACTGTTGGACCAAATGGTTTTTCTGCTGCCACTTCCAGTCGCGCGTCCGCCAACATTTTCCGCGCTTCCAGCTCACGACCATCATTCCGCGATCGGTCAATTGCTGTAGCAGTGCCTCTGGCGTGGGGAGCAATGATTCACCGTTTTGCAGTAAACCGGCGCTGTCCAGCGCCTGCCAGCGAAACTGATAGAGATTAGCCATTATCTAACCCAATCACGCGCTGCATCTCTTCCAGCGAGGTCTCTCCGCGACTGACGGCCTCCAGTCCAGCAGCCACCAGTGTCTTCATTCCCTGCTGGTTCGCCAGTGACAGCAGATGCTCCAGTGGCATATCCGCTGAAATGGCATTCTGCAATTTGGCCGTCATGGGCAAGAGTTCGAAAAGCGCCAGCCGCCCATAGTAGCCAGAAAAGCAGTGGTCGCAGCCCGGTGCTCGCCAGGTCTGTAGGGTGCCCGGCCATAATTCGCTGGGCAGGTGAGCGATAGCTTGCCCCGGTTGGCGGCAATGCACGCATAGCCGTCTTACCAGACGTTGCGCAACAATAAGCTGCAGCGCCGGGCCAAGCAGATAACCCGGAATCCCCATTTGCCGCAGCCGTGTCAGCGTTTCAGCGGTTGAATTGGTATGAAGTGTGGAGAGTACCAGGTGACCGGTTTGTGCGGCTTTGACTGCAATCCCGGCCGTTTCTGCATCGCGTATCTCACCAACCATGATGACGTCCGGGTCCTGACGCAGTAAGGCGCGCAGCACCAAATTGAAATCCAGTCCACTACGGGGCTGGATTTGTGTCTGGTTGATACCGGTAAGCGGAATTTCCACCGGGTCTTCTACACTACAGACATTTTTTTCCGGCACATTGAGTGCACTTAATCCGCTGTAAAGGGTGAAGGTTTTGCCACTACCGGTCGGGCCGGTGACCAGAATCAACCCCTGTGGTTTCGCCAGCGCATTACTGAACTGACGCAACTGAAGGGCAGGCATGCCGAGCTTATCCAGCGCAATGGCGCTATTTTCACTCTGCATTAAGCGTACAACTGCCTTCTCACCGTGGCTGATGGGCAGCGTGGAGAGACGAAAGGCCACATTTTTCCCTTCCAGCTCCTGGGTAAATTGCCCATCCTGCGGCAAGCGTCGTTCAGCGATATCCAGCCCACCGAGAATTTTCAACCGGGCCAACACCGCAGCAGGTTGTGCATCAGGCAATTGCGCCAGCTTATGCAGCACACCATCAATACGCAGTCGGACACGCAACGCGTTATGTTGTGGCTCAAAATGGACATCAGATGCCCGGCGTTGTATTGCCTGGCACAGAATATATTCCACTGCGCTGATGGCGGATTCTACCGCCGCCTGTTCTCTCGGCGCATCATCAGCACGGCCCGGCTCGTGAAGGAGTTGCTCAACCCGCGCGGCGGGCCAGCACTCCACCTCAACTTTACACTGACTGGCGAATTGCAGTGCTTCCAACAGTGCCGGTTCAGGTGTACCCGCCACGGCCACGCGCAGTAAGGTGTCATCATGATGCAGAATTATCGCGTTATGACGCCGACATAACGCCTTTAACATGTCATCAGACTTCTCCATTGCGACCCCCTTTGTCAGTAAAGCGGAACTGTTCCAGGCAGTTATCGCGCAGGGTGTTGTTGTCGCTGTTACAGCTGCGTTGCCAGTCCAGCGTACCATCGGTGCTATTCCATACCGGTTGCATTTCTACCGTTAAGCCAGACAGGCTTTCCTGACCGGTTAGCGTGATGACGCCGTTGATGACGGCAAGGGTGGCGACATAGCGTGAGCCTTTGGCGGCAGGGATACCGCGATCGCCTGCCTGACATTGCGCAGGGCCACCTCGCTCAATCGCACACAGTTCAACCGCTGTTTTATAGGGCACCATTGTCTGCAACATGTCGGTCAGCGCGGCTCGTTGTAGATAATTTTGATAGGCAGGGACACCGATGGCACTGAGGATGGCAACAATGCCGATCACAATCATTAATTCGATAAGGGTAAAACCACGTTGTCGTTCCATAAGCAGGCTCCTTGTTGTGGAGCCGCTACGGTAGAAAAGGGCAGGGGAAAGCAAAAGCGGTGAAATCAAACGTCTGGAAATAGCCCGAAGAAAAGAACCGAGGTTGCAGCTTGCAGATCAATGAGCTGGAAGTTGGCTCGCAAATCCGCGGCGGATCACACCGCGGCCTGGTGATCAGGTTTCGCGAAAACGCATGGAGAGATCGAGCGCGCGCACGTGTTTGGTCAAGGCACCTACCGAGACATAATCTACCCCGGTTTGGGCAATTTGCGGCAGGGTCGCTGCCGTGACGTTGCCGGACACTTCGAGTAGCGCGCGTCTTTGTGTCAGCGCGGCGGCCTTGCGCATCATCTCCAGCGTGAAGTTATCAAGCATCACGATATCGGCACCGGCAGCCAGCGCAGCCTGCAATTCATCCAGTGTTTCGACCTCCACTTCGACCGGCACATCGGGCTGTAACCACAATGCTTTCTCCACCGCCTGGCGCACGGAACCACTGGCGATGATATGGTTTTCTTTAATCAGAAAGGCGTCAGACAGACCGAGGCGATGATTGCTACCGCCGCCGCAGAGTACGGCATATTTCAGGGCAGTACGCAGACCGGGTAAGGTTTTACGGGTATCCAGCAATTGTGTGTTGCTGCCCGCCAGCAAGGCGACATAATGGCTGACTTCAGTGGCTACACCGGAAAGCGTCTGTACAAAGTTGAGTGCAGTGCGTTCCGCCGTCAACAGCAAGCGCGCCGGGCCTTGCAACTCAAACAGTAGCTGATCGGCGACCAGCACTTGCCCATCTTCGACATGCCAGGTGATGGTCACTTTGTTGCCCAACTGGATGAACACTTCTTCGACCCAGCGTTTACCACAGAAAACACCGGCTTCGCGGGTGATAATTTTAGCTTCTGCCTGTTTATCTGCCGGGAGCAGCAATGCGGTGATATCACGATCCGCATCGACCTCACCGCCTAAATCCTCCTGAAGCGCACGTGCAACGGCTTCCGGGATATCCTGCTCAATGCGCCTGATCAACGCCTGGCGGCGATAATCGGGATCGTAACGACGCGATGCCATACTATTTCTGCTCCAGATGACGAGAGAATGAGCGCACACCTTAGCCTGATTCCAGTGCTAATACCAGTTCATAGCGATGAAATGTTTAGTATCCTTAACTTTCGCCGCCTTTCGCATTAACTCACAAGCGCCCGCAAAGAATCATGTTATTCTCAGCCTGACTTAAATGCAGGAAATATGGCATGAAACTGGAAGATGGCTGGATTACCAGCGCGCGTAAAGTGCCTTCACCGCACTTCAACCAGCGGCCGGAAAATGAAGTACCTTCGGTGCTGATTATTCACAATATCAGTTTGCCGCCTGGTGAATTTGGTGGCCCGTGGATTGATCGACTGTTTACTGGCACGTTACCTGCGGATGCGCATCCTTATTTTGCGGATATTGCCCATTTACGCGTGGCGGCGCATTGCCTGATCCGTCGTGACGGTGAACTGGTGCAGTATGTTTCCTTTGATCAGCGCGCCTGGCATGCGGGGGCATCGCAATTTGAAGGTCGGGAAAACTGTAATGATTTTTCGATGGGGATCGAGTTGGAAGGCACCGATACTCTGCCCTATACCGATGCGCAGTATGCGACGCTGGCGCAGGTGACTGAACTATTGATACAGCACTATCCGCTGGCAGTGGAACGCATCACCGGACACAGTGATATTGCCCTAGGACGTAAAACCGACCCGGGACCGGCATTTGACTGGGTTCGCTATAAACATGCCTTAAAGCGGGAGAATCCCTGAATTCAGCAGGAGCAGGTATGACGTTGTTTAGCTTGTTATTAGTGTTAGGTTGGGAACGACTGTTTAAACTGGGTGAGCACTGGCAGCTGGATCATCGGCTGGAGCCGTTGTTTCGTGGTCGCCAGCGTTTTTCGCTGCTCCGCACCCTGGTAATGACCCTCATCGCCATGCTGATTGTTTGGCTGCTGGTCTGGAGTCTGAAAGGGCTGCTCTTTGGCGTGGCACAGCTGCTGTTCTGGATTGTTGTCGGGTTGCTGTGTATCGGTGCGGGTTCGGTACGCCTGCATTATCACACTTATCTGAAAGCGGCGAGCCACGATGACCAGGCGGCACATCAGGCGATGGCGGCAGAACTGACATTGATTCATGGGGTGCCTGTCGAATGCAGTGAGCGCGAATTTCTGCGTGAGCTGCAGAACGCGCTGATCTGGATAAACTTTCGCTTTTATCTGGCTCCGCTGTTTTGGTTTGTGGTGGGTGGCCCTTACGGGCCGGTACTGCTGGTGGGTTACGCCTTTCTGCGCGCCTGGCAAAGCTGGCTGGCCAAACACCATACTCCGTTGGAACGTGCACAATCGGGCGTTGATCGCATCCTGCATCTGCTGGACTGGATCCCGGTGCGTCTGGCAGGCGTTGCCTACGCGTTACTGGGGCATGGTGAGCGAGCGCTACCAGCCTGGTTCGCCTCGCTGACCGACTGGCATCGCTCGCAATATCAGGTGTTGACCAGCCTGGCGCAGTTCTCCCTCGCGCGTGACCCCCATGTTGATAAAGTGGAAACCCCGCGCGTGGCGGTTGCACTGGCAAAACGCATTTCCCTGGTGCTGGTGGTCGTGGTCGCGCTGTTGACCATCTACGGTACGCTGGTGTGATCGGCAGGCGGCACGCCGAAATCCGGTGTGCCGTCTTCACGCCAGGCAAAATATTTCAGTCGCGTATGGCGGTTCGGATCCCACAGCGGATCGCCCTCAATCTCCGTATAATTGCGCGCGTGATAAACCAATACGTCTTTTCCTTGTTCGTCGACGGTAAAGCTATTGTGGCCTGGCCCGTATTGATGGTTGTCCCAACTGGTATTGAATACCGGGCGGGCTGATTTTTGCCATGCCGCAGCATGCAGCGGGTCGGCGTCTGCATCAATGCTGAGAATCCCCAGACAATAGTTTTCATCCGTCGCGCTGGCCGAATATGTGACAAATAACTTGTTCGCGTGACGAATGACCGCTGGTCCTTCATTCACACTAAATCCAGCACATTCCCATTCATACTCCGGACGACTCAGCATTTGCGGCGTGCCTTTCAATGTCCAGGGATTCAGCAACTCGGCGAGATAGAGATTCGAGTTACCGGGGATCGTGGGATCTTTCTGCGCCCACAGATACCAGTTTTTTCCCTGATGAACAAAATGCGTGGCGTCGAGGGAGAAGCTATCCAGCGGCGTATGCACCCGACGCACCGGCTGCCAGTGGCCGGTCAGGGGATCGGCATCGCTACAGACCAACGCGTACATGCGGTGTTGGAACAACCCATCTTTAATTTCACGCGTGGGGGCTGCTGCAAAATAGATGACCCACTGACCGTTGATATGATGCAACTCCGGTGCCCAGATCAGGGCGCTAAAAGGGCCGGTGTCCGGTTTATGCCATACCACGACGGGTTCCGCCTCGGGGAGCGCTGCCAGGGTGGTTGCATAACGTATTTCCAGACGGTCATATTCAGGTACTGACGCGACAAAGTAGTAACCGTTGCCATGACGGAGAATAAAAGGATCGGCACGTTGCGTGATAAACGGATTAGGCCAGGAATGACTCATTTAATTTCTCCGGGTTCGATAACAGCGGCAGAGGAGGGGTGTGATGCATGCAGGTCGCGAAAGTTCGCACGACGCAATGCCAGATCGTCCTGAATGGTACGCATCAATTTACGATCCACTTTCAGTAAGCGGACCACTCCGGCAGTGATCAGATAACCCACGCCAGGAATGACGGTGAACAGCAGCATGATGCCGTTGATTGCCTGATCGGATTGTTGTTTTGCCCCGGCATCATAGCCGTAGATGGAGAGCAGGAAGCCAACCATCGCCCCGGCAACGGCCAGCCCGACTTTGAGGAAAAACAGGTTGCCAGAGAAACTCATGCCAGTAATGCGTTTGCCGGTTTTCCATTCGCCGTAATCATCCACATCGGCCATCAGCGACCAGTGCAGCGGTGAGGGAATCTGATGCAGGATATTCAGCAAGAAATACGCGATCACCACACTCAGGATGGCGTGTGGATTGATCCAGTAGAAACCACATGAAAACAGCGCCAGGGCGATGTTTGTCCAGAAAAACACTTTTAATTTACACCAGCGATCGGTCAGCACTTTTGCCAACGTACTGCCCAGCATCATGCCAATCACACCCAGGCTGATAAACAGGGTGGCAAAGTGGGTCGACTGACCCATCACCCAGGTGACGTAATACATGGTGGCGGCCATGCGGATAAAGCCTGGACAGACGTTGCAGAACGTCAGCAGCAGAATGCGCACCCATTGATCGTTTTTCCACACATCACGCAGGTCATTTTTCAAATCGTCGTTGGTGGGGACCGCCGGGCGAATACGCTCACGCACCGTGGCGAAGCAGAACAGAAACATCGCCAGGCCAATCAGTGCCAGTACGCTCATCGCCATCTGGTAGCCACGTGCTTTGTTGTCACCGCCAAACCATTCGGCCATTGGCAACAGCGACAGAGACAAAATCAGTGTGGCGACACCGACCATGACAAAACGATAAGACTGACAGGAGACACGTTCACCGGGATCGTTAGTGATGACACCACCCAGTGAGCAGTAGGGGATATTGATAGCGGTGTAAGTCAATGACATCAGGAAATAAGTGATAAAGGCCCAGATGACTTTGTTTTCATAGCTCCAGTCTGGCGTGGTGAACATCAGCACGCTAAACAACACATAAGGGACGGAGATCCACAGTAGCCAGGGACGGAAACGTCCCCATCGGCTTTGCGTGCGGTCAGCAATCGCGCCCATTATCGGGTCTGTTACGGCATCCAATACCCGCACGGAAAGCAATAACGTACCGACCAGCGCCGGGGCGAGGCCAAACACATCGGTATAGAAATAGTTCAGGAAAAGCATGATGGCTCCGCCAATCATGTTGCATCCGGCATCGCCCATGCCATATCCCAGCTTTTCGCGGAACGAGAGGGCCGCTCCTTTCATTGTTTTTCTCCAGTAATAACAGGTGCAAAAATTATTAGCGGAAAATCAGCAATCTGGCGGGGACCAATTGGTCGGGATGATGGACAAAACGCCTGGGCGAGAAAAAGTGTGAGGGAGATCTAAAGAAGAGCAATCTCTGCCCGCACATCAGGAGCGGGCAGAGAGGGGAGATTATGCTTGCTGCGCTTTGTTTTTAATCGCGTAGCCGACAGCCAGCACCACCAACCAGACCGGAATCAACCAGACAGAAATTGCCATGCCCGGGGTGATCGCCATGATCACCAGAATACCGGCGAGGAACAGCAGGCAGATCCAGTTACCCAGTGGGTAAAGGATGGCGCGGAAGCGAGTGGTAACGCCCTGCTGGTCTTTCTTCTTACGGAATTTCAGGTGTGCCAGGCTGATCATCGCCCAGTTAATCACCAGTGCGGAGACCACCAGCGACATCAGCAGACCAAAGGCTTCGCCCGGCATCAGGTAGTTGATCAGCACACAGAGTGCCGTCGCCACCGCCGATACCAGAATCGTTGCCACCGGTACGCCGCGTTTGTCTACGTTCAGCAGCGCTTTCGGGGCATTGCCCTGTTGTGCCAGACCGAACAGCATGCGGCTGTTGCAGTAAACGCAGCTGTTATACACCGACAGCGCCGCCGTCAGGATCACCACGTTGAGCGCATTGGCGACCAGTGCATCACCCAGCTCGTGGAAAATCAGGACAAACGGGCTGGTATCTGCGGTAACGCGGGTCCACGGCAGCAGTGACAGCAGCACCGCCAGTGAGCCGATGTAGAAAATCAGGATACGCCACAACACCTGGTTGGTGGCTTTAGGAATGCTTTGCTCCGGGTTGTCGGCTTCCGCGGCGGTAATCCCCACCAGCTCCAGACCGCCAAACGAGAACATAATGATCGCCATCATCATCACCAGCCCGCTGAAGCCATTCGGCAAGAAGCCGCCCTGGTTCCACAGGTTGCTGACGGTCGCCTGTGGGCCACCGTTGCCGCTAAACAGCAGCCAGCCGCCGAACAGGATCATACCAATCACCGCGACGACTTTAATGATGGCAAACCAGAACTCCATCTCACCAAACACTTTAACGTTGGTCAGGTTGATGGCGTTGATTACCACAAAGAAGATGGCGGCTGTCGCCCAGGTGGGGAAGTCCGGCCACCAGAACTGGACGTATTTACCGACGGCGGTCAGCTCGGCCATGGCGACCAGCACATACAGCACCCAGTAGTTCCAGCCGGAGGCGAAACCGGCAAAGTTGCCCCAATATTTGTAGGCAAAATGGCTGAAGCTACCGGCTACCGGCTCTTCCACTACCATTTCGCCTAATTGACGCATAATCAGAAAGGCAATAAATCCTGCAATGGCATAGCCAAGAATAACGGCCGGGCCGGCAGATTTGATGACTGAAGCGCTACCCAGAAACAGACCAGTACCTACGGCACCACCCAGCGCAATGAGCTGAATATGGCGATTTTTCAAGCCGCGGTGCAGCGTGTCGCCATGCTGTTGTTCCATACGAACCTCGTGATGTTGTTATTTTTCGCCCAATGTAAGGCTGTTTTTACATAACGTACTCATTTATTTACGGTATCTGGCGTGCTGTGTGCATACGTGAGCTACCATGGCGACCAGAATAGTGATAAGCGCGACGCTTTGCACCTGCTTTTGCTTTTTGTGCTAAGAGATGCCTGAAAAAGCAGCAGCATCCACTGCCCGTCTGCTGCGTTATTTCTGACATGAATTGGTAATAAACTCGAATAGCTTTCCCTTATGGTTGCAAGGGAAGAGAGACGCTAAGCCTGTGTAAGGTTTGGTAAAAGTGAATTCTGTTAACAATTCGCCCTGAAGCTGTATTTCTGTCTTTATCCCAGCCGTTTAGCGCATTTAACCAATGATTATCCCCTGAAGTGTGACGGCTGCCATATAGACACAAGGTGAATACTTTGTTACTTTACCGGCAACTTTTGGCAATTGGTATTACCAATTTACTCCGGGCGCCTGGCAGAATAAGAAGGGACGATGGCTTACAGTAAGATTCGCCAACCAAAGCTCTCCGATGCAATTGAGCAACAGCTGGAATCCCTGATTATGGAAGGGACGCTGCGGCCGGGAGAGAAGCTGCTTCCCGAGCGCGAACTCGCCAAACAATTCGATGTCTCACGTCCTTCTCTTCGTGAAGCGATCCAGCGCCTTGAAGCGAAAGGGTTGCTGCTGCGCCGTCAGGGTGGCGGCACCTTCGTTCAGAAGCATCTCTGGCAAAGCCTGAGCGACCCACTGGTCGGCCTGCTTGCTCAACATCCGGAATCTCAGTTTGACCTGCTGGAAACCCGCCACGCGCTGGAAGGCATTGCTGCGTATTATGCGGCGCTACGGGGTACGGATGAGGATCTGCAACGTATTCGCGACTGCCATGTGCAAATTCAGCAGGCGCAGGATAGTGGCGATCTCGATGCTGAAGCCGACGCGGTGATGCAGTATCAGATCGCTGTCACAGAAGCGGCTCATAATGTGGTGCTTTTGCATTTGCTGCGTTCGATGGGCCCTATGCTGGAACAAAACGTCCGTCAGAATTTTGAATTGCTCTACGCTCGCCGGGAAATGCTGGCGAAAGTGAGCGGTCACCGCGCCAGTATTTTTGAGGCGATTGTGGCTCGTGAGCCAGAACAAGCACGCGAGGCATCACACCGTCACCTGGCGTTCATTGAGGAAATCTTGCTGGATAGAAGTCGGGAGCAGAGTCGTCGTGAACGCTCCCTGCGTCGTTTACAGCAACGTAAGGAATAACGCGCGGCAACGAACGTGCGGATAAAAAGCGACGGGCCTGTCTTCTTGTGCTGTGAACTGAAACAAAGCACAAGCAGACAGGCTCCTGACAATTCAACGTATTAGACACAGATAAGGAATACACCCCATGTCAGAACGTTTACACAATGACGTGGATCCGATCGAAACTCGTGACTGGCTACAGGCGATCGAATCGGTCATCCGTGAAGAAGGTGTTGAGCGCGCGCAGTATCTGATTGACCAGGTATTAAGTGCTGCACGCAAGGGCGGCGTAAAAGTTGCTGCAGGTTCTTCTGCTGTTAGCAACTACATCAACTCTATTGCCGTTGAAGATGAACCGGACTATCCGGGCAACACCTCGCTTGAACGTCGTATCCGTTCCGCAATCCGCTGGAACGCCATCATGTCGGTACTGCGTGCGTCGAAGAAAGATCTGGAGCTGGGTGGTCACCTCTCATCCTTCCAGTCTTCCGCGACTATCTATGAAGTGTGCTTTAACCACTTCTTCCGTGCACGTAGCGAGAAAGATGGCGGCGATCTGGTCTACTTCCAGGGCCATATCTCTCCGGGTATCTACTCTCGTGCGTTCCTTGAAGGTCGCCTGACCGAAGAGCAGATGAACAACTTCCGTCAGGAAGTGCATGGCAACGGTCTCTCTTCTTATCCGCACCCGAAACTGATGCCGGAATTCTGGCAGTTCCCGACCGTATCAATGGGTCTTGGCCCACTGAATGCGATCTATCAGGCTAAATTCCTGAAATATCTGGAACATCGTGGCCTGAAAGATACCTCAGCTCAGACCGTTTACGCCTTCCTCGGCGACGGTGAGATGGATGAGCCGGAATCTAAAGGTGCGATCACCATCGCTGTCCGTGAAAAACTGGACAACCTGGTGTTCATCATCAACTGCAACCTGCAACGTCTGGATGGCCCGGTCACCGGTAACGGTAAGATCATCAACGAGCTGGAAGGCATCTTTGCCGGTGCTGGCTGGAACGTGATCAAAGTGATCTGGGGTGCACGTTGGGATGAGCTGCTGAAGAAAGATACCAGCGGTAAACTGATCCAGCTGATGAACGAAACCGTTGACGGTGACTACCAGACCTTCAAATCACGTGACGGTGCCTACGTGCGTGAGCACTTCTTTGGTAAATACCCGGAGACCGCCGCTCTGGTGAAAGACTGGTCAGACGAAGAGATCTTCGCCCTGAACCGTGGTGGTCACGATCCGAAGAAAATCTACGCAGCACTGAAAAAAGCGCAGGACACCAAAGGCCAGCCGACGCTGATTCTGGCGCATACCATCAAAGGTTATGGTATGGGTGACACTGCTGAAGGCAAAAACATCGCTCACCAGGTGAAGAAGATGAACATGGATGGCGTTCGCTACATCCGCGATCGCTTCAATGTGCCGGTAGCTGATGAAAACATTGAAAAACTGCCTTACGTGACCTTTGAAAAAGGGTCAGAAGAGTACAACTACCTGCACGGTCAGCGTGAAAAACTGGGCGGCTACCTGCCGACTCGCCAGCCTAACTTCACTGAGAAGCTGGACATGCCGGCACTGGAAGAGTTCAGTGCGCTGCTGGAAGAGCAGAGCAAAGAGATCTCTACCACCATCGCCTTCGTGCGTGCGCTGAACGTGATGCTGAAGAACAAGTCGATCAAAGATCGTCTGGTGCCGATCCTTGCCGATGAAGCCCGTACCTTTGGTATGGAAGGTTTGTTCCGTCAGATTGGTATCTACAGCCCGAACGGCCAGCAGTACACCCCGCAGGACCGTGAGCAGGTTGCTTACTATAAAGAAGACGAAAAAGGCCAGATTCTGCAGGAAGGCATCAACGAGCTGGGCGCAGGTTCATCCTGGCTGGCGGCGGCGACCTCTTACAGCACCAACAACCTGCCGATGATTCCGTTCTACATCTATTACTCGATGTTCGGCTTCCAGCGTATCGGTGACCTGATGTGGTTGGCAGGCGACCAGCAGGCGCGTGGCTTCCTCGTCGGCGGCACCTCCGGTCGTACCACCCTGAACGGTGAAGGTTTGCAGCATGAAGATGGCCACAGCCATATTCAGTCGCTGACTATCCCGAACTGTATCTCTTACGACCCGTCTTACGCCTATGAAGTGGCGGTCATCATGCATGACGGTCTGGTACGTATGTACGGCGAAGCGCAGGAAAACATTTACTACTACATCACCACGCTGAACGAAAACTACCACATGCCTGCTATGCCGCAGGGTGCGGAAGAGGGTATCCGTAAGGGTATCTACAAGCTGGAAACGGTTGACGGTAGCAAAGGTAAAGTGCAGCTGCTTGGCTCGGGTTCTATTCTGCGTCACGTTCGTGAAGCGGCACAGATCCTGGCGAAAGACTACGGTATCGGTTCTGACGTCTACAGCGTGACCTCGTTCACCGAACTGGCGCGTGATGGCCAGGATTGCGAACGCTGGAACATGCTGCACCCGACTGAAACGCCGCGCGTGCCTTACATCGCTCAGGTGATGAACGAAGCACCTGCTGTTGCATCAACCGACTACATGAAACTGTTCGCAGAACAGGTTCGTAGCTACGTACCGGCGAGCGACTACCGCGTACTGGGTACTGATGGCTTCGGTCGTTCAGACAGCCGTGAAAACCTGCGTCACCACTTCGAAGTGGATGCATCGTATGTCGTGGTTGCTGCACTGGGTGAACTGGCTAAACGCGGCGAAATCGATAAGAAAGTGGTGGCGGAAGCGATCACCAAATTCAACATCGATGCCGATAAAGTTAACCCGCGTCTGGCTTAAGAGGTAAGAGAGTAATGGCTATCGAAATTAAAGTGCCGGATATCGGGGCTGATGAAGTTGAAGTCACCGAGATTCTGGTCAAGGTAGGTGACAAGGTTGAAGCCGAACAGTCACTGATCACCGTAGAAGGCGATAAAGCTTCGATGGAAGTGCCTTCACCCCAGGCGGGCGTAGTCAAAGAGATCAAAATTGCCACCGGCGACAAAGTCGAAACCGGTTCGCTGATTATGATCTTTGATGCAGAAGGTGCAGCAGCAGCTGCACCGGCGGCAGAAGAGAAGAAAGCAGAAGCCGCACCGGCACCTGCTGCTGCCGCTGCTGTCAGCAAAGATGTCAATGTGCCGGATATCGGCGGTGACGAAGTGGAAGTCACCGAGATTCTGGTCAAAGTGGGCGACACCGTTGCGGCTGAGCAGTCACTGATCACCGTGGAAGGCGACAAAGCCTCAATGGAAGTCCCGGCTCCGTTCGCGGGCGTGGTGAAAGAGATCAAAATCGCCACCGGCGATAAAGTGAACACTGGTTCGCTTATCATGGTATTTGAAGCGCAAGGCGCTGCTGCTCCGGCAGCCCCTGCGGCAGCGGCACAACCTGCTGCTGCACCGGCTCCTGCGGCCGCTGCTGGTGCGAAAGATGTCAACGTACCGGATATCGGTGGTGATGAAGTGGAAGTCACCGAAGTGCTGGTCAAAGTGGGCGATAAAGTTACCGCTGAGCAGTCACTGATTGTGGTGGAAGGCGATAAAGCGTCAATGGAAGTCCCGGCTCCGTTCGCGGGTACCGTTAAAGAGCTGAAAGTCGCTACCGGTGACAAAGTGAAAACCGGCTCGCTGATTATGGTGTTTGAAGTAGAAGGCGCTGCGCCTGCTGCTGCCACCCCGGCGAAACAGGAAGCGGCACCGGCTGCTGCTGCACCTGCACCGGCAGCCCCGGCGACAAAAGCCGAGGCGAAGAGCGACTTTGCTGAGAACGATGCCTACGTGCACGCCACGCCGGTGATTCGTCGTCTGGCACGTGAGTTCGGTGTTAACCTGGCGAAAGTCAAAGGCACTGGCCGTAAGGGTCGCATCCTGAAAGAAGACGTTCAGGCCTATGTGAAGGATGCGGTGAAACGCGCTGAAACCGCTCCAGCAGCGGCGGCGAGTGGCGGTAGCCTGCCTGGCCTGCTGCCGTGGCCGAAAGTGGACTTCAGCAAGTTCGGCGAAATCGAAGAAGTCGAGTTGGGTCGTATCCAGAAAATCTCGGGTGCTAACCTGAGCCGTAACTGGGTGATGATTCCGCATGTGACCCACTTCGACAAGACCGATATCACTGATCTGGAAGCGTTCCGTAAACAGCAGAACAGCGAAGCAGAGAAACGTAAGCTGGATGTGAAATTCACCCCGGTGGTGTTTATCATGAAAGCCGTTGCCGCTGCGCTGGAACAGATGCCGCGTTTCAACAGCTCACTGTCCGAAGATGGTCAGAAACTGACGCTGAAGAAATACATCAACATCGGTGTGGCCGTGGATACGCCAAACGGTCTGGTGGTTCCGGTGTTCAAAGATGTGAACAAAAAAGGCATCACTGAGCTGTCGCGTGAACTGATGGCGATCTCGAAAAAAGCGCGTGACGGTAAGCTGACGGCGGGCGACATGCAGGGTGGATGTTTCACCATCTCCAGCCTGGGTGGCCTGGGTACGACGCACTTCGCGCCAATCGTGAACGCGCCGGAAGTGGCGATCCTCGGTGTTTCCAAGTCGGCGATGGAACCGGTATGGAACGGTAAAGAGTTTGCTCCGCGTCTGATGATGCCAATCTCTCTATCCTTCGACCACCGCGTGATCGACGGTGCTGATGGTGCGCGCTTTATCACCATCATCAACAACATGTTGTCAGATATTCGCCGTCTGGTGATGTGAAGTTAATCAAGGCCGGCGAATGCCGGCCTTGTTGTACGCATTCAGAGTCACCGCGGTTGGCAGTTTATTAACAATTCTGTAAACTCTTGCGGTGAAATGTGCCGGTGGAATAAGGGCATCCAGAGCCTGGGACAGGTTCGCGTCTGACCGCCGGAAATCTAATAAGAGGTCATGATGAGTACAGAGATTAAAACTCAAGTCGTGGTACTTGGGGCAGGTCCTGCAGGTTACTCTGCAGCCTTCCGTTGCGCTGATTTAGGTCTGGAAACCGTACTGGTAGAGCGCTACAGCACCCTCGGTGGTGTCTGTCTGAATGTTGGCTGTATCCCGTCAAAAGCGCTGCTGCACGTAGCGAAAGTCATTGAAGAAGCGAAAGCACTGGAAGAACACGGTATCGTGTTTGGTCAGCCTTCAACTGACATCAACAAAATTCGTACCTGGAAAGAGAAAGTCATCACACAACTGACCGGTGGCCTGGCGGGTATGGCCAAAGGCCGTAAAGTCAAAGTGGTGAACGGTCTGGGTAAATTCACCGGTGCTAACACCCTGGTGGTTGAAGGTGAAGGCGGTGCGACCACCATCAACTTCGACAACGCGATCATCGCGGCAGGTTCTCGCCCGATTGAACTGCCATTCATTCCGCACGAAGATCCGCGCGTGTGGGATTCAACCGATGCGCTGGAACTGAAAGAAGTACCGAAGCGTCTGCTGGTGATGGGCGGTGGTATCATCGGTCTGGAGATGGGTACCGTTTACCATGCGCTGGGTTCAGAGATCGACGTGGTTGAGATGTTTGACCAGGTGATCCCGGCAGCCGATAAAGACGTGGTGAAAGTGTTCACCAAACGCATCAGCAAGAAATTCAACCTGATGCTGGAAACTAAAGTCACTGCCGTTGTTGCGAAAGAAGACGGTATTTACGTTTCTATGGAAGGCAAAAAAGCGCCGTCTGAAGCACAGCGTTACGACGCGGTGCTGGTGGCGATTGGCCGTGTACCGAATGGTAAAGGCTTGGATGCTGGTAAAGCGGGCGTGGAAGTGGACGATCGTGGTTTTATCCGCGTCGACAAACAAATGCGTACCAACGTGCCGCATATCTATGCGATCGGTGACATCGTTGGTCAACCGATGCTGGCGCACAAAGGCGTACACGAAGGCCACGTCGCGGCAGAAGTTATCGCCGGTATGAAGCACTACTTCGATCCGAAAGTGATTCCGTCAATTGCTTACACCGAGCCAGAAGTGGCATGGGTAGGTCTGACCGAGAAAGAAGCGAAAGAGAAAGGCATCAGCTACGAAGTTTCCACCTTCCCGTGGGCTGCTTCAGGCCGTGCCATCGCTTCTGACTGCGCTGACGGTATGACCAAACTGATTTTCGACAAAGAAACGCACCGTGTTATCGGTGGCGCGATTGTCGGCACCAACGGCGGCGAGCTGTTGGGTGAAATCGGTCTGGCGATCGAGATGGGCTGTGATGCGGAAGATATCGCGTTGACCATCCATGCGCACCCGACGCTGCACGAGTCTGTTGGCTTGGCAGCAGAAGTGTTCGAAGGTAGCATTACCGACCTGCCGAACCCGAAAGCGAAAAAGAAATAAGCGCTGAAAAATAAAAAAAACGGCTCCCTGAGGGAGCCGTTTTTTATTATACGTTTACTAATATATATATTCTGTAGCTGCGCGATTTATCGTATTCGTTTTATTACATGCAAATGTTTAAATAAGCGCGATAAATCGCGCCGCTACGTCGTCACGTGCTCCTTGATTTAAAGCGAGCAAACTCTCCACAACCCACCTCAATTCATTTCTGATGCTTAAGGCAGATTGCCTCAAGCGCCCGCAGGCAGTCTAATCTTATTTTTATTAATTTCACTGTTTATTTTTATACTGTTTCTGCTCTTATTGCTTGTCTGTATTAGTTGTTCTCGTTACTTGATAAGGTAACGAGAATTGGATTTTATTTTCTATTTTCCTTAAGCCAGTCAATAAAATAACGTAAAGGCGTCGACAAATATTTACGACTTGGATAATAAAGCCAAAAGCCTTCTTCCACCTGAGTAAAATCAGATAAAATTTCCACCAGATCACCTCGCTGGATGGCATCCATCACCGTTCCGTGATGTAAGAAGGCAATACCTGCCCCTGCCAGCGCCGCCTGCAAAATGCGTTCGTTATTGTCGAGCACCAACGAGCCGTTTACCGCCACTTCCTGTTTTTGCCCATCCTGCCAGAACTCCCAACGATAGCGACGCCCGCTGGGAAAACGGCGTTCTATACAGGGAAAATTGAGCAATGCAGCCGGTGAGTTGGGTACACCATAGCGTGCGATAAATTCGGGAGTAGCGACGGCCAGGGCACGCATTGGGATACCAAAGGGGACCGCTACCATATCCTGCGCCAGCACCGCGCCGTAGCGCACCCCGGCATCGAAACCGGCGGCCACAATATCCAGCAGCGAATCGTTGCTGTCGATCTCCAGCGTGATGTCCGGATAGCGCTGCATAAACGGCAGGATCAACGACTGGAAAAATAGTGCTTCTGCTGAGCGCGGCATGCTGATACGCAGGCTGCCGCGCGGATCGCTGCGCCAGTCGTTCAGCTCATCAACCGCCTGTGCCAGATCCTGCAAAGCCGGTTGAATGCGCTGGAGAAAACGATCTCCGGCCTCGGTCAGTGCCACTTTGCGCGTGGTGCGATTTAACAGCCGCACCCCGAGGCGTTCTTCAAAATTACGCATTGCATGGCTGAGCGCAGAAGGCGTGATATTGCGTTCGCTGGCGGCTTTGCGAAAGCTCAGATGCTGCGCGATAGCGGCAAACATCTCCAGTTCCTGTAGCGTGGCGCGATAAGGGTTCATTACTGAATTTTACTCACTAAATCGGCAAGAATGCCTCAATTGTTGCTGCAATTGTTGAGGGTTATAACAATAACACTGACAGCAAAGAGGATGAAACAATGCAACAGCGTCAATTAGGCAATCAGGGATTACAGGTTTCAGCATTGGGATTGGGCTGCATGGGCATGTCATTTGCCTATGGTCAGAACGATGAGAAGCAAGCGTTGAATACCCTGGCTCGCGCCTTTGAACTGGGTGTCAATTTTCTTGATACCGCCGAGGTTTATGGCCCTTTTACCAATGAAACCTTGCTGGCAAAAGCGTTGCAAGGGCGCAAAGACATTAAGATTGCCACCAAATTCGGCTTCCGCATCAACGAGCAGGGCGAAGGCTGGGAGCGGGTTACTGGGGTGAACAGTGATCCGGCCCATATTCGCCGTGCGGTGGAAGGCTCGCTGCAACGTCTCGGCGTCGAAACCATCGAACTTCTTTATCAACATCGTCTCGATCCGGCAGTACCGATTGAAGAGGTGGTGGGGGTGATGGCCGATCTGGTGCGTGAAGGTAAAGTCAAATACCTCGGCTTGTCGGAAGTCTCCTCCGCCACCCTGCGACGCGCCAATGCGGTACACCCTATCTCGGCGTTACAAAGTGAATACTCCTTATGGACGCGCGACCCGGAGCAAGAAATCCTCGCGACCTGCCGCGAGCTGAATATTGGCTTTGTGCCTTACAGCCCATTAGGTCGGGGGTTCCTGACAGGAAAATTCCCGGCAGCGGCAACCCTGGCTGAAGATGATTTCCGACGTAATCTGCCGCGCTTCCAACAGGATGCTCAGGCGCATAACCAGAAGTTAGTGAATCAGCTGACAGAGATGGCCGCAGGTTATGATGCCACGCCTGCGCAACTGGCATTGGCCTGGGTGCTGGCAAAAGGTGAGTTTATTGTCCCGATTCCCGGTGCCAGCAAGATCGCGCATCTGGAACAAAACTGTGCCGCAACCACGTTGGCAGTACGCAGTGCCGATATCAGCACGCTGGATGCGCTATTCGATCCGCAACATATCCAGGGTGAGCGTTATAACACCACGGAATTTGTGCTGGTCGATCGTTAATCCACATCATGTGCTTCACAATACAGCAGGCATTTATTGCCTGCTTTTTTTTGTGATGTGGCGTCATTGAAGCGGAATCTGCTGCTTAACGAAAGGATGTTGCTTTTTTGTAAACAGATTAACAATCAGCCGAAATGCTGCTATGCTGGCCGACGCGGAACCGGGCACCTCACCCTACTGTTGGACTGCGTTATAGGGTGCACCGGAAAGCTATACAATGAGAGCGAGGAGAACGTCGTGCTAGAAGAATACCGTAAGCACGTTGCCGAGCGTGCTGCCCAGGGAATCGTACCTAAGCCGTTAGATGCTTCCCAAATGGCCGCGCTGGTTGAACTGCTGAAAAACCCGCCAGCGGGTGAAGAAGAATTCCTTACTGACCTGTTGGTCAACCGTGTCCCACCAGGTGTTGATGAAGCGGCCTATGTAAAAGCCGGTTTCCTGGCAGCTGTCGCGAAGGGCGAAGCCCACTCTCCTCTGGTTACTCCTGAAAAAGCAGTCGAACTGCTGGGCACCATGCAGGGCGGTTATAACATCCATGCGTTGATTGAGGCGCTTGATGATGACGCACTGGCCCCGATTGCCGCAGAGGCCCTGTCCCACACGCTGCTGATGTTCGATAACTTCTACGACGTCGAAGAGAAAGCCAAAGCGGGTAACCCACACGCGAAAAAAATTATCCAGTCCTGGGCCGATGCAGAATGGTTCCTGAAGCGTCCTAAACTGGCAGAAAAAATCACCACCACCGTGTTCAAAGTGACCGGCGAGACCAACACCGATGACCTCTCTCCGGCACCGGATGCATGGTCTCGTCCGGATATTCCACTGCACGCGCTGGCGATGCTGAAGAACGCCCGTGAAGGCATCGAACCCGATGATGCTGGTAACATCGGCCCAATCAAACAGATCGAAGCATTACAGAAAAAAGGTTTCCCGCTGACTTACGTCGGTGACGTAGTGGGTACCGGTTCTTCCCGTAAATCAGCCACCAACTCGGTGCTGTGGTTTATGGGTGAGGACATTCCGTATGTGCCGAACAAGAAAGGCGGCGGTCTGTGCCTTGGCGGTAAAATCGCGCCAATCTTCTTCAACACCATGGAAGATGCTGGCGCATTGCCGATCGAAGTGGACGTTGATCGTCTGAATATGGGGGATGTGATCGATGTCTACCCGTATAAAGGCGAAGTGCGCAATCACGACACCGACGAACTGCTGGCGAAATTCGAGCTGAAAACTGAAGTGCTGCTGGATGAAGTGCGTGCCGGTGGTCGTATTCCGCTGATTATCGGTCGTGGCCTGACAGCCAAAGCCCGTGAATCTCTGGGTCTGCCGCACAGCGATGTGTTCCTGCAAGCCAAAGATGTTGCCGCCAGCAGCCGTGGCTTCTCACTGGCGCAGAAAATGGTGGGCCGTGCCTGTGGCGTGGAAGGTATCCGTCCTGGCGCGTACTGCGAACCCAAAATGACCTCAGTCGGTTCTCAGGACACCACCGGTCCGATGACCCGTGATGAACTGAAAGACCTGGCTTGCCTGGGCTTCTCCGCTGACCTGGTGATGCAATCTTTCTGTCACACTGCCGCTTACCCGAAACCGGTAGACGTGACCACGCACCACACCCTGCCAGACTTCATTATGAACCGTGGCGGGGTTTCCCTGCGTCCGGGCGATGGCGTTATTCACAGCTGGCTGAACCGTATGCTGCTGCCGGATACCGTCGGTACCGGTGGTGACTCCCATACCCGTTTCCCGATTGGTATTTCGTTCCCGGCCGGTTCAGGTCTGGTGGCGTTTGCTGCGGCAACGGGCGTGATGCCGTTGGATATGCCGGAATCCGTGCTGGTGCGTTTCAAAGGCGAAATGCAGCCGGGCATTACCCTGCGCGATCTGGTGCACGCTATCCCGCTGTACGCCATCAAGCAGGGCCTGCTGACCGTTGAGAAGAAAGGGAAGAAAAACATCTTCTCTGGCCGCGTGCTGGAAATCGAAGGTCTGCCAAAACTGAAAGTGGAGCAGGCGTTTGAACTGACCGATGCGTCTGCTGAACGTTCTGCTGCCGGTTGTACCATCAAGCTGGATAAAGAGCCGATTATCGAGTATCTCAACTCGAACATCGTGCTGCTGAAGTGGATGATCTCCGAAGGCTACGGCGATCGTCGTACTCTGGAACGCCGCGTCGAGGGTATGGAAAAATGGCTGGCCGATCCGCAACTGCTGGAAGGCGATGCGGATGCGGAATACGCTGCGGTGATCGACATCGATCTGGCTGAAATCAAAGAGCCGATCCTGTGTGCGCCGAACGATCCGGATGATGCGCGTTTACTGTCTGATGTGCAGGGTGCGAAGATCGATGAAGTATTTATCGGTTCCTGCATGACCAACATCGGCCACTTCCGTGCCGCTGGTAAGCTGCTGGATAGCCACAAAGGCCAGCTGCCAACCCGTCTGTGGGTGGCTCCGCCAACCAAGATGGATGCGGCACAGCTTACCGAAGAGGGCTACTACAGCGTGTTTGGTAAGAGCGGTGCGCGTATTGAGATCCCGGGTTGCTCGCTGTGTATGGGTAACCAGGCGCGTGTGGCTGACGGTGCGACGGTGGTTTCCACCTCGACCCGTAACTTCCCGAACCGTCTCGGTACTGGCGCGAACGTGTATCTGGCCTCTGCGGAACTGGCGGCTGTCGCCTCGCTGCTGGGTAAACTGCCGACGCCGGACGAGTATCAGCAGTTCATGACCCAGGTTGATAAGACGGCGGCAGATACCTACCGCTACCTCAACTTTGATCAGCTGCACCAGTACACCGATAAAGCCGACAACGTGATCTTCCAGACCGCGCTGTAATTCATTTAAGGCGTTATCAGGGGGCGATGAGAATCGCCCCTTTTTTATGGGTAATTTTTCTTCCTCTTCATGCGGTAAGTTAAGAAAAATCACTGATTTCATTTTTGTTAATCATTAATTTTTTTGCTGAATTCATCGCCTCCAGGGGTGTGATAATCACTGCTGAAGTAATATCGTTACGGTGAGTTATTTTTTATCCCGATGAATGGGGCCTTTTTATCTCACAGTCATTTATGAGCATGTTAATCCTATGTAATTTTTCTGCGAAAAATATTGGATTAACATCCTGCCGTTTGCTGCTTTCTTGCTGATACAAAACCAATCTTTATCTCAAATATGGAGGATAAAATTGTTTTAGGATAATTCTTAATCTGCGACTTTCCTTCCTCTTTTGGCCCGGTGTATGTTTTAAAAAAGTGGCAATACGTGAATCCACGGTCATTGTCATGACAAAGAGTTGCCTGCATTTTAATGATTAAATCTGAACGGTTGTCTAAAAGATGGCTGCGTTGATTTTCGCCACATTTAAGCAGATTTAAATATTTCAGGTGCCGGATAAAAAACATCATCGCAATACTGTGGGGTCAAAATGGAATTCAAATCCGCCGTCTGTGGTCTCGCCGTGGCTGTTGCCACGGTTTGTCAGCCTTTCACTGCGCAAGCCGCTGGCACCCTTAGCGGGCAGCTGGGCATTCAGGTCATCATCAGCGAGGGTTGCACTGTAGGAAACAACGATTCCAGTGGGTCAACCAATGACTGGGGTTCCATCAACTTCGGTACCTACGCTGACCTCGCTAACATCATTGATGGCAGTGTGTTGGGTTCTGACGGCAGCAGTACCGTTACCGTCACCTGCACCAGTGGTCTCTCACCGACGATGACCCTGGACGGTGGTCTCAACGGGAGCAGCACGCTGCGCAATATGTCCTCCGGTAGCACACTGATCCCCTATCGCCTCTATTCCGACTCATCACGCAGTACCGAGATTGCGGTCAATGGCAGTGTCTCGCTGACGGCGGATGGCACCGAGCAGGATATCCCGATTTATGGTCGCATTCTGCCGTCTGACCAGAGCACAACCGCGCCGGCCTCCGGGACTTACGTTGATACGGTCACGGCAACGCTGGCCTGGTAAGCCTGGTGCTACGCCATGGAGAGGCACATCGCGCTGAGCCTGTTGTGGTTTTCCTTGCCTTGTATGGCAAGCACCACGACCGACAGTTTTCAGGTCAGCGCGACCATCACCAGCGGCTGCGCCTTCGGCACCAGCGAAACCAGTGGCAGCACCGATTTTGGCACGCTCAGTTTCGGCACCATGACCGCGATCAGCAGCAACGTCGATGTGGCGAGCAACAGCGGAGCCGGATCGATTGTGGTGACTTGCACACCCGGAACCGCGATCAGTCTGGCGCTGGATTACGGTGAACATGGGGGCAGCGCCAGCAGCCGATACATGAGTAACAGCAGTGGTTCAGCCACCCTGGGTTATCAGCTTTATCAGGATGCGGCACACAGTGCCGTCTGGGGAACCGGATCACTGGCTTACAGCGTGGCATCGTTTCCCGACACGACCCAAACCTACACGGTCTATGGACGCCTGTTTGCCACCGATGGCTTACCCGTTTCCGGGACTTACAGCGATACCGTCACCGTGACTCTGACCTATTAAATAATGAAAAAACAAACAATTAAATATTTGCTGTTAATGATGATCGCGCTTCTCAGTGGCGCGGGTCATGCCGCCAGTTCGGTACTGGTGTGGCCGATTTTCCAGGTCATTGAGGCGGATCAGCAGGGCAGTGCGCTATGGCTGGAGAATCGTGGTAGCCGCCCGGTACGTTTACAAATTCGCGTGCTGGCCTGGCAGCAAGTGGCATACCGTGACCGTTATGCCGACCAAAATAACGTCATCGCCAGCCCGCCATTTGCTTCAGTGCCGCCACAACAGCGTCAGTTAATTCGTCTGATCCGCACTGGCGCACCGCCCAGCCAGGGGGAGCAGGCGTATCGCATCATCCTGGATGAAATCCCTGATGCCAACGTCCCGGCAGAAAAGAACAGCGCAGGCCTGCGGTTGCAGATGCGGTATGTGCTGCCGCTGTTTTTGGATGCACCAGGGGTCTGGACACAAACACGCAATGACCTGCATCGTGCCGCCGCCAGTGCCAGCCAGCCGCAATTGCACTGGCAGCAAGTCACCCAGCAAGGCAAACCGATGCTGCAAATCCGTAATCAGGGCGTGGTGCATGCCCGTCTGACCAATGTGTTCTGGGGCATGCAACCTGTCGCCAGTAAAGCCTCATTGACGCTAACCAAAGGTTTTCTGGGATATATCCTGCCGGGACAAACCATGCAGTTTCCCATGCCGCCAGGCCGAGCCATACCGGCTGGTGCCACACTCTATGCCCAATTGTCCGATAACGGTTCACCGGTTGCTTTAGCCCAATGAGGCCGCATGCAGTGACGCGATTGGCGCTACTGCCGGGGCTTCTGTTGTGGGGGTGTCGGGATGCAGCAGCGCAAGTGTATGACAGCCTGCCACCGCCGCGTGCGTTGCAGACTAACCAGAGCGATTACACCCTGTGGCTGACGCTCGCCGTTAATGGTCGCAATGATAACAACGTGGTGCCCGTCATTGTGCATCAAGGTGATTATCTGGTGGATGCAACGGTACTGCGGCGCAATTTTATCCCGTTAGCAGCGATGCTAAATGGTGCACAGAACGTCAATGCGTTGGCGCAGGTGCAGGTCAGTTACGACAGCGTGCATCAGATTTTGCAGCTCAAAGTGCCGGATAGCTGGCTGCCATCACAGCAGCTAACTGACTCGAAAGCGGCAGCCAGTATTGCCCTCAGTTCACCCGGAATGCTGCTGAACTACGATGCCTGGAGCGTGAAAAATGGCGAGGAAAGCAGTTATACCGCCGTCTGGCTGGAGCAGCGTTTTTTCACTGGCAATGGCTATCTTTCCAACACCGGCAGCTGGCGACAGGACTGGCGCGGCGCTGACACAAGCGGGCAGGGCTACCTGCGTTATGACACCACCTGGAAGTACAGCGATGTTGACCGCATGGTCAGCTACCAGTTGGGGGATGTCGTGAGCAACTCGCTGAGCTGGAGCAACTCAGTGCGACTCGGTGGCCTGCGCATCAGCCGTAGTTTTGCCGTGCGCCCGGACCTGGTGACCTACCCATTGCTGAACTGGTCTGGCACGGCGGCGGTGCCGGGCAGTGTCGATCTGTTTATCAATGGTTATAAAACCAGCAGCAATAGCCTGAATGCCGGTCCGTGGAGCCTGACCAGCACGCCCTATATCAACGGGGCTGGTGAGGCGACGGTAGTCACCACGGACGCGTTGGGGCGCCAGGTGGAAACCACCATTCCGTTTTACGTCTCGAATCAGTTGTTGCGCAGCGGATTGAGTGATTTCGATTTCAGCGCCGGTGCGTTGCGTCAGAACTACGGTTCACGCAGTGCCGATTATGATGCCGCCGCGTTGAGTAGTTTTTATCGTTACGGTCTGAACGACCATCTGACACTGGCGTTTGAAGGGGAAGGCCGGGCAGGGCTGGTGCGGGTGGGTGCGGGGGCTGATATGTCGGTGGCGCGCCTCGGGACACTCTCGCTCAGTGCCAGCCAGTCGCAGTCGGACCGCAGCGGCCAGCAATATTCGCTCGGTTATTCATGGTATTCGTCGCGCTTCAGCCTGAATCTGAGTCATGTGCAGCGCACGGCGGATTTCAGTGATTTGTCGGTTTATGGCACCAGTGCCAGCCTGAGTCAGCGTTCTGAGCAGGCGACCCTCAGCTTCGCGCCATTTGGCAGCCTGATCGGCACTATTGGCCTTGGCTATTTCGATATTACTGCGCATGACGGCACCCGCACCCGATTGGCAAACCTGTCCTGGAGTCGTGGTTTGTGGGGCAGCAGTAGCCTCCATCTGGCTCTGAACAAAACACTCGGATCCAGCGGCGTCAGCGGTCAATTACAGTTGATCATACCATTGGGCCAAACGGGATCGATGACCGCCAGTAGCCAGCGCACCAGTAGCGGAGAACTGGCACAGACGCTCAGTTACAGTCGCGCGGCTCCCGCCGCAGGCGGCTTTGGCTGGAACCTTGCGGCCTCGCAGGGTAACGCGGGTTATCGCCAGGCCGATCTCACCTGGAAAACCCGTTATACGGTGCTGAGTGGCGGTGTTTATGGATCACCTGGCGACCGCACCAGTTGGTTTGATGCCAGCGGTGCGCTGGTGTGGATGGATAATTCCCTGTTCGCCAGTAGCAAAGTCAACGATGCCTTTATTGTGGTGAGCACGTCCGGCTACCGCGATATTCCGGTGCGCTATGAGAACCAGCTATTGGGCAACACTGACCGCAGCGGTCATCTGCTGGTGCCTTGGGTCAGCGCTTGGTATCCGGCGAAGCTGACCATCGACCCGCTAAATTTACCTGCCGATATTGAAACGCCAGTGGTTGAGCAACGCGTGGCTGTACGTGAAGCCAGTGGTGCGCTGGTGACTTTCCCGCTGCATAAGACACGCCCGCTGTTGCTCACGTTAGTGGACAGTGAACACCACGCGCTGCCGCCCGGCACGCTGGTAACGGAAACCCACAGCGGGCAAACGGCGCAAATGGGCTATGGCGGTGAGGTGTGGTTCGACAATGTCCCTGAGCAGAGCGACATTGCCGTCTCGCTGCCGGGTGGGGTATGTCGTCATGCCATCAGCCTGCGTGGCGTGCAGGCACAGTTCAAAATTGGCCCACTGATTTGCCCGTCCTCTACCCAGGAGACTCAACCATGAAACGGATTATCGCACTGCTGGCCGTGTTATTGCTGGGCTGGAGTGGGGCGGTGTTGGCCGATTGTACCGCCAGCTCCAGCAATACCAATCTTGGCACCGTCAGTTCATTTACCCTTGCCAGCACCGCGCAGACCGTGGAAACCGGCACCGGGTTCACCTGTTCCGGCAGTTTGTTATCATTACTGAGCACCAATACCGTGACCGCAACATTGGGCAGTTCCGCTAATGCCTCTGCCACCACACCGCGTTTATATAACAGCGCCAGCGGCAGCTATATCCCCTACACCGTTTGTGGTGACAGTGCCTGTAGTACCACGGCCAGCATTGGCAGCAGCAAAACCTGGAGTTCAACCACGCTCCTCGGGTTGCTTGGCCTGTTTAATGCCAGTGACGGTTCGCTGCCGCTGTATATCAGGAATACTGCCGGGGTGAATGTGCCGGCGGGCACGTACACCGACACACTGACACTGAACTGGAGCTACAGCATTTGCTTTGTCGGGGTATTGGGACTGTGCGTGTACACCACCGGTACGGCGACCTCGTACATTTATCTGACGCTGGTGGTAACCAATGATTGTGCCATTGATAGTGCTCCCGACGTGGATTTTGGCAGTGCCTCCTTGCCCTCCAGCTTCAGCAGCATCGCTTCCACGTTGGGTATCCGTTGCACCCTGAATGCGACTTATACCGTTAATCTCACCAGCAGTAACGCCAGCAGCGGCAATTGGCGGCAGATGTCGGCCAGTACCAGCGCCGGGACATCGTTACTGCAATATCAACTTTACCAGCCCGATGGCACGGCCTGGACCGCCAGTAATGACCTGAGTGAAACGGGCACCGGCGCGACCCAAAGCATCAACTACACGGCGCAGGTGAATCCGGACCAGACCAATCAGCCTGCCGGAAGTTATAGCGATACGGTGACGGTGACCGTCAGTTACTGAATGGCTGCGTTTCGTCGCGGGGCCTGGCATAATGCGAGCACGATCCCACTTTATTCAGCGTGTTGCGCACAAAATGCTCTCAGGGAGTGCCTCGCGGCGCGCTATCAGTAAGAGGTAAAACTCATGGAATATGAATTTTTGCGCGATCTGACCGGTAAGGTCAAAGTGCGCATGTCGATGGACCACGAAGCCGTGGGACACTGGTTCAACGAAGAGGTGGATGAGAATTTAGCTCTGCTGGATGACGTCGAAGCTGCCGTGCAGCAGGTGAAAGGCACCCATCATCAGTGGCAACGTGTCGGGCATGAATACACGCTATGGCTGGATGAAGAAGAGGTGATGATTCGCGCTAATCAGTTGGCGTTAGAGGATGACGGGCTGGAAGAGGGCATGACCTACTATGACGAAGAGAGCCTGGCGTTTTGCGGCGTAGAGGATTTTCTGGCGGTGATTACCGCGTATCGGCAGTTTCTGGCGGGGAAATGATCGTCCTGATTGCCTTAAATAAATCGCTCTATCCCTAATCTGTCAACAAAAGCCGCCTGAGTCAGGCGGTTTTTCTCTTGATGCACAAAAGTATAAAAAGAAAAGCGTAAACGCAAATAAAAGCCAAACTGGAGTATAGCGGTTTCTGTAAGCTTACTGCCCATGAGGAGAGAAAATAACCAAAGGTTAACCCTACGCCAAAAGTCATTAAATTATATGTTGAGAGAAACTTCAATATTTCATGATGATTGTCTGATTGAGATATCTTCTGCAAAATTATTTGTGGTGTAATTATTTCCCCCAAGGTAAATAGTAAAGTGATTACCAGGATGGATATAGATGAATGACAATATGGACTAGTGATAATGCTTATTAACGATAAAAAGCTACCGAATAAGATTGCGGTTACCGAATTGACTCTCCATCTTCTTATCACATTCAATACTGGAATGGTCAGCGTTATTAGCAAGATGGCATTTACAGAAAACATCAAAGGAAGGAAGGCAGCCTCATGATTATTTTTTTCCACTGAAATCGCCATGAATGCATAAATCTGTGCTTCAAAAACAAAATGTATCAGCGCAATGAGGCAGAGAAAAAATACATCGCGTGGCATACGAAATAAACTTTCCCCTTTAACTCTGGCGGGTTCCACTCCATGTGTTTTTGATGTTAGTAGTAAAATCAGTAGTGCAGAAAGAAAAAACAATATTGCTGAGAAAAATAACAATGCGATTACATTGTATTGATTGAATAAAAAGCTTCCAAGTATAGGACCAAGTGCACCTCCAACACTGGTAGTAACTTTGATATACCCCAGCATACAAGACCGATCTTTTTTAGCCTTGATATCTTTCAGTTGCAGGGTTTTGATTAAATTTGAACTGTAGCTAATCGAAAAGCGAAATATTATGAGGCTTAGGGAAAAAAGAACTAAAGGAATTAATGCTGTTTTGTTAATAATAATAATGCTAAGAATTGAGGGTAATCCGATAAAAAAGGCTGATACAATTTTTTTTCTTAAGTTGCGAGCCGAAAAAAAAGTCGAAAAAAAGTAGGCTAGAATGCTACCACCCATCACTCCTATTCCTGCAGCTGAAGATGCCTGAGCTGATGTCAAAGATATCCAGGCAGCGAGGTCGGTACTGATGTAAGGAAAAAATGAGAACGATGCCAACGAGGAAAATATATTGGCTAGAAGAATAAGATAATCATCACGTGATAATTTTTTATTTTTCAAGTGAGTTTCCCAAAGGGATTGATTTCGAATAGAGAATTCCTGGACAAGTGTAAGGAAGATCTTTTCTTATACTGTGTTTTCCATCATAGAAGTACTGTGCGAATAATGTGCCATCTTCATCAACGTTTTAAAGAGGGTTGTTAATAATGAATTTATAGGCAGAACTGTTTTCATTTGGAACTCTGAGTAGCAATCGGAGTTCTTTAAAGACATTATCAGGAATGCATGCTTCAGTGCCAAATCTTTTTTTATATTGAAAAGTCCCTTTTGTCAGGAATGGTTCGCATCCCTGAAAATCAACAATGTCAATAAACTTTTCATGGCATGACCATTCAAGAATAGAGTGATAGACAAAGTTTTGTGAGCCATCTGCTCTGTATCTATAATCACCGTCTAATACGCCAATTAATCTTGAGTTCATCTTCTTATGCAATGTATCAATTTGGCCGACACTTCCTGCAACCCATTTTCCATTTTTGAATATTCTAAATAATATTCCTTTTTTAAATAGTGTCTCATAAGCATCCTGACGAGGTAAACTCCTGGCTTTTTCTCCATATCTTTTTGTCATTGTTGGCGCATGCATCTTATCGTAGAAATAGAAGAAATCTTCATTGCTATACGAGATGTCATAGGAGAAACCATCTTTATGGGAGCGAATAAACCTTTTTCTTTCTCGTGTTGACATGTTGTCAAGTATCGCATCGAAATTAATATCTGTCTTAACATACTGATGAATGCGTGAAACTCCAATTATATCATGAGCGACTTTTATTTTCTCAATGGTATCAATGTCCATCACGATAACGATTAGGTCGCAAATATATTCTGAAATGACATTTTTTACTTCCCTTGAGTTAAAGCATGAACTGCTTATGATAAGAATTTCAGAATCCTGACCATAAAATTGCTGTTCCACATAAGGAGATATGTAAGTTAAACCTTCTTTAACACCTAAATACAATATTCGGCTTAACCTTCCTTCTTGACAATACCCTTGCGTCAGACGCAGGTGATATTCAGTTTGATCCATTCCTAAAACTCCTCAATCAGATATAGTTCATCATTTGGACTTCATTCATGACCGAAATGTAGTCATCTGGTCCAAGGCTTTCATAATCACATGAGGAGTAATATCCAGTACCATGTATAACAAAATTACTCATATCCTCCCTGATCAGGTTACGATCAATAGCGTTCATAGCGCCTGTCAAGGCCATAATCAGTGACCATTCTTTGACATTTTTAGCGTCAGCTACCAACGAGACACCTGCGTTACACAGCATCTCGCGAATTAATGCATAACGCTCCAGGCATTCCAGAAGCGACACAACAACACCATTTCCACCGTATGTATTAATAATGTCTGTCATTTCATGTACTGTAGCGGGTTTATGACTATAAAATGTTTGCTCTAGAATTTCTTTAATACTTGAGGTACGGAAAGGATAGTTTTTTAAATTACTCTGATGGTAATAACCATCCTTACTTAAAGAGTAAATGTTTTTCGGAGACTCAAATGACCCTGTTAAAAGAAAGTCTACCATGTCGCTTGTTGCAAGGTGTTGTACCAATAAAAACGCTGGCATTTGGGTTTTACAACCTAGGTCATTAAGTCTATCAACGCCCGTTTTATAACCCAAGAATCCATAGGCGCTGGAAACTGAATGTACGTGAACGCATTTATTATTTTCAAGTTCACCAAATTCATAATCATAAAAAGCACGAATTTGGTCAGCAAAGCGATAGTTTTCTAGTTTAAGTGAGTGCCATAGTTTAGTGTGGCTTTTGTTTTTATCATTGAATCTTTCTTTGAATTTATTTCCAATATCTTTTACTTTCTCAGGGCTATCCGTATCGAGTACAAATGCTGGATTGAGGTTTTTCAGATATTTATCTGAAGATAACTCTGAAACTCTCAGTTTTTCTTTTGTATCTTTAGGTGTCAGAGTAATTATTCTTAATTCTTCTGGTGAGACTAAATCGCACTTAATTGCTCTTAAAACGGCATCCCTTAATGCAATTGCCTTATTTCCCGATGATGGAGAAAAAACAATAATTTTCTCATGTTTCTCTCTTATGTGGCTGACTGCTCTGGCGATCAGTAGCGTAGCTGCAAATGTTTTTACCGTGTTGGTTTCGGGGTTTTTCATTAAATTAAATAAACTAATTTCTCTTCCTTTGTACTTTCCAATGCTGACTATGGAGGCCTTTGTTGGTTCAAGAAAAGATATTAATTTCTCATCCAGTGCAGGGATTTTAAAATCAGGGTCAAATGTGTTAGGATAACCTGAAAAACCATTCTTAATAGTCGATGAAAATAACTCTTCTGAGCTTAATAGTAGATTGTAGTATCGCTCTACAAGATTATCAGAATTGATCAGTGCTTCTGTGAATTTTATTGATTTCATTAAACATCCTTGTTCTGACAGAACTATGGTTATTTTTAGGTTGCGATTTGGTTATTACCGATGAATTGTATTATTAACGTTTTTCTTAATTGAAAGTCAATAGGGTTGAGTTTAATTTTTCTATACCAAAGTATAGTTTTGATTTTTTTGAAAATAAATCAGAAGGATAGGGGTGTTGTTGTAAGTGAATGGAGTGAGCAGTTAACGACAATCTATGTGTTTAAATACCCATAATGGGTTAATCTATATTGAGTGGGAATGGTATGGTTGAAAATAATAAGGTTGTGAATTTATTTTGTGCGAATTATGAGGTGGCTATTAATGATTCAGTGTGAGAGTCGTGAGGAGAAGAATGCTGGATGACTTAGATAAAATATAAAGAATGATGTTGTCCCGCATGAGAGCGTTAGCGAATGTATTTTTCCGGAAAATGAATTTTCGCGACTTTTCAATTCAAGGCAGTTGTAAATAAAGCGATAGCCGGTGGTAAAGAATCCGGTAGTGTCCCAGACTCATTACCAGATATTATTTTATTAAACCGTCGCAACCGGCGTAGCAGGCGATCCCACTGCGCCCGGCAGCCGCAGCGGCGGTGCGGTCAGCAGAAATGCATGGCGCTGATGGTGCGCCAGCCAATCTGCCAGCGGACTCAGCAACCACAGCTCACCGAGATACACCCCCAGCCGGAACAGGCAGAGATCATGCAGCGGGTGCGACGGATAAAAATCATCGTTCAACGGTCGTGCCGGTAGTATCTCCACTGCCGGATTGTCGGCAATCAGCGCCACAACTCCGCTTTCTACAATCCACTGCCGCAATTGCGCATCGCTGCCGTCCAACCCGGCAAAGTGGCTGTTAAGGAAAGTCATATCCGGCTCGCCTTGCATGGCCAGAATGGCTTCATCCATGCCGGTACGGAAACACACCAGGTCACCCGGGCGCACTTCAATGCCGTCAGCCTGTAAAATCTGTTGCAGATGCGTATAGCCAAAAGCAAAACGCTCGCTGCCAAAGTGGCGTTTGATATCGATCATCACCGCCCGTCCCTGGATGCCGTGTTGCGCCATATGTTCGATACCCAGCACTTTTGCCCCCAGATGGCTACCGTGGTGGCAGCCACAGCCGGCGCGATAGTCAGTTTCACCGACAATATCGACATTCGCCTTGTAGCCGTTGTAGAACACCATTTCCGGCTCGCCATTGGCGTTGACATCAAACCATTGGCCCATATGTGCGAGGCTGTCCCACTGGGTGGAGTATTGCAGTGCCAGCGTCACGGTGTCGTCACAAATCACGTCACTCAACTGGGGATTATCACGCGACAGCGGATAGGTCATATTGGCGTGCTCGCCGCGCCGTGTGGCATTGAGCTGCGGTGGTGGACGACGCGGATTCATTGCCGTGCCGCCCGGTAAATCGAGCGGCAAACTCAGGCAGAAGGTCTCGCCGGTCTGCACTTCTGCCACGCCCTCCCGTACTTTTTGCGGCGTCAGCAGATTGAGACGACCTAACTGGTCATCGGCACCGAAATCGCCCCAAGTGGAGTGTGACGGGCGTTGTTTCCAGCGACTATTCATACTTCTCTCCTCAATGCGCCATCCAGCGCCCGGTTGTCGGCCACGCCCATCGGTTGCACGCGCGGCAGCCAGAAGGCATACACCAGCGCACCGACCACGCCGATGACACCGGCGATCTCCAGCGGAATCACGAACGAATGGGTGAACTGCATGATCACGCCAATTAGAATCGGCGAAATGATGCCCGCGAGATTGGCCGCCATATTCTGAATACCACCAATGGTGGCGACGTTAGCACGGTTGGGGGCGACGTCTGACGGCAGCGCCCACAGGGCGGCCGAAGCGAAGGTTGCGGCAAAGTTAGCGAAGCACAGCGCAGACAGCGCCAGCCCTACCGTGGGGGAAAACGCTGCCAGGCCGATGGTGGCGCTGCCCAGCATCCCGCCGACCAGCGGGATTTTGCGCGCCACGCTGAGCGAATAACCGCGACGCACCAGCGAGTCAGACAGCAACCCGCCGCACCAGCCGCCGACAATCGCCGCGATGCCTGGCAGCATTCCCAGCAGGCCAAACTTCATCAGTGACAAATGGAACGTCTCCACCAGATAGGTCGGGAACCAGGTGAAGAAGAAATAGGACACGAAGTTGATACAGAAGAAGCCCGCCATCATCGCCTGCACGGTACGCTGCGCCAGCAACTGACGCACGCTCATCGGTTCGCCGTTTTGCGGGTCTTGGTTGGCCTCAATAAACGCCACTTCTTCGGCGGAGACGGTTTTGTGCTCGCGCGGGTCGCGATACCACAGATACCATGCCAGCGCCCAAACCACGGCCACCAAACCGGAGATGACAAAGGTCATACGCCAGCCAACCAGCGCAATCAAAAACGAGATAATCGGAATCGCCAGGGTGCCACCAATTTTGCTGCCGTTGTTAAAGGTGGCGGCGGCGAAGCTGCGTTCCTGGCGTGGGAACCAGCGTGTCACGGTCGACGAACTGGCGGGATAACTGGGGGCTTCGAACGCACCGAGGACAAAACGGAAACCCACCAGCGCGGCAATGCTGCTGGCGAGGCCACAGGCTGCGGTTGCCAGCCCCCAGCCGAGACTGCTGAGGGCAAAGGTGATACGTGGACCGAGTTTATCCACCAGCCAGCCGCCCGGCAGCTGGAACAGGACATAGCTCCAGAAGAAAGCAGAGAGCAGTAACCCGCTGTCGGTGGGCGAGAAGTGTAACTCCTGGCTCATAAACGGGATGGCGACACTCATCGCGGCGCGGTCGATATAGTTGATGGCGATGCCGACAGACAGCACCGTCAGAATGATGAAACGAAATTTCCCTTTTCTTGCCGAAACAGCAGCAGATGCTCCATTGGAATTCAGCGACATCATCGCCTCCAATTGTTTTTTATAGTGAGTTGTAGGGAACGCCGCATCAGGACGATGCGGCGGGTCAGGGCGCTTACGCGCCGCTGGTCAGGGTCTGTGAATGATGAACCTGTTCCTCATCCACGATCGGTTCAACTTTGCCCATCAGGAACAGGTAGTTAAGGATACCAATCACCACCAGCACGGCGGAGAACACCAGCGCCCAGGTGAAGTGGCCAGTGGCACCCACGATTGCGCCGGTGATGATCGGACCCACCGCGCCGCCCATATTGGAGACGGTGTTCTGCAAACCGGCGACAATCGACACGCTGTTTTTCGGTGCCACATCGCCTGGCAACGCCCAGACCTGAGAGGCTGCCACGGTAGTACCCGATTTGGCGATGCACAGCAGCAACACGGTCATAAACACTGAATCGGTGAACGGTGCGAAACCGATGCACAGCGCCATGACCAGGCCAATGGTCAGGAACAGTTTGCGCGTGGCGGTCAGTGACAGCACTTTATTGTGCACCATCCGGTCGGATGCCCAACCTGCCAGCACTTCAATCACCATGCCGCAAATCAGTGGCAGGGCCGCTACCATCCCCATCTTGAGGAAATCCATCCCTTTATCTTTCACCAGGTAGGTCGGCAGCCAGGTGATAAAGAAATAGGAGGTGTAGTTGATGGTGAAGAAGCCAATGCACATTGCCCAGATATTGCGATAGCGCAGCAGCTTGTACCACTTCATCGGCAGCACGCTTTTATCGCCGTGCTTGTTTGCCTGACCATTACGGATCAGATGCACTTCATCACGGCTGATCGATTTATGGTCTTCCGGGTTCTCGGCGTAGATAAAGTACCAGGCAATCACCCAGAACAGGCCGATGGCACCGATGGCGAGGAAGGTGATACGCCAGTCAAACATGGCGATCATCCATACAATCAGCGGCATAGCGATGGCACCGCCAAATTTGGAGGCGCTGTCAAACAGGCCAGAGACGGTGGCACGCTCGCGGTCCGGGAACCAGCGGGCAGCGATGCCAGCGTTGCTCGGGTAAGCCGCCGCTTCACCGACCCCCAGCGCCAGGCGTAGCGCCAGCAGTGATTTAAAGCCAGTCGCCAGGCCCATCGCCATCGTGGCGATTGACCACCAGCCAACGGCAATGCCCAGCCCTTTTTTCTGACCGAAACGGTCAGCAAACCAGCCAGCCGGAATTTGCAGCAGCGCGTAGGACCAGAAAAACGCGGCCATGATCACGCCCATCATCTCCGGATTGATGGCCAGTTCTTTAATCAGATGCGGGGCAGCAGCAGAGAGTACAGTACGGTCAATATAGTTAATGGCAACCGCCAGCCACATCAGGCCTGCGATCCACCAGCGAATACGGGTCGAGCGTGAGGGTGTATTCATAATAATCACTCGATTCAGGGGGGCGGCCCTCAGGCCAGCCCGTTCATCACGTTAACCGGGCGTTCGCCCTGTTGAATGCACTGCACAATTTGCGTGACACAGCGTTCGCCGATGGCGCTGATCGCCCCATCGGTGTAGCCCGCAATGTGTGAGGTCGGAATAAAGTTGCCCAGGGTGAACAGCGGATGTTCAGCCAGTGGCTCCTGCTCAAACACATCCGCCGCGGCACCGGCGATCACGTTATCCTGCAATGCCTGGAACAGATCCTGTTCGTTCACCACGCCGCCGCGTGACACGTTGATCAGGAACGCGCTTTTCTTCATACGTTTGATGCGGGCCGCATCAAACAGGTTGCGCGTTTCATTGGTCAGCGGGGTATGCAGGGTGATGAAGTCGCTCGCTGCGGTCAGTTGATCCATGCTGACGAATTCGATGCCGTGTTCTGCCGCGAATTTTTCGTCCGGGTAGAAATCAAAGGCGATAACACGCATGTTGAAGCCTTTCGCGCGCAGCGCGACCTGCTTACCGATGTTGCCCAGTCCCACGATACCCAGCGTTTTGCCGTACACGTCGGTGGCAAAAATTCGCGGCCAGTGACCGGCACGGGTTTCCACCGCGGCCTGGGTCAGCTGGCGAGCGCTGTTGAGGATCAAGGCAAAAGCGAAGTCGGCCACGGCATGTTTGTTGGCATCTGGCACGTTGGTGACATAGATGCCGCGTGCGCGGGTGGCGTCCAGATTGATGTTATCGACGCCAACGCCGTGCTTGCAGACAATCTTCAACTGCGGCGCTTTGCTCAGCAGCTCTTCATTAACGTCGGTAAAGGCAACAATCATCGCTACGGTGTCGGCCAGATGTGGCTCCAGTGCGCTCAGTGGCGCATCGGCAGGCAGGGTGATCAGTTCAAAACCCTGCTGTTGCAGCGTGGTGATTGGCGTTGCGTCATATTTGGCGAATGACGGTGAGGTACAGATGACTTTCATAACGCTTCCCGGTGTAAAAAGTGGAACAGGCAAGGGCAGCACGTGCTGCCCTGACGGCCATTACTGCAAATACTGGTTCACGATCTGGCGGATCTTCTGCTCTTCCTCGGCCGTGAAACGCACCGCATAGCGGCTGTCGCCGACGTTATAACCGAGCAGAGAAACCGCCTTCTTCACCGCTGCCGGTGAGAAGCCGACGCTGTAAAGGTCGGTACGCAATCCGGTGACGTTCTCCTGAGCCAGACGCGAACCTTCGATATCACCAGCGTGGAAGCGTGCCCAGATCGCGTTGATCTCTTTCGGTGCCACGTTGGCAAGGCCGGAGATGCAGGCAGAACAGCCATCAACGAAGCCCTGATGGATCAGCGAATCCGGGCCGTTCAGTACGTCAAAATTATCGCTACCTGCCGCAGCTTGCAGGAAGCCGCTCAGGCTCTCGTAGCTGCCTGCGCTGTCTTTGATCCCGATGATGTTGGGATGTGACGCCAGCTGGCGCACGGTGTCCGGCTGTAAGGTGTTGCCGGTACGGGCCGGAATGTTGTAGAGGAACAGCGGCACGTTCAGCGCATCTGCCACCGTCTGATAGTGATAAATCAGCTCATCCTGTTTCAACGGCACGAAGTACGGGGTGATCACTGATACCGCATCAACGCCGAGCTTCTCAATCTGCTTGCCGAGACGGATGGTTTCACGGGTGGAGATCTCGCCAATATGCGCCACCACGGGTGCGCTGCCGTTCACTTCATCAACGCAGGTCTCGGTAACGGCCAGTTTCTCCTGCTCATTTAGCACGAAGAATTCGCCGTTGGTGCCGCCGCAGAAAATACCGTTCCCGGCGCTCAGTTGACGCTTAACCTGCTCACGTTGGGTGGCAGGATTAAAGGCACCGTCGCGATCGAAGGTGGTGACAATGGCGGTCAGTACGCCCTGAATTTTGTTGCTCATGATTTCCTCGATAGTCCTTAGTGATTCAATGCCGGAAACAGCGTCAGGTAGACGTTTCGCACGTCATCGGCGCTCACTTTCATCGGTACATTCTTCATCAGGCGTTGCACGTCGAGCGCGGCTTCTACCAGATAGGGCAGGTGATCCGGGCCGATACCCAGCTCTTCCAGGCTGGCAGGCAGTTTCAGGCGCAGCACCAGCGCGGCGAAGTACTCGACCAGCGCATGTGATTTCGCTTCTTCATCCAGCGTCAGGTCGGCATCAGGCAGCAGGTCGTAAGCCTGAGCAAATTTGCTCACCGCGGCCGGACGTACAAAGCGCATGCACGGTGCCAGCAGGATGGCGTTAGCGACGCCGTGTGGAATGTGGTATTTGCCGCCCAGCGGGTAAGACATCGCGTGCACCAGGTGCGTACCGGCATGGGCAATTGAGGCACCGCCGTAATATGACGCCCACAGCATATTTAGACGCGCTTCGAGGTTACCCGGCTCGGCAACAGCAGTTTCCAGGCTGGCAAACAGCTTTTTCATGCCGATCATCGCGTAGTTATCACTCACCGGGTTGGCAACCGTGGCGGTGAAGCACTCAATCAGGTGGCACAACGCATCAATCCCGGTGGAGGAAGCGATGTGCGGCGGCATGCTGGTGGTCAGCTCCGGCACCAGTGCGACATAATCCGGCAGCATCACCGGGGTAATAATGCCGACCTTGGTCTCTTTCTCCGGGATCGCCAAAATGGCGTTCGGCGTGGCTTCTGAACCAGTACCCGCCGTGGTAGGGATCAGCAGCGAAGTGGTGCGGGTCAGCGGTTTTTCCCCGGCCAGTAAGGCATCAAGGGTGGGCGCGCCTTTCACGCACAGAATAGAGAGCAGTTTGGCAACGTCCAGTACGCTACCGCCGCCTACGCCGATCACCAGATCGACATCGGTAGTTGGCAATGCTGCCACAATCGCCGCCACATCATGCTGGCTGGGTTCTGGCGGCACGCTGTTCACCACACTGAGGCTGGCAATCTGCTGCTGCAACTGGGCGATCAACGTCTGTACTGCCGGAATGCCCTCTATATTCTTATCAGTGACCAGCAGCGCTTTCTGCTTACCTTTCAGCAGGTAGCTGAGGTCATTGAGTGCCTGATAGCCGCTAATCACGGTGCTGTTGATATTCATTTCGTACCCTTTTCCCGGTGTTTTCACGCTGATTGATTGGTTTTGCTCATCAGTCTGCGATGTCTGTCACTAACTGTGCCTGAATTTATAGGGCATATTGATTTCAATTAATTTGATCTTGCTCACATATAATCAATCATGATTGAATATAATCAATCTCAACACGGCAAGCTGCCCGTTACAGGAGAGAGGATGCGTTCACAACCTTGGAAAACACCGGTTCTGGTGATTGCCGATGATTTTACTGGTGCTAACGATGCCGGAAGCGGGCTGGCCAGGGCAGGTGCGCGCGTACACGTGCTGTTTAACAGCGATACGCCACACGATGCCAATGCTGCCGATGTGCTGGTGATTAGCACGGATAGCCGGGCGGTGAGTGCAACCGAGGCCGCACAACGTACTGAACGTGCGGTCCGGCAGCATCAGGCGGTTGCGCAGGATGGTTGGTTGTTTAAGAAAATCGACTCCACCTTACGTGGCAACCCCGGCGCGGAGATTGCCGCAGCCATGGCGGCCAGTGGCAAAACACTGGCGCTGGTGGTGCCTGCGGTGCCAAAGCTGGGGCGCACCACGCGCAAGGGAGAGGTGTGGATTCAGCAACAACGCCTCACTGACACCGAGTTTGCCAGCGATCCGAAAACGCCCGTCACCAGCAGCAACGTGTTGACGCGTCTACAGATGCAAAGCGATTTACCGGGTGAGGTGATCGATCTCGACACGCTGCGCAGCGGCCAACTGGCGCAGGTGCTGGCCGGGAAGCAAGGGCTGGTGGTGATTGATATTGAGCAGGATGCTGACCTGAGCTTATTAATGCAGGCCGCTGCGGCGCTGCCAACGCGGCCACTGCTGGCCGGGGCATCCGGCCTGGGCGATGCGTTGGGCGAGCATCTGGCTGGCCGATCGGCGCGACCGGTGCTGGCCGTGGTGGGGTCGATGAGCGCCATTGCCCAACAGCAAATTGAGCGTCTCAATAGCCAGCGCGCCATTCGCATTATCGATATTGATATCCGCCAGTTGTTTGCCCAACCGGCATGGCCACAGGCCAGCGCATGGCAGCAGGCGATGCAGCAGGCATTGCGTGCCGGTGAACACTGCGTAGTGCGCACCACGCAACATGCCGCACAGCGTCATGAGATTGACAGTCTGTGCCAGCAGCAACAGGTTTCCCGTCAGGAGCTGGGCGAGCGTATCTGCCAGTTTCTGGCGCAACTGACCGAAGCGGTGTGCCGTAACGTTCCGCCTGCCGGATTGTATCTCTCCGGCGGAGATGTGGCGATTGCCGTGGCACAGGCGCTGGGAGCCAACGGTTTTCAGATTCAGGGTCTGGTGGCGGGCTGTGTACCGCACGGGGTTCTGCTTAATAGTGATTTACACCTGCCGGTGATGACCAAAGCGGGTGGCTTTGGCGACGAAAACACCCTGGTAGAAGCCATTCGTTTTATTGAGGAGATGTCGAGTGAATAAAATTATTGCGGTTACCATGGGCGATCCGGCGGGCATCAGCCCGGAGATCATCATTAAAGCGTTGGCGGAAGGCGAACTGGCCGGTGTGCCAGCGGTGGTGGTAGGTTGCGCCGCGACGCTGCGTCGGGTGATGGGGTTGAACATTACGCCGCAGGCTGAGCTGCGCGTGCTGGACCAGGTAAAAGACGCGCATTTTGCGCCGGGTATCATCAACGTGATTGATGAGCCGCTGGCGAACCCGGAAGCCTTGCAACCGGGCGTGGTGCAGAAGGAAGCGGGCGATCTGGCGTGGCGCTGCGTGAAACGTGCGACCGAGTTGGCACTGGCAGGGGAAGTGCAGGCGATTGCCACTGCGCCTCTGAACAAAGAAGCACTGCACTCGGCGGGTCATATCTATCCAGGACACACCGAACTGCTGGCGCAACTGACCAACACCAAAGATTACGCGATGGTGCTGTACACCGATCATCTGAAGGTAATCCACGTGACGACCCATATCGCGCTGCGTAAATTCCTCGACACCCTAAACCGCCCGCGTATTGAGACGGTGATTGGGATGGCGGATACCTTCCTGCGTCGTGTCGGGTTCGACAAGCCACGTATTGCGGTCGCCGGGGTTAACCCCCATGCCGGAGAGAACGGGTTGTTTGGCGATGAAGAGATCACCACCGTGGCACCTGCCATCAGGGCGATGAAGGAAAAAGGCATTGATGTTTATGGCCCGTGCCCGCCAGATACCGTGTTCCTGCAATGCCAGCAAGGTCAGTATGATATGGTGGTGGCGATGTACCACGATCAGGGGCATATCCCACTGAAATTACTTGGTTTTTACGATGGTGTTAATATCACGGCAGGTTTACCGTTTATCCGTACTTCTGCGGACCACGGCACCGCCTTTGATATCGCCTGGACAGGTAAGGCGAACTCTGCGAGCATGGCGATCTCCATCAAACTCGCGATGCAACTTGCATAGGGAAATATGAAGGGACAAAGTCGCCTCGACCAGATTATGGACTATCTGAAAAGCCATAATCTGGTTACTGTTGAACAGCTGGTGAGTGCCATTTCAGCCTCACCGGCCACGATTCGCCGTGATCTGATCAAGCTGGATAAAGAAGGTGTGATTAGCCGCAGCCACGGCGGCGTTACCTTGAATCGCTTTATCCCTGCCCAGCCGACCACGCTGGAAAAAATGCAGCGTAACTTGGCGGAAAAGCAGGCGATTGCCCATTTTGCCGCCGGTTTTGTGCAGTCCGGGGATGCAGTGGTGCTGGATGCTGGCACCACGATGCTGGAACTGGCGCGTCAGTTAACCCATTTGCAGTTGCGGGTGATTACCGCCGACCTGCATATCGCGCTGTTTTTGTCTGAATTCAAACAGATTGAGGTCACCATCATTGGTGGGCGCATCGATGATTCCAGCCAATCCTGCATTGGTGAACATGGCCGCCGTCTGTTGCGCAGTATCAACCCGGATGTCGCTTTTGTCAGTTGTAACTCGTGGAGCATTGAGCGCGGTATTACCACGCCAACGGAAGAGAAAGCCGGTCTGAAGATGGATTTGCTGGCGAATGCGCGTCGTCGGATTCTGCTGGCTGACAGCAGCAAATACGGTTCCTGGTCGTTGTTCTGCGCCGCACCGATTGACAGTCTGACCGATATCGTTACCGATGCGCGGCTGGATGATGAGGTATGTCGTCACTTGCGCGAGCGCGGTATTGCGCTGCAACTGACGGAATAAAGTGATTTACTCACTCTGCCGTGGCTCAAGAGTTCAGGCGCGCATGCGCCGAACTCGTTATTGAGCACGCTGACGCCAAGACATAGGCTATTTTCTGAATACCGTACTGACGATAAATTGCGATATTTTTAGCGGAATGATCAAAAATAGACTCTGCTATATGCAAAAAATATTATCATCGCCAGTATTATCACGGCCGTGATGAAAACCAGAAGATCGGCAAATAATTTACGCATTTTCGCCTCTTTATACAAAATGATAGCGTTCTGAGTGGTATTTCGTTAACGGGACGTGCAGGGCTGCCAGCGTTTTTTCAATTTCATCCATCATTCTGTTCGGGCCGCAGATGAAATATTCATGTTGTTCATAGGGCGCTGGGATATAACGTTGTATCAGTTCACTGTTAATGAAACCCGTTTCTCCCGTCCATTCTTTCGGGGGCTGTTCAAGAACATGTATGACCTGTAAATTAATCCTGTCTGACAATGTTTCCAGTTCTTCTCTGAAGGTAATGCCATCCCAGTTTTTATTACCATATATCAGTATTATTGGACGTTTATCACCGTGATCGGCAAACGTTCGGATGATACTCATCATCGGGGTAATACCAATCCCTCCGGCAATTAACACATGCATGTCCGCCGGATTACCTACAGTGAATGCGCCATAGGGGCCATCAATATAAACCCGCTTACCCGCAGTCACATTTCTGATCTTTCGGGTGTAATCGCCAGCATCTTGTATGGTCATTTCAATCGTCTCTTTCGCCATTTCCGCACTGGATGAAAAAGAGAAAGGATGAGACGTCAATTTGAAAGGACTTCCCCAGACGTTCAGCCAGCCAAACTGACCAGGGGCAAAAGGAAAACCTGCATGACCAATAGGTTGCATCACCAACGTGGTGCTGCCTCCCCGTTCATTGCGCGTTGCGATGACCTGGTAGGGTTTTCGCAACATCAGAAAAGGCCGGACGATGCGGGTATAAATCAGCAGGCAGCACCAGAGTATGGCTAATCCTGTCCACAAGGCGCGTTTTAAGGGCGCATCTAAATAGAACCCCCAGGCAAATGTATGAAGTAGACCGGCACCAATCACCAGAACTGCCAGAATAATATGAGTATAATGCCAAACCTCGTAGCTAATTTTGAGTTTCACACGCCACAGTGCCATCACCATTAAGGCAATAAGCGAATAGGTAGATATTGCCGCGAAGCGTGCCCGCCACGGGGCCTCAATAAAATTAAGCAGCGCCAGTCTTTCCGGTCGTAAAATAAAAAGGATGACAGGATGGGCAATAATCAGGGCCAGGGCTATAAAAGATATTTGTTTGTGAAAATGATAAATAATATCTTCCCCCCACGGACGTGTCACGGCACGAAAGCGAGCAGTAAGACCCACCTGTAATCCAAGAATGGCCAGACCAGCATAACCTGCCGCAGCGGAAAACTCTGTCCAGAAATCCCTGGAGGGTGGGAGTGGACCGATCAGAAGAACAAATAATGGGCCTGCAGTGAAAAATAGATAGAACAATACCCAGAGGGTATTTCGTGTGAAAGTGTTCATGTCCACAACCCCGTTCAGAGTTATTACGGATTATATATCATTAATTCTGCCATCAGCCTTATGTTGGTTAAATAATGGTCAATCCATGGTACATACGAAGCGTAGACGAACATCTATGTTTATACAAAATGATAACGGATAGTACCCGGGCGTGTGTTTCTTTATCGGGAGTATTCACGGGTATCTGAATAATGAATTTATTGATAAATTTTCGCGGCATCAAAGTATTGGCGGGCTGCTGCCCGCCAATAAAGAAGGCAAAGATATGACTGGACCACTTCGGTGAAAGGCGTCAGAACGCGCCTGGCTTCAGGCCCACCGACGGAATATTGCGGCCGTAATAAATCTCCCGCATCTCTTGCCACAGTAAGTCGGTAATGCGCTGGTGCTCTTCCGGGCTAAGATCTTCAGGTTTGGTGTTGAACAGGTAATGCTTCAGGTCAAACTCTTTCAGTAACATCTTGGTGTGAAAGATGTTTTCCTGATATACGTTCACATCAAGCATGTCATACATCGACTTCATATCTTCCGACATAAAGTTTTGGATCGAGTTGATCGCGTGGTCGATGAAGTGTTTCACGCCATTCACGTCCCGGGTAAAGCCGCGCACGCGATAATCAATGGTGACGATGTCAGATTCCAACTGGTGAATCAGGTAATTCAACGCTTTCAGCGGTGAAATTACGCCGCAGGTCGAGACTTCGATATCAGCGCGGAAGGTGCATAAACCGCCTTCCGGGTGGCTCTCCGGATAGGTATGCACACAAATGTGGCTCTTATCGAGGTGCGCCACCACGGAGTTAGGCAGCGGGCCGGGATGTTCTGAGTTATCGATGTCTTTCGGATCGATCGGCTCTTCGCTGACCAGAATGGTCACGCTCGCTCCCTGCGGTTCATAGTCCTGGCGTGCAATATTCAGCACGTTGGCCCCGATGATCGAGCAGGTTTCCGTCAGAATTTCCGTCAGACGGTTGGCGTTGTATTGCTCATCAATATAGGCGATGTAACCATCACGCTCGGCTTCAGTATTCGCATAGCAAATATCGTAAATACAAAAACTCAGGCTCTTTGTCAGGTTATTGAAGCCATGTAGTTTTAGCTTTTGCAATTTCGTTCACCCCCTTATAAATATCCGGTCAGCGCGCGTCTGGCAGGGCATTCAGCAGATATTGCGGCAGGGCAAAGCTGCCAGTGTGGATTGCCGGATTGTAGTAACGGCAGTTCAGGCCAGCCGCCGCAAAACGCGACTGCAAGGTGGCGCTATCAAGTTGACGTAACGCCGGATTGTCGCTGGCCCAGGCAAAGGTCATGATGCCGCCGTAATAGGTCGGAATCGCTGCCTGATAGAAGCTGACATCGGAAAAGTAGTGGCTGAGCTTGCGATGGCTGTTAACCGCCTCGTCCTGCTGTAAAAAGCACACGCCGTTCTGCGCGACAAAAATGCCGCCCGGGTTGAGCGCGTTTTTGCAACCGGCGTAGAATTCTGAGGTGAACAGACTCTCTCCCGGACCGATCGGGTCGGTACAGTCAGAGATGATCACATCGAATTTCTCCTGCGTCTGGTTGACGAAGTTGACACCATCATCAATCACCAACTGCAAACGTGCATCGTCATAGGCACCGGCGCTGTGGTTCGGCAGATACTGTTGGCAGAAGCTCACCACCCCGGCATCGATCTCCACCATGGTGATCTGTTCGAGACGGGTATGACGTGACACCTCGCGCAACATGGCACCATCACCGCCGCCAATGATCAGCACGCGTTTCGCAGCCCCGTGCGCCAGGATCGGTACATGGGTCATCATTTCATGATAGATAAATTCATCGCGCTCGGTGGTTTGTACCACGCCGTCCAGCGCCATAACGCGACCGAAAGCCGCATTTTCAAAGATGACTAAGTCCTGGTGTGCAGTCTTCTCGCGGTAGAGTTCCTTTTCCACCGTGAAATACTGTCCGAAACCGGCATGAAGGGTTTCATACCACATTTCATTTTGGGCCATGATAGAGGCTCTCCTGTGATGACATCGCCATGAAAATGGGCGGCAAATCATAGCGAATTATGACCGTGGTTGCACGGTCAAATGTTCAGCAGGTGAGCGGGCGGCGGGTTATTTCACGTAGGCGAGCAGGCTTAACGAGTCGCGCGCCAGTGACTTACATTTCTTGTCATTGGTGATGGCGATGCCGCTCAGATCTTTGTAACTGTCTTCGCCGAGCGCTTTCATGTTGAAGGTGCTGTAGTTGCTCAAATCCCAGCGGTTTTGCTGGGCGAAGAACACCAGCGCTTTGCGAATCTGTGCATCAGGTAAGTCCTGATAGCCGCAATCATTCTTCAGATAAACAAAAACGGCGGTGAGATCAGCCAGATCTTCCGCTTCGGATTCGCTCAGGGCAAAGCTGGTGGAGGAGAAGCCAAGGAGTCCCGCCAGCAGCAGGATCTTGATGCTTTTCGTCATAATCATTCTCAACAAGGGACAATAAACTGACGTTAGCACAGATATTGGCAGGATTCCGATAAATTTGCCGCCGGGCGGCGGGCTGCACTTTTTTTCGCCGCATTTTACACCAGCGCTTGACCCTCCCGCAGGGGCAAGGTTTACGCTGAAGGCTTATGCACAATAAGGATATGAATATGCAACGTCGTCATTTTTTGAAGCTGACTGCCGCTCTGAGCGCGGCGGGTGCCCTGCCATTGTGGAGCCGCTCACTGATGGCCGCCACGCGTCCATTGTTGCCCATTCCCGCGCTGCTGGAAGCGGATGCGCATGGCAGCTATAACCTGATCGCCCAGGCTGGCACCAGCCAGTGGAACGGCAAAGCGGTGCCGACCTGGGGTTACAACGGCAGTCTGCTCGGCCCTGCGATTAGGTTGCCGCGCGGCAAACCGGTAAACGTCAATATCCATAACCGTCTGCCGGAAGCAACGACCGTCCACTGGCACGGGCTGGAAGTGCCCGGCGCGGTGGATGGCGGCCCACAGGCGGTTATTGCGCCGGGTGCCAGCCGCCAGGTGAGTTTTACCCCGGATCAGCCTGCGGCGACCTGTTGGTTTCATCCCCATCAGCATGGCAAAACCGGCCATCAGGTGGCACAGGGGCTGGCAGGATTGGTGTTGATCGAGGATGAGGCATCCGGCAAATTGCGCCTGCCGGTGCAGTGGGGTGTTGACGACGTGCCCCTGATTTTCCAGGACAAGCTACTGACGCAAGATGGCAGTCGCATCGATTATCAGCTCGATATTATGCGCGCGGCAGTGGGCTGGTTTGGCGACATGATGCTAACTAACGGCGCGCAATATCCACAGCATGCGGTACCGCGTGGCTGGCTGCGCCTGCGTTTACTGAACGGCTGCAATGCCCGTTCGCTGCATATTGCCACCAGCGATAAACGTCCGCTGTACGTGATTGGTAGTGATGGTGGTTTGCTGGCGGAGCCGGTGAAGGTAGAGAGTCTGCCGCTGCTACCCGGCGAACGTTTTGAGGTGATGGTGGATACCTCGGACGGCAAAGCCTTTGATATGGTGACGCTGCCGGTGACACAGATGGGTATGATGCTGGCCCCGTTCGACCAACCGTTGCCGCTGGTGAACATCCTGCCGCTGCGCGTGATGGCGAGCGGTGCGTTGCCGGACAAACTGGTGGATCTGCCCTTGCTGCCTGCGACGGAGGGGCTGCAAACCCGCTGGCTGCAACTGATGATGGACCCACAACTCGACAGCCTGGGGATGAAAGCGCTGATGGATCGCTACGGTGCGAAAGCGATGGGTAACCATCACGGCATGGCCATGCCTACAGACAAAAAGCCGATGGACATGAAGATGGACATGGGCGGCATGGCGATGGATCACGGCAATATGGCGATGGATCACAGCGGGCACGGCAAAGCTGCGCCGGGTTACGATTTCCACAATGGCAACAAAATCAATGGCGTTGCCTTTGATATGACGAAGCCGATGTTCGATGTGAAACTCGACAGCATGGAGAAATGGACTATCTCCGGCGAAGGCGACAGCATGTTGCATCCGTTCCACATCCACGGCACCCAGTTCCGTATTCTGTCAGAAAATGGCAAGCCGCCGGCACCGCATCGTCAGGGCTGGAAAGATATGGTCAGCGTCGACGGCTGGCGCAGTGAAGTGTTGGTACGCTTCAACTATGCCGCCAGCGCCGAACACGCCTATATGGCGCACTGTCACCTGCTGGAACATGAAGACACCGGCATGATGCTGGGTTTCACCGTGACCTAACTGGCTAACGCCTGCCGAATATCTTCAATTAAATCATCGGCATGTTCGATGCCGATGGAAAGCCGCACCGTGGCGTCAGTGATGCCAATGCGCTGGCGTATCTCGGCGGCGACCCCCGAATGGGTGGTGCTGGCCGGATGGCTGGCGAGCGATTCGGTGCCACCGAGGCTGACCGCCAGTTTGAACAGCGTCAGGGCGTTCAGGAAGCGAAACGCGGCGGGCTGGCCGCCGCGAATATCAAACGAGAAGGTCGAGCCTGCGCCAACGCATTGACGGCGAAAGGTTTCTCCCGCGCTGCTGTTCTTGTCCAGGAAGGGGAGCCAGTGCAGCTTCTCCACCTGCGGCTGATCACGCAGAAACGCTGCGACTAACGCCGCATTGTGCGCCGCTTTCTCCATGCGCAACGACAGCGTTTCCAGTGAACGACCAATCATCCAACTGGAGTGGGGATCAAGCTGGGTGCCAATCGCACTGCGTAACGCCCGTACCTGGTCGATCAGCGCCTTTTTACCCAGCACGGCACCGGCAATCAGGTCGGAGTGGCCGCCGACATATTTAGTTAATGAATAGAGCGACAGGTCAGCCCCCTGTTCCAGTGGGCGCTGAAAAATCGGTCCCAGCAGGGTGTTGTCACAGGCGATAATCGGACGGGAACCCTGATGCTGGGCAATCACTTCGGCGACTTCCACCATCAATTCAATATCCACCAGGCTGTTGGTCGGGTTGGCGGGGGTTTCTACCAGAATCAACGCCACGCGCCCGCGTTGCCAGGCCAGTTTGGCCGCTTCGTGCACTTTCTCTTCATCGGTGCCATCGCTGAAGCCGACCGCTTTGATTTCGAGATTATGCAGCGTCTTGCTGAGCAGGGTTTCCGTGCCGCCGTACAGCGGCTGCGAATGCAAAATCACCTCACCTGGCCGGGCAAAGGTCAGCAAGGTGGTGGCAATTGCTGCCATCCCGGAAGAGAACAGGGCGGCGCGTTCTGCTCCTTCGTAAATCGCCAGTCGATCTTCGACAATTTCGCTATTGGGATGATTGAAGCGTGAATAGACCAGGCCGCCACGTTTCCCTTCGGGAGGTTCACGGCGTCCAGCGACAAAATCAAAAAAATCTTTTCCCTCTTCGGCGCTGTTAAACACAAAAGTGGAGGTGAGGAACACCGGCGGTTTGACGGCACCTTCCGACAGGCGCGGATCGTAACCGTAATTCAGCATTTGCGTTTCGGGATGGAGCGACGAGTTGCCAGACGGCGATTTTTTGCTGGATGAAGAGGTCATAACGTCTCCGGATTGGCAGGGTAGAGGTCTGGGCGCTTTTTATACAGTTAACGTCAGAGCAATATTTTTCGCCACGGTAACGTTTGCGTTGTGTGCGCGGCGTCAGCGCTTAATTGGACTATGATAGACTGCGTGGCTTTCTGAGACACCTAACCGGGCTGAATGCAATGAAACACACTGTCGACGTGATGATCTCTGAGCAGGAGATCGCAACCCGTATTGCCGAACTGGGCAAACAGATTAGCGACCATTACCGCAACAGCGGCCGTGAGATGGTGCTGGTCGGGCTGTTACGCGGTTCCTTTATGTTTATGGCCGATCTGTGCCGCACCATTGAAGTGCCGCACGAAGTCGACTTTATGACCGCCTCCAGCTACGGCAGCGGCATGTCCACTACCCGTGATGTGAAGATCCTGAAAGATCTCGATGAAGATATTCGTGGCAAGGACGTGCTGATCGTTGAAGACATCATCGACTCCGGCAATACCCTGAGCAAAGTACGCGAGATTCTGCGTCTGCGTGAACCCAACTCGCTGGCGATTTGTACCCTGCTGGACAAACCGGAACGCCGTGAAGTGGATGTCACCGTGGAATATGTTGGCTTCGCCATTCCGGACGAGTTTGTTGTCGGTTTTGGTATCGACTACGCTCAGCGCTACCGCCATCTGCCGTACATCGGCAAAGTCGTGCTGCTGGACGAGTAACCGCACAATCTTCCAAGGCTAACCTTTCCCGCCTGCGATAAGATGCGCAGCCCGTCGGCCAGTGGCTGACGGGTCGCTCTGTACGCGTTTCCCCGCGCTGCGCTGAGTGATAACATAATCTCTGCTAAACTCCTTTAAATTCACGACTTTTATCACCTACTCACTCATTTCTGATTACAACAGGGTATGGATTCGCAATGACTTATGCACTGGAACTTTCCGGGCTGACCAAGACCTATCCCGGCGGCGTACAGGCGCTGAAAGGGATCGATCTCAGCGTGGAAGCAGGTGATTTTTATGCCTTACTGGGGCCGAACGGTGCCGGTAAGTCCACCACTATCGGCATTATCAGCTCGCTGGTGAATAAATCTGGCGGCAGCGTGCGGGTGTTCGGCTATGACCTGGAAAAGGACGTGGTCAATGCCAAGCGTCAGCTGGGACTGGTACCGCAGGAATTCAACTTCAACCCGTTTGAGACCGTGTTGCAGATTGTGGTCAATCAGGCCGGTTATTACGGTGTGGAACGTCGTGAAGCGAATATTCGCGCCGAAAAATACCTGAAACAGCTCGATCTGTGGGGTAAACGCAACGAACGTGCGCGCATGTTGTCAGGAGGGATGAAACGCCGCCTGATGATCGCCCGTGCCCTGATGCACGAGCCCAAGCTGCTGATCCTCGATGAGCCGACCGCCGGGGTCGATATCGAACTGCGTCGCTCCATGTGGGTGTTCCTGAAGGAGCTGAATGCGCAGGGCACCACCATCATTCTGACCACCCACTACCTGGAAGAGGCAGAGATGCTGTGCCGCAATATCGGCATTATCCAGAGCGGTGAGCTGGTGGAAAACACCTCGATGAAAGGGCTGCTCTCCAAGCTGCAATCCGAAACCTTTATCCTTGATTTAGCGCCGCGCAGCCCGCTGCCGAAGTTGGAAGGTTTCCAGTATCGCCTCGTCGATACCTCTACGCTGGAAGTGGAGGTGATGCGTGAGCAGGGACTGAACAGCGTTTTCAGCCAGCTCAGTGCGCAAGGTGTGCAGGTGCTGAGTATGCGTAACAAAGCCAACCGCCTTGAGGAGCTGTTTGTCAGCCTGGTGCAGGGAAAAACAGGAGCCAAAGCATGACGCATTTATATTGGGTGGCACTCAAGAGCATCTGGACCAAAGAGATCAACCGCTTTGCCCGCATCTGGATTCAGACGCTGGTGCCACCGGTGATCACCATGACGCTGTACTTCATTATCTTCGGCAACCTGATTGGTTCGCGCATCGGCGATATGCATGGTTTCAGTTACATGCAATTTATCGTGCCGGGTCTGATCATGATGGCGGTGATCACCAACGCCTACGCCAACGTGGCATCCTCGTTCTTCAGCGCCAAGTTTCAGCGCAACATTGAAGAGCTGCTGGTGGCACCGGTGCCGACGCACATTATCATTGCCGGGTATGTCGGTGGGGGTGTGGCGCGTGGCGTCTGTGTCGGGGTTTTAGTGACGGCGATATCGCTGTTCTTTGTCCCGTTCCAGGTCTATTCGTGGACGATGGTGGCGGTCACGCTGCTACTGACGGCGATTCTGTTCTCGCTGGCCGGTTTGCTCAACGCGGTGTTTGCCCGCACATTTGATGATATCAGCCTGATTCCGACCTTCGTGTTGACGCCGTTGACCTATCTCGGTGGGGTATTCTACTCGCTGACGCTGCTGCCGCCGTTCTGGCAGGCGGTGTCTAAGCTGAACCCGATTGTGTATATGATCAGTGGCTTCCGTTACGGTTTCCTTGGCATCCATGATGTGCCGCTGGAGCTGACCCTGTCGGTGCTGGTGGCGTTTATTGTGGTGTTTTACGCGCTGGTGTATGTGTTGATTCAGCGTGGCAGAGGACTGCGCAGCTAAGGCAGAACTGTGACGTAGCGGCGCGATTTATCGCGCGATAAATCGCGCCGCTACAATGCTATCAGGCGACCTGCACCGGCAGCGCTTTTGCGATGCGCTTCATCTCGTTATCGCCCTCAAAATAAGCCACTTTCGGCTGCCAGCTGCGGGCCACTTCATCTTCCACCTGCACGTAAGAACAGATGATCATGATGTCGCCTTCGCAGGCGCAGCGTGCTGCGGCACCGTTGACGGAGATAATCTTTGAGCCACGTTCGGCAGCAATCGCGTAGGTGGAGAAGCGCTGGCCGTTGGTGACGTTGTAGATGTCGATGGCTTCATATTGCAGAATGCCAGAGGCATCGAGAAAGTCCTGGTCAATGGCGCAGGAACCTTCGTAATTCAAGTCTGCCTGGGTCACTTTGACGCGATGCAGCTTGCCCTGTAATACGGTACGAATCATAGCGGTATAACCTTATTAAAATGATCCCTTACTGGGTCAGATCCACTTGCTGATTATCAATCAGCCGGGCGTTGCCCAGCCAGGCGGCCATCAAAATTACAGCCCGCTGGCTATCGACGGTCAGCGGCTGCAGCGTTTCGGCATCGCAAATCGCCAGACCATCCGGGCGGAAACCTTTCTCACGCAGCGTCTGTTCGGCACTGTCGATGATCTCTTCCACGTGGCGCTCGCCGTTGCTGAGACGATCGGCCATGCTGTTCATCACCTGGCTTAAACCGGGGGCCAGTTTACGCTCATCGGCGGTGAGATAACCATTGCGCGAACTGAGCGCCAGGCCATCTTGGGCACGCACCGTTGGCACGCCGACAATCTCAATGTCGAAGCCCATATCCGCCACCATTTTGCGGATGATAGCCAACTGTTGAAAATCCTTTTCACCAAAACAGGCGATATTGGGTTGTACCAGATTGAACAGCTTGCTGACGATGGTGGAGACGCCACGGAAATGCCCCGGACGGCTGGCACCTTCCAGCAGCGACGAGAGTCCCGGAACTTCAACAAACGTCTGCGTATCCAGACCTTTGGGATAGACATCGGCTGGTGCGGGAGCAAACACCAGATCCACGCTATGGCGATTCAGTTTTTCGCAATCGTCCTGCAAGGTACGCGGGTAGCGCGCCAAATCGTCGGGACGATCGAACTGCATCGGGTTCACAAAAATCGACACCACCACGATGTCGGCGCGCTCACGCGCGGCATCGACCAGTGTTAAGTGTCCATCATGCAGGTTGCCCATGGTAGGCACCAGCGCGATACGTTTGCCTTCCTGCCGCCAGCGACGAATCTCGCGACGCAGCATCGGCAGTGTTTCAATGATCAGCACTGCACATCTCCTGATTTACTGGAAACTGTGTTCGGCGGCCGGATAGCTGCCCGCCTCAACTTCGGCAATATAGTGGCGAATCGCCGCACGAATGTCGCCGGTTTCCGCGAGGAAATTTTTGGCAAACTTCGGGATATGGCCGCCAGTAATGCCAAAGGCATCGTGCATGACCAGAATTTGCCCATCGGTGACATTGCCTGCACCGATACCGATGACCGGGATCGTCAGCGCTTTGGTCACGCGTGCTGCCAGCGCCACCGGTACACACTCCAGCACCAGCAACTGTGCGCCTGCCGCTTCCAGCGCCAGCGCATCTGCCAGCAGACGATCCGCGCCCGCCTCGTCACGGCCCTGAACTTTATAGCCGCCGAAGATATTGACCGATTGCGGCGTTAAGCCGAGATGACCACACACCGGCACTGCGCGTTCGGTCAGCATCTGCACGGTTTCTGCCAGCCAGGCACCGCCTTCCAGCTTGACCATATTGGCCCCGGCGCGCATCAACTGTGCGGCATTGTCGAAGGTTTGCGCTGGCGTGGCATAACTCATAAACGGCAGGTCAGCCATCACCAGTGCCTGTGGCGCGCCACGACGCACCGCTGCGGTGTGATAGGCGATATCGGCGACGGTGACTGGCAGGGTCGATTCATGGCCCTGTACCGTCATGCCAAGCGAATCACCGATCAGCAGCACCTGGATGCCTTCGTCAGCAAACAGGCGGGCAAAGCTGAAGTCATAGGCCGTCAGCGTGGCAAATTTGCGGCCACTGGCTTTCCACTGGCGTAAATGGGAGATGGTTGTGGGTTTCATCGCACTCTCTCAGTATTTTCTGATGGGCGCAGTGTAATGGATTGACGATACGGGTGATATGACTGGCGTGCGATTTTACCAGAAACGAATCGCGCTTTGGTCGAGCGCCGCCAGCAGCGGGGCTAACGGGGTGCCATCGGGTAAGGTCTGCTGAGGAGCAATCTCCAGCAGTGGCAGCAGCATAAATGCGCGGTTGTGCATGTCGTAATGCGGCACCGTCAGGCGCGGCGTGTTAATCACCGCATCGCCAAACAGCAGAATATCCAGATCGAGGGTGCGTGGCCCCCAGCGCTCCGCTTTGCGCACCCGGCCATGTTCCAGCTCGATGCGCTGGGTATGGTCGAGCAGGGTTTCTGCGGGCAGCTCTGTTTCCAGCGCCACCACCGCGTTGAGGTAATCGGGTTGATCCGGCGGGCCGTAGGGAGGCGTGCGGTACAGCGACGACGTGGCAACGCGGGTGGTGTGCGGCAGTGCATCCAATGCCGCCAGCGCTGCATCTACCTGATGCAGCGGGTCGGCGAGGTTACTGCCTAACGCGAGATAGACGCGGGTCATGGCGCGCTGTTGCTGCGTGGGGCAGCAGGACGGCGACGTGGGCGACGCGGTTTACGACGTGGTGCCGGATCATCGCCCAGCGTATTCAGCATGGTTTTCTGCTGCGTCGGTGCCGCAGCCTGGAACTCGCCCCACCATTGTGTCAGACGTTGCAGTTCCGGGTTGTTTTCCACCTCGGCCCGCAACGCCAGCAGATCATACGCGGCGCGGAATTTAGGATGTTCCATCAGCTTCCACGCACGTTTGCCATGGCGGCGCGACATACGCAGCTGCAACTGCCAGATATCCCGAATCAGCGTGGTGATACGCTTCGGAATCGCCAGCGCGCGGCAGGCTTCATCCAGCGTTTCGTTCATCGCCAGGGCAAAGGCATCGTAATAGGTCAGGCCGCTTTCCTGGGCGATCTGCTCGGCAGATTCCAGCTGCGGATACCAGAACATTGCGGCAAACAGGAACGCCGGATTGACGCGCATATCGTTCTGCAAGCGGGTATCGGTGTTTTTCAGCACCTGCGCCAGCATGCGCTCCATCGGGCTGTCGCTGTGTTCGGTAAAGCCACGCGTCAGCGTCGGGAACAGCGGCTGAAACAGTTGATACTCGCGCATCATCTGATAGGTGCGGTAGCCATAACCGGCTTGCAGCAGCTTGAGCGATTCTTCGAACAGGCGTGCAGGCGGAATGTCATGCAGCAGGGTAGCAAGACGCGGAATCGGCTCGGCCGTCTCCGGCGCAATGCGCATCTCCAGCTTGGCGGCAAAACGCACCACGCGCAGCATACGCACCGGGTCTTCGCGATAGCGCGTTTCCGGGTCGCCAATCAGGCGAATGATGCCTTGCTGCAAATCCTGCAAACCGCCGACATAATCGCGCACCGTAAAATCGGCCACGCTGTAGTACAGGCTGTTGATGGTGAGGTCACGACGCTGGGCATCATCTTCGATGCTACCGAAGATGTTATCGCGCAGCAGCATACCGTTTTGCCCACGCTGCGAGCTGTTGCGGTCTTCTTCACCTTCGTCCATCTGATGATGGCCACGGAAGGTGGCAACCTCGATCACTTCCGGCCCAAACATCACATGGGCGAGGCGGAAGCGGCGGCCCACCAGGCGGCAGTTGCGGAACAATTTACGCATCTGTTCCGGCGTGGCGTTGGTGGTGACATCGAAATCTTTTGGTTTCTTACCCAGCAGTAAATCGCGCACACCGCCGCCTACCAGGTAGGCTTCGTAACCGGCTTTGTTCAGGCGATAGAGCACTTTGAGGGCATTTTCGCTGATATCTTTGCGTGAGATGTTGTGGCTTTCACGGGGAATGACGGTCATCAGACTTTCGGTTTCCACCTCTTCAGGCGCCTCCGCCTCCTCGTCACGCTTGAGGACTCTCCGGCAAAAATTAGCGACTCGGGTAAAAATGGGACACCTCGACAGTGACATTAATGGTGTTGGTAAAATCAGCGGCTAATCATAGCCTGTTGCGAACCATTTGAGAATGGCGTTGTCGTTTCATCCGGCTTCAGGGCGTTTTCCAGTGGGATCAGACGGATATTCCACCGCGCGACCGCCTGTTTTAACAGCGATTCCAGCGATTCATCCTGCCATCCTTCTGAGACCGGTTGACCCAAAAAGTTTAACGCCTGTACCAGCAACGGTCGCGCATCGCCTGCGGGCAACGCAGGGGCATGGTTCTGTTTGGACAGTTTGTTGCCATCGGCATTCACCGCCAGCGGCAAATGCAGGTACTCAGGTACCGGCCAGCCAAACTGTTGATACAGCGCGACCTGGCGTACCGTTGGCTCAATCAAATCCGCGCCGCGGACAATCTCGGTAACACCCTGAAAATGGTCATCCACCACCACCGCCAGGTTGTAAGCAAACAGGCCGTCACGGCGGTGAATAATAAAATCTTCTTCTGCCAGCCGGGTAGCGGCCATCAGGTGACCACGCAGACGATCGTCAAAACCATACACCGGTGCATGTTGGCGCAGGCGTAACGCGGCATGATGCGATCCAAGCTGCAAATCGCGACAATGGCCGTCGTAGAAACCGCCCAACTGTTGAATACGGCTACGCGTACAGGTGCAGAAGTAACTCTGACGTTGTTCGCGTAACCAATGTAGAGCCTCACGGTAAGCCTGATGGCGCTGCGACTGCCACAGTACTTCACCATCCCAGTGCAATCCATACTGTTCCAGCTGCTGCAAAATACGGTTGGCGGCACCGGGGATTTCGCGTGGTGGATCGATATCTTCGATACGGACCAGCCAACGCCCTTGTTGCGCACGCGCATGCAGGTAGCTACCCAAGGCAGCAATCAGCGAGCCAAAATGGAGTTCACCAGAAGGAGAGGGGGCGAAACGCCCAATGCAGGGAAGGTTAGACATTTTATAGTGTGCACCGCACGGCGGGAAAACAGTGGTTTTCCCTGCTGTGCGGCGACAGTCTGTTCACGGCCATTAGCCAGCCATCTGCTTCTCGCGGATTTCTGCCAGCGTCTTGCAGTCAATGCACAGATCGGCGGTCGGACGCGCTTCCAGACGACGAATACCAATTTCAACACCGCAGGATTCGCAGTAGCCGAAATCGTCATCTTCCACTTTCTTCAGCGTCTTCTCGATCTTTTTGATCAGCTTACGCTCACGATCGCGGTTACGCAGTTCCAGACTGAATTCCTCTTCCTGCGCGGCACGGTCAACCGGATCCGGGAAGTTGGCAGCTTCGTCCTGCATATGTGACACAGTACGGTCGACTTCATCCCTGAGTTGATTGCGCCAGGCTTCCAGAATCTTGCGGAAATGGCTCAGCTGGGCTTCGTTCATATACTCTTCGCCCGGTTTCTCCTGATACGGCTCCACCCCAGCGATGGCGAGGATACTCAGGGACGATGTTTTACGGTTTTGCCCTTCTTGCATGTTGTTTCTCCTGGATAACACGCACTATCGATTCCCAACAGGGAAAAAAACAGGCCGCTATAAATAGCAGAAGCAATCAAGGTTGGCAATTATTCATGATCACACCTTGACAAGCCTGTGAGGAACAGCGTATTCAGCGCACCGCTCGGAACATTCCTATCACAACAAATTGCTAAGAATATTACAACTCTACCCTTATCGGCTGCGTCAGTAACATTTTTAGCGGTGATATGTGAGCCTGATACGCCAATACTTCCACGCCACACCGCTGCGCCTGTACCAGTAGTTCTGCGTATTGCGCGTCGATATGGCGCGCCGGGGAAACGTCCTCAATCCCCGTGTGCAAAACGGCAAACAACAAAACGGCCCGATGACCCTCTGCCACGATATGACTGAGTTCGCGCAGATGCTTTTGTCCGCGAGCCGTCACCGCATCCGGAAAATAGCCTTTACCATGCTGTAAAAGGGTGACGGACTTGACTTCAATATAGCAGTTCGATCTGCCCTTCGCTTGCAGCAGGAAGTCAATTCGGCTTTTTTCCGTGCCATATTTCACTTCAGACTGGCAGTGGTCATAAGAGGAAAATTCTGGAATTACACCGAGATTTATCGCTTCTTTCACCAGCTGATTGGCGCGCAACGTATTAACGCAGATCCAATGGCCTTGCTGGGTTTCGGTCAGCTCCCAGCTGTGGGGATACTTGCGCGTCAGGCTGTCGGAGGTGGAATACCACACGGTATCGCCTGGTGTAGCGCAGCCGGTCATCGCGCCAGTATTGGCACAGTGGATGGTCAGCGTCTCACCCTCAGGGGTGATGACATCCGCTAAGAAACGCTTATAACGGGCGATTAAACGGGCCGGTTTGAGTGGCGGGGAGAAAAGCATTCAGTCTCCTGTCGGGGTGGATAACGGCCAGCGGGCCAGCACCTGGTAGCGGGTTTGGCCCTTTTCGAAGCGCGAAGAACATAAGACGAACTGGTTCACCGCGAAACGCCAGTGAAAACCGCGCGGCGGAAGCGCCACTTTAGCTGCCGCGTTGCGCAGTAAGGTGATGTGCGGATGAAACGACGTGGCGCTTTGCGCACAGCCCTGTCGGGCGGCCTGGGCGCGCAGCAGACTCGCCAGTTGCAACAAACTGCGTGGCGGGCGCTGACAACCCAGCCACACCACGCCCGGACGCGGCCAATGCCCGGCATCATCTAAATCGAGATCAAAGCCTGGTTGCGTAATCCGTCCGGCGAGTTGTTGCAGACGCTGTGAGGTTTCGTCACTGACTTCACCAAGGAACGCCAGCGTCAGATGCAGATTGGCTGCCGCTATCGGGCGTCCTGCGTCTTCAGCGAAGTTTTCAGCCCGCCAGCGCACCAGTTCCCGCTGCAAAGGCGCAGGCAGTTCAAGGGCAAAAAACAGACGTTGAGTGGTCATCGTGGCCTCCGATCATCCGCGCCGGGTGTTACAATGCGCGCCATCTTAGCACAGGCAGGAAGGGAGTTGAGTTTGAGTGAATTACCGGTAAGTGAGGTACTGCCTGAGCTGTTGGCCGCACTGGCGCAAGCGCCGCAGGTATTGCTGGCGGCACCGACCGGCGCAGGCAAATCCACCTGGCTACCTTTGCAGCTGCTGCAACAAGCGCACCTGCCCGGACGCATCATTATGCTGGAACCGCGACGACTCGCCGCGCGCAATGTGGCGCAGCGGCTGGCGGAGTTGCTCGGCGAACAACCGGGGGGCACGGTGGGGTATCGGCTGCGCGGTGAAAACTGCTGCGGGGCTAACACCCGGCTGGAGGTGGTCACTGAGGGTATCCTGACCCGCATGTTGCAGCGCGATCCGATGCTGGAAGACGTTTCGCTGGTGATTCTGGATGAATTTCACGAGCGCAGCTTGCAGGCCGATCTGGCGTTAGCGCTGCTGCTGGATGTGCAGCAGGGACTGCGTGAAGATCTGAAGATTCTGCTGATGTCGGCGACGCTGGATAATGATCGCCTGCGGACATTATTGCCCGATGCGCCGTTTATTGCCTCTGAGGGACGCAGCTTCCCGGTGACGCGTCGTTTTGCTTCCCTGAATAATCAGCTGCGCTTTGAAGAAGCGGTGGCACGTGAAGTGGCACAGCTGTTGCGCGAAGAATCCGGTTCCTTGCTGCTATTTTTGCCCGGCGTGGCGGAAATTGAGCGGGTGAAACGCGAACTGGAAACCCGCGTCAGCGAGGATGTCGATCTCTCTCCTTTATATGGTGCGTTGTCACTCGACGCTCAGCGCCGGGCGATTTTGCCGTCACCCCCGGGTCGCCGCAAGGTGGTGCTGGCGACCAATATCGCAGAAACCAGTCTGACCATTGAAGGTATTCGTCTGGTGGTGGACAGCGCGCTGGAACGATCGGCCCAGTACGAAGTGCGTAGCGGCGTGACGCGGCTGCAAACCCAACGTATCAGCCAGGCATCGATGACACAGCGCGCCGGGCGTGCCGGTCGTCTTGAGCCGGGGATCTGCCTGCATCTTTTGCCGCAGGAACAGGCGTTGCGCGCGGCGGCACAAAGTGAGCCGGAAATTCTGCATAGTGACCTCGCCTCATTACAAATGGATTTGCTGCAATGGGGCTGCCCGGACGTGGCGCAACTGCGCTGGCTGGATCGGCCTCCGGAGCGTCATCTGCGAGCGGCGCGGGCATTGCTGACCCGGCTGGCGGCGCTGGATGAAGCCGGACGCCTGACCGCCGTTGGGCGCAGCATGGCGGAGCTGGGTAGCGATCCGCGGCTGAGCGCCATCTTGTGCGCCGCCGGGCAAAATAAAGATGCGATCGCCAGCGCGGCCTTGTTGGTGGCTATTCTGGAAGAGCCGCCACGCAGCGGTAGCGCCGACCTGCGTGATGCGCTGCACCGTCCTCAATCCACATGGCAACGGCGCGCCCGGCAGTGGCAGCAGCGTCTCAATGCCAGCGGCGGTAACGTCGATGCCGATCGTTTCCCGGCACTGCTGGCCGCCGGGTTTGCCGACCGGTTGGCCCAGCGTCGTGGTGACAGCGCGCGTTATCAGCTGGCGAACGGCATCGGGGCCATGCTGGATGAGCAGGATGGCCTGAGCCGCAACGAATGGCTGATCGCACCGTCGCTGTTACAAGGTGCCAGCGCCGCTGATGCGCGTATCTTGCTGGCATTGCCGGTAGAGATTGAGACGCTGCGTCAGCAGTGTCCGCAGTTGGTGGAGCAGCGCACCGATGTGGAATGGGATGAAGAAAAAGGTACGCTGCGTGCCTGGCGGCGTGAAGTCTCGGGTGCGCTGGTCCTGAAAGCGCAACCGATGGCACGTCCGGAGCCGGAGGTGCTGCACGCGGCGATGTTGCGTTGGATACGTGAAAAAGGTCTGGCGGTGCTGGGCTGGACGCCGGAGGCCGAGCAGCTGCGCCTGCGCCTGCATTGTGCCGCACAGTGGCTGCCGGAGGAGGCGTGGCCTGCCTTTGACGACGAAACCTTGCTGGAATCGCTGGAAACATGGCTGCTGCCGGAGATGCAGGCGGTGCGCGATCTGAAGGGGTTGCAGAACGTCAATCTTGTCAGTGCATTATTACATTTGCTGACATGGTCACAACGTCAGCGGCTGGATACTGTGCTGCCAACTCATTACACTGTGCCGACCGGAAGCCGCCTGCCGATTCGCTATGATGCGGAGAAGCCCCCGGCGCTGGCGGTGCGTATTCAGGAGATGTTTGGTGAAGCCAGCAATCCTGCCGTTGCTGAGGGCCGGATACCGCTGGTCCTGGAGCTGTTGTCACCGGCGCACCGGCCATTGCAGATCACCCGCGATCTGGCGGCGTTCTGGCGTGGGGCATATCCTGAAGTGCAGAAAGAGATGAAAGGGCGCTATCCCAAACATCCCTGGCCGGACGATCCGGCTAACGCCTTACCAACGAGGCGGACCAAGAAATTTTCATCGTGACCTCTGGCGAGAATTCAGAGGGTTCTGCCATGCGCAGCACGAGAAAGCAGTTAGAGTAACGGCGCAGCCGTAGCTATACCTGGAGAATAACAGCATGTCTGGGAATGATCGCGAACCGATTGGGCGCAAAGGAAAACAGCCCAAACCGCCGCGCAGCACCGCGCGTCGGGGTCGCCGTAGGGAACTTGATGATGATATCGATCAGGACGATTTTGATGATGATGAGGAGAGTGAGCCAGTGCCACGTAAAGGTAAAGGAAAGCGCCCGCCGCGCGCTAAACGTCGCTGGTTAGGCTGGTTCATCAAGCTATTTCTGGTGTTTGTCGTGGTGATGGCCGCCTGGGGTGTCTATCTCGACTCAGAAATCCGCAGCCGTATTGACGGTAAAGTGTGGCAACTGCCCGCAGCCGTTTATGGTCGCATGGTCAGTCTTGAACCGGGCATGGCGTATGACAAAAAAGAGATGATTGCGCTGCTGGAAGGCACGCAGTATCGCGAAGTGTCACGCATTACCCGTCCTGGTGAGTTCAGCGTCAAAGGCAACACCATCGATCTGCTGCGCCGTCCGTTTGATTTCCCGGACAGTAAAGAAGGGCAGATCCGTGCACGTATGACGTTCAACGGCGACGAACTGAGCGAGATTAAAAACCTCGAAACCGGACGCGATTTTGGCTTCTTCCGTCTCGATCCCCGCCTGATCACCATGTTGCAGTCACCGAACGGCGAACAGCGCTTGTTTGTGCCGCGTGCCGGTTTCCCGGATCTGCTGGTGGATACGTTGATCGCCACCGAGGACCGCCATTTCTACGAGCATGATGGCATCAGCCCCTACTCGATTGGTCGTGCGTTCCTTGCCAACATTACCGCCGGTAAAGCGGTGCAGGGCGGCAGTACCCTGACGCAGCAGCTGGTCAAAAACCTGTTCCTCACCAACGAGCGTTCGCTGTGGCGCAAAGCACGTGAAGCCTATATGGCGGTGATCATGGATGCGCGCTACAGCAAGGATCGTATTCTTGAGCTGTACCTCAACGAGGTGTACCTCGGCCAGGCTGGCAATGATCAGATCCGTGGCTTCCCGCTGGCGAGTTTGTACTATTTTGGTCGCCCGGTGGATGAATTGAGTCTCGATCAGCAGGCGATGTTGGTGGGGATGGTGAAAGGCGCATCGCTGTACAACCCGTGGCGTAATCCGCAACTGGCGCTGGAACGCCGTAATCTGGTACTGCGTTTACTGCAACAGCAGAAGATCATCGATGAGGATCTGTACAACATGCTGTCGGCGCGCCCCTTAGGTGTGCAGCCGAAGGGTGGGGTGATTACGCCGCAGCCCGCCTTTATGCAGATGGTGCGCAATGAGTTGCAGGCGAAGCTCGGCGATAAAGTGAAAGATCTCTCCGGCGTGAAGATCTTCACCACGCTCGATCCGATTTCGCAGGATGCGGCGGAAAAAGCGGTTGAAGATGGCATTCCGACGCTGAAAAAACAACGCGGTCTGAAAGATCTGGAAACCGCGATGGTGGTGGTTGACCGCTTCAGCGGTGAAGTGCGCGCGATGGTGGGCGGTTCCGATCCCCAGTTTGCCGGTTACAACCGTGCGTTGCAGGCGCGCCGCTCCATCGGTTCGCTGGCCAAACCGGCCACTTACCTGACGGCGTTAAGCCAGCCGAACAGCTATCGTCTGAACAGCTGGATTGCTGATGAACCGATCGCGCTGAAACAGCCGAACGGCACCATCTGGAAGCCGCTCAACGACGATCGTCGCTTCAGCGGTAAAGTGATGTTGGTGGATGCGTTGACCAACTCGATGAACGTGCCGACCGTCAACCTCGGGATGACGTTGGGGCTGAATTCGGTGGTTGATACCTGGACTAAACTCGGCGTGCCGAAAGACCAGCTTCATCCGGTTCCGGCCATGCTGCTGGGTGCGCTGAACCTGACGCCGATTGAAGTGGCCCAGGCATTCCAGTCCATCGCCAGCGGCGGTAACCGTGCAGAGCTGTCAGCAGTGCGTTCGGTGATTGCCGAAGATGGCACCGTGCTGTACCAGAGCTTCCCGCAGGCACAGCGTGTGGAACCGGCACAGGCCGCGTATCTGACGTTGTACAGTATGCAGCAGGTGGCGGATCACGGTACGGCGCGTGCACTGGGTGCGCGTTTCCCGAATGCGCATCTGGCGGGCAAAACCGGGACCACCAACGACCTGATCGATAGCTGGTTTGCCGGTATCGACGGTAAAGAAGTGGCGATCACCTGGGTTGGCCGCGATAACAACCAGACAACCAAGCTGTACGGGGCCAGTGGTGCCATGCAGCTGTATCGTCGCTATCTGGATAATCAGGCACCGATGCCGCTGGTGTTGACGCCGCCGGAAGATATCACTCAGATGAACATCGATTCGGCGGGTAACTTTGTCTGTGGTTCGGGCAGCAGTACCTGGCGCTCACTGCCGGTCTGGACGCTTGATCCTAACTCGCTGTGCCAGCAACAGCAGCAGCAAGTTCAGCAGCAGCAACAGTTGCAACAGCAGCAGCAGGAAGAGCAGAAAGACAGCAACGGCGTGGCTGGCTGGATTAAAGAGATGTTTGGCAATAACTAAGTTGCTGAATCTTAAAAAAAGGGTGCTTAGGCACCCTTTTTTATTGGTATGAAAATGAGCGATCTTGCGGCAAACGCACCGCTATCAGGCTTTAAATCTTGCGGATCTTGCGCGATATCGCCTAAAATCCAACCTTTCTAATAATCATTCTCGTTTACATTCGCCTGCATCGACTACTTTTCGAGAGATTCCTGATATGAATGCGCGCTTTTCCCCTGTTATTCCGCGTGGGGCGTCTACCAAACGCCCGATCGCATTACTGATTTCCATCGCCCTTGGCACCCTGAGCGCGCAAGCGCTGGCTGAAGATACTGTAGTCGTCACCGCTGATGGTGGTACTGCGGCACCGCAGGAGAGTGCATGGGGACCGGCTCCGACCATTGCGGCGAAACGCAGTGCGACGGCGACCAAAACCGATACGCCGATCGAGAAGACCCCGCAGTCGATTTCGGTGGTCACGCAAGAAGAGATGGCGATGCACAATGTCCAGTCGGTCAAACGTGCTTTCAGTTACACCCCAGGGATCAGCGATAACCGTGGCAGCTCGGATGTGATCGATGCTTTCTCGATTCGCGGCTTTAGTGAAGTTAATACCAACCAGTATCTCGATGGCCTGAAGTTGCAGGGTGATAACTACTCTGAGTTCGCTATTGATCCTTACTTCCTTGAGCGTGCTGAATTGCTGCGCGGCCCGGCGTCGGTGCTGTACGGCAAAAGCAACCCCGGTGGGGTGGTGTCATTGGTGAGTAAGCGTCCGACCCAGGAAACCCTGCGCGAAGTGCAGTTCCAGATGGGCACCGATAACCGCTTCTCTACCGGTTTTGATTTCGGTGGCGCGTTGGATGACAGTGGCGTCTACAGCTATCGCCTGACCGGCCTGGCGCGCAGCCAGGATGCGCAGCAGGAGATGAACAAAGAGAAACGCTATACCATCGCGCCTTCCTTTAGCTGGCGTCCTGATGCCAATACCCGTCTCGATCTGTTGACTTACTTCCAGAACGAACCGGAAACCGGTTATTACGGCTGGCTGCCGCGTGAAGGTACGGTGGTGCCGATTACCCGTGCCGACGGCAGCCAGTTCAAACTGCCAACCAATTTTGATGAAGGTGAACCGGGCAACAAGATTGCGCGCAACACCAAGATGGTGGGCTACAGCTTTGAGCACAGCTTCAACGATACCTGGACGGTACGTCAGAATCTGCGCTATGCCGATCTGCGTACCGATTATCGCAGTATCTATGGCACCGGTTACGATGCCACGACCGAGCAAATTACCCGTAGTTCTGCGAATTCGAATGAAAAGCTGAATCAGTTCGCGGTGGATACTCAGGCTCAGGCTAAGTTCCTCACCGGTGCCGTCGATCATACTTTGCTGATGGGTGTTGATTACCAACGCACCCGTAACGATATCGATGCCGCCTTTGCTGGTGCCTCATCGATCAGCCCGTTTGACCCGCAATACGGTAATAATACGACCGGTACGCCTTTCCTGTACCAGTATCTTAACCGTCAGGAACAGACCGGCCTCTACACTCAGGATCAGATGGAGTGGAACCGCTGGGTGCTGACGCTGGGTGGTCGCTACGATTACGCCATGACCTCGGCGCTGAACCGTGATGGCAACAGCGAAGAGAAAAGCCACGATCAGGCGTTTACCTGGCGTGGCGGTCTGAACTACGTATTTGATAACGGCATCGCCCCGTACTTCAGCTATAGCGAATCCTTTATCCCGACACCGGGCACCACCGCAGGCGGACAGCCGTTTGATCCTTCGCGCGCCAAACAGTATGAAGCCGGGGTGAAATACGTACCGAAAGATCGTCCGATTGTTATCACCGCCGCGGTGTATCAGCTGACCAAAAGCAAGAACCTGACTGCTGATCCGAATAACCTCAACTTCAGCGTGCAGAGCGGTGAGATTCGTTCGCGTGGGGTGGAGCTGGAAGCCAAGGCTGCTCTGACCGCCAATATCAACCTGACGGCGGGTTATAGCTATACCGATGCGGAATACACCCATGATACCGAGCTGCAGGGCAAAACGCCGGTACAGGTGCCGAAACAGACCGCGTCATTGTGGAGTGATTACACTTTCCACGAAACCGCACTTTCTGGTCTGACACTGGGTGCCGGCGTGCGCTATACCGGTGCCAGCAAAGGGCTTTACAGCAGCGGTGATAACGAAAACCAAAACTTCGATGTGAAGGGCTATACCGTGGTTGATGCCGCCGTGAGATATGACCTTGCACGCTTCGGCCTGCCGGGTTCATCACTGGGTATCAACGTCAACAACCTGTTTGATCGCGAATATGTGGCCAGTTGCTACCGCGAATATGCCTGCTACTGGGGCACCGATCGTCAGATTGTTGGTACTGCGACCTTCCGTTTCTGATAGATAAGGGCGCGATAAGCGCCCATAACGCCAGGGATTACCATGCAGCATCCGCACCACGAAGAAACCACCTTTACGCTGGACAACGTCAGTTTTCGCGTGCCGGGACGCACGCTGCTTCATCCGCTCTCATTGACCTTTACGCCGGGTAAAGTCACGGCCCTGATTGGTCATAACGGTTCAGGCAAATCTACGCTGCTGAAAATGCTGGGACGCCACCAGGTGGCCAGCGAAGGGCGCGTGTTACTGAACGGTGAAGCGGTCGAGCAGTGGGGCAGCAAGGATTTTGCCCGTCAGGTGGCGTATCTGCCGCAGCAGTTACCGGCAGCGGAAGGGATGACGGTGCGTGAGCTGGTGGCGATTGGGCGTTATCCGTGGCACGGGGCGCTGGGGCGTTACGGTCAGGAAGATCGTGACCGTGTAGAGGAAGCGATAGCGCTGGTCGGGCTGAAACCGTTCGCCGGGCGGCTGGTTGACAGCCTGTCGGGCGGTGAACGTCAGCGTGCCTGGCTGGCGATGCTGGTGGCACAAAACAGCCGCTGCCTGCTGCTGGATGAACCGACTTCCGCACTGGATATTGCCCACCAGGTTGAGGTGTTGGCGTTGATTCAGCGCCTGAGCCAGGAGCGTGGTTTGACGGTGATTGCGGTGCTGCATGATATCAATATGGCGGCGCGTTATTGTGACCAACTGGTGGCGTTGCGCGGCGGGGAGATGATTGCTGAAGGGGGACCGGAGGTGATCATGCAGGCTGATGTGCTGGGCAGCATTTACGGCATCCCGATGGGCATTTTGCCTCATCCGCAGGGCGGCGCGCCCGTCAGTTTCGTTTACTGAGGCTCGCATGCTGGATATTTCTCGCCGTCGTCTGTTGGCGGCGCTGGCGTTGTCGCCGTTAATGCAACTTGCGCCGCTCCATGCGGCGTTACCGGATACCCGGCGTATTCTGGCGCTGGAGTGGTTACCCACGGAACTGTTGATGGCGTTGGGCGTGGCACCGCTTGGCGTCGCGGATATGCATAACTATCGGGTGTGGGTGGGTGAGCCGCAACTGCCTGCCACCACCATCGATCTGGGCCTGCGTACCGAACCCAATCTGGAGCTGATGACCCAGCTCAATCCTTCTCTGATCCTGCACTCCAATGGCTATGGTCCTTCGGCGGATACGTTGTCGCGCATCGCGCCAACCATGGGGTTTGATCTGAACAGTGGCGATGGCAAACCGCTGAGCACGGCCAGACAATCCCTGCACGCGCTTGGCGCACGCATTGGGCGCGAAGCGCAGGCGGTGCAACATTTGCAGTATGTCGACGGCGTACTGGCGGCGGCGCGTGAACGCCTGCAACCCTGGGCGGGACGTCCGATCCTGCTGATGTCGCTGCTGGACAGCCGTCATGCCATCACCTTTGGCAAAGGCAGTCTGTTCCTGGAAGTGATGGATCATCTTGGCTTGCAAAGCGCCTGGCAGGGTGAAACCAATTTCTGGGGCAGCGCGGTCATCGGGCTGGAGCGGCTGGCGGCCGTGGGTGATGTGCCGGTAATCTGCTTCGACCACGATAATGAGTTGCAGATGCAGGAAGTGATGCGCACGGCATTATGGCAGGCGCTGCCGTTTATCCGTGCCGGGCATTTTCAGCGCGTGCCAGCCGTCTGGTACTACGGTGCCACTTATTCTGCACTGAAATTTGTCCGCGTGCTGGAACACGCGCTGGAGTCGCACTGATGCGCAATCGTCTGTTTTCTGTCGCGCTATTGAGTGCACTGTTTCTGCTGGCGCTGGCTTTAACCCTGATCAACTTTCGCCAGGCTTTGCCAGTGGCGCAGTGGACGCAGGCGTTGGTCGCGCCGGACGTCAACAATATCCAACAAGTGGTGTTTCATCACAGCCTGTTATCCCGCCTCGCGCTGGCGTTACTGGTCGGGGCTGGGTTGGGGCTTGCTGGTTTGCTGTTTCAACAGGTGCTGCGCAACCCGCTGGCAGAACCCACGACCCTTGGGGTTTCATCTGGCGCACAACTGGGCCTGACGGTCGCGACCTTGTGGCAACTGCCTGGCGGTGCGGTGACGCAGCAGCTCGCGGCGATGGGCGGTGCGGTGGTGGTTGGCATTCTGGTCTTCGGGGTTGCCTGGGGTAAACGGCTGTCACCGGTGACCTTGATTCTTGCCGGATTGGTACTCAGCCTGTACGTCGGCGCGGTCAATCAAATCTTTGCCATCTTTAATCACGACCAGTTGCAGAATATGTTCCTGTGGAGCACCGGCGCGCTCAACCAACTGGACGGACACAACGTTGCGGTGCTGTGGCCGCGCTTGTTGCTGGCGTTTGTGCTGGCGCTGGCTTTGCTGCGTCCGCTGACGCTGATGGGACTGGATGATGGCGTCGCGAAAAACCTCGGGCTGGCACTCTCGCTGGCGCGCGTGGCAGCGCTGGCGCTGGCGATTCTGCTGAGCGCGCAACTGGTTAATGTCGCCGGTATTATTGGCTTTATTGGTTTGTTTGCGCCACTGCTGGCGAAGATGCTCGGCGGCCGTCGTTTGCTGAGTCGGATGTTGCTGGCTCCGCTGATTGGCGCGTTGCTGCTGTGGCTGGCGGATCAATGCGTGCTGTGGCTGACCAACCATTGGCGCGAAGTCTCCACCGGTACGGCAACGGCACTGATCGGCGTACCGATTCTCCTGTGGCTGCTGCCACGTCTGCGTACCGGTTCGGTGCCGCCGCCGCTTAATCAGGGCGATAAGATCCCTGCTGAGCGCCAGGCGGTGCTGCGCTGGTGTCTGGTCGGCGTCGCGCTATTGGCGTTGCTGGGATTGGTGGGCATCGTCTTTGGCCGTGATGCGTTCGGTTGGGCGTGGGTCAGCGGCGATATGTTGCATCAACTGCTGCCGTGGCGTGCGCCGCGCGTGCTGGCGGCACTGGTCGTCGGGCTGATGCTGGGCGTGGCCGGGGCGTTGATTCAACGCTTAACCGGCAACCCGATGGCCAGCCCGGAAGTGTTGGGTATCAGTTCGGGTGCAGCCTGCGGCGTGGTGGTGATGCTGTTTTTCGTGCCCGGAAATGCAGTGGCCTGGCTGTTACCGGCCGGTGCGTTGGGGGCGGCAGCGACGCTGTTGACCATTATGCTGGTGGCCAGCCGGGGTGGTTTTTCACCGGAACGGATGTTGCTGGCAGGGATGGCGCTGAACAGTGCCTTTGTGACCTTGCTGATGCTGCTGATGGCGAGCGGTGACCCGCGTATGGGCGGCTTACTCAGCTGGATCTCCGGTTCAACTTACAACATCAACATGCAACAGGCGCTGCAAAGCGCAGTATGTGCCCTGGTGTTGGTGGCGTTGGCTCCGTTAGCCAGTCGTTGGTTGACGCTGCTGCCGTTGGGGAGTGCCACGGCGCGTTCGGCAGGGATGGCGTTGACCACCTCGCGACTTGCCCTGCTGTTGCTGGCGGCCGCACTGACCGCTGCGGCCACCTTAACCATTGGCCCATTGAGCTTTGTCGGATTAATGGCACCGCATATCGTGCGCATGCTGGGCTTCCGACGCGCGTTGCCGCAGGTCATGATGGCCGGTTTGCTCGGGGCTGGGTTGATGGTGTTTGCTGACTGGTGCGGACGGATGCTGGCGTTCCCGGATCAAATCCCGGCCGGGCTGATGGCCACCTTCTTTGGCGCGCCGTACTTTATCTGGCTGCTCAGGCGTGTAAGGTAAAAAAACAGGGCACCTGGCGGTGCCCTGATGCATTACAGCTGCGCGAAACAGCGGCGTGCGGCATCGACAGTACGTTGAATATCGTCTTTGCTGTGTGCCAGCGACATAAAGCCCGCTTCGAAGGCAGAAGGGGCCAGATAGACGCCTTCCTGCAACATCAGATGGAAGAAACGCTTAAAGCGCTCGACATCGCACTTTGTCACGTCCTGATAGCAGGTCACGCTGTCAGCATCGGTGAAGAACAGGCCAAACATGCCGCCAACATGGTTAATCACTAACGGGATGTTTTCTGCTTTCGCTGCCGCCAGCAAACCTTCCGCCAGCAGTGTGGTCAGCTCGGTCAGCGTGGTATGCGTACCCGGCTGGGCAATCTGCGACAGACAGGCAAAACCGGCGGCCATGGCGATCGGGTTGCCAGACAGCGTACCAGCCTGATAAACCGGGCCGGTCGGGGCCAGCGCTTCCATCACGTCACGACGGCCACCAAATGCGCCAACCGGCATGCCGCCACCGATGATTTTGCCCAGGCACGTCAGATCCGGCGTCACCTCGTAGTACGCCTGAGCACCCCCGAGGGCGACACGGAAACCGGTCATCACTTCGTCGATAATCAGCAGCGCGCCAAACTCATCACACAAGGCACGCAGGCCGGGCAGGAAGTCTGGCTGTGGCGGAATGCAGTTCATGTTACCTGCAACGGGCTCGACGATGATGCAGGCAATATCCGCCGGATACTGTTCAAACGCGCTGCGCACCGAGGCCAGATCGTTATAAGTACAGGTCAGGGTATGTTTGGCGAAATCGGCCGGTACGCCCGGTGAATTTGGCTGGCCGAGGGTCAGGGCACCGGAACCGGCTTTCACCAGCAGGCAGTCGGCGTGGCCGTGGTAGCAGCCTTCAAATTTGATGATTTTGTCACGATGGGTAAAACCACGCGCCAGACGAATGGCGCTCATGGTGGCTTCAGTGCCGGAGTTAACCATGCGCACCATGTCCATGCTCGGCACCAGCTCGCAGACCAGCTGCGCCATTTTGACTTCCATCTCCGTCGGTGCACCGAAGCTCAGGCCGCGTGAAGCGGCTTCAATCACGGCGTTGCGGATGGTGGCGTTGTTATGGCCCAACACCATCGGACCCCATGAGCCGACATAATCGATATAGGCTTTGCCGTCGGCATCATACAGATAAGCACCATCGGCGCGTTCAATGAATAGCGGCACGCCGCCCACACCGGTAAAAGCACGTACCGGGGAGTTCACACCACCTGGGATCAGGCGTTGCGCTTCGGCATACAGGTTTTCTGACTTACTCATTCTTCGGCTCCCGCTGTGTCTTAAAAAAAACTTGCGCCATTCTACGGAAGATAACGCAGAGGTGAAAGGCAGCCGGGCGCTAAAGCAGTCTCATCGCTATACTTTAATCCATCACAGGCGGCACGCAGTGCGAAGGGCAACACTTGATTGCACTGTGCGGCTGGCAGATAATAGCGTGATTAAGGTCGTTTTCTGACCTGGACGTTTACCCGGAGTAAAAGATGAGTGACGATGTAGCAGCACTGCCTTTGCAATTCACCGATGCAGCAGCGAAAAAAGTGAAAAATCTGATCGCGGATGAAGAAAATCCGGAGCTGAAACTGCGTGTTTACATCACCGGTGGTGGCTGTAGCGGCTTCCAGTACGGTTTCACTTTCGACGATCAAATGAATGACGGCGACATGACCATTGAAAAACAGGGCGTGGCGTTGGTGGTAGACCCGATGAGCCTGCAATACCTGGTGGGTGGTTCGGTTGATTACACCGAAGGGCTGGAAGGCTCACGTTTCATCGTGACCAACCCGAATGCCAAAACAACCTGCGGCTGCGGTTCCTCCTTCAGTATCTGATTGCCCTGGCCGCCGTCCTGGCGGCCCGTTACCACTCTATCGTCACCAACTGCGACGTTTCATTACGCTGCAATGTGCTGTGCGTTACCCGTGGCTGGGCGCTGCTTTGGCGACCGCAATCAATGGCGGGTAAGGTTTGCGTATCGGGGCGTGAGATATCGCAGCGGGAGAAAATCGTCAACGAGACGGCAATAGAGCCGGTGGTGGAGGCCGCACCGATAGATGCAGCGAACACAAGCCCTATGGCCAGCAGTAAAGCTCTGGTCATGTTTAATTCCTGGTGTATTTTAAAATTGCGCTTTGCGCAAAAAGGGCACAGAGCATACGTGGCTGCCGTGCCTTGTTACTTGATTAACGACAATTTTTGCTGATTCTTTAATCAATTTTACGACTGTTTTTCGCCGGATGAAGCGCCGCGCAGAGCTGCTGAGCAGCCAGCATCAGGCGTGGTCCCGGGCGGCTTAACCAGTCATCATTGATGGCAATCACTGGCACCTGCAACTGCGGTTGCCAGAACTGCGCGATACTGGTGGCCTGCGTGGCCTTGCCGCCGATCACAATCGCTTGAGGATGCCGTGCCAGCACTTGTTCGCGGCTGACCTGCGGCCAGCTCACCGTGCTATCGGCAAAGATATTACGGCCACCGCACAGTTCAATCACTGCATTTTGCAGCGTCTGGCGTGATGCGGTAAACAACGGTTGTTGCCCAAACTGCAAAAATATCCGCACTGGCGGTTGCTGCTGATACTGCTGACGCAGCTGCATTTCTTGTGCACGTAACGCCTGAGCGGCTGCTTCTGCCTGTTGTGGGTGCGGACTCCAGCGTCGCAGATCCGCCAGCGCATCGATCATCTGATCAAGCGTTTGCGGATCGATCCACTCCACCTTAATCCCCAGCCGTTGCAGTTGTTCGACCTGGCGCTGCGGATTACCCCCTCGCCATGCCAGCACCACATCCGGTTTGAGCTGTACAATCCGTTCGATGCGGATGCCTTGCCAGTTGGCCACCTGCTCCAGCGACGTAGCACTGGCGGGGTAATCTGACCAGGCGCTGACCGCGACTGGCGTAATGCCAGCAGCAAACGCCAGCTCGGTCAGGTGTGGCGCTAAGGTGATGACGCGTGGTGCTGCGGCAAGCAGGCTACTGCAAAACAGCAGCAGCCCGGCCAGCCAGACCGATTTAACCACGAGTCAGTTGTGCCAGCAGGTTTTCGACCATCAGGGAAGACTGTTTCGCCGCGACGCTGAGGAACTCGTCGAAGCTGAGATGCGATTCTTGGTCGGCGACGTCAGAGATGGCGCGCACTACCACAAACGGCACCTTGAATTGGTGGCATACATGACCAATCGCGGTGGCTTCCATCTCTACAGCAATCGCCTGGGGGAAGGTGTTACGAATACGCGCCAGCGGCTCCGCACCATTAATAAAGGCATCACCGCTCACGACCAGACCACGTACTGCATTCAGATCCAGCTGTTTAATCACCTGCTCGGCCGCTGCGATCAGTTTGTCATCAGCAACGAACGCTGCCGGGCAACCGGCCATCTGGCCCGGTTCATAACCAAAGGCGGTGACATCCGCATCGTGGTAACGCACTTCGTCGGATACCACGATATCGCCCACTTTTAACGTTGGGGCCAGGCCACCGGCAGAACCGGTGTTGATCACCACATCTGGTTTGCACAGTTCCAGCAGCAAGGTGGTCCCGAGCGCCGCCGCGGTTTTACCAATGCCCGATTTCAGCAGGGCAACCTCAACACCGTTCAGCGTGCCAGTGTAAATTTCGCACCCGGCCAGCGTCAGCGTCTGACGGTTTTCAATTTTGTCACGCAGCAGGGTAACTTCCTGCTCCATCGCGCCAATAATGCCTGCTTTCATAAAAGAGTCTCGCTAATGTTGTAGATGTAAACCGCAAAAGTGAGGCATAGTCTATCATGGCTGTCAGGGGAAGAATTCACGAAAAAATAAGGGGTAATTATGGCGACGATCAATTTCAGGAAGAAGATCAGTTTTACCCGCCCTTATACCAGCCGCAAAGATCCTGAAGGGGAATACTATATTACCCGCCATTTTGAGAGCGATCGGGGCCGTATCATTAATTCTGCCGCGATCCGCCGTCTGCAACAAAAAACCCAGGTCTTCCCGCTGGAGCGCAATGCAGCAGTGCGTTCACGTCTGACCCATTCGCTCGAAGTGCAACAAACCGGGCGCTATATCGCGAAAGAAGTGCTGCAAACCCTGAAAACGCAGGGGGGCGGTCTGGCGAAATACGGTCTTGATGAGCTGGAAGGCGCTTTTGAAAGCCTGATCGAGATGGCTTGTCTGCTGCATGACGTCGGCAATCCGCCTTTTGGCCACTTCGGCGAAGCCGCCATCAATGACTGGTTTGATGATAATTTACCGGCTGAACTGGTGGATCCGCTGGTGGCCGGGGTCGAAAATGAGCTGCAGCGCGCCGATTTTGACCGGTTGAATGCAATGATTCGTCAGGATTTGTGCCACTTCGAAGGCAATGCCCAGGCGATTCGCATGGTCCATACCTTGTTACAACTGAACCTCAGTTACGCTCAGGTGGCCTGTATCTTAAAATATACTGCCCCGGCCTGGTGGCAGGGGGATAAACCGGCTGAGTTCAGCGTATTAATGAAAAAGCCGGGGTTTTATTTATCTGAAAGGGAATATGTCGCCGATCTTCGTGCAGCGACTGATATTCCTGAACACCATCGTTATCCGCTGACCTGGATAATGGAAGCCGCAGACGATATTTCTTATTGCATTGCCGATCTCGATGATGCGGTAGAGAAAGATATTTTTAATGTCGACACCTTGTACGATTATTTACTGAAAGCTTGGGGGCCGATAAAACCGGGTGATGCATTTAGCCGTACCATCGGTGAAGCATGGAAAGAAGCCTGCCAGAAAAAATGGCGTACCAAAGGCGATCAGTTTTTTATGGCACTGCGCGTTAACGTGCAAAACGTGTTAGTCAGCCATGCCGTGCGGCGCTTTATTGATAACTTACCGGCTATTTTTACCGGTGATTTTAATCATGCTTTGTTAGAGGACGACGGTGAAGAAGGGCGTTTGTTGACCTTATTTAAGACGGTCGCGCGTCAGCAGGTGTTTAATCACCCGGAAGTCGAACAACTGGAATTGCAAGGCTATCGCGTCATTAAAGGGTTACTGGAAATTTATCAGTCATTAATGCTGCTGGATTATGAGCAGTTTACCACCCTGATGAATGATGATTTCTTAGCCAAACACCCGATTGAAACCCGTTTATTTCATAAGCTATCCGGCAAACATCGCAAAGCGTATCAGCAGAAAATGCGGACTTTAGTTGTGGCGCATAAATATGAGCGCCTGCTGTGGGAACGCTATTATCGTTCACGTCTGATTCAGGACTATATCAGCGGGATGACGGATCTTTATGCCTGGGATGAGTACCGTCGTTTGATGGCGGTGGAATAAGAGAAGTTTTGTAAAGACGAAGAATAATTTTTTACTTTTACCCAAAACTTTATCAGGAACTTCGCGCTTACAATTTAATCTCATCATCAAGACCACAGCAATGGTCCGGACGTAAATCTTATATGAGACACAGATGAATGAAAAAAAGCACATTAATGTTAAGTGCACTGGCACTTAGTCTGGGTATGGCGTTAAGCCCGGTCAGTGTTTTCGCGGCGGAGACAGCATCATCCTCCAGCCAACAGCTGCCCAGCCTGGCACCGATGCTGGAAAAAGTGATGCCTTCCGTGGTGAGTATCAGCGTGGAAGGCAGTACCACGGTGAAGACGCCGCGCATGCCGCAGCAATTCCAGCAGTTCTTTGGTGACAACTCGCCGTTCTGCCAGGACGGTTCGCCGTTCCAAAGCTCACCGATGTGCCAGGGTGGCGGCGGAGATAACAGCGGCGGCGGTGATAATACCCAGCAGGAGAAATTCCGCGCGCTGGGTTCTGGCGTGGTGATTAACGCCGATAAAGGCTACGTGGTGACCAACAACCACGTGGTAGAGAATGCCACTAAAATTCAGGTGCAGCTGAGCGATGGCCGTCGTTATGACGCGAAAGTCATCGGTAAAGATCCGCAGTCGGATATTGCGTTGATCCAGCTGCAAGACGCGAAAAACCTGACGGCGATTAAGATTGCTGATTCAGACAACCTGCGGGTTGGCGACTACACCGTGGCGATTGGTAACCCCTATGGCCTCGGCGAAACCGTCACCTCAGGGATTGTTTCAGCGCTGGGCCGTAGTGGCCTGAACGTTGAAAACTATGAGAACTTTATCCAGACCGATGCCGCGATTAACCGTGGTAACTCGGGCGGTGCGTTGGTGAACCTCAACGGTGAGTTGATTGGTATCAACACCGCGATTCTGGCACCGGACGGTGGCAACATCGGTATTGGTTTCGCCATCCCTAGTAATATGGTGAAAAACCTCAGCGCGCAGATGGTCGAGTACGGCCAGGTGAAACGCGGTGAGCTGGGGATTATGGGGACTGAGCTGAACTCCGAGCTGGCGAAAGCGATGAAAGTCGATGCGCAGCGCGGTGCCTTCGTCAGCCAGGTGCTGCCAAATTCAGCCGCCGCGAAAGCCGGTATCAAAGCCGGTGATGTGGTGGTGTCGATGAATGGTAAACCGCTGACCAGCTTCGCGGCACTGCGTGCTGAAGTCGGTTCGCTGCCGGTGGGCACCAAGTTGCAACTGGGCCTGCTGCGTGACGGCAAACCTGTGAGCGTCACTGTGGAGTTGCAGCAAAGCACCCAGGAAAAAGTGCAGTCCGCCACCATCTACACCGGCATTGAAGGTGCAGACCTGAGCAATGTCGACAGCAATGGCCAGAAAGGCGTGCGTGTCGATAGCGTGAAAGCGGGCAGTGCTGCGGCACGCATCGGCCTGAAAAAAGGCGATGTGATCCTCGGTGTGAACCAGCAGGCGGTGGCGAATCTGGGCGAGTTACGCAAAATTCTCGACACCAAACCTTCGGTACTGGCGTTGAATGTGCAGCGCGGCGACAGCAGCCTGTACCTCCTGATGCAGTAATCTCTTGTAGCTAAGCCAAGGCGGACTTCGGTCCGCCTTTTTTATGCAGAAAACGTAGCGGCGCGATTTATCGCGCGGTTTATGAACCTGGTGCCAAAATTCACACGATAAATCGTGCCGCAACAAGCATCACAGATGTGACCTCCCCCGCAATTCCCGCAATCTCTGTCCGGCTATGTGCAGTTGCACAATGCCAGCTATGGAGTGGGCGCGTATTCTGTCCGCAGTTCCTTTTATCTGGAGTGATTAATGGCCACCTATCATCTTGATGCGCGACTGGCTCAGGACATTGTTGCCCGCACCATGCAAATTATTGACAGCAATGTCAACGTGATGGATGCCCGGGGGCGTATTATTGGCAGTGGCGACCGCGAGCGTATTGGCGAATTGCACGAAGGTGCGCTGCTGGTCCTGTCGCAGGGTAGGGTTGTGGACATCGATGAAGCGGTAGCTAAGCATCTGCATGGCGTAAGGCCCGGCATCAACCTGCCGCTGCGTATTGATGGTGAAATCGTTGGCGTTATTGGTTTGACCGGTCAACCGGTGGCGCTACGCCATTACGGTGAACTGGTGTGCATGACGGCAGAGATGATGCTGGAACAGGCACGCTTGCTGCATATGCTGGCCCAGGACAGCCGTCTGCGTGAGGAGCTGGTGCTGAATCTGGTGCGCAGTGAAACGTTGTCACCGGCGCTGAGCGAATGGTCGCAGCGGTTGGGGATCGATCTCAATCAACCGCGTGTGGTGGCGGTGGTGGAGGTGGACAGCGGGCAGCTGGGTGTCGATAGCGCCATGTCGGAATTGCAGCAGTTGCAAACGCTGCTGACCACGCCCGAGCGCGATAACCTGATTGCTATTGTCTCACTGACCGAAATGGTGGTACTGAAACCGGCCCTGAATGCCCACGGTCGTTATGATCAGGATGATCATCGTCGACGGGTTGAACAGCTACTGCATCGTATGAAGGAGAGCGGCCATTTACGCATGCGTATCGCCTTGGGTAACTATTTTACCGGCCCAGGCAGCATTGCGCGTTCTTACCGTACCGCCCGCACCACGATGATGGTCGGTAAGCAGCGCATGCCGGAACAACGCAGCTATTTTTATCAGGATCTGGTATTGCCGGTACTGCTCGATAGTTTACGCGGTGGCTGGCAGGCCAATGAGCTGGCCCGGCCGCTGGCGAAACTGAAAAATATGGACAGCAACGGCCTGCTGCGACGCACCTTGATCGCCTGGTTTAGTCATAACGTGCAACCGAGTGCGACGGCGCGCGCGTTGTTTATCCATCGCAATACGCTGGAGTATCGTCTGAATCGTATCTCTGAACTCACAGGGCTGAATTTGGGCAATTTCGACGACCGCCTGTTACTGTATGTGGCGTTGCAACTGGATGAGCAGGCTTGATGACACGCATCTGGGTCGTGGTCTTCGCGTTAGGGTTGTGCAGTGGTTGGAGCCAGGCGGCGGAGCTGGCCTTTCTCTCTCTGAGCGATCTACAACAGGTTAAACAACAGCTGGCGCAGCACCAGGCGGCAGCACCAACGCTGGCCGCGTGGCAACAATTGCAGCGTGAAGCGCAGCAGGCGTTGAAACATGCAGATCCCAGCGTCACCGATAAAGGGCTGATGCCGCCAAGCGGCTCGAAGCATGACTATCTCAGCCTGAGCGCCTATTGGTGGCCCGACGCTGCGCGACCCGCTGGTCTGCCGTGGCAACGGCGCGATGGTGTAGTGAATCCCGCCAGCAAAAATGATCAGAGCGATGGTGTGCGGCTGGCGCGTTTTACCGCCGATGTGCAGACATTGACCCTTGCCTGGTTCTTCTCGGGCGATCCGCGTTATGCCGCTAAAGCGCAGACGATGGTACGTCACTGGTTTATCGATCCAGTCAGCCGGATGAATCCCAACCTTAACTTTGCCCAAGGGGTGCCGGGCGTAGCCGAAGGACGACATACCGGGGTGCTCGACGGGCGCTATTTTGCCACCCGCGTGGTGGATGCCTTGCAGCTGCTGCGGCAGGCTCCGGGCTGGCACTCTGCCGATGAACAGGGCGTGCAGCGCTGGTTTCGCGACTATCTGCACTGGTTGCAGCATAGTCCGCTGGCATTGCAGGAAGCGGCCGCGCCCAATAACCATGGCAGTTGGTATTGTACCCAGGTGGCGGGCATCGCCTGGTATCTGGGGGACGATGCCACGGTAAAAGCGATGGTGCGGCTGGCGCGCAGCAAGATTGACCAACAAATCCGCGCGGATGGCACACAGCCTTACGAGCTGGCGCGTACCCGATCTTTTCATTACAGCTTTTTCAATTTACAGGCGCTGACCGGACTGGCACAGCTGGCGCAAAAAAGTGATAACGGCGATCTCTGGCATTACCAGAACGCGCAGGGGGGATCATTACTCCGTGCGCTGGCAGCCATGGCACCTTACAGCGATCCGGCCAAACGCTGGCCGTGGAAAAATCGCGATCGCGTCAGTCAGAGGATCGTGCCATTGTTGTCGTTGGCGGATAACAGTTTGCAGCAGACACGTTGGCAGGCGCGGATTGACGCAACAGCCTGGACGCCATTAAGCGGTGCAATAAGGCAGGCACAGCGCGATACCTGGTTGCTTGCGTTGCCTTACGCGCAGAAAAAAGGCCAGCAGTAGCTGGCCTTAGCAAAGCGGGAGGAAAAATTAACGACCGCTGCGAGTCAGTTTGTCGAGGTCGGATTCGATCTCAGCAATCTTATTCGACACCACGTTTTCCAGGTGACGCAGATCAGCAAGGATTTTGCGTTTCAGATCGACTTCAACCTGATCACGCTGACAAATCTGATCCAGCTCATCAATCACATAACGCAGGTTAGGGCTGATTTCCTGAACTTCTTTATAACCCTGGCTGCTATCGGCAACCACGGTTTTGCGCTGACGTGGGTATTTGAACTTCACGCTTTTCGCGAAGAACTCACCTTTATCTTTGCGGAAGTAGATCTTCAGGATGTCGTTGTTGGCTTCCTGACGCAGGCTGTAGCGGTCAATGTCTTCAGGGGTGCTGATACCTAAGCTTTTCAGGTTGTCGTACATAGCTTTATATTCCATCAAAAGTGGGTGAGCGCGCAGGACTATCATCATTCGGGATGCGGCTAAATGCAGCAACCAGCTTCAACAACTGTAGACAAAAATCGGGATGAATATTGCGCGGCCTGAGTTAACTGGCGCGGATTATGACCTGTTTGAAAAATAAACGCACTTGTTAATTCGCGGTGAGAAACAGGTTGTTTGATGGGCAGTGTAAAGAAAAAATTACGGGCCTGAATACAGACCCGTCGGATTAGTTAATTTAAGGCAAATTCGCCTTAGTCGATAGTGCGCAGCAGTTCGTTGATACCGACTTTGCCACGGGTTTTCGCATCAACTTTCTTCACGATAACCGCGCAGTACAGGCTGTAGCTGCCGTCTTTAGAAGGCAGGTTGCCAGAAACCACCACGGAGCCAGCCGGTACGCGACCATAATGTACTTCACCGGTTTCGCGGTCATAGATTTTGGTGCTCTGGCCGATGTAGACGCCCATGGAGATCACCGAACCTTCTTCTACGATCACGCCTTCAACGATTTCTGAGCGAGCACCGATAAAGCAGTTGTCTTCGATGATGGTCGGGTTAGCCTGCAACGGCTCCAGAACACCGCCGATGCCGACGCCGCCAGACAGGTGAACGTTTTTACCGATCTGCGCGCAGGAACCCACGGTTGCCCAGGTATCAACCATTGAACCTTCGTCAACGTAAGCACCGATGTTCACGTAAGAAGGCATCAGTACGGTGTTGCGGGCGATAAACGCGCCCTGACGCACGGCTGCCGGAGGCACAACACGGAAGCCTTCTTTTTTGAAACGCGCTTCGTCCCAGTTGGCGAATTTCATCGGGACTTTGTCGTAGAAACGGGTTTCTGCGCCTTCCATCACCTGATTGTCATTGATGCGGAACGACAGCAGCACTGCTTTCTTCAGCCACTGATGCGTTACCCACTCACCGTTGATCTTTTCAGACACGCGCAGTTCACCGCTGTCCAGCAGACCGATGACCTGGTTGATGGCTTCACGAGTGACGCTGTCCACGCTGGTTGGCGTGATATCGGCGCGGCGCTCAAAGGCAGATTCAATAACGCTCTGTAACTGTTGCATGATGATTTCCTGAGTCTGTCATACGGGTGCCAGCGTCACGCTGGCACAGAAAAAAAGGATAATAAATCGATTGCGGTCACACTTTATCGTTTGGATTAAGGGCCTCTGTCAACCGTTGTTGCAATACATTGCGCATTTCGGCATCAAGTGCGCGGCGCTCGCTGTTTGCAAGGATGAAAAGATCTTCAACCCGTTCGCCAATTGTACTGATACGTGCGCCATGAAGCGAGACGCCTAAATCTGCAAATACTTCACCGACGCGCGCCAGCAGGCCGGGTTGATCGAGGGCAATCAATTCCAGATAGCTGCGGCGATCGGTATGCGTGGGCAGGAAATTGACCTCGGTTTCCACGCTGAAGTGCTTCAGACGCGATGACTGGCGACGCGCGCGCGGCGGTACCCATTGGGTTTGGGTGATGGCCTGCTCCAGTGCCTGAATGATCATGGGATGGCGATCAGCCGCCAGTGGGCTGCCATCCGGCTCCAGCACAATAAAGGTATCCATCGCCATGCCGTCGCGGCTGGTAAAGATCTGCGCATCGTGCACGCTGAGGTTGCGGCGATCAAGCTCACCCGCCACGGCAGCAAACAGATATGGACGATCGGGACTCCAGATAAAGATCTCCGTCCCGCCGCGCGTTGCCTGCGGGCTGACCAGTACCAGCGGTTTGCTCAAATCATGATTGATCAGATGTCGCGCATGCCATGCCAGCTGATTCGGGGTGTGGCGCAGGAAATAGTCGGAACGACAGCGGCTCCAGATGTGCTGTAGCCGCTCCTCGTCGAGGTTTTCCATACGCAACAACGCCAGTGCCTGTAGCCGATGGTGGCGGACGCGTTCGCGCAGGTCCGGGCTGTTTTCCATACCACGACGCAGCTGTTTTTCCGTGGCGAAGAACAGTTCACGCAGCAGGCTCTGCTTCCAGCTGTTCCACAGACTTTCGTTGGTGGCACAGATGTCCGATACCGTTAAGCATACCAGGTAGCGCAGGCGATTCTCGTTTTGCATCACTTCAGCGAATTGCTGAATGACGGTCGGGTCCTGAATATCGCGGCGCTGGGCGGTGACTGACATCAACAGATGATGACGCACCAGCCAGGCAACCAGCTGAGTTTCACGCGAATTCAGGCCATGCAGTTCGGCGAAATCGAGTGCATCCTGGGCACCGAGAATCGAATGGTCGCCACCGCGTCCTTTGGCGATGTCATGCAACAGCGCCGCCATCAGCAGCAGTTCCGGCTGCGGCAGACGCGGCCATAGCTCCACGCACAATGGATGCATCGGGCGTGTCGCTTCGTCAGCGAAGCTCTCCAGCTTCTGCAACACGCGAATGGTGTGTTCATCCACCGTGTAGGCATGGAACAGGTCGAACTGCATCTGACCGACGATATTGCCCCACAGCGGCGTATACGCCCAAAGCACGCTGTGGCGGTGCATGGGCACCAGCGCGCGGCTCACCGCACCCGGATGACGCAGAATGGCCATGAAGGTTTGACGTGCTTCCGCAATCTGACACAGCGGTTGTTTCAGATGGCGGCGGGCGAAACGCAACTGGCGCAAAGTGGTGGAGTAGATACCCTTGATGTTTTCGTTGCGCACCATCACGTAAAACATGCGCATAATCGCCTGGGGTTCACGTTCGAATAACGTCGGGTCACGCAGGTCAATCAGTTCACCGCGTAGCTGAAAGTCGTCATCAATATTGCGCGGCTTTTCGGTGGCAGACAGCCCGAGGATCGCTTCATCGAACAGTTGCAGCAGCATTTGGTTAAGCTCACCAATGCGGCGTGTGACGCGGTAAAAATCTTTCATCATGCGCTCAACCGGCTCATTACCTTCACCGAGATAGTTGAGACGCTGCGCCACATTCAACTGGCGATCAAACAACAGCCGGTTATCGTAACGCGTCAGGGTCAGATGGAGCGCGAAGCGGATGCGCCAGAGAAACTCCTGGCATTCGTTAAGTTCATTGCGCTCGGCTTCGGTGAGAAAGCCGAAACCGACCATTTCATCAAGGGTGGTCGCACCAAAATGGCGGCGGGCAACCCATTGCAGCGTGTGAATATCCCGCAGCCCGCCGGGGCTGCTTTTGATATCCGGCTCAAGGTTGTAGCTGGTGCCGTGATAGCGTTTATGGCGCTCTTGCTGCTCTTCGATTTTGGCCGCGAAAAAGCGCGACGAAGGCCAAAAGCCATCGCTGAAAATGTTCTTTTGCAGCTCAAGAAATAAGGCGACATCGCCAGTAAGCATGCGCGATTCAATCAGGTTAGTGGCGACGGTAAGGTCTGATAACCCTTCCAACAGGCACTCTTCCAGCGTCCGCACGCTGTGGCCGACTTCCAGCTTGAGATCCCACATCAGCGTCAACAGTTCGCTGGTGCGTTGGGCGGCGGTTTCATCCAGCGGGCGACGGCTGAGGATCAACACATCAATGTCCGACAGCGGATGCAGCTCGCCGCGCCCATAACCGCCCACCGCCAGCAGGGCGATCTCTTTCATCTGATCAAAGCCGAAGAAACGCCATAAGCGACGCAACAACCGATCGATAAACAGGGTGCGCGCATCAATCAGGGATTCGACATCGGTACCGGCATCAAACGCGATCCCCATGTGCTGTTGAAACTGTTCGAGATAAAGTTTGAGTTTCTCGCGGGTTAGGGCTTCATCAGGCCAGCCAGCGGGTGAATCGGTCAGGCCCTTGTGTACTGCTTCGGTCACGCTACCACTCATCGACATCGTCTCTTCTTCGCGCCATTGACATAAAAAAGCCGACTCAAGGTCGGCCTGGTACTGTTGGGAAGAGATTTACGCGACGTTTTCCAGCACCGCAGGGAGGGTGTCGTCTTCACGCAGCGTCAGAATCTCACAGCCGTTCTCCGTCACCACAATAGTATGCTCGTACTGTGCGGACAAGCTGCGATCTTTGGTTTTCACGGTCCAGCCATCCTTCATGGTGCGGATGCGGTAATCACCGGCATTGACCATCGGTTCAACGGTGAAGGTCATACCGGCCTGCAACACCACGCCGCCATCATCAGCATCGTAATGCAACACTTGCGGCTCTTCGTGGAAACCTTTGCCAATGCCGTGGCCGCAATATTCGCGCACCACAGAGAAATCCTGTGCTTCCACATACTTCTGAATCGCACGCCCCAGTTCACGCAGACGAATACCGGGTTTCACCAGACGCAGCGCCAGATACAGGCTTTCCTGGGTCACGCGACACAGGCGCTCGCCCTGAATGGTCGGCTTGCCGACGATGAACATTTTCGAGGTGTCACCGTGATAGTCATCTTTAATCACCGTGACATCAATGTTGACGACATCGCCGTCTTTCAGCAGACGATCGTCGCTGGGGATACCGTGGCACACCACTTCATTAATCGAGATGCACACTGATTTCGGGAATCCGTGGTAGCCGAGACACGCGGAGATTGCCTGCTGTTGCCCGGTAATGTGCTCGTGGCACAGACGGTCCAGTTCGCCGGTTGAAATGCCCGGCACCACGTGCGGTGCGATCATTTCCAGCACTTCAGCCGCCAGGCGGCCAGCAACACGCATTTTTTCGATTTCTTCAGGAGTTTTTATTGAAATAGCCATTAAATTAATCCGCGGCTGTCGAAAAATTCGACAATAATTGAGTTCTGTGCAGTCATGTTAGCAGCAGGCATTTGGGCTGCCAAATCGGGAAGCGTCAAGCCATTTTCTGCTAACGACTATTGGCGTATTCCTGCGCATTGTGGTATAAAGCGCGCCGACGATTCTCTGTCAGCCCCAGGCTGGCAGGAAACGCATAAATCTCATTATGTGTACTAAAACACACATGTATCGACACGTACACCGGGGTGCCTCGTAAGAGGTCGGTTGTATGGGATACATGGAGGCCCAACCCCAATCAAACTTTAGAGGTAATCATGGCAACTGTTTCCATGCGCGACATGCTCAAGGCTGGTGTTCACTTCGGTCACCAGACCCGTTACTGGAACCCGAAAATGAAGCCGTTCATCTTCGGTGCGCGTAACAAAGTTCACATCATCAACCTTGAGAAAACTGTACCGATGTTCAACGAAGCCCTGGCTGAGCTGAACAAAATTTCTTCCCGTAAAGGTAAGATCCTGTTCGTCGGTACTAAGCGCGCTGCTGCCGAAGCGGTAAAAGAGTCTGCACTGAGCTGCGACCAGTTCTTCGTTAACCACCGCTGGTTGGGTGGCATGCTGACTAACTGGAAAACTGTTCGTCAGTCCATCAAACGCCTGAAAGATCTGGAAACTCAGTCTCAGGACGGTACTTTCGACAAACTGACCAAAAAAGAAGCGCTGATGCGCGCTCGTGAACTGGCCAAGCTGGAAAACAGCCTGGGCGGTATCAAAGATATGGGCGGTCTGCCGGACGCACTGTTCGTAGTTGATGCTGACCACGAGCACATTGCAATCAAAGAAGCAAACAACCTGGGTATTCCGGTATTTGCTATCGTTGATACCAACTCTGATCCGGACGGCGTTGATTTCGTTATCCCGGGTAACGACGATGCAATCCGTGCTGTAAGCCTGTACCTGACTGCCGTTGCCACTACCGTGCGCGAAGGCCGTTCTCAGGATCTGGCTGAGCAAGCTGAAGACGCGTCTTTAGAGAACGCCTGATAAGGTCTGCTCTTTCACAGAGCCCTTAGACATCAGATGTAATCTGTTAAGGGGGCCGCACAGGCCCCTTTATTCTATCCAAGTCTGTCACGCTTCCACTAAGGCGAGCGGGGCAGAGTAAATTTTCCGCAACAAGTTTCTGGCAGTGTGCAAGCACTGAGAAACGAATCGAGGATTCTGGAATGGCTGAAATTACCGCTGCACTGGTAAAAGAACTGCGCGAGCGTACTGCCGCTGGCATGATGGACTGCAAAAAAGCGCTGACTGAAGCGAATGGCGATATCGAGCTGGCCATCGAAAACATGCGTAAGTCTGGCGCAATCAAAGCAGCGAAAAAAGCGGGCAACGTTGCTGCTGACGGCGTGATCAAAACTAAGATCGTTGACGGTTTTGGTGTGATCCTGGAAGTTAACTGCCAGACCGACTTCGTCGCAAAAGATGCGGGTTTCCAGGCGTTTGCTGACAAAGTTATCGACGCTGCTGCCGCGGGTAAAGTGACCGACGTTGAAGTTCTGAAAGCTCAGTTCGAAGAAGAACGTGTGGCACTGGTTGCGAAAATCGGCGAGAACATCAACATCCGTCGCGTTGCTATCCTGGAAGGTACTGAGCTGGGTAACTACCTGCACGGCGCGCGTATCGGCGTTCTGGTTTCTACCAAAGGCGCTGACGAAGAGCTGATCAAGCAAGTTGCTATGCACATCGCTGCAAGCAAGCCTGAGTTCGTGAAACCGGAAGACGTGTCTGAAGACGTGGTAGCGAAAGAGTACCAGGTTCAGCTGGACATCGCGATGCAGTCTGGTAAGCCGAAAGAAATCGCAGAGAAAATGGTTGAAGGCCGTATGAAGAAATTCACCGGTGAAGTTTCTCTGACTGGTCAGGCTTTCGTTATCGACCCGAGCAAAACCGTTGGCCAGGCGCTGAAAGAGAAAGGCGCTGACGTCATCAACTTTATCCGCTTCGAAGTGGGTGAAGGCATCGAGAAAGTTGAGACTGATTTCGCAGCAGAAGTTGCTGCCATGTCCAAACAGTCTTAATTGGTCCGAAAGAACCGCCAAAAGGCGGTTCTTTTTTGCCTGCGTTTTAGCGTGGGCCTATTTTCAGTCACTTCCCAATAGCTTTTCTCTCTCGCTAAGCGGATGATTGATCAGATTTAACTTCTCCTTTTCATCATATCTTCCAGGAAGAATTGACCATGGCGACCAACGCAAAACCTGTATATCAACGTATCCTGCTAAAACTGAGTGGCGAAGCACTGCAAGGTGCTGAAGGTTTTGGTATTGACGCGAGTGTGCTTGACCGCATGGCGCAAGAGGTGAAAGAGCTGGTTGAACTGGGTATCCAGGTGGGTGTGGTTATTGGTGGTGGTAACCTGTTCCGTGGCGCGGGTCTGGCACAGGCGGGTATGAACCGTGTGGTGGGTGACCACATGGGTATGCTGGCTACCGTGATGAACGGCCTGGCGATGCGTGATGCGTTGCACCGTGCTTATGTCAACGCGCGTCTGATGTCAGCCATTCCGCTGAACGGCGTCTGCGATAACTACAGCTGGGCAGAGGCGATCAGCCTGCTGCGCAATAACCGCGTGGTTATCTTCTCCGCTGGTACTGGCAACCCGTTCTTTACGACCGACTCTGCAGCCTGTCTGCGCGGTATTGAAATCGAAGCTGATGTCGTACTGAAAGCCACGAAAGTGGATGGCGTCTACTCTGCCGACCCGGTGAAAAACCCGGATGCTACGCTGTATGAACAGCTGACTTATGCCGAAGTGCTGGATAAAGAGCTGAAAGTGATGGATCTGGCGGCCTTTACGCTGGCGCGCGACCATCAATTGCCGATCCGCGTCTTCAATATGAACAAACCTGGCGCGCTGCGTCGTGTCGTGATGGGTGAAAAAGAAGGCACCCTGATTACGCATTAATACCCGACGCAAGATAAAATAGGGTATATTCTGTGGGCGCGGCGCTTGGGCGCTGCGCTATGCCCTTCATAATTCGTCCCCGACCGGGAGCTCGAATGATGAAGGGTATCAGGATGATCGATGATTATCGATACCGCTTCCGGTTAGCCCGGAAATGGCCAGGTCAAACCGAATCCAAGGGTTTCAACGTGATTAACGAAATTAAAAAAGATGCTGAAACGCGCATGGACAAATGCGTGGAAGCATTCAAAAACACCATCAGCAAAGTGCGTACTGGTCGCGCTTCGCCCTCTCTGCTCGACGGCATTGTTGTTGAATATTACGGCACGCCGACGCCACTGCGTCAGCTGGCTAGCGTGACGGTAGAAGATTCACGCACGCTGAAAATCAACGTCTTCGACCGTTCTCTGGGTCCGGCAGTTGAGAAAGCGATCATGGCATCGGATTTGGGTCTGAACCCAAGTTCTGCCGGTAGCGACATCCGTGTTCCGTTGCCGCCGCTGACCGAAGAACGTCGTAAAGACCTGATCAAAATCGTCCGTGGTGAAGCGGAACAGGGTCGTGTCTCCGTTCGTAACGTCCGTCGTGACGCGAACGACAAGATCAAAGCGCTGCTGAAAGACAAAGAGATCAGCGAAGACGACGAGCGTCGCGCGCAGGACGAGATTCAGAAAATGACCGATGTGCGTATCAAAAACGTTGATGCGGCACTGGCTGAGAAAGAAAAGGAACTGATGGAGTTCTGATTCCATCATTATCTTATATACCCTGAATCAATCGGATTGCAGGAAGGCGGCAAGGCCATGAATTTCCGGGAGCTTACTCCAGTAAGTAACCGGGGTGAACGCGCGCAGCCAACGCATCTGCAATTTGAAGTATGACGGGTATAAACGCCGTAAAGAGAGGTATACCCATCCGGGAATGCGCTATCTTGCGGCGTTTTATTTTGGTCCCGAGGAAGTGGGAAGTTATCAGCCCCGCTTCGTCTGAGTACACATGGAAAGCGTCATGAAGCGATTAACTCTGCTGGGTTCCACTGGCTCGATTGGCACCAGCACACTGGCGGTGGTGCGGGAAAACCCTGAGCAATATCAGGTGACTGCATTGGTGGCGGGTCAGAATGTGGCCCTGATGGCTGAACAATGCCAGCAGTTTCAGCCACGTTATGCGGCAATGGCGGATGAAGCGTCCGCACAAGCGTTGCGTGAGCGACTGAGAGCACTCAATATCAACACTGAAGTGCTCTCCGGCGTTCAGGCTGCCTGTGAACTGGCTGCGCTTGATGAAGTCGATCAGGTCATGGCGGCGATTGTCGGTGCGTCGGGCCTGCTGCCTACGCTGGCCGCCATTCGCGCCGGAAAAACCGTGCTGTTGGCCAATAAAGAATCACTTGTCACATGCGGCCGCCTGTTTATGGAGGCGGTACAGCGTCATCAGGCCCAGCTGCTGCCGGTCGATAGTGAGCACAACGCCATTTTTCAGAGTTTACCGGCTTCCATACAGCATCAGTTGGGGTACGCTGATCTGCGGGGTAACGGCATTGAGTCAATTATCCTCACGGGATCAGGTGGCCCTTTTCGTGACACGCCATTAGCCGAGTTGGCCGCTATGTCGCCAGACCAGGCATGTGCGCATCCGAACTGGTCAATGGGGCGTAAAATCTCCGTTGATTCGGCCACCATGATGAATAAAGGTCTTGAATACATTGAAGCCCGCTGGCTGTTTAACGCCACTGATGCGCAGATGGAGGTGATCCTGCATCCGCAGTCGGTGATCCATTCGATGGTGCGTTATTGTGATGGTAGCGTGCTGGCGCAACTGGGATCGCCGGATATGCGGACTCCGATTGCCCACAGCATGGCATGGCCAGCACGTATTTCTGCCGGCGTCACACCGCTCGACTTCACACGAATGAAAGCGCTGACTTTCGCTGAGCCGGATTACGCTCGCTATCCCTGCCTGAAGCTGGCCATTGATGCCTGTGCCGCTGGCCAGGCTGCTACCACGACGCTGAATGCCGCTAACGAAGTGGCGGTGGCTGCTTTCCTGCAGCACCAGATCCGCTTTACCGATATCGCTGTGCTCAACAGCGAAGTCCTGGCGTCACTGAGTTGCAGTGAACCCGCCAGCGTTGAAGCGGTGATGGAGATCGACCGGTTAGCGCGAGTGCGTGCCAATGAAATGGTGCCGCGCTTGCGTATAGCGGGTTGATTGTTCCCGCTATTTGTTAGCTCAGGGTGAAAATGGTATAGTCGCTCGCTCGTGTTTCACAGCCTGGTATTGTTTCAATGCCAGCCGACCCGAAGGTCGGTATTTGCTGCAGGCGCAATGTATTCAGAAACCACAGCATTTCTGATTAAAGGAATTATTACGCGTTATGTCGTCCAACAATCACAACACATTCGATGACCGGGCTGATTGTACGCCGCGTCACGTGGCCATCATTATGGATGGTAATGGTCGCTGGGCAAAAAATCAGGGCAAACTGCGTATTTCAGGCCACAAAGCCGGGGTAAAATCAGTACGCCGGGCCGTCAGCTTTGCGGTCAGCCATAAGTTGGAAGCGCTCACGCTTTATGCGTTCAGCAGTGAAAACTGGAGCCGACCGATTCAGGAAGTGACGGCCTTAATGGAATTGTTTGTCTGGGCGCTCGACAGCGAGGTCAAAAGCCTGCACAAGCATAATGTACGCTTGCGTATCATTGGCGATATCAGTCGTTTCAATTCCCGCATCCAGGAACGCATTCGCCGCGCCGAGGAACTGACTCAGCAAAATAATGGACTGACTCTCAACATTGCTGCTAACTACGGTGGCCGTTGGGATATTATCCAGGGTGCCAAAAAATTGGCCGAACAGGTTCAGGAAGGTCTGCTACGTCCTGACCAGATAACCGAAGAGAGCCTGGCTCCGTATCTTTGCATGAACGAGCTGGCGCCGGTGGATTTAGTGATAAGGACCGGGGGAGAGCATCGGATTAGCAACTTCCTGCTGTGGCAGATCGCCTATGCTGAGTTCTGGTTTACCGATGTTCTCTGGCCTGATTTTGATGAACACGTTTTTGAAGGTGCACTGAATGCTTTCTCTCTGCGGGAGCGTCGCTATGGCGGCGCTGCACCAGGCGGCGCCTGAGCAACCTGGGGGTAACCTTTGCTGAAGTCTCGTTTAATTACCGCGTTTATTTTAATTCCGCTGGTGATTGCTGCGCTATTCTGGTTACCACTGTCCGGCTTTGCGATAACAACTATCATCATCTGCATGCTTGCCGCCTGGGAATGGGGGCAACTGGCGGGCATGGCGTCCCGCCAGCAACGTATCTGGCTGGCTGTGCTCTGTGGTTTATTGCTGGCTGGAATGCTGTTCACACTGCAACCTTATCAACGCGATTTGCATCAGTTCCAGATGGAAAGCTCCTTGTGGGCATCGCTGGTTTGGTGGATTGTGGCGCTGGTATTGGTTCTCTTCTATCCCGCCTCGGCGGCGGTCTGGCGTCATTCTCGCCCACTCCGTCTTCTGTTTGGTGTACTGACCGTCATCCCTTTTTTCTGGGGCATGCTGGCGTTGCGCCAATACCATTATGATACCGATCATTTCGCCGGCGCCTGGTGGCTGCTGTTCGTCATGTTTCTGGTATGGGGAGCGGATTCCGGTGCTTATATGTTTGGCCGCTTGTTTGGTAAACATAAACTGGCACCGAAAGTCTCACCCGGTAAAACCTGGGAAGGCTTTTTTGGCGGGTTAGTCTCCTCTGCGCTGATTGCCTGGCTGTTTGCCCTGTTTGCACCGCTGACCATTGCGGCTTCAACCTTAATCATTTGCGCCGTCATCGCGACACTGGCTTCGGTGTTGGGTGATTTGACAGAAAGCATGTTTAAACGTGAAGCCGGTATCAAAGACAGTGGTAACTTAATTCCGGGCCACGGTGGTATCCTCGATCGCATTGATAGCCTGACAGCGGCGGTGCCGGTTTTTGCTTGCCTGCTGCTGCTGGTGTTCCGCACCCTCTGAGGCCAGGTGACCATGCTAAGTATACTCTGGAGTTTTGCAGCCTTTATCGTGGCGCTCGGCGTGCTGATTACGGTACACGAGTTCGGCCACTTTTGGGTTGCGCGCCGCTGCGGTGTGAAAGTCGAACGTTTTTCGATTGGTTTCGGCAAAGCGCTGTTCAGTCGCCGCGATCGTCAGGGCACGGAATACGTCATTGCCCTGATCCCTCTTGGCGGCTACGTCAAAATGCTTGATGAACGCGTTGAAAGCGTTCCAGCTGAGTTGCGTCATCAAGCCTTCAACAACAAAGCGGTCTGGCAGCGTGCATCGATTATCGCCGCCGGTCCGATAGCGAACTTCATCTTTGCCATTATCGCGTACTGGGCGGTGTTTATTCACGGCGTCCCTGGTGTTCGCCCGGTAGTTGGTGAAATTCTGAACGGTTCCGTCGCGGCAGAAGCGCAAATTACCTCCGGGATGGAACTTAAAGCGGTAGATGGTATCGAAACGCCTGATTGGGATGCTGTGCGCATGGCGCTGATCGGCAAAATCGGCGATCAGAGTGCCACGCTAACCGTCTCGCAGTTTGGTGACGATGCCACGCAGCAGAAGCAGTTGGATTTGCGTGACTGGCAGTTCGAGCCGGATAAGCAGGACCCGGTCGTTGCGTTGGGTATCCGCCCACGTGGACCACAAATCGAAACGACCCTGGCTGAAGTTCAGGCTAACTCTCCGGCAAGTGAAGCCGGTTTGCAAGCAGGCGACAGGATCGTTAAAGTCGATGGTCAGCCGTTAACGCAATGGCAGACTTTTGTGGTTCAGGTGCGGGATAATCCCGGCAAAAATATGGCACTTGAGGTGGAGCGAAACGGCGAATCACTGGCGTTAACGCTGACACCGGAAGCAAAACCGGGTAACAACGCGGAAGGCTTTGCTGGGGTAATCCCTCGTGTGATTCCGTTGCCTGACGAGTACAAAACGGTAAGGCAGTATGGGCCTTTTGCCGCCATCGGTGAAGCCAGTGTCAAAACCTGGCAGCTGATGAAGCTGACGGTTTCCATGCTGGGCAAGTTGATAACCGGGGACGTGAAGCTGAATAATCTGAGCGGGCCGATTTCGATCGCGCAGGGTGCCGGGTTATCAGCAGAATATGGGGTGATTTACTACCTGATGTTCCTGGCGCTGATCAGCGTGAACCTGGGCATCATTAACCTGTTCCCATTGCCGGTTTTAGATGGTGGACATCTGCTCTTTCTGGCGATCGAAAAGATCAAAGGAGGACCGGTGTCCGAGCGAGTTCAGGACTTCAGTTATCGCATCGGTTCAATTCTGCTGGTGTTGTTAATGGGGCTTGCACTTTTCAATGATTTCTCACGTCTGTAATAGCGGGAATGCAGACAGGCGTGGGATGTGTTAGGAAAACGCATAACAACGATGGCGATGAAAAAGTTGCTCATAGCGTCGCTGCTGTTTAGCAGCGCCACCGTTTACGGTGCAGACGATTTCGTGGTGAAGGATATTCATTTCGAAGGGCTACAGCGAGTCGCCGTCGGCGCGGCTCTGCTGAGTATGCCGGTACGTGTTGGCGATACGGTGAATGATGATGACATCAGAAACACCATTCGCTCACTGTTCGCCACCGGTAACTTCGAAGATGTTCAGGTTCTGCGCGACGGTACTACGCTGATTGTCCAGGTGAAAGAACGCCCGACGATTGCCAGCATCACTTTCTCCGGTAACAAAGCGGTGAAAGAAGATCAGCTGAAGCAGAATCTTGAAGCTTCTGGCATCCGTGTCGGTGAAGCGCTTGACCGTACCACCCTCTCTTCCATTGAGAAGGGACTGGAGGATTTCTACTACAGCGTCGGTAAGTACACGGCCAGCGTGAAAGCGATCGCGACACCGCTGCCACGTAACCGTGTTGACCTGAAATTTGTCTTCCAGGAAGGTGTTTCTGCTCAGATTCAGCAGATCAACATCGTGGGCAACAAAGCCTTTAGTTCCGATGAACTGATCTCCCGCTTCCAACTGCGTGACGAAGTGCCGTGGTGGAACGTGGTGGGCGATCGTAAATACCAGAAGCAGAAACTGGCCGGGGACCTCGAAACCCTGCGCAGCTTCTATCTGGATCGCGGTTATGCGCGTTTTAATATTGATTCAACCCAGGTGAGCCTGACGCCGGACAAGAAAGGGATCTACATCACCGTCAACATCACCGAAGGCGATCAGTACAAGATCGCGGGTGTGATCGTTAACGGCAGCATGGCGGGTCACTCGGCGGAAATTGAACATCTGACCAAGATCCCATCGGGTGAGCTGTATAACGGCACCAAAGTCACTCAGATGGAAGATGACATCAAAAAACTGTTGGGCCGCTATGGGTATGCTTATCCGCGCGTGGTTACCCAGCCGGAAATTAATGACGCTGATAAGACAGTAAAACTGCATATCAACGTTGATGCCGGTAACCGTTACTACGTGCGCAAAGTCCGTTTCGAAGGAAACGATACCTCGAAGGATGCGGTACTGCGTCGTGAAATGCGTCAGATGGAAGGCGCATGGCTGGGCAGCGATCTGGTTGAGCAGGGTAAAGAGCGTCTGAACCGCACCGGCTACTTTGAAACGGTTGACGTGGATACGCAGCGCGTACCGGGTTCACCTGATCAGGTTGATGTGGTTTACAAGGTTAAAGAACGTAACACCGGTACCTTTAACTTCGGTGTGGGCTACGGCACAGAAAGTGGCGTGAGCTTCCAGGTTGGCGTGACCCAGGATAACTGGCTCGGCACCGGTAACACCGTCGGTATCAGCGGAACCAAAAACGATTATCAGACCTATGCTGAGTTCTCACTGACCGATCCGTATTTCACGGTCGACGGTGTCAGCCTGGGTGGTCGTATTTTCTATAACGACTTTAAAGCGGATGATGCTGACCTGTCTGACTACACCAACAAAAGTTATGGTGTTGATGGCACGTTGGGCTTCCCGATTAACGAGAACAACACCCTGCGTGTGGGCTTAGGTTACGTACATAATGACCTGTCCAACATGCAGCCACAGGTCGCAATGTGGCGTTATCTCGATTCGGTCGGACGTCATCAGGGGCTGAACGATGATGGTGATTTCTCCGCGAATGACTTCACCTTCAACTATGGCTGGACGTACAACACGCTGGACCGTGGCTTCTTCCCAACGTCCGGTAACCGTACCAACCTGAACGGTAAAGTGACCATTCCGGGTTCAGACAACAGCTTCTATAAAGCGACGCTGGATACTCAGCAATACGTTCCGATTAACCGTGATCGTACCTGGGTGCTGTTGGGTCGTGGCCGTGTGGGTTATGGTGACGGCCTCGGCGGTAAAGAGATGCCGTTCTATGAGAACTTCTATGCTGGCGGTTCCAGCACGGTTCGTGGCTTCCAGTCCAACACCATTGGTCCGAAAGCGGCGTACCTGAATGATGGCTCATCGACCTGTACGCTGTCCGATCCTAATGGCATCTGTAAGTCTGATGATGCGGTCGGTGGTAACGCGATGGCGGTTGCCAGCCTTGAGCTGATCACCCCAACGCCGTTCCTGAGCGAGAAGTATGCTAACTCAGTACGTACATCGGTATTCTTCGATGCAGGTACTGTCTGGGATACCAAATGGCAGAACACCGCAGAAACGCGAGCGGCAGGCATCCCGGATTACAGCGATCCAAACAATATTCGCGTATCCAGCGGTATCGCACTACAGTGGATGTCACCGTTGGGACCGTTGGTGTTCTCGTATGCCCAACCGATCAAGAAAGTCGAGGGAGACAAGTCAGAGCAGTTCCAGTTTAACATCGGTAAAACCTGGTAAAGCTCTGAGCAGGGAAGTGTATACCCAAAGGGTATAAAGAGAGTCTGCATGCGTGTAGCTTGGCTACACGCTGCAAACACACATGTTGAGGGTAAGGAGTTTATAGTGAAAAAGTTGTTCTGTGCCGCTGCTCTGGGTGTTGCATTAGCTGCTTCTGCTGGCGCCCAGGCGGCAGACAAAATCGCCGTTGTTAACCTGAGCCAGGTTTTCCAGCAGTCTCCGCAGCGTGCTGTTGTTGCTAAGCAACTTGAGAGTGAGTTCCAGGGCCGTGCCTCTGACCTCCAGTCTCAGCAGCAGAAAATCCAGCAGGAGATTCAGGATCTGCAGCGCAATGCTTCAACCATGAAAGCAAGCGACCGTACCAAGAAAGAGAAGCAGATTGCTTCTGAGCGTGCTGCTTTCGAATCAAAAGCTCAGGCTTTTGAGAAAGACAACCAGACTCGTCAGATGCAGGAACGTAACAAGCTGCTGGCTAAAATCCAGACCGCTGTTCAGTCTGTAGCGAAAAGCGGAGGGTACGATCTGGTCCTGGACTCTCAGGCTGTGCTGTACACTTCTTCTGATGCTAAAGACATCACTGCTGACGTTGTAAAACAGGTTAAATAATCGATGTCATCTATTCGACTGGCTGATTTAGCCCAGCAGTTGGATGCAGAATTGCACGGAGATGGCGATATCGCCATCTCCGGCATTGCTTCTATGCAATCCGCCACAACTGGCCAAATCACTTTTCTTGCAAACAGCCGTTACCGCGAGCAGCTCGCCCAGGTGCAGGCTTCGGCCGTGGTGCTGACGGAAGCGGATCTGGAGTGGTGTAATACGGCCGCGCTGGTGGTGAAAAATCCTTACCTGACCTATGCCCGCATGGCACAACTGCTGGACACCACGCCGCAGCCCGCGCAAAATATCGCGCCCAGCGCTGTGATCGACCCGACAGCGAAGCTGGGGAACAATGTGTCGGTGGGCGCGAATGCGGTGATCGAGTCTGGTGTTGAGCTGGGCGACGACGTCGTGATTGGCGCCGGATGTTTTGTGGGTAAGCAGACCCGTATTGGGCGCGGTTCCCGCCTGTGGGCTAACGTGACGATTTATCACGAAATCCAGATTGGTCAGGATTGTCTGATTCAGTCAGGCACCGTCATTGGTGCGGATGGTTTCGGGTATGCTAACGATCGCGGCAACTGGGTGAAAATTCCACAGTTGGGCACGGTAGTGATTGGTGATCGGGTAGAAATTGGTGCCTGTACCACTATCGATCGCGGTGCGTTGGATAACACTCTGATCGGCAATGGTGTTATCATAGATAACCAATGTCAGATTGCGCACAACGTTGTGATCGGGGATAACACTGCGGTTGCTGGTGGTGTGATCATGGCGGGTAGTCTGAAGATTGGTCGTTACTGTATGATTGGCGGCGCCAGCGTCATTAACGGACATATGGAAATCTGTGACAAAGTCACCGTGACGGGTATGGGCATGGTTATGCGCCCAATCACAGAGCCTGGGGTATACTCTTCGGGTATTCCGCTGCAACCCAACAAAACCTGGCGTAAAACGGCCGCGTTGGTGATGAATATCGATGACATGAGCAAACGTCTCAAAGCCATCGAGCGTAAAGTCGGTAAAGACGAGTAACGCCATCCCACGAGACCGGCTTCATAATAAGCAGCGTACCTTCTTTATCAGCTCAGACCTTGTCTGAGCATGTGCAGCAGGTATCGCAAGGAAGCGAGACGCCACCGAACTGATTTGCGGCCTGCGGATGATCATTTTGATCGTTGCAGGCCGTGTTATTGTTGCCATCAGAATTTTTAGGACAGGAAGAGTATTTTGACTACTGAAACGCATACTCTGAAAATTGAAGAGATTTTAGAACTGCTGCCGCACCGCTACCCATTCCTGCTGGTTGACCGTGTGTTGGAATTTGAAGAGCACAAGTATCTGCGTGCGGTGAAGAACGTTTCTGTAAACGAACCGTTTTTCCAGGGACACTTCCCTGGTAAACCGATTTTCCCAGGCGTTCTGATCCTGGAAGCGATGGCGCAGGCCACCGGTATTCTGGCATTCAAAAGTGTCGGCAAACTGGAGCCGGGCGAACTTTACTACTTCGCCGGTATCGATGAAGCCCGTTTCAAACGTCCGGTTGTGCCGGGCGACCAGATGATCATGGAAGTGACTTTCGAGAAAACGCGTCGTGGCCTGACGCGCTTTAAAGGCGTAGCAACCGTGGACGGCAAGATTGTCTGTGAAGCGACCATGATGTGTGCCCGTAGCCGGGAGGCATAATTAGTGATTGATTCAACCGCCAACATCCATCCCAGTTCCGTTATTGAAGAAGGTGCCGTCATTGGTGCCAATGTTCACATCGGCCCGTTTTGCTTTATCGGTGCCAACGTGGAAATTGGTGAAGGTACGGTACTTAAATCGCACGTGGTGGTGAGTGGCCATACGCGTATCGGCAAAGACAACCAGATCTACCAGTTTGCTTCCATCGGCGAAGTAAACCAGGACCTGAAGTATGCGGGTGAACCGACGCGTGTGGAAATCGGCGATCGCAATCGCATCCGCGAAAGCGTCACGATTCACCGTGGTACGGTGCAGGGCGGTGGCCTGACCAAAGTCGGCAGCGACAACTTGCTGATGGTGAATGCCCATATTGCGCATGATTGCGTGATTGGCAATCGCTGCATTTTCGCCAATAACGCCACGCTGGGCGGCCACGTCACGGTTGATGATTTCGCGATCATCGGTGGGATGACGGCGGTACACCAGTGGTGCACTATTGGTGCGCATGTGATGGTCGGCGGTTGTTCTGGCGTTGCGCAGGACGTACCACCGTATGTCATTGCGCAGGGAAATCACGCGACGCCTTTTGGTATCAACATTGAAGGCCTGAAGCGTCGCGGGTTCAGCAAAGAAGCCCTGCATGCGATTCGCAATGCGTACAAGTTGCTGTATCGCAGCAACAAAACGCTGGATGAAGCGAAGCCGGAAATTGAAGCGCTGGCGAAACAGCATAGCGAAGTTCAGCCCTTCTATGACTTCTTTGCCCGTTCTACCCGTGGATTGATTCGTTAATCCATGTCAGTGCGTCCCTTAACGATTGCCCTGGTCGCCGGAGAAACCTCCGGCGATATTCTTGGTGCCGGTCTCATTCGTGCGTTAAAAGCGCGCCATCCTGATGCCCGCTTTGTTGGCGTTGCCGGTCCGCTGATGCAGGCCGAAGGCTGCGAAGCCTGGTATGAGATGGAAGAACTGGCCGTCATGGGTATTGTTGAAGTGCTGGAACGTCTGCCGCGACTGTTAAAAATTCGTCGTGACCTGACGCAGCGCTTCACAGCACTGCAACCGGATGTGTTTGTCGGCATCGATGCGCCTGATTTTAATATCACGCTGGAAGGCCGTCTGAAGCGCGCCGGAATTCGCACTATTCATTATGTCAGCCCCTCCGTTTGGGCCTGGCGTCAAAAGCGTGTATTCAAAATTGGCCGCAACACTAACCTCGTGTTGGCCTTTCTGCCGTTTGAAAAAGCGTTTTACGATCGTTTCAACGTGCCGTGCCGTTTTATCGGCCACACGATGGCAGATGCGATGCCGATGCAGCCCGATAAGCTGGCGGCACGACGCGACTTAGGGATTGCTGACGATGCCATCTGTCTTGGCCTGCTGCCGGGCAGCCGTGGTGCTGAAGTTGAAATGCTCAGCGCGGATTTTCTGCGTGCGGCACAACTGCTGCGCCAGCGCTATCCGACATTGGAGATCGTCGTTCCGCTGGTGAATGCGAAACGTCGTGCACAGTTCGAGCACATCAAAGCAGAAGTGGCACCGGAATTACCGATGCACCTGCTGGATGGCAAAGGGCGTGCAGCGATGATCGCCAGCGATGCAGCCATTCTGGCATCGGGAACCGCAGCGCTGGAATGTATGCTGGCAAAATGCCCGATGGTGGTGGGGTATCGTATGAAACCGTTCACCTTCTGGCTGGCGAAACGTCTGGTCAAAACCCCTTACGTCTCTTTGCCTAATTTGCTTGCCGGGCGCGAGCTGGTAAAAGAACTGTTGCAGGATGAGTGCCAACCGGAAGCGTTAGCCGCTGCTCTGGAGCCGTTGTTACATGCGGGTGCTGAGCGCGATGCGCTGCTGGCGACGTTCAACGAATTACATGCACAGATTCGCTGGAATGCTGATGAGCAGGCCGCGGATGCCGTACTGGAGATTGCTCATGGCTGAGTTTATTTATCCCAATGCGCGGTTGATTGCCGGTGTTGATGAAGTAGGGCGCGGGCCGCTGGTCGGCGCAGTGGTCACAGCAGCGGTGATCCTCGATCCTGCGCAACCGATTATCGGTCTGGCCGATTCCAAAAAATTGTCTGAGAAACGCCGTCTGGCGCTGTATGACGAGATCAAAGAGAAAGCGCTGGCCTGGAGCCTGGGACGTGCTGAGCCAGAAGAGATCGATCAGATCAACATTCTGCACGCCACCATGCTGGCCATGCAGCGAGCGGTGGCCGGTTTGCCATTGGTCCCTGATTTTGTGTTGATCGATGGCAACCGTTGCCCGGCGTTGCCGATGCCATCGCAGGCGGTGGTCAAAGGTGATAGCCTGGTGGCAGAGATCAGTGCCGCATCGATCCTGGCGAAAGTCACGCGCGATCGCGAAATGGCCGAACTGGATGCGCTTTTCCCGCAATATGGCTTCGCCCAGCACAAGGGGTATCCGACGGCACTGCACATGGAAAGATTGACCCAGCATGGTGCCACGCCTCATCACCGCCGCAGCTTCGCGCCGGTGCGTAATGCCTTGATTGATGCCGACGTGCTGGCCGCGCGCCAGCCGACTACGCTTTAATAGCCTGACGCTGTTTTAACCGGAAACTGATATGGCTGAACCCCGTTTTATACATCTGCGCGTCCATAGCGACTATTCCATGGTGGATGGCCTGGCGAAGACCGGGCCGTTGGTAAAAAAGGCGGCCGCTTTAGGTATGCCTGCTATCGCCATTACCGATTTCACCAACCTGTGCGGGCTGGTGAAATTCTATGGCACTGCGCACGGTGCCGGGGTGAAACCGATTATTGGTGCCGATTTTAACGTCGTTAGCGAGTTAATGGGCGATGAGCTGACGCAGCTCACGGTACTGGCGGCCAACAACACCGGTTATCAAAACCTGACGTTGTTGATTTCCCGCGCTTACCAACGGGGCTATGGTATTGCCGGTCCGGTGATTGATCGTGACTGGTTGGCTGAGTATCAGGAAGGGTTAATTCTGCTTTCTGGTGGCCGCCGTGGTGATGTGGGGCGCAGCTTATTGCGCGGCAACAATGCGCTGGTAGCACAGTGCCTGGCGTTTTATCAGCAGCACTTCCCCGATCGCTACTATCTTGAGCTGACGCGTACCGGTCGCCCGGATGAAGAGGGCTATCTGCATTCGGCAGTGGAGTTGGCGATTGCCGAAGGCGTGCCGGTCGTGGCCACCAATGAAGTCTGTTTCCTTAATGAAGAAGATTTTGACGCGCATGAAATTCGCGTGGCGATTCATGATGGTTACACACTGGACGATCCCAAGCGTCCACGTAACTACAGCCCTCAGCAATATATGCGCAGCGAAGCGGAGATGTGCGAGTTGTTCTCGGACATCCCGGAAGCGCTGGAAAATAGCGTAGAAATTGCTAAGCGTTGTAATGTCACGGTACGTCTGGGCGAATACTTCCTGCCGCAGTTCCCGACCGGTGATATGACCACCGAAGATTTCCTCGTGGTGAAATCGCGTGAAGGTCTGGAAGAACGTCTGGAGTTTCTGTTCCCCGACCCGGCGGTACGTGCTGAGAAGCGCCAGGAATATGACGAACGTCTGGAGATCGAACTTAACGTTATTAACCAGATGGGCTTCCCCGGCTACTTCCTGATCGTAATGGAGTTTATCCAGTGGTCGAAAGATAACGGCGTACCGGTAGGACCAGGACGTGGTTCCGGTGCCGGTTCGCTGGTGGCCTATGCGCTGAAAATTACTGACCTCGACCCGCTTGAGTTTGACCTGCTGTTCGAACGTTTCCTGAACCCGGAACGTGTGTCGATGCCTGACTTCGACGTCGATTTCTGCATGGAAAAACGCGACCTGGTCATCGATCACGTCGCCGAGATGTATGGCCGCGAGGCGGTATCACAGATCATTACCTTCGGTACGATGGCGGCGAAAGCGGTTATCCGCGACGTGGGGCGTGTGCTGGGTCACCCTTACGGCTTTGTCGATCGTATCTCCAAATTGGTGCCACCCGATCCGGGCATGACGCTGGAAAAAGCGTTTGCCGCTGAACCGCAACTGCCGGAAATCTACGAGGCAGATGAAGAGGTTAAAGCGCTGATTGACATGGCGCGCAAGCTGGAAGGTGTCACACGTAACGCCGGTAAACACGCCGGTGGTGTGGTGATCGCGCCGACTAAAATTACCGACTTTGCCCCGCTGTACTGCGATGAAAACGGTCATCACCCGGTTACGCAGTTCGATAAAAACGACGTGGAATACGCCGGTCTGGTGAAGTTCGACTTCCTCGGCCTGCGCACGCTCACCATTATCGACTGGGCGCTGAAGATGATTAACCCGCGCCGGGAGAAGCAGGGGCTGGAACCGATTGATATCGCTGCCATCCCGCTCGACGACAAAAAAAGTTTCGATATGCTGCAACGGGCGGAAACCACCGCCGTGTTCCAGCTTGAATCGCGCGGCATGAAGGATCTGATCAAACGTCTGAAGCCTGACTGCTTCGAAGATATGATCGCACTGGTGGCGTTGTTCCGTCCGGGGCCGTTGCAGTCCGGCATGGTAGATAACTTTATCGACCGTAAGCATGGCCGTGAAGCGATCTCTTACCCGGATATTGAGTGGCAGCATGAGTCACTGCAACCGGTACTGGAACCGACCTACGGCATCATCCTTTACCAGGAACAGGTCATGCAGATCGCCCAGGTGCTGTCTGGTTACACTCTTGGCGGCGCGGATATGCTGCGTCGTGCCATGGGTAAAAAGAAACCGGAAGAGATGGCGAAGCAGCGCTCGGTGTTCCAGGAAGGGGCCGAGAAGATGGGCGTCAATGGCGAATTGGCGATGAAGATCTTCGACCTGGTGGAGAAGTTCGCGGGTTATGGCTTCAACAAATCGCACTCCGCCGCTTATGCACTGGTTTCTTATCAAACGCTGTGGCTGAAAGCGCACTATCCGGCAGAATTTATGGCGGCGGTGATGACCGCGGATATGGATAACACCGAGAAGGTGGTCGGCCTGGTGGATGAGTGCTGGCGGATGGGCCTGAAGGTGCTGCCGCCAGACATTAACTCCGGGCTGTATCCGTTCCATGTCAACGATGAAGGTGAGATCGTTTACGGCATTGGCGCGATCAAAGGGGTCGGTGAAGGTCCGATTGAAGCGATCCTCGAAGCGCGTAACCGCGATGGTTACTTCAAAGAGTTATTTGATCTTTGCGCGCGCACCGACACCAAAAAGATCAACCGCCGCGTGATGGAAAAACTGATCATGTCCGGCGCGTTCGATCGTCTCGGTCCACACCGTGCCGCGTTAATGAGTTCGCTCAACGATGCGCTGAAAGCCGCCGATCAACATGCGAAAGCCGAGGCTATCGGTCAGGCGGATATGTTTGGTGTATTGGCGGAAGAACCTGAGCAGGTGGAGAAATCCTATGCCAGCGTGACACCGTGGCCGGAACAAATTCAACTGGATGGCGAGCGTGAAACGCTGGGGTTGTACCTCACCGGCCACCCGATCAATCAGTATCTGAAAGAAATCGAACGTTACGTCGGTGGGATGCGTCTCAAAGACATGCATCCGACCGATCGTGGTAAAGTGACCGTCGCAGCAGGGCTGGTGATTGCTGCCCGCACGATGGTCACCAAGCGTGGCAACCGAATTGGTATCTGTACTCTGGATGACCGCTCTGGCCGTCTGGAAGTGATGTTATTTACCGATGCATTGGATAAATACCAGCAGTTGCTGGAGAAGGACCGAATCCTGATCGTCAGCGGACAGGTCAGCTTTGATGACTTTAGCGGCGGCCTTAAAATGACCGCCCGTGAAGTGATGGACATTGACGAAGCGCGGGAAAAATACGCGCGTGGTCTTGCTATCTCGCTGACGGACAGGCAAATTGATGACCAGCTTTTAAACCGTCTCCGCCAGTCTCTGGAGCCTCATCGCTCCGGGACCATTCCGGTGCATCTCTATTATCAGAGAGCAGATGCGCGGGCGAAGCTGCGCTTTGGTGCAGCGTGGCGTATTTCGCCCAGCGATCGTTTACTCAACGATTTGCGATCGTTAGTTGGGTCGGAGCAGGTGGAACTGGAGTTTGACTAAAACAGGAACATTATGAGTCTTAATTACCTGGATTTTGAACAGCCAATCGCAGAACTGGAAGCGAAAATCGACTCGCTGAAATCGATTGGTCGTCAGGATGAGAAACACGATATTAATCTGGACGAAGAAGTGCAACGTCTGCGCGAGAAAAGCGTAGAACTGACGCGTAAAATCTTCTCCGATTTGGGTGCATGGCAGGTCGCGCAACTGGCGCGTCATCCGCTGCGTCCTTATACGCTGGACTATGTCCGCAATGCCTTTGATGAGTTTGACGAGTTGGCTGGCGATCGTGCCTATGCCGATGATAAAGCGATTGTTGGCGGTATTGCCCGTCTCGATGGCCGTCCGGTGATGATCATTGGTCATCAGAAAGGTCGTGAAACCAAAGAGAAAATTCGTCGCAACTTCGGTATGCCAGCACCAGAGGGCTACCGTAAAGCGCTGCGTCTGATGGAGATGGCAGAGCGCTTTAAGATGCCGCTGATTACCTTCATTGACACCCCGGGCGCGTATCCGGGCGTCGGTGCTGAGGAGCGTGGTCAGTCGGAAGCGATTGCCCGTAACCTGCGTGAGATGTCTGGCCTGAAAATCCCGGTGATCTGTACCGTGATCGGCGAAGGCGGCTCCGGTGGTGCACTGGCGATTGGCGTGGGCGATAAAGTCAACATGTTGCAGTACAGCACCTATTCGGTGATCTCACCGGAAGGCTGTGCTTCGATTCTGTGGAAAAGCGCTGACAAAGCCCCACTGGCTGCAGAAGCGATGGGCATCACCGCTGATCGTCTGAAAGAGCTGAAACTGATCGACTCCATCATCCCGGAACCGCTGGGTGGTGCACATCGTCATCCGGTTGATATGGCTGCGGCGCTGAAAAACCAGCTGCTGGCCGATCTGGCCGATCTCGATACTCTCAGCACCGAAGAGTTGCTGAACCGTCGTTATCAGCGTCTGATGAGCTACGGCTACGCCTGATTAACGATGTGATCAAAACAAGCGGACTTCGGTCCGCTTTTTTTGTGTCTGCGCAACAGCAGAGCATTCTGACGGTAATCCCTGCCTGCTTTTCGCTATGCTTATTCAGTGCCACAACACCACAGGAGGTGAGCATTGAATATTCTTGCGATCATGGGACCGCACGGGGTTTTCTACAAAGATGAACCGATGCGTGAGTTGGATGCAGCATTGAAGCTGCAAGGCTTCCAGACCGTCTATCCCCACAATGCCAGTGACCTGCTGAAGCTGATTGAGCACAACCCCCGGGTGTGCGGCGTGGTTTTTGACTGGGATGATTACAGCTTGTCGCTTTGCAGCGATATCAATCAACTCAACGAATACCTGCCGCTGTACGCGTTTATCAACACCCATTCACAATTGGATGTCAGCATCAATGAAATGCGCATGGCGCTGCATTTCTTCGAATATGCCCTGAGCGTAGCTGACGACATCGCGTTGCATATTCGCCAGTACACCGATGAATACATCGACAAAATCACCCCGCCGCTGACCAAAGCGTTATTTACCTATGTCAAAGAGGGCAAATACACCTTCTGCACCCCCGGCCATATGGGCGGGACGGCGTTCCAGAAAAGCCCGGTCGGCAGCTTGTTCTACGATTTTTTTGGCGCGAATACGCTGAAAGCGGATATCTCGATTTCGGTGACGGAGCTGGGTTCTCTGCTTGACCACACCGGCCCACATCTGGAAGCAGAAGAGTACGTCGCCCGCACCTTTGGTGCAGAGCAGAGTTACATGGTGACCAATGGCACCTCGACTTCGAATAAGATCGTGGGGATGTATGCGGCACCCACGGGCAGCACGGTGCTGATTGACCGTAATTGCCATAAATCGCTGACCCATCTGCTGATGATGAGCGACATTATCCCGCTGTGGCTGAAGCCAACGCGTAACGCGCTGGGCATTCTCGGCGGGATACCACAGCGGGAATTTACCCGTGACAGCATCCAGCACAAAGTCGACAACACACCGCGCGCCAGCTGGCCGGTGCATGCGGTGATCACCAACTCAACCTATGATGGCTTGCTGTATAACACCGAATATATCAAGCGGACGTTAGATGTCCCGTCGATCCACTTTGACTCTGCCTGGGTACCCTATACCAATTTTCACCCGATCTATGACGGGAAAAGCGGCATGAGCGGCGATCGGGTGCCGGGCAAGGTGATCTATGAAACGCAATCGACGCACAAGCTGCTGGCGGCATTTTCCCAGGCTTCGCTGATTCATATCAAAGGGGACTACGACGAGCAGACCTTTAACGAAGCCTACATGATGCACACCACCACGTCGCCAAACTACGCGATTGTCTCGTCGATCGAGACAGCAGCGGCGATGCTGCGAGGCAATCCGGGGAAGCGTCTGATCAATCGTTCGGTAGAAAGAGCACTGCATTTCCGGCGTGAAATCCAGCGGTTGCGCGAAGAGTCAGACGGCTGGTTCTTCGATATCTGGCAGCCGGAGCAAGTGGATGAAGCGGAATGTTGGCCGATCCAACCCGGCGAGGAGGATTGGCACGGCTTTACCCAAGCCGATTGCGATCATATGTACCTTGATCCGATTAAGGTGACGATCCTGACGCCAGGGATGAGCGAGTTGGGTGTGATGACGGAAGAGGGGATTCCGGCGGCGCTGGTCGCGAAATTCCTCGACCAGCGCGGTGTGGTGGTGGAGAAAACCGGTCCGTATAACCTGCTGTTCCTGTTTAGCATTGGCATCGATAAAACCAAAGCGATGAGCGTGCTGCGTGGCCTGACCGAGTTTAAACGCGCCTACGATCTCAATCTGCGGGTGAAAAACATGCTGCCGGACCTCTACGCCGAAGATCCCGATTTTTACCGCAACATGCGTATTCAGACGCTGGCGCAGGGGATTCATCAGCTGATCCTGCAACATGATTTGCCCCGTTTGATGCTCAAGGCGTTTGACGTGTTGCCGGAGATGAAGATGACCCCACACCAGGCCTTCCAGCAGCAGGTCAAGGGGCAGGTGGAAACGGTGGATATTCGTGAGTTAGTCGGGCGTATCTCTGCCAATATGATTTTGCCCTACCCGCCGGGCGTACCTTTGGTCATGCCGGGTGAGATGATTACCGAGCAGAGCCGTGCGGTGCTCGATTTTCTGTTGATGCTCTGCACCATCGGACGGCACTATCCTGGCTTTGAGACGGACATCCACGGTGCAACGCTGACCGAGGATGGGCGTTATCTGGTGCGGGTGTTAAAAGGCGAGAACGATCATTAACTTCAGATAAACGCCTCTTTTCAGCAGGCCGCCTGCCACGTAAGGTAAGCGGCTAACCAGAAAACGGAGCCGCTATGCTACAGATAAAACAGATCCACCACATTGCCATCATTGCCACCGATTATGCGCGCAGTAAGGCATTTTATTGTGACGTGTTGGGTTTTGAACTGTTGGGGGAGTTTTACCGGGCGGAGCGTGATTCATGGAAAGGGGATCTCGGATTGAATGGTGTCTACACCATTGAACTGTTCTCCTTCCCGTCGCCGCCACCGCGCGTCAGCCAGCCGGAAGCCTGCGGTTTACGTCACCTGGCATTCTGCGTTGCAGATGTGGAACAGTCGGTCGCGGCGCTGGCTGAGAAGGGGGTGATTTGCGAACCGATTCGTATCGATGCGTTGACCGGTAAAAGCTGTACCTTCTTCTCGGACCCGGATGGTTTGCCGCTGGAGCTGTATCAGGCGTAAAATAGCGCCCGTCGCGGGCCGCAATCGGGCGGTTCGCTCTCACGGAATGCGCCATGTCTTTGTCCCATCTTGCTGCACTGCTGACACCCGACGCCCGCTGCGTGCTGGCGTTCAGCGGTGGGCTGGATTCCACCGTATTGCTGCATCAACTGGTTTGCTGGCGACAGCAGCACCCGCAGATGCAGCTGCGCGCATTGCATGTTCATCATGGTTTAAGCCCCAACGCCGATAGCTGGGCGGCGCATTGCCAGCACCTTTGCCAGCAGTGGCACATCCCCTGTGAGGTACTCCGTGTCAGGGTGGATGGGCGTGAGCAGGGGATTGAGGCGGCAGCGCGTGATGCGCGTTATCAGGCGCTATTACAGCACCTGCAACCCGGTGAGCACTTACTTACCGCCCAGCACCTCGACGATCAATGTGAAACCTTGTTACTGGCGCTGAAGCGTGGCAGTGGCCCGGCGGGCCTTGCAGCAATGCCATCGCAACGCATTCTGGGGGAGAATACCCATCTACGTCCGCTGCTGGCTCTTAGCCGCCAGCAGCTTGAAAGTTGGGCGGCGCAGCATCAGCTGAGCTGGATTGAAGACGAGAGCAACGCGGATTGCCGCTACGACAGAAATTTTCTCCGCCAGCAGGTACTTCCGCTACTCCAGGCGCGTTGGCCGCATTTCAGTGCTGCTGCTGCCCGCAGCGCCGCGTTATGTGGTGAACAGGAGCAGCTACTGGACGAACTGCTGGCAGAACAGCTGGCGCAATTGACAGACAAGCAGGGGCGGCTTAACTTCACGCCGTTACTGGCGATGCAGGAGGCACGCCGCCATGCGCTGCTGCGCCGCTGGATTGCCGGGCAGGGCGGAACCATGCCTTCGCGTGATGCGTTACTGCGTATCACCCGCGAAGTGATGCATAGCCGCGAAGATGCGCAACCCTGCCTGCATTTTGGCGCTTTTGAACTGCGTCGTTATCGCCAGCAACTCTACTGGCTTCCGTCTCAGCCTTCCCTCAGTCAGCACTCACTTACCTGGCATGACCGCTCGCAACCTTTGCCTTTGCCTGAATCACTCGGGGAGCTACAGGCGTGCTGTGATATTGCCCGGCTGCGTTTCCCGACCGATGACGAGCAGGTGAGTATCCGTTTTAAGGCCCAGGGCTATGTGCACGTGCTGGAACGGGCGGGAGGCCGTGAACTGAAAAAACTGTGGCAGGAGCTGGGGGTTCCGCCCTGGCAGCGCGAACGTATCCCACTGATTTACTACAACCAGACGTTAATCTGCGCCCCGGGGTTTTTTATCACCCGTGACGGCGCGGCCAGCAATGAGCAAGGCTGGACGGCAGTCTGGTTACAACAACAATAAAACGGAGAGCAATGATGAAATACTGGATTGCGGCGGCATTTTTCGCCGTGGCACTGCCGGCGCTGGCCGACGGTGATATTAAGGCGGGGGCGCAGAAAGCCGCCACTTGCCTGGCATGTCATGGTGCGGAAGGGAAAAGTGCCGTGCCGCTGTATCCCAATCTGGCCGGACAACATGCCCCTTATCTGCTGCACGCCTTGCAAGCCTACAAAAAGGGCGAGCGCAGTGGAGGGCAAGCTGAGGTGATGAAAGCGTTTGTGGCTGGGTTAAGCGATCAGGATATGGAAGATTTGGCGGCGTATTACGGTTCGTTGCAACCCTAAGCGAGGGGGGCGGGAGTGGGATTTCCCGCCCGTAGGAAGGTTACTCGTCTTCGCTGACGATGACGGTGCCCAGCTCAGGGTGGCTGAAGCTGGCGATGTGATCGAGCCGCAGCTCGCGGGTCTCGCCGGAGAGGTCGACTGCAAGATACTCGACGTTTTTGCGTGAGATCATATCCACGGCTTTCGCCTTGAGCTGATCACCGTTTTTTAATTCGAGCGCAAGCGTCCAGTGTTTTTGGCAGGCGAGTTCCAGGTTGTCGTAGTCATCGCAGTTGATGGGTTTGTAGGCTTCATTCGTCAACATAGTCGCTCACCAATAAGTTCGCAGCGGCATAGGCTGCCTGTTCCCTGACAGAAGAGTTTAGCGCAGAATTAGCGGCAATATCATTGAGTGCATTCAGCGCGCATCCAATGGCATCTGGCACATAACCCAGGTCGCCGCTGCCAATCTCGGCATATTTCTGGCGAACTAACTCACAATACTTTTGCACATTCACCTCCTCAGCAGAGTATCAATACTCTGGTTGATAGGAGACTATATCACAGGCATTTCACTGAAATCAGCCAGTGCGCAGCGTGAAGCCTTCAGAGAAAAGCAGAAAAGTGGCAAAATCCGCTGCGGTTAAGCGTGTGCACTGCGCACAAAAGGTTAAGTTAATGGACAGGTTATTACGCGGTACAGGATCTTTTCCTGCGGCAGGTGACAGATGATTGTATTGTCACGTTCGGTTTCACTGCCGGAAAATGAGGTAGAGCTGAGCGCCATCCGTGCCCAGGGGGCGGGTGGGCAGCATGTGAATAAAACCTCAACCGCCATCCACCTGCGTTTTGATATCAATGCCTCATCATTGCCGCCGTTTTATAAAGAGCGGCTGCTGGGGGCGCGTCACCATTTGATCACCGAAGACGGGGTGGTGATTATCAAAGCGCAGGAGTATCGCAGCCAGGAGATGAATCGTGAAGCCGCACTACAGCGGTTGATTAATTTAATCCGGGAATTGACGACGGTGGAGAAAGTACGACGAGCCACCCGGCCTACCCGAGCATCGAAGGAGCGACGACTGGAAGGCAAAGCGCGGCGGAGTAGTACCAAGGCATTGCGGGGAAAAGTGCGCTAAAAAAAGCGCCTCTGGTCAGAGGCGCTCAGGGGCATTACTTGTTCAGGGCTTTTGCCAGGAAGTCGACGATTTCGCTGTGCTTAATCATCTCTTTCTCGCTGGCGGAACGCGCCTTGTACTCGATCTCGGCATTATCGAGGTTACGATCGCCAATCACGATGGTGTGCGGTACACCAATCAGTTCCATATCGGCAAACATCACGCCCGGACGCTCTTTACGGTCATCCAGAATCACGTCAATGCCTTTGGCACGCAGCGCGTTGTACAGCTCATCCGCCACTTCTTTTACGCGGAAAGATTTGTGCATGTTCATTGGCAGGATCGCCACTTCGAACGGTGCCAGCGCAGCGGGCCAGATAATGCCACGCTCATCATGGTTCTGCTCAATCGCGGCAGCTACCACGCGGGTGATACCGATACCGTAGCAACCCATCGTCATGATCTGATTACGACCGTCTTCGCCTTGTACCGCCGCTTTCAGCGCATCGGAATATTTGGTGCCGAGCTGGAAGATGTGGCCAACTTCAATACCACGTTTAATCAGCAGCGTACCTTTACCGTCTGGGCTGGGATCGCCTTCCACCACGTTGCGGATATCTTCGACACGCGGTTCCGGCAGGTCACGCCCCCAGTTAATACCGGCGTAATGTTTGCCATCGATGTTGGCACCGGCGCAGAAATCGCTGGTTTTCGCTACGGTACGGTCAGCAATCACCGGCATGGTCAGACCCACCGGGCCGAGGGAGCCAGGACCTGCGCCCAGTACCGCACGGATTTCGGCTTCAGTGGCCATCTCCAGCGGGGCAGCAACGATATCCAGTTTCTCTGCTTTTACTTCATTCAGCTGATGATCGCCGCGCAGCAACAGGGCAACCAGCGCGTGGCCGCTCTCTTCGCTGCCTTTGACAAACAGCGTCTTAACAGTTTTCTCAATCGGCAGCTGATGTTGCTCAACCAGCTCGGCGATAGTTTTCGCATGCGGCGTGTCGAACTGCACCATCGCCTGCGTTGGTTGCGGACGTTCACCCGCCGGAGCCAGCGCCTCCGCTTTTTCAATGTTGGCCGCGTAATCAGATTCGCTGGAGAAGATCACATCATCTTCACCGCTCTGGGCCAGCACCTGGAATTCATGTGAAGCGCTACCACCGATGGAACCGGTATCCGCCTGTACCGCACGGAAATCCAGCCCCATACGGCTGAAGCTCTGGCTGTAGGCGCGGTACATCGCGTCGTAGGTTTCCTGCAACGATTCCTGTGACGTGTGGAACGAGTAGGCATCTTTCATGATGAACTCGCGTGAACGCATCACACCAAAGCGCGGACGCACTTCGTCACGGAATTTGGTCTGGATCTGATACAGGTTGAGCGGCAACTGCTTGTAGGAGCTCAGCTCGTTACGGATCAGGTCAGTGACCACTTCTTCATGCGTCGGACCCAGCACGAACGGGCGCTCGTGACGGTCTTTAATACGCAGCAGTTCGGGGCCATATTGCTCCCAACGGCCACTCTCTTCCCACAGATCGGCAGGCTGAACCACCGGCATAGAGATCTCAATCGCACCCGCGTTGTTCATCTCTTCACGCACGATGTTTTCGACTTTTCTCAGCACGCGAACACCGGTCGGCAGCCAGGTATACAGACCTGAAGCCAGTTTACGGATCATCCCGGCACGCAGCATCAGCTGGTGGCTGATAACTTCCGCATCGGAGGGCGTCTCCTTCAGAGTGGAGAGCAAATATTGAGTAGTACGCATTGATTACGATTCCAGTTATACGGAAGGTCACTGACAAAAAATTTTGCTGGCGGCTAGTGTACCAGCGAGATCCGTCACTCAAAAGCGCGTTTTAGCGCGGATCGAGGGCGATCACCTCGGTGCCGGTCTCGTCAATGCGCCAGCGCACATTAAAATCGAGCAGCCAGGCAGCATATTCACGATCCACGGCCTCACCTTTGCGATAAGCCGGGCGCGGGTCCTGCGCCAATACATCGCTGATGAAGCGCGCCAGATGGGGGTGGTTCTTCTGTTGCTGCTGGATTTGCGCCAGCGCCAGTGCGGAGAAACGCACCGGCATGGCTGCTTCGGGAGCCTGCTGGGCAAATCCGGCGCGTGCATCCGGTAAGGCTTCGGCAAAGGGCAGATAAGGTTTGATATCCACCACGGGGGTGCCATCCACCAAATCCAGGCTACCCAGCTGCAAAATCACCTGCTGCTTTTCGCAGCGAATCCCTTTGAGTTCAACCAGCGACATGCCAATTGGATTGGGGCGGAAGGTTGATCGCGTGGCAAAGACTCCCATGCGCGCATTCCCCCCCAGACGTGGCGGACGCACGGTGGGCCGCCAACCGCCTGCCATGGTTTGATGAAACACAAACAGCACCCATAAATGGCTGAACGCTTCGAGACCGCGCACCGCTTCAGCCTGGTTGTAAGGGGGCAGCAGATGCAGCTCACCGGTACCATCCTGCACCAGACCTGGCTGGCGCGGAACCGCGAATTTTTCTTTCCACGGCGAATGGATTACGCCGATTTGCGCAAAGGCAAACTCACTCATTGATTGGCAACTTTCAGCGCAGAACCCTGGCAGATGGCCTGACGGTAGCAACCCGGAGTGCTGGAGACGATTTCGCATTTATGCAGGAGCACGGCGTTCGCCTTCATCCCGGCAGCTCTGAGTTGCAGGCGTTTACGGGCCGTGTTGAGGTTCGGTGGTGAATCCTGGGTGCTGCTCTGGCAATCATCACCAGACACTTCACCGAGGTCACGGAAAGGTTTGCTGACCAAATCGGTCGCATCCGTGTAAATCTTCACCGGGGCCGGACGCGGTGCAGGGCGGCGTTCCGGTTCGCTGGATTGCTGCTGCGGGTGCGATGAAGCACTGCTTATCGGGTGATATTCACGCACACACCCGGTCAGCATCAATGCTAACAAGCAGAGCGGTAAAAAACGCATGGCAACATCCTCATGTTTTAAAAAGTGGCGTTATTGAAACAAGGACAACCGTAAATAACAAGTCAGCTGCCACAACCGGCAAAAGAAAGGGCGGCCGAAGCCGCCCTGGATGTCAGGAGAAGGGAGATTACCAGCCCTTCACTGCACCACCGTTGAAGATTTTGTTCGCGGCTTCCGCGACTTCGTCAGACTGGTAAGCCTGAACAAATTTCTTCACGTTTTCAGCATCTTTGTTGTCTTCACGGCTGACGATCAGGTTCACGTAAGGTGAATCTTTATCTTCAACGAAGATACCGTCTTTCGCCGGAGTCAGGCCGATCTGGCTGGCGTAAGTGGTGTTGATCACGGCCAGCGCAATCTGCTGATCGTCCAGTGAACGCGGCAACTGCGGCGCTTCCAGCTCAACAATCTTCAGGTTTTTCGGGTTTTCAGTGATATCCAGTGCGGTCGGCAGCAGGCCAACACCGTCTTTCAGTTTGATCAGACCCACTTTCTGCAACAGCAGCAGTGAACGGCCGAGGTTAGTCGGGTCATTCGGGATAGCGATCTGAGCGCCGTTTTGCAGCTCATCCAGCGATTTGATCTTTTTGGAGTAACCGGCAATCGGGTAAACGAAGGTGTTGCCAACCGGCACCAGCTTGTAACCGCGATCTTTGATCTGCTGATCCAGATACGGTTTATGCTGGAAGGCGTTGACGTCGATATCGCCTTTGCTCAGTGCTTCGTTCGGCAGAACGTAGTCGTTGAAGGTGACCAATTCAACATCCAGGCCATATTTCTCTTTCGCGACTTTCTGTGCCGTTTCAGCAACCTGCTGCTCGGCGCCAACAATCACACCCACTTTAATGTGGTTTGGATCTTTGGCTTTCTGATCGCATCCGGCCAGCGCAATCACGCCAATCAGCGCGCCCACAGCGGCAATCTTTTTAAATGTAAAAGACATATCCTTTCCTTAATAGAGAATATTGATATTGCTTGCTTACTTATGGGACACAGCACGCACGATGCGGTCGCCACAGAATTGGATTAAATAAACCAGTACCACCAACAGCACCAGTACGGTATTCATCACGGTGGCGTTATAGCCAATGTAACCATACTGATAGCCGATCTGACCGAGTCCGCCAGCGCCCACGGCACCGCCCATCGCGGAATAACCAACCAGCGTAATCAGGGTAATTGTAGCGGCATTCACTAGCCCTGGCAGGGCTTCCGGCAGTAACACCTTACGCACGATTTGTAATGGTGTGGCACCCATCGCGCGTGACGCTTCGATCAACCCGGTGGGCAGCTCAAGCAGGGCGTTTTCCACCATACGGGCGATAAACGGCGCGGCACCGACGGTCAGCGGTACAATCGCGGCCTGCAATCCAATCGAGGTGCCGACGATCGCGCGGGTAAAAGGAATCATCCATACCAGCAGGATAATGAACGGGATGGAGCGGAAGATATTTACCAGCGCCGAGAGTACGCGATACAGTGCACCGTTCGCCAGAATCTGGCCAGGACGCGTGACGTATAGCAGTACGCCGACCGGCAGACCGAGTACAAAACCAAAGAAGCCGGAGACAAAGGTCATCATCAGCGTTTCCCAAATGCCACGTCCCAGTAGCCACATCATCGCTTCAGACATAACCCAGTACCTCTACTTTCACGTGATTCTCTTTCAGCCAGGCAATGGCGGCTTGTGTATCCATTTCACTGCCGTCCATCTCGGCCAGCATGATGCCGAATTTCACGCCACCGGCGTAATCCATCTGCGCGCTAATGATATTGTTGTTAACGTTGAAGCGACGTGCCGCTTCCGACAGCAGGGGCGCATCCACTGACTTGCCGGTGAATTCCAGGCGTAATAAAGGCACGGTTGCGGTTCCAGACTGGGCCGACATCCGCTGCTGGTAATCGTCGGGAATATCGAGATGCAAAGTTGACTGAATAAACTGCTGCGCCAGCGGGGTTTTCGGATGAGAAAACACTTCGCTTACGGTGTCTTGTTCAATCAGTTCACCCTGGCTGATTACCGCGACCTGATCACAGATGCGCTTCACCACATCCATTTCATGGGTGATCAGCAGAATGGTCAGGCCAAGACGGCGATTGATATCCTTCAGCAACTCCAGGATGGAGCGGGTGGTTGCCGGGTCCAGGGCGCTGGTGGCTTCGTCACACAACAGCACTTTAGGATTGCTGGCCAGTGCGCGGGCAATGGCGACACGTTGCTTTTGACCACCGGACAGATTGGCGGGCCATGCATCATGTTTATCTGCCAGACCGACCAGATCGAGCAACTCGCTGACGCGTTGTTTAATCTGTTCGCGTGAAAGATTACCCAGCTCGAGCGGTAAAGCGACATTGCCGGCAACGGTGCGCGAGTTCATCAGGTTAAAATGCTGGAAGATCATGCCAATCTGGCGGCGTGTCCGCGTCAGCTGGCTGGCAGAAAGCGCCGTCAGATCCTGGCCATCGACCCATACCCGGCCTGACGTTGGACGCTCCAGCAGATTGACGCAGCGAATAAGTGTACTTTTACCGGCACCGGATGCACCGATGACGCCATAAATCTGTCCGGCAGGCACGTGCAGGCTGACGTTGGATAACGCCTGAATCGTGCGTGAGCCTTGCTGGAACACTTTGCTAATATTTTCGAGTTTAATCATTAGGTTAATTATTATCGTGTTGCGTTGTCCGTGGTGTTTCGGGTTTCATCTGGCTACGCCGTGTGAAATCTGGATGGATGGTAAGGCATCCAGACGGCTAAATCAATGAAAGTCATTCAATCTGCCATTCTCTCAGTATGCGCAATCATGCGATACTGACCGGCAATTTTTGCAGCAGGAGTTTCTACGTGGCGAACAAAGTCCCGGCTATTTTTCTTGATCGTGATGGCACATTGAATGTCGATCACGGCTATGTCCATGAGATCGATAATTTTCAGTTTATTGATGGCACCATTGAGGCGTTGCAGGCGCTGAAAAAAATGGGCTATGCATTGGTACTGGTCACCAATCAGTCGGGCATTGCGCGCGGCATGTTTACTGAAGACCAGTTCATGCAGTTGACCGAGTGGATGGACTGGTCCCTGGCGGACCGTGATGTTGATCTCGACGGCATCTATTTTTGCCCGCATTTACCGGATGCGACGGTTGAAGAGTACCGCCAGCAATGTGACTGCCGTAAACCGCAGCCCGGCATGCTGCTTTCAGCGCAAAAGCATCTGCATATAGATATGGCTGCTTCTTATATGGTTGGCGATAAACTGGAAGATATGCAGGCGGCGCAAGCGGCAGGTGTTGGCACGAAAGTATTAGTGCGGACGGGTAAACCGGTGACAGCGGAAGGCGAAGCGGTTGCAGATTGGGTGATTGATAGCCTGGCTGACCTGCCGGAACGTATTAAAAAGGGCTAAAAACGGGCCTTTTGCACAAATTTCAGCCGAACAGTAAAAAAGTTGAAATTTACGCTTGCGCTTCGTCAGAGTCTCCCTATAATGCGCCTCCACTGACACGGCAAGCGGCAACGCAGACGGTCAGCGAGGGACGAAGTGATTCATCCCGCCAGAGAAAAATCTCGAAAAAGAGATTGACTCTGAAGGAGGAAAGCGTAATATACGCCACCTCGCGACAGACGGTTAACCCGCTGCTCGCACTGCTCTTTAACAATTTATCAGACAATCTGTGTGGGCACTCGCAGGATTGATATCAAAAGTCTACGGACTTAAAAAATATCAAGTCTCAAGAGTGAACACGTAATTCATTACGAAGTTTAATTCTTTGAGCATCAAACTTAAATTGAAGAGTTTGATCATGGCTCAGATTGAACGCTGGCGGCAGGCCTAACACATGCAAGTCGAACGGTAGCACAGAGGAGCTTGCTCCTTGGGTGACGAGTGGCGGACGGGTGAGTAATGTCTGGGGATCTGCCCGATGGAGGGGGATAACTACTGGAAACGGTAGCTAATACCGCATAACGTCGCAAGACCAAAGTGGGGGACCTTCGGGCCTCACACCATCGGATGAACCCAGATGGGATTAGCTAGTAGGTGGGGTAACGGCTCACCTAGGCGACGATCCCTAGCTGGTCTGAGAGGATGACCAGCCACACTGGAACTGAGACACGGTCCAGACTCCTACGGGAGGCAGCAGTGGGGAATATTGCACAATGGGCGCAAGCCTGATGCAGCCATGCCGCGTGTATGAAGAAGGCCTTCGGGTTGTAAAGTACTTTCAGCGGGGAGGAAGGTGTTGAAGTTAATAGCTTCAGCAATTGACGTTACCCGCAGAAGAAGCACCGGCTAACTCCGTGCCAGCAGCCGCGGTAATACGGAGGGTGCAAGCGTTAATCGGAATTACTGGGCGTAAAGCGCACGCAGGCGGTCTGTCAAGTCGGATGTGAAATCCCCGGGCTTAACCTGGGAACTGCATTCGAAACTGGCAGGCTAGAGTCTTGTAGAGGGGGGTAGAATTCCAGGTGTAGCGGTGAAATGCGTAGTAGATCTGGAGGAATACCGGTGGCGAAGGCGGCCCCCTGGACAAAGACTGACGCTCAGGTGCGAAAGCGTGGGGAGCAAACAGGATTAGATACCCTGGTAGTCCACGCTGTAAACGATGTCGACTTGGAGGTTGTGCCCTTGAGGCGTGGCTTCCGGAGCTAACGCGTTAAGTCGACCGCCTGGGGAGTACGGCCGCAAGGTTAAAACTCAAATGAATTGACGGGGGCCCGCACAAGCGGTGGAGCATGTGGTTTAATTCGATGCAACGCGAAGAACCTTACCTGGCCTTGACATCCACGGAATTTGGCAGAGATGCCTTAGTGCCTTCGGGAACCGTGAGACAGGTGCTGCATGGCTGTCGTCAGCTCGTGTTGTGAAATGTTGGGTTAAGTCCCGCAACGAGCGCAACCCTTATCCTTTGTTGCCAGCGATTCGGTCGGGAACTCAAAGGAGACTGCCGGTGATAAACCGGAGGAAGGTGGGGATGACGTCAAGTCATCATGGCCCTTACGGCCAGGGCTACACACGTGCTACAATGGCGCATACAAAGAGAAGCGACCTCGCGAGAGCAAGCGGACCTCATAAAGTGCGTCGTAGTCCGGATTGGAGTCTGCAACTCGACTCCATGAAGTCGGAATCGCTAGTAATCGTAGATCAGAATGCTACGGTGAATACGTTCCCGGGCCTTGTACACACCGCCCGTCACACCATGGGAGTGGGTTGCAAAAGAAGTAGGTAGCTTAACCTTCGGGAGGGCGCTTACCACTTTGTGATTCATGACTGGGGTGAAGTCGTAACAAGGTAACCGTAGGGGAACCTGCGGTTGGATCACCTCCTTACCTGAAGATACCTTCCTTCGAAGTGCTCACACAGATTGTCTGATGAAAAAGTAACGAGCAGAAAAAACCTCTACAGGCTTGTAGCTCAGGTGGTTAGAGCGCACCCCTGATAAGGGTGAGGTCGGTGGTTCAAGTCCACTCAGGCCTACCAAATTTCTCCTCATGCTGCGTTATGCGCGCGGTCGTTTACCTGAGTAAACTTCCCTTCCGCATGCCTTGCCTGAGAAGAAATTACATTCTTCATGTAAGAATGTTAACTCGGTTGAGTGGTAGTAGTGGTCTCTGCAGTAACTGTATGGGGCTATAGCTCAGCTGGGAGAGCGCCTGCCTTGCACGCAGGAGGTCAGCGGTTCGATCCCGCTTAGCTCCACCATTACAGTACTTCAATACTTCAGAGCGTACCGGAAACGGTGTGCTGCGAAGTATTTGCTCTTTAACAATCCGGAACAAGCTGAAAATTTGAAACGACACGTTGTTTCATTTCTCCGTAATAAGAAATGAAAGCGATGTGTTCGAGTCTCTCAAATGCTTGCAGTCTGCATGCGTGAAAACGCCTGTGGGTTGTGAGGTTAAGCGACTAAGCGTACACGGTGGATGCCCTGGCAGTCAGAGGCGATGAAGGACGTGCTAATCTGCGAAAAGCGTCGGTAAGGTGATATGAACCGCTACAGCCGACGATGTCCGAATGGGGAAACCCAGTGCACTTGTGCACTATCGTTAACTGAATACATAGGTTAACGAGGCGAACCGGGGGAACTGAAACATCTAAGTACCCCGAGGAAAAGAAATCAACCGAGATTCCCCCAGTAGCGGCGAGCGAACGGGGAACAGCCCAGAACCTGAATCAGTTTGTGTGTCAGTGGAAGCGTCTGGAAAGTCGCAGGGTACAGGGTGATACTCCCGTACACGAAGATACACTTGCTGTGAGTTCGATGAGTAGGGCGGGACACGTGGTATCCTGTCTGAATATGGGGGGACCATCCTCCAAGGCTAAATACTCCTGACTGACCGATAGTGAACCAGTACCGTGAGGGAAAGGCGAAAAGAACCCCGGCGAGGGGAGTGAAACAGAACCTGAAACCGTGTACGTACAAGCAGTGGGAGCATCCTTCGGGGTGTGACTGCGTACCTTTTGTATAATGGGTCAGCGACTTATATTCTGTAGCAAGGTTAACCGTATAGGGGAGCCGCAGGGAAACCGAGTCTTAACTGGGCGTTAAGTTGCAGGGTATAGACCCGAAACCCGGTGATCTAGCCATGGGCAGGTTGAAGGTTGGGTAACACTAACTGGAGGACCGAACCGACTAATGTTGAAAAATTAGCGGATGACTTGTGGCTGGGGGTGAAAGGCCAATCAAACCGGGAGATAGCTGGTTCTCCCCGAAAGCTATTTAGGTAGCGCCTCGTGAACTCATCTCCGGGGGTAGAGCACTGTTTCGGCTAGGGGGCCATCCCGGCTTACCAACCCGATGCAAACTGCGAATACCGGAGAATGTTATCACGGGAGACACACGGCGGGTGCTAACGTCCGTCGTGAAGAGGGAAACAACCCAGACCGCCAGCTAAGGTCCCAAAGTCATGGTTAAGTGGGAAACGATGTGGGAAGGCCCAGACAGCCAGGATGTTGGCTTAGAAGCAGCCATCATTTAAAGAAAGCGTAATAGCTCACTGGTCGAGTCGGCCTGCGCGGAAGATGTAACGGGGCTAAACCATGCACCGAAGCTGCGGCAGCGACACTATGTGTTGTTGGGTAGGGGAGCGTTCTGTAAGCCGTTGAAGGTGGACTGTGAGGTCTGCTGGAGGTATCAGAAGTGCGAATGCTGACATAAGTAACGATAAAGCGGGTGAAAAGCCCGCTCGCCGGAAGACCAAGGGTTCCTGTCCAACGTTAATCGGGGCAGGGTGAGTCGACCCCTAAGGCGAGGCTGAAAAGCGTAGTCGATGGGAAACAGGTTAATATTCCTGTACTTGGTGTTACTGCGAAGGGGGGACGGAGAAGGCTAGGTTATCCGGGCGACGGTTGTCCCGGTTTAAGCGTGTAGGCATGTGCACCAGGCAAATCCGGTGCGCTTTATGCTGAGGCGTGATGACGAGCCACTACGGTGGCGAAGTAACTGATGCCCTGCTTCCAGGAAAAGCCTCTAAGCTCCAGGTAACACGAAATCGTACCCCAAACCGACACAGGTGGTCAGGTAGAGAATACCAAGGCGCTTGAGAGAACTCGGGTGAAGGAACTAGGCAAAATGGTGCCGTAACTTCGGGAGAAGGCACGCTGGCATTAGGTGAAGGGACTTGCTCCCGGAGCTGAAGCCAGTCGAAGATACCAGCTGGCTGCAACTGTTTATTAAAAACACAGCACTGTGCAAACACGAAAGTGGACGTATACGGTGTGACGCCTGCCCGGTGCCGGAAGGTTAATTGATGGGGTTATCCGCAAGGAGAAGCTCTTGATCGAAGCCCCGGTAAACGGCGGCCGTAACTATAACGGTCCTAAGGTATCGAAATTCCTTGTCGGGTAAGTTCCGACCTGCACGAATGGCGTAATGATGGCCAGGCTGTCTCCACCCGAGACTCAGTGAAATTGAAATCGCTGTGAAGATGCAGTGTACCCGCGGCAAGACGGAAAGACCCCGTGAACCTTTACTATAGCTTGACACTGAACATTGAGCCTTGATGTGTAGGATAGGTGGGAGGCTTTGAAGCGTGGACGCCAGTCTGCGTGGAGCCAACCTTGAAATACCACCCTTTAATGTTTGATGTTCTAACGTAGGCCCGTAATCCGGGCTGCGGACAGTGTCTGGTGGGTAGTTTGACTGGGGCGGTCTCCTCCCAAAGTGTAACGGAGGAGCACGAAGGTTGGCTAATCCTGGTCGGACATCAGGAGGTTAGTGCAATGGCATAAGCCAGCTTGACTGCGAGAGTGACGGCTCGAGCAGGTGCGAAAGCAGGTCATAGTGATCCGGTGGTTCTGAATGGAAGGGCCATCGCTCAACGGATAAAAGGTACTCCGGGGATAACAGGCTGATACCGCCCAAGAGTTCATATCGACGGCGGTGTTTGGCACCTCGATGTCGGCTCATCACATCCTGGGGCTGAAGTAGGTCCCAAGGGTACGGCTGTTCGCCGTTTAAAGTGGTACGCGAGCTGGGTTTAGAACGTCGTGAGACAGTTCGGTCCCTATCTGCCGTGGGCGCTGGAGAATTGAGGGGGGTTGCTCCTAGTACGAGAGGACCGGAGTGAACGCACCACTGGTGTTCGGGTTGTCATGCCAATGGCATTGCCCGGTAGCTAAGTGCGGAAAAGATAAGTGCTGAAAGCATCTAAGCACGAAACTTGCCCCGAGATGAGTTCTCCCTGACTCCTTGAGAGTCCTGAAGGGACGTTGAAGACGACGACGTTGATAGGCCGGATGTGTAAGTGCAGCGATGCATTGAGCTAACCGGTACTAATGACCCGTGAGGCTTAACCTTACAACGCCAGAGGCGTTTTGAGTTGAGAGACGCAAGAATTTTCAGCATTGTTCAAACGGATTGATTCGTATGGCCTGTGAGGGCGGTGCGGATAAACAGAATTTGCCTGGCGGCTGTAGCGCGGTGGTCCCACCTGACCCCATGCCGAACTCAGAAGTGAAACGCCGTAGCGCCGATGGTAGTGTGGGGTCTCCCCATGCGAGAGTAGGGAACTGCCAGGCATCAATTTAAGGTACTTGCCCGAAAGGGTAACACCGGTTATCAGCGAGACCCCGCTGGTAATGCAGTATTCGGTGGTGCGGTAGTTCAGTCGGTTAGAATACCGGCCTGTCACGCCGGGGGTCGCGGGTTCGAGTCCCGTCCGCACCGCCACTCTCTTGATTAGCCCTGACTGAAAAGTCAGGGCTTTTTCATTTATGCATTTCTGCCTCAGATTGTTGACTGAAACGCAAAATTCCTCTGCTTATCAGCGGATTTTTCGGCAACAAAGAAGCTGTCACAATGATCTCATCGAAAACAATTCCGCTCAACGATGAGGAAATCATGACAATCCCCGCTTTTGGTTTAGGTACTTTCCGTCTGCAAGACGATGTGGTTATCCATTCGGTTAAAACCGCACTTGAACTTGGCTATCGTACAATCGATACCGCACAAATCTATGAAAATGAAGCCGCTGTTGGTCAGGCGATAGCCGAAAGCGGTGTTGCACGTAACGAGCTGTTCGTGACCACCAAGATCTGGGTTGAAAACCTCTCTGCCGATAAGTTGATCCCCAGCCTCAAAGAGAGCCTGGCGAAGCTGCGCACCGATTATGTGGATCTCACCCTGATCCACTGGCCGTCGCCGGGAGGCGCTGTTTCAGTAAAAGAAAGCATGCAGGCATTACTGGCAGCCAAAGAAGCGGGCCTGACGCGTCAGATTGGTATCTCCAACTTCCCGATTACGCTAATGAAAGAAGCTATTGACGCTGTTGGTGTGGAGCATATTGCGACTAACCAGATTGAGCTGCACCCGTATTTGCAAAATGAGCAGGTGGTGAAGTTCGCCCGGGAACAGGGAATCCACATTACTTCTTATATGACACTGGCTTATGGTGAAGCGCTGAAAGATGCAGTGATTCAAACCATCGCGCAGAAGCATCAGGCAACACCGGCGCAGGTGGTGCTGGCATGGGCGATGCAGTTGGGTTATGCCGTCATTCCGTCATCTACCAAACGTGACAATCTTGCCGGAAACCTGCATGCACAGACATTACAGCTGGACCAGGATGATATGGAAAAGATCCACGCGCTGAATCGTGATCAGCGTTTGGTCAGCCCGGATGGACTGGCACCGGCCTGGGATTAAACAAGAAATGATCAGTCCTGGCGACGCCAGGGCTGGTTCTGTACCCAATCACTGAGAAAATCAATGAATGCCCGTACTCGTTGGCTGACACCAAGATCGCTGTAATATACCGCGTTAAACGGCATTTCAACCGGCAAGCGCTGATCTGCCAGTAACTCGACAAAAGTCCCGTCGGCAATGTCTTGATCGACCATATAGTCAGACAGACAGGCAATACCATTGTCATCCAGACAAAGTTGTTTGATCGTTTCCCCGCTGTTCGAAGACATTCCCGGATTAATATCATAAAGTTCACCGTTTTCCTGCGCTACCGGCCAGCGATTCAGACGTAAAGGCTCCACGAACCCCAGACATTCATGCTGTGCCAAATCGGCCACAGAATGCGGCATCCCCCGCTTTGCCAGATACGCCGGCGTGGCGACCAGTTTGCGATAGCTGATAAATAGCAGGCGAGCGCGCAGGGTGGAGTCGGTCAACGTCCCCGCACGAATGGCGACATCGACTTTTCGCTCAATAAGATTGATAAAGCTCTCAGAAGAGATCAGCGAAAGGGTGACATCGGGATAGCGTGCGCGAAAAGGTTTAACCATCGGTAGCAACAAATGCAGGATTACCGGTGTTGCAGCATCAATGCGTAATACGCCGCGGGGTGCCTGCTGGCGGTCAATTAACTCACTCTCCGCAGTCGACATCTCCTGCATTAATTTCTGTACGCGGCGAAAATAGTGTTCACCTTCATGAGTGAGGGCCAGTTGGCGCGTCGTTCGGGTCAATAACGCCACACCTAACTTCGTCTCCAGCTTTTTCACGGTCCGGCTGACCGCCGAATTCGCCATATGCAGTTGTTCAGCAGCACGACTGAAACTTCCGCTTTCCACGACAGCAATAAACACTTTCAGCTCGTCTGATGACGCCTTCATTATCCCTCCACAGGCAAAAGTCTATTGTGATTTTGCATCTTTTTGTCATTAAACCATAAGCGGATACTGACGCCCATCAAAACGAATTGGGAGCCAATCATGCCACTTGCACTCTGGGCGCTGACCATCAGCGCCTTTGCTATCGGAACCACTGAATTTGTCATCGTCGGGTTGATCCCGACCATCGCGCAACAACTTACGATTACCCTGCCTTCAGCCGGGATGCTCGTTTCTATCTACGCTCTTGGTGTCGCCGTCGGGGCACCGGTACTGACGGCATTGACCGGGAAATTACCGCGTAAACATTTGCTGATGGGGCTAATGGCGCTTTTCACCTTGGGCAATCTGGTTGCCTGGCAGGCACCTAACTACGAAACGCTGGTGATTGCCCGACTGCTGACCGGTCTGGCACATGGCGTGTTCTTCTCGGTAGGATCAACCATCGCCACTAATCTGGTCAGCAAAGAGAAAGCCGCCAGCGCCATCGCGATTATGTTTGGTGGTCTGACGGTTGCCCTGGTAACCGGCGTGCCATTAGGAACGCTGATCGGGCAGCATTTTGGCTGGCGCGAAAGCTTCCTGGCGGTATCGATGTTGGGGATAATCGCCCTCGTCGCCAGTATGTTGCTGGTTCCACGCCATATTGCCCAGCCGCCGGTGGCTTCGTTACGACAGCAGGCCCGCGTGTTAACCAATCCCCGTTTGTTGCTGATCTATGCCATTACGGCTCTGGGTTACGGTGGGGTGTTTACCGCTTTCACTTTTCTGGCACCGATGATGCAGTCGCTGGCAGGCTTCTCACCTTCCGCCGTGAGCGTTATCTTGCTGGGTTATGGTATCGCAGTGGCAATTGGTAATATCTGGGGCGGTAAGTTGGCGGATCGTCGCGGTGCGGTACCCGCTCTGACGCTGATTTTCGCCGCGCTGGCGCTATTATTGGGCATCTTCCAGATCACAGCGAGTATGCACTATCTGGCATTGGTCACCGTGGTGGTGATGGGGATCTTTGCCTTTGCCAACGTGCCAGGTTTGCAGGTTTATGTGGTACAGAAGGCGGAGCGTTACGCACCGGGCGCAGTGGATGTGGCTTCTGGTCTAAATATTGCGGCTTTTAATATTGGTATTGCGCTGGGTTCTTCTGTGGGCGGCCATATCGTGCAGCATTATGGCTTAGCGCAAACGCCATGGGTGGGGGCAGTGATTGTCTTTATCGCCTTGTTGCTGGTGCGCCTGAGTGGTTCGCTCGACAGGCCGCGAGCAGTGATGGCAGTCGAATAATCCTGACTATCAGCCCACGTTCAGGTGGGCTGATGCACTTAAAAGCCGTTAAGGCCATTCCGACAATCAAGAACACCAATTGAAACCCCGCGCTAAAATCCCTATAACAGTCAGGTGAAGTATGTTTGTAATTAGCTAGGCGGTAAAGTGCGGAAAAAAACCTATGCAATGCGTTATGTAGCAGGACAGCCTGCTGAGCGGATCTTTCCGCCAGGAGCGATGCTGCATGTTGGGCAGGCGTTACCGCCCGGCGCACCACTGACAGCCGACCCGACATTACGGGTATTGGTGTGGAACATCTTTAAACAGCAACGTGCAGACTGGATGTCAGTGCTGCAAGGCTTTGGTAAGGATGCTCATCTGGTGTTGCTACAGGAAGCGCAAACCACCCCCGAGTTGGTGAGGTTCGCCACCACAAACTATCTGGCTGCCGATCAGGTGCCTGCTTTTGTCCTGCCACAGCACCCTTCAGGGGTGATGACGCTGGCTTCCGCCCATCCGGTGTACTGCTGCCCCTTACGTGAACGCGAGCCGCTGTTGCGCCTGGCAAAATCGGCGTTGGTAACGGCTTATCCGCTACCCAATGGCGAAATGTTGATGGTGGTGAATATCCATGCCGTCAATTTCAGCCTCGGTATTGATGTCTACAGTAAACAGCTGGGGCCAATTGGGGAGCAAATCCAATACCATCGCGGCCCGGTGATTATGGCCGGTGATTTTAATGCCTGGAGTCGTCAGAGGATGAGAGCGTTGTTTCGCTTTGCACAGGACATGGCATTGCAGGAAGTGACGTTTACCGATGACCATCGGCGCAAAGCCTTTGGTCGCCCACTGGATTTTGTTTTCTACCGTGATATGAAGGTCAGTGAAGCCTCGGTACTGGTGACCCGCGCTTCTGACCATAATCCGTTGCTGGTTGAATTTAACGCCATCCCGCGCTAACCGCTACGCGCAGCAGATTTTTTCATCCGCATAAAAAGAAAAAGGCTGACATTTGTCAGCCTTTTCGCGCCATTAGGTGTCTGGCGTTGCGCTATTATGAACAAACAGCGTGAGGTTATCACCCGGCTGAATGTTTTTCGCATCACTTAATACACTGTTCCAGCGCATAACGTCCTGAATGTTAACTCCATGACGTCGCGCGATACTGGCAAGAGAATCACCCTTACGAACACGATAGGTGATGCTGTTGCCGTTATCGGCCAGCTGCGAGCCTTTATCGCCGATGGTCAGTTTCTGACCGATTCGAACCGAGGCACCGCGCAGGTTATTCTGCTGCTTCAGTGTATTAATGCTCACGCCGAGCTTGCTGGCAATGCCAGACAAGGTGTCGCCTTTGCGAACCGTGTAGCTGCTTCCCGCATCACCGGCTTTTGCCAGTTGAGAAGGCTGCACGGCGGCAATATCACCGGAGGCCAGTGAATTGCGGAGCTGAGCAACGTTGGACTTAGGCACCATAATGTAGTGCGGTCCATTCGGCGCTGTGCTGCCGTGTTTATAACCAGCATTGAAGCTTTTCAGCTTACTTAACGACATGCCAGCCATATCTGCGGCCTGCGTCAGCTCAATCTGCTGACCCACTTCAACACGAGCCAGTGCACGGCTCTCGTTCGGGGTCGGCAATTTGATGCCGTAGCGCTTGTTGTTCTTGAGAATATCGCTCAAGGCCAACATTTTCGGAACATAAACCGCGGTTTCGCGTGGCAGCGATAAACTCCAGAAATCGGTCGGCTTACCGCGCGCCTTATTCTGTTTAATCGCTTTCAACACACGTCCTTCACCACTGTTATAAGCGGCAACGGTCAGTAACCAGTCACCGTCAAACATGGTGTTGAGACGCTGCATCATATCCAGCGCAACCTTGGTAGACGCCACCACATCCCGGCGACCGTCATACCACTGGTTTTGTTTCAAACCATAGTTTTTGCCCGTTGTTGCAACAATCTGCCAGATGCCTGCGGCATTCGCAGAAGATGTTGCATGTGGGTCAAAAGCGCTCTCCACTATGGGTAGCAGTACTAGTTCCATCGGCATCTTACGTTTCTGTATCTGCTCGACTATCCAGTACATGTACGGCTCTGCCCGTAATGTTACATCGTGGAGATAGCTCTTATTTTTTAAGTACTTTGTTTTTTGTTCGCGGATCCGGGAGTTATCCGGAATCCCCATCTTCAACTCGTCACTAATGTGATTCCAGAGATCAGTGTCTTCTGCGAGGCTTGTTCCATCATCTTGCCAGCGCGGCGACAACAAGCGATCTCCGTACTTTCCATTTTCACCTTGACCAGCTGAAGACAGGCTCTGAGCATGCTGTTGCGGGATAGTGGCGTCATTCCTTGATGCCTGACAACCTCCCACCAGCAAGACAGAGGCGATTAATATCGCTTTTGCCTTCATGTGTGTGTCAATAGTTCGCTTAAAAGACGAGCAATCATACTTGACGGTCTGACACAACACAACCAAAAATATCAAAAACGATCTTTCTTCTCGCGTAGATCAGCAAAAGCTTGCCATAGTGGCGCAGTTGTAAAATTACCGCCTAAAGCCCTTTGTAAATCAGCATCTTGCGTGCGGAGAAATAAATTTATTTCCCGTTCTAAAGCCAAATTTGTTGGCAAAGTGATGCGATTTTCTGCACGTAAGTCCTTAATTTGCTGGAACCTTGCTAAAATTTTCGGGTCATGGGGCAGAATAGCCGCAGCAAACTTCATGTTGGATAAAGTGTACTCATGAGCACAGCAAATCAATGTGTCGGCAGGCAGTTCATTAAGCTTCTGAAATGACTCAAACATTTGTTGTGCAGTGCCTTCAAATAATCGGCCGCAACCGCCTGAAAACATCGTGTCACCACAGAAAAGATAAGGTGAGCTGAAATATGAGATATGTCCTAAAGTGTGGCCGGGGGTCGCGATGACACGGAAATTTATCCCCAACAAGGTAAATTCATCACCCTCGGCGAGAATATGCTTTGCGCCCTTATCCGCAGTTTCCTGTGGACCGAAAACCTCAAGCTCGGGGAAGTGTTGCAACAGTTCTGCGACGCCACCGACATGGTCGTGATGGTGATGCGTCAGTAAAATCGCCACCGGCTGCCAGCGGTTAGCGCGAATTTTGTCCAGCACTGGCTGCGCTTCACCGGGATCGACAATCAGGCAATGATTGTGCTCATCGGTCAGTGTCCAGATGTAGTTATCCTGCAATGCGGGAATACTGGTAAGATTCATAAACACCTCTCAGGCCGTAGAAAAAGGAAGATGGTAAAGCATGAAGCCGGCTAAAACACGCCAAATCCTGACTGCGCCGCGCTCCTGGCGCGACATGCCCTGGGGCGACTATTTCCGCGACGCATTAACTCAGCAACTGCAACCTTACCTCGGGAAGCTGTATGGCTTTCATATGCTTAAAATTGGCAGTCTGAGCGCAGAAATCAACACCAGCCATTGTCCCATTTCGCATCAGGTCAATGTCGGCGAAGAGGGCGACGAGTTGCAGGTGATTGCCCGTGCGACCCAACTGCCGTTCGAATCCAAGTCGATCGATGCCTGCCTGTTGGCCCATACCTTATCCTGGAGCCAGGACCCGCATCGGGTACTGCGTGAAGTAGACCGGGTGTTGATTGATGACGGCTGGATGATTATCAGTGGCTTTAATCCGTTCAGCCTGTTGGGCATCAGCAAAGGGATTCCGGGCCTGCATGGCCGCGCGCCCTGGAGTGGCCGTATGTTTAGCCAGATGCGCCTGCTGGACTGGCTGCACCTGCTGAACTATGAAGTCGTCTATCGCACCCGTTTCCAGGTTGTGCCGTGGCACCGGCAGGGCGGTAAAGTGATCAGCGCGCATCTGCCGGCATTGGGCTGTCTGAATGTGGTGGTAGCGCGTAAACGAACCTTCCCGTTAACGCCTACCAAAGTGAAAAAGAGCCTGAGCAAAACACAACTGCGGCAGACCGTTAATGCCACGCGACAGTTCCGGAACATGAAGGATCAGGATTCAGGCTGATAGCCGACATCATCCTGGGTTGGCTGGCTCGCGGCGCTACGGGCCAGCTCATCGCAGCGTTCGTTTTCCGGATGACCGGCATGGCCCTTCACCCATTCCCACACGATTTGATGCGAGCTCAGCGCCAAATCGAGCCGTTGCCACAGATCGACATTCTTCACCGGTTTTTTGTCGGCGGTTTTCCAGCCACGTTTCTTCCAGTTGTGGATCCAACTGGTGATGCCCTGGCGCACATACTGGCTGTCGGTGCTGATCACCACTTCGCACGGCTGCGTCAGCGCTTCCAGCGCGACAATCGCGGCCATCAGTTCCATACGGTTATTGGTGGTGAGGCGGTATCCGGCGCTGAAGGTTTTCTCATGCTGACGATAACGCAGAATTGCACCGTAGCCACCGGGGCCAGGGTTACCGAGGCAGGACCCATCGGTGAAAATTTCTACCTGTTTACGCATCTCTGGTAGACTTCCTTGACTTATAAAACGCCAAGTCTGACATAAACGAGTCCTATGAGCACTGCAAATAACCGCCAGATCGTCCTCGATACCGAAACCACCGGCATGAACATGATCGGTGTGCACTATGAAGGACACCGCATTATTGAAATCGGTGCGGTAGAGGTGATCAACCGTCGCCTGACTGGTAACAACTTTCACATCTACCTCAAGCCTGATCGTCTGGTGGACCCGGAAGCCTTTGGTGTTCACGGTATTGCCGATGAATTTCTGGCGGATAAACCGAGCTTTAGCGACATTGCGGATGAGTTTCTCGACTACATTCGCGGTGCCGAGCTGGTGATCCATAACGCCTCGTTCGACATCGGCTTTATGGATTACGAATTTGCCATGTTGAAGCGCGACATCGGCAAAACGGACACCTTCTGTCAGGTTACCGACAGCCTGGCGATGGCGCGTAAGATGTTCCCGGGCAAGCGTAACAGCCTCGATGCCCTGTGTAGCCGCCTTGAGATTGATAACAGCAAACGAACGCTGCACGGCGCATTACTCGATGCCGAAATCCTCGCGGAAGTGTTCCTGACCCTGACCGGTGGTCAGACATCGCTGGCTTTTTCCATGGAGAGCGAGCAGAGCAATCAGGTGGACGGTGAAAATATTCAACGTATTGTACGTCCGGCGTCGGGCTTGCGCGTCGTCAGCGCCAGCGATGAAGAGTGCCTGGCACACGAAAGTCGTTTAGATCTGGTGATGAAGAAGGGCGGTAGCTGTCTGTGGCGTGCCTGAAATCGCTGATTTTGCGTGGAAAAGCAACGTTAAGCTGAAAAAAACAGCAAACGAAACAAACCCTCAGAAAAAGCATTGACGGCAGATCGCCATGCCATTAATATGCGCCTCGTTCCCGACGGGGAACACAGCGCGGTGCGGTAGTTCAGTCGGTTAGAATACCGGCCTGTCACGCCGGGGGTCGCGGGTTCGAGTCCCGTCCGCACCGCCAATCTCTTTAAAGAAGCCGATTCAGCGATGAATCGGCTTTTTGCTTTTCTGCATCCGTGAATCATCGCGCTGCTACGGTTAATTCAGGATTAATCCTTCTGTACCGCCACCTTGCCACGATACGCCTCTGCTACCGGAGCTTCACGTTCAGCACGCGCCAGCCAGCGATAGCAACCCATCCCGAGAGCCACACCGATAAACCAGCTAAAGTTTGCCACCTCATGCAATGACGGAATAAAGCTGATAAGCAGGCAAATCCCCACCGAAGGCAGCAGCGCGGCGATCGCTTTCGGGTTAAAGCCCCCTTGATACCAGTAGCGACCTTTCGACGTATCATCAAACAGGTCATCGACATACACCTTGCTGCGTTTGATCAGATAGAAATCGGCGATCAGAATGCCAAACAGTGGCCCGATAAAGGAACCCAGTACATCCAGCGTGTAATGAATCAACTCAGGTGACTGGAACAGGTTCCACGGCGTCAGCAGCACGGAACCGACGGCGGCGATCATGCCTCCAGTACGGAAGCTGATTTTCTGCGGTGAGCAGTTGGAAAAGTCGAAAGCGGGAGACACAAAGTTTGCCACGATGTTGATCCCAATGGTGGCTGTGATCATTGTCAACAGACCAAGCGCCACCGCCAAATCGTTACCCACCATACTGACGGTTTCGATCGGGTCGGTAATCATGCGTCCGAACAGTGAATTGGAGCCAGAGACAATCACCACTGTTACAATCGAGAACAGCAGGAAGTTGAATGGCAAACCCCAGCGGTTGCCACGGCGAATCTCACCCATGTTTTTGCCATAGCGAGAGAAGTCACCAAAGTTAAGCAGCGGACCGGAGAAGTAGGACACCACCAGCGCCGTTGCGGTGATCATCTGCCAGGTCTGTTCGCCCGCACTTAACTGCTTGCTGGCGAGGGTAAAAGAGATGCCGTCAAAACCGGTCTTGTATACAATCCAGCCGGCCAGTGCCACCATCACTACATATACTGCCGGGCCGGCTACATCGATAAAACGTTTAATGGCGTTCATCCCGTGCCAGAACACCAGCGCTTGCAAGAACCACATCAGGCCGAAGCAGCACCAGCCAAGTTGCGATAAGCCCAGCCAGCTACTGTGCGTCATGCCGGACAGGGACGGGAAGAACTTCAGCAGCACCAGCATCAGCGCATTCGCAGCAAGGTAAGTCTGAATACCGTACCAGGCAAACGCGATCAGGCCACGGATCACCGCCGGGATATTGGCTCCGAACACGCCGAACGCCTGACGCGAAATCACCGCATAAGGCACGCCCGCCATCTGGCTCGGCTTCGCCACCAGGTTGGCGCAAAGCTGCACAATACAAATCCCCACCAACAGACACATCAGCACCTGCCAGCTCGCCAGCCCCAGTGTGAAGAAGCTGGCCGCCACCACGTAGCCGCCCATGCTGTGCACGTCCGACATCCAGAAAGAGAAAATGTTGTACCACGACCAGTTCTGGTCACGCGTCGGTGCCAGATCTTCATTGCAAAGTCGTGGACTATAGTGGGCGTTGGCTTCAGAGGCCACCGCAGAGGTCACTTCAGAATGATTTGGCATGAAACCTGCTCCTCTCTTAATAATGAATAATAATCACAGCGTGAAACGGTATTGCAGGATCCAGGCCAGAATTGATTTCTTGTATACAAAAATTGTTTTTCGCGTATACGATGTGCTGTGCACAGACATTTACCGGAGCGGGAAATGAAGAGTGAAACAGGCCAGAGAACGGCCGCAGATCTGCATGATAGAGACGAACCCATTTACCAGGCGCTGTTGAGCGCGATCGTGGAACACCAACTGCCGCCAGGCAGCAAATTGCCTGAAGAGGCATTGTCTGAGGTATTTGGCGTCAGCCGTACCGGCATCCGCAAGGTGCTACAACGCCTCGCTGCGGTGCAAATGATCACCTTGTCGCCCAGGCGTGGTGCACAGGTGGCGACACCGGGGGTAGAGGAAGCGCGGGATATCTTCACCACGCGCAGTATGCTGGAGTGCGCCAACCTGGCGGCGGTCCTGGCCCATGTACAGCCACCACATCTGGCCGCGCTGGCGGATTTGATCGCGGCGGAACAGCAGGCGCATGAGCAGCATGATGGTGCGGCGGCTATCCGCTTGTCAGCGGCGTTTCATATTCAACTCCAGGCGATTTCGGGTAATCAGGTGCTGACCGAAATGGTGACGCACCTGGCGCAACGCTCTTCACTGGTGATTGCCGCGTATGGTGCTCCCTGGCAGCGTGGTTGCCGTTGCGATCATCACGATCGGCTGGTGGATCTGCTGCGCCAGAAAGATCTGGCCGGTCTGACGGCAGCGCTCCACCACCATTTCGAACATATTGTTGCCAGCCTGCATTTCGAACGCAGCGGTGAAACCCTCCCCGATTTCGCCCGGCTGTTCGCCGGTAAAGGAGTCACCGGATGAGTCTGATCCAGGTTATTAACCCCAATACCAGCCGGGCGATGACAGAAACCATCGCTCAGGCCGCGCGTGCGGTAGCCGCGCCGGGCACCGAGATTATCGCGGTTTGTCCGAGCCAGGGGGTGCCGTCGATTGAGGGCCACTTTGATGAAGCGATCGCCGCGCTCGGGGTGCTGGAGCAGGTGAAGCTGGGCAAAGCGCAGGGTGTCAGTGGTCATGTGATCGCTTGCTTTGGCGATCCCGGATTACTGGCGGCGCGCGAGCTGGCGACAGGCCCGGTCGTGGGCATTGCCGAAGCGGCCATGCATACTGCGACGCTGCTGGCGACGCGTTTTTCCATCGTGACCACGCTGCCGCGCACTCTGGTCATTGCGCGTCATCTGTTGCAGCAATATGGCTTTAGCCACCATTGTGCTGCGCTTCACGCCATCGATCTGCCGGTGTTGGCATTGGAAGATGGCAGCGGGGCGGCGCAGGAAAAGGTGCGCCAGCGTTGTCTCCAGGCAAAGCGGGAAGACGGTAGCGGGGCGATTGTCCTGGGGTGTGGCGGCATGGCAACGCTGGCCCAGGATCTGACCCGCGAACTCGGTTTACCGGTGATCGACGGTGTCGGTGCGGCGGTCAAAATGGTGGAGTCGCTGGTGGCGCTGGGCTTTGGCACCAGCAAGCACGGCGATCTCGATTACCCGATAGAAAAACCGCTCACAGGTGCCTTCCAGCACCTAAACTAAGCACTGGTTGAGGTTTACACAGGAACTTACAGAATGACTGATGTATCTGAAAAGAAAGAGTACAGCTTCAACAAAAACTATCCACGCGACCTGATTGGTTACGCAGGCCAACCACCGCATGCCCACTGGCCAGGGAAAGCCCGCGTGGCAGTGCAATTTGTCCTCAATTACGAAGAGGGCGCTGAAAATAACGTGCTGCACGGCGACGCCGGTTCCGAGCAGTTTCTGTCTGATATCATCGGGGCCGCCAGCTACGCCGATCGCCATATGTCGATGGATTCGCTGTATGAGTACGGTTCCCGCGCCGGTTTCTGGCGCATTCACCACGAATTTCAAAAGCGCGGTTTACCGCTGACCATCTTTGGTGTGGCGATGGCGTTGGCACGTCATCCAGAGATTGTGGCCGCGATTAAAGCTGCCGACTATGACGTGGTCAGCCACGGCTGGCGTTGGATCCACTATCAGGGAATGGATGCGAAAACTGAACGCCAGCATATGCAGCAGGCGGTAGATGTGTTGAAAGACCTGTTTGGCAAAGCGCCAACCGGCTGGTACACCGGGCGCGACAGCCCGAACACGCGCCGCCTGGTGGTAGAGCAGGGCGGCTTTAGCTACGACAGCGACTACTACGGTGATGACTTGCCATTCTGGACGCAGGTGACCTGCCAGGATGGCACGGTAAAACCGCATCTGATCATTCCTTATACGCTGGAATGTAACGATATGCGCTTCGCCTCGCCGCAGGGTTTCAACACGGCCGAACAGTTCTACACCTATCTGCGCGATACCTTTGATGTGTTGTACGAAGAGGGCGAAACTGCGCCGAAGATGATGTCGATTGGCATGCATTGCCGCCTGTTGGGGCGTCCTGGTAAGTTCCGCGCCCTGCAACGCTTCCTTGACCATATCCAGCAACACGATCGGGTTTGGGTGTGTACGCGCCAGCAAATTGCCGAGCATTGGATGGAGACTCATCCCGCTTAATACCCCTGTAGCGGCGCGATTTATCGCGTGGGTTTTTCCTGCATCGCGCACGAAATTGCGCGATAAATCGCGCCGCTACGATTGTGGATGTATTTAAACCATCAAACTCACCTGCGCGGCAACAATACGCCAGCCACACGGCAAGCGGACCCATGTCTGCTGCTGACGGCCAATTTTCTCCGTCCCGGCGCGCGTAAATTCCGTGCTGCACACCGCATAATCATCACCAAAGGTGGTGATCACCGTATGGCGTAAGTCGCGGTCCAATCCGGCAGAGGGACGAGCGGCACGAAACGCGCGGATCTCCTCGATGCCATACAGGTTTTCACCGGCACCAAGACGCACCGTGCGGCTGTCGTGCCAGAACAGTTCATCCAGTACCGCCACATCATTGCTGACCAGCGCCTGTTCATAGCGATAAAACGCGGCAGTCACTTCGGCGACAATCGCCGGACGATCAATATTCTCGGGTGTCATGGTTATGCGTCCATCAGAGTGGTTTGCGGCAACGTCAGCCCTTGCTGTTGCAGCGCCCAGGCGGCGCGCAATGCGAGGTGTTCTTTAAACGGCGCGGCGATCAGCTGCAAACCAATCGGTAAGCCGCTGGTGGTCGGTAAGGGCACGGTACAGACCGGCAGGCCGAGGAAGGAGATTGGCTGGGTCAGCATCCCCATGCTGGCGCGGGTTGGCAGATCCTGTCCGTTGATGTGAATGGTTTCCTGGCCGATGGTGGTGGCACTGCATGGCGTCGCCGGGGCGATCAGCACATCAAAGTGTTCAAACAGCGGCAATACCTGCTGCTGGAAATGGCGACGGAAGCGCTGCGCCTGCACATACCAGGCGGAAGGCAGCATCGCACCCGCCAGCAGACGTTCACGCGAGTTGGGTTCAAAACGTTCCGGCATCTCACGCAGTTTCGGCAGATAGTGATTGCCCCCTTCGGCGGCGGTGAGGATAAAGGCGGCTGAACGCGCGATCTCGGCATTCGCCATTGTCACTTCGTCGTTGGCTGCCAGCGCTTTGGCGGCAATGGCCAGCGCGGCACGGGCGTCATCGTTGCACCAGGTAGAGAAGAAACCGCCGAGCACGCCACAACGCAGCCCCTCAAGCCCTTGCGTCAGGGTTTGACTGGCAGCGGTCACCGGTTGAGCGGCCTGAAACGCATCGCTGGGGTCGGCTCCCTGTAAGGTGTCGTACACCAGGCTGAGATCTTCCACCGATCGGGCGAACGGGCCGATATGGTCAAGGCTGGCGACAAACGGATGGCTACCGCTGCGCGATAAACGGCCAAAGGTCGGTTTCAGACCATAAATGCCGCACAGCGAGGCCGGTACGCGAATCGAACCGTTGGTATCGCTACCGAGCGAGAAATGCACCAATCCGGCCGCGACAGCGGCGGCGGACCCTCCTGATGAGCCGCCAGCAACCCGGCTGAGATCGCGCGGATTGTGTGTCGGTCCATAATGGGTGTTTTCGGTCGTGAAGCCGTAAGCGTAGGCATCCATATTGAGCATGCCGGAGAGCAGTGCCCCCGACTGGCGTAGCTTGCTCACCGCCCAGGCATCATCGCGTGCCGCCGGACGTTCGCTGAACAGGCTGGCACCGGCCAGCGTACTGTGCCCGGCGACATCAAACAGGTTCTTCACTGCATAGGGAATACCGGCCAGTGGCGGGAGGGTTTCCCCGCGCTGGCGTTGCGTATCCAACTGATCCGCTTCTTTTAACATGCGCTGACCGGTGACTTCGGTCCAGGCATTCAGCGCCGGGTTGTGTTGTTCAATTGCCGTCAACGTTTGTTCGGCAATCGCGCGTGCGCTGATCTCACCGTTGCTCAGCGCCTGTTGCAGTGCGCTTATCGAAAGGGTGGAAAGTTTCATAGCTTATACACTCCCGCCACTTCCATGCGATCGTCGAGCGGAAAGGCCATCAACGGTTCAGCCATGGCAGCAATACGGTTAAATTGGGTTAAAAGTTCGGCGCGGCGCGCCTCATCCAGCTCCAGCGCCAGAATCTGTTCCATCTGGGCGATATAGGCGGCCCAGTCCGGTTGTGTACTCATCTTTTCTCCTTAGAAACCCGCGGCGCTACCGTTGCTGCGTGGATCGAATGCGCCTTCAAACATGCCGTTGTTATGGCGGACGATGGCACCGGCGTGACCCACCACCTCGCTAAAATCGGGTAACAACTCGACCTCATGGCCGAGATCGCGCAGTTGCTGCACCGTTTCCGGGGCGAGACGCGCTTCCAGCTTGAGGGAATCGGAGGATTGTCCCCAGGTACGACCCAGGAGCCAGCGCGGTGCGCTCACCGCCTGTTGCAATGGCAGCCCCTGAATCACATGACGGGTAAAAATCGCCGCTTGCGTCTGCGGCTGGCCATCGCCCCCCATCGAGCCGTACACCATGGTGCGGCCATCTTTCAGCCGTGCGGCCGCCGGGTTAAGGGTATGGAAGGGTTGTTTGCCCGGGGCCAGAGCCAACAGATGACCTGGCTGTAAACTGAACGCTGCCCCCCGGTTCTGCCAGGTGATGCCGGTACCCGGCAGTACAACACCGCTGCCGAATTCATGATAGATGCTCTGGATAAAGGAGACCGCCAGCCCGCTGCTGTCCATCACCCCCATCCACACGGTGTCACCCGGACCTTTGCCGGTGCCCCAGGGCGCGGCGGCTGCATCATCAATTTGCGCGGCGAGGCCCGCCAGATGGTCGGCCTCCAGCAGGCTCTGCACATCAATGTCGATATGGCGTGGATCGGTAATATGTTGGTCACGTAGGCCAAAGGCTTTCTTGGTGGCTTCGACGATACGATGAATGGTCTGCGCTTCATCGGCATCTGCCATGTTAAGGCGGTCGGTAATACCCAGAATCGCCAGCGATACCAGCCCCTGGGTGGGTGGCGTCATGTTCCAGATATCGCCTTCACTGTGTGCCAGATGCAGGGGCGTGCAGCGGCGTGCCTGCTGGCGTTGCAGATCTTCCAGCGTGATCGGCATACCCAGCGCCGACATTTCACGTGCCAGATGATGCGCCAGATCGCCGCGATAAAAACTGTCTAAGCCCTGTTCGCACAGCAGGCTCAGCGTATTCGCCAGCGCCGGTTGGGTGAAACGGCTGCCTGCGGCAGGCACTGCGCCATCGGGTAAAAAGTTAGCGGCAAAACCGGGCTGGTCCTGCAATTCATGACGTTTTGCGGCAGTCGCTGCCGCCTGGGAAGCGGTGACGGGAATGCCGTCAGCCGCATAACGGATGGCATCGCGCAGCAGACGGGCAACGGGCAGCGCCGGGTTACCCAGCTCAGCAGAGAAGGTCAGTGCTTCCTGCCAGCCGCTGACGGTGCCAGCTACGGTCAGGGCGGCTTTCGGGCCACGGTGTGGAATTTTTGTTGCGCCGTGGTAGAAGTCGAAGTGCGCCAGTGAGCCAGCAGCACCGCTGGCATCGATGGCGATCGGATCACCACCGGGCGGTACGATCAGCCAGAAGCCATCGCCGCCTAAGCCATTCATATGTGGGTAAACCACGGCGACAGTGGCGGCGGCTGCCACCATTGCTTCGATAGCATTGCCACCTTCGCGCAGGACCGATAAGGCACTTTCACTGGCGAGATGATGCGGGGTTACGGCCATACCTAACGGGGCCATATTGCTCTGTATCATAGTGAACTCATTTTTGGGTACATGGGAAAGGTATAGCAAGAGCTGTTCCAGTTTTGGTCGGACACCATTGTGGATCGATTTATGCTAGTTTGTGATGAAACGAAAGTTACAGGATGAATGATGAAACAGCTAGATGAACGCCTCCGCAGTCATTATCCGCAACTGTCGCCGCAGGAGCAGCGCATTGCCGATTTTGTCTTTGACCACTTTGATGACCTGATCAGCTACAACAGCGCCGAGCTGGCGCGGCTGAGTGGCGTGTCAAAAGCCACGGTGAGTCGGCTGTTCAAGCGCCTCGGTTACGAAAAATATAAAGACATGCGCGATGAGTTGCGCACGCTGCGCCAGAGCGGCATGCCACTGACGGATAACCGTGATGCGGTGCAGGGCAACACGCTGCTGTCGCGTCACTACAAGCAGGAGATGGCGAACCTGACGCAGTGGGTTAACAGCATTGACCCGCAGCAGTTTGGCGACGTCATTCAGGCGCTGGCGCAGGCAAAACGCTTGTTTATCATTGGCATGCGTAACGCCTATCCGGTAGCACTGCATCTGCGTCAACAGTTGATGCAGGCGCGTCCCCAGGTACATGTGCTGCCGCAACCCGGCCAGACGCTGGGTGAGGAGCTGGTGGATATTACCCCCGAGGATGTGGTGGTGGTGATGGCGTTTCGCCGTCGTCCGCGCATCATCCGTCCGCTGATGCAGCAGTTGCAGCAGAGTCACATTCCGGTGCTGGCGCTGTGCGAACCCCAGGCACAGGGCATCCTCACCCTGGCGCGCTGGCAGCTGTGCGCACCGCTCGACAGCGTCTCGGCCTTTGATAGTTATGCCTCGGCCATGAGTCTGATTAATCTGCTGGCGAATGCGTTGCTGCATGAAATGTTGTCGCAGGGGCGTCAGCGTATTCATCAGATTGCCGATCTTTATCAGCATCTGGATGAGCTGGAACACCGTTAAAGGGCACCTTTTTGGTGCTTTGCACCTTTTTTGATCACTGCAGATGACGGGCGATGCGCCCGTTTTTTTTCGCCTGATAATGCCGCAACCCTGATTTTACGGAGAAGTGTTCTTTTTGTTTCGGTTGGCACATTAGTTGCAGAACGATTCATCAAGAATCTTTTGTTTCACATAAACTCACCGGGGTGCATAATGAAAAAAGTTTTAATGGCGGTAGCGGGCGCTGCGCTGATGATGGCGCAGGTTGGTAGCGCAATGGCCGATCAGTTGCAGGACATCCAGAAGCGCGGCGTGATCCGCATTGCCGTCCCGCAGGACTTCCCGCCGTTCGGTTCTGTCGGTACCGATTTGCAGCCGCAGGGCTACGACATCGACATGGCGAAGTACCTTGCCAAAGAGATGAAACTGAAGTTGCAGCTGGTGCCGGTTTCCAGTGCCAACCGTGTGCCTTACCTGCAAACCGACAAAGTCGATCTGGTGATCTCCAGCATGGGGAAAAACGCCGAACGTGAAAAAGTGATCGACTTCAGCCGTGCTTACGCACCGTTCTTCCTCGGCGTATTTGGCCCGAAAGGCGAAGAAATCAAAGATGCAGCGGCACTGAGTGGCAAATCCATCGGTGTAACGCGTGGTGCGGTAGAAGATATGGTGCTGACCGGTGTGGCACCGAAAGATGCCGAGGTGAAACGTTACGAAGATAACAACACCACGCTGTCTGCCTATCTTTCGGGTCAGGTGCAGTTTATCGCGACCGGTAACCTGGTGGTTGCCGCGATTGCCCGTCAAAACCCGGCCAAAGCCCCGGTGCCGCAGTTTATGCTGAAAGATTCGCCGTGCTTTATCGGTCTGAAGAAGGACGAGCCAGCGCTGAAAGATAAAGTGAATGCGCTTATCGAGCAGGGCATTAAAGATGGCACCCTGAACAAGCTGTCCGAAGAGTGGCTGAAAGCGCCACTGCCGGCTAACCTCGGCGCATAAGAAGGACGGCCAATGATTGGGCAACTTAACTTTGCTGCGCTGTGGCCGCACTGGCCGGAGCTGCTGGCAGGGCTGTGGATCACCATCCAGCTGACGGTGCTGGCTACGGTCGGGGGCGTCGCGCTGGGGATTCTCGGTGCCGCACTGCGCACTGGCAAACCCAGCCTGGCGGGGCGCATCTGGGGCATTTACGTCGAGCTGATTCGCAACACCCCGTTTGTGGTGCAGCTGTTCTTTATCGTCTTTGGTTTACCCAATCTTGGTCTGAAACTGACGGCGGGTGAAGCCGCACTGTTGGCGATGCTGATTAACCTCGGTGCCTACAGCACCGAGATTATCCGCGCCGGTATCCAGGTGACGCCAAAGGGGCAATGGGAAGCGGGTCGGGTACTTGGATTGACCCGCAGCCAGACGTTTTTGCGCGTGGTGCTGCCGCCGTCGCTGCAACGTATTTATCCGGCGCTGGTCAGCCAGTGCATCATCGTGATGCTGGGTTCTTCGGTGGTGTCGCAAGTCTCTTATGAGGAGCTGACCTTCGCCGCCAACCTGATTCAGTCACGCACCTTTTTGAGTTTTGAAGTCTATCTGGTGACCACGTTGATCTACCTGGCGTTGTCGATTGCCATGCGTCAGCTGCTGCTGGCGGTGGGGCGTAAATGGTTTGGAGCGCAGCCATCATGACCACGTTTACCGATTGGGACATCGTGCGCAACCTGCTGCTGGCAGCGCGCTGGACGATTTTGCTGTCGCTGGTGGCCTTCTTTGGCGGCACGCTGGTGACCTTGCCGCTGCTGTTTCTGCGCCTGCTGCGTAAGCCGTGGCTGATGCGGGTTATCCGTGGCTATACCGAGCTGTTCCAGGGCACGCCGCTGCTGATGCAGCTGTTTCTGGCTTTCTTTGGTGTCGCGCTGTTTGGCATCGATGTTGCGCCCTGGACCGCCGCCTCACTGGCGCTGACGCTCTACACCAGCGCCTTTCTGGTGGATATCTGGTACGGCAGTATCCGTGCGTTGCCGAAAGGGCAGTGGGAAGCGTCGCGCTGCCTGGGCCTGACGTTCGGTCAGACGCTATATCGCGTGGTTGCTCCGCAGGCGATCCGCATTGCTATCGCCCCCACGGTTGGTTTTGCCGTGCAGGTGGTCAAGGGCACCGCGTTGGCTTCGATTATCGGGTTTGTCGAACTGACCAAGGCGGGCACGATTCTGAACAACGTGACTTATCAGCCGTTTAAGGTATTTGGCCTGGTGGCGTTGGGTTACTTCCTGATGTGTTATCCGCTGTCGCGTTACAGCCAGTACCTGGAGAAAAAATTCAATGCCGCTCATCACCATTAATCAGGTACAGAAGTACTACGGCGACAACCACGTGCTCAAAGGTGTCGATCTCGACATCGAAATGGGTGAAGTGATCTCGATTATCGGCCGCAGTGGTTCGGGCAAAAGTACCCTGCTGCGTTGCATGAACGGACTGGAAGGCTATCAGGAAGGCAGCATCAAACTGGGTGGGATGACCATTACCGATCGCGAATCACAGGCGCGTGAAATCAGCCGCTCGGTCGGGATGGTGTTCCAGAGTTTTAACCTGTTCCCGCATATGACGGCACTGGAAAACGTAATGCTGGCACCGCGCCGCGTGCTGAAAAAGAGCGAAGCTGAATGCCGGGAACTGGCGAAACAGATGCTGGAGAAAGTCGGCCTCGGCGAGCGCCTGGACTATTATCCGGCCAATCTCTCGGGTGGTCAGCAACAGCGCGTGGCGATTGCGCGTGCGCTGGCAATGCAACCCAAAGTTTTACTGTGTGACGAGATCACCTCGGCGCTCGATCCCGAGCTGGTGGGGGAAGTGTTGAAAGTGCTGGAGCAGTTGGCTGCCGAAGGTATGACGCTAATTCTCGTGACACATGAAATGAACTTCGCCCGCGATGTGGGCGATCGAGTGGTCTTTATGCATCAGGGACGCGTCTGGGAGCAGGGCGACAGCAAAACGCTGTTTGCCAATCCGCAAACGGCGGAGTTGAAACAGTTTATCTCGACGGTCCGTCTCTAAGCCATCAACAAGGAATTCATCATGGACATCACGCAATTTCCGCAAATCAATCCGCCGCAGCGCCTGCTGATGGGACCGGGACCGATCAACGCCGATCCGCGCGTACTGCGCGCCATGTCGACGCAGCTGATCGGCCAATACGATCCGGCGATGACGAATTACATGAATGAGGTGATGGCGCTGTATCGTGGCGTATTCCGCACCGAAAACCGTTGGACGATGCTGATCGACGGGACTTCGCGCGCCGGGATTGAAGCAATCCTGCTGTCGGCGATCCGCCCGGGTGACAAAGTGCTGGTGCCGGTGTTTGGGCGTTTTGGTCACCTGTTGTGTGAAATTGCCCGCCGCTGCCGTGCTGAAGTCCACACCATTGAGGTGCCATGGGGCGAGGTGTTCACCCCGGATCAGATCGAAGATGCCATCAAACGTATCAAGCCGCGCCTGCTGCTGACGGTGCAGGGCGATACCTCCACCACCATGCTGCAACCGCTAGCTGAGCTGGGGGCGATTTGTCAGAAATATGGCGTGCTGTTCTACACCGATGCCACGGCCTCACTAGGCGGTAACCCGCTGGAAACCGACGCCTGGGGTCTCGACGCCGTCTCCGCCGGGATGCAGAAATGCCTCGGTGGCCCGTCCGGCACCTCGCCGATCACCCTCAGCCCACAGATGGAAGCGGTGATCCGCAAACGTAAATGCGTGGAAGAGGGCATCCGTACCGCTGAGCATCAGGACGGCGACGACGAGATGATCTACTCCAACTACTTCGACCTCGGCATGATCATGGATTACTGGGGACCGGAGCGTCTCAACCATCATACCGAAGCCACCACTGCGCTGTTTGGGGCGCGTGAATGCGCGCGTCTGATTATGCAGGAAGGTCTGGATAACGGCATCGCTCGTCACAAGTTGCATGGCGATGCACTGCTGAAAGGCATTCAGGGCATGGGGCTGGAAACCTTCGGCGACCTGCAACATAAAATGAATAACGTGCTGGGCGTTGTCATCCCGCAGGGTGTGAACGGTGATCAGGTACGCAAGTTGGTGCTGGAAGATTTCGGCATTGAAATTGGCACCTCCTTTGGTCCGCTGCACGGCAAAGTATGGCGTATCGGCACCATGGGTTATAACGCGCGTAAAGATTGCGTGATGCAAACCCTGACGGCGCTGGAAGCGGTGCTGAATCATCTCGGCTTCCGTTCCACACAAGGTGCGGCGTTGCAGGCTGCCTGGGATCACTACGGGAGCCACGCATGAGCGAAAGCCTGATGACCGCCAGCGAGGCGCAGTCGGCCGCCGCCCGTGTCATGGCGCGCTGTGATGCGCTGGCTGAGATCAGCGAAACCGACGATGGCCTGATGCGTGTCTATCTCTCGCCAGAGCAAATGCGCGCCAATCAGCGCGTCGGCGAGTGGATGCAGGCGGCGGGCATGACGGTGTGGCAGGACGCGGTAGGCAACATTTGCGGCCGCTACGAATCCGCCACCCCGGGCGCACCGGCGTTATTACTCGGTTCGCATCTCGACACCGTGCGCAATGCCGGACGCTATGACGGCATGCTCGGTGTATTGACGGCCATCGAAACCGTGCAGTGGCTCCACGATCATCAACAGCGTCTGCCGCTGGCGGTGGAAATCGTGGGTTTCGGTGATGAAGAAGGTACGCGTTTTGGCATCACACTGCTCGGCAGTCGTGGCATTACCGGCAGTTGGCCGGAAAGCTGGGTAACCCACCCGGATGGCAACGGCATCACCGTGGCCCAGGCGATGCAGGATGTTGGGTTAGACGCCGCGAATATCCTCGACGCCGCGCGTGAGGTTAACGACATCGCTGCCTATCTGGAGCTGCATATCGAGCAAGGCCCATGTCTGGAACAGGACGATCTGGCGCTGGGTGTGGTGACCGCCATTAACGGTGCGCGCCGTCTGAACTGCCGCTTTACCGGCGAGGCGGGACATGCCGGTACCGTGCCGATGACGCACCGTAAAGATGCACTGGCCGCTGCCGCTGAATGGATGGTGTTTATTGAACACACCACCCGCGAGCTGGACCCTCAATTGGTGGCAACGGTGGGGACGCTGCACTGCGCGCCTGGTGCGGTCAATGTGATCCCCGGCGACGTGCAGCTGTCGCTGGATGTGCGTGGTCCACAGGATGAACCACTGGCACGTTTGCTCTCGATGTTACTCACTCAGGCCGAGGCGATTGCTGTGCGCCGTGGGCTGACGTTTAGCGCCGATGAGTTTTATCGCATCAACGCCACAGCCTGTGATGCGCGTCTGCAACAGGCGCTGAGTCACGCGGTAGAAACGGTGCAGGGGCGCAGCCTGTCGCTGCCCAGCGGGGCCGGACATGATGCGATCGCCATCGCGGAACGTTGGCCGGTGGGGATGCTGTTTGTGCGCAACCATCGCGGTATCAGCCATCATCCGGCAGAATCTGTGCAGGTTACGGATGTGGCGCTGGGCGTGCAGGCTTATTTACAGGCGGTGTGCGACCTGGCCCGTGGCTAAACAAGGAGGCGTGGCATGAAGTTGGAAAGCTTTAATCAGCTGTCGCCTGCGGAAGCACAGGCGGCGATTGCGCATTGTGTCGCCATTCCTGCCTGGCAGCAGGCGCTGGTGGCAGCGCGTCCATTCAGTAACCCACAACAGTTGCTGGCTGAGGCGGAGCGTCTGGCGCAGCAGTGGCAGGGTGCGGAGCTGGAGCAGGCGCTGAGTGCCCATCCACGCATCGGGGAAAAAGCGGCGGGTGAGGGCAAAGAAGCCACGTTTTCGCGTAGCGAGCAATCGGCGATGCTGGATGCCAATGGCGCGCTGCAATTTGCCATGCTGGCGGGTAATCAACGTTATGAACAGCGTTTTGGCCGGGTGTTTCTGATTCGCGCCAAAGGGCGCAGCGGCGAGGAGATGCTGGCAGAATTGCAGCGTCGACTGACCAATGATGCCGCGACCGAACAGCAAGAAGCGCTGACGCAACTGCGGGAAATTACCTTATTAAGGCTTAAGGAGAGCATCGCATGAGTACCATCACCACGCATATTCTGGACACCGCGCTGGGTAAACCGGCGATTGGGGTGGCGGTAGCGCTGGAGCAAAACAGCCCGGAAGGTTGGCTGCCGCTGGCTCAGGGGCGTACTGATGTCGACGGGCGGATTAAAGACCTGACGCCAGAGCCGTTAGCGCCGGGGCACTATCGTCTGGTGGCGGAGATTGGTGATTATTTTGCGGCGGCGGGACGGGATGCGCTGTACGTCAGCGCGCAGATCGATTTTGTGCTGGGAGAAACCGGCAGCCATTATCATCTGCCGTTTCTGATTTCGCCCTGGTCATGGTCGACTTATCGCGGTAGTTGAGTGCGGGCTGAAACCCTTACCCTCACCCCGGCCCTCTCCCATAAGGGAGAGGGAGGTGTGCCATATGCTCGATCGGTTCCCTCTCCCATCAGGGAGGTGTGCCATATGCTCGATCGGTTCCCTCTCCCGCTTGCGGGAGAGGGTTAGGGTGAGGGTATTACAACGTAAACTGATCCGCATCGCGCCACGCCGGGAAGCGTTCACGATACGCCTGTAACTCCTCCAGCGACAACTCTGCATCAATACGTGCGCGGGCAAATGGCTCGGCTGCGGCCAGGATCTCTCCCAGTGGTGAAATAATCCGGCTGTCGCCGCTGTACTGGTGCTGATTACCGTCGCTGCCGACGCGGTTACAGCCCGCGACATACGCCTGGTTCTCAATCGCCCTCGCCAGCAGCAATGACTGCCAGTGCAGCGCGCGTGGAGCGGGCCAGTTGGCGACGAACAGCGCCAGGTCATAATCATTACGATTGCGGGTGAACACCGGGAAGCGCAGGTCATAACAAATCTGTGGCAGAATGCGCCAGCCGCGCCAGGTGAACACCTCACGGGTTTCACCGGCAACATAATGCTGATGTTCATTCGCCATGCGGAACAGGTGGCGCTTGTCATATTGATGCAGCGTGCCGTTCGGCTCGACCAGCAGGAAACGGTTCACCGCGCCTTTGTCGGTCTGAATTGCGGCACTGCCACCGATCAGCGCATTGCTGGTTTTGGCATGCTGATGCAGCCAGGCGACCACCTCTTCCTGTGGCAACGAGCTTTCTGCGGCTTCCATGGCAAAGCCGGTGGTAAACATTTCCGGCAGCAGAATCAGATCGCGTCCTTCAATACCCTTCAGCACGCCATCGAAATGACGCAGGTTGGCTGCGCCATCCATCCAGCTCAGGGTTTCCTGCAATACGGTAATTTTTAAAGCTGACATAAACGCTCCGCTGCGGCGTCGAGCGTCGCTTCCTGTTTAGCAAAGCACAGGCGGATCAGCTTATGCGGGAAAGGATCGGCGCAGAACACTGACAGCGGGATTGCCGCCACGCCAACTTCTTTGGTCAGCCACTGGCAGAAACTCACGTCATCCAGATCGGAAATGGCGCTGTAATCCGCCAGCAGGAAGTAGGTGCCTTCACAGGGCAGCACTTCAAAACGGCTTTTTGCCAGCGCCTGTACCAGACGATCGCGGCGGGCGCGGTAAAATTCCGGCAGCTCGCGATAATGTTCCGGCTCGGCGCGCAGCATATCGGCAATCGCCAGTTGCGCCGGGGTATTCACTGAAAAGGTCAGATACTGGTGCACTTTGCGGATTTCGGCACTGATGGCAGCCGGTGCTACGCAGTAACCCACTTTCCAGCCGGTCATATGGAAGGTTTTACCGAAAGATGACACGGCAATTGCCCGCTGGCGCAGTTCGGCATGAGCCAGCACGCTGGCATGGCCTTCTTCAGCAAAACAGATGTGCTCGTACACTTCATCGCTCAGGACATAGATTTCCTGTGCGGCGATGGCCTGCCACAACTCGGCATAGTCGCTCTTGCGCCATACGGTGGCGGAAGGGTTGTGCGGCGTATTCAGGATCACCAGACGGGTTTTGGTGCTCAACAGGCTGCGGAATGCTGCCCAGTCGACGCGAAAGCCTGGAGGCTGCAAAGCGATGCGCTTCAGCACGCCACCGGCCAGTTGTACCGCAGGCGCGTAGCTGTCGTAGCTGGGATCAAAACAGATCACTTCATCGCCCGGGCGCACCAGCGCGGTGATCGCGGCATACAAGGCTTCGGTGGCACCGGCGGTGACGGTGATATCGCTGTTGACGTCCGGCTGGTGGCCATAGAGTTCTGCGGTTTTGGCGGCGATGGCCTCGCGCAGCGGCAGCGCACCGGTCATGGGGGCATACTGGTTGGCCCCCTGGCTGACGTGATACGCCAGACGCTCCTGTAAGTAGCGTGGGCCATCGAAATCCGGGAAGCCCTGAGACAGGTTGATGGCGTTATATTGCTGCGCCAGCGCGCTCATTTGGGTAAAAATGGTGGTGCCGAGCGCCGGTAATTTGCTCTCGGGAATCAGGTTGTGCTGCGTCATTGATTTGTGCCTTAAGCGCGAATGTCGTTGCGGAGTTAACCCTCTGTTGCTGCCACTATAAACAGGATGTTAATATTTGGCAATCGAGACGCTTAGACGTCCAAACTAACCTGCGGGACATCAACATCGCTATGACGGATTTTCTTCCTCTGGAACAACTGGTGGCGGCCTGCCACTGGATTGGCGCAAAAGGCTGGGCACCGGCTACCGGCGGCAACATGTCGGTGCGTCAGGATGATGAGTACTGCCTGTTGAGCGCATCAGGCAAGGATAAAGGTCGTCTGACGCGCGATGACTTTATTCAGGTAGAGATTGCCACCAACGCGGTACCGTCCGGGCGTAAGCCGTCGGCCGAGACCGGCCTGCATACCTTAATCTATCGTCTGTTCCCGCAGGCGGGCGCGGTGTTGCATACCCATACGGTGAACTCCACGGTATTGTCGCGGGTAGAAAAGGGGGGCGCGCTGCTGCTGAGTGGTTATGAGATGCAGAAAACCCTCGCCGGTCAGGATACCCACCTTAATACTGTCGCCATTCCGCTGTTCGATAATGACCAGGATATTGATGCGCTGGCGCAACGCATCGCGGATTTCTCCCGTGACACGCCGCTGCGCTACGGCTTTTTGCTGCGTGGTCATGGGTTGACCTGCTGGGGGAAAGACGTCAATGAAGCGCGTCGTCACCTGGAAGGGCTGGAATTTTTGTTTGAATGTGAATTACAACGTCGGCTGCTGGAGGCCAGATGATTCGCGCAATTGTTACCGATATTGAAGGCACCACCAGCGATATTCGCTTTGTTCATAACGTGTTGTTCCCGTATGCCCGTCAGCATCTGACCGCGTTTGTCCGCCAACATCAGGCTGACGCAGCCGTCGCAGCGGCGCTTACCGCTGTTCGCGAGGAGTCAGGCGCTCCACAGGCTTCGCTGGACGAGGTGATCGCCACCCTGCTGACTTACATCGATCAGGATCGCAAATCACCCGGGCTGAAAGCCTTGCAGGGCATGATCTGGCGTGATGGCTATGTCAGCGGTCAGTTCACCGGTCATCTCTACCCGGATGTGCTACCCGCATTTGAACGCTGGCGGCACCAGGGCCAGGCGCTGTATGTATATTCCTCCGGCTCGGTGGCGGCGCAGAAATTATTATTTGGCTACAGCGATGCAGGTGATTTAACGTCGTTGTTCAGCGGCTATTTTGACACGGGCGTCGGTGCCAAGCGCGAAACCCAGTCCTATCGCAATATCGCGCAACAGATTGGCTATGCGCCGTCAGAACTGCTATTCCTGTCCGATATTCATCAGGAACTGGATGCGGCAGCTGAAGCAGGCTGGCATACCCTGCAATTAATTCGCGGCGAGGCGGATAGCGAAAGTCGCCATCGTCAGGTAAACGATTTTTCCCAGATTAACCCGGAGTCGATTTAGGATGAGTGCACTGACCATTTTTACCGATACCGAAGCCAGCCAGCCGGTGTGGCACAGTACCGATGCAGCAGCGATTCGCGAGCGTCTGAACGCCAAAGGCGTGCGTTTTGAACGCTGGGAAGCGGATCGCGATCTGGGTGCCAACCCGGATTCCGACACGGTGATCAACGCGTATCAGCATGCGATCGATCGCCTGGTAGCCGAGAAAGGTTACCAGAGCTGGGATGTATTGAGCATGCGTGCCGACAACCCGCAGAAAGAAGTGCTGCGCAGCAAGTTTCTCAACGAACATACCCATAGCGAAGATGAAGTGCGTTTCTTTGTCGAGGGTTCAGGTCTGTTCTGCCTGCATCTTGATGGTCAGGTGTATCAGATTCTGTGCGAAAAACAGGACCTGATTTCGGTGCCGGCAGGCACGCCGCATTGGTTTGATATGGGTTCTGAGCCGCACTTTACCGCCATCCGTATTTTCGACAATCAGGAAGGTTGGATTGCGAACTTCACGGGCGACAGCATTGCGGATGCCTATCCGCGTCTGGCCTGATTAGGTACGCGTTGTGGCCCTCACCCTAACCCTCTCCCGCAAGCGGGAGAGGGGACCGATCGAGTATATGGCACGTCTCCCTCACCCTAATGGGAGAGGGGACCGATCGAGTATATGGCACGTCTCCCTCACCCTAATGGGAGAGGGGGCCGATCGAGTATATGGCACGTCTCCCTCACCCTAATGGGAGAGGGGGCCGATCGAGTATATGGCACGTCTCCCTCTCCCTAATGGCAGAGGGAGCCGATCGAGCATAAGGCACACCTCCCTCTCCCTCATGGGAGAGGGCCGGGGTGAGGGTAACAGACCGCACCTCACCTCACCTCACCTGAAAAATCCCGGCTTTAACCTGCTCAGGCGTTACCACCCCGGTATCCAGCACCCAACCACTGATCAACGCAGCCGGTGTGACATCAAACGCCGGGTTGTAAACCGCCGCATTCTCCGGTGCCCATTGCACGCTGCCAAAACTGCCTGATACCCCGGTGACTTCGCTGGCGGCACGTTGTTCGATCGGAATGGCGTCGCCATGCGGGCACAGGCGATCCAGCGTGGTATGCGGTGCTGCTACATAGAACGGCACGCCATGGTAGTGCGCCAGCACCGCGAGGCTGTAGGTGCCAATCTTATTCGCCACATCGCCATTGGCCGCAATGCGATCCGCACCGACCCAAATGGCATCGACCACGCCACGTGCCATCAGGCTGGCGGCCATGGAATCGGTGATCAGATGATAAGGAATGCCTAACTCGCCCAGTTCCCATGCGGTCAGGCGGCCTCCCTGCAATAACGGACGGGTTTCATCCACCCAGACATTTTTCACCTTACCTTGCTGATGCGCATGGGCAATCACCCCCAGCGCAGTCCCCACACCAGCGGTTGCCAGTCCGCCGGTGTTGCAATGGGTCAGCAACTGGCTATCCGGTTTCACTAAGGCGCTACCCGCCCGGGCGATGTTGTCGCACAGTTGCTTATCTTCGGCCACCAGGCGCAGCGCTTCCTGGGTCAGTGCACTGACGAAATCCACCTCGGCGAGCGCCACTTTCATGCGATCGAGGTTGTTCATCAGATTCACCGCCGTCGGACGTGCTGCCCGCAATACCTCTAGCGCTTCTGCCAGTGCTGCTTTCGCCATGCCCTGTTCCGCCAGCAGCGCCAGCAGCAAGCTGGCAGAAAGGCCGATTAACGGTGCGCCGCGCACGCGCAACGCGTGGATATGAGCAACCAGTTGTGCGACATCGTGTGCGGGCAGCCAATTTTTCTGCTGGGGTAACGCCTGCTGGTCGAGGATCCAGAGCTGGTTATCGCGAATTTCCAGGCTGGTAGTGCGAAGTGTTTGCATGGTGTGAAATCCCTGTTGCGTTAATGGCGGCTATTGTGCCAACATGCGTGACGGATGTATAGACGTCTGAACGGCTTATTACTTACGATTCACGAGGAACAGGCAATGTCGCAATACCGCACGTTCACCGCTGCCGATGCTGTGGAATATGCAAAACAATTTGGCGGTGTGGACGATCCGTCAGCGCTGGTGAGCGCCGAGGAGATCGGTGATGGCAATCTTAACCTGGTGTTTAAGATTTACGACAACCAGGGCGTTAGCCGTGTGGTGGTTAAGCAGGCGCTGCCGTATGTGCGCTGCGTCGGTGAATCCTGGCCGTTAACCCTCGATCGTGCGCGGCTGGAAGCGCAGACGCTGGTTGAACACTACAAATATTGCCCGCAGCACACAGTACAGGTGACGCATTACGATGCTGAGCTGGCGGTGATGGTGATGGAAGATCTCTCCAGCCATCGTATCTGGCGTGGCGAACTGGTGAAAGGCGCGTATTACCCGCAAGCCGCGAGTCAGCTGGGCGAATATCTGGCGCAGACCCTGTTCCATACCTCCGATTTCATTCTGCATCCGCACAAGAAAAAAGCTGAGGTGGCGCGCTTTATCAACCCGGAAATGTGCGAGATCACCGAAGATCTGTTCTTCAATGATCCCTACATCGATCATGAACGCAACAAATACCCGGCCGCGCTGCAATCGCTGGTGGAAAGCCTGCGCAGCGATGACGCACTGCGCATTGCTGTGGCGGGTCTGAAGCACCGTTTCTTTGCTGATGCGGAAGCGCTGCTGCACGGCGATATTCACAGCGGTTCGATCTTCGTGGCCGACGGTAGCCTGAAAGCGATTGATGCTGAATTTGGCTACTTCGGACCGATCGGCTTCGACGTTGGCACGGCGTTGGGGAACCTGCTGATTAACTATTGCTGCCTGCCCGGCCTGCTGGCCCCGCGTGAAGCGGCGGAAGCGCGCGAACGTCGTCTGAGCGATGTGCATCAGGTGTGGAGCATTTTCGCCAGCCGTTTCCTCGAACTGGCGGCAGCCAAAACCTCCGACGTGGCGCTGGCGTACCCAGGCTATGCCGCCGCTTTCCTGCGTAAAGTCTGGAGCGATACCATTGGTTACTGCGGCACCGAGCTGATTCGCCGTACCGTGGGGATGTCGCATGTGGCAGATTTCAAACTGATTGGCGATGATGCGATGCGTACCGAGTGCATCCGAAGCTGCATCACCCTGGGACGCACGCTGATTCTGGCGGCCAACCATATTGATGATATTGATGGGTTGATTGCCCGGATTCGTCAGGCGGGATAAATAACAAAGCCTCCGGTTGGAGGCTTTTTTTATCTTTGCACTACATCAGGCCGCTTCACTGGCGCGCGTAGGCTTTTGGGCGTGTGGCTTTGGCACTGCCAGCGCCTCGGGAGCAAATTCATCAACGTTGATGGCACGCAGGCGGCTGGCTTCAGCACGGGTCAGAATCTGCGCTTCCGCTTCATCAATCCAGCCCTCTTTCAGGCCACGCTGCGCCAGCTGATCCAGCCGGGTGAAGGAGAGATTCTTCTTCAGCTGTTTGCACAGACGATCGTGAATCACTTCCGCCGCCATCACATCCTGCAACGCTTGCTCCAGCTGACCCGCCGGGTTATGCGCGCTCGGCGTCAGATACTGGCCGCGCCCCAGACGGGTGCGGGTGGCTGACGGCAGTTGCAGCAGTTTTGCCAGTTTGTGGTCGAGCTTATCAGAAGGTGCCGGGCAGTGATGACCACCGATAAAGATCACCATGCGCAGCATGCCAGCCACCAGTCGATGCGGGAAGTTACGCAACAGATCATCGATAGCCACCTCTGCCTGGTGCAATGCATCCTGCACACCCCAGTGCACCAGCGGTAAATCGGCCTCGTTGCGTCCTTCGTCTTCATAACGTTTCAGCGTGGCTGATGCCAGATAGAGCTGGCTCAGCACATCCCCGAGGCGTGCGGAGATGCGTTCACGCCGTTTCAGGCTACCGCCCAGCACCGCCATCGCAACATCCGACAACAGGGCGAGGTTCGCGCTCAGGCGGTTAATCTGCTGATAATAATGGCGCGTGGCGTCACGGGTGGGGGTGGCGCTGGTACGACCGCCAGTCAGGCCGAGCCACAGGCTACGCACTTTGTTGCTGCCGACGTGGCCGATATGGCTGAACAACGCACGGTCAAAGGCGACGACATCGTTTTTCGCTGCCGCGTTCATCTCTTCCAGCACCCACGGATGGCAACGAATAGCCCCCTGGCCGAAGATGATCATACTACGCGTCAGAATGTTGGCACCTTCAACGGTAATCGCAATCGGTGCTCCCTGATACGCACGGGCGAGGAAGTTGTTCTCTCCCAGCATGATGCCTTTGCCGCCCGCGATATCCATTGCATCGATAATCGATTGCTGGCCGCGATGGGTACAGTGATATTTGACAATTGCGGACAGCACCGCCGGTTTCTCACCGAGCATAATGCCGCTGGTGATCAGCGTTGCTGCCGCATCCATCACGTAAGCGTTACCGGCAATGCGTGCCAGCGGTTCTTCAATCCCCTCCATCTTGCCGATGGAGACTTTGAACTGGCGACGAATATGCGCATAGGCACCGGTTGCCAGCGCGATGGTTTTCAGGCTGCCAGTCGAGTTCGAGGGCAGGGTGATACCACGACCGACTGACAGGCATTCCACCAGCATCCGCCAGCCCTGACCGGCCATTGCCGGGCCGCCAATAATGTAATCAATCGGCACAAAGATATCTTTGCCACGTGTCGGACCGTTCTGGAACGGCACGTTCAGCGGGAAGTGGCGGTGACCAATTTCCACGCCTGGAGTATGGGTCGGGATCAGCGCACAGGTAATGCCCAGTTCTTCTGTTTCGCCCAGTAGATGATCCGGGTCGGACAGTTTAAACGCCAGACCCAGTACGGTGGCGATCGGGGCCAGCGTGATATAGCGTTTGTTCCAGGTGAGGCGCATACCCAGCACCTGTTTACCCTGCCATTCACCCATGCACACCACGCCAGTGTCGGGAATGGCACCGGCATCGGAACCGGCTTCCGGGCTGGTCAGGGCGAAGCAGGGGATTTCATCGCCCCGTGCCAGACGGGGCAGATAGTGATCTTTTTGCTCATCGGTGCCGTAATGTTGCAGCAGTTCACCAGGGCCGAGGGAGTTTGGTACGCCGACGGTGATCGCCAGAATGCCCGATACCCCAGCCAGTTTTTGCAGTACGCGCGCCTGGGCATAAGCGGAGAATTCGAGACCGCCGTACTCTTTTTTGATGATCATGGCGAAGAAGCGATGTTCTTTCAGGTAAGCCCACAGTTCCGGCGGCAGATCGGCCATTTCGTGGGTGATCTGAAAATCGTTCGCCATACGGCAGGCTTCTTCCACCGGGCCTTCAAGGAAAGCCTGTTCTTCTTCTGTCAAACGTGGCTGCGGATAGTTGTGCAGTTTCTGCCAGTCCGGTTTGCCACGGAACAAATCGCCTTCCCACCAAGTGGTGCCCGCATCAATCGCCTCTTTTTCGGTACGCGACATCGGCGGCATCACTTTCTGAAAGCTATGCAGCATCGGTTTGGAAAACATGCTGCGGCGCATGGTTGGCAGATTAAACGGCAGCAGAATAATGGCGAGAGGCAGCAGCAGCCACGGTGTCCACAGCCCGCTGAAGGCCAGCGCGGCGGTCCACAGCAGCAGCAGGGCACTGCTCAGCCGCAGGGAAAGTTGATGATAGAAGAGGGCGCTAATCAATATCAGCGTCGCAACGATTGAGGCAACCAGCATAATGAACCGCTCCGTAAGTTGTAAGAGGTCTGACCTGTTATGTATAGAGGTTTAGAGCAGCAGCGGAAATTTAGCAATCTGTTTACAACGCAATTACAACCAAACTCACAAAATCATCGTGGCAGCTTGATCTGACACAGGGCCCGACGCTTTTTCCTGTCCGGCGTCAGGTCTGGGTGCTTTGCGCCTTAACGCCATTCCGTTAAACTTGCGGAGTCAATCTTTCCTCTAAAGGACATCCCTATGTATCAGGACATTATCCGGTCAGAACTTAATGAAGCCGCCGATACGCTGAATAACTTCCTCAGCAATGAAGCCAATATCCATGCCATTCAGCGCGCAGCGGTGATGCTGGCGGACAGCTTTAAGGCGGGTGGTAAAGTTCTCTCCTGTGGTAACGGCGGCTCGCACTGCGATGCCATGCACTTCGCCGAAGAGCTGACCGGACGCTACCGTGAAAACCGTCCTGGCTATCCGGCCATTGCCATCTCCGACGTCAGCCACCTCTCGTGCGTCAGTAACGACTTTGGCTACGATTATGTGTTTTCACGTTATATCGAAGCGGTAGGCCGTGCTGGCGATGTGCTGCTGGGGATTTCAACCTCTGGCAACTCCGCTAACATCATCAAAGCGGTGGAAGCGGCACGTGCGCAGGGAATGAAGGTCATCACCCTGACCGGCAAAGACGGCGGCAAAATGGCCGGTACAGCGGATATCGAAATTCGCGTGCCACATTTTGGCTACGCCGATCGTATCCAGGAGATTCACATCAAGGTGATCCATATCCTGATGCTGCTGATTGAAAAAGAGATGGTGAAGTAAGTCGTGGCTTCTCCTCCCGCGTCAGTGGGAGGATTTTACTAAGGCGGTAGCTATGTGCGAATTGCTCGGGATGAGCGCCAATGTCCCTACGGATATCTGTTTCAGTTTTACCGGTCTGGTGCAGCGGGGCGGCGGAACCGGGCCGCACAAAGATGGCTGGGGCATCACTTTTTACGAAGATAAAGGATGTCGCACCTTTAAAGATCCGCTGCCGAGCTTTAACTCGCCGATTGCCCGTCTGGTGCAGGAATACCCGATCAAGTCACACTCGGTGGTGGCCCATATCCGTCAGGCGAATCGCGGTGAAGTGTCACTGGAAAACACCCATCCCTTTACCCGCGAGCTATGGGGGCGAAACTGGACCTATGCCCACAACGGCCAGTTGAAAGGGTATCGCCAGTTGGATACCGGCCATTTCCGTCCGGTCGGCGAGACCGACAGTGAAAAAGCCTTTTGCTGGATTCTGCACCAACTCACCACGCGTTATCCGCGGACGCCGGGTAACTGGCCAGCGGTATTCCGCTACATCGCTGAGTTGGCGGCGGAACTGCGCCAGAAAGGCGTGTTCAACATGCTGTTGTCGGACGGACGTTATCTGATGGCGTTTTGTTCCACCAATCTGTTTTGGATCACCCGCCGCGCGCCCTTTGGTAAAGCGAAGTTGCTGGATCAGGATGTTGAAATTGATTTTCAGCAGCAGACCACGCCGCAGGATGTGGTGACCGTGATTGCCACGCAACCGTTGACAGGAAATGAAACCTGGCACCGGATAGTGCCAGGTGAGTGGGTATTATTTTGCCTGGGAGAGCGCCAGGAATGATTTTGACGCAGCGTCTGGCGCGGTCATCACCGCCGGACTGCTGTTCACCGCATACTGGCCAGTGGCGGTCACGTTGACCGTCGGTGGCTGGCGGTATTTCTCAAAATACGCATAGCCCGGCTGCAACTGACGCCAGAAGCTGGCGTAGGTGGAGTAGCGGTGACGCTGCATGTTGCTGTCGGTCATACGGAACGGGAAGATGCTCAGGGCGATCTCTTGCTGGCCATTACGCAGCGCCGCGTTCACATAGGTATAAATCTCGTCCATGTAGGCGTTAGTCATGGCATAACAGCCAATTGACTTACAGTCGCCGTGAATCATCAGATATTTGCCGTTGTAGCCATTGTCACGGTCAAATTGATTCGGGAAACCGGTATTGATGGCGCGATAATAGTGGCTATCCGGTTTTAACTGATTCAGTTTTACGCTGTAAAACCCTTCCGGACTTTTAAAATCACCCTCACGGCGTTTGGGTCCCAAACCGCCAGAGAAATTACAAATGCGGTAACTATCCAGCAGACGATATTCATTACCGATCTTGCCGTACAGTTCCAGCGTGCGTTCTTCCTTGAAAATCTGAATATAAACCGGCGTGCCAAGTAATTGTTTTTTTAGTTCTTTACTGACCGGAGCCTGTGGGTTAACTGGCTCTGGTGTCATTGCCCAGCTAAGGACCGGCATAACAATCATCGCAAGGAATAATGCGATTCTGCCCATTCTGTGTGTACCTTGAAGTGAAGAAGAACTCTGACGCATAACGTCTCTGTATTGCATTATCGGAAATATCCGCTACCGCAGCGCAACATTAACATTGTCTGGCGTTTAATCAAGCCGGTGGCTGAGAAAATAGCCATTTCTCAATGGGATTACGGCCATAAATTTGTAAACTTTAATGCTGGCAGCGACAAATATTGCTGATATCTTACGATGCTGTATACTTATCCAGTATTCGGAGGGGGTATGCGTAAGATCATTCATGTCGATATGGACTGCTTCTTCGCGGCAGTTGAAATGCGCGACGATCCCTCTTTGCGTGATATCCCCATTGCCATTGGCGGCAGCCGGGTACAGCGTGGTGTCATCAGTACCGCCAACTATCCGGCGCGCGAATATGGCGTGCGCAGCGCGATGCCCACCGCCATGGCGCTGAAACTCTGCCCCCATCTGCGCCTGCTACCCGGACGATTCGAAGCCTACAAGGAAGCCTCGCGCCAGATCCGCACCATCTTTGCCCGTTACACCTCGTTGATTGAGCCGCTTTCGCTGGATGAAGCCTACCTCGATGTGACCGATAGCCCACATTGCCACGGGTCCGCCACCTTGATGGCGCAAGCGATCCGTGCCGATATCTGGCGGGAAACGCAGCTCACCGCGTCAGCCGGTATCGCGCCAATTAAGTTTCTCGCCAAAATCGCATCTGATTTGAACAAGCCTGACGGCCAGTTCGTCATCACACCGCAGGCGATGCCGGATTTTCTGCTGACGCTGCCGCTGAGCAAAATTCCCGGGGTGGGCAAAGTGTCGGCGAAAAAGCTGGAGGAGATGGGGCTACTCACCTGCGGTGATGTGCAGCAAACCGATCTGGCGCGCCTGCTCAAACGCTTCGGCAAATTTGGCCGGGTGCTGTGGGAGCGCAGTCACGGCGTTGATGAACGTGGCGTGGTGGTCGAGCGGGAGCGCAAATCCCTCGGCGTGGAACGAACCCTGATGGAAGATATCCATAGCTGGGAGCAGTGTCTGGAGATTATTGATTATCTCTACGAGGAGCTGGAGCGTCGTCTGACGCGAATTCGTCCGGATAAGCTGATCGCCCGTCAGGGGGTGAAACTGAAGTTTAATGATTTCCAGCTCACCACCCAGGAGCATATCTGGCCGGTGCTGAATAAAGAAGACATGATCGCGGTGGCACGTAAAACCTGGGACGAACGGCGCGCCGGACGCGGTGTCAGGCTGGTGGGGTTACATGTCACGCTGGTGAACCCACAGCTGGAAAGGCAGTTGCTGCTGGGGTTGTAGTAAGGTGCGGGCTGTTACCCTCACCCCGGCCCTCTCCCATGAGGGAGAGGGAGGTGTGCCATATGCTCGACCGGTTCTCATGACGGAGAGGGAGATGTGCCATATGCTCGACCGGTTCCCATGAGGGTGAGGGAGGTGTGCCATATGCTCGACCGGTCTCCATGAGGGTGAGGGAGGTGTGCCATATGCTCGATCGGTTCCCACGAGGGAGAGGGAGATGTGCCATATGCTCGACCGGTTCCCATGAGGGTGAGGGAGATGTGCCATATGCTCGACCGGTCTCCATGAGGGAGAGGGAGGTGTGCCATATGCTCGATCGGTTCCCATGAGGGAGAGGGAGATGTGCCATATGCTCGATCGGTTCCCATGAGGGTGAGGGAGATGTGCCATATGCTCGACCGGTCTCCATGAGGGAGAGGGAGGTGTGCCATATGCTCGATCGGTTCCCATGACGGAGAGGGAGATGTGCCAGATGCTCGATCGGTTCCCTCTCCCGCTTGCGGGAGAGGGTTAGGGTGAGGGCAAAATTATTTCTTACCGTACTTCGCTTCCAGCGTGGCGAACCACGGGGCGACGAAATCGCTGTTCTCACCCCAGCCCGGGATGATTTTGTTCAGCGACGCCACATTCACTGCACCTTGCTGGCTGTTCAGCTGCTGCTGTGAAATCGCCGACGCTTTAAACTCATAGCTGGCAGGTGTAGCTTCACCGGCGATTTTGTTCGCCACCAGGCGCATATTCACCGCACCAATGGTTTTCGGATCAACCGCGACAGTCTGCACCCACGGACTGTTTTTCGCGTGCATCAATTGCAGGTCCTGGTTAGAGACGTCAATGCTATACAGCTTGATCTCGGTACGACCATTCTCCTGCAACGCCTTGTAAGCCCCCTGGCTAAAGGCATCCCACGAACCCCAGATAGCATCAATCTTGCCTTTCGGGTACTTAGCCAGAATCGCGCCAATTTTGTTGGCGGTGTCGCCCTGCACGTCAGAAGAGACCGCCCCAATCGACTCCAGCTGATGAATACCCGGATTCTCTTTCAGCAGTTTTTCATACACCACCTGGCGACGGTCCATCGCCGGGAAGCCACCGACCCACAGCTTGACGATATTCGCCTTGCCATTGAAATCTTTGATCATCTGGCCGAGTGACTCTTCCGCCAGTGACGCGTCATTTTGTGCCGTTGTCGTTACGCCGTTGACCGGAGTATCCACCGGGGTATCGAACACTGACAGCTTAATCCCGGCATCGGCAATACGTTTCACCAGCGCGGTGGAGTAGGGTTCTTTACCGTGGGACAGAATGATGCCGTCATACTTCTGGCTGATCGCCTGGCTGACGAAATCCTGGAAGCGGGCGTCATCACCATTGCTCAGGAAGGTGCTGACTTTAAAGCCCAACTGGCGGCCCTGCTGAATCGCACCGGCGACAAACTGGGTGGTGTTATCGTCAGAACCGAGGTTACGGATAATCGCGATACGCACCGGACCCTGATGATTAGCGATGGCGGCAGGCACCGGCACCACGGTGTCGGCAAAGGCGGCGCTGGCATTCAGCAGGCTTACGGCCAGCAGCGAAAGGGTGATTTTTTTCATGTTGTTCTCTTTCTTAAGGGAAGCGCCTTAACGGCGCTGGATATAGGTCATCGCCAGGGCCAGAGCCAGCACCAGGCCTTTAATAATGTCCATCGCGTAGTAAGGCACGGAAAGCATCACCAGACCGTTTTGCAGTACACCGAGGATCACCGCACCCACCAGGGTGCCGAGCGCGTTAGGTTTGCCGGAACCGGCCAGCGAGAAGCCGATCCATGCCGCCGCGACGGCATCCATCAGATAACCGCCACCGGCGTTCACCTGTGACGAGCCAATTCGTGATGCCAGCAGAATGCCGCCCAGGCCAGCCAGCAGTGAGGCGATCACATAGGCCAGCACACGATAACGGGTAGTGCGAATGCCGGAGAGACGCGCCGCTTCCGGGTTGCCGCCGAGGGCATACATGCGACGACCATGTTTGGTCAGCGACAGCGCCAACTGGGCGACCACCGTTACCACCAGCATAATAATCACGATGGTCGGCACCTGGCCGAGCAGGTTAAAACCTGCCGGAATGGCACCTTCTGCCATGTCACCGTTCGGCATCACCATATTTTCGGTAATTGAGCCACCAAAGCTGTAAGTCATTGCCACGCCCTGAATCACGAACAGCGTGGCAAGGGTCGCCAGCATGTCGGGAATGCGCAGCACCACAATCAGGAAGCTGTTAAACAGCCCGACCAGGGTGCACAGCAACAGGGTGATGATGATCGCTTCCGTGGTGCCAAAGCCGTACCAGACGAACAGCGAAATCACCAGCGCATTTGCCAGCGAGGCGGTAGAACCTACCGACAAGTCAAAGCCGCCAATGGTCAGGGAAATCGACACCCCAATGGCAATCACCGTCACAATGGCGATGGAACGCAGGATGTTGATGATATTGGTGGGTTCAAGGAAACTGTCTGACGCGAGGCCAAACGCGGCGATCAGGATCACCACCGTCAGCAACATGCCCCATTTATACAGAAAATCAAACAGTTGATGGCGCAGAGAAGGCTGCGGGTTCAGGATTATTTCTTTGCTGCTCACGCAGGGGTTCCTCCGGTGGAATAAAGCAAAAGCGTCTCTTCTGTGGCCTCACGTCCCTCCATTTCTGCCACAATGCGCCCGTCCCAGAGCACACAAATACGGTCACACAGGCCCACCAGCTCGGAAAACTCCCCCGACGCATAGATGATGCCCTTACCTTCCCGTGCTAAACCGTCGATCAGGCTGAACAGATCGGTTTTCGCCTTGATGTCGACTCCTTTGGTCGGTTCATCAAAAATCAGGACGTCGGCGTTATTGCGCAGCCATTTGCCGATCGCCACTTTCTGCTGATTACCGCCGGACAGGCGGCGTAGCGTTTGTGCCGGGCCGGTGGTGCGCACGTTGAGGCGGTTGATGACCTCTTCTGCCCAGCGCCATGCCTGACGATGACCAAACAGGCTCCAGCGGGAAAAACTGTTATCAGCGCTGATGCTCAAATTCATCGCCACGGATTCGTCAATGAAGATGCCCTCTTTGCGCCGTTCTTCCGGCACCAACGCCATGCGATTTTCCACTGAGTCGTGCGGGGAACGTGGCTGCCACGGTTTGCCATGCAACTCGCCCTTGCTGACACGGCTTTTGCTGGCACCGAATAACGCTTTGCACAGCTCGGTTTTACCAGCACCGGCCAGACCGGCGATGCCCAGGATCTCCCCTTTATGCAAACGCAGCGAGATATCCTGTAACAGCTGGTCATCGTGCAGACCTTCCACCGACAGCAGCAGTGGCTGTGACTGACGTTCACGACGCGGCGGGTAGACATCGGTCAGCTGATGGCCGAGCATTTTCTCAACAATTTGCTCACCACTGAGTGCGGCCATCGGAGCGGTTTCGATCAACCGTCCATCACGCAACACCGTCAGTTGGTCGCAAATCGCTTTCAGCTCGTGAATACGGTGGGAAATAAACACCACGCCAATGCCGTTACCCTGTAAACGGCGTACCACGCTAAACAGGCGCTCGCTTTCGTGCTGATCGAGCGGCGCAGTGGGTTCATCCAGAATCAGGAAACGGCAGTGGTGGGAGAGGGCGCGGGCCAGCAAAATCTGCTGCTTCTCCGCCAGCGAACAGCGTTCCACCAGACGTTTGACATCAATATTGACTTCGAGCTGCTCCAGCAGCGCGCGCGCCTGGCGACGGATCTCCCCCCAACGATAGCCGTGGCCGGGTTCTGCCAGTTGATCGAGCAGGATGTTTTCCGCCACGCTGAGCTGCGGCACCAACGCCACATCGACTTCCTGCTGGACCAGATGAATACCCAGTTTTTTTGCATCGCGCGGTGAGCGAATGGTCACGGGCGCACCGTCGAGCAGGATCTCGCCGTGATAATGGCTGTGGGCACCTGCCAGCACCGCCATCAGTGTTGATTTCCCCGCGCCATTCGCGCCGGTCAGCGCATGCACCGAGCCGCCGTCGGTGGTGAAATCCACCTCGGTCAGCGCGGCGAAACCGCCAAAAGCGATGGAGATATTACGCATCTCCAGGCGGTTAATCGCACTCATGGACTGGGCCTTTAATAGAGAGAATTGGGCGCATTTTTTCCTGAACATCCAGGCTCGGCAACAAACGAAAGCGCATAAGCTAGCACAAAATCTTATTAGCCATCCAGACATCTGGGCGTAACGGCGGCTAAAACTGGCCGTAGCGGAAGCGCTGGTGAAAGAAGGAGGTGATGTGAGTGATTTGTAGCGAATTATGCTGGGATTGTTAACGGGCATAAAAAAACCAGGCCGGAGCCTGGTTTGTCACTTTACGAAATAGTTACACTTTTTCCGGCACAACGTTCAGCAGTGAGGTCAGCAGCTGCCAGTACAGACCGACGCTGGCAATGTGCACCTGCTCATCCGGGGAATGCGGGCCAGTGATGGTCGGTCCAATCGAGACCATATCCATATTCGGATAAGGTTTCTTGAACAGGCCACACTCCAGACCGGCGTGGATCACCTGGATGTTCGGCGTTTTGCCAAACAGCGCTTCGTAGGTTTTACGCGTCAGTGCCATGATCGGCGAATCGGCATCGGGCTGCCAGCCCGGATAGCCGCCTTTCGGTGCCGTTTTGGCCCCGGCCAGCTCACCCAGCGAGGTCAGTACTTCTACCACGTAGTCTTTACCGGTATCGATCAGGGAACGGATCAGACAGATGATTTCTGCATGGTCCTGCTCCATGGTCACCACACCGACGTTAAGCGAGGTTTCCACCACGCCTTTTGCCACGTCTGAGTTACGGATCACGCCGTTCGGGGTGGTATTCAGCAGGTTGATGAAGCGATCGCGGCTATCGGCAGTCAGCGCCTGGCCCTGATGCGCCAGCGGCTCGCTCAGCAGCGCGATGTTCTTCTCTTTAATTCCCAGCTCGTTTTGCAGCGTGGCCTGGAAATGTGCCGCAGCAGATTTCAGCGCATCAACTTTGTGGCTGTCGATCGCCAGGGTAGCAAAGGCTTCACGCGGGATGGCGTTGCGCAGCGTACCGCCGGTGAACTCAATCAGACGCACATCGAGGGCGCGCGCATGGGCAGCAAGGAAGCGTGCCAGCAGTTTGTTGGCGTTGCCGAGGCCGAGGTGGATATCCGCGCCAGAGTGGCCGCCTTTCAATCCTTTCAGCGTCAGTTTCAGGGTTTCATAACCGGCAGGCACCGCTTCACGGGTCAGCGGCAGGGTGGTGATAAAATCGATACCACCGGCGCAACCCATGTAGATCTCACCTTCTTCTTCTGAGTCGGTGTTGATCAGAATATCGGCCTGCAACCAGTTCGGCTGTAAACCAAACGCGCCATCCATGCCGGACTCTTCCGTCATGGTCAACAGCACTTCAATCGGACCGTGCGTCAGGCTGTTGTCGGCCAACACCGCCAGCGCCGAAGCCATACCGATGCCGTTATCGGCACCCAGCGTGGTGCCACGCGCTTTCACCCATTCGCCATCGACATACGGCTGAATCGGATCTTTGGTGAAGTCGTGCACGGTGTCATTGTTCTTCTGCGGCACCATGTCGAGGTGTGCTTGCAGGGCGACCGGCGTGCGTTTTTCCATGCCTTTGGTGGCGGGTTTACGAATCAGGATGTTTCCGACCTGATCGCGCTCAACCCAAAATCCCTGCTCTTTAGCCCAGCCGACGATGTATTCGGCCAACGCTTCTTCATGGTAAGACGGGTGTGGAATGGAGCAGATTTTGGCGAAAATATCCCACAGCGGCTGGGGGGAAAGTTGAGACAATTCAGACACAACGCGTCTCCTGTGTCAGCGTGGCGGACAGGCCGCTCGCACGCGGGGTTCCAGTGAAAGATCGCCGTCAGCTCATCTGACGTGATGGGGCTGAGAATATCACTGTTTCTGGCCGGGTGCGTAATCAGGCGCGTTAAAAACCCGCAACCGATGTGCAGATGCTGGTTTTTAATGCGACAGATCCTTATAATCTCGCGCAACCCATTCCCCATTGCACATTTTTAAGCCAACTTCAATTGGCCGGGACTCCTTTTATGAGCGAAAAATACGTCGTCACCTGGGACATGTTGCAGATTCATGCCCGTAAACTGGCCCAGCGCCTGCTTCCTGTGGAACAGTGGAAAGGCATCATCGCGGTAAGCCGTGGTGGTCTGGTACCGGCATCACTGCTGGCGCGTGAACTGGGTATTCGCTATGTCGATACCGTGTGCATCTCCAGCTACGATCACGATCACCAGCGTGAGATGACCGTACTGAAGCGCGCAGAAGGTGATGGTGAAGGCTTCGTGGTGATTGACGATCTGGTGGATACCGGCGGCACCGCGCAGGCGATCCGCGATATGTATCCGAAAGCACGTTTTGTAACCATTTTTGCTAAACCGGCAGGCCGTTCGCTGGTGGACGATTACATCGTCGATATCCCGCAGAATACCTGGATCGAACAGCCGTGGGACATGGGTGTGGTGTACATTCCCCCCATCGTTAAAAGCTGATTGATGTAACGCAAACAACGCCCGGTTTCGCCGGGCGTTGTGCTTTCTGTCTCTCGCACCGACACTACGGGTGCAGTAAACTGTTCTTCGCCGTGACCGTCGCAGGAGAGAGTTTACGATGCCGAGCAAAAACCTCAGCGAAGAGCTATTCAAACCGCGTTTCAAACACCCTGAAACATCCGCCCTGGTGCGGCGTGAGCACCATAGCCCAATCCAGGTACATAACGCGCTGGAAGGGGATACCCAGCATTGCTGGTATCGCATGCTGAATAAACTGCTGTGGACGTGGCGTGGCCTGACGCCGCAGGAGATCAGCGAGGTACTGGCACGTATCGCTATCAGCAACGTCGAGCACACCAGCGATGAACTGCTGGATACGGTAATTGGCTACCGCAGCGGCAACTGGAATTTTGAGTGGTCGAAACAGGCGGCGATGTGGCAACAGGAAGCCACGCAGGATGAAGAACATGCCGGTCAGCATTGGCTGCACGCGGCCAATCTGTTCAGCCTGGCGGCCTATCCCTACATCAAAGGCGACGAGCTGGCCGACCAGGCGCAGGTGCTCGCCAATCGCGCGTATGAAGAAGCCACGCAGCGCCTCTCTGGCGAAATAAAAGCCCTGACTTTCTCGGTAAGTGGCGGCAGCCCGGTGACCGGTTTTCTGCACATGCCTGCGCAGGCCCAGGCCCCTTATCCGACGGTGATGTTGTGCGGCGGGCTGGATTCGCTGCAAATCGACCATTATCGCTTGTTCCACGACTACCTCGCACCACGCGGTATCGCGATGCTGACGCTGGATATGCCATCGGTAGGTCTGAGCAGCAAATGGACGCTGAATCAGGATACCAGCCAGTTACATCAGCAGGTGCTGCGTGAGCTCAGCAACATCCCCTGGATTGATCATACGCGTGTGGGGCTGTTTGGTTACCGCTTTGGTGCCAATGTGGCCACGCGGCTGGCCTATCTGGAAGTGCCGCGTTTGCGTGCGGTCGCTACGCTGGGAGCGATGGTGCATGGCGTGTTTGTCGATGAGCATCGCCAGGAACAACTGCCGGATATGTATATGGATATGCTGGCGAGCCGCCTGGGCATGTCATCCACACCGGACAGTAATTTGCGCACGGAACTGAATCGCTACTCCCTGAAAGTGCAGGGGCTGTTGGGGCGTCGTACCCCGATTCCGATGCTGGCCGCTTACTGGAACAACGATCTGTTTTGTCCCGAAGACGATGCACGCATGATTGCCAGTTCCTCTGCCCAGGGGAAAGCATTGATGATTCCTACCGCGCCGGTTTTCAGCAGTTTCGACAAAGCGCTAAATCAGATTTGCGACTGGCTGGCAAAGCAGTTAAAACACTAAGTGGATTAACTTACAGGATTTGCTAAAACCAACACGCGTGTATCCAAGGGAGAATTAGCATGACGTTACCGAGTGGTCACCCCCGTAGTCGCCTGCTTAAGCGCTTCACTGAACTGGGACCGTATATTCGCGAAGGGAAATGCGAAGAAACACGCTTCTTCTTTGATTGCCTTGCGGTATGCATCAATGTGAAGCCGGCACCGGAAAGTCGTGAGTTCTGGGGCTGGTGGATGGAGCTGGAAGCGCAGGAAGATCACTTTACCTACCAATACACCTTTGGTCTGTTCGACAAAGCGGGTAACTGGAGTGCTTCAGCCATTAAAGGCAAAGATAACAATGCTAAAGTTGAAGAGACGCTGCGCAACTTCCACGAGCGTCTTAAAGCGACACTGCATGAGTTGAAACTGGATCTCAAACCTGCTGCGGGATTTGATGAACAACCGGTAAAGCTGAGCGCGTAAGCAATAAAAGGGGCAGGTGATGAGCCTGCCCCCCTGATTACAGACACATTGAGGGTAAAACGTTTAGAACTGGTAGGTCATGCCCACAGCAACCACGTCGTCACTGTTGAGTGACAGTTTGTTGTCATCAGACAGCTGGTTGATTTTGTAATCCACCATCACAGACATGTTTTTGTTGAAGTAGTAAGTCGCACCCACGTCGATGTATTTCACCAGGTCGGCATCGCCGATACCGTTTTCGATATCTTTGCCTTTGGTCTGCACATAACCCAGTGACGGACGCAGGCCGAAATCAAACTGATACTGTGCTACCAATTCGATGTTCTGCGCTTTGTTCGCTGCACCGGCAACGGATGCACCCTGATAAGTACCACTGATCGGGGTCATGTTGCGGGTTTCGGTGTAGATTGCTGCCAGGTAAACGCTGTTGGCGTCATACTTCAGGCCAGCACCCCAGGATTCTGCTTTCTGGCCTTTACCGTAGGTGCGGGCTTCCTGCTGATTGGTACGGTCAGAAGAGGTGATGGCACTGATGGCGCTGATGCCGGTATCACCAAAGCTGTAGCCCAGTGATGCACCGTAGCCGTCGCCGTTTTGACGCGAAGTATCGGTCGCGCTACCACGGGCGTTGGCGCTGGTAGAGTCGTTTTTGCCCTGATATTGCAGCGCGAAGCGCAGACCGTCCACCAGGCCAAAGAAGTTGTTGTTACGATAGGTTGCTACGCCGGTAGCGCGCTGGGTCATAAAGTTGTCAGAACGAGCAGTACCGTCGCCGCCGAATTCCGGGAACACGTCGGTCAGGCCTTCTACGTCATACAGCACGCCGTAGTTACGACCGTAGTCGAATGAACCGTACTGGCTGAATTTCAGACCGGCAAAGCCCAGACGGGTTTTGTTGCCGCTGTTGGCGTCTGAACCTTCAGAGTTGTTCACGTTGTACTGATATTCCCACTGGCCGTAACCGGTCATCAGGTCGTTGATTTTGGTCTGACCTTTGAAGCCGATACGCACGTAAGATTTGTCACCATCTGAGCTGGCGTTGTCGCTCATATAGTTTTCAGCTTTAACCTTGCCGTAGAAGTCCAGTTTGTTACCGTCTTTGTTATAGACTTCCGCTGCGTGTGCACCTGAAGCCAGAGCCAGCGCAGAGACGATTAATGCCAGTTTGCTTTTCATCATTTTGCTATCAATCCCAATGAGTAAAATTTGTTGTACCCGTGAAAGGGCTTGTAATAAAACACGGGGACTTTTTACCGGGTAGCGATGAAAGTTTTATGACAGTTTTTCTGATTTCTTGTTAATTGCGAACTTTTGGTCTAGCGCATTGTCCGGGGATTTTTGTGCTTTTCCCCCGGTGGCTGTTGGCTTCCTTGCTCACTCCTGATAAAACGTCCCTTCGCAGAACTTTTTTCTTATATGGCAGGAAAAACATGAGTGGCAGTCAGACCCTTGTGGTCAAGTTGGGTACCAGCGTCCTCACCGGCGGTTCACGCCGACTGAACCGGGCGCACATGGTGGAGTTGGTTCGTCAGTGTGCTCAACAGCACGCGGCGGGCCATCGTATTGTTATCGTCACCTCGGGCGCGATGGCGGCCGGGCGCGAACACCTTGGTTACCCGGAACTGCCACCTACCATCGCCTCAAAGCAGCTGCTGGCTGCGGTGGGGCAGAGCCGTCTGATTCAATTGTGGGAACAGCTGTTCTCCATCTATGGCATTCATATTGGTCAGATGCTGCTGACCCGTGCGGATATGGAGGATCGCGAACGCTTCCTGTATGCGCGTGATACGCTGCGTGCGTTGCTCGACAACCATATCGTGCCGGTGATCAACGAGAACGATGCGGTTGCCACCGCCGAAATTAAAGTCGGCGATAATGACAACCTCTCGGCGCTGGCGGCAATGCTGGCGGGTGCTGACAAATTGTTGCTGCTGACCGATCAGCAGGGGTTATTTACCGCCGATCCACGTAGCAATCCGGAAGCGGAACTGATCAGCGATGTGCACCAGATCGACGATGCGCTGCGTACCCTCGCGGGCGGCAGCGTTTCAGGATTGGGCACTGGCGGTATGGCGACCAAGTTGCAGGCGGCGGATGTGGCTTGTCGCGCTGGGATCGACGTGATTATCGCGGCAGGAAGCCGTAGTAACGTGATCGGCGAAGTGATTGACGGCAAACCGGTCGGCACCCGTTTCCATGCCCAGCAAACGCCACTGGAAAACCGTAAACGCTGGATCTTTGGCGCACCACCGGCCGGTGAAATCACCGTCGATGATGGCGCGCTGGCCGCGATTCTTGAGCGTGGCAGCTCACTGCTACCGAAGGGAATCCGTGACGTGCAGGGTAACTTCTCGCGTGGGGAAGTGATCCGTATTCGCAGCCTTGAAGGGCGTGATATTGCCCACGGCGTAACGCGTTATAATAGCGATGCGATGCGCATGATCGCCGGGCATCACAGCCAGGAGATCGGTGAGATCCTCGGTTACGAATATGGCCCGGTAGCGGTGCACCGTGACGATATGATCGTCAGTTAAGGAGCGGATGATGTTAGAAGAAATGGGTAAAGCGGCGCGGGCAGCGTCGTACAAACTGGCGGAACTCTCCACCGCAGAAAAGAATCAGGTGCTGCTGACCATCGCCGATCGGCTGGAAGCGGAAAGCGCGGATATTCTCGCCGCCAATGAGCTGGATCTGGCTGATGCGCGCCAAAACGGCATGAGTGACGCGTTACTGGATCGTCTGACCCTCAATCCGCAGCGTCTAAAAGGCATTGCCGATGATGTGCGTCAGGTATGCCGTCTGGCGGATCCGGTGGGGCAATTGATTGATGGCGGCCTGCTCGACAGTGGCCTGCGTATTGAACGTCGCCGTGTACCGCTTGGCGTGGTGGGGGTGATTTATGAAGCGCGTCCCAATGTGACGGTGGACGTCGCTTCGCTGTGTCTGAAAACCGGTAATGCGGCGATTCTGCGCGGCGGTAAAGAGACATATCGGACTAACGGCGCGACCGTGCGGGTGATCCAGAATGCCCTGATGCAGCATGGCTTACCGGCGGGGGCAGTGCAGGCGATTGAGAACCCGGATCGCGAACTGGTGAATCAACTGCTGAAGCTGGATCGCTATGTCGACATGCTGATCCCGCGTGGTGGTGCTGGCTTGCATAAGCTGTGCCGGGAAAATTCCACCATCCCGGTCATCACCGGCGGAATTGGCGTGTGTCATCTCTATCTTGATGAAACCATGGAGACAGAGGCGGCACTGACGGTCATCGTTAACGCCAAAAAGCAGCGTCCAAGCGCCTGTAACTCACTGGAAACACTGCTGATTCATCGTGACCAGGTGGATCGTTTTATCCCGGCCTTCCTGCAACGGATGGCGGATGAGAAGATTGCGCTACACGCGGATGAAAACATTATTGGACTGGTGCAGAACGGCCCGGCCAGTGTGGTTGCCGTGCAGGCTGCTGAGTACGACGATGAATGGTTATCGAACGATCTCAACATCAAGCTGGTGGATAATATTGATGAGGCTATCGATCATATCCGGGTACACGGCACCCAGCACTCCGATGGCATCCTGACGCGCAGCATTGGTAATGCCAACCGCTTCGTTAACCAGGTGGATTCCTCGGCGGTGTACGTTAACGCCAGCACCCGCTTTACCGACGGCGGCCAGTTTGGTCTCGGTGCGGAAGTGGCAGTCAGCACACAAAAGCTGCATGCGCGCGGGCCAATGGGTCTGGAAGCGCTCACCACCTACAAGTGGATTGGCTGGGGCGACGATACGCCACGCGCTTGATGCGTTGCCAGATGAAAAACAGGCACCTATGTGGTGCCTTTTTTTTGTTAGTTACTGTACTAATCCGTAGCGGCGCGATTTATCGCGCAAATCTTCAGACTTCAGAAGCGAAAAAGGCCGCCTTGCGGCGACCTCTTCCGGCACGTCCCTGTACGACCATCCGTTATTTGTACAGTTCTGCGGTCATGTGAACACGGTTATTGGTGTTCGCTTCGGTAATTTTGTACTGTGCACCCTGCTGGGCTGCCTGTGCAGCGATTTTCGCTTCTGCACCGTCCAGCGTTGAAGAGGTCACAGAGATGCTCTGCGCGAAGCTGGCTGCTGACATCAGGGAAAGAGCGGCTACAGCGGCGATTGACAGTGCTTTGATAGTTTTCATGGTCTTAATCCTTAATTTGTCTGGTTGGAAGGCTGTGCGCCTTCGATGAAAGTAATAATAACTACAGTTATCGTTTCATGATTGATAATTAGTGCGATAACTGTGATCTTGCTAATTATTACCTTATTTAGTCAGTTCCGCTGACAGGTAAGCACCGTTGTCTACGCGTGCGCCGGTGATTTTGTAGGAAGCACCTGCCTGTTTTGCCTGCGCGGCGATTTTGGCTTCTGCGCCGTCCAGGGTTGAAGCGGAAGCGGTAATGCTCTGGGCAAAGCTGCCGAAAGAAACCAGTGACAGGGCAGCAACTGCAACGAAAGTTTTGATAGATTTCATGGTCATTTCCTCAGAAGTTTGTTTAGTCGGTGAGGCGTTGTGCCTCGATGTGAGAGAGAATAGACCTGTCGGGCGGCGAGGAAAAGCTGAGGGATTTGCTGATAAAATTCAAAAAAATTGAATGAAATTCGACCCAATAAATCGGGGTAATACTTTGCTGTTAAGCCAGAACCCCGGCGTAGCGGCGCGATTTATCGCGCTGTATTCAGGCTGCGCCGGGGGTTACAAACCCGCGCGATTAATCGCGCCGCTACACAATGTACTTTTACTGGGGAACACGAAGGTTTCGCCTTCGTTGCTTGTGATATGAACGGTTTTGACAGGGAATGCGGATAAATTCAGCCTGCGATACGTTGATCCTTGACTCGCCTGGCCGTTTTTTCTAATTTATTGCCCCGTAGTTCCCCACCGCAATGCCGGTATAGCTCAGTTGGTAGAGCAGCGCATTCGTAATGCGAAGGTCGTAGGTTCGACTCCTATTACCGGCACCAGTCGCACTTTTTTCATTAAAATCAATTAGTTGAATGATTTTCTCATGCATTCTTGTCTGCATTGATTGTTGGTGATTTTGTCTCTCACATTGCCGGGTTGTGCTAATTGGCATGTGGGAGATTAGCATGGCACGGCTTGTAGTTGCCAGGCTCAAACAAGCATCATCAACTTGAAGCCCTATGACGTGCCAGCGTCTTAAATTCTCTCCCAAACAGCGGCGCTTGCAACGACCTTAGCGCGGGATAAACAGGCGATTGATGGGATTCCTAACCAGCACGGGAAAGCGGCTGGCTCTGCCCCGTTTCATGCACACGATAGTGTATACCTGACTTACTGTTGCTACCGCTGAGATCACTGATGATACTGTAAGCATCCCGGTAAACCGGACCATTCACATTTAGAGATCTTCCGGCATACTGATTATGTTCCTGGAGGAGATCGCCATGCGCAAAGCACGATGCCTTTCGCCATTCCCTGGTCCTGTGTTGTCCCTGTATCGTCAGCGGGGGAGTCTACTTTTTAATCAGAGGCGAGTAAGTCAGCAAAAAACCATTGATGCAGGTAAATTCAAATAATGTGAAGCTGCTCTGATTAAAAGGCGCAGTCGTCTTTAGTCTGATCACCATTAAATGGTATCTTAGGCTAATGCAGCCGCAACGTTTCTTAATTCAGAAAGTTGTTCAGGTTTTTCATTCTGCACAATATCTTCATTGATCTTCAGTATCACGGCTTTAATCACATCGGTGTTCTTTTTTAGATGGTGCTTTACCATGATTTCATTAAGTTCGTTAAGTTGCCATGTGTTTATTTTTATCGAAATTCTTTTCGAGGCCTTGGCTTTGGCCAAATCACCGTTTAATAGCTTGGCTAAATCCTGCTGTTCATAACGTCCTGAGTTTAATGCATGAATATAATAAAGAATTAACGCACGGCTGAAACTATCATCCAGAGCGGGATTTATTTTTTGCGAGGCTACATTCAAAATGTCGAGGAAATGCGCTGGCACCCTTACTTCTAAAGATGATTTTATCTTATTGTATTCTTCTTTTATCTTCGGTGTAGATTGCGCAGGGATGCTAACGACGGCATGACATTTATCACAAACGGCCGCCAAGATATTTTTAACCGTGCCACTTTTATCATTAAAATCGACATCGCGTAATAAATAGGTCGCTTGACCTTTCCCACAGTTATGGCAGATAACCTGTCGTGTATCACCCTCTTTAACGATTCTCATTTTAACCCTCCAGACTACTGATGAACGCTGATAAAGATAATATCTGGCTCAATGAAATAAAATTTCACGTACCAATAACAGCCATCTTTAAACGGGCGACATAGATGAACATTGATGGTACGGTCCTGATGATGGGGGCTATAGCTATATTGATCTCCAGATGTTTTCTGTATCAAAGAGATAACATACTCTTCATCTATTTCCCCGACAGAGAACAGATTCTTGGTATCAATATTGGTTCTTGCTTCATGATCATAGGCTCCCTTTATCAGGCAGGCTATGGCTTCATGTTTTATCTCTTTAAAACCCATTTTACAGTCCTTGTATTTTGTACGATTAGTTTCGTACAGTCAAGTGTTGCCGCACTTGAGAGATAAGTTACGTTATGGTGGGCTTAACTGTATGATTTTTAGATTAAAATCACTTTGCAGGCTGGATCGAAAGTATACGATGTTCTTTAATCACCGGGTATCGATGACGATTGAGTTTGAGATAAGCCGCGCAGAAATCCATATCCACACCGGCCATCATGCCCCGTGTTCCCCCTCAACCCGCCGATACATCCTTCTCGGATGACCAATCTTGCCGTACTGCATCTCCACCGCCAGAAAGCCCGCATCCACGCAATGCTCCAGATAACGCCGAGTGGTGGTTTTGCTTAGTCCGGTTTCGTTCACCACTTCATCCACTGAAAAACAGCGCAGAGCAGACTCGGCAAACATTTTTTGCACCAACGCCAGCGTCTTCTCTTCAATGCCTTTGCTACCGCTATCCTGGCGGTAATTTTTCGCCTGAAGTTGATAGAGCGAATCAACGTTTTGCTGATCGACAATCTTCCACACTCGCTGTTGCTCGGCAAACTGCACAAACCGTTCCAGCGATTGGCTTAAACGCTTCCAGGAAACGGGCTTGAGGATATAGTCGAAGGCACCATTACGGATTGCCTGGCTACAGGTGTCCATATCGCTGGCGGCAGTGATGAAAATCACCGAACAGTTGGCGTGCAGAACCAGCGGATCGCTGATTAGCGTGATGCCTTTACCGTCCGGCAGGTAATTGTCGAGCAGCACCAGTTTAGGCTGTTTGCTCTCCATCAACACCCGAGCTTCTGCCAGTGATGAGGCCATCCCCACCAGTCGTAAGCGCGGATGTTCACTGATCAATTCGGCATGCAATTGCGCGAGGGTGTTTTCATCTTCAACAATCAATACATCTATCAGATCAGGTTGCATAGTACTGTTCTTCCAGCGTCGGAACGGGTCGCGCCTGGTCGCCCATTTCAGGAATAAATAAGGAAAAAATCGTGCCGCGCGGGGCATTGTTGGAGACTTCAATCGACCCACTTACCTGCGTGACATAACTGGCGATTAAATACAGGCCGATGCCATGGTCACCACTGCGTTTGGTGGTCATCCCGCGTTCAAAAATATGTTCCCGGATCGTCGGATCGATACCGATACCCCGATCCGCGACCTCGATTATAAGCTCCCGATCGTTAAGCAGGATCAGTACCTCCACCGGTTCGTGTGGGTGAGGGGAACGCTGTGTGGCCTCAATGGCGTTATCCAGCAGGTTGCCAATGATAGAGATCAGCTCTGCTTCCCCCAGCGTGCGGCAAGGGCGCACCATCTCGCAGAGCGGATCAAACACCAACTCCACCCCTTTTTCACGTGCGCGTGCTGCTTTGCCCAACAGCAAGCCGCATAGCGTTGGCGAGCTAAAGCGTGCAGAAATGAAGTCCAGCAGCTCCTGCGCATGTTCAGACTGAGCCTGAATGTAGCGTACCGCTTCGTCGTAGCGTCCCAGATGCAACAGGCCAGAGAGCGTCGTCATTCGGTTCAACTGTTCATGGCGCATGATGCGCAGGTTATCGACATAGCGTTTGACCTGACTGAGCTGCGCACTGAGGCTATCGATCTCATTTCGGTCACGAAAGGTGATCACCCACCCCTGCAATTCATCCTCCAGCATAATCCGTACCCGGCTGGCGATCACCGTTAACTGATTGAAACGACAGATTTCGTCGTGGGTATCATTCTCCAGTATCACGTCGCGGGTGAAAAAGGGCACTGGAGCAATAACCTCGCCGATGGGATGCCCACGTAACATACGGGTTGGCTGGCTCAAGCCTAAAAGTTTACGTGCCGCCTGGTTGATCACTTCAATACGCAGTTCACTATCGACGGCAATCACCCCTTCATAGATGCATTCCATCATCGCTTTCTGTTGACGCACCAGCAGACCAATTTCCCGTGGTTCCAGCGAGAAGATCTGCTTTTTAATCCCGCGCGTGAAAAACCAGGAAAAGATAAACAGGGCAGCCAGCAATAGCACGGCGGCGATAAAGATATTGATCACTTTACTCAGCGTAATGGTGTCGAGGTAGCTGGTGAGATAGCCCACCGAGATAATGCCGATCACCTGATGGTTATCGTCAAATATCGGCGCTTTGCTGCGCAGGGATATTCCCAGCCCCCCTTTGCGAATGGTGGTGGTGCTGGTTCCCCGCAATACCGCATCGTTGTCACCGCCAATCAGCTTTTTGCCGACCACATCACCATGGGCCGAATGAAAAAGATGAATGCCTTTATTATCCCCAACCACAATAAAACTGGCATCGCTATGCAACACCACCTGATGCATAAACTGGTTAATCGCCGGAATATCTTTGTCTGCGACGGCCTTGCGCAAATTCGGAATAATCGCGATCTCTTCCGCCTGTATTTTTGCCCTAGTGCTCATTTCCTGATAAAGCTGGCGACTGACATCCTGGTAATAATACACGCCAAGCAAAACAAACAGGCCGGAGAAGAACAGCACCAGAGAGATAAAAAGTTTGATTTGGAAGGATAGCTTCATAACGGCACGCACCACAGCCAGCAAAGCGCCAATGTATCATTTTTTATCATTATTGTGTGTGCTTTACTGGAAACTTGTGATCCCTTGCACAGCAAGATATGGCGCAAAAAATGGCATGTTAAGTACTCATTTTTGGAAATGTTATTAACTTGTACCTCCTGATATAAAAACCATTAAAACCACGCCAATAATTAAGGTGTAAATCACAGAAAATAAAAGAAACCATAAAAACCATAGATGCCATTAAAACTCCGGTTTTATTATGCATTCCCTCACATAACCTGCGCCATTAGCCCTTTACCCTGAAGGCACAAAATAACCAAGGGGCTTAATTATGAGCACAACTGACGATTCGTTTTCTGTTACCTCTGAATCATTGGCGATTCAAAAGAAATCACTTAAGGACCGCTGGTGGCATATTATGGATACCTGGAAAATCGGGATAATTCCATTGCCATTATTCCTGCTGGCCGGGGCGTTAATTGCTATCGATTGTTTTGGTGGCAAGTTACCCAGCGATATCGTGGTGATGGTCGCGACACTGGCGTTTTTCGGTTTTGCCTGTGGAGAGTTTGGCAAACGTCTGCCGATTGTGGGTAAGCTGGGAGCCGCCGCGATTTGCGCCACCTTTATCCCTTCGGCGATGGTCTATTATGGCCTGCTGCCCGATGTGGTGGTGGAATCCACCACCAAATTCTATAAATCGACCAACATCCTTTATCTCTATATCTGCTGCATTATTGTCGGCAGCATCATGAGTATGAACCGCACTACGTTGATTCAGGGCTTTCTGCGTATTTTCTTCCCGATGCTGTGCGGTGAAATCGTCGGCATGCTGGTCGGTATGGGCGTTGGCCTGATGCTCGGCATGGAACCCTTCCAAATCTTCTTCTTTATCATTCTGCCGATCATGGCCGGTGGCGTGGGTGAAGGTGCCATTCCACTCTCGATTGGCTACGCCACACTGCTGCATATGGATCAAGGTGTTGCACTCGGTCGCGTGTTGCCGATGGTCATGCTGGGTGGCCTGACAGCGATCATCATCTCGGGATGTCTGAATCAACTCGGTAAGCGTTTCCCGCATTTGACCGGGGAAGGCCAACTGATGCCGAACCGCAGCAATGGCGACACCAAAACGCCGGAAGCGGCACCGGGTAAAACCGATGTCACCACCATTGCCGCAGGGGCGCTGCTGGCGGTACTGCTGTACATGATCGGTATGCTCGGCCACAAATTGATTGGTCTGCCTGCGCCGGTTGGCATGTTGTTTGTCGCGGTGCTGATCAAGCTGGCACACGGTGTTTCACCACGCCTGCTGGAAGGTTCGCAGGTGGTGTACAAATTCTTCCAGACCTCCGTGACCTATCCCATCCTGTTTGCGGTGGGTGTCGCCATTACGCCGTGGGAGGAACTGGTGCATGCCTTCACCATCAATAATCTGCTGGTGATCGTCAGCACCGTTTCGGCGCTGGTCGCCACGGGTTTCTTCGTCGGCAAAAAGATTGGCATGCATCCTATTGATGTCGCCATCGTCTCCTGCTGCCAGAGCGGCCAGGGCGGGACCGGGGATGTCGCCATCCTCACGGCGGGTAACCGTATGAGCCTGATGCCATTTGCTCAGATTGCCACCCGTATTGGCGGTGCGATCAACGTCTCGGTATCGCTGCTTATCCTCGGTAATTTCCTCGTCTGATTCATGCATTACAGGAACGAAGAATATGAAACTTGCAAGCTTTGTCCATCAGGGAAAGCGTAGCTACGGCATCGTCAGGGATGATGGTGTGATCGATTTGGGCCGCCGTCTGGGTGGTCGCTACGCCGATTTAAAATCGCTGCTCGCTGCCAACGCATTATCAGAAGCGCAGCTGCTCAGTGAAGAAGTACCGGATCTGCGCTTTAGCGATCTGGCATGGTTACCGGTGATTGATAACCCAGGGAAGATTCTTTGCGTCGGCATGAACTACGCCGAAAAACGCAAAGAGTTTGATCAACACAACCCGGCACCGACGTTGTTTGTGCGTTTTGCCGACTCGCAAACCGGCCATAATGCGCCGGTCCTGAAACCGCGCCATTCCAGCGAATTTGATTATGAAGGCGAGCTGGCGGTGATCATTGGTCAAAGTGGTGAGGATATCGCCCGTGAGGATGCGCTGAACCATGTGGCGGGCTACAGCTGTTATATGGATGGTTCGGCGCGTGACTGGCAGCACACCTGGTTTACCGCCGGAAAAAACTGGCGGCAGACCGGCGCATTTGGTCCGTGGATGACTACCGCCGATGAAATCCCGGACCCGCATCAGCTGGCGATCCGTACCTGGCTGAATGGCCGGAAGGTGCAGGATGACAACACCGCCAGCATGATCCACAACATCGCCGAACTTATCGAGTACATCAGCACCTTCACCAGCCTGCATGCGGGTGACGTCATCATTACCGGTTCGCCGGGCGGCGTGGGTAAGAAACGCAATCCGCCGCTGTTTATGCAGGCAGGCGATCGCATCGAAGTGGAGATCGAAAATATCGGTCATCTCAGCAATGTGATCATGGATGCACCCGCGCACGCGCTGACGGCGACGCACTGAGGCGCAGGCGAGATTATGCAACCACGACCCCCCATCGACTTCCGCATCGCGGAAGTCAGCGGTAATCCCCGGCGGCGCGAAACTATCCGCGCGCTGCTGGCGGATAGCGGATTAGGTATGGACAGCGACATCACCACTTTTGTTGAGGCCTGGTCGGACGATCGGCTGGTGGGCTGTGCCGGTCTTGTCGCTAACGTCATCAAATGTGTCGCCATTGATGAGCAGTGGCGCGGCGAAAATCTCAGCGCGCAGTTACTGGCAGAAGTGGCGCATCTGGCACTGGCGCGCGGGCATTTTCATTTGTTCCTGTGTACCCGTCCCTGCAACCGGGAGCGATTCCAGCGCAACGGCTTTTGGCCGGTGGTGCAGAGCGGGGAGAACGCCATTCTGCTGGAAAACACCCCGTCAGGCATTCAGCGCTACTGCCGCTCATTGCAGGCCAGTCGTGTTGACGGGCAGCGTATTGGCGCGATTGTGATGAACGCCAACCCTTTTACGCTGGGACATCGTTATCTGGTGGAGCAGGCAGCAGCACGCTGTGACTGGTTGCATTTGTTTGTGGTCAGTGAAGACGCCTCGTTCTTCCCCTTTAGTGCCCGCTGGAAAATGGTGCAGAGCGGCACTGCCCACCTGCCGAATATCACTTTGCATGAAGGTTCTCAGTACATCATCTCGCGTGCCACCTTTCCGGCCTATTTCCTGAAAGAGAGCGGCAAAGTGCAGCAGGCGTGGAGTGAGATCGACTTGCTGTTGTTCCGCAACCATATCGCCCCGGCGCTGGGCATTACCCATCGCTTTATCGGTAGCGAACCCTTTTGTGAGATCACCCGCCAGTACAACCACAGCATGCATCAACTGCTGACTGGCGCGGTCGAGGTGGTGGAAATCCCCCGAATCAAAGCGGCTGGCCATGCCATCTCGGCCTCGGAAGTGCGGCGCTTACTAAAAACACACCAGTTTTCCCGTATTCGGGAAATTGTACCGGATACCACTTTTGCGCATCTTGCAACCCATTACAGCGCGGAAGTTGCTTAAAAATCAGGAATATAAATATGAAAATTGTGAGGGAGGCACTGGCAGGAACCATGGAATCCAGTGACCTGATGGTAAAAATCGCCCCTGCGGGAGGCGACCTTGAAGTGGTGATTCACAGCGAGGTGATCAAGCAGTTCGGCGACCAGATTCGCCAGGTGGTGCACAGCACGCTACGTGACATGCAGGTCCATCAGGGCTTAATCATCATCGAAGACAAAGGTGCGCTGGATTGTGTGATCCGCGCCCGTCTGCAAAGCGCCATACTGCGCGCCGCGCCAGATGCGGAGATCGATTGGGGGAAACTGCTATGAGGAAACTACGTCGTAGCATGCTGTTCCTGCCGGGGGCCAATGCGGCCATGCTCTCCACCGCGTTTATCTATCGGCCCGATTCGATCATGTTTGATCTGGAGGACGCGGTAGCGCTCCGGGAAAAAGATACCGCGCGTCTGTTGGTATTCCATGCGTTGCAGCACCCGATGTACCAGGACATTGAGACCGTGGTGCGTATCAACCCCTTGCACACGCCGTTTGGTTTACCGGATCTGGAGGCGGTGGTGCGTGCTGGCGTTGATGTGGTGCGCTTGCCGAAAACCGATACCCCGGAAGATATCTATGAACTGGAGCGCCACCTCGAACGAATCGAACTGGCCTGTGGGCGGGAAGTGGGGTCCACCCGGGTGATGGCAGCGATTGAATCTGCGATTGGGGTGATCAATGCCGTCGCGATCGCGCGCAGCTCTCAGCGACTGATTGGCATCGCACTGGCGGCGTTCGATTACGTGATGGATATGCAAACCGAACGCGGCGACGGTACGGAGCTGTTCTATGCCCGTTGCGCGGTGCTGCACGCCGCGCGTGCTGCCGGAATCGACGCCTTTGATGTGGTGTGGTCCGACGTAAATGATGAAGCGGGTTTCCTGCGTGAAGTCGAGCTGATCCGCAAAATGGGTTTTAACGGTAAATCCTTGATCAATCCACGCCAGATTGATCTGCTGCACAACGCCTATGCTCCCACGCAACAGGAAGTCGATCATGCACAGCGCGTGATCGAAGCGGCGGAAGAAGGGGAACGTAATGGCCTCGGCGTGGTGTCGCTGAACGGCAAAATGATCGACGCCCCGATTATTAATCATGCACAGATGGTGCTGGAACGTGCGGCGGCATCCGGCGTGCGGCGTTAAGGAAAAAATCATGAATCAGACAGAACTTCTTCACGTTAATTTTCCGCATCTGCGTGAGTTAAAACCCTTTGCAAGCGCTCATTATGCCACGCCGTGGCTGGCGGATATCCATGCGAAACACACCCGTAAATTGTGCGCTTCGCTGGATGACGCGATTGCACGCAGTGGCTTGCAGGATGGCATGACGATCTCCTTCCACCATGCGTTTCGCGAAGGTGATCAGGTTATCAACACGGTCGTGGCAGCGCTGGCACGCCTTGGATTTAAAAATCTGACACTGGCTTCCAGCTCTTTGATGACTTGTAACGATGCATTGATCGAGCATATCCGCAGCGGGGTGATCACCAGGATCTATACCTCCGGGATGCGCGGCAAACTGGCAGAGGCGATTTCTCATGGGCTGATGAAAGAACCGGTGCAGATCCACTCCCACGGTGGGCGGGTGAAATTGTTGCAGGATGGCGAATTGCACATCGATGTCGCGTTTCTCGGTGTGCCGTGCAGCGATGAGTTTGGCAATGCCAATGGTACGCAAGGCCGATCCGCATGCGGCTCGCTGGGTTATGCGATGGTCGATGCCCGGTTTGCTGACAAAGTGGTGTTGCTGACCGAAGAACTGGTGCCGTTTCCCAATATGCCCGCCAGCCTCGGGCAGGAGCAGGTGGATCTTATCGTTCAGGTTGCCAGCGTGGGCGATCCGGCAAAAATCAGCGTCGGCGCGGCGCGGGTCACCAGCAACCCACGTGAACTGATGATTGCCCGCTATGCCGCTGATGTGATTGAGCATTCCGGCTATTTTCGCGCGGGTTTTTCCATGCAAACCGGTTCGGGCGCGGCGGCCACGGCGGCTACCCGTTTTATGGAAGAAAAAATGACGCGCCACGGGGTGAAAGCGCGTTTTGCCCTTGGCGGCATTACCGGTGGCCTGGTCGATCTGCACGAAAAAGGGTTGATCGAAAAATTACTCGATACCCAGTGCTTCGACAGCGAAGCGGCGGCCTCACTGCATCGCAACCCGAACCATGTGGAAATCTCCACCGATGTGTATGCCAACCCCGGCGGCAAAGCGGCCAGTTGCGATCAATTGGATGTGGTGATCCTCAGCGCGTTAGAAATTGACGTTGATTTCAACGTGAACGTGATTACCGGGTCTGATGGCGTGATGCGTGGGGCTTCGGGTGGTCACTGTGATGTGGCTGCCGCGGCAAACCTGACGATTGTGGTCGCGCCTTTACTGCGCAGCCGCATTCCAACGGTGGTAAAACGCGTGACAACCCGACTGACGCCGGGAGAGAGCATTGATGTGCTGGTGACGGACCACGGAATCGCGGTGAACCCGGCGCGTCCGGAAATCCGCGAGCGTTTGCTGGCGGCGGGGCTGAAAATTGTTGATATCGCTACGCTGTATCAGCGAGCGGTGTCGCTGACCGGGGAACCTAAACCGATCGCCTTTACTGACCGTATTGTCGGGGTGATCCGCTATCGCGATGGCAGCGTGATTGACGTTGTCCGCCAGGTTAAAGAGGACGATCTATGACCATGATGACGCCCGTGCGAGCGGGCGTCAGTCTTACAGCGCTGCTGGCGGCGAAAGAGGTTCGCGCGGCGCGTCAGGCTGACTGGCTCTCTCGCTATCAACAACCGATTATCTCCCTGACGCTGGTGACGCCGGGTGCGGTGAAGGACAGCATCCGTTATCGCAACACCATGGGGGTGGCATTGCAGGCTTGCGACCAACTGCTTTGGCAGCATCGCTGGCCGGTGTTGGCCCACCAGGTATTGTGGCTGGAGACTGGCCCGGAAGCATTGTGGTGCGTGGAGCATCCGGCAGTGGAAATCAAAGCGCAGTGCGTTGAACTGGAACAAACTTTCCCGCTTGGCAGGTTGTGGGATTTTGACGTGTTTTGCCCGCAGCAGGGACAAATTGGGCGGCAATCGCTGGATTTGCACACCCGGCGTTGTCTGGTTTGTGATCAACCGGCGCATGGTTGCGCCCGTTCGCGTCGCCATCCGCTTGAAGAGGTTGTGGCGCGTGTGGAGAACATGATTGATGGCTGGTTTGCTCGCGATTAATGTGGCCGAGCCAGACGTGCCCGGCCTGGCGGCGCAGGCGCTACGTCTGGAACTGGATTTGACCCCCAAACCCGGGCTGGTGGATCGCGCCAATAACGGTTCACATCAGGATATGAACCATGCCCTGCTGTTAACCAGCATTGCGGCCATCACGCCATGGTTGACGGTTTTTGCCAACATCGGGTTTGAGTATGCGCAGCATCCCGCAACGGAACAGTTGCGCCTGCTTCGTCCGGCGGGCATTGCCTGTGAGCAGGCGATGTTCGCCGCCACCGGTGGGGTGAACACTCACAAAGGCGGTATTTTTTCCCTGGGATTGCTGTGCTGTGCCGCCGGGCGTTTGCAGGGGCTGAACCGTGCGGTTGACGCGACCAGCCTGTGTCGTCAGGTCAGTGAGATCTGTTGCGGGCTGGTGGCGCGCGAACTGCTTAACCGCAAAAGCTGTTGCACTGCCGGAGAACGGCAGTTTCGAGACTATGGTTTGACGGGGGCGCGCGGTGAGGTCGAAAGCGGCTTCGCCACAGTTCGCAACGCCGTGCTGCCGTTCTGGCATCTGGAGCAGGGCGAGCGCCAGTTGCAGCACGCCTTACTACGCCTGATGGCGTCGAATCCGGACAGCAATCTGCTGTCACGTGGCGGTAGGGCAGGGTTGCGCTATGTGCAGCGCTATGCCGCGCTGCTGCTGGCTACCGGGTGGGATAACGCCGCGCTGCGTCAGATGGATCAGGCGTTAATGGCTCGGCGTTTAAGCCCTGGCGGCAGCGCCGATCTGCTGGCCGTCGCCTGGGTGTTAGCGGCACTCGCTTAAGCGTGGTTTTTGGTTACGTTCTGTATCTGGCATGGGCGGCGTTACAGAGCAATACATAACGCGCCATCGGCCAAATAAACCGGATACATCCGTGTGGTCTCCTGTGTTGGTTGTTATTTACCCCCTCACAGGAGCCACCATCATGCTGCGTAGACTAATCCTCATTTCACCCATTTTGTTCTCATCTGCCACCTGCGCGTGGGCTGCCGAGCTGGGCGGCCTCAGTGCCGGTGATGTGCTGGGACCGGCCGCTGTCGCGCCATTAGAGAAACCACAGCCGCCAGCAAGGCTGATCGTCGATGCTCCACTGGCCGGGCCATTACGCAAAGGTGCGGTATTTATTCAGTATCGCGCGGAGAACCTGCGTATTGAGCCAGTATTTGGCCCGGAAGCGTTAAAGGTCACGCCGCGTATCGGCCATATCCACGTCATTGTTGACGACAACCCCTGGCATTGGGCTGACGCCAGCGGTGAACCGGTGATTTTGGTGGGGCTGGCGGCGGGTAAGCACAAAGTGACCATCATCCTTGCTGATCCCACACATAAACCGCTGGACAGCAAAACCGTGGAATTTACCGTGCCCGCGCAGGTAACCGCGCAGCATTAACCGATGGTTGAAGGAAGCGCGTGTATAACAGCTACGGGTGACAGTGGAATAATGGTGACGGTGATAACGCCATGACAGAAATATTTTGGTACATCACCTTACATTATTCTCACTTTATTCCTGGTCTGGCGCGGGTCATTGCTAATCAATCGATAAATTCTTAATTCACGCTGGCTAATCTATTCCGCAATACCCCGGGTTTATAACCGATGCGGAAATTCCGGTTTGATATAGTGAGCATTGACCTTATAACCGCGCCCGGTAAGATTGCCGGACAAAGTTTTGAAATAGATCGCATTTTTGAGGCCCCCAGCCTGTTGCGGCGCGGTCGCGATGTCCGCGCTGAAATAAACCCTGTTGCATGTTATGAGGAGTATTAACCGCTCCGGCGTAATAAAAATGCAGGACATACAGCAAGATCATTAATGTTGTGTCCGTAATGAAACGGCCCATTTTTAGATGCACCTTTTCATTCCGGCACGGCAATTCAAGTGACTGAAATTCAACTGAACTCGAATGCGTGCAGCGTGGGTCTCTTTTGCCAAAAAAAAGTGAATTTACCTCGGGTATTTAACTGGCGACCGTCAGCCAGGGGCGGTAGCGTGTATTTTTCTTGCCTTCTCTCAATATTTAAATTGTCCTGTTTTTCTGGCGTAATTCTTAATAGGTGATTTTTATATCCTCCTTGTTTTTCTCCATTTTTTCATCTGAGGAAACTCCGAAATAAAGCGGGAATAAATCATAAGGTGAATGCAAGCATCATGCGGACATAGCAATTTTCTGTAGCGGCGCGATTTATCACGCAGGCTGAATGGTATTTATTCGTTTCAATGAGCCAGAGGTCACATGCTAAATCCTTTAAACGACGTGTTATTCAGCGTCATCGTACCGGTGTATAACGCCGCAGCGTATCTGGAGAGATGCATTGATAGCTTGTTACAGCAGGATGAGCCGCGTTTTGAGGTCATTTTTATTAACGATGGTTCGACTGACCACTCGCTATCGTTGCTGCAAAATTATGCGCACTATCCGCATTTTCACATTATCAATCAAGCCAATGGGGGCGTCTCATCCGCGCGTAATCAGGGGATTCGGGCTTCGCGGGGCAAATTTCTTTGCTTTCTCGATGCCGACGATTTTCTACCGGCCACTGCGTTTTCGACCTGGTTGCGTCTGATGCAGCAAAACGTTTGCATGGTGGTGGGACAGTCGCAGCATTTTACCCCGCAGGGGCAGCCGCTGGATTTTCCGGTGGCGTCGGATCAAACCAGCCTGATGACAGTGTCAGCCGCAATTAACGAGCTGCTCTACTTTACGCCGCGCCACGGTATTTGCGACAAGGTGTTTCGTGGCGATGTGATTCGCCAGCACCATCTGCGTTTTAATGAAGAGATTTATAACTTTGAGGATCTACTGTTTGTGATGAATTATCTCTGGCTGCAACAACAGCGCCAGGTCGTGTTCTCCGACGCAGTAGTTTATCACTACGTTAAATCTGCTCACTCGGCAACCCGATCGTCATTACAGGAAAAGCATTTTTCGTTTGTGCGCTCCTTTAGCAGCATGAAAGCATTTTTGTCGGTGCAGCATAGCCGTTGTTATTACCATCTCTATCTGAAGGTCGCCTCCTCCTATATCTACAAAGCGATAACTGGCGAAGGATTCAGTCGCGACTTTATTGATGAATATATTGCACTTTATCGCCGGTGTTTTAAATCCTATCTCTCCTCGGGGCTGATGATGAATGGCTGGAGTCTGTACTTCACGCTTTTTTTTCTCAGTCCACGCCTGGTTTCGCGTCTGCGTAAGTTGGCACGAAAATAATTTATTCTGAGGTGGCGTTGTGAAAGATAAATTAAAAAACTCGCTATGGATGATTGTGGAGAAACTGATTGCGGTGTTGGGGCTAATATTCGTTACCTCCTATGTGGCGAAATATGTCGGTCCAACCACTTTCGGTATTATCTCCCTTTCCATGCTGGTGTTTCAGTTTGTGCAAACCCTCGCTCAAATGGGTAGCGATGTGATTTTATTGAAACGCATTGCACAGAAGCGGCATTCCGGTATCAGGCTGATGATATCAACCTTTTTCCTGGTACTGGTGCTGTATACGCTACTGTCATTGGTGGGGTTGCTGGTGATGCAGGAAGAACTCAGCCCGGATACGTGGGTATTTATTGGTGCAGCAGCCATTGCCTGCCTGTTTTCCGCCATTGATTTGGTGAATGTCTACAACGAAGCCATGCTGCATGCGCGACTCAATGTCGTTGCCAACCTGATTGGTCTGGTTATCAGCCTGACGGTGCGTTTCTTTATTTCCTATTTTGCCCTCGATCCTAAATATCTGGCGATTCCTATCGTATTGGCAACGCTGATTCCGTTTGTGATTAAAACCAGCGGGTTTTTGTTGGCTGAGCAACGGACACCGTTACCGGCTGTCAGGCAGTTCAAAAAATACTCACGTTATATGGTGGCGTCAGGCATTTCGTTGATTTTATCCGTGCTGGCGGTTGCGCTGTATACACGCGTCAATCAAGTCAGTGTCTCTTATTTTCTTGGCGTGAAAGAGGCGGGTATTTTCTCGGTTGCCTTGACGTTATCAACGGCCTGGGTATTTTTACCCAGCGCTTTGCTGGCATCGTTTTATCCTTCATTTTTTGCTGAGCGCGATCCTGAGCGCGCCATCGTTAAAGCCCAGAAGCTGCATTTGTTGGTGATCGGCGTTTCCACCGCCGTGATTTTTGTCATCTGGCTGCTCTCAGGCTGGTTTATTCGATCTTTTTACGGCGCTGCGTATTTGGACGCCATCGCACCAACCGTTCTGCTCAGTTTTGGTGCCATGTGCGCCGTATTAAGTAGCGTAATGGACCGCTTCATTATTAAGTACCACGGATATCGTTATCTGGTGAAAAAAACCTTTGCTGTTCTATTAATCTGTCTTGCGTCATCGCTCCTGCTGGTGCCGCATTTCGGTCTGACTGGTGCCGCCATTAGCGTGGTATTGACCGAGTTTTTATCTTTTACGCTGCTTAATTATTTCTTCCCTGCGCAACCGGTCATGCGTATTCATCATATTTTTTTCAACCCGAGGAAGTTATGGCTGTTATTTAACAATATCAAAACCTCAGACAGTAAAGAGAGTTTATCATGAATGAAAAACCCCTTTTTAGTGTTATTATCCCAGCCTTTAACGCACAGAAAACCCTTAAACGAACCATTCTGAGTGTACTCAACCAGACGTATACAGACTATGAGATTGTCATCGTTGATGATGGTAGCCGTGATTTAACCCCGAAAATACTCGAAGAATTCATCGATTATCCGCAGGTCACGGTGCTTCATCAAATGAATGCGGGCGTCAGTGCCGCAAGAAATAGCGCCCTGCAATTGTGTCGGGGGGCGTATGTGCTATTTCTTGATGCTGATGATTGGGTGGAAAATAACTTCCTGATGGTATTTAAACAGAACCTGAGTGCCTGGCCAGCGCAAGCCATCGATCTGATGGTGGGGAACCTGAATGATGATCGCGTCGGTAAAATCATGCAGGCAGGTTTTTTTGAGCAGGAAGATATCCCCTTCGTACTCGGGGAGCTGGAAATGAGTGATAATATTGGCTATCTGCATAATAAATGTTACCGTCGCGAGATGATTGAAGAGGTGGGTCTGCGTTTTATTGAAGGCGTTTCAATGAGCGAAGACCTGTTATTCAATCTTAAATGCTTTAGTTGCGTCAGTAATTTTCTGGTGATGCCTGGCAGTGCTTACCATTACGAAGATGTGGCGGGGTCGTTGTCCAAGCGTAAGTCTAATTACAATGAACTGAAGGTGAGAAAAAAATCACTGACGGCTTTGTATGACGCGATTGTGGAAAAATATAAGGAGAGCGATCTCGACTATTTCCTTAAAGGTATCTCCAAACGTGTACTGGCACTGGATATGCAAATTGTCACGGCCATGTATCATTCCTCGTTCTCGCCGGGCGATATTGCTCAGGAGATCAATGAAATCAAGCGGGGAAGATACTCGAAAGGTATTTTTATTCTGCTGAATAAAAATGAAAAGATGAAATATATGATCATCAATTTGAATACTATCACGGCGTACTATTTTCTTTATGCTTTATACCGAATGCGGGCATTCTGACCATCGATGTCCCTAACCGTAGCGGGGCGATTTATTGCACCGCTACGGTGTTCTCCCTTGCACTCTCTCCGCGTCTCAGGTCAAATAGCGGCCACGCAAACGGTTGCTTGCGTGCATCGTGCATTTATCGATGATAAATGCATCATTTTGCACGATGTTGCTGTTTTTGTGCGCTGATTCTTGCATTTAAGTCATCCGCGCCGATAAAAAACGGTTAGCATGATCACGTCGCGCCGACCGCGTCATAATTCGCAGCCCTGTGGGCTGTGCTTTTGATTAAGTGTAATTCTGGAGAGACCGATGGAAACCTCGCAAACCGGCACACTGGGTGTCGTTGAGGCGCCCGCGAAGGGCTGGCGTAAAAGTGACACCGTGTGGATGTTGGGTCTGTATGGGACGGCGATTGGCGCAGGGGTGCTGTTTCTGCCTATCAATGCCGGGGCAGGCGGTTTGATTCCGCTGATTATCATGGCCGTACTTGCTTTCCCGATGACGTTTTATGCGCATCGTGCCCTGACGCGTTTTGTGCTCTCCGGAAAAAATCCCGGCGAAGATATTACCGAAGTGGTGGAAGAACACTTTGGCACAGGGGCAGGGAAGATCATTACGCTGCTCTACTTCTTTGCCATCTATCCCATTCTGTTGATGTACAGCGTGGCGATTACCAATACCGTTGACAGCTTTATCGTGCATCAGTTGGGGCTGGTTTCGCCGCCGCGAGTCGTGCTGTCGCTGATTTTGATTGTTGGCATGATGACCGTGGTGCGTTTTGGCGAGCAGATGATCGTCAAAGCGATGAGCGTGCTGGTGTTCCCGTTTGTGGCGGTGCTGATGTTGTTGGCCTGCTACCTGATACCACACTGGCACGGTGCCGCGCTGGAGACCTTGTCATCCGGCCAGGGCAGTGGCGACAGCAATATCTGGATGACGCTGTGGTTAGCCATTCCGGTAATGGTGTTCTCCTTCAACCACTCTCCGATCATCTCCTCATTCGCGGTAGCGAAGCGTGAAGAGTATGGTGCGGCGGCGGAGCAGAAGTGCTCACGTATTCTCGCCAGCGCGCATTTGATGATGGTGCTGACCGTGATGTTTTTTGTCTTCAGCTGCGTATTGAGCCTGTCGCCAGCCGACCTCGATGCGGCCAAAGCGCAGAACATCACCATCCTCTCTTATCTCGCGAACCACTTTCAGGTGCCGATGATTGCCTGGCTCGGACCGATTGTGGCGATGGTGGCGATCACCAAATCGTTCCTGGGTCACTATCTTGGTGCGCGAGAAGGGTTTAACGGTCTGGTGATTAAGTCACTGCGCAGCCGTGGCAAAAGCGTCACGCCGCAGCGTCTGAATCGCATGACTTCGGTGTTTATGCTGCTGACCACCTGGCTGGTGGCGACACTCAATCCGAGCATTCTGGGGATGATTGAGACCCTGGGCGGGCCAGTGATTGCAATGCTGTTGTTCCTGATGCCGATGTACGCCATCCAGAAAGTCCCCGCGATGCGTCAGTACAGCGGCAAAATCAGCAATGCTTTTGTGGTGATTGTTGGGTTGTTGGCTATCTCTTCGATTTTCTATTCGCTGGTGAATTAAGCGTAACATGCATAGCGGCGCGATAAATCGCGCCGCTATGAGGGTTTACACCACGCTCAGCTCCATGCCATGCCCGGTTTTAAACACACTCATCGATTGTGCCAGACGCTCAGCCTGTTCCTGTAAGGCCTGTGAGGCGGCGGACGCTTCCTGAACCAGCGCGGCGTTCTGCTGCGTCACGGCTTCCATCTGGGTAATCGCGAGGTTGATTTCGCTGATGCCGCTGCTCTGCTCGCTGCTGGCGATGGTGATTTCACTCATGATATCCGCCACGCTTTTCACGCTGTTCACCACCTCACCGATGGTGGAACCGGCATGGGATACCAGGCGGCTCCCTTCATCCACTTTCGCCACAGAATCCTCAATCAACACCTTGATCTCTTTCGCTGCGGAAGCCGAGCGTTGCGCGAGATTACGCACTTCGCTGGCGACCACGGCAAAACCGCGCCCCTGTTCACCGGCACGCGCCGCTTCTACCGCAGCATTGAGCGACAGGATATTCGTCTGGAACGCGATAGAGTCGATGACGCTGATGATGTCGACAATCTTCTTCGAGGAGAGCGCGATGGCTTCCATCTTCTCAATCACCTGTTCCATCACCACACCGCCTTCTTTGGCGACATCAGAGGTGTTGGCGACCAGTTTATTGGCCTCGCGCGCGTTCTCGGCATTGTGCTTCACGGTGGAGGTCATTTGTTCCATCGCAGAGGCAGTCTCCTCCAGTGAGCTGGCCTGCTGCTCGGTACGCGAGGAGAGATCAAGGTTACCGCTAGAGATCTGATTGGATGCCACAGCGATGGTGTCAGAACCGGCACGCACATCCGTAACGATGGTCAGCAGATTATCGTTCATGCTTTGCAATGCACGCATCAGCACGCCCGTTTCATCGGTGCTTTTGACTTCGATATGGGTGCTGAGATCACCGGCTGCCACTTTTCCGGCAATCTCGACGGCTTCATTCAGCGGACGCACAATCGAACGCGTCAGCAGGAAGCCAAGGATGATGGAGGCGACAATGGCGACAGCGGAGAAAATCAGCGTCACCATGATGGCGGTAGAACCATCAGCGATGATGCTAATGCCTTCATTTTGCAGCTGTTCAGACTGCGAAGCGGCAAACGCATTGGCGCTATCCAGATAGGTGTTTTGCGTATCAGTAATTTTTTTCAGCACAAAGGTGCTGGAGGCTTCGAGGTCGCCTGATTTTACCAGGGCAACCAACTGATCTTTCTGTTGTTCAAACAGATGGCTGGCATCCAGCAGACCGGCAATTTTCTTTTTACCCACGGCGGTGATCTGGATGGCTTCAATCTTTTTCATCGCACTGTTGGTACGGTCCGTCGCTTCTGCTAACTGCTGAAAACGCTTCACGTTATTTTCCGGGCGATGAGTATCAATCACGATACCGCGCAGATATTTGATCTGATCGTTAACGCCATCACGCACATCATAGGCCAGACGTACTTTTACATAGCGATCTTCGACGATGGAGGTGATGCCGTTTTTGATATTGCTGATTTTGGTGATGGAGGTAATGCCCACCACCACCAGCAGCGCCACCACCAGACCAAAGGCGATGCCCAGTCGGACACCGACCTTCAGGTTCTTAAAGCTCAACATAGGTTTCTCCCCGTGATGCCAAAAATGGTTTTCAAGATAGAAAAGCAGATGAGATATCTGCATCTGGTTGATGTTTTTTAAGCGAAAATTATCTGCTCACTTCGGCGGGAAGCATGCTGGCCCGCACGCGCAAGCGCTATGGGTTATCGGATGTTAATGTTTTTACTTTAATTTTTTAGAGGTTTGTCACAAAAACTTCGCAGGGGATGTGTAGCGGTGCGATAATTCGCACCGCCAGAGGAGCTGAATTAACGTGTCGCTTCCAATACCCGGTGAATCACGCTCGACAATTCGTTGATCTCAAATTTTGCCACATAACCGTCGGCACCGACTTTGCGCACGTGATCTTCGTTGGCGCTACCGGAAAGTGAGGAGTGGATCACCACCGGGATATGGCGCAGCACATCATCGCGTTTGATATTACGCGTCAGGGTGAAGCCGTCCATTTCCGGCATTTCGAGATCGGTCAGCACCAGGGCGATTTTGTCGTGGATCGACTCACCGGCCGCCTGCGCTTCCTGCTGCATCTGCGTGATTTTCTGCCACGCTTCCAGACCGGTGTTATGCATAATCGCCGGGATACCCATGCTTTGCAGACCCTGTTCCAGCAGCTGACGGGCCACTTTGGAGTCTTCCGCGACAATCGCCACCTGACCCGGTTTCAGATTGAAGTTTTTCACCGTCTCTTCACCCGGCTCGACACCGCGCACCGACGGAATGATGTCATACAGAATCTGTTCAACGTCCAGCACCAGCGCCAGATTGTTGCTTTCACCGTCGCTATCGAGGCAGGCGATGCTGGTGATGTTGCGGCTGCCAATCCCCGCTTCAGCGGTATGCACCTGATTCCAGTCGAGGCGCACAATATTCTCCACCGATTCCACGGCAAACGCCTGAGTGCTGCGGGCATATTCCGTCACCAGCAGCAGGTTGAGGCCGGTTTCCGGGGTACAGCCGGTCACCGCAGGCAGATCAATGACCGGGATAAACTGGTCGCGGATACTGGCCATGCCGAGCAGCGGCGATTGCATCCCGGCAGCACGGGTGATGTTCGGCATCGGCACGATTTCACGCAGTTTAAAGACGTTAATCCCGTACAGCTCTGATTTGCCTTTCCGCTGATCGGAGCCGAGGCGGAACAACAACAGTTCGAATTTGTTTGATAACGCGAGGTTAGCGCGTTCATCGATCTCTTTCTGGAAATTATCCATCCTGGCCTCGCTCAGGGCTGCGTTAGGGGCATGGCAACATCGCCGTGATGGAGTTATCGGCAGAGTGATTAAAAAATAGAGAGTAGCGGGTGGAATTTTGACGTGAGGGCGAGCGCCCCCACGTTTTAACGGCTTATTTCAACAGGATGGCGCGTACACTTTTGCCTTTGATCTTGCCTTCTTTCAGCTTGATCAGCGCCGTTTTGGCCTGAGCGGCAGCAATGGCCACATAGGCATGGGTTGGGGTGAGATCGATCTTACCGATCTGATCGGCGCTGAAACCGGCTTCACCGGTCAGTGCGCCAAGAATATCGCCGGGGCGGATTTTGGCTTTACGGCCACCGTCGATACATAACGTCATCATGGTTGCTGGCAGTGCTTTGGCTGCACTGCCTTTCAGCGTGCTGGCGGCAACCCAGTTGAGAGATTGTTGCAGATAATCTTCCAGCGCATGGGCGCGCGCCATCTCATCGGCCGCGACAAAACTGACCGCCAGACCTGATTCTCCGGCGCGGCCAGTACGGCCAATGCGGTGCAGATGGACTTCCGGGTCCCACGCGAGGTGGTAATTCACGACCAGTGCCAGCGACTTAATATCCAGGCCGCGTGCTGCCACATCGGTGGCGATCAGCACGCGGATGCTGCCGTTGGCAAAACGGATCAGCACCCGCTCGCGGTCACGCTGTTCCAGATCGCCATGCAGCGCGAGGGCGCTGATCTGACGATCGTTGAGCGCAGCGGCGATGTCATCGCATTCACGTTTGGTGTTGCAGAACACTACGCAGGATGTGGGTTGCTGCTGGCTGAGCAAGGCGCTTAACAGGTTGGTGCGTTCACTGGCGCTGACTTCAATAAATCGTTGCTCAATGGCGGGCAGCTCGGCTTCGGTCTCGGTGGCCACTGCCAGCGCATCACGCTGATAGCGTTCGCTCAGGCTGGCAATGGTATCCGGCCAGGTGGCGGAGAACAGCAAGGTCTGGCGTGCAGCAGGGGTAAAGCCGATGATCGCTTCCATATCATCACGGAAACCCATTTCCAGCATGCGATCGGCCTCATCCAGCACCAGGGTTTGCAGTTGGTTGAGATCGAGGTTATCGCGTTTCAGATGATCAAGAATACGTCCCGGTGTACCGACCACGATATGGGGCGCATGCACCAGTGAATCACGCTGGGCGCTCATCGGCTGGCCGCCACACAGCGTCAGGATCTTAATGTTGCGCGTGAAGCGCGCCAGCTGGCGTAATACGTTGCTGACCTGATCGGCCAGTTCGCGCGTCGGGCAGAGCACCAGCGCCTGGGTATGAAACTGGCTGTTATCAATCCGCTGGAGCAGGCCGATACCAAAGGCGGCGGTTTTACCGCTGCCGGTTTTCGCCTGCGCACGCACATCGCGCCCTTGTAAGATCGCGGGCAGGGCGGCTGCCTGAATTGGCGTCATGGCGTCAAAACCCATCTCGCGCAGGTTGTCGAGTTGGCTGGCAGGCAGTTGCGTCAGGGTAGAAAAAGCAGTCACGGGACGGTCTCTGATATCGGGCGGAGTTGCGGCGGCCAGTCTGGCAGAAAGGGCCCGCGGCATCAATGATAAATCACCTCACGGCCGGGAGGATGGTTGCTGACGGGAATAAATAAGCATCTGGTAATATTTGGTTTATTTTTCGACAGTTATTGTCGCAAAGTTCTAATGAATTTTCCGAAAACTCCCATGATGAGAAATTCGCCAGTCGAGAAAAATGGCTGAGTTAATCAGACGATAGCCGCATACTGACGGCAAGATAGCGACCAATTGCTGCTGTTATCTTTATGTGTCCCGTCTGTTACAGGAAATTCCGATTAAAATCGTTCTCTGGATTGTTTTATATTTAGCGCGCCATTTGGCGATATAAAACAACTTCAGAGGTCACTTCATTGAGTCACTACGTCCAGGGACAAAACGAGGACATTCTGAAAATCGTCGGCCGCGCCGTGTTAACCCTACACATTCACGGAGAGGCGTTGTCATCTGACAAAGTCAGCTCCATGATTGCCTGTTACGCGGAAGAAGAGCCTGTCAGCGACGAAGAAAACCAGCGGCTGTATGCGCTGGCAATTCAGATGTTATCGTAATAATCCAGCATGGCGGTGGGCGCAACCTGTCCCTGCCTTTTCGTTCATAAAGCCTCCTTCCCGGAGGCTTTTTTGTTTCAGGCGGCGTACACGGCGGTGCCACGGCGGAAGGTGGCGTGGACCGGTGCAATCCGCGCCACGGCTTCGGCGGAACAACTGGCCTCCACCAGCATCATGCTGGCCTCATCCTGCACCTGCGGCCACTGACGTGCGCCCTGATTCGATAATGGCAGAATACCGCCAGTCGCGATATGCAACGCCCGGCTCAGACCAAACTCATCGGAGCCGCGGTACAGTTGCGCATACAAATTGGCTTTCTCCAGCATACTGCCGCTACCGAAAGGCGACCAGTGATCGATCACGCTGTCAGTGCCGGTCATCACCGTAATGCCTGCCGCCTGCAATTGCGGCAATGGCATGGTCAACTTGCCGATGGGGATGGTGGAAGCCACGCTCATCTGCTGCTCGGCCATGCCAGCAATCATCTGATCCAGCGCTTTCCCCTCCAGCGTGCCGAGGGCAAAGCCGTGACTCAGGGTGACTTTCCCCTTGAGCTGCGGATTCTTGGCGATGGTAGCCACCATATACTGAATCGCTGCCACCCCTGCCGGGGAGGTTTCATGCAAATGGATATCCACGCCACGCTGGTAATCAAGGGCAATCTGGAACATGGCATCGAGCGAAGCCTGCATCGCGCCGTCCACGTTGGTGGGGTCGAGTCCGCCGACATACTGCACACCCAGTGACATGGCTTCGCGCATCAGCCCATCTACCTTTGAATGCAGCAAACCGTGTTGGGGAAAGGCGACAATTTCACAGTCAAAATCGGGGTGGTTTGCCAGCGCCAGCTTCAGATGTTCCAGGCTTTTCAGACCACTAACCGGATCGATATTGCAGTGGCTGCGTGCTTCGGTGCTGCCCTTACTTTGCAGCAGGCCGATCAGCGCTTCGGCTCGCGCCTGTGAGGTGGGGAGCAGTTGTGGGATCAGCACCTGTTCGCGGGCAATCATATCCATAATGGTTTTGCCCTGACGCGGTCGCGGTGCCTGCCACGGGCCACTGTAAAAGGTTTTGTCGAGGTGGATATGCATGTCACGGGTGCGCGGCAGCAGCAGCAGACCCTGCGCATCCCAGTTGGGTAAGGCGCTGTTACGCGCGTTGCCGGCTGGCTCGATGGCGACGAATTTCCCGTCATTAATCGTGATGTCATACAACGCGGTGCGCGTGGCGATCACCTCGTTACCTTCGCGCTCGAAATCTTCTTCGAGACGCACATTCAACAACTGGTAATGGCGGGCGCGGGGGAGGGCCGGGCGTTCGGATCGCGCAGCGACCGTCTGGCTGGCATGGCCCATACCTGCCGCCAACAGGCTTCCGGCGGCGGTCCAGCGTACTGTCTGGCTGAGAAAATCACGACGGCTGGGGGAAGAGAGTTGCATCAGAGGCTCCAGTCAAAAAGGGAAAAACCTAATCTGGCAAAAGCCTCGCCTCGGTGCTGCGATATTTGCCACTGGCTGGCAGTGGGAAAATCACTGCCAGCGCAACTGACAAAACGCCACCAGCGCGGCGGCCAGCGCCTGCTGCAAATGGTCCTGCGGTTGGCGGCAGAACAACGCCAGCTCGAAATGGCTGATCACCGGTAATCCCTCGGCGTCGCCCAACACCCGATGTTCCGGCAGGCGGCAACTGGCGGGGAGTAAGGTTAGCCCGAGGCCCGCCGCCGCCGCGCTGGCTAGCGCCACCAGGCTGGTGCTGCTGTAGCTGATGCGCCAACTACGGCCGAGGCTATCCAGCGTCTGGCACATCTCCTCGCGATACAAGCCAAGTTGAGGAAACACCACTAACGGCAGTGGGGTTTGTCCAAAACAGGGATGTTCGGCGCTATCCAGCCACAGCAACGGTTCCGGCCTCGCTGCCAGAGGCCGTTCCCCGCCTGGTTGCTTAATTAACATGATATCGAGTTCTTCTCGCTGCCAGGCCGCGTGCAGATCAACGTACATTCCGCTCATCACATCCAGCCGCAGTTGCGGGTGTTGGCGGCTAAAATCGGCCAGTAACCCTGCCGTGGGGGCGGCAAAATCTTCCGGTACGCCGAGCCGCATCACCCCGTCACGCCATTTGTCGCTCAGTACATCGTGCGCTTCGCCATTCAATGCAATGATCCGGCGCGCATAGCCCAGCAACTTTTCGCCCTCTTCGGTGACAGCCACCTGATGGGAGGTACGTTGCAGCAGCGCCTTGCCGACCATCTCCTCCAGCCGTCGCACCTGTTGGCTGACGGTGGATTGCGACAGATGCACGCGGTCGGCGGCGCGGGTAAAGCTGGCGGTTTCGCATACCGCGACAAAGCTTAACAACTGTTGCGGGGTAAACATCGGCTGACGATTCATTTTTCCACTGTTCGCTATGGCGTTATTTCATTTCCAAATAGTAACCGCCGCTGTCATCCTGACAACCTTTTCTCTGCAGGATTGTGTATGACCCGACATTCCAACGGACCGACGCTCGCCGCCCTGGTGCTGGCCGGGCTGAATATGCGTCCGTTACTTACCTCCGTCAGCCCGTTATTGGGACAGTTGCGCCAAAGCATTGGCCTCTCCCCGCTGGCGGCGTCCTTATTGCCTGCCGTTCCGATGGTGATGATGGGCGCGGTTGCGCTGCTGGGCGCCCCCCTGATGCAGCGTCTGCCGCTGCGACGCCTGCTGTTGGCCGGGTTAACCTTGTTATTGGTCGCGCTGGCGACACGTGGCGCGATTGCCGAAGGCCGCTGGCTGGTGTTGAGCGCATTATGTGGTGGGCTGGGCATTGGCATCGTACAGATGGCGATGCCAGGGCTGATTCGGCAGCGTTTTTCGCGGCGCAGTGCGGCGGTGACTGGCTTATGGGCCGGGGCGCTGATGGGCGGTGGCGGCCTCGGGGCGGCATTGTCACCCTGGCTGAGTGCACAGCTGGGTTGGTCGCTGGCGTTAAGTGATTGGGCGCTGCCGGTGTTGCTGGCGCTCCTCGTCTGGTTGTGGGTACGGGTGCCGGTTAACCCTGACAGCAAGCCGGTGGTGGTGCCGCCGTTGTGGCGCAAACCCCGCGCCTGGACGTTGGCGCTGAGCTTCGGTCTGGTGAATGGCGGCTATGCCACCTGTGTTGCCTGGTTGCCGGATGCCTACCAGCAAGCAGGCTGGTCAGCACAGGCCGGTGGTTCGCTGCTGGCGGTGATGATTGCGTTACAGGTGACGGGCGCGGTTCTGATGCCGCTGCTGGCGCGTGGCAGCGATCGTCGTCCGCAACTGGCCATCAGTCTGGTGTGCCAGCTGATCGGTATGGCGGGGTTTCTGCTGGTTCCGCTGCTGGCCCCGTGGCTGTGGGCCGCGATTGCCGGTTTTGGTCTCGGTGCCGCCTTTCCTCTGGCGATGGTACTGGCGCTGGAACATCTGCCACAACCGCAGGCCGGTGCACGGCTGGTGGCGTTTATGCAGGGGGTCGGGTTTATCATCGCTGGTTGCATGCCATTTGTTGCCGGTCAGCTGTATGCCGCCACCGGCAGCTTTTCCAGCGTATGGTTGATGCAGGGCGCGGTGGTCATCGGGTTGCTCGGTCTTAACCTGCGCTTCCATCCCCACAGCTATCCCCGGGCCTTTGGTCAACCAAAGGCCTGATTGGTCCTACCAATGGGGTGAAAATGTTGCCGGGACGTCACATAACACGAAAAATCACCCCTGCCGCGTTGCTTTAGGTTAACAATACGTTAACTATCTGGAGCCAGAAAGCCCGGGAAACTGAATTTTGGTCCGACCAATTCAGTGATGAACACGGGCAATAACGCGTGAAGCACGCCTCGCTGCGTCACGCAGGCTTCTGATGACCTCTGGAGATCACGCTATGCAGGTCTGGCAACAAAATTACGATCCTCTCAATAATATCTGGCTCTCCAGCCTTGTGGCGGTGATCCCGATTGTGTTCTTTTTCTTCGCGCTGATTAAGCTCAAGCTGAAGGGCTATCAGGCGGGCACCGCGACGGTGGTGCTGGCGCTGCTGGTGGCGCTGTTGCTGTACGGGATGCCGGTGGGACAGGCGCTGGCCTCGGTGGCGTATGGTTTTCTTTATGGTCTGTGGCCGATCGCCTGGATCATTGTCGCGGCGGTTTTTGTCTACAAAATCTCGGTAAAAACCGGGCAGTTCGACATCATTCGTGCCTCGATCCTGTCGATCACCCCGGACCAGCGTTTGCAGATGCTGATTGTCGGCTTCTCGTTTGGCGCGTTCCTTGAAGGGGCGGCAGGCTTTGGCGCACCGGTGGCGATCACCGCAGCCTTGCTGGTGGGACTGGGCTTCAATCCGCTGTACGCGGCCGGACTGTGTCTGATCGTCAATACCGCGCCAGTGGCGTTTGGTGCGATGGGCATCCCGATTATCGTTGCCGGGCAGGTGACCGGGCTGGACAGCTTCCATATCGGCCAGATGGCTGGCCGCCAGTTGCCGTTCCTGACCATTATCGTGCTGTTCTGGATCATGGCGATCATGGATGGCTGGCGCGGGGTGAAAGAGACCTGGCCTGCGGTGATGGTGGCAGGGGGGTCGTTTGCCATTGCGCAGTTCCTCAGCTCCAACTTCCTTGGCCCGGAGCTGCCGGACATCATTTCGTCACTGGCCTCGCTGATCTGTCTGACGTTGTTCCTGCGCCGCTGGAAACCCGTGCGTATTTTCCGTTTTAACGACATGGGCGCTTCAATGGTGGATCAGGATCTGTCGCGTCAGCGCTATAGCGCCGCGCAGGTGATCCGTGCCTGGATGCCGTTCCTGTTCCTGACGGCGACCGTCACGCTGTGGAGTATTCCGCCGTTCAAAGCGTTGTTTGCCAAAGGCGGTGCGCTGTACGACTGGGTCTTTACCGTGCCGGTACCGCTGCTGCATGAGCTGGTGGCGCGTATGCCGCCAGTGGTGGCGAATGCGACGCCCTATCCGGCGCTGTTCAAGTTTGATGTGGTGTCAGCCACCGGCACCGCGATTTTGGTGGCGGCCGTGCTGTCGGTGCTGTGGTTGCGTATGAAGCCAAAAGCCGCCATTGAGACCTTCGGCGAAACGCTGAAAGAACTGGCGCTGCCGATTTACTCGATTGGCATGGTGCTGGCGTTTGCCTTTATCTCCAACTATTCCGGTCTGTCCGCCACCTTAGCGTTGGCGCTGGCCCATACCGGCAATGCGTTCACCTTTTTCTCACCGTTCCTCGGCTGGCTTGGTGTGTTCCTGACCGGCTCGGATACCTCTTCTAACGCGCTGTTTGCTGCCCTCCAGGCCACCACCGCGCAACAGATTGGCGTATCGGATGTGCTGCTGGTGGCGGCCAACACCACCGGCGGGGTGACGGGTAAAATGATTTCACCGCAATCGATCGCCATCGCTTGTGCGGCCGTTGGGCTGGTAGGCAAAGAGTCGGATCTGTTCCGTTTTACCGTCAAACATAGCCTGATCTTCACCTGTATGGTTGGCGTGATCACCACGCTTCAGGCGTATGTCTTAACCTGGATGATTCCATGACTGAAAACACGCCGCGCTTAGCGGATACGTTGCGGGCGCGTTTACGCGCCTGGATTGATGAGCACCAACTGCAACCCGGGATGCGTTTACCGGCGGAGCGACAGCTGGCAGCGGAGTTCGGCGTCTCGCGATCGTCGTTACGCGAGGCGATTCAGCAACTTATCAGTAGCGGCGTGTTAATCAGCCGACGTGGCGGTGGCACCTGGCTACGTCAGCCGCAGGAGCCGTGGTCAGAGCAACGCATTGTTGAACCGATCCGTCAGTTACTGGCTGCCGACCCGGATTATCGCTATGACATCCTCGAAGCACGCCACGCCATCGAAGCCAGCACTGCCTGGCATGCGGCGTTGCGCGCGACCGAGGCGGATAAAGAGAAGCTGCAATACGCCTTTGACGCCACGCTCAAACTGAAAGAGAGCGATGACCCTGACCTGGCGGCGCAGGCGGATGTGCGTTTCCACCTCGCCATTGCTGAAGCCTCGCACAACGTGGTGTTGCTGCAAACCATGCGGGGCTTCTTCGATTTGTTGCAATCCTCGGTGATGCAAAGCCGTCAGCGCATGTACACCCAACCGGTGATTTTTGACCGCCTGACCGAACAACATCAGGCGCTGCTGAACGCCATTCTGGCGGGCGATGCGGAGGCGGCACGCCTTGCGGCGATGGACCACCTCGGCTTTGTACATACCACGCTGAAAACCCTGCATGAAGATGAAGCGCGGCAGGCGCGAATTACCCGTCTGCCGGGCCATGACCTGGATAAACGCAAGGAAAAACCCTGATGATCATTTCTGCTGCAAGTGACTATCGCGCTGCTGCGCAACGTATTTTGCCGCCCTTCCTGTTTCATTACATTGACGGGGGAGCCTATGCGGAGCATACGTTGCAGCGCAACGTGGCGGATCTCGCTGATGTGGCGCTGCGTCAACGCGTGCTGAAAAACATGTCCGATCTCAGCCTTGAGACCAAACTGTTTAATGAAACCTTATCGATGCCGGTGGCGCTGGCCCCGGTTGGCCTGTGCGGTATGTACGCCCGGCGCGGCGAGGTGCAGGCGGCGCGTGCTGCGGCGCTGAAAGGCATCCCTTTTACGTTATCGACCGTGTCGGTATGCCCGATCGAAGAAGTGGCTCCGGCGATCAGTCGTCCGATGTGGTTCCAGCTGTACGTGCTGCGCGATCGCGGGTTTATGCGTAACGCACTGGAGCGCGCCAAAGCGGCGGGCTGTTCAACGCTGGTGTTCACCGTGGATATGCCGACTCCGGGTGCGCGTTACCGTGATGCGCATTCAGGCATGAGCGGCCCGCATGCGGCGCTGCGTCGTTACTGGCAGGCGGTAACGCATCCACAATGGGCGTGGGATGTGGGCCTGCAGGGGCGTCCCCATGATCTCGGCAATATTTCCACCTATCTCGGCAAACCGACCGGGTTGGAAGATTATATCGGCTGGCTGGCGAACAACTTTGACCCGTCGATCTCGTGGCAGGATCTGGAGTGGATTCGCGAATTCTGGGACGGTCCGATGGTGATCAAGGGCATCCTCGACCCGGAAGATGCCCGCGATGCGGTGCGCTTTGGTGCCGACGGCATTGTGGTGTCGAATCACGGCGGGCGGCAGTTGGATGGCGTGCTGTCCTCGGCGCGTGCGTTACCGGCGATTGCCGATGCGGTGAAAGGTGATATCACCATTCTGGCGGATAGCGGCATCCGCAACGGTCTGGATGTGGTGCGGATGATTGCGCTGGGTGCCGACAGCGTGCTGCTGGGGCGTGCCTTCCTGTATGCGCTGGCAACGCACGGCCAGCGTGGGGTGGAAAATCTGCTGAACCTGATTGAGAAAGAGATGAAGGTGGCGATGACACTGACCGGGGCGAAAACCATCGCGGATATCACACGTGATTCGCTGGTACAGGCCAACGCGCTGTTGTCCGAGGCGGGTCTGGCCCCGGCGCGTCCGCGTGCGGTGAGCTGATCCGTCACAGTGAAAGGCGTTGTCTATACTTACTCCCTGTCTGACTAACCGGAGGAATGACATGACCATTCACAAGAAAGGATCGGCCCATTGGGAAGGTGACATCAAAGGGAAAGGCACCGTTAGCACCGAAAGCGGCGTGTTGAGTGATCAACCTTATGGCTTCAATACGCGATTCGAAGGCGCAAAGGGCACCAATCCGGAAGAGTTGATTGGTGCTGCGCATGCCGCCTGCTTTTCTATGGCGTTGTCGTTGATGCTCGGTCAGGCGGGACATCCGCCGAAAAGCATCGACACCACGGCGGATGTCTCGCTGGATAAAAAAGGTGAGGGATTTGCCATTACCAAAATCGCCCTGACCAGCACAGTGTCACTGCCGGGCATTGATAACGCCAAATTTGATGAAATTATTCAGCAGGCGAAGGCCGGTTGTCCGGTTTCCCAGGTGTTGAATGCCGAGATCACCCTCGACTACACGCTGAATAATTGATCGCCTCAACGGCGGACCGGAGCTAGAATCGATGATGCGCCTGTGGGCGCATCATTGCTTTCTGCTGACCGGGAGGATGCTTGGCAAAATATCTGGCTGCGAAAAAACACTGGAAAATGGTTTTGGTGTTGCTGTGTATCTGTGGTGCGCTGCTGCTGATCCGTTGGGCGGCGATGATATGGGCCTAAAGGATTGGATCTGCCGCCATAAGCTGGGCGTGCTGGCTATGGTGCTTCTGGCACTGGAACTGGTGCACTACCTGTTGACTGCCAGCTGGTTGCCGTGGCAACTGGGTTAAGATACTCAGGCGTATTCGTTATCGGGCCGAGCCGCACGGATGTTGCTGCGGGCGATACGATAAGCTTTGCGCGGATCACCCACCACAAACTCAAAGGTCGGCGAATAGTAAAACGGCAGCCAGCCGCCATAGCCACTCTCCCACTCCCAGCGTACCGGGCACGGCCAGAGAATGCCATCATACAAAATGTAATAAACCCAGCGTCCGTTAGGACGGCGGGGGCGAGTTGTTTTCATGGGAGTCACAACAGTAATAGTGTAAAGCTGCTTATATTTTGAACGCTAAACCCTGCGCTTGCAACGTTAGCGGGTTAATTTATCTCCACCTGAACGGCCCAATGGCCCCAAACTAACGGTGTACCTCACCGCAAATCAGGACCACATTGGGGCGAACTTTGTGTATGCGCGTCGCCATTTGCTCACAGGCCACTTTGGTCGGATAAATGTATTCCGACACCGGCAACGCGTCACAGGCATCATGTCCACACGCGCTCACTAACAAAACAAAACCAATCAGCATGGTTTGGCTCCTGATACACATTTTCTCTGGTACGGAAAGTGTGGCTGTTTGTTCCCTTTTAACGATCCAGTATAGCCAAACGCAACGGTAGCGGGTTATCAGCCTGAGCGGCTTTTTTTTACCCGAACGACGCGATTATACCCGGGGCGATGCACAACATCAGCGCATTCTGAGCTAAACTGTGCGGCCCTGGAAAAATGAGAAGTGAGTCAAACATGTCGATTGAAATTGCCCATCCGGCCAGCAGCCCAAAACAAGCCGCCCTGCAACTGGTGATTGAACTGGTCCGTGCCGGCAAACTGAGCCCACTGCACGGCGATGCCTCGAATATGATTTCCATCTACGAACAATTCAAAAACCACTTCGAAGCGGAAAAAGAGTAACGTCGCGGCGCGCGTTATCGCGCTGTTCTCAGGCGTAATACCAGACCGGCAGAATTGCGATCAGGTTATTGAGTGTGTGCAGGAACACCGGCAGCGCCAGGCTGTTGCTGCGCAGACGCGCATAGCACAGCAGCAGCGAGAACAGCGTGAGCGCGACAATGGTTTCCCAGTGCACGTACTGGGTATGCATGGCGGCGAACAGCAGCGAGGTCAGCAACATGCAGGCGAAGCGGCTTTTCGGTGCCCACAGCAGGAAACCTTGCAACAGAAATCCACGAAACAGCACCTCTTCAAATACCGGAGCCAGCAACACCGCCGTCAGTAGCAGGATCAGCATCGAGCTGCGTCCTTGCTGGGTTTGCGCCACCAGCCATCCTTCCGGTTGCATAAACTGGGTTTGTGCCACCATCAGAATGAATAACGCCCCAATAAACAGCAAGGTTTGGCCGGGACGCAGATAGCCGAGCGGGATGTCGTTGCGGCGCTGACAATAGAAGCGGTACAGCGGGTAGATCACGGCAAATTCAAACAGGCACAACACCGGCACCAGCAAACCGTCGTTACGCAGCACGCCGTAGTTGGGAAACAGCGTAATCAGCATGGTAACGAGGTAATAAACCACAAAGCTGCCAACGTAAAACAGCGTCAACGTGACTTTGTCGGATTGGGTGTCCATAGGCAACTCAGCGAGCAGAGGAAATCGCATAGTAGCAATGGCGAGGATCGCTGTCGAGGGCAGGGCGTTGAGATTTCTGCTGCTCAAATATTCTGCCATTGGGCTAAATCTGGCGCGCGCCGCGCCGATAATCGAAAAAACCATTACAGGGTGCAGTGACGTTATTCGCGTCGCCTGCGGCCTCTTTTTGCTGTCTGTTTTTTCGCGAGCATTACGCATGAATTCTGAGTCTCACTGGTTTGCCAGGGCCAATATGGAAGCACTTACGGTACGCGTGACACGACGTAGCCTGCGGACGCTCACCGCGTTGTTGTTTGGCGTGCTGGTGCTCTCCATGGTGATGGTGATGGCGATTGCGCATCATCAAAATAATGTTTCCATCGAACATGACGAGATGTTATTGCGTCAGGCGTGGCATGCGCGCCAGCAAGAGATGTTGATCGATGTGCGCGATTACGCTTTCTGGGGGGAGGGCTATAAAAACCTGCATCTTCAGCTCAACAAAGTTTGGGCCTTTGATGAAGAGAACCTGGGAGCAAACCTCTACAAGGAGTACCACTACGAAGGGGTGTTTGTGGTCGATGGCGCGGGACAGACGCGCTATACCATTATCAATGGTGAGATGGTCGACACGCCGCTGGAGAGCTGGCTGGGGGCACAAACCGCCTCGCTGCTGACGGTGACACGCAGGCTGGGGCACGAAGCGATTGCCCGTAACGTGCAGATATTTGGCCAGCCGGCTTTAGTTGTCTCCGCACCCATTACACCGGGCAAAGTTCCCAATTTACCCATCCTGCCTGGCCCGCCATCGGTGCTGGTGTTTGTGAATATTTTTACCCCGGCGAAACTTCAGGCAATGGGTAAAGCGATGGATGTGATCAATCCACACGCCCCGACCAGCAGCCGCGATGCGCAGGATGAGCCACGCATGGTGTTTGCGACCGGGGGGACGGAACCGGTGGTGATTCGCTGGCAGGCAAAATACCCGGGCATGGGGCTGATTTGGTTACTGCTGCCGTTGTTGTTGTTGATGGCTCTGACCATTGCGCTGGTGACGCGCCGGGTGGTGCGTCATGCGCTGTACAATGCGGTGCTCTCTGACCGACGCTTTGAAATGCTCACCATCAGCCAGCGGGAACTGGCTGACAGTGAGGAGCGATTTCGCGACCTGGCTGAAGCGGCATCCGACTGGATTTGGGAAACCGATGAGCAGGGACGTTTATGTTACCTTTCCGCACGTTTTACCGATGTCACCGGACATGAGGTGAAACGTTGGCTGGGCCGCCATCTTGACCATTTACTCAGCCATCCCAGCCACTCGTTGGTGACCTGGCTGATGCGCCAGGGTGAGGATGTCCCCCGCATGCCGCTGCGTTGCCAGTTTATGTCAGCGACCGGGGAACGGCGGATCGGGCAGTTGATGGCGAAAACGATTCGTCGCAACGGCCTGCGGTCCGGTTTTCGCGGCACGGTTTCGGACATCACCTATGAAGTAGATGCACAGGCGCGCATCCAGTTTCTGTCACGTCACGATATCCTGACCGGCCTGGCTAACCGCATGCAATTGCAGGAGTTTCTCACTGCCCATCTCGATCAGGCGACGGATGATGATCCGTTGATTGTGATCAGCCTCGATCTCGATCAGTTCAAGCCCATCAATGACACCTGGGGACATACGGTGGGCGATGCGGTGCTAAACCAGATTTCCCAGCGCTTACAAAGCCTGATGGGAGCACATGAGCTGGCGGCGCGACTGGGCGGCGATGAGTTCATTTTAGTGATGCGTGAGGCATCGCGGGCCGGTGTGGAATATCGTTGCCGCGCGCTGCAACGCGCGATACATCAGCCGGTGATCAGCGGCTCGCACCAGCTCAGCCTGACGGCCAGCATGGGGATTGTCTGTGCACCGCAGGATGCCAGCCAGCCCGAGGCATTACTGCGTCTGGCGGATATCGCACTGGGGCAGGCTCGTGCCGCCGGACGCAATCAATGGGTATGGTACTCCAACGAGATGGCAAGCCATTTGCAATCGAAACGCGAGATGGTACAGGCAATGGAAGCGGCGCTCGCCAACGAGGCCTTCAGTCTGCACTATCAACCCCGTTACCAGTTGCAAAATGGCCAACTGGCCGGTGCCGAAGCGCTGATTCGCTGGCAGGTTGCCGAGGATAAATGGATTACCCCCGATCGCTTTATTCCCCTCGCTGAAGAGAATGGTTTGATCAATGCCATCAGCGATTGGGTGCTGATGCGCGCCTGTACTGACGCACGCGATTGGGGTGACCAACGTTATGTTTCCGTCAATATCTCGCCGGTAGAGTTTCGCGGCAGCGATCTGGTACAGCGTGTCGCCTCGGCGCTGGAGGTCAGCGGTTTACCGGCGACCCGACTGGAGCTGGAAATTACCGAAAACATCACCTTTGAACATCCGGATCGCGCGCTGGAAATTATGCAGGGACTGCGTGCCCTCGGGGTGCGGTTAACCGTGGATGACTTCGGTACTGGTTATGCGGCGTTGGGCTATTTGAAAACCTTCCCGTTTAACGGTTTGAAGATCGATCGTTCGTGGATGAAGGAGTTCCCGGAATCGCCGCAAGCGCAGTCAGTGGTGGCAGGCATTGTCGGGCTGGCACGCGCGTTTGCCCTGACCATTACCGCTGAAGGGATTGAAACCGAAGCGCAACTGAACGAGTTGAAAGTGCTGTCTTGCGAGGAAGGGCAGGGCTACTTTCTTGGGCGACCCATGCCGCTGGCGGCGTTCAGTGCGCTCTTGAATGAACAGGGTGTTTAACGAACTTTGACGGCGACACACGTCATCAAAATTGCAAAACCAATAAAAATTGCGAGTTCCATAATCATTACCTCAGATAAATCTTAGGTAATTTTACGCAATCGTTGCTGAAATATTGGGCAGATTGTGTGATTAATCCGAAAAAATGCGTGCGTCAGCGCCACTGGCCGGGTTTTTTCTGCGACACGTCTGATAGAAAAATTTTTGTATCACAGGCACGCTTTGCTACTCTCGGGCATCCGGTTGTCTGATTATCCAGGAGGAGAAAAACGTGAAGCATTATGGAAAAGCGCTGTTGGTGCTGGGGTTCCTGACCCTGACCGCCTGCCAGTCTGCGAGCAAACCTGACACCGCGGCAACTACCGCCCAGGACGCGGAAAACGACATGTGTGGCGCATCGCAGTATCAGAACTACATCGGCCAGCCTTTATCGGCCTTGCAGAAACAACGTTTTGACGTGCCGGTGCGCGCCATTCCGTGGAATTCTGCGGTGACGATGGATTTCAATCTGCGCCGACTGAACTTTACCGCTGATCAGAGCGGTAAGATCGACAAGGTCTACTGCGGCTAACACCAAAACGACATCGCATTGTCATCGGGCTGTCATAGCGCCGGGCGAGGATAGCTGCGCATTACGGAGATTTCCTCGTCACTCTCGAATATGCAATGCTCGTCTTGTTTTTCCCGCCTATGGCGGGATTTTTTTTCTACCCGCCCTGATTTATTCATGTGAACGTGCTTCCAGCAACTGCGCCAACAGGTTGCGATAACTTTGCAGGCGTTGCTCATCTCCCTCGAACTCCAGTTTGGCGATCACCCGCGCGATCACTGCCTTGCTGGTCGCAGGCTGACCGGCATCCATCAGCTCGCGCATAATGGCCGCCAGCAGATCGCCCTCATGCGGCGCATGCCAGGCTGGACTGTTAAAATAATCGGTAATCGCCCGACTGGCGCTGTTGGGATGCACTCTCATAGCTGACCTCCGCAGAGACAACGATGCCCGCTGCCCGGAACAGGCAACCGCGGGGAGATGTTGGATTAAGTATGCTCACTGCCCAGAACGGACAGCGCCCCATCAGCGGCGGCTGGTGGTTTTTTAAACATAGTTGCGGCGTCAAAAATTGTCAGTAACCGCCAGTAATATTTTTTCACGATTTGAGCTATGGACGATTTAGCGATTTTTTTCCCGCAATGTTTTTACACATTAACCCGCTGTGAATCGTGCTCTGCGTAATATTTGCTGTGCATAGAGACGGACTGAATAGCGAAAAACTGCGTTTTTATCCCTATGCCATGTTTTGCCGTCCAGCCCTGTCAACGGATTGTTAAACTGAACCTTCATTTCAATTTTGATGTGCTCTCTCATGTTACGCTCCGTTGAACCCTGGAAAATCAATCTGATCTCAGTCTGGTTTGGCTGTTTTTTTACCGGACTGGCGATTAGCCAGATCATCCCGTTTTTACCGCTGTATATCGAACATCTCGGGATACGTGGGGATAATGCGCTGAGCTTGTGGTCAGGGTTGACCTTCAGCATCACGTTTGTGATTTCGGCGGCGGTAGCGCCGTTATGGGGCAGCCTGGCCGATCGTAAAGGGCGCAAGCTCATGTTGCTGCGTGCCTCGTTTGGCATGGGCGCGGTCATTCTGTTACAGGCATTTGTCACGCATGCATGGCAACTGCTGTTGTTGCGGGCCTTGATGGGGCTGACTTCCGGCTATATTCCTAATGCGATGGCGCTGGTCGCGGCACAGGTGCCACGCGATCGCAGCGGTTGGGCACTGAGCTGCGTGGCGACCGGGCAAATTGGCGGCGTGATCCTCGGGCCGATGATTGGCGGCCTGCTGGCTGACTGGCTGGGCTTGCGTCTGGTGTTTATCGTCACCGCCGCGTTGCTGCTGATCAGTTTCCTGGTGACGCTGTTCCTGATTAAAGAAACCGGTTATACCCCGGTCAGCAAGCAGGACAAGCTGACGGGGCGCGAAGTATTTCGCAGCCTCGACAATCCACGTTTGATGGTCTGTCTGTTTATCACCACCATGGTGATTCAGATGTGCAACGGTTCGGTAAACCCAATCCTGACGCTGTTCGTGCGTGAACTGGCTCCCAACGCGCAAAACATCGCTTTCCTCAGTGGCTTTATTGCGGCGCTGCCGGGCATCTCGGCACTGATTTCTGCACCGCGCCTCGGCAAACTCGGCGATCGTATTGGTACTCAACGCATTTTGATTGCCACCATGATTACCTCCCTGGTGCTGCTGATTGCGATGTCGTTTGTCACCAGCGCGACGCAATTGGGCGTGCTGCGTTTTCTGCTCGGCTTTGCCGATGGCGCAATGATGCCAGCGGTGCAGACGCTGCTGGTACGGCATTCCCGCGATAATGTTACGGGCCGCATTTTTGGTTATAACCAGTCGTTTATGTATCTGGGCAATGTGGCCGGACCGCTGCTTGGTGCCGCAGTATCGGCGGCGACGGGGTATCGTTGGGTGTTCTTCGCGACCGCCATGGTGGTGTTGCTCAATGTGCTGCTGCTACGTCGTTTCTATCGCCGCCCAAAGACCACGCTGACTCAACCGGTGAGCCAGCGTGATGAGGCGGAGAAGGTTACTGACGCAGCGTCAGGGAGAAGTGCCAGCGCTGCTGAGAAAGCAAAAACTCCGGGCTGACGCTCGGACTCCAGGAATCATCCCCGCCGACCCCCATATGGAAGCCATCGAGATGCAGCCAGCAACCCGCTTCTGGCTGCAACAGGTGGCGATGCGAGGTGGCGCGCAGTTGCTCCAGGCTGTGCTGACTCAGCGAGAAGGCGAAATCACCGCTTACCTGCCAGCTTCCGGTATCAAGCTGGCGTGTCCCGCTACGCAGACCATTTTCCCCCGGAAAAACATATTCGGTGCGCATGCTGCTTAGCGGCTGCCGCCAGCGGGAGAATTGTGCGGCCAGTTGGCGGTCGGGATAGTTTTCATGTGGCCCCAGTCCCAACCAACTGACCTGCTGCGGGGCATGAGCCAGCTGCGCGCGCAAGCCAATACGTGCCGGTGGTGGCAAGCCTGCCGTCTGTTCGACATCGATATCGAGGGAGACTTCACCATTACCGCGAATCTGATAACGCTTGCGGCTGGTAAAGATCACCTGCCCGGCAGCATGCCACTGATGCCGCGTTTCAATCAGCACGCTATGCTTCAGGCTGTCAATTTCCATCGCCATTAACTGCGGCTCAAGCTGATCATAACCCGCGCGTTTCCAGCGCTCGACCCAGGCATTCGGATCAACGTTGGCGGCTTCGCTGGTGCCGATGTCGTTATCAATCGGTGCGCGGATGAAACACTCCTGGAGCGGCGTCAGCAGGGTTTCCTCGTCATTCACGAACCACTGCACCAGCTCGCCGCTGCGACGGGAAAAATGCCAGCGCTGGTGTGGCAGACAAACAGCGATCAAATCATGATTCGACTCAACCTGCGGGGCCGCTTCTGTCTGCCCCGGTGAATTTGTCGGTTGCGCAGCAGGCAGCGGCCATTGATGCCAGGCGACACGTGCATCGGCTTCTGACCAGCGGGTCGCGTGCGGTTGGTGCACTGCCAGATTAAGCCAGCAGTTGCCTTGTAATCCTTCAACCTGTGGCAGCGTAAATGTCTGACTGGCGCGGGGTGCGATATCGAGCGCCAGTTCACCCTGGGCCACAACGTCGCCCTCTTGTTCAACCGACCAGCGCAGCACTTCGTTATCGCTATGGCGAAACAGGTAATCGCTGCTGACGGTAAACCGCCAGGGGTCCTGTGCATCCGCGGTGAACGTGAAAAACTGCTGCGCCCGCTGAGCTTCGAACAGTGCCGGATGTGGTGTGCGATCGGCAAACACCAGGCCGTTCATGCAGAACTGGCGGTCATTCGGCGTGTCGCCGAAGTCCCCACCATAGGCTTGCCATGCCTCGCCTTGCGAGTCATAACGCGTCAGACTTTGATCCACCCAATCCCAGACGAAACCGCCCTGTAAACGTGGAAACTGGCGGAAAGCCTGCCAGTATTTGGCGAAGCCGCCAAAGCTGTTGCCCATCGCATGAGCATATTCGCACAAGATCAGCGGGCGGGTTTCGCCGGGCAGGCCGATCCACTTCTTCAGTGACCATTTGGGCACCGCCGGGAAGGGCTGATCCTGATCGACGCGGGCATACATCGGGCAAACAATATCGGTTGCGGCGCTATTGGCTCCGCCGCCTTCATATTGCACCGGGCGACTGGGATCGCTGCTTTTCACCCATCGGTACAATGCATCGTGGGTGCTGCCATGACCAGACTCATTGCCCAATGACCAGATAATAATGCAGGGGTGATTGCGATCGCGCTGCACCATGCGGGTGACGCGTTCGCTGTAAGCGGCAAACCAGCGCGGGTCATCAGAAAGGCGATTCATCGGCTGCATGCCGTGGGTTTCGATATTCGCCTCATCCACCACGTACAAACCATACTCATCGCACAGGCGATACCACAATGGATGATTTGGATAATGCGCACAGCGCACTGCGTTGAAGTTATGGCGTTTCATCAACTCAATATCGCGCCGCATGCTGGCCTCATCCACCACCTGGCCCTTTTCCGGATGATGTTCGTGGCGGTTCACACCGCGAATCAGCAGCGGCTGACCATTCAGACACAGCAGGCCATTTTCAATCGCTACCCGACGGAAACCGACATCGTAAGCTTCCGCCTCCAGCAGGTTGCCTTGATCATCGAGCAGAGAAACCACCGCACGGTACAGATGGGGTGTTTCGGCGCTCCACAGTTTGGGTTGGTTGACCGGCAATACCAGCAATGCGCGTTCCGGGTAGTGACCGCGTTCGTCAATAATGGCGCTGCCGGGGGCTTGTTCGTGTTCGCCGATCAGCGTTTCCCCTTGCCACAGGCGTAGACGCAGACGACAGGGTTTGAGTTGCTGGATCGTTATGCTGACCCGCAAGTCGGCACGGATATATTCCGGGCTGAGCACCGTTTCAATTTGCACGTCAGCCAGTTGTGTCGTGGGTTTATGCAGCAGGGAGACATCGCGAAAAATACCGCTCATGCGCCACATATCCTGATCTTCCAGGTAACTGCCATCGCTCCAGCGCAGCACCATGACCGCCAGACGGTTACTGCCTGCCTGCAACACGCTACTGAGATCGAATTCGGCAGGTAAGCGGCTGTCCTGCGAATAACCAATCCATTGACCGTTGCACCACAGAAAGAAGGCGGAGTTCACGCCATCAAAGATAATGCGCGTCTGGCCCTGTTGCAGCCAGGTAGCGTCAACATTGAATGTGAGCGAGTAACATCCGGTTGGATTGTTGCTCGGAACCCACGGTGGGTTAACCGGGATAGGGTACTGCACGTTAGTGTAGATCGGGGCATCATAGCCGTGTAGTTGCCAGTTTGCAGGTACTGGTAAGCTCCCGGCATCTGGCAGATCCTGTAACAGCCAGCTTTGTGGCACTGCTTCCGGCTGGGCAAAATAGCTGAACGTCCATTGGCCATTCAGGCTGCGACGGGACGGCGAAGGACGATCGTCACGTGCCGCCTGCTCATCGCGCCAACTGGCAAAGGGGGGATGCGCATCGAGTCGGTTCAGGCTGGTAATTACCGGGTTTTCCCAGTCGCGTCGCGCCAGGATTTCGCTGAGGGAAACAGAGACAGATGTCATAGTGGGATCTCATTAATTGTAATGCGCTCACATTGCGTGAAATCATGCCAACTGTAAAGCATGGCGATGCGTTGCCGGGCCGCTATTTTTATCGCTTTCATTACGCCTTTGTCGGTTTTCTCCTGGTGTAGTGCCAGGAAATTGTTAAGCATGGTGAGCAGAGATGAATAGCGCCGGGTTGCGGAGAATTCTGTATTGTCGGCCGCGTCTGCGGCTCATACACTCAGCGCGATTTCTCCATACTGAGGTAATTATGGTCCGTATTGTTAAACTCGCAGCAGTAGTCGCATTGGTTACCGCACTGAGCGGTTGTATTTTCCCACCTCCAGGTGGTGGCGGTGGCGGCGGCGGTTGGGGCGGCCACGGTGGCGGTCCGGGTCGCGGATTTATGGGCCCATAAGCCATTAGCGTCCTGCGTTAATTGCTGCTTTAGCGCGCGAAACGTTTCACAAAAGTATTATTTTTCAGAGAAACGTTTCGCCGTTTAATAATAAAATTCTGCGTCAACTTTTCCTTCCCGCCATTTTTAACTGTGTTATCAGGATCGCATAAAAATCCCTGTTGTTTTATTCTGCGCAGTGCTAACGTCAGCATTTCCCTCAACTAATTGAGTTGGTCGCATGAAAAATCTGATTGCGGAACTCCTGCTTAAGCTGGCTGAAAAAGAAGAAGAGTCTAAAGAGTTAGTGGTCCAGGTTGAGGCGCTGGAAATTGTGGTGACGGCCTTATTACGTAAACTTGAGCCGGAGCAGTTAAAAGGTATTACTTCAGGTATTGAAAGCGCGATGACACCCGTTACCCATCAGGACACCTCGCCCGATGCCATGTTGCTGCGTAATTACGTTGAAAAGCTGTTAAACCATCCCCGCGTATGATTTTCCTGACGCCTGTGATCACCACAGGCGTTTTTCATTATATTTATTTCTGCTTTGCTTATCTCATGCCAGGCTTATCAGGCGATAACTCTATGGAGAAGGTGCAATGAAATCGTTTCTTATGGCAATGATGGCAGCCGGTTTGTTGTTAGCAGGCACTGCGGGTGCGGCAGAGAAAACGGCGCAACAGGAAAAAATGACCATGTGTAATCAGCATGCGTCATCGCAAAACCTGAAAGGTGATGCGCGCAAAAGTTTTATGAGCAGTTGCCTGAAAAAAGACAGCAAAATGGGCAGCATGACGCCGCAGCAGATGAAGATGAAAACGTGTAACAGCGAAGCGGGTGATAAAAAACTCAGCGGCGATGCCCGTAAAACCTTTATGAGTTCATGTCTGAAAAAAAGTTAATCTCCTGATAGCGGTCTGCGGACCGCTATTTTTTTATTACATTTCTCTTTCCTGTTAAAACCTCCCGCTTAACAAAACCTTGCCCAATACATCCTTATATTGACCCCGCTAAATTATCAGGCTTTGCCAGGCTTACTGTTTGTATGGATTTATTGCATCGCATCTAACGACAGCCCAGGGAGGCAAAACGTGAGCTATCAATCTGTGGTTGAACTGAAAAAGCTGAAGCAGCATAAACCGACCAAATTCACTGTTGGTGATAAAGATATTTTGCTGATCCGCGAAGGTGAACGTGTCCATGCCCTGCAAGCCAAATGCCCCCATGCTGGCGCACCGCTCGAACAAGGGGCGGTATGCGGAGATGAACTGGTATGTCCCTGGCACAAGGCGGTGTTCGGCATTGAAGACGGCAGGATGCATGAACCCTTGGCGTTGGCGGATTTGAAAAACTACCCGGTACGTATCGAGCAGGGCCACGTGTGGGTCAACCCCAAAGCCATGTCCTCAACCACGCTCCCCTCGGTTGAACGAGAACAACCCGTTTGCGTGGTGCTGGGGTCTGGCGCGGCGGGCAGCGCAGCGTTGTGGACTTTGCGACACGAGGGATTCAGGGGCCATCTGGTGCTGATTGAGCGCGAGGCGCAGGCACCTTACGATCGCACCGCGCTAAGCAAGTTTGTACCGGCGGGAAAAATGGCGATCGCAGAGGTGCCGCGGTTGCTGAAAGACGATGTATTGGGGCATGTCGAGCGTATTCAGGCCAATGTCGTGGCGCTGGACAGTGCTACGCAACAACTGACGTTCGCCGATGGTAACACTCTGCACTTTGATCAGCTGCTGATTGCCAGCGGCGGCAGTGCGCAACCGCTGGACATTCCGGGACATGATTTGCCCGGTGTTCACCTGCTGCACTCGCTCGGCCAGGCGGCCTCACTGCTGGAGGATGTGGATGAAAGCCATCAGATCGTGATTGTCGGCAATAGTTTCATTGGTATGGAGCTGGCGGGTGCGTTGCGCAACCGGGATGTTGATGTCACGGTGCTGGCGCGTCATCCTCTGCCATTTGCCAAACAATTTGGCGATGAAATTGGCCGATATTTTCGCGATCTGCACGTCAGTAATGGGGTGAAGATGGTGTCGGGTGAACCTCAGGCGTTGATCGGTAATGACCACGTTGCAGCGGTTTCGCTGACAAACGGGAAGCAACTGGCGGCCAGTCTGGTGTTATTTGCTACCGGGATAACGCCGGTGACCGGCTTTATCCATGATCTGGCGATGCAAACGGATGGCAGCCTGACGACAGATAGCCAGCTCCAGGTAGCGAAAAATATCTGGGCAGCGGGCGATATTGCCAGTTATCCCACGGCAAAAGGGCCGCAGCGGATTGAGCACTATCGGGTCGCGCAGCAACAGGGACGCATAGCCGCTCTGAATATGCTGGGGCAACGCGAGGTGTTTGACCGGGTGCCGTTTTTCTGGACCGCGCACTATGGCACGCGCTACGAATATCTGGGGCACGCTACGGAATGGGATGAATACCGTCTACTGGGATCATTACAGGACAAGCGCTTTATCGCCTTTTACGGACAACAAGGAAAGCTGGCGGCCGTCTGTTCCGCAGGCATGTACACCCTGACGGCCACATTGGTGGAACTGATGCAGCAGCCGATGACGATGGCACAGGGTATGGCGTTATTTGAGGAGCATCAGAGTTAAATACGCTTATCGTAGCGGCGCGATTTATCGCGCGTATTTTTGCCGGTGCATGAAAAACAGCGCGATAAATCGCGCCGCTACGAGAGCAGGATGCCCGGCTATTGCTTACTTAACGCATCCGATTTCTTCATGCACTGCTGCATCGCTTCGATCACCGCTGCGCGGAAGCCTTTCTCCTCCAGCACCTTCACTGCTTCAATGGTGGTACCACCGGGTGAGCACACCATATCTTTCAGTTCACCGGGGTGTTTACCGGTCTCCAGCACCATCTGTGCCGATCCCTTCACCGCTTGAGCGGCAAATTGGTACGCCTGGGCGCGGGGCATCCCTCCCAGAACGGCAGCATCGGCCATCGCTTCAATAAACATAAACACATAAGCCGGCGCTGAGCCGCTCACACCAACCACAGCATGAATCAGGTATTCACTGACCACTGCGGCTTTACCAAAACTTTCGAAAATCGCGACCACTTCATCGGTTTCATGCTGCTCAACCAGCACATTGGGTGTCACCGAAGTCATCCCTTCATTCACCAGCGAGGGCGTATTGGGCATCACGCGGATGATTTTCCGATCGTGGCCCAGCACCGCTGCCAGTGAATCCAGAGTTACCCCGGCGGCAATCGACACCACCAGCGCCTCTTTTTTCAGTTGGCTCGCCAGATCTTTCAGGACTTTGAGAATCACATTGGGTTTCACTGCGCCAAACAGGATATCGACTTCCCGCGCCAGGCTTTCGGCACTCTCCGCCGCCGTCACGCCATATTGCTGTGCCAGAGCCTGGTTGGTGGCCGGTTTGCGATCGTAAACCCAGATATTGGCCGGGGCGATCTGTCCGCTATTCACCAGGCCACTGATGATCGCTTTGGCCATGTTACCGGCACCAATAAACCCGATTTTCTTCTCCAGCATTGCGTGATCCTTTAAATGGTTCAATGTTCTGTATCGGCTAGCTTACGTGGCTGACTGAGGCGATCAAATTATATTTGCCATTCTGGCGCAGAACGGGAAGATCACAGGCATTCCCTGTGAGAAAGGAGCCATTATGTCGATTTGGGTTGATGCAGATGCCTGCCCCAATGTCATCAAAGAAGTCTTGTACCGTGCCGCCGAACGCACACAAACCCTGGTGACGTTTGTCGCGAACCAGCCGCTGCGCGTGCCACCGTCACCCTGGCTGAAAACCTTACAGGTGGCAGCAGGTTTTGATGTGGCCGATAACGAGATTGTCAAACGCGTACAACCGGGGGAACTGGTGATTACCGGGGATATTCCGCTCGCGGCGGAAGTGCTGGAAAAGGGGGCGGCGGCGCTGAATCCGCGTGGCGAACGTTATTCGCCGGATACCATTCGTCAGCGTTTAACCATGCGTGACTTTATGGAAACCCTGCGCGCCAGTGGTATTCAAAGTGGCGGCCCGCCGGCTCTCAGCCCACGCGACCGCCAGCAGTTTGCTAACGAACTGGATAAGTGGTTACGTCAGCGACGTTAGACAAAGCTGTCATCGTCGTTGAAATCGTCACTGCCGCCGAAATCGCTGAAGTCATTGTTATCGGCGAAGCTATTGTCCCAGCCGCTGGTATTATCATTCAGGAACGCGTTGTTGCTGTCGTTGACGCCGTTAAAGGTATCGAGATTGTCATCAACCTGCGGCAACGCCGGTTCATTAATGATGTTCACAATCTCTTCCGGCTGTGAATGATGGAACAGACTGGTCAGCATATCTGCCATCACCACACCACCCGCCACACCGACGGCGGTCTGCAATGCGCCGCCGAGAAAACCGGTGCCACGCGCTGCCGGGGCACTGGCGTACTGCGGCTGCTGATATTGCGGCTGTTGCGGTGGGGCGCTGTTCCACGCCGGCTGTTGCTGCTGCGGCTGTGCCGCCGGACGTGAACCGCCACCAAACAGGCTGGAGAGGAAACCGCCGCTGCTCTGCTGCGGTGCCTGCTGTTGCTGCTGAGCCTGCGCCAGACGATTCTCCAGCTCGCCGATTTGGGCATTGAGCTTTTTCATCGCCGCTTCCTGAATCAGGATGGCCTGTGCCATGTAGTAGGGCGCACCGGGCTGTGACAGCAAATGTTGTTTGATTAACTGCTCTGCGCCCGCATCACGCGGACCGCTCTGGCTCTCGGCCTGTTTCAGACGGCTGAACAGGCTTTCAATTAACTGTTGTTCTTCGCTCTGCATGGTAAACCTCCGTTTGCGAGTTACCCACTATATGCGGGCGGGATGACAGAAAGTAAATCAACGCGCTGGTAAGCAAATGTTGCTCCTGCTTACACTTTAAGGGATGCACAAAACTCGCATGATTTTTCCGTTATGAATTATAGAGATGCGAGATTGTATGGGCAAGATACGCGTAAATCGTGCTTCGCCGGTAGCTGATGAAATGAAATCCAGGTATCATGCGACGCAATATTGACCTGATGACGTTGCCCGTGCGGCACAACACGGCGGAGGATGAGCCAGGATGTCATTACCCATCTATCTGATCGGCGCACGCGGTTGCGGTAAAACGACCATTGGCCAGGCGCTGTCGCAGGCGCTTGGTTACGCCTTTCGTGATACCGACCATCACCTGCAAACCACCACTCAGCGTACCGTAGCGGAAATCGTGGCGGCAGAAGGCTGGGATAGCTTTCGTGCGCGTGAAACGGAATCACTACAGGCGGTCACTGCACCCGGTACGATTATAGCCACCGGTGGTGGCATGGTGCTGGCTGAGGTGAATCGTCGCTTTATGCGCGAGCATGGTCAGGTTATCTGGTTAAATGCGCCATCCACCGTGCTGGCCGACCGACTGGAGCGCCAGCCGGAAGCGGGGCAACGCCCGACGTTAACCGGTCGCCCGATTGCGGAAGAGATGGGCGACATTCTGCGCCAGCGTGCGCATCTCTACCATCAGACTTCCCATCATGAAGTGAATGCCATGCAGTCACCGGAGCTGGTGGTCGAAGCCATCCTGCAATCCCTTTCTCTGGCGCGTGCCAGCTAACGCCTCAGCCGGCTCCGTAGCGGCGCGCGTTCTCCTGCTTTAAATTGTCGCGATCCCTGTTGTCTATACTGATTAACGGGCAGGGGATTGCCGCTGTCCGTTTGGATAACTGACTGACCCAGGAGGGAGAGCTATGCCGTCAAAACCACCTTATCCACGTCACGCGCGAATCGTTACGGTAGAAAAGGGGACACCGGGCAATACCGTTACCTGGTACGAGTTACGCGCCGATCATCCACGCCCGGATTCGCTGATTAGCGAACATAAAACTGAGGCGGAAGCGCAGGATGCGAAAACGCGCTATGAAGATGTGGAAAAAGAGTAATATCGGCTGGCAGGGATGCCAGTAATAACGTTCCGGTGCTAAACGTTTTTTTTTCTTCCCGTGAATTCGCTGCAAAGCAGCCAGAAAGTTATCGTCTTTTCTGCGCTTAATTCCTCCTGCCTGATAAAATCACTCCGTTTTTACTTTATTCCTCATTTTATGCTGCCTTAATTTTTCTCTCTTTTCGCCGGTACAAAATTTGCGCTTGACCACAAAAACCTGACGTTTTACTTTCGGGGTATTGATTAAGGAACTTAGTTCCAAATAGTGAAACTACTTTTATGACCACACTCGAAAATGCCGCCGCAGTGCTTAAGTTGTTCCAGCGTTTCGGCGTGACGCAGGGGCATCCCGGCCTCACCTTTACCGAGGTGGTTGAGGCATTAGCACTGCCAAAAAGTACCGTTTCCCGTTTGCTGGCGACGATGGAAGGCCAGGGATTACTGGAACGTGATCCGGATAGTCGCTGCTTTCACATTGGTCGAGTGCTGCTGTCGGTGGCGGGTCACTATCTCTCTACGCCGCTGGTGGACAGTGCCTCAGCGGCGATGGCGCGTCTGGCGTCCAGCACCGGTTGTATGGGCTATATCTCGGTGCTGGATGGGCACGATATCCTGGTGATGCGTATGTACCATGGCCGCCTGTTTACCCAGCTGATTACGCCACCCGGTACGCGGATGCCGGCAGCGGGGACGTCCACGGGGCGTGTGCTGCTGGCACAAAGCAGCGATGAAGAGGTACGCGCGCGTTTCGCCGATGAGTGGCACGCGGCTTCGCTCAATTCTCCGTTGGATCTCGATGCGCTGTGCGCTGAACTGGCGACCATCCGTCACCAGGGGTGGGCGCTGGCGCGCAATGAAACACTACCGGGCATCAGTTCGATGGCGGTGGCTGTCACGAATAAACATCGCGGCGAAAGTGTCGCACTCTGTCTCTCATTTCTTTCACAAGAAGCGGCCCCGGGTTATCCGGAAGCGCTGCTCACTGAATTACGCGCCACGGCGGCCATTATGGCCGAAAAATATGGTGCCTGATTTAACGGCGTAATACTTCGCGCCACACCAGGGAAATAACAGGCCTTCGGGCCTGCTTATTTCAACCGTCAGGGAATGATTATTTAACTCAATACCGCCGTCCCGCGTGTCGGGCGGTGCGTAATCACGTTTTCGCCAGGGTGAAATTACGGGGAATAACATGCGTCACACAAATCCAATAAAAAGTGTCGGAGTGGGTTTAATGCTGGTATTGCTGTCCGTTGCGGGCGCAATTATTGGCGTACAATTAATTACTACCATCGGGGTGACTCCCAATACCTCTATTATCGGCGCGCTGTTTGCCATGCTGCTGGCGCGTATTCCGTTGCAATGGTTTCGTCGCTACCGTTCAGTCGAAGTGCAGAACCTGGCGCAGACCGCTATCTCTTCCGCTACCTTTGGTGCTGCCAACAGTTTGCTGATGCCGATTGCTGTGCCCTGGGCGTTAGGCGAGCCGCAACTGGTGCTGCCACTGTTTGTCGGCGTCAGCGCCGCGATGTTGCTGGATGCCTGGCTGCTCTATCGCCTGTTCGATACCCGCGTGTTTCCAGCCAGCAACGCCTGGCCACCGGGTGTTGCAGCGGCGGAAGCGATCAAAGCCGGTGACAAAGGCGGTCGTCAGGCATGGCTGCTGGTGCTGGGCGTTGTCGGCGGGATTGCCGGTTCAATGCTGAAGATCCCCATGTCGGCATTTGGTACGGCGTTTATCGGTAATATCTGGGCGCTGACCATGCTCGGCGTCGGTTTCCTGCTACGTGCCTATGCGCAACCGGTAGCCGGCATTGATATCAACGCGCTTTATATTCCTCACGGCATGATGGTCGGTGCCGGTCTGGTGGCGCTGATTCAGGTGGTGCAGGTCATCCTCAGTCGCCGTAACGAGGCGATCAATGTCAGCCGTGGCGATAATGAAGTAAAACGTTCGCTCGGTTTCGGCACCCTGGGTTATATCGTCATTTCTGCGCTGCTGGCGCTGGCGGGGGGGTTATGGAGCCAGATGGGCCTGCCGATGCTGGTCTTGTTTATCATCTATGCCGCCTTCGCCGCCTTTGTGCATGAATTGATTGTCGGTATCGCCGCGATGCACTCGGGCTGGTTCCCGGCGTTTGCCGTGGCGCTGATTACCCTGATCCTCGGCATTATGCTCGGCTTCCCGCCACTGGCGCTGTGCCTGCTGTGTGGCTTTACCGCCGCAACCGGCCCGGCGTTTGCGGACATGGGCTACGACCTGAAAGCCGGTTTTATTCTGCGCGGTAACGGCGCAGACATGCAGCAGGAGCTGTGGGGGCGTCGTATCCAGCTGATTGCCGCGATGATCGCCTTTGTGATCGCCATTCCGGTGGTGTGGTATGCCCATAACCTGTTCTTCGCGGAAAACCTGCTGCCACCGGTGGCACGTGTCTACGCCAAAACCATTCAGGCTGGTGCGGAACCGGGTATCGCCGGCAGCCTGCTGATCTGGGCTATTCCGGGCGCGATTATTCAGCTGATTGGCGGACCGAAGCGCCAACTGGGTGTTTTGCTGGCGACCGGTTTGCTGATTAACAACGCCGCAGCGGGTTGGGCGGTGCTGGTGGGGATCGCCTTACGCATCCTGATCCTGCGCATTTGGGGCGAGCGTGGCCGTTCACCGATGGAGGTGATGGCGGCAGGATTTATCGCCGGTGACGCACTCTACAGTTTCTTCCATTCACTTTTTGCCAGTAGCAGTAAGAAATAATCAGGGAATCCAACATGAGTTTACAGCAGACACTGCAAGTCTTTGAGTTACTCGATAGCGCTTTCGTTGATGGTCAGCAGGTGGTTGATCTGTTTGCCGCTTATCCGGGCGTCAGCGCCAGCACCAAACGCGTCAGCGGCCCGAAAGGGCGTACCGACTTTGTGCGCATTGATATTCCGGGTGCACAGGGCAAAAGCAAAGGTGGCAAGGCCCCGACGCTCGGTATCATTGGCCGTCTTGGCGGTATTGGTGCGCGTCCGACGCGCATCGGCATGGTGTCGGATGCCGACGGTGCAGTAGCCGCCGTCAGCAGCGCCCTGAAGCTGGCGCAGATGCAGACCAAAGGTGATGTGCTGGCCGGTGATGTGATCATCACTACCCATATCTGTCCGGATGCGCCCACCCGCCCGCATGAGCCGGTGGATTTTATGGATTCACCCATCGACGATATCACCATGAACGACAACGAGGTGGTGGCAGGTGTGGACGCCATCCTCTCCATCGATACCACGAAAGGCAACCGCATTCTGAATCATAAAGGTTATGCGCTGTCGCCGACGGTGAAAGAGGGTTACATCCTGCGCGTATCGGAAGATCTGTTACGTATCATGGAGATGACCAGTGGCCGCCCGGCGGTGACCTTCCCAATTACCACGCAGGACATCACGCCGTATGGTAACGGGGTTTATCACCTCAACAGCATTCTGCAACCCTCAACCGCGACGGATGTACCGGTCGTGGGCGTGGCAATTTGCGCCGAATCGGTGGTGCCAGGTTGCGGTACCGGTGCCAGCCACGAAGTGGATATCGCCAGTACGGTGAAATTTGCCGTGGAAGTGGCGAAAGAGTTTGGCCGCGAAACCTGCCAGTTCTACGACGCGCAGGAATACGCACTGCTGCTATCTTTGTATGGTAGCCTCAGCCATCTGCGTTCCCGGAAAGCATAAGTATGAAAACATCCCTGATTACCCTGACCATTGGTCAGTCTCCGCGCAGCGACATTCTGCCGCTGTTGCAGACCCATCTGCCAGCCGGGCAGGTGGAGCATGCTGGATTGCTGGATGGACTCACCCTCGCAGAAGTGGAGCAGCACTATACGCCGGTTGCCGGAGAGAAAGTGCTGGTTTCGCGCATGCTGGATGGGCAGCAGGTGCGTCTGTCGGCGCACAAGGTAGAGCAGGGATTGCAGCAGAAGATCACCGCGCTGGAGGAGCAGGGTTACAACACCATCCTGCTGCTGTGTACCGGCGAATTCGGCACGTTGAAAACCCAGAAGGCGCTGTTGCTGGAGCCGGACCGTATTATCCCCCCGCTGGTTGGCGCGATTGTCCATGGTCATAAAGTGGGGATCGTCGTACCGGTGGAGGAGCAGATCGCGGAACAGGCCAGTAAGTGGCGTAATCTGGGGACGCCACCGTGTTTCGCGGTAGCCAGCCCGTATCTGGCGCAACAGGCGGATCTGGTGGATGCGGGGCTATCGCTCCAGGAGCAGGGGGCGGATGTGGTGGTGCTGGATTGCATCGGTTATCACCAGAAGCATCGTGATTTTCTGCAAAAGATGCTGGGCATTCCGGTGTTGCTGTCCAACGTGCTGGTTGCCAAGCTGGCTGCGGAATTGATCGTTTAATGTATAGGGATCACAACTTGTGATCCCTGTTGTCATTTCGCGTGACAGATCAGCGAGTTCCCTTGTAATCTGCCTGTTATCTTAATGTGCTGTGAGGAAGTAATATGCTCAACGTGAGTGAGTATTTTGACGGAAAAGTGAAGTCCATTGGTTTCGAGAGCGTCACCATTGGTCGCGCGAGCGTGGGCGTAATGGCGGAAGGGGAATACACCTTCGGTACGGGCCAGCCGGAAGAGATGACTGTCGTCAGCGGCGCACTGAAGGTGCTGTTGCCGGGCGAAAGCGAGTGGAAATGGTATGAAGCCGGTAGCGTGTTCAACGTGCCGGGCCACAGCGAATTCCATTTACAGGTGGCTGAGCCAACCTCTTATCTGTGCCGCTATCTGTAAGCATGTTGTCCAGGCCGCAGCATTCCGCTGCGGTCTTTTTTTTGTCTCCCTTCTGCTATTTCTGATCTCACCGGCACAAATCAACGACTGACACCGACCAACAATAAAAATATTTTACTTGCCATCTTGAAGACCATTTATTTCTTAATGGTTGTTTGATTTCAACAAATTAAAATGGATTCTTGTTACTTGCCTTTGTAATAAATAATTGAAAGCATTGGTTTTTATTTATTTTTCGGGTTGCGTGATGCAGCGATGTAGATTAAAAATGATATACCCATTACATGATGAGGATATAGGGAGACTAAAATGTCTTTTACGAGTGTATATCGTTTGCCGCCAGGGATAATTCGGCATTGTTTTAATCCCGGTCCTGTGCAAGTTATTCCTGTATTAAATAATGCGATTAAGTTTATTGATCATAATTGTGCTTGCCTGTCTTCAAATCATTGTGCGAAGCACACGGTGAATCAGGGGCTGAAAGAGTTACAGCCTGTCAATAAGCATTGGTTTATGAAGAACACACCGCCACTCCCTCGCCTGGTGGGTGTTCCGGGTTCGGTGAAGTTAACCGGGAATGCCGTCACGCCTTGTAGTGCCGGGACACTGAAAAAGGGAAAAGAATCTGGCGGGGAAAAAGTAAACCTGAATAATCTGTGGGCCTGTTATTCTGAGAAGTTAAAATCATCGTCCGCTGAGTTAAACACTACGTTGTTTGCGGTTGAGCACGCTGATTCCGGGGTTGAAAGCCTTTCTGCATCGGCGTCAGAAGGCGCGGTAACGCCGGAAACTCTCTTTGTCACGAATTGGGATAATTTGGGTGAGGACAGTTTTTTAGTGCAAAAAGAACCCGAACAGTCGGAGCATAATTATGATTCAGGTGAAAGAAACGAACCCGCAAAACCCAACCCATTCCGCGCGATTGTTACGGCTAATGCCGGAACGTTTTCGGATAAAAGAGCGTGGCAATTCGGAGAGAAGTTTGACAATTATTATCCGGAATGTGAAACGATAAAAGAAGAGCCGTCTTCTCAAACGCCAGTCGATACAACGTCTGTCCGGCGAGACACTGTTGTGATCATTGACGAGAAAATAAAAGTGAAGAATACGCTGAATATTTATGGAATAAAAAAGGATGATTTATATGAGGAGGCGGCGACCCGGTTATAAATAGCGGGTTCGGAAGGGTATAAATCGAACCACCAGAATGCAGACAGGCAGGATTTGACGTTATGCTTCTGTGTCAGCTTCTCGCTATGGCATGAGTATAATCGCTGGTGGGCAAATTTAGTATAAATTTGCCCACCAGTGCGGAGAGTTTTAAGCTCGTTTTATGTACATGTCAGGTGATGCTTTCATTGGCAGGCTTGGTATGGAGGAGCAGTCAAACGCTTATAAAGCAAAGGTTACAACTCATGGCTCAGACTATGTCGCAAAAAGCTGCCCGCGAGGGACTGGGGAATCCAGAGCTCTTTGAGGGTGGGGTCTATATCACGAAAAACGGCGTTGCAGAGTTGTTTGTTCAAACGGCAGCGGAAAGAGAATCTGAGCTGAGGGGCATCAGGGAAGAGCGTCAAATCAACGCGTTATTTAAGTTAGCGATGACAGCTAAACAGGAAATTGCGGTTGAGGGGGGGCTTACCCCGGAAGAGGTTCTGGAGAAGTTACGCTCTGCCAGAACATAAAATAAGGATATCTGTGCGTGCCACACCCGTTTCGGATCAACATTGCCCCTTTGGCGGAATGGACGCTGAAAGATATTGAATCTTTCAAAAGTGCCACTATTGGAGCGAAGCTGGCGGCAGAGTTTGTTGACCAGTTATTCCTGGATTCATTAGCAGCGATTAGTGAGGACCCAACACGCTATCGTTTTAACCATCATCTTTCGCAGCGAGGTTTATCTGTGCGCGAGAGGCTGGACCCTGATAGCGAATATCGGATGCTCTGTGAATTTGATGGCGAAACGATCCAGGTGCTGATGTTTTGCAGTATGAAGCAGGATTTTGACACGACATTATATCGTTATCAGATCCTCAAATGAGACGCGAAATCCCAGTTTAAAGCGGAATTAAAGCAAATCCGTAGCGGAGCGATAAATCGCGCCGCTTCGAATTCGCGTTAGTGCAGCTTAACGCTGTGCTTCTCCGCCCAGTGCTTCCACCAGATTGCTGATCAGCGCAGCCAGTTCACTGGTCATCAGGATAAAATCAGCATCGAAACGCTGAGCAAAATCATCACGATCGATATCGTCATTTTGCTCACGCAGGGTATCGCTGAATTTCAGGCGCTTCACTGAAGCGTCATCAGCGATAACAAACTGAATGCGCTCCTGCCAGTCGAGCGCCAGTTTGGTCACGACTTTACCGGCTTCGATATGGGTAGCAATTTCGTCCGACACCAGGTCCTGCTTTTTACAGCGGATCACGCCACCTTCTTCCAGTAGCGCTTTCAGCTCGGCTTCATCCATCAGGGTGAAGCCGGCTGGCAGCTGGCCTGAACGCACCCACTCGGTCAGCGTCAGTTCAATCGGGCTTTCCAGCGTCAACGGCACCACCGGCAGTGAACCGAGGCTTTTGCGTAACAGCGCCAGCGTATCTTCGGCTTTTTTCGCACTGGCGCAGTCAACGATAATCAGGTTGTTGACGGTGTCGATCCACATAAAGGTCTGGCTGAAACGGCTAAAGGCTCGCGGCAGCAAACTGTGCAGTACTTCGTCTTTTAACGAGTCCTTTTCCGTCTTCTTCAGCTTGCGGCTTTGTTCCGCTTCCAGCTTGTCGATTTTGGCTTCCAGCGCCTGTTTGACCACCGGAGAAGGCAGAATTTTTTGCTCGGTACGGGCACAGATCACAATCTGACCATTAACCACGTGCGTCAGCGCCTCGCTGCGGTTACCCATAGGGGAAACCCAACCGGTTTTCGCCATATCCTGGCTACCGCAGGGTGAGAAGGTGAAGGCATCGAGCTGTTTTTCCAGATCGTCTGCGGACAGCGGAATGTCACGATTCAGACGATAAACCATCATATTTTTAAACCACAACATCGGGATTCCTTACCGGGGGAAATCTATCAGTCAGCGCGCATCATAGCGAAACATCGGCTGGGTTTCATTGCCTTTACCCAAACGACCCTCTACGGTATCTCTCAACCTAACGAATAATGAGGAATAACACGTGCGTATTGGTATCGATTTAGGTGGCACCAAAATTGAAGTGATTGCACTGTCGGACCAGGGACAGGAATTGTTTCGTCACCGCGTGAATACCCCGCGTGACGACTATGGCGCAACGGTACAGGCGATAGTGGATCTGGTGCATCTGGCAGAAGAGAAGACCGGGCAGCAGGGAACCGTCGGGCTGGGCATTCCGGGCACCATTTCGCCTTATACCCAGCGGGTGAAGAATGCCAACTCCACCTGGCTCAACGGCCAGCCGCTGGATAAGGATTTGGCGCAGGCGCTGAATCGTGACGTGCGAATCGCCAACGACGCGAATTGCCTGGCAGTATCCGAAGCGGTAGACGGCGCAGGAACGGGAAAACCGCTGGTATTTGCGGTGATTATTGGCACCGGTTCTGGTGCCGGTGTGGCAATTAACGGCGAGTCGCGCATCGGCGGTAACGGCAATGCCGGTGAATGGGGCCACAATCCGCTGCCGTGGATGGACGAGGATGAGCTGCGTTATCGCGCAGAAGTTCCCTGCTACTGTGGCTTACAGGGCTGCATTGAGACCTTTGTGTCGGGCACGGGGTTTGCCATTGATTATCAGCGTTTGAGCGGCAACGCGCTGAAAGGGGCAGAGATTATTAAGCTGATTGAGCAACAAGACCCGGTGGCGGAACTGGCGATGCGCCGCTACGAAATGCGGCTGGCGAAATCGCTGGCCCAGGTGGTGAATTTGCTCGATCCGGATGTGATTGTGCTGGGCGGCGGGATGAGCAATAACGATCGCTTGTATCAGACCGTGCCGACGCTGATGAAACAGTGGGTGTTTGGTCGCGAGTGTGAAACGCCGGTGCTGAAGGCGGTGCATGGCGATTCCAGTGGTGTGCGTGGTGCTGCGTGGTTGTGGCCCTTAAAAGACTAAATGTAGTGCTGTGACGTAGCGGCGCAATTTATTGCGCATCTTTTTGCATGGAGGGGCACTCCTGCTAAAAAAACAGCGCGATAAATCGCGCCGCTACGTTATGTTTCCTTATTCCCCAACCAGCATGGAATCCTGTGGGGCGTTGTCACGTTGCGCTTTGGTGGCAAGGAAGTAGATGTAACCCACCACCATAATCGCCACAAACAGGCCGCCAATCACCGGGTTGAACCACAGCATCGCCACTAAACACACCAGCGACAGCACCAGCGCAATACCTGGCACAATCGGGTAACCGGGGGCGCGGAAGCTACGTTCCAGATCCGGGGCGGTGCGACGCAGTTTGAACAGACTCAGCATGCTCATCAGATACATCACAATCGCGCCAAATACCGCCATGGTGATCATGGCTGCGGTCAGGCTCATGCCTTGCAGGTTAATCCAGCCATCACTGTAAATTGCGGCGATACCGATCACCCCACCAGCAATAATGGCGCGATGCGGTGTCTGGAATCGTGACAGTTTCGCCAGGCTCTGCGGCAGATAACCGGCACGGGCCAGAGCAAAGAACTGACGTGAATAACCGAGGATGATGCCGTGGAAGCTGGCGACCAGACCAAACAGGCCAATCCACACCAGCATATGCATCCAGTTGGAGTTCTCACCCACAATCATCTTCATCGCCTGCGGCAGCGGGTCGTTGATGTCGGACAGTTTACGCCAGTCACCAGCTCCGCCCGCCAGCAGCATCACGCCAATCGCCAGCACCACCAGCGTCAGAATGCCGGTGATATAGGCTTTCGGAATGGTACGTTTGGGATCTTTGGCCTCTTCTGCCGCCATCGCAGCGCCTTCAATGGCAAGGAAGAACCAGATGGCAAAAGGGATTGCCGCAAAAATGCCGGATACCGCCGGCATGCCAAAATGCTCGCTTCCCGCCCAGCCGTTGGCCGCGAAGTTGGCAATGCTGAAGCCCGGTGAGACCACGCCCATAAATACCAGCAGTTCCAGTACCGCCAGCACGGTGACCACCAGTTCAAACATCGCCGCCAGTTTCACGCCCAGGATATTCAGCGTCATAAACACCAGATAGGCACCGACCGCTGCGGTTTTCGGGTTGAGCTGCGGGTACTGTACGTTGAGATAAGCCCCGATCGCCATGGCGATGGCCGGAGGAGCAAATACAAACTCGATCAGGGTCGCCAGACCGGCGATCAGGCCGCCGGTTTCGCCAAAGGCGCGACGGCTGTATGCAAACGGGCCACCCGCATGGGGAATGGCGGTGGTCAGTTCGGTGAAGCTAAAAATAAAACAGGTGTACATGGTGGCGATCAGCGCCGTGGTAATGAGAAATCCCAGCGTCCCTGCTACGCCCCAGCCGTAACTCCAGCCGAAATACTCCCCGGAAATGACCAGGCCAACCGCGATACCCCAAAGATGCAGGGTTCCCAGGGTGGGTTTGAGCTTGCTCGTCATAATCTTATCCCCGTCGTTATTGTTGAGTGCGGTAGATTCACCGCGCCGGTTTATCGTTTGCGCTACAGTGAAGGGGATAATGCCGTTGCCTCTCACGGGAAAACTTGACGCAGGCGCAGTGAGTTTTGTCCTCCACGGTCAACTCTGACGCAAGAAAAGTGCCAGATGCACGCTGCGGTCAACTTTGGGTCATCTGCGGTCAAGCAGTCAGGACGACGTCATCCCATGCTGATAACACTGTTGTCATCCCTGGAGCCTGATGAATGAGTGCCAAACAATCCGACACCCTGACAAATGCTGAAATCACCGTGCTGGCGCAACAGGCGCTGGCCTGCTATCCCGCCGCACTGCAGGGCGAGCTGAAATTGCTGTGCCGTTCTGAAAACGCCACTTTTCTGCTGCTGGCGGGGGGGAAACGTTACGCCCTGCGTCTGCATCGCCCTGACTACCACAGCAAAGCCGACATCCTGAGCGAACTGTTGTGGCTGGATGCGCTACGCGAGACGGGCATCATGGTGCCGGAAGCCATCCCGGCCAGTGATGGCGAAACCGTATTGTCGCTACACCTTGCCGATGGCGAGGTGCGGCATGCGGTGCTGTTCCACTGGATCGAGGGTGAGATGCCGACCACTGATGTCGATCCCAAAGCGTTTCAGCAACTCGGCCATATCACCGCGCGTCTGCATCAGCACAGCAAACGCTGGCAGAAACCGCAGGGATTCCAGCGCATTATCTGGGATCATCACACCATGGTGAGCGATCAGAGCCACTGGGGACGCTGGCAGGATGCGCCCAATCTCAATCCGGCCGATCATCAGGTGGTGGAACAGGCGATTGCGCGGGTTGGCCTGGAGTTGCAGGGTTTTGGCAAAGGTGCGGATCGTTACGGCTTGATCCATGCCGATCTGCGTCTGACTAACCTGCTGTTGCACAAAGGGGAAACCCGGGTGATCGACTTTGACGACTGTGGTCTCGGCTGGTATCTGCACGATCTGGCGGCGGCGATCAGTTTTGTAGAACACCATCCGCGCGCGGAAGAGTGGGTGGAGAACTGGATCCGCGGTTACGAGCAGGTGGGGCATATCAGCGATGCGGAGATGGCACTGGTGCCGACGCTGTTGATCCAGCGCCGTATCCAGCTTACCGCCTGGATGGGATCGCATGCCGAAACCGAAATGGCGCTGAGCCTTGGGCCGCGCTGGGCCGATCATTCCGTGCGTCTGTGTCGCCGCTATCTGGAAAACAGCCAGTTGCCGGTCGGTGCCTGATGCACCACCAGTGGGCGTGGCTGCGCCGTTACGGTGCTCGCCACGCCCACCCTCCTGCCTGAAGCGCGCTTTTTCTGCGTTGCCCGCCTGGTACGAAAATTGCTGGATACGGTAATTCGATTCACTCCTGCGTATCCTGTGAGGTCAGCATGAATTCACTGATGAGACAGCCCGAGGCGTTTAGCGCCTTGTCGGCTCAGGTCAACGCCAGTAACCGTGGCGTGTTGGCGGCGGCGGCCACCGGCCTGAGCGACTTTATTACCGGCAAAGGCGGCGATGTGGATCGCATCTTTGGCATCAGCGGCATTGATTCCGAATTACTCGCCAGCCCGACCCTGAGTCTGGGCCTGGTAAACTATTGCCGCGTAATGGAAGAGGCGGCGCGACATTCCGGTTTTGATAACTTCGGTTTGCACTACGGCAGGCAGTTCAAACCGCAGTCATTAGGCCTGATTGGTTACATCGGGCTGTGCTCGCCGACGCTGGAGCAGGCACTGCATAACGTGGTCAATGCCTTTCCCTGGCATCAGCACGACACCCTGACGCGGCTGGTGGATAAAGGCGACTGCTGGCGGCTTGATTATCAGGTACGCCACGGTGCCATTCTGTCGCGTCGCCAGGATGCGGAGCTGACGCTCGGTATGTTCCTGAATCTGATCCGTCATGTTGCTGGGAAAAACTGGGCACCGCGTGAAGTGCATTTCGAACATCCACGTCCGGAGCAGTGGCATGAGCACTGCAAAGTGTTCGATGCGCCGGTCTGGTTCGAGCAACCGTTTAACTCGCTGGTGATCCCGAAACGCGATCTGTTGCGCGCGATGCCGGAGCAGGATCCGATGTTGCTGATGGTGATGCAGGATGCCATCCGTCGCCTCAACAGCAATGCCAGTCAGCAGAGCGTGGTCGAACAGGCTCGCTCGCAGGTCAACCTGTCGCTGATTCAGGGCGAACCGGTACTGGAAGAGATCGCCGATAAAATGGGGCTGTCGAGCTGGTCGTTACAACGTCGCCTGCGCGAAGAGGGCATCAGCTTTAGCGCGCTGGTAGATAAAGTGCGTTGTGAGATGGCAACCCATTACCTGCAACAGAAACAGCTGCCGATTTCCGAAATGGCGTTGCTGCTCGGTTATTCCGAGGTGAGTGCCTTTTCGCGCGCGTTCCGCCGTTGGTTCGGCATCAGTCCACGCCAGTGGCGGCAAGATGGACTGGTAAGCTGACCTGCTGCGGCGCAAACCCAAACCACGCTGGCTGCTCGCGATCGGGTGGCGGCGGTAATCCCTTCGATTGACCAATCAATTGCCAGGCGCGCAGGCACAGCGGTTCATCGCCCTGTGTCTGAGTGACGGCATAACGTCCACTTTTTTCCCACTCCAGCCGCACCAGACACCGCTGGCCGGCATAATGGCTGGCATCGTGGAAATCATGGGCCAACTTTTGCTGCATTTCATCAGCCCATTTGCAGGATACGCTACCCGCCGCGATCTGCGGCTGGCACAGGTTGGCTTGCTCATCCTGTTGGCTGGATTGGAGATTTTGACAGGCGCTCAGTGTCATCAGGATAGCTGTCCCGCCTAATAATCCCGCAATTCTATTAATTAAATTCATTAATGTGCCGTTATTTTCGCTAAAGATCTGATTACACCCTGCCGACAGTCTACAGACCGACTCACTGAATGCTATGGCATTCGTCCGACTGTCGGTAAAACCAGAATTTGCCGCCCCGCGCGGTTTTCCCTTCTTTTATTCATGGATCTGAAATGCAAAAAAAATATGCCCTCGCGGCACTTTCCTTGTTATCGGCGGCGCTGCTGAGTGGCTGTGCCACTGAGTCTTCGCGCGCCATTGAAGCCCCGCAGGTGCGGGCCGCCAGTCAACCGGCGTACCAGGGGGTACGTAGCCCGATTGCGGTGGGTCAGTTCGACAACCGCTCGTCTTATATGAACGGTATTTTCTCTGACGGTGTAGATCGTTTGGGTAATCAGTCGAAAACCATTCTGGTCACCCACTTGCAGCAAACCGGGCGCTTTAACGTATTGGAGCGTACCAACCTGAAAGAGCTGCAACAGGAAGCCAACTTCAAGCACAGCCAGCAAAATATCAAAGGTGCCAACTACATCGTCACCGGTGATATCACCGAGTTTGGTCGTAAAGAAGTGGGCGACCAGCAGCTGTGGGGCATCCTCGGACGTGGCAAAACGCAGGTCGCTTACGCCAAGGTCAACCTTAACGTGGTGGACGTCACCACCTCTGAAGTGGTGTACAGCGCGCAGGGCGCGGGTGAATACCAGCTTTCAGCGCGTGAAGTGATTGGTTTTGGCGGCACCACCAGCTACGACTCAACCCTGAATGGCAAAGTGATGGATCTGGCGATCCGTGAAGCGGTCGATCACCTGGTTGACGGCATTACCAGCGGCGCCTGGCGTCCGGCGAAATAAGGATATTCCCGATGAAATTGATGCAACTGAGCGCCGCGCTGATCGCGGCGGGTGTGCTGGCGGGCTGTGCGCCGAAAGGGCCGGAGCCACTCTACTACTGGGGTGATTACCAGCAGCAGATTTATAGCTACTACCAAAAAGACAAAGATCCGGTCCAGCAGATTGATGCGCTGAATCTGGATATCGAAAAAGCCCGTTCGGTAAATAAACCCGTGGCACCAGGTCTGCATGCCCAGTTGGGTCTGCTCTACGCCCAGACCGGCCAAACCGACAAAGCATTCAGCCAGTTTGCGGCAGAAAAGCAACTGTTCCCGGAATCAGCACCGTATATGGATTTTCTGATGAGTAAAAAACAAGGAGCAACCCAGTGAAAAAACTGATTGCAGGTTTCGCCGTGCTGACCGCGCTGCTGCTGACCGGCTGTGCGCCGCATAAAAAACCGTATGATTACAGTGCGTTCCGTGCCAGCAAGCCCGCCTCGATTCTGGTGCTGCCTGCGGATAACAAAGCACCGGATGTCAATGCGGCCCACAGCTTTACCTCGCTGGTGACGCAGCCGTTAGCGGAAGCGGGTTACTACGTGTTCCCGGTGGCGGTGGTGGAAGAGACGTTCCAGCAGAACGGTTTGACCAACGGCCATGACGTTCAGGCAGTCAGCACCAAACGTCTGCACGATATTTTCCACGCTGACAGCGCGCTCTACATTTCGATTACCGATTACGGTACGCGCTATTTAGTGGTCGACAGCAACACGATGGTGAGCGCCTCGGCACGCCTGGTGGATCTGCGCACCGGTAAGCAGCTGTGGGAAGGCAGTGCCACTGCCAATGATGGCGAAAATGGTAACAACAATAGCGGGGGTATCATCGGTATCCTGGTGTCGGCGGCGGTGAAACAGATCGCCAATAACGTCACCGATAAAGCGCACACGGTTGCCGGTGTAACCAGCGTGCGTCTGCTGGCGCAAAACGAAGATGGCGGCCTGTTGGCAGGTCCGCGTCGTCCGTTGTCAGTCACGCATTAAGTAATGAAAAGGGTGCGGCACCGTCGCACCCTTCCCATATCCGTAGCGACGCGATTCATCGCGCTGCTATGGCAACTCCAGCTTGCTGTAGCCCAAACCGTTCATCTTACGCACCTTAATCTGCACCGGGATACGTTCCTTCATCGCTTCCACATGGCTAATCACGCCAATGGTTTTGCCGCTGGCATTCAATGCATCGAGCGCATCCAGCGCGGTGTCGAGTGTCTCGGCATCCAGCGTGCCAAAGCCTTCATCAAGGAACAGCGATTCGAGGCGGGTTTTGTGGCTGACAAGGTCGGATAACGCCAGCGCCAATGCCAGGCTGACCAGAAAACTCTCGCCGCCGGATAGCGTGCGGGTGTCGCGGGTGGCATCGGCCTGCCAGGTATCCACCACATCCAGTTCCAGTTCATCCGTGGCACGACGCTGCAACAGATAACGGCCATGCAGGCGATCGAGCTGACGGTTAGCCAGCCATACCAGGTGATCAAGGGTTAACCCCTGGGCGAAACGGCGGAATTTATCGCCTTTAGCTGAGCCGATTAACTCGTTGAGCTGGCTCCATTGCGTCAGTTCCGCTTCATGGCTGCTGATTTGCGTCAACAGCGATTGCTGCTGCTCACGCAATCTGGCATCGCTGGACAACTGCTGCTGTGCTTCACCTTGCTGGCGCGCATTGTCGCGCAGCGCCATGCGCAGGTTTTCCAGTCGGGTGCCGATGTCTGCCGCCAGTTCGTCGCTCAGTGCTGCCGGACGCTGTTGCTGATGGGCGCTCAATCGTTGCACCAGTTGCTGGCTCAGCGCGGTTTGTTGTTGTCGCTGCTGTTCCAGCGCCTGTAAACGTTGACGCAGCTGATCAACCTCTGCCACATCCAGCAGCGCGGCGCGAAGTGCAGCCTCGTCGGCAAAATCACTGTGCTGCAAGGCGCTGCGCAGGTCGGTTTCCGCCGCCTCCAGACGGGCGGCTTGCGTCAGTTGCTGCTGTTCGAGTTGCGCGCGCTGGCCGCTCAGGCTGTGCACGGCGCTTTGTGCCTGCTGCCAGGCCTGTAATTGCTGCGCCAGTTCCTGTTCACCTGCCTGTAGCGCGGCCTGATGCGCCTGGCGCTCGGCCTGCACCTGGCGATCGCCGAACAGTTGCTGGCGACGCTGGTGTTGTTCGGCGTTTTGCAGCTGTAGCGCGCTGAGCGTTTGTTGCAGTGCATCCAGCCGTTGCTGTTCACGCGCAAGATTCTGCTGCTGGTTATGGCGTTCGCTGTCGGCTTTCGCCAGCTGCGGTTGCAGGTTGGTGAGTAACCGCTCACTCTCTTGCCATTTCTGCCAGCGCAGTTGTAGCGTGTTTAGCCAGCTTTCACGCGCCTCACGGGCGGGCAGGGTAAGCTGATGTTGTGCCAGTTGCTGTGCCAACTGCTGACTTAATTGCTGCCACGCCGCGTATTCCGTTTCACTGCGCTGGCGGAGATCGTCCAACGCCTGCTGTACGCTGCTAATCTGCTGCTGCGCCAGTTGCTGCTGTTGCAGATGCTCCAGCCATGCTTGTAGCTGGTTCTCCTGCTGATCCTGCTGTTGTTGCCAGCGGATAACATCGTCCTGCTGCTCCACTGCGAAGGTGAGCGCCAGCTCACCGGTCAACTGTTGCCATTGCTCAGTCAGCGTAGTGAGTTGTTGCCCGATATCCTTGAGCTCCTGCTGCAACGCCTGCTGTTGCAGCAATGACAGGCGCTGCTGTTCACCTTTAGCCGTGCCGGATTCTTTGAGCTGAGCAACACGGGTTTGCAGTGCCGCAAGACGCTGTTGATTCTCGCCAGGTTCCAGTTGGCGATATTGCTCAATGGCCGGATGCTGACAGGAACCACACAACGGGCAAGGGTGATTGGGCTGCAAGCGGGCGCGTTCATCGGCCAGTTGAGCGATAGTACGCTCCTGGTCACAGATGGTCTGCACATCAAGCATCGCCTGATTCTCGCGCTTCCACTCCTCGCGCAGCGCCTGTAAAACCTGTTCTTCCGCCTGATACTGCTGAGTTAACGCATGCAGTTTCTGCTGGCGTTGCTGCTGCTGTGGTTGGAGTGCGTGCCACTGCGCGGCCAACAGGGTCAGCTGTTGGCGCGATGCACGCTGTGCCTGATGTTGTGCCAACGCCTCCCGCACCTGACTGATATCCCGCGTCTCCTGCTCTGCCAGCGGCTGCGCTGCCTGCTGACGGGCGGTGAGGGCGTGCTGGAGCTGGTCAAGCTGCTGTTGTTGCTGCTGTTGCTGGTGGCGCAACTGGGCAACGGTTTGCTCACGCTCATCCAGCCGGGTAATGTCGGACTGCCAGCGTGTCAGGTGCTCACCCCAACTGGCGACGCTGGCCTCACGGCTGCGCCATTGCTGCTGCTCATCCCACAGCTGTTGTAAGCGTTCACTCTCCTGTTGTTGCTGATTGAGCGCAGTACGGCTTTGCTGCACCACCTGCTGTTGGGCGGTTACCTCGCGCTGCTGATCGCTGAGCTGGTGTTGCAGGGCAGTGAGTTGCTGATCGAGTGGGATGACCTGCTCCGTCAGCAGCGTTTCCAGTTGCTGCTGTGCGTGCTGTGCCTGTTCACGCGCCTGTTGCGCTGCCTGATAACGGGTTTCGCCCTGTTGTTGCGCGGCGATCGCCTGCTGCTGTTGCGCCTGCACCTGTTGGTACTGCTGCGTCAGGGCGATGTTTTCCTGTTGCAACTGGGTGCGCTGTTGCAGTTTAGCGCGCAATTTTTCTGCGGGTTCGGCGCGGGCCAGCCGTTGGCGCTCGGGGTCGGCTTGTTGCCAGGCGTTTTCCGCCGCCTGCAATGCCTGTTGTGCTTGTTGTTGCTCCTCAGCCAGTTGATGTGACTGACTCAGCCACTGCTGCTGCTGTTGGGCGGTAGTCAGCTGCTGATTCAGCGTGGTTTCGGCAGCATTGAGTTGCTCCAGTTGGCTGGTCAGTGCTGTCCGATGCGCCTCATCCAGCAGCGACATGCCCCCGGCGCGGGCGCGTAGCGTATCGAGTTCGGCGCGAGCGTTTTTGTAGCGCTCAAAAATCTGCATCGAGATTTGGCCGTAAATTTCGGTGCCGGTCAGTTCTTCCAGCAATTCGGCGCGCTCGCCCGGTTTGGCATTCAGAAAGGCAGCAAATTGCCCCTGTGACAGCATCATCGAACGCGTAAAGCGGGCGAAATCGAGACCGGATAAGGTTTCGATCAACTTCAGTTTGTCGCCCACTTTATCGGCGACGATTTGGTTATCGGCACAGCGCGCCAGCTCGACGCGCGGTGCCTGTAATTTTCCATCGGCCTGACCACGGGCGCGGTTCTGGCTCCAGAAGGCGCGCCATGCCTCGCCTTTGATCTCAAACTCCACTTCCGCCAGACATTCGGCGGTATCGCGGGTGATCAGTTCGTTCTGGGATTGCGACAGCACGCCAAGGCGTGGCGTCTGGTGATACAGCGCCAGGCAAATAGCATCGAGCAGGGTGGTTTTTCCGGCACCGGTTGCGCCGGTGATGGCAAACAGGCCGTTACTGGCAAAGGGTTCGCGGCGGAAATCGATAAACCATTCCCCACGCAGGGCGTTGAGGTTTTTAAAGCGCAGCGTCAGGATTTTCATGCAGCAGGGTTCTCCAGCGCGGCAAGGGTGGTACGAAACAGCTCGGTGAGCCGGGCCGCCTGTTCGTCATCCAGATCGTCTTCCTGCGCCAGGCGACGCGCAAACACCTCCTCAACCTGCAATTCGCTCAGGGTTTCGTTATCCAGTCGTGCCAGGCTGCGGCTGCGTTGCTCACGGCTACGGCGTACCAGCAGTACCTCGACCGGTAAATTTTCCGTCAGTTGCTCCACGCGGCGCTGCAAATCGCTGAGATGTTCCTGGGTGGTGATTTCAATATCCAGCCACGCTGGCAGCGATGCGGCGTTATCTTGGAACGCGGCCAGTTGTTGTTCGATAGCAGCCAGCGAGCCTTTCAGCATCTGCATTGGCTGGAACAGCGGGATCGTCAGCGGCGTCACCGCATCCAGACCGGTGCTGAAATCGAGCAGAAACACGCTTTTATCACGGCCCAGTTCATCAAAGCTGAGCGGGATGGGCGAACCGCTGTAGCGAATATGGTCGCTGTCAGCAATGCGCTGCGCACGGTGAATATGGCCAAGGGCGATATAGTCGGCGGCGGGAAACGCCTGCGCCGGGAAGGCGTCGAGCGTACCGATGTAGATATCACGCACCGAGTCGCTTTTGGTGACGCCGACAGTGGTGAGATGGCCCGTGGCGATAATCGGCAGTTGGCCTCCGAGTGCCGCGCGTTGCGCCTCGGCGGCGGCAAAGCAGTGCTGATAATGCTGTTCGATGGCTTCCAGCAACGACTGTTGTTTCTCCCGACCGGACTGTCCAGCCTGGCTGCGCAGAATATCGCGCGGACGCAGGTAAGGAATGGCGCACAGCAGCGCGCCTGGCGTACCGTCGCGCTGTTTCAGGGTCAACACCTGTTGCTCGCCTTGTGGCGTCGCGCTGGTGATCACCTGAGTATTGAGGCAGGCGAGCAACTCGCGAGATTCATTTAATGTCGCCACCGAATCATGGTTGCCGGCCAGCACAATCAACTGGCACTGGCTGGCCTGTAACGCCACCACAAAGCGGTTGAACATTTCACGGGCATAGCTGGGTGGCGAGCCGGTGTCGAACAGGTCACCGGCGATAATCAGCGCATCCACCTGATGTTGTTCAATTTGCTGACGCAGCCAGTCGAGAAACGCCTGATGTTCAGCTGCGCGACTTTTGCTGTAAAAGAACTGGCCCAGATGCCAGTCCGCCGTATGAATGATGCGCATGGATGCTCCCTGCCGGTTGACGCGATGGGCAATTATAACGGCTTCATCGCGAAAGAAAAAAATTCGCCGCATGGCTGTCACATTTCTGTTTTTTAACTAAATATTCAGGGGTGCGTTTTTCATAAAAGTGTCATAAAACTGACGCATAATGACGCCGCAAATCCCAGTGACAGCCGTCATATCAGCAGGAGTAATAATGGCTAAGCGCATTTTGGTTGTGGAAGACGAAGCTCCCATCCGTGAAATGTTATGTTTCGTGCTGGAACAGAACGATTACCAGCCGATTGAGGCGGAAGACTATGACAGCGCAGTGGGGAAGCTGATCGAACCCTGGCCTGATTTGATTTTGCTGGACTGGATGTTACCTGGTGGCAGCGGTATCCAGTTTATTAAGCATCTGAAACGTGAAGCCATGACGCGTGATATTCCCGTGATGATGTTGACTGCACGCGGCGAAGAAGAAGATCGTGTTCGCGGTCTCGAAGTGGGCGCGGATGATTACATTACCAAACCTTTCTCACCGAAAGAGTTGATGGCGCGTATCAAAGCGGTGATGCGCCGTATTTCACCGATGGCGGTGGAAGAGGTGATTGAGATGCAGGGGCTGAGCCTCGACCCGTCGTCGCATCGCGTGATGTCAGAAACCACGCCGCTGGAGATGGGGCCGACGGAGTACAAGTTACTGCACTTCTTTATGACCCACCCGGAACGCGTTTACAGCCGTGAACAGCTGTTGAACCACGTCTGGGGCACCAATGTGTATGTCGAAGATCGCACCGTCGATGTGCATATCCGTCGTTTACGTAAAGCGCTGGAGGTCTCCGGCCACGATCGCATGGTACAAACCGTGCGCGGAACAGGGTATCGTTTCTCTGCCCGCTACTGAACGGAGTCTTTACCGTGCTGGAACGACTCTCCTGGAAGAGATTATTGACCGAACTGGTGCTGGTCTGTCTACCGGCACTGATTCTCGGTCTGGTATTTGGCTATCTCCCCTGGCTGCTGTTGATCACCGTGCTGGGGTTATTGTTGTGGCATTTCCGTAACCTGATGCGCTTGTCCCACTGGTTGTGGGTAGACCGTTCCATGACGCCACCCGGCGGACGTGCCAGCTGGGAGCCGCTGTTTTACGGGCTGTATCAAATGCAGCTGCGTAATCGCCGCCGCCGCCGCGAACTGGGCAATCTGATCAAACGCTTCCGTAGTGGTGCGGAATCGCTGCCGGATGCGGTGGTGCTCACCACCGAAGAGGGCATCATTTTCTGGTGTAACGGTCTGGCGCAGCAGCATCTTGGCCTGCGCTGGCCGGAAGACAATGGGCAGAACATCCTCAACCTGCTGCGTTACCCTGAATTCTCCCGCTACATTCGCCAACGCGATTTCAACAAACCGCTGACGCTGGTGTTGAATAATCAACACCATATGGAGTTCCGCGTGATGCCTTACAGCGAAGGGCAGTGGCTGATGGTGGCACGTGATGTGACGCAAATGCACCAGCTGGAAGGGGCGCGCCGCAACTTCTTTGCTAACGTCAGTCATGAGCTGCGTACTCCGCTGACGGTGTTGCAGGGCTATCTGGAGATGATGAACGACTCGGTGATGAATGAACGTTCACGCAGCAAAGCGTTACAGACCATGACGGAGCAAACGCGCCGTATGGACAGCCTGGTGAAACAGCTGCTGACGCTGTCGCGCATTGAAGCGGCTCCGGCCCTCGACATGAAAGAGACGGTAGACGTGCCCACCATGCTGTTGCTGTTGCAGCGTGAAGCGGAAACCCTCAGTCAGGGGCGTCATGAAATCCATTTCCATACCGATCCGCATCTCAAAGTGCTGGGCAATGATGAGCAGTTGCGCAGTGCCATCTCGAACCTGGTGTATAACGCCGTCAACCATACGCCGGAAGGCACAAGGATTGATATCAGCTGGCTGCGTAATAAGCAGGGGGCCGAGTTTAAGGTGTGCGATAACGGGCCGGGGATTAGCCCTGAACATCTGCCACGGCTGACCGAACGTTTCTACCGGGTGGATAAAGCACGTTCGCGCGCCACCGGTGGCAGCGGTCTCGGGTTGGCGATTGTTAAGCATGCGCTTGGGCATCACAACGCACGCCTTGATATCACCAGCGTGCCGCATCAGGAGACCTGCTTCAGCTTTATCCTGCCGCCACGGTTGATTGTCGCCAGCCAGATACGGGAGAATGTGGCGCAATAAGCGTTCTGCTGTCGCTCAGTCAAAGCACATTCGGTAGCGGCGTGATTTATCGCGCGCCCTTCAGTTAGAACATCAAAAACTGCGCGATAAATCGCTCAAAAACCTGCGCGATAAATCGCGCCGCTACGCGGAATCCCTGCATGAAATCGTTGCTGCTGTTCATTTTGCTGTCGTTCTCTGTGCTGGCGCAGGGGCAACAAACCATGCTGGCGGGCAATCTGAGCAGTGTCGGTTCTGATACGCTGGGGTATCTGATGACCTTGTGGGGTGAGGATTTCAGCCGTCAGTCACCGGGCGTGAACGTGCAGGTGCAGGCGGCGGGATCGTCAACCGCGCCTACCGCGCTGGCTGCCGGGGCAGCCCAGCTTGGCCCGATGAGCCGCCCGATGCAGGTGGATGAGCGCCAGTTGTTTATTGCCCGCTATGGCTATCCGCCGTTGGCGGTACCAGTGGCGATGGATGCGCTGGTGGTGGTGGTCAATCAGGACAATCCACTGACGCAAATTGCGCCACAGCAACTGGATGCGCTGTTTTCAGTGACGCGCCTGTGTGGTGCGCATCAGGTGCCGCAGCGCTGGGGCGATGTCGGCCTGACCGATCCGCACTGGGCCACGCGCAGTATCCAACGTTACGGACGTAACTCCGCGTCCGGCACCTGGGGGTTCTTTAAGCAGCAGGTGCTGTGCAAGGGCGACTTCCGTGCCGATGTGGCGGAGTTCCCCGGTTCGGCGGCGGTGGTGCAGGCGGTAGCGGCCACGCCCAACAGCATTGGTTACGCCAGTTTCGGCTTTCATCTCAGTGGGGTGAAGACGCTGCCGGTGGTTACCCACAATGGCGAAAGCGTGATGCCGGATGCGGAATCCATTCGTAGCGGCCGTTATCCGTGGTCGCGTCCGCTTTATCTCTACATCAACAAAGCGCCTGGCAAACCGTTGCCGCCGCTGGTCTCGGCATTTTTGCATCAGGTGTTGTCGCCTCAGGGGCAGCGTCGGGTCAGTGAGGCGGGTTATCTGCCGCTGTCTGACAGCCAGATGGCGCAGGCGCGCGCCGCCATTGAGGAAAATTGAAGAACGTGCATCGCAACATGAATTTTCTTCATGTCACCTGAATTTTCTTCGTTTGCCCAAAACCGTTCAGCATGTCACTCTCCTTAGCCATATAGCCATCCAGATGGCTAAAAATAACCAGGTGAAATTATTACCTGACGCAACCATGCGTTTACGGCTTTAGCCAGGAGTGATCATGCAACGAGTAACCGCCCCGTTCCGTGCCGATACCGTCGGCAGTTTTCTGCGTCCCGCTGCGATTAAGCAGGCGCGTGAGCAGTTTGCTAAAGGTGAAATTGATGCTGCCGCGCTGCGTCAGGTCGAAGATGAGGCCATTCGTCATGTGGTGGAGCAACAACGTGCCAACGGCTTGCACGTGGTCACCGATGGTGAATTTCGTCGCGCCTGGTGGCATTTCGACTTCTTTGATGGCCTGATCGGCGTTGAGCGTTATGAAGCGGATCAGGGTATTCAGTTCAATGGCGTGCAGACCAAAGCACGTGGCGTGAAAGTGACCGGCAAAGTGGCGTTCAACCCGAACCACCCGATGCTGGAGCATTTCCGCTTCCTGCAAAGCATCGCCGGCGACGCGGTGCCGAAGATGACCATTCCCAGCCCGAGCGTGTTGCATTTCCGTGGCGGCCGCAAAGTGATTGATGCCACCGTGTACCCGGATCTGAAAGCGTATTTCGCCGATCTGGCACAGACCTGGAAAGATGCCATCCAGGCGTTTTACGCGGCAGGCTGCCGTTACCTGCAACTGGACGATACCGTTTGGGCCTATCTGTGTTCTGCCGATCAGCAGCAGCAGATCCGCGAACGTGGTGAAGATCCACAGGAACTGGCGCGTATCTACGCTCAGGTGCTGAATACCGCGCTGGAAGGTAAACCGGCGGATCTGACCGTCGGTCTGCACGTGTGTCGCGGTAACTTTCGCTCCACCTGGATCTCAGAAGGCGGCTACGAGCCGGTGGCTGAGGTCCTGTTTGGCGGCGTGAATATTGATGCCTTCTTCCTCGAATATGACAACGAGCGTTCCGGTGGTTTTGAGCCATTGCGCTTTATTAAGCCGGGCCATCAGCAGGTGGTGCTGGGCCTGATCACCACCAAAACCGGTGAGCTGGAAGATCCGGCTCAGGTGAAAGCGCGTTTGCAGGAAGCGGCGCAGTTCGTCAGCCTCGATCAGATTTGCCTCAGCCCGCAGTGCGGCTTTGCTTCAACCGAAGAGGGCAACAGCCTGAGTGAAGATCAGCAGTGGCAGAAAATCCGGCTGGTGGTCGACATCGCCAATCAGGTGTGGTGATGCTGTAAAGTTGTGCAAACAGGCGCGTAAATCGCGCCTTTTGTGCATCTGAAAGCCACGTGATGCGCGGATATCTCCTGCGCTGTGGAAAGTTTAAGCAAATCATCTGATGTGTTTTCGACCTTATCTATATTGATTCACTGCTTTTTATCTGTTTAGTGCTATATCCTTCTGGTTTTCCGATCCCGTATTGCCTTTCTCCGCTATAAACGTTTTACTACGCGCCGTTGTCGATTCTTCCCTCTGTGAACAGAAGAAAAGCAGTTTAAATCACCTGCGCTTTAACCCTACGACGAGCATAACGCACTGGCGTTGCCGTATAAGTCGTTGTTTTGGCGCGGTCAGGGAGCAACACAAACTCAACTTTCACCGCAACATCAGCTACAGGCAGTACAGAAGTTTATGACATATCGTTTAACCCCGAAGGATATACTTGCGCTGGGCTTTATGACGTTTGCCCTGTTTGTTGGCGCAGGAAACATCATTTTCCCGCCGATGGTGGGTATTCAGTCTGGCGAACACGTCTGGGTGGCCGCCATTGGCTTCCTGATCACTGCCGTGGGTCTGCCGGTGATGACCGTTATCGCGCTGGCGCGTGTTGGCGGCGGCATCGATGCCCTCAGCTCGCCGATTGGTAAAGCAGCCGGTTTGCTGCTGGCGACCGTGTGTTACCTCGCCGTTGGCCCGCTGTTCGCTACGCCGCGTACCGCGACGGTATCATTTGAAGTGGGGATCGCCCCGCTGACCGGTGATGGCGCGCTGCCGCTGTTTATCTACAGCCTGATCTACTTCTCGCTGGTGATCGTGATTTCCCTCTATCCGGGCAAATTGCTGGATACCGTGGGCCACTTCCTGGCTCCGCTGAAAATTGTTGCCCTGACAGTGCTGGGTGTCGCCGCGCTGCTGTGGCCAGCCGGTGGCTTGTCGCCGGCAACGGCAGATTATCAGCGTGCCGCCTTCTCCAGCGGGTTTGTTAACGGCTATCTGACCATGGATACGCTGGGTGCGCTGGTGTTCGGTATCGTTATCGTCAACGCGGCGCGTTCGCGCGGTGTGGAAGATTCCGGCCTGCTGACCCGTTACACCATGCTGGCCGGTATCATTGCCGGTGTGGGTCTGACGCTGGTTTACCTGTGCCTGTTCAAACTGGGTTCAGACAGTGGCGCGATTGTTGATCAGAACGCCAACGGTGCGGCAATTCTGCATGCTTATGTGCAGCAAACTTTCGGTGGTATGGGCAGCTTCTTCCTTGCGGCACTGATCTTTGTCGCCTGTATGGTGACGGCCGTTGGCCTGACCTGCGCCTGTGCAGAATTTTTTGCGCAATACCTGCCGTTGTCGTATAAAGCCCTGGTCTTTATCCTCGGTCTGTTCTCGATGGTGGTGTCAAACCTTGGTCTGAGCCATCTGATTCAGATTTCCATTCCGGTGCTGACGGCAATTTATCCGCCTTGCATCGTGCTGGTGGTGTTGAGTTTCACCCTGAACTGGTGGAACAAGAGCAGCCGCATTATCGCCCCGGCGATGCTGGTGAGCCTGCTGTTCGGTATTGTTGACGCCATCAAAACGACCAGCTTTAAAGACGCGCTGCCGCTGTTCAGTCAGCACCTGCCGCTGGCCGATCAGGGACTCTCCTGGTTGCCGCCGTCGCTGGTGATGCTGCTGATTGCCGCGGTGGTGGATCGCGTGAAAGGGCGCGAACAAGTCGCCGTTCACCAGTAAGCGACATTGCTGTTAATTTCGACCACGGGCCTGCCCGTGGTTTTTTCATTTGCAAGGTACTGTTGTTATGCAAGAAACCAATAAGCTCAAACGTGGACTGAGCACGCGCCACATTCGTTTTATGGCACTGGGTTCGGCGATTGGCACCGGGTTGTTTTATGGCTCGGCGGATGCCATCAAAATGGCCGGTCCCAGTGTGCTGCTGGCGTACATCATTGGCGGGGCGGTGGCGTATATCATCATGCGTGCGCTGGGCGAAATGTCGGTTAACAACCCGCAGGCCAGCTCTTTTTCACGTTATGCGCAGGATTATCTTGGCCCGTTGGCAGGTTATATCACCGGCTGGACTTACTGCTTTGAAATTCTGATCGTCGCCATCGCTGATGTGACCGCGTTTGGTATCTACATGGGCGTCTGGTTCCCCGAGGTGCCGCACTGGATTTGGGTGCTGAGTGTGGTGCTGATTATCGGTGCCATCAACCTGATGAGCGTGAAGGTGTTTGGTGAGGTGGAGTTCTGGTTCTCCTTCTTTAAAGTTGCCACCATCATCATCATGATCATCGCCGGTTTCGGCATGATTTTCTGGGGTATCGGCAATGGCGGTCAGCCAACCGGTATCCATAACCTGTGGACCAATGGCGGATTCTTTGCGCATGGCGTGGTCGGCATGTTGCTCTCCTTGCAGATGGTGATGTTTGCTTACGGTGGGATCGAGATTATCGGTATCACTGCCGGTGAAGCGAAAGACCCGAGTCAATCTATCCCGCGTGCGATTAATTCCGTACCGTGGCGCATCCTGGTGTTCTACGTCGGTACGTTGTTTGTGATTATGTCGATCTACCCGTGGAACCAGGTGGGTACCGCAGGCAGTCCCTTTGTCCTGACCTTCCAGCATCTCGGTATTGCCGCAGCCGCTTCGATCCTCAACTTCGTGGTGCTGACGGCCTCTTTGTCAGCCATCAACAGCGACGTATTTGGGGTGGGCCGTATGCTGCACGGTATGGCGCAGCAGGGCCATGCACCGAAGATGTTTATGAAGGTGTCGGAGCGCGGTATTCCGTGGGTGACGGTGTTGGTGATGATGGTGGCGATGTTGGTCGCGGTATACCTCAACTACCTGATGCCGGAAAAAGTGTTCCTGGTGATTGCCTCGCTGGCAACCTTCGCCACGGTGTGGGTGTGGATCATGATTTTGCTGTCGCAGATCGCCTTCCGCCGCAAAATTGGTCGGCAGGAAGCCGGGAAGCTGCAATTTGCGCTGCCGGGTGGCAGTGCCACGGCATGGGTGGGGGTGTTGTTCCTGGCCTTTATCATCGCCTTGATCGGTTACTTCCCGGATACGCGCGTGTCGCTGTACGTTGGATTGGCGTGGATTGTATTGCTGCTGCTGGCCTGGCCGCTGGTGAAGCGTAACAAGTAACGGTCACAAATGTTTGTAGCGGCGCGATTTATCGCGCTGTTGTTTTTTTGTCCCCTGAGGGCATTGCGCGATAAATTGCGCCGCTACAATAACTTGCGAATAATCACCAGTTCTTACCTAACGCTATCTCGCCACCATAAGGGCTAAGGTGGTTGTTGTCGTAATACAGTGGCAAGCCACCATTGGCAAACATGCAACCATTGTCATTACAAAGCTTGTCACGCAGAGACAGCACCCGTACACCTGATGTCTGATAACTCTGCAACAGTTCATCCACGGCGGCTTCCGGGTACTGGAACAATTTGGTGCGTGCCGTCGGTAACGGTGGCGTATCCCAGCGCCCCAGCCAGTCACTCAATTCGCGGCGAATCGGGATGTTGCGATTGTTGCTGTACCGCAACGGATCGATATCCAGCGACGGGGCGTCTTCAATGATGGTGACTTTTTTCCCCGCCTTCCGCAGCTCGGCAATCACGTTATCCATACCGAATTTCAACGCCTCCAGATTGCTTTTATCTGGATGCGCCAGCTCGCGAAAGCCAGCCTTGGGCAGGATACTCATGCCAGAGGCCCAGTAGGCACTGATCACCACTTCATCAATTTTGTCACTCAGCACCATTTTCAGTACCTCGCGATTAAAATCGACGCATTGTTGCGCATGGGTTGGTACCTGATTGACCACCCGCGTCACGCCAATCAGGAACGGGCATGAGGCTTTAGTCAGCTGGAATAAAGGTTTGTGTTGGCGCAAGGCATAGGCGGCCACCGTGGCGCGTAACGCCGCAGCGTGGCTGTCACCGATTAACGCGATACCGGGCTGGTCCGTAGCCGGATGGCATTGCGCATCAAGCGACGGGAAATTCGCGCCGTAATCCAGCAGGCAGGGATTGCGCTGTGCCGAAATCTTCCAGGATTCGCCGTTGACCACCAGCTCACTGACGCGAGATTTCATCCCGCCGGTCTGCCAAAGCACCACCATGGCACCGGCAGCCAACAGCGACGAGGCGCAGTAAACCGGGATCACCAGGCGAGTGCCACGTTGCGGATGGCGAAAAGGTTGTTCAACAAAGCGCCATGACAGCCAGGCAATCAGCAAGGCAAGGGCGCTGATCATCAGGCCCTGCCACGCGGTTAACGGATGATCGCTGAAGATGCGCGCCAGACTGAGTAGCGGCCAGTGCCACAAATACCAGGAGTAGGAGACGGTGCCGATAAAGCGCATCACGCGGTTTTCCAGCAGCAGCCGGTTCAGGCGGCCACGCGCACCGATCATCAGACAACCGGCTGCCACCGGCAGGATCGCCAGCCAGCCTGGAAAGTCATCATCGCGGGTCAGGAGCATGGCGCTGGCGATAATCAACAGCCAGCCCAGCAGATTACACAGGTTGGCGGCGCGTCCTTCCAGCGGCTGTGGTTGCCACAGCGCCAGCAGCACACCCGCCCCCAGTTCCCACGCGCGGGTTGGCAGCAGGTAGAAGGCATGGGTGCTGTCCCTCGGGGTCAGCCACAGGCAGGCGACCAGCGAGGCGATGCTGATGACGAAAATCACGCCAGCCATCGAACGCTTAAAGCGCGCGGCCAGCAGCAAGATAAACGGCAACACCACGTAGAACTGTTCTTCAATCCCGAGGGACCAGGTCATCAGCAGCGGATTTAAATCGGCATCGCTACTGAAGTAGTCGCCGCTTTTCATCAGCAGCATATTGGGCACGGAGATAAACACCGCAACGCTGTATTTTGCCAGTTGGCTGAATTCGAGGGGGGACAGCAGGATATAGCCGAGCAGCAACAGAATCGCCATCATGAAAAACAGGGCAGGCGCGATACGACGAATACGGCGTAAATAGAATTGATAAAAGGAGAAGCGCCCTGCGGCGATTTCCCGGCTAATAATGCCACCGATTAAAAAGCCGGAAATAACAAAAAAGAGATCAACACCGATAAAGCCACCCGGCAGAAAGTTGACACCGGAATGGAACAGCACCACCGACAGAATAGCGACAGCGCGCAAACCATCAATATCCGCGCGATAACGGAAACTATCCGAATTGGTCATAATACCGCCCGTTGATTTTTAATTACCTGATGCAAATGGCGAAAAATAAATCGGCGACTCCTTGTCGCCGAAAAACAAGGGTAAAAAATAATGAATCAAGGGATGATTGACGCTGACAGGTTAACCCGAGGTTAAACGAATCCGAACGCCTGACGGGAAATATAGAAAATCCTCAGAAGTCACTGACGAATAGCTAACGAAATCTTAATGGTTGTATTTTGCTCAGATAAGCCAGAGGCGTAACGGCGCGATTTATCGCGCGTCCGTTAGCTCGCACCAATCCGTGAAAAACCGCGCGATAAATCGCGCCGCTACGGATAATTGACGGGAATAATGGCTTGCTTATCCAGCGCCTGGCGGAAGGTGTCCAGGGTGGATTGATAAGGGCATAAGGTGCCGACTTCCGTCACTCTACAGTTTTTCTCATGCCACTCCTGACGCAGTAACGGATGACGATCATCCACCGGCGTTAAATGTCGCAGGTCATCGAGGCTTTGTGCCTGGAAATAGATACGCACGAAACGTTGCCCGCTTTGTGTGTCGCGCCAACGTTCAAACACCAGGCTACTGCCGGGCGGGATATTGCCGCGGGCATAGCCGGGCAATTGCCAGCTAAAGTCCATCAGGGTACGCACGCGCGCGATATTGGTATCATGCGCCACGAATAGCAACCAGCGGGTATCCGGTGAGGTATTGCCGTCGCGGTTGATGCCTTGTTCCAGCCCTTTTATCACCGCATCCAGCAGGATTGAGCCGCGACGTTGCGCCATGTAAGGCACATCGTTGCTGAGGTCATAGCTGGCGGTCAGAATCGGCAACAAGGCGCTGATCTGCGCGGAAGAGGTGATGTTGCCCCAGGCCAGTTGGCTGAGCGGCAGGTTCTCACTCCAGCCGAGGCGCAACGTTTCGACCATGCTGGCCAGCACGCTCAGCCCCTGCACCCAGCTATGGCCTTTTTTCGTTTCTTTTAACTGCCACGGCTGGGTAAAGGCGGTGCAGTCGCTGGTGGGCGCGCAGACCGCCTGTCTGAGTTGCTGTATCGCCGGTTGGAGCTGCTGTTGCAACGCCGCGATGTCACCGGCTTTAGCGACCAGGGCAGCGTGTTCTTTGGCCGGGTCCAGCTGGGCAAACGGTTCTTTTTCGCTCTGGAACAGGGGATCGCTATCGCCATCTACATGATGAATCGCCACACCACAGCCAGGAAAGGCACCATCAACCAGCGCTTCTGCGGTGGCGCGGGTGCGTTGCAATGGGCTGGCGCGTACATAGATATCCGTGGCAGTCGGGCATCCTCGGGTAAGCAGACCCAGTTGACGATAATGTTCCCCTTCCCAACGACCTTTGTTAACCACAGCAGCGTAGCCATGGCCGGTCAATTCGCCGTCATGGGTGGTCCACTGCGTCCAGGGGCGTTGTGTGGCGGCTTCGATCTCTTTGCGGTTGCCTGGTGTTGGTGGCCGCACGCCGTGGCGGCTGATTTCGACCACTTTTTCCAGTTGATAGTGATCCGCAGCCTGGCTATGAGCCAGCGGTAATAATAAGGCGCAGGCCAGCACCAGGCGGGCTGGCAGAGTAAAGGGCACCGACATCAGCACATCCTTAATCACAGGAGAGAGGAGGAGGGCAGCATCGCTTTCAACTGCGGATAGAGCACGGCATTGGCCAGCAACACCGGGTTGCCGTGTTTCAGTCCGTCATTGTGCAGATAATCGTTGGTGACGCCGCCAGCTTCGCGCATCAGTACGATGCCGGGCAGACCATCCCACGGGTTCATATGCGCTTCGTAATAGCCAATCAACCGACCGGCCGCCGCCCAGGCACTCATCAGCGCGCCCGACCCGGTACGGATAAACATTCCACCTTGTTGCAGCAGCGCGGCGATAAAGGTGGTGAGGGGTTCAGCGGGCTGGCTGTTGGAACTGCTGATACCTAATACGCCCTGATTGAGCTGTTGGGCGCTGTGGGCCTGAATGCGCTTGTCGTTCACCCACGCTCCCTTACCACGGCAGGCATGAAACTGCTCGTGATGATTGGGATCGCACACCACGCCAATCACCGCCTCATCTTCACACACGATAGCCAGCGATACACACCAGTTATGCAGGCCGTTGACGAAACTGCTGGTGCCATCAATCGGGTCCACCACCCAGACAAAACGGGCCCCCTGGGTGTCACCGCCGCTCTCTTCACCCAGCACCGCATCTTCCGGAAAACGCTCGGCAATCATGTATTTAATCAGTTGCTCCACATTACGATCGGCTTCGCTGACCACATCCTGGAGATCCTTCTTATGCTCGACCACCAGTTGATGGCGCTGCTGATACCAGGAGAAGGCGCGGCTGGCAGCGGCGGTGGCGACATCACGGGCAAAGTGGTAACGCGCGTCAAGTTCAGTAAGTGATGCTGATGACATCTTTCCCTCTTATGATTTATACCCTTCAGACTTCAAGCTCCCCTCAGGGGATCGGGTATTGTGACAGGCGAAATGGCTGTGTGATCCAGGTAACGAAAGATAAGAAAGGCTTCATTAAGCCGCAGATGTTTGCGGCTGGCAAGAGGGGAGAGGATTCTGAATGTGTTACAGCTGCTGCGTGCGCGCCAGTTCCATCAGCCGCGGATACAATTGGAAGAATTGTTGCTCCAGTCCGGCATAATTCTCAACGAAATCCTGATATGAATCACGCAACGCAGCGAGGCGGGGACGGCGCTGCGCCATGCCACTCAACACCCGCGCCAGACGGGTCGGTTCGGCGTAATGCTCCAGCCAGCGTTCACGCCACATTATCGCGTTCAGCTCGACAAAACCCGCCGGTGTCCCCGACAACTGCGGCGTAATTTCCCGTTCAGCCGCCGCGGAAAAAGCGGCCAGCGACTGGGCGGGGTGGAATCGATCCCAGTGCCGCGCCAGGAAATGATCCCAGATGACATCTAACGTGATGGGGGCCACGCGCCGGGTTTCGGCACGGAACCACTGACGCGCCTCGCGCACTTCCGGCAAATTATCGGTCAGGCTATCAAGCCGTCGATGCAGCAAAATGCCGTCGGCAATCGGGGTTGACCATTGCTGATGGGGGTTGCCGCGTACAAAGTCGGCCATTAAGTTGCCCAGCAGTGAGCTGTCAGCCAACTGGGCCAGGTGCAGGTGAGCGAGAAAGTTCATGCCGCATTATAGACAGAATCAATGAAGCACAGCCAGTTGTTCAGAATTGGTCGCTTTTCCGCTAAACTATGCCGCCTGTTTTTAGTCCTGAAGAAGTTGAGCATGCGTGTAGCGGATTTTTCCTTTGAATTGCCGGAATCTTTGATCGCCCATTACCCCCAGGCGCAGCGCAGCGGTTGCCGTCTGTTATCGCTGGATGGCCCAAGCGGGGCGTTGAGTCATGGCGTCTTTACCGATGTGTTGGAGAAGCTCAATCCGGGCGATCTGCTGGTATTCAATAACACCCGCGTGATCCCGGCGCGCGTTTATGGCCGTAAAGCCAGTGGCGGCAAAATCGAGATGCTGGTGGAGCGCATGCTGGACGACAAACGTGTGCTGGCGCATGTTCGTGCCTCAAAAGCCCCAAAACCGGGAGCAGAATTGCTGCTGGGCGATGACGAAAGCGTTAAAGCGACCATGGTGGCGCGCCACGATACATTGTTTGAAATTGCCTTCGAAGATGACCGTGCCGTGTTGGATATCCTCAACAGCGTCGGCCACATGCCGTTGCCGCCGTACATCGATCGCCCGGATGAAGAAGCTGACCGCGAGTTGTACCAGACGGTGTACAGCGCCCGCCCCGGGGCCGTCGCTGCGCCGACCGCCGGTTTGCACTTTGATGACCCGCTGTTGCAGGCGCTGAAGGCGAAAGGCGTGGAGATGGCGTTTGTCACGCTGCACGTGGGAGCCGGGACTTTCCAGCCGGTGCGCGTGGAGAGTATTGAAGATCACACCATGCACTCCGAATATGCCGAAGTACCGCAAGAGGTGGTGGATGCGGTGCTGGCCTGCAAAGCGCGGGGCAACAAAGTGGTGGCGGTAGGCACCACCTCAGTTCGCTCGCTGGAGAGTGCTGCACAGGCGAGTAAAGATGCGCTGATTGCGCCTTTCTTCGATGATACCCAGATTTTTATTTACCCCGGCTATCAGTATCAGGTGATCGATGCGTTGATCACCAATTTCCACTTGCCGGAATCCACCCTGATTATGCTGGTGTCGGCGTTTGCCGGTTATCAGCACACCATGGCGGCTTATCAGGCGGCGGTGGCCGAGCAGTACCGTTTCTTTAGCTACGGGGATGCCATGTTCATTACCCGTAATGTGAATGCACCCGACGAGAGCGTTGGGTCTTAAACGTCAGACTGTTTCTCTGATGAGGTCAATGTGAAATTTGAGTTAGACACTACCGACGGGCGCGCGCGCCGTGGCCGTCTGATTTTTGATCGCGGCGTGGTGGAAACCCCGGCATTTATGCCCGTGGGCACCTACGGCACGGTAAAAGGCATGACGCCGGAAGAAGTGCAGGACACCGGTGCGCAAATCATCCTCGGCAACACCTTCCACCTGTGGTTGCGTCCGGGCCAGGAAATCATGAAGTTACATGGCGATCTGCATGATTTCATGCAGTGGAAAGGACCAATCCTGACCGATTCGGGAGGTTTCCAGGTGTTTAGCCTCGGTGATATCCGTAAGATCACCGAATCGGGGGTGCATTTCCGTAACCCGATCAATGGCGATCCGATTTTCCTCGATCCGGAAAAATCGATGGAAATTCAGTTCGATCTTGGCTCCGACATTGTGATGATTTTCGACGAATGTACGCCTTATCCGGCGGACTGGGACTACGCGAAGCGTTCAATGGAGATGTCGCTGCGTTGGGCGAAACGTAGCCGCGACCGTTTTGATTCACTCGGTAACAAAAATGCGCTGTTTGGCATCATTCAGGGCAGTGTTTACGAAGATTTACGTGATGTCTCCGTGAAAGGTCTGGTAGAGATTGGCTTTGATGGGTACGCTGTGGGCGGCCTGGCGGTGGGTGAACCGAAAGAGGACATGCACCGTATCCTTGAGCACGTCTGTCCGCAAATTCCGCACGACAAACCGCGTTATTTGATGGGCGTTGGCAAGCCGGAAGATCTGGTGGAAGGCGTTCGTCGCGGTATCGATATGTTTGACTGCGTTATGCCGACGCGCAACGCGCGTAACGGCCACCTGTTTGTCACCGATGGTGTGGTGAAAATCCGTAATGCGAAGCATAAAGATGACACCTCGCCACTGGATGCAGAGTGTGATTGTTACACCTGTCGCAATTACAGCCGTGCATACTTGCATCATCTTGACCGCTGTAACGAAATACTGGGCGCGCGTCTCAATACCATCCACAATCTGCGCTATTACCAGCGTCTGATGGCGGGTTTACGCCAGGCTATCGAAGAGGGTAAATTAGAGCACTTTGTTAGCGAGTTCTACCAACGGACGGGCAAAGCGGTTCCGCCGTTAAACGTCTGATAATTCATCAATGAGGGAAATTTAATGAGCTTTTTCATTTCTGACGCTGTGGCTGCAGCAGGCGCACCGTCGCAGGGAAGTCCTTATTCTCTGGTGATCATGCTGGTGGTCTTTGGTCTGATCTTTTACTTCATGATTCTGCGTCCGCAGCAGAAACGTTCCAAAGAGCACAAGAAGTTGATGGATTCCATCTCCAAGGGAGATGAAGTACTGACCAATGGTGGTCTGGTAGGTCGCGTAACTAAAGTTGCTGAAACCGGCTACATCGCTATCGCCCTGAACGACACCACTGAAGTAGTGATTAAACGTGATTTCGTGGCTGCCGTTCTGCCGAAAGGCACCATGAAGGCGCTGTAATTTTTTCTTCCCGAAGGAAACTGCCGTGTTAAACCGTTATCCTTTGTGGAAGTACATCATGCTGGTCGTCGTTATTCTCGTCGGCCTGCTCTATGCGCTTCCCAACCTTTATGGTGAGGATCCGGCCGTTCAAATCACTGGTGCGCGCGGTGGCGCCGCCAGTGAGCAAACGTTGGATCAGATCCAGACTGCATTACAAAAAGATAATATCCAGAGCAAATCCCTCGTTCTGGAAAATGGCGCGGTTCTTGCGCGCTTTGCGAATACGGATGTGCAGTTGCGCGCCCGTGAAGCGATTACCAATGTTCTTGGCGAGAACTACGTTGTAGCACTCAACCTGGCACCGGCTACGCCGCGTTGGTTGAGCCTGCTGGCCGCAGAGCCGATGAAACTCGGTCTTGACCTGCGTGGCGGCGTACACTTCCTGATGGAAGTGGACATGGATACCGCACTGAGCAAACTGCAGGAGCAGAATGCCGACGGCCTGCGCAGCGACCTGCGCGATAAAGGCATCCCTTACGTTAACGTCAATAAAATCGCTAACTACGGCGTGGAAATTCGTTTCCGTGACGGCACCAGCCGTGATGCGGCCATCAGCTATCTGTCTTCACGTCATCAGGATCTGGTGATTTCCAGCCAGGGCAGCGATACCCTGCGTGCGGTGATGACCGATGCGCGCCTGAGTGAAGCGCGTGAATATGCTGTGCAGCAGAACATCAATATCCTGCGTAACCGTGTTAACCAGCTTGGCGTTGCTGAACCGCTGGTACAGCGTCAGGGTTCTGACCGCATCGTGGTTGAGTTGCCGGGTATTCAGGATACCGCGCGTGCCAAAGAGATTCTGGGTGCGACTGCAACCCTCGAATTCCGTCTGGTGAACACCACGGTTGACCCGAGCGCTGCGGCCAGTGGCCGTGTACCGGGTGATTCTGAAGTCAAAATGACGCGTGAAGGCCAGCCTGTTGTGCTGTACAAACGTGTGATTCTGACCGGTGACCATATCACCGACTCCACGTCCAGCATGGATGAGTACAACCAGCCGCAGGTGAATATTTCACTGGATGGCGCGGGCGGTAACATCATGTCGAACTTCACCAAGGACAATATCGGTAAACCGATGGCGACCCTGTTTGTGGAGTACAAGGACAGCGGTAAGAAAGATGCCAATGGCCGTGCGATTCTGGTGAAACAGGAAGAAGTGATTAACGTGGCGAACATTCAGTCGCGCCTCGGCAACAGCTTCCGTATTACCGGTATCAGCAATCCGAACGAAGCCCGTCAGCTGTCGCTGCTGCTGCGTGCCGGTGCGTTGATTGCGCCCATTCAGATTGTGGAAGAGCGTACTATCGGCCCAACCATGGGTCAGCAGAACATCACACAGGGTCTCGAAGCCTGTCTGTGGGGTCTGATCGCGTCCATCATCTTTATGGTGGTGTTCTATAAGAAATTCGGTCTGATCGCCACCAGCGCACTGCTGTGCAACCTGGTGTTGATCGTCGGCATCATGTCACTGCTGCCAGGTGCGACACTCACCATGCCGGGTATTGCCGGTATCGTGTTGACGCTGGCGGTAGCGGTGGATGCGAACGTACTGATTAACGAACGTATTAAAGAAGAGTTGCGTAACGGTCGTTCCGTGCAGCAGGCGATTCATGAAGGCTACAAAGGTGCCTTCTCCAGTATCGTCGATGCTAACGTCACGACGCTGATTAAAGTCATCATTCTTTATGCGGTCGGTACCGGTTCAATCAAAGGTTTTGCGATTACCACGGCTATCGGTATCGCGACCTCCATGTTTACCGCTATCGTCGGCACCCGTGCCATCGTTAACCTGGTGTACGGCGGCAAACGCATCAACAAGCTGTCTATCTAAGGAGTGCGTTGTGGCACAGGAATACAATATTGAGCAGCTGAACCACGGGCGTAAGGTCATTGACTTTATGCGCTGGGACACGCTGGCCTTTATCATCTCCGGCCTGCTGATTGTGGCGTCTATCGCCATCGTCGGGGTGCGTGGCTTCAACTGGGGCCTCGACTTTACTGGCGGGACGGTGATTGAGATCAACCTGGAGAAACCGGCCGAGCTGGATACCCTGCGCGAAGCGCTGGTGAAAGCAGGCTTCCAGGAACCGCTGGTACAGAACTTTGGCAGCAGCCGTGACGTGATGGTGCGTATGGCTCCGGTGCAAGGTCCGGCGGGCCAGGAACTGGGCAACAAAGTGGTATCGGTGATTAACGAAACGGCGCAGCAGAATGCCACCGTGAAGCGTATCGAGTTCGTGGGTCCGAGCGTGGGTAGCGATCTGGCGCAGGCCGGGGCGATGGCGCTGCTGTCGGCGTTGATTGCGATTTTGATCTACATCGGCATCCGCTTTGAGTGGCGTCTGGCGTTGGGTACCGTGTTGGCACTGGCACACGACGTGATCATCACCTGCGGCATTCTGGCGCTGACCCACATCGAAATCGACCTGACCATCGTGGCGTCACTGATGTCGGTGATTGGTTACTCGCTTAACGATAAGATCGTGGTTTCCGACCGTATTCGTGAGAACTTCCGCAAGATCCGTCGCGGTTCGTCTTACGATATCACCAACGTGTCGCTGACCCAGACGCTGAGCCGTACCTTGATCACCTCGCTGACCACCCTGGCGATGATCCTGATTCTGTTCATCTTTGGTGGCGCGCTGCTGAAAGGCTTCTCGCTGACCATGCTGATTGGTGTGACCATTGGTACGGTCTCCTCAATCTATGTCTCTTCGGCGCTGGCGCTGAAGTTGGGCATGAAGCGTGAACATATGCTGGTGCAGAAAGTGGAGAAAGAGGGCGCCGATCAGCCTTCAATCATGCCGTAACGACTGACCAGAAAGATCAAGGGCTGCCCAATGGCAGCCCTTTTTTTATCTGTACGCTATCAGGGCGTGGTCTCGGCGGTGACATCGTGCACACGCACATAGCCAAGTTGATCGGGAGACAGACCGCTCAGGCGCAGCGGTACTACCACAGCACTACGCAGCGTCAGGCTGCCGGGGGCACTGATGGTCTGGCTGAGGCTGCCCGCGTTTAACGGTTTACCGCTGGCCGGGTCCATTTCTCCCCACACTACCGTGGCGTTCAGTGCCGGAACCGGTTTGCCATCGGTTGAGCGGATCGTCAGAATGGCGCGGCTGCCAGTGGCTTCACCTTCAACGTTGGTCAGTGACAGGCGCAATTTCCCCAGTTGGGTTTGCAGCTCCACCGGCGTATTGGCCTGGGGTAGCAGCCATGCCCCTTGGCTGGATTGGCCATTCAGTTGTCCCTGAATTTCCAGCGCACCGGCCTGATTGGTCAACTGGCGCATTTGCTGATTCAGCTGACTCACTTCCTGATGTAATTGAGTTACTTGTGGTGAAGCGGGTGTTGAGCTGCAACCGCTGAGTACCAGCAAAGAAAGCGCTGCTGGCGCCCATAACATCCTGATCGTCATGCAATGTCCTTTCCATTGTGGGGGAGGGCTAATGTTGCGGGATAAATCGCGCCGCGACAACCCATGCACTGTATCGTAGCGGCGTGATTTATCACGCTGTTTTAACCATTGCCGCCCTTTTCTTATCAACGCATTTTGTTGAAACCGAGATCGCGCTACACTGTCTGGCCCAAATTCTCGCGACAGGAAACGTCATGCATTGCCCATTCTGCTCCGCTGTGGACACCAAAGTGATAGATTCGCGCCTCGTCAGTGAAGGATCTTCGGTGCGTCGCCGTCGCCAGTGTCTGGTGTGTCATGAGCGTTTTACCACCTTTGAAGTGGCTGAACTGGTGATGCCGCGCGTGGTGAAAAGCAACGATGTGCGTGAACCCTTCAACGAAGATAAGCTCAGCAGCGGCATGATGAAGGCGCTGGAGAAGCGTCCGGTCAGTGCCGATGCGGTGGAGAGCGCCGTCAGCCATATCAAAACGCAACTGCGTGCCACCGGCGAACGTGAAATCCCCAGTAAGCTGATCGGCAATCTGGTGATGGACGAGTTAAAGAAACTCGACAAAGTGGCCTATATTCGTTTCGCGTCGGTTTACCGTAGTTTTGAAGATATTCGTGATTTTGGCGAAGAGATCGCCCGCTTGCAGGATTAATCCATGATCGACGAACGCTATATGGCGCGCGCGCTGGAACTGGCGCGTCGCGGCTGTTTTACCACCACCCCCAACCCGAATGTCGGTTGTGTGATCGTGCGGGATGGCGAAATTGTCGGCGAAGGCTGGCATCATCGCGCGGGTGAGCCGCATGCGGAAGTCCATGCGCTGCGCATGGCGGGTGAGAAAGCCAGAGGCGCGACCGCCTATGTCACGCTGGAACCTTGTAGCCACCATGGCCGTACACCGCCTTGCTGCGATGCATTGATTGCGGCGGGCGTCAGCCGGGTAGTTGCGGCCATGCAAGATCCAAATCCACAGGTGGCGGGTCGTGGCTTATATCGCCTGCAGCAGGCCGGGATTGCTGTGAGTCACGGTTTGATGATGAACGCAGCCGAAGCGATCAATCGCGGCTTCCTGAAGCGGATGCGTACCGGTTTCCCGTGGATTCAGCTCAAACTGGGCGCATCGCTGGATGGCCGTACAGCGATGGCGAGTGGTGAAAGCCAATGGATCACCTCTGCGGCAGCAAGGCGCGATGTGCAACGTTTTCGTGCCCAGAGTTCGGCTATCCTTACCACCAGTGCGACGGTGCTGGCGGATAACCCCTCGCTGACGGTGCGCTGGAATGAACTCAATGACGAGGTGCGCCAGCAGTTGGATGAGCAGCAATTGCGTCAGCCGGTGCGCGTGGTGATTGATAGCCAGCAGCGCGTAACCCCGCAGCATCGCCTGATCGATCAACCGGGTGAAACCTGGCTGATGCGCAGTGCACCCGATCAACACGTCTGGCCGGAGTCGGTTACGCAGATTGCCGTGCCACAGCGCGAGAGCCAACTGGATCTGGTGGCGATGATGATGTTGCTTGGTCAACGTCAGATTAACAGCGTGTGGGTCGAAGCCGGAGCGAAGCTTGCCGGTGCGTTGTTGCAGGCGGGGTTGGTAGATGAACTGATTGTCTATCTGGCACCGAAACTGCTGGGTAATGCCGCCCGTGGCTTGTGTGAATTACCGGGTCTGGAACATCTGGCCGCTGCGCCAGCATTGAATTTTAGCGATGTGCGCAGGGTCGGTGGGGACCTGCGTCTGACCCTGACGCCACATGGAAAAGCCTGAGCGCGTCGCGAAAGAGTATGATAGAATCCGCCCCCTGCGGGGCTATATAACCCAAAGGATATGTATGAAAGTTATCGAAGCTCCTGTTGCCACGCCTGATGCCAATATCGCCATCGTAATTGCGCGTTTTAACAACTTCATTAATGACAGCCTGCTGGACGGTGCGGTTGATGCGCTGAAGCGTATTGGTCAGGTGAAAGACGAAAACATCACCATCGTCTGGGTGCCGGGTGCCTATGAGCTGCCGCTGGCGGCGCGGGCACTGGCAAAATCCGGTAAGCATGACGCTATCGTCGCGCTGGGTACCGTGATCCGTGGCGGCACGGCGCACTTCGAATATGTTGCCGGTGAAGCCAGCTCTGGTATCGCTAATGTGGCGATGACCAGCGATATCCCGGTGACCTTCGGCGTGCTGACCACCGAAAACATCGAGCAGGCGATTGAACGCGCCGGCACGAAAGCGGGTAACAAAGGTGCCGAAGCGGCCCTGACTGCACTCGAAATGATTAACGTATTGAAAGCCATCAAAGCCTGATTTTTGTAAGGGGAATTTTGTGAAACCTGCTGCTCGTCGTCGCGCCCGTGAGTGCGCTGTCCAGGCGCTTTACTCCTGGCAGTTGTCCAACAACGACATTGCCGATGTGGAATACCAGTTTCTGGCGGAACAAGACGTCAAAGACGTCGATATCAGCTACTTCCGCGAACTGCTGTCCGGTGTGGCGACTAACAGCGCGTACCTGGATGGTTTGATGAAGCCTTACCTGTCGCGTCAGCTGGAAGAGCTGGGCCAGGTGGAAAAAGCCATTCTGCGTATTTCGCTGTTTGAACTGAGCAAACGTAGTGATGTGCCGTATAAAGTGGCCATTAACGAAGGTATCGAGCTGGCAAAAGTATTCGGTGCTGAAGACAGCCACAAATTTGTCAACGGCGTGCTGGATAAAGCCGCTCCACAAATTCGCCCCAACAGAAAATAATGCAAAAGGCCGGTCATCCGGCCTTTTTTCATTGAGACCTGACTATGTCCTGTGGTGAATTCGAACTGATCGCACGTTATTTTAACCGCGTCACCAGCTCCCGCCGCGATGTCGAAAAGGGAATTGGTGATGACTGCGCTTTACTTAACTTGCCTGAAAAACAAACGCTGGCCATCAGCACCGATACGTTGGTGGAAGGCGTGCATTTCCTGCGTGATATCCATCCAGCCGATCTCGGTTATAAAGCGCTGGCGGTAAACCTGAGCGATCTGGCGGCGATGGGAGCCGATCCGGCGTGGCTCACGCTGGCACTGACGCTGCCGGAGGTGAACGAGAATTGGCTGGCAGCTTTCAGTGACAGCCTGTTTGAGTTGCTGGATTACTACGATATGCAGTTGATTGGCGGCGATACCACGCGTGGCCCGCTGAGTATGACGTTGGGCATCCACGGTTTGGTGCCGGTAGGGCGTGCATTGAAACGCTCCGGTGCGAAGCCGGGTGACTGGATTTTTGTCACCGGCACGCTGGGTGACAGCGCCGCAGGTCTGGCGTTGTTGCAGCATCGTTACCGTCTGCCGGACCCGGCGGTGCACGAGGTGTTGATCAAACGTCATCTGCGCCCGATGCCACGTGTGTTGCAGGGCCAGGCGTTGCGTAGCCTCGCGACTTCAGCCATCGACGTGTCGGATGGCTTACTCGCCGATCTCGGCCATATTTTGCAGGCCAGCCGCGTCGGCGCACGACTCAATGTCGATGCCTTGCCACTGTCAACGGCACTGCGCGACCATTTTGATGCTCAACAGGTGCAACGCTGGGCGTTGGCGGGCGGCGAAGACTATGAACTGTGCTTCACCGTGCCGGAAGTGAACCGGGGCGCACTGGATGTGGCACTCGGCCATCTCGGCGTGCCTTATACCTGTATTGGTCAGATAGCACCGGAAGCCGATGGACTCACGTTGCTGGAAAACGGCAAGCCGGTGAGTTTCAATCACAAAGGATTTGATCACTTTGACGTTAAATAAAGATGTGGCCAAGAGTCGCCTGCGTATGTCCAATCCCTGGCATCTGCTGGCAACCGGATTTGGCAGTGGATTAAGCCCGATCGTGCCCGGCACGGTAGGATCGCTGGCGGCGATCCCGTTCTGGTGGCTGATGACCTTTTTGCCGTTACAGATCTATTCGCTGGTAGTGCTCATCGGCATCAGCGTGGGCGTTTATCTCTGCCATCGTACCGCGAAGGATATGGGGGTACACGATCACGGCAGTATCGTCTGGGATGAGTTTATCGGTATGTGGATCACGCTGATGGCGATTCCGCTGATGAGCTGGAAATGGGTGCTGACGGGGTTTGTGATTTTCCGCATTTTTGATATGTGGAAACCCTGGCCAATCCGCTGGTTCGATCAGAACGTGCATGGCGGCATGGGGATTATGGTCGACGATATCATTGCCGGGGTGATCTCAGCGGTGATTCTGTATGCGTTAGGGCATGTGATGCTTTGATGTGTTGGCGGCGCGATACATCGCGCCGCTACGTGTTATTCGAAACCCACCACCGGATGCGGTTGATACACAGTTTCCAGCTCGGCAATATCCGTTGAACTCAGCTCTACATCCACCGCTTTCACCAGCTCAGCAAACTGCTCTGCGCGTGATGCGCCGATAATCGGTGCCGTCACCACTGGCTTATGCAGCAACCAGGCCAGCGCAATCTGTGCACGTGTCACGCCTTTATCTGCCGCCAGGGCGGCGATGCGTTCCGCGATAGCGGCATCGTTCTCGTCGGTGTCTTGATAGAGTTTTGCCATCACCTCATCCGATACGGAACGGGCGGTGGTTTCACCCCACGGACGTGTCAGCTTACCACGCGCCAATGGGCTCCACGGCAGTACCGCGATGCCCTCGCGCAGACACAGCGGATGCATGGCATTCTCCTCTTCACGCTGAATCAGGTTGTACTGATCCTGCATGCTGACAAAACGTGCCCAGCCTTCGCGCGCCTGCAGCTGGAGCGCTTGCTCAAATTGCGCCGCATGCATTGATGACGCGCCGATATAGCGCGCTTTACCGGCCTTAACCACATCGTGCAGGGCTTCCAGCGTCTCCTCAATTGGCGTGTCGTAATCCCAGCGGTGAATCTGGAGCAAATCGACATACTCCATCCCCAGCCGTGTCAGGCTGTCATCGATCGATTGCAGGATATTTTTGCGCGAGAGCCCTTGCGACAGATTCGTGAGGGAGAAATAGACTTTAGTCGCGACCACGATCTCATCACGGCGGGCAAAATCTTTCAGGGCGCGTCCGACGATCTCTTCACTGCTGCCGTCAGAGTAGGAGTTGGCGGTATCAAAAAAGTTGATGCCTGCTTCCAGTGCCTGTTTGATCAGCGGACGGCTGCTCTCCTCCGGTAACGTCCAGGCGTGCTTGCCGCGCGTCGGATCACCATAGGTCATACAACCCAAACAGAGACGGGAAACCTGTAATTCAGTCTTGCCTAAAGGAATTTTTTTCATTGGGGCGTCTGCTCTTATGCATCAGGGAAATCCCTTAAGCATAGCAGCAGGCTCGCTCGCCGGGCAGCGAGCGAGCAGGGGATTACTGTGCCAGCCAGCTGGCGATTTGCTGCTGAATACCGGCGGCATCCAGTTGGTAGTCATGACGCACTTCTTCCTGGGTGCCCTGCGGAATGAACTCATCCGGCAGGCCGAGGTTGAGTACCGGGATGCGCAGGCGTTTTGCCATCACGAATTCGTTCACGCCGCTGCCCGCTCCGCCCATAATTGCCCCTTCTTCCAGGGTGATCAGCGCGTCGTGGCTGCCCGCCAGTTCGGTAATCAAGGCTTCATCCAACGGTTTGACAAAGCGCATGTCAACCAAGGTGGCGTTCAGTGCGTCGGCGGCCGCAGTGGCTTCCGGCAACAACGTACCAAAGTTGAGAATGGCCAGTTTTTCGCCCTGACGTTTGACCACGCCTTTGCCTAACGGCAGGCTCGCCAGCGGTTGCAGCGCAGCCCCGGTACCGGTGCCACGCGGGTAACGTACCGCACTTGGGCCATCCTGATAGTGGTAACCGGTGTACAACATCAGGCGACATTCGTTCTCGTCGCTTGGCGTCATGATCACCATACCAGGAATGCAGCGCAGATACGCCAGATCGAATGCGCCCTGATGGGTTTGTCCGTCGGCACCGACAATGCCGCCGCGATCGATGGCAAACAACACCGGTAGCTTCTGGATCGCGACATCGTGGATCACCTGATCGTAAGCACGTTGCAGGAAGGTGGAGTAGATCGCCACAATCGGTTTGTAGCCGCCAATCGCCATACCGGCCGCGAAGGTGACCGCGTGCTGTTCGGCGATGGCCACGTCGAAATATTGCTGCGGATAGTCACGGGAAAAACTCACCATGCCTGAACCTTCACGCATCGCCGGGGTGATGGCCATCAGACGGGCGTCGTCAGCGGCGATTTCGCTCAGCCAGTTACCAAACACTTTAGAGTAGCTCGGTAAACCGCCGGCGCTTTTCGGTAGCGAACCGCTGGCCGGATCGAATTTCGGCACAGCATGCCAGGTGATCGGATCTTCTTCCGCCGGGGCATAGCCTTTGCCTTTTTTGGTCATGATATGCAGGAACTGCGGGCCTTTCAGGCTACGCATATTCTTCAGCGTACTCACCAAGGCCAGGACATCGTGACCATCCACCGGGCCGATATAGTTGAAGCCGAGTTCTTCGAACAGCGTACCCGGTACCACCATGCCTTTCAGATGCTCTTCAGTGCGTTTGACCAGCTCTTTGATCGGCGGCAGATTGTCCAGCACCCGTTTACCGCCTTCGCGCAGGCGTGAGTATGTTTTGCCCGAGAGAATCTGCGCCAGACGGTTGTTCAGCGCACCGACATTTTCGGAGATCGACATCTCGTTGTCGTTGAGGATCACCAGCATATCCGGCTTGATATCGCCCGCGTGGTTCATGGCTTCGAATGCCATACCCGCCGTGATCGCGCCATCGCCAATGATGGCCGCGGTGCGACGGCCTTTGCCTTCACGTTCAGCGGCGACCGCCATGCCGAGGGCGGCACTGATGGAGGTTGACGAGTGACCAACGCTTAACACGTCGTATTCACTCTCTTCACGCCACGGGAAGGGGTGCAGACCATTTTTCTGGCGGATAGTGCCGATGCGATCGCGGCGACCGGTCAGAATTTTATGCGGGTAGGCCTGGTGGCCGACATCCCACACCAGATGGTCAAACGGGGTGTTATAAACATAATGCAGCGCCACTGTTAGCTCGACGACGCCCAGACCCGAAGCGAAGTGACCACTGGAGCGGCTGACGCTGTCCAGCAGATACTGGCGCAGCTCGTCGCAGAGTGCCGGAAGCTTCTCTTTTGGCAGTAAACGTAATTCCTGTACCGTGCCTGCCAGCGCCAGTGTCGGGTATTTTGCAATATCAAAACTCATCAGAGACTCATTATGAAAGTTATTTATCGCGTTCAATTATGAAGCTAGCCAACGCTTGTAATGCTGTGGTGTTAAAGGATTGCGCGGCCAGAATATCCAGCGCGCCCAGCGCCTCCTGATAGAGGTCCCAGGCTTTTTGACGGGCATTATCCAGCCCCATCAACGCCGGATATGTGCTCTTGCCCAGAGCCTGATCGGCTCCCTGGGTTTTGCCCAATATCGCGGTGTCGCCGACGACATCCAGGATGTCATCCTGCACCTGAAATGCCAGCCCGATGGCATTAGCATACACGTCCAGTACCGGCAGGGCAGCGCGCCCTTGTTCGCCTGCTGCCAATGCGCCAAGGCGCACTGCTGCACGGATTAATGCACCGGTTTTATGGCGGTGAATCTGTTCCAGTTGTGCCAGATCGATACTTTGGCCTTCAGCCGCGAGATCCAGTGCCTGACCGCCGCACATCCCCGCGACACCACTGGCCTGCGCCAGTTCTGAAATCATGGTAATACGGGCTTCTGCACTCACGCCAGGCATTGGCTGATCGGCCAAAATAGAAAACGCCAGCGTTTGCAGGGCATCGCCTGCCAGAATCGCGGTGTCTTCGCCATATTTGATATGGCAGGTTGGCTGCCCGCGACGTAACGCATCGTCGTCCATCGCCGGCAGATCGTCATGAATCAAAGAATAAGCGTGGATGCATTCAACCGCCGCAGCGGGCGCATCCAGGCTGGCCGGATCGGCCTTTAACATTTCACCCGTGGCGTAAACCAGAAAAGGGCGCAGACGCTTACCGCCTAATAGTGCCCCATATTGCATGGCATTCACCAGAGGAGAACTCTGAAAAGGAAGTGGATCTAACAGGCGCGTCAGCGCGAGGTTTACCCTTTCGTGATAAGCGCTTAGCAGTTTGGCGAAATCCATCAGTTATCTTCCGGGGTAAAAGGGGTAAGCGCAGCGTCTTTATCGTCGCTCAGCAAAATCTGTACGCGTTGTTCCGCCTGTTGCAGGGTTTGCTGACCGCTACGTGCCAGTTGAACACCGCGTTCAAATTCTTTTAGCGCTTCTTCCAGCGGCAGCTCACCACTTTCCAGGCGGCTGACGATCTGCTCCAGTTGCTGTAGTGCGCTTTCAAAACTGGCGGGCGCTTCGGCTTTTTTCGGCATAATCAGTGTCGACTCACAGGTTGGGACATCATCTTGCAGTCGGTCATGGTATCTGACGAGGATTAATTAGCAAAATAATGAATGTGACTGCGGTTGCAGAAGAAGTCACCAGACAAAGGTGATATACTCTCGCGCCTCGGATGCGGGCGCTCCTGCTCAGCCCGCAATTATATGATTTTACCAGCTAAGTGCCGATGCTTTTAGCACTTATTTGCCCAACGAAGCTGTGTCGCCATGAAGTTTATTATCAAGCTCTTCCCCGAAATCACCATCAAGAGTCAGTCGGTGCGACTGCGCTTTATTAAAATTCTGACCGGAAACATTCGTAACATTCTGCGTACTCTGGATGATGAGATCGCGGTGGTGCGTCACTGGGACCACATTGTGGTCCGGGCGAAGAAGGAGTCGTTGCGTGCCACGGTGATTGCCGAACTGACGCGTATTCCGGGTATCCATCACGTGCTGGCGGTGGAAGATCATGAATACACCGATATGCATAACATCTTCGAACAAACGCTGGCGCTGTACCGTGAACGTCTGGAAGGCAAAAGCTTTTGTGTGCGTGTGAAGCGGCGCGGCAAGCATGAATTCAGCTCGCAGGACGTGGAGCGTTACGTTGGCGGCGGTCTGAATCAGCATATCGAAAGCGCCCGCGTGCAGCTTAATCACCCGGATGAGACGGTCAATCTGGAGATTGAAAACGATCGCCTGCTGTTAATCACCGGACGCTATGAAGGGCTGGGCGGTTTCCCGATTGGCACGCAGGAAGATGTGTTGTCGCTGATTTCCGGTGGTTTTGACTCCGGCGTCTCCAGCTACATGTTGATGCGTCGTGGCTGCCGCGTGCATTACTGTTTCTTCAATCTTGGCGGTGCTGCACATGAAATCGGCGTGCGTCAGGTGGCGCATTATCTGTGGAATCGTTTTGGTCGTTCGCATCGCGTGCGTTTCGTTGCCATCAATTTTGAACCGGTGGTGGGTGAGATCCTTGAGAAGGTGGATGACGGCCAGATGGGCGTCGTGCTGAAGCGGATGATGGTGCGTGCGGCGTCAATGGTTGCTGAGCGCTATGGCGTTCAGGCGCTGGTGACCGGCGAAGCGCTGGGTCAGGTTTCCAGCCAGACGCTGACTAACCTGCGTTTGATTGATAACGCCTCTGACACGCTGATTCTGCGTCCGCTGATCTCCCACGACAAAGAGCACATCATCAAGCTGGCGCGTGACATCGGTACCGAAGATTTTGCCCGCACCATGCCGGAATATTGCGGCGTGATCTCGAAAAGCCCGACGGTGAAAGCGGTGAAGGCGAAGATCGAAGCGGAAGAGACCCATTTCGATTTTGCCATTCTGGAACGCGTGGTGCAGGAAGCCAGCAACGTCGATATCCGTGAAATTGCGGAGAAAACCGAAGCAGACGTGGTGGAGGTCGAAACGGTTGCGTCGTTCACCGCCAATGACGTGGTGCTGGATATCCGTTCGATTGATGAACAGGATGATACGCCGCTGGCGCTGGATGGGGTTGAGGTGAAATCCCTGCCGTTCTACAAACTCAGCACCCAGTTTGGCGATCTCGACCAAAGCAAAACCTGGCTGTTGTATTGCGATCGCGGCGTGATGAGCCGTTTGCAGGCGTTATATCTGCATGAGCAGGGCTTTACCAACGTGAAGGTTTATCGTCCGTAGCGGCGCGAGTTATCGCGCGGATTTTATCTGATGAGGCTCTGTGCCTCATCAGATTTGCGCAATAAATTGCGCCGCCACGAGATGAGAGATCAAATTTATTCGAATTCCTGGTAGTTATAAATCCCCGCCGCCAGCACCAGTTGCGATGCGACTTCGCGCGCTTTCTCTTTATTCACCAGCAGATCAATCAATTTCAGCGCAAAATCTATCGACGTGCCCGGTCCCTGGCTGGTCAGCAGATTGACGCGTGGGTCCCACACGACACGGCGCTCCATCCATTTCGCTTCCGGGATGGTCTCTTTCAGGCCTGGAAATCCGGTCATGTTGCCCACCGGGAACAGATCGTGTGGCACCAGCACAGTGCCCGGTGCGGCGCAAATCGCCGCGACAATACGGCCAGAGAGATGAAACTGACGCACAGTTTCCACCAACAGCGGGCTGTCGCGGAAGGTTTGTGCCCCTTTCAGGCCGCCCGGTAGCACAATGGCGGCATAATCGTTATCTGCGACCTCAACCAGCGGTGCATCCGCCAGTAAGCGCACGCCACGCGAGCAGACGATTTCCCGGCTGCCATCGCTTTCGACACTGGCGGTGGTGACCTGTAAACCGCCACGCACCAGCAAATCGATGGTGGTGACCGCTTCGGTCTCTTCACTGCCATGTGCCAGGCAAACCAGAACCGATGCGTTCGTGCTCATATTGGGACTCCTTGCGTTTAATCAAATCATACAAACGGGTGTTCTCCGGCAATGCGATGCCCTGTGCGCGGGCGCGCCGCAGCAGGTAGCCGGTGATGTAATCTATTTCAGTCTGACGCTGTGCCCGCACATCCTGCAACATCGATGAGACGTTGGCCGCCGTGGTATCGATAACGTCATAAATAATGTCACGCAAATTATCGACGGCAATATGTTGCCCTTCACGTTCCATGACCCAGGCGATCTCCTCGCACAGTTTGGCGATTTGTTCAGGCCAGGCACGCAGTGCACCGTTCTGGCAATCGTGCTCCACGGTCATCGGATTGATCACGCAATTGACCGCCAGCTTGCGCCAGCAGGCCGAGGCAATATTGTTATGCCAGGCAACATCAGGCAGCGCCTGGTGCAGGATATCGGCGATATCGCTCAGTGCCTCACCCTCGCGGCTGGCCGGGCCAATGTGGGTAATGCCCTGCGCCACATGCTTGATCACCGTACCATCACGCATTGCCGCGTGAGTGGTAATGCCACGCAGCAACGGTTGTGCGAGGTCCTTCAGTTCATCCAGCGTTCCCATGCCGTTGTGCAACAACAGAATCGGCGCGTGCGCCGGTAATACGCTTTGCAGGTTCTTCACGGCGGGAGAAACCTGCGGCGCTTTTAACGTCACCAACAATAATTGGCTCTCCGCCAGAAACAGCGGATCGTTGGCAATAAAGGTGTGGTTACTGACATTGCCTTCAGGATCGATCACATTGACCGAACAATAGGGCTGCGGTACGCGCAGCCAGCCCTGAACATCATGTCCCTGGCGTGCGAGGGCGGCGAGCCAAATCTGGCCCAGGGCGCCGCAACCCAACACGGTAATTTTCATTTTGCCTCCCGCTGGCGGGTTATCGTTTTTGTACACCACAACACCTATTATAGCTTTCGGCGTCGCGTGTTTTATTCGCGTGACAAGACGCGTATTATGCATGTCACTTTAGCGTCAGGAGAAGACAAGATGCCATCTTTCGATATCGTTTCCGAAGTCGAACTACAGGAAGTCCGTAATGCGGTGGAAAATGCGAGCCGTGAACTGTCTACCCGTTTTGATTTCCGTAACGTCAGCGCCAGCATTGAGCTGAACGAAAAGAATGAGACCATCAAAATCACCACGGAGTCTGATTTTCAGGTCAAACAGCTGGTGGATATTTTAAGAGAAAAACTGCTGAAGCGCGGCATTGAAGGGGCGGCGATTGACGTCCCGGAAGAGATCGAGCACAGCGGTAAAAGCTGGAGCGTCGAAGCCAAATTGAAAAAAGGCATCGAAAGCGACGTCGCGAAGAAACTGGTGAAGCTGATTAAAGACAGCAAACTGAAAGTGCAGACCCAGATTCAGGGTGATGAACTGCGCGTCACCGGCAAGTCACGCGACGATCTGCAAAGCGCGATGGCGCTGGTGCGCGGCGGTAATCTCGGCCAGCCCTTCCAGTTCAAAAACTTCCGCGATTAATCGCGTTTGTCGCGTGCGGCACGGCGATACAGCGTGCTGCGCGCGATCCCTAACGCCTGCGCGGTTTTACTGATATTGCCGTTAAACCGTTGCAGCGTTTCGGCAATCAGCCGTTCATCATGACTTTGCCTGTCCTCGACCACCACCGGAGTCGCAGAACGGCGATACTCGGCTGGCAGATGCACTTCACTCACTTCTTCCCCCTCATCCGCCAACGCCAGCAGTACGCGCAGCAGGCTGCGTAGCTGTCGCACATTACCCGGCCACGGGAGCTGTGCCAGCGAAGCCAGCAGTGCGGGCGATAGCTGGATGTCACGATCGCCGCCGCCCAGTTCCAGCCACAAACGCTGAATAAAGCCCGCCAAATCAGGCCACTCGCGTAGCGGTGGGATGGTCATGGAGAATTCCTGTAAGCGATACAGTAAATCCTCACGGAATTCACCCTGCGCCACCCGTTGCGCCAGATCGCGATGGGTCGCGCAAATCACCGCAAAGTTGACCGGCCAACTGCGGCTGGACCCCAACGGCGACACCTCTTTTTCCTGCAATACCCGCAGCAGGCGGGTTTGTAGCGCCAGCGGCATATCGCCAATTTCATCGAGAAACAACACGCCACCGTCGGCTTCACGGATTTTACCGATATAGCCGTTTTTGCCCGCGCCGGTAAAGGCTCCGGGTTGATAACCAAATAATTCAGACTCGATCAGCGATTCCGGAATGGCAGCGCAATTGATGGCGACAAATTTGCCTTCACGCCAGCGGCTCTGTTGATGCAACGCGCGACTGACAAACTCTTTGCCACTGCCGGTCTCACCATGAATACATAAGGAAACCCCGGCGTTAAGCAGGCGCACCATTTTTTCGCCCTCGCGCCGCAGCGAGAAAGGCAGCTCAGATTGGCTGGCTGCTGGCGTCGCGAAATGGGTGCGGTGCGGTGCACGCAGACGGAACCAAAAGGTTTGCGCGCAATAATTCAGTGGCATTGGAATGGTGTTGGCGGCCTGCTCCTGATGGGGAAACAGTTGCTGGAACGTCAGTGAACCCAGTTGCTCGGCGCTGAGCGCCAGTTCGCGCATCGCCAGGCGATTCGCTGCCATCAGCACATTGTCGGAGAACACCAGTAGCAGTTCGTCGCTGGTATCAATGCCCTGAGAGTGCGTATGCAGGCTCATCAGCCACTGTTGTGGATGCAGGCTCTGCTTCACCCACAAATATTCGATCTGTTTAGCTGCGGCTTTTACCCAGCTAAAGGTTTGAGGATGGGGGAAATGTGCCGGACCTGAGATATCCAGCACGCCGGCAATCTGGCCATTAGGCATCTGTAGCGGCATGGCTGCACAGTACAAGCCCTGGTTACGCGTCAGGAAGTGTTGCTGTCCGTCAATCTCACAACCATCGTCAATGGCCAGCGCGGTGCCTATCGCGTTAGTGCCGCGGCCACATTCGCTCCATAAATTACCCGGAGCCAGCGCATAGCGCTGCGCTTTTTCCATCGACTGCATATCACCAAAGGTATGGAGCACCATGCCACTGGCATCGGAGAGGATCACCACCGATTGCTGCTGCGCCATTTTCTGCGCCAGCTGGTTGATCACCGGTTGGGCAAACTGTTGCAACCCGCTGTTGCTGGCGAGCAAATCCGCCAGTTCACCCTGGCGAACACGGGGAAAGTCATCAGCAGTGCGATCAAGACCATATAGCTGGCTGCGAAACCAGGAGTCGCTCAGGAGTGGAGTGGCGTCGATCGCGGCGGATGAATTTCCCTGCATTGGTAACCTCATGCCTTAGCAAAGTGTTGCGACATTGTAGCTATTTGGTTTTTGTGGTGTTGCGATATGCAACACAGATGGCGATTTTTACCGCACCCTACCTTTGGGTTGTTAGGGGTATTATTTCTGTAACTCTATGATGAGTATCATCATTTTTTAAACCATCAGCAAGCTGAAAAAACTGGCACGCACGCTGCAATAGTCCTGACGGCAGCGGGCTGTTCAACCTGGCGACCCTCAGGTTGCCGCTGCCAGCTCCAGAACATCTGACCCTACATTAAGGAGTTTGCGATGCGTTATGCACATCCCGGCACGCCCGGCGCTTTGGTCTCTTTCAAAGCGACTTACGGCAACTACATTGCGGGCAAATTCACAGAGCCGCTCAGTGGCCAATATTTTACTAACACCTCGCCAGTAGATGGCAGCGACATTGCGCAGTTCCCTCGATCGGATGCGCGTGATATCGACTTCGCACTGGATGCAGCTCATCAGGCCGCTGACGCCTGGGGAAAAACCAGCGTGCAACACCGTGCTAATTTGTTGTTGCAGGTGGCGGATCGTATCGAAGCCAATCTGGCCATGCTGGCGGTTGCCGAAAGTTGGGACAACGGTAAGCCGATCCGTGAAACACTGAATGCGGATCTGCCCCTGGCGGTGGATCATTTCCGTTACTTCGCGGGCTGCTTGCGCGCGCAGGAAGGCAGTACGGCCGAGATCGATGAAAATACCGTTGCCTACCATTTCCACGAGCCGTTGGGCGTGGTGGGGCAGATCATCCCGTGGAATTTCCCGCTGTTGATGGCGGCATGGAAACTGGCTCCGGCACTGGCTGCGGGTAACTGCGTGGTGTTGAAACCGGCTGAACAGACACCGCTGGGCATTACCCTGCTGCTGGAGTTGATCGGTGATCTGTTCCCGGCGGGTGTGCTCAACGTGGTCCAGGGTTTTGGTCGCGAGGCAGGCGAAGCGCTGGCTACCAGCAAACGTATCGCCAAAATTGCCTTCACCGGTTCGACCCCCGTCGGGCGTCACATTATGGCCTGTGCGGCGGAGAATATTATTCCCTGTACCGTCGAACTGGGCGGCAAATCCCCCAATATCTATTTTGCTGATGTGATGGACGGCGAGCCGGAGTTTATTGAAAAAGCGGTGGAAGGGCTGGTGTTGGGCTTCTTCAATCAGGGCGAAGTCTGTACCTGTCCGTCACGTGCGCTGATCCATGAATCTATCTATGCCCCGTTTATGGAGCGGGTGATGGCGAAGATTGCCACCATCCGTCGCGGCGATCCGCTGGATACCGAAACTATGATCGGTGCCCAAGCTTCTCGTCAGCAGTTCGATAAAATCCTCTCTTATATCGACATTGCCCGACAGGAAGGCGGTCAGATCCTGACCGGTGGCGAACGTGCCAGCATTGCGCCAGCATTTGATAACGGCTACTACATCCAGCCGACGCTGATCAAAGGTGACAATCAGATGCGCTGCTTCCAGGAAGAGATTTTTGGACCGGTGATCGGTGTCACGACCTTTAAAGATGAAGCTGAAGCCCTGGCGATCGCTAACCAGACGCAGTTTGGCTTGGGGGCCGGTGTCTGGACACGAAACACTAATCTGGCCTATCGCATGGGGCGTAGTATTAAAGCCGGTCGCGTCTGGACCAATTGCTACCACATCTATCCGGCGCATGCTGCCTTCGGTGGTTACAAGCAATCCGGCGTGGGACGCGAAACCCATAAAATGGCGCTGAACGCCTATCAACAAACCAAAAACCTGCTGGTTAGTTACGACATCGCACCACTGGGCCTGTTTTAAGCCCAAAAATCCTTTTGGAGAGTGAATTGATGACTATGAAGATCAAAACCACGATGAAAGCGGCAGTTGTGAAATCATTCGGTGAGCCATTAGTGATTGAGGACGTTCCGGTTCCTTCGGTAGGGCCGGGCCAGATTCTGGTGAAAATCGCTGCCACCGGTGTTTGTCATACCGACCTGCACGCTGCGGAAGGTGACTGGCCAATCAAGCCGACCCCGCCGTTTATTCCTGGCCATGAAGGGGTGGGACAGATCGTGGCAGTGGGTGAAGGGGTGAAACATCTCAAGTTGGGCGATCGCGTTGGTGTGCCTTGGCTCTACTCGGCTTGTGGTCACTGTGAATATTGTCTCGATAGCTGGGAAACGCTCTGCCTGTCACAGCAGAATGCCGGTTATTCGGTCAATGGCAGCTTTGCGGAATATTGTCTTGCCGATGCTAACTACGTCGGGGTGTTGCCGGATAATATCGAGTTCAATGAAATCGCACCGATCCTTTGTGCCGGTGTCACGGTGTACAAAGGGCTGAAGATGACCGATACCAAACCGGGTGACTGGGTGGTGATCTCCGGTATCGGCGGCCTGGGGCATATGGCGGTGCAGTACGCGGTAGCTATGGGGCTGAATGTGGCCGCCGTGGATATTGATGACGAGAAGCTGGAGTTTGCGAAACGTCTGGGTGCCAGCGTGGTGGCTAATGCTAAGAATGTTGATCCGGCGAAATTCTTCCATGAAAGCTTCGGTGGCGCGCACGGTGTGCTGGTAACAGCGGTTTCACCGAAAGCCTTTGAGCAGGCATTGGGCACCATGCGTCGTGGCGGTACTATGGTGCTGAATGGTCTGCCGCCGGGCAAATTTGACCTGTCGATCTTTGATATGGTGCTGGATGGTATTACGGTGCGTGGTTCGATTGTCGGCACCCGTAAAGATTTGCAGGAAGCGCTCGACTTCGCCGGTCGTCACAAAGTGAAAGCTAATGTGGCGGTGGAGCCGTTGGTGAACATCAACGATATTTTTGCGCGGATGCATGCCGGTAAAATTGAAGGCCGCATTGTCGTCGATATGTCGCTGTAAACAACAAGCCCGGCGCAATGGCCGGGCTGGGTTTTAACTGCTGGCGAGCAGCGCTTCCAGTTCGACGCGGCTCGTCACTTTACTGTCTATCTTGATGTAAGCGCTTTTCTCTTCCGCGACGATAAACACCGACGCCACACCCGGTTGGGCTTTCAGGCGTTTCTCCAGATTGGGCACCGCCAGAACCGCATCGCTCAGCACAATGCGCAGGCTGCTGACATAAGGCGGTTCCTGCATCGACATGCTGATGAACAGCCAGATCGCTGCCACCACCGCACCCACCAGAAACACCGTTTGTGCATCAAAATGACCAAATACCCAACCGCCCATACTGCCGCCAATCGCGACGCCAAGGAACTGGCTGGTGGAGTAGATCCCCATTGCGGTGCCTTTATAACCCGGCGGGGACTCTTTACTGATCAGTGACGGCAGAATTGCTTCCATCAGGTTGAAGGCAAGGAAGAATAACTGCACGCCAATCACCAGCGTCCAGAAGTGGCTGCCCGCTCCCCACAGTACGATCTCCGCCACGACAATCAATCCGACACAGCTGACAAACACGCGCTTCATGCGACGTTTGACTTCGGCATAAATAATGAAAGGGATGACGCTGACAAAAGAAACCAGCATGGTTACCAGATACACCTTCCAGTGTTCGGATGCCGGGAAACCGGCCTGTTCAAACTGGCCAGGCAGGGCGACGAAGCTCGACATCAGCAGGATGTGCAGACAAAGGATACCGATATTCAGTTTCGCCAGGCGTGAATTGGCCAGTACCGCACGAATGCTGCCCTTTACCATGCCGGATTCGCGGTTCAGCACGTGGTTTGGCGCATTGGGTACCACCAGTAACGTAATGACAATCCCGCTACTTGCCAGAATGGCAATCATCCAGAACAGCGCGTGCAGGCCGAGTGCATGGGTGACAATCGGACCGAGCACCATCGCGATGGCAAAAGTGACGCCAAAGCTAATGCCAATAAAGGCCATCGCTTTGGTACGGTTCTGTTCACGGGTTAAATCCGACAGCAGAGCCATCACCGCAGCGGCGATGGCACCAGAACCTTGCAACGCACGACCCAGAATAACGCCCCAGATAGAGGTGGTGGTGGCCGCAATCACGCTACCCAAAACAAACAGCAGCAGACCACCGACAATCAGCGGTTTACGGCCAATGCGGTCGGAGAGTAAGCCAAAGGGGATCTGAAACACCGCTTGTGCCAGACCATAAATACCGATTGCCAGGCCAATTAATGTTTCACTGGCACCCTGTAACGCCATGCCGTAAGTGGTAAGTACTGGCAGCACCATAAACATTCCCAGCATGCGCAGGGAAAAGACTGTGCCCAACCCCCATGTTGCACGTAGCTCCACCGGAGTCATTTTATTATCGTTCATTCCAACCTCTGAAAAATTGCTGCGTCTATTCTAGGGAGCAGGGCAGGGCGGGTAAAACAATTGTTTTTAAGCGATGGTAACAAAAAGAAAGGGCGCGAAAATCGCGCCCTTTCATGGATTTGCGGAGCTAAATTACCAGACGTAAGTCAGCAGGTCTTTTGATGCCGGCGTCATAAAATCGACCGACATCATGACGCTCAATGCAGTGACAGCAACAATCGAGAACACAAACAGTTTACGCGCCCAAACTTTGTCGTTTGAGGTTTTGTAACCTGAAAGTGCCATCCCGAGCCACCAGACACTGACCGCCGCCGCAACCACCAGATATTTGTAGCCAGCGTAGCCGCCCAGCGACAGCATCAGAGTGGCAATCATAAACGCCAGGATATACAGCGTAATATGGTTTTTCGCCACCGAGATGCCTTTCACCACCGGCAGAACCGGGATGTTCGCCGCCTGGTAATCTTTAAAGCGGAAGATGGCAATCGCGTAGGAATGCGGCATCTGCCACAGGCTAAAGATCGCCAGCAGAATCAGCGCACCAGCATCAAACTCGTTAGTCACCGCGCAGTAGCCAATCACCGGCGGCATTGCACCGGAGAGGCTACCAATCAGCGTACCGTAGACTGAATTACGCTTCATATAGAGGCTGTAAATGCCGACGTAGACAACGAAGCCCAGCACCGCCAGCCACATGGCCAGCGGGTTAGCACCGAAATAAAGCAACGCAAAGCCAGCAATACCTAATGCGGTTGCATAAACCAGGCTCACTTTCGCCGAGATAAGGCCTTTGACCAGCACTCGATTCCGCGTTCTCTCCATCTTGATATCGATATCGCGGTCGATCACGTTGTTGAACACACAACCTGACGCGACAACCAGCGATACACCCACCAGTGAGATGACGAACAAGGTGTAATCAATGCTGCCTTTCGAAGCCAGGAGGAATCCACCGATCACAGAAATTAAATTGCCGAAAATAATTCCTGGTTTTGTTACTTGCAGGTATTGCTTAATCATCATGGGCGACTCTTAGTGGACCATCATGTTGTAGTTGAGGTTCCACATAATCCACAGTGAGCCTACTACGACAATCAGAATAATGACTGCCGCAAAGACAATGGCCACCATGTTCCAGCCACCCTCAGATTTGCTATCCAGGTGAAGGAAGTAGACCAGGTGCACCAGCACCTGAACCACCGCACACACCAGAACTACAGCCAGAATGGTGCCTTTAGAGGCGCTGCCATCCATCACCATCCAGAACGGGATTGCCGTCAGGATGATCGACAGGATGAAGCCAATCATGTAGGACTTCACGCTACCGTGTGATGCACCATGTTCGGTTGCTGAATGACTCATTACATGGCCCCCATCAGGTAAACAATGGTAAATACGCAGATCCACACCACATCCAGGAAGTGCCAGAACAGGCTCAGGCACATGATACGGGTGCGGTTAGTGGCGCTCAGACCACGTTTGGAGATCTGGAACATCAGTACCGCCATCCAGATCAGACCAGAAGTCACGTGCAGACCGTGCGTACCAACCAGGGTAAAGAATCCGGACAGGAAGCCGCTACGGTTAGGACCGAAGCCTTCCATGATCAGGTGATGGAATTCATAGATTTCCATCCCGATAAATCCGGCACCGAACAGGAAGGTCAACGCCAGCCAGCTGATGACCGCGCCCTTGTTCTGGTTGTTCATCGCGATCACTGCCATACCATAGGTAATGGAGCTAAGCAGCAGCAGCGCGGTTTCTACCAGTACAAACGGCAGTTCGAAGATGTCTTTACCTGCCGGGCCACCGGCAGTGTTGTTGACCATAACTGCATAGGTCGCAAACAGCGTTGCGAAGATAATGCAGTCACTCATCAGGTAGATCCAGAAGCCAAAGATCTTATTGGCTCCTGCATCGTGATGCCCATGCTCCGCATGGGCGTCGTGGTGGTGTGTCGTCACAGTTTGAGTTGACATTATTTCAGACCTGCTTTGCTGATTTCGTCAAAGTGCTTCTTCTCGATCTGCTCGATTTCCGCAACCGGTACGTAGTAATCCACGTCTTCATCGAAACTCTTCACAATCCAGGAGATGATCATGCCCAGGAAGGCGACAACCACCAGCCACCAGATGTGCCAGATAGCCGCGAAACCGAAAATCGTACCGAAGGCAGCGATAACAATGGCAGCACCACTGTTTTTCGGCATATGAATTTCTTCATATTTAGCCGGCTGCTGATACGCTTCGCCTTTCTCTTTCATTTCCCAGAAAGCATCGCGCTCGTGAACGTGCGGGATGACAGCAAAGTTGTAGAACGGCGGCGGTGAAGAGGTTGCCCACTCCAGTGTACGACCACCCCACGGGTCACCGGTCAGGTCACGGTTCTGGTCGCGGTCACGCACAGAAACGTAGAACATGATCAGCTGGCACAGAATGCCACAGGCAATCAGCGCAGCACCGCAAGCCGCAACCACCAGCAGTGAGTGGAACTGCGGGTCGATGTCCTGGCTTACACGACGGGTCATACCCATGAAGCCCAGCGCATACAGCGGCATAAATGCCACGAAGAAGCCGATGATCCAGAACCAGAAGGCGCGTTTGCCCCAGGTTTCGTTCAGGGTAAAGCCGAAGGCTTTCGGGAACCAGTAGGTCACACCCGCCATACAACCGAACACCACACCACCGATAATAACGTTATGGAAGTGCGCGATCAGGAACAGGCTGTTGTGCAGGACGAAGTCCGCACCCGGTACTGCCAGCAGAACCCCGGTCATACCACCAATGGAGAAGGTCACCAGGAAGCCGATGGTCCACAGCATTGCTGAGTGGAACTCAATACGACCCTGATACATGGTGAACAACCAGTTAAAGATTTTCACGCCGGTCGGAATCGCGATGATCATCGTCATGATACCGAAGAAGGCGTTAACGTTGGCACCGGCACCCATGGTGAAGAAGTGGTGCAGCCAAACGATGAACGACAGTACGGTAATGGCGATGGTCGCCCACACCAGAGAGGTGTAACCAAACAGACGTTTTTTCGAGAAGGTGGCAGTGACTTCTGCGAAGACACCAAACACCGGCAGGACGAGGATGTATACTTCCGGGTGACCCCAGACCCAAATCAGGTTGACGTACATCATCATGTTACCGCCCATTTCGTTAGTGAAGAAATGGAAGTCGAGGTAACGGTCGAGGGTCAACAGTGCCAGCGTTACGGTCAGAACCGGGAACGCAGCGATGATCAGGACGTTAGTACACAGAGCAGCCCAAGTGAATACCGGCATTTTGAACAGGTCCATGCCCGGCGCACGCATCTTCAGAATGGTCACGAAGAAGTTGATGCCGGTCAGCGTGGTCCCGATACCAGATAGCTGGAGACTCCAGATCCAGTAATCGACCCCGACGCCAGGACTGTACTCCGCACCCGAAAGCGGCGGATAGGCCAGCCAGCCAGTCTGCGCGAACTCGCCCACACCCAGAGACAGGTTAACCAGGATCACACCGATCGCAGTGAACCAGAAGCTCAGGTTGTTCAGGAACGGGAAGGCAACGTCACGTGCGCCAATCTGCAACGGCACGGCAACGTTCATCAGACCGACTACGAAAGGCATCGCTACGAAGAAGATCATGATCACGCCGTGCGCGGTGAAGATCTGGTCGTAGTGGTGCGGCGGTAGTATGCCCGCTTCCCCGGCGGAAGCCATAACCTGTTGGGTACGCATCATCACCGCATCGGCGAAGCCACGCAGCAGCATGACGAACGCCATGATGATGTACATGATACCCAATTTTTTGTGGTCGATTGACGTCAGCCATTCAGACCAAAGATATTGCCATTTACCAAAGTAGGTGATGGCCGCAATGACAGCCAGACCACCTATGATGATACCGGCAACCGTGACCATGATAATCGGCTCATGGTACGGCACTGCATCCAGTGTTAATTTTCCGAACATCGTATTATTCCTCGGCTCCCGCGGAAGCGGCGTGACTCATGTCCATGCCTTCGTGCTCAGGCATGTCCATCTTCCCGTGGCTCATCTTGAACTTATCAATCACTTGCTTGAACAGTTCAGGGTTGGCTGTAGAGAAATATTCCACCGGGTGATTTTCGCTTGGCGCAGCCAGTTTCTCGAAATCATCCATGGTGGTCAGCGTGTTTGGAGCCGCTTTAACTTTGGCTACCCACTGCTGGAATTCCGCGTCGTCTTTGGTGGCAATGGCTTTGAACTTCATACCAGAGAAACCGCGACCACTGAAGTTAGCAGAGATACCGTCGAAAATTCCCGGCTCGTTGGCGATCAGGTGCAGTTTGGTCTGCATGCCCGCCATCGCGTAGATCTGACTACCCAGCGTAGGAATAAAGAAGGAGTTCATGACGGAATTGGAGGTGATCTTGAAGTTAACCGGAGTATTTGCCGGGAAGGCAATCTGGTTAACGGTTGCAATACCCTGTTCCGGGTAAATAAACAGCCATTTCCAGTCCAGCGCAACAACGTCGATCTCAACCGGTTTGACGTCAGAGGCCAGCGGTTTGCTCGGCTCCAGCGCATGGGTTGATTTCCAGGTCAGAACGCCAAGGAAGAGAATGATCAGGATCGGAATGGTCCAGACCACGGCTTCCACTTTGTTAGAGTGTGACCAGTTGGGGCTATACTTTGCGTTGGTATTGGTTGCCCGATATTTCCAGGCAAAGAATACCGCCATAAAGACTGCCGGGATAACGACGATCAACATCAAGCCAAAAGCTGTCAGAATCAACGAACGTTGCTCCAGTGCAATCTGTCCTTTGGGATTTAACAACGCACTATCGCAGCCACTGAGTAATACAGCGCCTGCAATTAATGACAAAATCCCCAAACTTTTATTGTATTTCCTGAGTCTCATTTAACGACCTCAATGACAAAGGGCTCTATTGTCGTTTAAGTGTGCGCGCATTTTACGGGAAGGTTTATGCAGTGTAAACCAGCTTAAGGATGTGTCAGAAGGCTGTTGACACCTTTTGCTAAGGGTGTCACAGATGTTGCGCAGGGTGACAAATTATTAACGGAGACAAGTAGTTGGCATTATTATAACAAAATCAAATGATAGAAACCGCAGTAAAATCAGGGAAAGCATAAACCGTACTTTTAATGCCCATTTATTTAACAATTCTGCATCATTTTTGCGATAATAAAGCTACAAAATAATTGCTCACCGGGTTTTAATATTTTTCGCAATTGTTAATTTAATGTTTCTTTTTGCCGTTGTAAAAAAATGCTATCTGATAAAATTTAGTCGCTGATATTTTTTAGTCAATTAATTCGACAACAAGAATATAGCGACTAAGCCTGATGGGGTTTTATCCGGGGATGTTTTCGCAGGGCGAGGCAATCCAGGGTCACCCCAAATGCCACCGCGATTAATGCCAAGGCCATACCCACTTCGAACAGGTGCGTCAGCAGGTCTCCCGGTTGCCAGAACCCGGCGGCACTCAGCGCCAGCGTCACCAGCCAGGCAGCCAGCAAGGCACAGCCAAAACTAAACAAACGGACTGTCCAGCGATAACCTTGCTGCCACTGGCTGCGCGGGATGAACTCGCCGGTTTGCTGGATCGCATGCAACGTGTTGCGGCATACCCACAGCAGTAGCAGGCCAGGCAAGCCCGCAACCACGGTGAAAGCATAGAATGTTGGCCATCCCCACAGTTCAACCAGCCAGCCAGCGGCAGGGCCAACATAGACCCGGCCCACGGCGGAAAGCGCGGAGAGGAGGGCGAATTGCGTCGCAGAAAATGATTTGTTGCACAGCGTCATCAGCAAGGCGACAAAGGCCGCTGTCCCCATACCGCCGCACAGATTCTCAATGAAAACCGCACCTGCCATGCTCCACAAATGAGGGGGTGTCACCGCCAGCAACCAATAGGCAAAATTGGATACCGCCTGAAGCAGGCCAAAGATCATCAATGCCCGGAACAAGCTCAGGCGTTGCATCAATACGCCGCCGTATAGCGCTCCGATAATGGTCGCCAGCAGGCCAAGGGTTTTATTGACCAGACCAACATCGCCCGGGTTAAAGCCAACGCCGCGAATCAGGAAGGTGGTGGTGAGTGAGGCGGCAAATGCATCACCCAGCTTATAAAGGATGATCAGCGTAATCAGTAGCCAGGCATTGTTGCGCTGGAAGAAATCTTTCAGCGGTAAAGAGACCGCCTGGCGCAGGTTACGTGGCTCATTCGCCGGGATGTCAGGCTCTTTGGCCAGTAACGTCGCGACCAAGCCGGGCACCATCAGTATCGCCATCAACCAGTACGTCGCCTGCCAGCCGAGATAACGGTCGGCGAGCCAGAGGGCAAGACCGCCGGAGATCAGCATGGCCAGACGGTAACCCAGCACGGTAATGGCCGCACCGCTGCCTCGTTCTTCGGGCGGTAGAATGTCGGTTTTCCACGCATCAAACACAATATCCTGCGAGGCGGAGCAGAAAGCGACCAGTACCGCGATAGCTGCCAACAGGGTTAAATCACGGGAGGGCTGCATAAAGCCCATCGCCACAATGCCGCCAATCAGCAGTAACTGCGTGACCAGCAACCAGCCGCGACGGCGGCCAAGAAAGGGGGGAGTGTAGCGATCCATCATTGGCGACCACAAGAACTTAAAGACGTAGGCCTGGCCAACAAGGGAGAAAAAACCAATGGTTTTCAGGTCGATATTCTCCACCGTCATCCACGCCTGCAACGTACCCGCAGTTAATGCCAATGGAAGCCCGGAGGCGAAACCCAGCAGAAGTAAAACGGCGGCGTTACGTTGGGTAAAAATGCGCAGATAGTGAGAAGTCATAGCAAACCTGAAATGAAACCCGGCCACGGATGACCGGGCGAAGAACGACAGACTTAGCGGGCGTTCTGTTTAATAAAGTTGTGAACGCTCGTATCTTGCGCCATATCGGAGATGACGTCACTTAACGTAGAGTTAACCGCGTTAGTAATCTTGTCATTCGTTGCAGTGAAGGCGCCTTCTACACTATAGGTCTGGCGGTAGTTTTTAACCTGTTTGTTACCATTTTTCGCGGTAGCGATGATGGAAATGTCTGCCTTGGTGGTGATGCTATAGCGCACGTTACCTTGGGTGACATCGGCATACAGGCCATTAACCACGATTTGCAGGTCAACCGTGCCATTCGGGCCAATCATGTAGCCCCGCGCGGTCATCTGTTTTTCCAGCACTTCCTGGAGCAGGAAACGCAGATCGCGGGACGGCGTCAGTGTGACCAGCTGACCATCGCGGTTGACTTTAGCCAGTGCCTGGTCGCTACGCTGATCGGCACCGTTGATGCTGACAGTCACGCCCATCAGGCTTGGGTCCTGCTGTGGCAGCTGAATTTTTGGCTGAATATTCAGCGTGGTAGTATTGCTGGCACAGCCGGCCAAAATGAATGCAGCCAGCAGAGGAAATAACAGTTTTTTCAACATACTCATTCTCATTAGCGGTATATGGGTTGGTTTGCAAAACTGCGGCCATCATAGCATTGCATGAGGGCGAAAAAAGCCCTGGGCCAGTGGAAATTGATTGTAAAGGGTTTTTTCAGATGGATGGTGATAAACCCACGTTGACCTGTGTGACAGTCTGGTTAAGATGCACATCCGCTATTATTTTTTCCAGCTTCCCTGCGGAAATGGCGAAAAACCTACTAATATTTAAACAGATGAGGCACAGCGCTCGCCGTAGAGGAGTGTTACCAATGATTCGCGAAGAAATAGAAGAAAAGCTGCGTAAGGCGTTCGAACCTGCACACCTCGAAGTGCATGATGAAAGCTACCGTCATAACGTGCCTGCTGGTTCTGAAAGTCACTTCAAAGTGGTGATCGTCAGTGACCGCTTTACCGGTCAGCGTTTTCTGGCCCGTCATCGCTCCATTTATAGTGAGCTGACGGCGGAGTTTGCCGGAGGTGTCCATGCGCTGGCACTGCATACCTACACGCAAAAAGAGTGGGATGGTTTACAGGATACGGTACTGGCTTCACCTAATTGCCGTGGTGCCGGTACGCTTGCCTGATTCTTCTCACTTCATCTGACTAAAAAACGGCCTGCGGGCCGTTTTCTCTTCCTTATTTACGCTTAAACGCGATCTGCGGCGCAAAAAAGCAGCAAAACCGTTTAAAAGTGGTGACTTTGCAGCCTCGACTAGCCTGGATGATGCCGCTATAATGCGGCGTCTATTTTTCCGGAATGTCTTCGGGAGCTTCTGACAACAGGGAACCGGTTCTGTCAGCAGATGCCCTCCCGCTAGTTGGATACGGCGCATTTCATATGTGTGGTGTCTGAAGTTGACCGAGCACGTGATTTTTTGAGGTAGCAAGATGACAGTTTCAGTAGAAACCACTCAGGGTCTGGGCCGTCGCATTACGATTACTGTTGCAGCTGACAGCATCGAAAGCGCAGTGAAGAAAGAACTGGTGGATGTGGCGAAGAAAGTCCGTATCGATGGTTTCCGTAAGGGCAAAGTGCCGATGCAGATCGTAGCGCAGCGCTACGGTGCTTCTGTTCGCCAGGACGTGCTGGGCGATCTGATGCAGCGCAACTTTGTTGACGCCATCATTAAAGAGAAAATCAACCCGGCTGGTGCACCGAACTACGTGCCAGGCGAGTACAAACTGGGTGAAGATTTCACCTTCACGGTAGAATTCGAAGTCTACCCGGAAGTTGAGCTGCAAGGTCTCGACAGCATCGAAGTTGAGAAGCCGGTTGTTGAAGTGACCGACGCTGACGTCGATACCATGCTGGAAACTCTGCGTAAGCAGCAGGCGACCTGGAAAGAGAGCGATGCCGCAGCGGGTGCTGAAGATCGCGCGACCATCGACTTCACCGGTTCAGTTGACGGCGAAGAGTTCGAAGGCGGTAAAGCGTCTGACTTCGTACTGGCAATGGGCCAAGGCCGCATGATCCCGGGCTTCGAAGAAGGCGTTGTGGGTCACAAAGCCGGTGAAACCTTCACCATCGATGTGAAATTCCCGGAAGATTACCACGCAGAAAACCTGAAAGGTAAAGACGCGAAGTTCGAAATCGTACTGAAGAAAGTTGAAGTACGTGAACTGCCGGAACTGACCGAAGAATTCATCAAACGTTTCGGCGTTGAAGATGGTTCAGTTGCAGGTCTGCGTACCGAAGTGCGTAAGAATATGGAACGTGAGCTGAAAGGCGCAATCCGTAACCGTCTGAAGTCTCAGGCGATCGACGGCCTGGTTAACGCCAACGCTATCGACGTACCGGCTGCTCTGATCGACAGCGAAATCGATGTTCTGCGTCGCCAGGCGGCTCAGCGTTTCGGTGGCAACGAGAAGCAAGCGCTGGAACTGCCGCGCGAGCTGTTCGAAGAGCAGGCGAAACGCCGCGTTGTCGTGGGTCTGCTGCTGGGCGAAGTGATTCGTACCAACGAGCTGCAGGCTGATGAAAGCCGCGTTAAAGCGCTGATCGAAGAGATGGCTTCTGCTTACGAAGATCCGCAGGAAGTTATTGAGTTCTACAGCAAGAACAACGAGCTGATGAACAACATGCGCAACGTTGCGCTGGAAGAACAAGCGGTTGAAGCGGTGCTGGAAAAAGCAAAAGTGACCGAAAAAGCCACCAACTTCCAGGAACTGATGAACCAGACCGCTTCGGCCTGATTCGTTAGTTAACACGAAGTGCGAAGCCCGCGACACAAATGTCGCGGGCTTTTTTATTTTCTCGCGCTGAAAAGTCTGGATTTGTCTTCTATTTGATTAATTAACCGGCAAATTATCCGCTAAGCTCTTTTTCCGTATTAGCGAATGGGGAAAAGGTTGTTATGCTTGAAATAACTGGGCAGCATCCCCAGATACAGGGAGAATGCATGAAGACAGTGAAACTGGCTGATTAACCGTCCTGTTGGTGTCGGAGTGAGGAGGCCGCGCATAGTTTTCATCGCGCGTCTCACGTAAAATCGGTACAGAATGTTGCCAACGAAATTTATCCAGGAGACGGTAATGTCATACAGTGGCGATCGTGAATTTACTGCACCGCACATGGCGCTGGTGCCAATGGTGGTCGAACAAACCTCGCGTGGCGAGCGTTCTTACGACATCTATTCTCGCCTGCTCAAAGAGCGTGTGATCTTTCTGACCGGCCAGGTTGAGGATCATATGGCTAACCTGATCGTGGCGCAGATGCTGTTTCTGGAAGCGGAGAATCCTGAGAAGGATATCTACCTCTACATTAACTCCCCGGGGGGTGTGATTACCGCCGGTATGTCAATTTATGACACAATGAAATTCATCAAGCCGGACGTCAGCACTATTTGTATGGGCCAGGCCTGTTCAATGGGCGCGTTCCTGCTGACGGCAGGCACCAAGGGCAAACGCTTCTGCCTGCCTAACTCGCGCGTCATGATTCACCAGCCGTTGGGTGGCTATCAGGGCCAGGCAACGGATATTGAAATCCATGCGCGTGAGATTCTGAAAGTGAAGCAGCGTATGAATGAACTGATGGCTGAGCACACCGGCAAATCGCTGGAGCAGATTGAACGCGACACTGAGCGTGACCGTTTCCTCTCTGCCAGTGAAGCGGTAGAGTATGGCCTGGTCGATTCGATTCTGACGCATCGCCAATAAGACACATCTGCCTGGCACCTGGGCTATAGTTAACAGGACGACAGGCAGATGAGTTGAATGAATATCGGCCGTAACGTGCGGCCAGTGCCGTACCCCCGTATGGCCCGAGAACGAAAAGAGGTTAGCTGATGACAGATAAGCGCAAAGACGGTTCAGGTAAGTTGCTGTACTGCTCTTTTTGCGGCAAAAGCCAGCATGAAGTGCGTAAGCTGATTGCCGGGCCGTCAGTGTATATCTGCGACGAATGTGTCGATTTATGTAACGACATTATTCGCGAAGAGATTAAAGAAGTCGCCCCGCATCGCGAACGCAGTGCTCTGCCGACGCCGCATGAAATCCGCCATCATCTCGATGATTATGTTATCGGGCAGGAAAAGGCGAAAAAGGTGCTGGCAGTGGCGGTGTACAACCACTACAAACGCTTGCGTAATGGCGACACCAGCAATGGCATCGAACTGGGTAAAAGTAACATTCTGCTGATCGGTCCAACCGGTAGCGGGAAAACTCTGCTGGCAGAAACGTTGGCACGTTTACTGGATGTCCCGTTCACCATGGCCGACGCCACCACGCTGACCGAAGCCGGTTACGTGGGTGAAGATGTGGAAAACATCATCCAGAAGCTGCTGCAAAAATGTGATTACGATGTCCAGAAAGCGCAGCGTGGCATTGTCTACATTGATGAGATCGACAAGATTTCTCGTAAGTCAGACAACCCGTCCATCACCCGTGACGTATCGGGCGAAGGCGTGCAGCAGGCGTTGCTGAAACTGATCGAAGGTACCGTTGCTGCCGTGCCGCCGCAGGGTGGTCGTAAGCATCCGCAGCAGGAGTTTTTGCAGGTTGATACCTCAAAAATCCTGTTCATCTGTGGTGGTGCTTTCGCCGGTCTCGATAAAGTGATTTCTCAGCGTGTAGAAACCGGTTCAGGTATTGGTTTTGGCGCTACCGTAAAAGGTAAATCGCAGAAAGCGAGTGAAGGCGAACTGCTGTCTCAGGTCGAGCCGGAAGATTTGATCAAGTTTGGTCTGATTCCTGAGTTTATTGGTCGTCTGCCGGTGGTTGCGACACTGAATGAACTGAGTGAAGAAGCGCTGATTCAGATCCTGCGTGAGCCGAAAAATGCGCTGACCAAACAGTACCAGGCGCTGTTTAACCTGGAAGGCGTTGAGCTGGAGTTCCGTGACGAAGCGTTAACGGCGATTGCGAAGAAAGCCATGTCACGTAAAACCGGTGCCCGTGGTCTGCGTTCAATTGTTGAAGCCGCCTTACTTGAAACCATGTACGACCTGCCTTCCATGGAAGACGTCGAGAAAGTGGTGATTGATGAGTCGGTGATTGAAGGCCAGTCTGAGCCAATGTTGATTTACGGAAAGCATGAAGCTCAAGCCTCTGGCGAATAAATAAACAATTAAACCACATTGTTAGTATATAAAAGGGGAAAATCTTTTCCCCTTTTGTTTTTCTCACGCCTGTGACATTGAATGTCGGATAAGCATCCCCATATACTCAATATCCTGTGGGTTTAACTGCATATTGATTGTGATCAGGCGGTTCCCATCACCTGGCGGACATTAAACTAAGAGAGAGCTCTATGAATCCTGAGCGTTCTGAACGCATTGAAATCCCCGTGTTGCCTCTGCGCGACGTGGTGGTTTATCCGCACATGGTAATTCCGTTGTTTGTGGGTCGGGAAAAATCGATTCGGTGCCTCGAAGCCGCGATGGATCATGATAAGAAGATCATGCTGGTTGCACAGAAAGAGGCTTCAACGGATGAACCTGGTATTAACGATCTCTTCTCTGTAGGGACCGTCGCTTCAGTATTGCAAATGCTGAAGCTGCCGGATGGCACGGTCAAAGTGCTGGTTGAGGGTTTGCAGCGCGCGCATATCACCACGCTGGCAGATAATGGCGACCACTTTGTCGCCCAGGCTGAATATCTGATCTCGCCCGAAATCGAAGAGCGCGAGCAGGAAGTGCTGGTCCGCACGGCCATCAATCAGTTTGAAGGCTACATCAAGCTCAACAAAAAAATTCCTCCTGAGGTGTTAACCTCACTCAACAGCATTGACGATGCAGCCCGTCTGGCTGACACCGTTGCGGCGCATATGCCGTTGAAACTGGCCGATAAACAATCTGTGCTGGAGATGTCCGACGTCAATGAGCGTCTGGAATATCTGATGGCGATGATGGAGTCGGAAATCGATCTGCTGCAGGTTGAGAAGCGTATTCGCAACCGCGTGAAAAAGCAGATGGAAAAAAGCCAGCGCGAGTATTACCTCAATGAGCAAATGAAGGCGATTCAGAAAGAGTTGGGCGAGATGGATGATGCGCCTGACGAATATGAAGCGCTGAAACGCAAAATTGAAGCGGCAAAAATGCCGACTGAAGCGCGTGAAAAAGCTGAAGCGGAATTGCAGAAGCTGAAGATGATGTCGCCGATGTCAGCGGAAGCAACGGTAGTACGTGGCTACATCGACTGGATGGTTCAGGTTCCGTGGAACGCGCGCAGCAAGGTGAAAAAAGACCTGCGTAAAGCGCAGGAAACGCTGGATACCGACCATTACGGTCTGGAGCGCGTGAAAGACCGCATCCTTGAGTATCTTGCGGTGCAGAGCCGTGTCAGCAAAATCAAAGGGCCGATTCTGTGCCTGGTAGGACCGCCGGGGGTAGGTAAAACCTCGCTGGGTCAGTCAATTGCGAAAGCAACTGGCCGTAAGTATGTGCGTATGGCATTGGGTGGCGTGCGTGATGAAGCGGAAATTCGCGGACATCGTCGTACTTACATCGGCTCAATGCCGGGCAAACTGATCCAGAAAATGGCGAAAGTCGGGGTGAAAAACCCGCTGTTCCTGCTGGATGAGATCGACAAAATGTCGTCCGATATGCGCGGCGATCCGGCTTCTGCCTTGCTTGAGGTACTGGATCCGGAGCAGAACATCGCGTTTAACGATCACTATCTGGAAGTGGATTACGATCTGTCAGACGTGATGTTTGTCGCGACCTCAAACTCGATGAATATCCCGGCACCGCTGCTGGATCGTATGGAGGTGATTCGTCTCTCCGGTTATACCGAAGATGAAAAACTGAACATCGCTAAACAGCATCTGTTGCCGAAACAGATTGAGCGTAATGCGCTGAAAGAAAAAGAAATCAGCGTAGATGACAGCGCCATTATGGGCATCATTCGTTACTACACCCGTGAAGCGGGTGTGCGTAGCCTTGAGCGTGAGCTGTCTAAACTGTGCCGTAAAGCAGTGAAAGCGCTGCTGATGGACAAAGCGAAAAAACACATCACCATCAACGGTGATAACCTCAAAGATTTCCTTGGGGTTCAGCGCTTTGATTACGGCCGTGCGGATAGCGAAAACCGTGTGGGTCAGGTAACGGGTCTGGCATGGACGGAAGTGGGCGGCGATCTGCTGACCATCGAAACCGCTTGTGTGCCAGGCAAAGGTAAGCTGACCTATACCGGCTCGCTGGGTGAAGTGATGCAGGAGTCCATCCAGGCCGCGCTGACGGTAGTCCGTGCCCGTGCGGAGAAATTGGGTATCAATGGCGATTTCTATGAGAAACGCGATATCCATGTGCACGTGCCGGAAGGGGCAACGCCGAAAGATGGTCCAAGTGCCGGTATCGCAATGTGTACTGCGCTGGTCTCCTGTCTGACGGGTAACCCGGTGCGTTCTGATGTCGCGATGACCGGTGAGATCACCTTACGTGGTCAGGTGCTGCCTATCGGTGGTTTGAAAGAAAAACTACTGGCTGCACATCGTGGTGGCATTAAAACGGTGCTGATCCCGGACGAAAACAAACGCGATTTGGAAGAGATTCCACAGAACGTGATCGCTGATTTGACCATTCACCCGGTGAAACGCATTGAAGAGGTGCTGAACCTGGCACTGGAAAATGCCCCTTACGGGATGCAGGTTGCGACCGCAAAATAGTGATTAACGGCAAAAACCGTTAAAAAGCGAGGCGGGCAGGCCAAATGGTGCTTGCCAGCCTTTTTTTGTGCCGCTAAGTTAGGGGGCTGCTGGATCAACGATTAAGACGAATACCGTTGTTTCGGCTCAACAGGCTTGATATAACTGGCTGCGCGTTCGTATCCGGCGGGAAGCGCGGATGCGATGTGAATAATAAAAGAGGGGATGAATAGAGTGAATAAGTCACAGTTGATCGACAAAATTGCTGCAGATGCGGATATTTCTAAGGCAGCAGCGGGACGTGTATTAGATGCATTCATGGGTTCCGTTTCTGACGCGCTGAAAGGCGGTGATGAAGTGGCACTGGTTGGTTTCGGTACTTTCTCTGTTCGTGAGCGTGCTGCTCGCACAGGCCGTAACCCGCAAACCGGTAAAGAGATCACCATTCCGGCTGGTAAAGTGCCGGGCTTCCGCGCGGGTAAAGCGCTGAAAGACGCTGTCAATTAATGACCGCTGTCACATCCGTTGAAGCATTTTCTTCAGTGGATTGAGGACGCAAAAGCCGTTCTCATGTAACATACGGGCACATCAATTTTGATGTGCCTTTTTTTATTCTGATGCGCAGCAAATAGCCCCTTTGGCTGTTGTCTCCGCAGGGTTGTCAGCTGCCAGCCTGAACTGCAGTTGCGCGATGATGACATCGTGTCAGAGCTTTACATTCACACTACAGCGGAGTGTTGTCATACCATGATGGACAATTTACGTGCGGCGGGTAATCACGTCGTGCTCAAAATCATTCTGGGATTGATTATCCTGTCCTTTGTACTGACCGGGGTGGGCAACTACCTGATTGGCGGTAACAGTGATTATGCTGCCAAAGTTAACGGACATGAGATCAGTCGTGCAGAACTGGACCAGGCTTATAACACGGAGCGCAATCGTCAACAGCAGATGCTGGGCGATCAATTCTCTCAGCTGGCCAGTAATGAAGGCTACATGCAGCAGATGCGTCAGCAGGCCCTTTCTCAGTTGATTGATCAGGCACTGCTCGACCAGTACATCAAAGATCTGCACATTGGCATCAGCGACGATCAGGTTAAAGACGCGATTTTCAATCAGCAGGCTTTCCAGACCAATGGTAAGTTCGACAACGTCAAATACAACGGTCTGATCACCAGCATGGGCTTCACCGCCGATCAATACGCCGAAGCACTGCGTAAGCAGTTGGCGACTCAGCAGCTGATTAACGCCGTTGCCAATACCGATTTCATGCTGAAAGGTGAAACCAGCAAGCTGGTGGACCTGGTGGCGCAACAGCGCGAAATCCGTCAGGCGACCATTGATGTCAATGCACTGGCGGCGAAACAAACCGTTACTGATGACGAAATCAGCCAGTACTATCAACAGCATCAAAATAGCTTTATGGCACCGGAGCAGTTCCGCGTCAGCTACATCAAGATGGATGCCGCGAGCTTGCAGGAAAACGCCAGCGAAGCGGATATCCAGAGCTGGTTCGATCAACACAAAGCTGACTACTCGCAGCCGCAACGTAATCGCTACAGCGTGATTCAGACCAAAACGGAAGCGGATGCCAATGCTGTGCTGGATGCGCTGAAGAAAGGCGAAGATTTCGCTACCCTGGCGAAAAGCAAATCCATCGACCCGATCTCTGCCCGTAAAGGGGGCGACATGGGTTGGCTGGAACCGAACACCACCCCGGATGAGCTGAAGAACGCTAACCTGACTGAAAAAGGCCAACTTTCTGGCGTGATCAAGTCATCCGTTGGCTTCCTGATTGCCCGACTGGATGATATTCAGCCGGAGCAGGTTAAGCCGCTGTCTGAAGTGCATGATGCTGTTGCTGACAAAGTGAAGCAGGAAAAAGCGGTTGATGCCTTCTACAAAATGCAGCAGAAAGTCAGCGAAGCAGCCAGCAATGACAACGAATCACTGGCGGGCGCGGCGGAAGCTTCAGGTCTGAAAGTGGTCGAAACTGACTGGTTCAGCCAGGACAGCGTGCCGCAGGATCTGGATTTTGATGCGGTTAAACAAGCGGTCTTTAATGGTGGTTTAGTGGGTCAGAATGGCGCGCCGGGTAACAACTCCGACATCATCTCAGTGGATGGTGATCGTGCGTTTGTCCTGCGTATCAGCGAGCACAAACCTGAAGCCGTCAAACCGCTGGATCAGGTGAAAGCACAAATCGCGGATACCCTGAAGCATGATAAAGCGACGCAGCAGGCGAAAGAGCAGGCGAATAAGTTACTGGCCGATCTCAACGCAGGTAAGCAGGATGGTCTGCAAGCTGCGGGTCTGACGCTGAGCGCCAGCAAAACGGTGGATCGCAATGCACAGGATCCGGTAGCACAATCCGCCTTCAACCTGCCACAGCCGGTGGATAACAAGCCGTCATGGGGCGTGAGCGAAGATATGCAGGGTAATGTGGTGTTGGTGGCGCTGGATAAAGTCAGCACCGGCAGCATGCCACAGCCGCAGATCGACCAGATGGTAAAAGGCGTAACGCAGAATAACGCGCAAATCGCGTTCGAAGCTCTGCTGGAAAACCTGCGCAAAGAGGCGAAGATCAAGTACGGTGCCGCCGCGCAAATGCAGTAAGCCTCGCAAAAAAATCAGTACCACTGCAACAGACAAAGGCCGCTTATGCGGCCTTTTCCATTTCTGAGATTCGGCTTTTGAGCCTGAAAACGTGCTGTGACACTCTGCATCTGCTGTTAAACACAAGGAGAGACACAGCATGATCAAACAAACATTTCAGGTTTTATTCTTCTCGCTGGCCCTTGGCGGTACGGTGTGCTCTACCAGTCTCGCTGCGGCAGAAAGTCCCAGTGAAACGCAGGCAACGCAGGTATCCACGCCAGCACAAGGGCAGGTCAGTATCAACCAGGCGACGGCAGAGGAACTTGCAGCAGCCATGAATGGTATTGGTCTGAAGAAAGCGCAGTCCATTGTCAGTTATCGCGAGCAATACGGTCCGTTTACCGCGATCGAGCAACTTAAGGAGGTGCCGGGCATCGGTAGCGCATTGGTTGAGCGTAACAGTGCCCGCCTGAAATTGTGAGAAAGCTCGCGACTCAGGAAGGATGAAGCAAACCGCTCTTTAGGCTGTGCTATGCTCAACAGGTCCAACCAGTTGTCATTTTCAGCCTAATCAGGAGCAACAATGCAGACCACGATCAAAGTGCGCGGCTACCATCTTGATGTTTATCAGCACGTTAATAATGCGCGTTATCTGGAGTTTCTCGAAGAGGCGCGTTGGCAATGGCTGGAAGATGTCGATGCGTTTAACTGGCTGGTGCAGCAGAAACTCGCCTTTGTGGTGGTGAATATCAACATTAATTATCGCCGCCCGGCAGTGCTGGGCGACGTCCTTACCATTGAGAGCGAGATTGCCCAGTTGAATGGGAAGAGTGGGGTTATCTCACAACGCGTTTTACTGGCCAGCGATGGCTCGCCGGTGGCTGATGCTGCATTGACCTTTGTGTGTATCGATCTGCAGACGCAAAAAGCGGTGCCGATGGAGGGGGAATTGCGCGAACGGCTGGCGGCATTAATGGTGTGACAGGAGGCTGGCGTCAGCGACGCCAGTAAGGGTGCGGGATCAAGCCAGCCCGCTTTTTTGTTTCATCTGGGCCATGATTGCCGCAGCATTGGCCTGATAATCCGTCAACCCGCGAGCACGCAAATGGCAGGCGGCACATTCGCCACAACCATCACCTTTGATGCCGTTGTAGCAGGTCAGGGTTTCAGCACGTACCAGCGGCAGTTGTTGCCAGTAATCCGCCAGTGCCCAGGTTTCGGCTTTGTTGAGCCACATCAGCGGCGTTTCGAAACGAATATGGCGCGCCATGCCCAGACTGACGGCATTATTCAGCGCTTTGACGAATTCATCACGGCAGTCAGGGTAGCCGGAAAAATCGGTTTCACACACGCCGGTGATCACCGCTTCCGCTTCAACCTGATACGCATAAATTGAGGCCAGCGTTAAGAACAGGATATTGCGTCCGGGCACGAAGGTACTTGGCAGACCGCTGGCATCCGGATCATAAGCCGGAACCGGGATGTTATCGCGCGTCAGGCTGCTGACGGCCAATTCGTTCAACAGCGTAACATCCAGTACTTTGTGCGCACGTGCACCCAGTTTCTGTGCCAGTTCGGCGGCAACCTCGATCTCTTCGCGATGACGCTGGCCATAATCAAAGGTGACGCAATGCACTTCGTCATACTGCTGTAACGCCTGAATTAAGCAGGTGGTGGAATCTTGTCCGCCACTGAATACTACAACGGCTCTTTTCATCTTTTCTTCCGTATAAAACTGAGCGCTTATGGTACTGGCTCAGATGTGTGATGAACAGTATCGACTGCAGCGGGAGGGGGGATCCAGGCGCGTGTAAAGTCGAACCAGCCCAGGCTGTTGAGTTGAATGCCTTCCACGCCGGGTGGGGCGGAGATTTGGTAGCGATAATTGAACAGCGGCAGCATATAACCGGCGCGCATCAGTTGCTCAAACAGCTGGTGGCTAAGGATAGCACGCTGATCCGGGTCCTGCTGTTGCGCTATCTCACGCAGGTGGTGACGTAAATTGATCGCACTTTGCGATCCCCGCAGCGGCTGCCAGAGCGGATCATTCTCCAGCCAACTGATCAAGGTAAACAGCGGTGCATCACCAATCAGGCGATCGCCCATTACCAGATCGGCCTCGGCCAGCTCCCGTTCATCGCGCCAGCTTTTGACATCATGAAAAATGCAGGTTAGCTGACACCCCTGCGCGGCTAATAAGGGTTTCAATGCGGCGGCCATCACATGCAATTCAACCGGCAGATGATAATGCAGAGTCAGGGCTGCTGGCAGCGCAGCCATTGTCTCTTCAGGAGCCGGGACCGGCCAGCCAGGCAGTAGCTCCTGACTCGGGGTGATTAATCCTTCTTCCAGCGGCAATTGTTGAATCATACCGCTGCGCTGAATCAGGCTAATTAAGGTTTTTGCCTGTGCGGCACTCAGCCGCGTGGAGATGCGGGGGGCCAGGTAGCAGAATCCCAGGCTGATGCTGCGATCAACCGGACGTAGGGTATCCAGCTCGTCCGGATCGCCAATGGCGATTTGCACCGGATGACGACAGCTGGTGCCAAGTGTCCGATCAAACAATTGGGGCGTGATCCAGTATTCAACCGCCTGAATCAATGGGCGTTGTAAATGCCAGCGCGCATGGCTTTCCAGCCGTACCAGGTCATCGGTGAAATGCGCCAGTTTCCATGCGCCGCTGCCGATGTCATCACGTTCAGGATGCGGTAACAGGCAGTGTTGATGCGCCAGCCGTTGCGGCAACCAGTAATCGCTGTGACGCAGGCGAATACGCAGCGCCAGTGGGTGTGGCGCAGTGATACTTTCTACTGAGGCCAGCAGCCGCAGCCCCGGCGTGCTATGACGGATCTTGTTGAACTGCGCCACCAACTGCGCAGCATACAGCGGTTCATCGTTATGCCAGCTCAATTGCGGGCGCAGCCAGAAAAACCAGTCGCGGCCCGTCTCGTCATGCTGCCAGTGGTGGGCCAAATCGCCGACGACATCGTCTCCCTGGAAGCGTGTCAGTCCGGAAAAAATCTGGCGCGCCAGATGTTGTTCGGCGCGTCCGGTCAATCGCAGCGGGCGCAAAGGCTCAAGGGCGCGGTAGTAAGGAATACGTAACACCGGAGCCTGATTGAGCCACTGTCCCCCCATCAGCGGACGCAGCATATTCAGCAAGTGATCCGGCTGTACGTCGAGCACCTGCAATGCCTGCACCGCTTCACCTGCGGCGAGTTGCTGCTGCAACAGTTGCTGGCGCAGCTGTTCCGGCGACACGAGAAAGGTCAGCGTTCCCTGTTTGCCGCGACCCGCAGCACCCAGCCAGCACAGCCAGCCAGCGTCCTGCCATTGGCGCAATAAGGTACGGATATGGCGTTCGCTGCAAAAACAGTGCTGCGCCATCATCGAGACGCTCAGATGTTGTGGTGCACCCTGGCTGAGTTGCCACAGCCGCTGAAATTGGTTGACCCGATGGAGTTGCCGCATTGCCTAAACCCGGAACAGTTTTCTAAAAGTATTCACTATTAGTTCCGCAATTACCAGGCGATAGTAACTCCCTCACATCGACAGGAGAATTCGCATGGCACGCCTCGCGGCATTTGATATGGACGGTACGCTGTTGTTGCCTACGCATCGCTTAGGTATAGAAACCCTCGCCAGTTTGCATGCCCTGCATCAGCGCGACGTCACACTGACGTTTGCCACCGGACGTCATCTGCTGGATATGCAGCCGGTGGTGCGTGAACAAGTGACGCTTCCTGCGTGGTTGATCACCGGAAACGGAACGCGTGTGCACGATCTGGATGGCAAGCTGTTGTATGGCTGTGATTTGCCGCCTTCCATCGCCGAAGAGGTTATTCATCGCCACTGGCAAACGCCTGCATCCATCCATATTTTCAACGACGAAGGCTGGTTTACTGACAAGCCGCTGCCGTTCGTGCGTGAAGCGCATGTGCTGAGTGGGTTCGACTATCAACTGCGTGATCTGCAACGTATGTCGGCGCATGAAGTCACCAAAATCTGCTTTATTGCCCCGCATGAGACGTTATGTGCGTTAAAAGCCGAGCTGGATGCCGCGTTGGGTGAGCGAGCGAATATCTGTTTTTCAGCCTGGGATTGCCTGGAAGTGTTGCCGCTGGATTGCCACAAAGGCGCGGCACTGGCACGCCTTTGTCAGCATCTTTCCTTGTCACTCGCTGATTGTATGGCGTTTGGCGATGCCATGAATGACCGCGAAATGCTGGGGAGTGTCGGGAACGGTTTCATCATGGGTAACGCCATGCCTCAATTGAAAGCGGAGTTGCCGCATTTGCCGGTTATTGGTCGTTGCGAGACACAGGCGGTGTCTCACTATTTAAATCACTGGATGACCACACCACACCTCGATTATTCCCCCGAATGCTGAGGCTTGCAGTGAACCGGACAGGATGTCCGGTTTTTTATTGCAGCTCACGTTGCCATGGCTGTACATCACCAATGTGCTGTGCGACCCATTCCGCATTGTAATAGGTATCCGGATAACGCTCGCCGCTGTCGCACAGTATCGTCACCAGCGATCCCTGTTCACCCTGTTCACGCATACGTTTTGCCACCTGCAACATCCCCCAGAAGTTGGTACCGGTGGAGGCGCCCGGACGACGGCCAAGAATCTGTTCCAGCTTCAGCATGGCAGCTACGGTTGCGGCGTCTGGCACCTTGATCATCTCGTCAATCACATCGGGCAAGAACGACGGTTCAACGCGTGGGCGGCCAATGCCTTCAATCATGCTGCCACGATCGCTACTTAATCCGCGCTCGCGGCTGTGCCAGAAATCAAAAAACACCGAATGCTCAGGATCGACCACCAGCAGGCGGGTGTCATAACCCTGATAACGAATATAGCGCCCGAGGGTGGCGGAGGTGCCGCCCGTACCGGCGCTCATAATTAGGGTATGCGGCACCGGGCAGGGTTCATGGGCCATCTGGCGGAAGATGCTTTCGGCGATGTTGTTATTGCCACGCCAGTCAGTGGCGCGTTCAGCGTAGGTAAACTGATCCATAAAATGGCCGTTCAGCTCCCGCGCCAGTCGCTCAGATTCGCTATACAGCTGGCAAGGATCGGTCACGAAGTGGCATTCCCCACCGTAAAAACGGATCAGCTCGATCTTACGTTTGGCGGTGCTGGCGGGCATCACAGCAATAAACGGCAGGCCCAGCAGACGCGCAAAATAGGCCTCTGAAACCGCCGTGCTGCCGGATGAGGCTTCAATAATCGGTGTTCCCTGGCGAATCCAGCCATTAGCCAGACCGTACAAAAACAGCGAGCGTGCCAGGCGGTGTTTCAGGCTGCCGCTCGGATGGGTGCTTTCGTCTTTCAGGTAAAAACCAATGCCGGGAAAATCATCCAGGCTAAAGCGAATCAGGTGCGTGTCGGCAGATCGCTGAAAATCAGCGTTAATTTCGTTAATAGCGTGACGAATCCAGGGCGTTTGCATGCTGAGTTTCCACTAAATTTAATCGTCACAGTGTAAGGCACTGGCAGGAAAAAGAGGTTGCTTTAATCGGTGTATAATGGCTCGATGAGAGAAAAATTTTCTCCCGGAGAGGCAAATGCTAGATAAAACTGACCGTACACTGCTGGCGTTATTACAGCAGGATTGCACCCTGTCACTCCAGACGCTGGCAGATGCGGTCAATCTCACCACCACACCGTGCTGGAAACGCCTGAAAAAACTGGAAGATGATGGCATTATTCGTGCGCGCGTGGCGCTATTGGACGGCGATAAAATCGGACTGGCGCTGACTGCGTTCATGTTTGTCAAAACCCAGCAGCACAGCAGCGACTGGTATCAGCAATTTGTCAGCGTGGTCCAGCAGATGCCAGAAGTGATGGCGTTCTATCGTATGGCCGGAGAATACGACTATCTGCTGCGCATTCAGGTGGCAGATATGAAAAGTTACGACGGTTTTTATAAGCGGCTGGTGAATGGCGTACCGGGTCTGATTGATGTGACCTCCAGTTTCGCGATGGAAGAAATTAAATATACCACCGCATTGCCGGTAGCACCCTGACGGGTAAAGAAAGAGACAGTCTTGTGCGATTATTCAGCCAGTTAAGTTGGTATTTTCTGCGCGAGTGGCGGCGATATCTGGGCGCGGTCACTCTGCTCATCATCATTGCGCTTCTGCAATTGCTGCCACCGCATCTGGTGGGGGTGATTGTTGATGGCGTTACCCAACATACCTTGAGCACCGGGCGACTGATGATGTGGATCGGCGTGATGCTGGTCACCGCCGTGGTGGTGTATCTGCTGCGCTATGTCTGGCGCGTGCTGTTGTTTGGTGCCTCTTACCAACTGGCGGTGAAATTGCGTGAAGACTTTTACCGCCAACTGAGTCGCCAACATCCGGCGTTTTATCTGCGCCATCGCACCGGTGATCTGATCGCCCGTGCGACCAATGATGTTGACCGCGTAGTGTTTGCTGCCGGGGAAGGGGTGCTGACGCTGGTGGATTCGCTGGTGATGGGCTGTGTGGTGCTGGTGGTAATGAGCATACAAATTAGCTGGCAGCTGACGTTACTGGCGCTGGTGCCGATGCCGATTATGGCGCTGATTATCCATCGCTACGGCAATCAACTGCATGACCGTTTCAAACTGGCACAGGCGGCGTTCTCCAGCCTCAATGATCAAACGCAGGAGAGCCTGACCAGTATCCGCATGATCAAAGCCTTTGGTCTGGAAGATCATCAGTCACAGCAGTTTGCGGCCATCGCACGTGACACTGGCGAGAAGAACCTGCGCGTAGCGCGCGTGGATGCGCGTTTTGATCCCACGATCTATATCGCGATTGGTTTTTCTAACCTGCTGGCGATCGGCGGCGGCAGCTGGATGGTGTGGCACGGCAGCCTGACGTTAGGGCAGCTCACCAGCTTTGTGATGTACCTCGGATTGATGATTTGGCCGATGCTGGCGCTGGCGTGGATGTTCAATATCGTCGAGCGTGGCAGTGCCGCCTGGAGCCGCATCCGTGCCCTGTTGGCGGAAGCCCCGGCGGTGGAAGATGGGCAAAAAATTCTGCCGCCGGAGGCGGGGAATTTACAGGTGGCAATCCGCGAGTTTCGCTATCCGGCGAGTGCCGGTGTGGCGCTCAGCCATGTCAATTTCCAGCTCAAACCAGGCCAGATGCTGGGATTATGCGGCCCTACCGGCTGTGGCAAAAGTACGCTGTTGAGTTTGCTTCAGCGCCATTTTGACCTGGAGCAGGGCGACATTCGCTATCACAACACACCGCTGTCGCACCTGCGCATCGATAGCTGGCGCAGCCGCCTGGCGGTGGTGAGTCAGACGCCATTCCTGTTTTCCGACACGGTGGCGAATAACCTCGCATTGGGTCGACCAAATGCCAGCCAGCAGGAGATTGAGCGGGTGGCAAAGATGGCCTGCGTTCATGAGGATATCCTGCGCTTACCGCAAGGTTATGAAACCGAGGTGGGAGAGCGGGGCGTGATGTTATCAGGCGGACAAAAGCAACGTATTGCTATCGCGCGCGCGTTGTTGCTGAATGCCGAGATCCTGATTCTGGATGACGCCTTATCAGCGGTAGATGGACGTACCGAGCACGATATTCTGCACAACCTGCGGCAATGGGGTCAGGGTCGCACCCTGATTATCAGTGCGCATCGTCTGTCGGCGTTGACCGAAGCCAGCGAGATTCTGGTGTTGCAGCAAGGTCAGGTGATGCAGCGTGGTGACCACGATGAACTGGTCGCGCAAAGTGGCTGGTATCGCGATATGTACCGTTATCAGCAGTTGGAAGCGGCGCTGGACGAGGATGAGATCACCGAAGGAGCGAGTCGTGGCTAAATCTGTGCGCCTGTGGCCGACGTTGAAACGTTTACTGGCTTACGGCAAACCCTGGCGTAAATCGTTGTGGCTGGCGGTGGGCATGCTATGGCTGGCGGCGGCAGCCGAAGTCACCGGGCCGGTATTGATCAGTTATTTTATTGATCATCTGGTGGCGAAGCACCAGATGCCGTGGGGCATTGTCGTCGGGTTGGTGGTCAGCTTCATTCTGCTGCAACTACTGGCGGCGGGCCTGCACTATTTTCAGGCGTTGCTGTTTAATCGCGCGGCGATCGGCGTGGTACAAAAATTACGTTCTGATGTGATGAATGCGGCGTTGCGGCAACCATTGAGTGCTTTCGATACCCAACCGGTCGGGCAGATCATCTCACGCGTGACCAACGATACCGAGGTGATCCGCGATCTGTACGTCACGGTGGTGGCAACGGTGTTGCGCAGTGCCGCGCTGGTTGGGGCGATGCTGGTGGCGATGTTTGCGCTCGACTGGCGCATGGCGCTGGTGGCAATCGTGATTTTCCCGCTGGTGCTAACGGTGATGTTGATTTATCAGCGCTACAGCACACCGATAGCGCGCCGGGTGCGGAGCTACCTGGCCGATATCAATAACGGCTTCAATGAAGTGATTAACGGCATGAGCGTTATCCAGCAGTTTCGCCAGCAGGCGCGCTTTGGTGAGCGCATGGCGGAGGCCAGCCGTTCACACTATCTGGCTCGAATGGAGACGCTGCGCCTGGATGGCTTCCTGCTGCGCCCGCTACTGAGTTTGTTCTCTGCACTGATTTTGTGCGGCCTGCTGATGCTGTTCAGTTTCGCCACTCCCGGCGTCTTTGAGGTGGGGGTGCTGTATGCCTTTATCACTTACCTCGGGCGTCTGAATGAGCCGTTGATTGAACTCACCACCCAGCAATCGATGCTGCAACAGGCGGTAGTATCGGGTGAGCGTATTTTTGAGTTAATGGATGCGACCCAGCAGGATTACGGCAGCGACAATCGGCCACTGGCCTCCGGGCGTATTTCCCTGCGTGACGTCAGTTTTGCCTATCGTGCCGATCGTGACGTGTTAAGCCAGATCAATCTGGACGTGCCGCCACGTGGATTTATTGCGTTGGTCGGTCATACCGGCAGTGGCAAGAGTACGCTGGCAAACCTGCTGATGGGCTACTACCCGGTGACGCGCGGCAGTATCGAGCTGGATGGGCGTCCGCTGCCACAGTTGACGCATCAGGCGTTACGTCAGGGGGTGGCGATGGTGCAGCAGGACCCGGTGGTGCTGGCGGATACCTTACTCGCCAACGTCCGCCTCGGACGCGACATCCCCGAGCAGGCGGTGTGGCAGGCGCTGGAAACGGTGCAGCTTGCGTCTCTGGTCCGCGCGATGCCGGACGGTATTCACACCCGGCTGGGCGAGCAGGGCAACAATCTGTCGGTCGGTCAGAAGCAGCTGCTGGCGTTGGCACGGGTGTTGGTATCATTACCGCAGATTCTGATCCTCGATGAAGCCACGGCCAATATCGACTCCGGTACGGAACAGGCGATTCAACACGCGCTGCGCGCCTTACGCCAGCACAGCACGCTGGTGGTGATTGCGCATCGCCTCTCCACCATTACCGAAGCGGAGCAGATTTTGGTGCTGCACCGCGGGCAGGTTGCCGAGCGCGGTACGCACAGTGAATTGCTGGCGCAGCAGGGACGTTACTGGCAAATGTACCAGTTGCAACAGGCTGGCGATGAACTCGCGGCGGGCATTCCCTTAACGGCTGAAGGGTGACTTGCACCTTTTTTGCGCACCTTTATCGGATTATTCTGTAGAAATGCACTTCTTTGAGGCTTGAAGCACCAAAGAAGTGCAAACAATCCACTCCTTTCTTCCTCTCCTGCTGGTATTTGTGTTGTTCATCACAGAACGAAGCGTGCTGCGGCGCGGCTAATCTGCTGACTCTGCGGTTTTTTTATTTATGGCACACCCTTTGCTTATATCCCTGCGTGTCCGGTAAGACTCACTCATTAAATACCTGGAGGGGATCGTATGAAGCTGGTTACCGTGGTAATCAAACCATTTAAGCTGGAGGACGTGCGTGAAGCCTTATCCTCTATTGGCATTCAGGGACTGACAGTTACCGAAGTGAAGGGTTTCGGTCGCCAGAAAGGTCACGCAGAGCTTTATCGCGGTGCCGAGTACAGCGTGAACTTCCTGCCAAAAGTAAAAATTGATATCGCCATTGCTGATGATCAGCTCGACGAAGTTGTGGATGTGATCAGCAAAGCTGCTTACACCGGCAAAATTGGCGACGGCAAAATTTTCGTTGCGGAACTGCAACGCGTTATCCGTATTCGTACTGGCGAGACCGACGAAGCAGCACTGTAACTGGGCCTTGATTGTGATGGGATGGAAAGAAATGAATAAAATGATGACGAAGTTAGGCCTGACCAGCCTGGCGCTGTTACCGTCTCTGGCCATGGCGGCAGCTCCTGCCGTTGCGGATAAAGCCGATAACGCGTTTATGATGATCTGCACCGCACTGGTGCTGTTCATGTCAATTCCGGGTATTGCCCTGTTTTACGGCGGTCTGATCCGCGGTAAAAACGTGCTGTCCATGCTGACTCAGGTGGCGGTCACCTTCTCCCTGGTCTGCGTACTGTGGATGATCTACGGTTATTCGCTGGCCTTCAGCGAAGGCAATGCCTTCTTCGGTAGCTTCCAGTGGGCGATGCTGAAAAACATCGAGCTGAAAGCGCTGATGGGAACTTTCTATCAATACATCCACGTGGCGTTCCAGGCTTCGTTTGCTTGTATCACCGTGGGCCTGATTGTCGGTTCAATTGCTGAACGTATCCGTTTCTCTGCGGTGCTGATTTTCGTTGCAGTATGGCTGACACTGGCTTACCTGCCGATTGCGCACATGGTCTGGGCTGGCGGTCTGCTGGCATCTGACGGCGCGCTGGACTTCGCTGGCGGTACGGTTGTACACATCAACGCCGCGGTTGCAGGTCTGGTGGGTGCTTACCTGGTGGGCAAACGTGCTGGCTTTGGTAAAGAAGCCTTCAAACCGCACAACCTGCCGATGGTGTTCACCGGTACAGCCATCCTGTACGTGGGCTGGTTCGGCTTCAACGCCGGTTCTGCTTCTGCTGCTAACGAAATCGCTGCCCTGGCGTTCCTGAACACCGTGATTGCCACCGCGGGTGCGGTACTGTCCTGGACCTTCGGTGAGTGGGCGCTGCGTGGCAAGCCTTCTCTGCTGGGTGCCTCTTCAGGCTTCATCGCTGGTCTGGTTGCTATCACCCCGGCGTGTGGTTATGTCGGTGTCGGTGGTGCGCTGATTATCGGTCTGGTCGGTGGTTTGGCTGGCCTGTGGGGTGTGACCACCCTGAAGAAATGGCTGCGTGTTGATGACCCGTGTGATGTGTTCGGTGTGCACGGCGTGTGCGGCATCGTGGGTTGTATCCTGACCGGTGTGTTCGCGTCCTCTTCACTGGGTGGCGTAGGTTATGCTGAAGGCGTGACCATGGGCCATCAGGTGTGGATCCAGCTGTTCAGCGTCGGTGTCACCATCGTCTGGTCTGGTGTGGTTGCCTTCATTGGCTTCAAACTGGCCGATATGATTGTTGGCCTGCGTGTTCCAGAAGATCAGGAACGTGAAGGTCTGGATGTGAACAGCCACGGCGAGAATGCTTACAACCAGTAAGAGCCGGGCTGAAAAAGAGAGCAGTGCGCTAAAATAATAAGAGGCAGAAGGGGCGAGAAATCGCCCCTTTTTTTATTCGCTGCGCTGGCGCATCACCCCTTCCTGCACCGTGGTAGCGACCAGTGTCCCATCCTGGGTAAAAAACTCCCCGCGCACAAAACCGCGTGCACCTGATGCTGAGGTGCTAACGACGCTGTACAGCAGCCATTCTGACAAGTCGAACGGACGGTGGAACCACATGGAATGGTCGATAGTTGCGACCTGCATGTCAGGCTCCAGGAAGCCTTTGCCGTGCGGCTGGAGCGCCACGGGCAGGAAGTTGAGGTCTGACGCATAGCCGAGCAGATATTGGTGAATCCGGCGATCCTGCGGTAGCTGACCGTTGGCGCGCACCCATACCTGACGCACCGGCTCATCAACCCGACCTTTCAGTGGATTGTGAATTTGTACCGGACGAATATCGAGCGGGCGCTCGGAGAGGAATTTTTCCCGCAGCTTAATGGGCAGATGCGCTGCCAGTTTATGTGCCAGATCCTGTTCCGATGGCAGATTATCCGGGGCAGGCACTTGCGGCATGCTGTTCTGGTGCTCAAACCCGCTTTCCGGTGCCTGGAATGACGCCGTCATGTAGAAGATCGGCTGCCCATTTTGCACGGCACTGACGCGGCGTGCGCTAAAGCTTTTGCCATCACGCAGCGTTTCGACATCATAGATAATGGCTTTGTGACTATCGCCGGGACGCAGAAAGTAGCTATGGAATGAGTGGATGATACGTGCTTCCGGCACTGTCTGTTTCGCTGCATAAAGCGCCTGGCCAACCACCTGACCACCAAACACCTGACGCAGGCCGAGGTCTTCGCTCTGACCGCGAAAAAGTCCCTCTTCCAGTTTTTCCAGATTCAACAAATTAAGCAGGTTGTGCAGTGCCTGGCTCATAACGGATTCCTCAGTGATACCGGTCGGGCAAGTGTGAAAGATCCGACCAGTTGCCGTCAATCTTTTTGCCGTGGTTTCAGCAATCTAAGACGCGTCTTAAGCGCATTGCGGATTTTTGTGCCAGAATTAATGGCATTCGGCGGTTGAATAGCTGCACATTATTTTTGCCGCCGACAATCATAGTGTTCATAAGGAGACGACATCGATGAAACTCTGGCAAATCATTAGCGGTATGACGCTGGCTGTGGCGGTAGCAGGGTGCGCAGACCACAGCAAACCGGTGGCAACGCCCACCCTGGGTTCAGCTGTTGCCGGGCAGCAGGCGGCCATTGCGCAGCCGAATGTGAGTGGTTCCATTTATATTCGCCAGCGTATTGCCTTACCGCCGGATGCGGTACTGACGGTCACGTTGTCGGATGCGTCAAAATCCGACGCGCCATCCCGTGTGCTGGCGCAGCATGTGGTGCGTACCGAGGGTAAACAGGCTCCGTTCCAGTTTGTGCTGCCTTTTAATCCGGCAGACATCCAGCCAAACGCGCGGATTCTGTTGAGTGCAGCGATTGCGATTGATGGTCGACTGGCGTTTATCACGGATACGGTGAAACCGGTGATCAATCAGGGTGGAACCAAGGTCGAGTTGTTACTGGTGCCGACCACCAATGTGGCGATGCCAACGCAGCCAGGTGCGGCAACCACCGTGCCGTCAACCTCGCCGACGCAGGTGACACCGTCGTCTTCAGTGCCTGCTGCAACCAGTATGTAAAATGCATCACGTAGCGGCGCGATGGATTGCGGCGCTACGAATTTGTTGCTGGGATCAATCCTGGTCCCAGCGATAGCGTGCCAGCTCTATTTCTCCGGCATCGCTGACTTCAATCCCTTCGGCTTCCAGCGCATCGCGCTGACGAAACAAATCGTCGCCCTGTAGCGAAATTCGACCATGGCGGTTCAGGACACGATGCCAGGGTAACTGGCTGCCGGGAGGTAAACGTTTCAGTACCCCGCCGACCTGACGTGCCGCACGGGGTGAACCAGCCAGACGGGCGACATCACCATAGGTCATCACTTTACCGGGGGGAATGGCGGCAACAATCTGCCAGACGCGCTGCGGAAAGCTATCGTGTTCACTCATTGAGGTCGTCCTGAATAACCGCAAAGCGCAGACTTTACCATGAAGCTGGCAACGGATAACCGTCCGTTTGTTCAAGAAAACAACGGTCATCCGGGGTTTGCTTGCAATTGACGGGGGCTTACCTGATAATGCCAGCGCTCTCGTAACGAGGGCTTGTCAATGGAGGCCCTGTTGGTTCTCCCGCAATGCTAACTTGTGAACTCGGTCAGGTCCGGAAGGAAGCAGCCGCAGCAGGCGACGCGTGTGCCGGGATGTAGCTGGCAGGGCCTCCACCATTTCTGCCCCGTAAAAAATCCCTCTGATTCAATCAATAGCATGCTGCTGGCACTCCTTTGCCAGTGACAGGTCAATCCCTGCAAATCGGTTGCTGCAACAGGCCAGGCAAGAGAAGGGAAAAACTTAGCGGACGAACTTCCAGACAGAACCGGGCACTTTATCGTAGAGCTTATTCATCGTCAGCTCTGCAAGGCGGTGATCGGCAGCAGAGTAGAATACCGCTAACTCGTCATCGGACAATTCATACTTGTTTTTCTCAATCACCCGCTCAAGGGTATCGATTGAGCGACAGCGGCGCAGTCGCATCAAATAATCGGTTTTGGTTAAGGCTTGATTGCTCATAAATAAAGGGTTCTCACTCTGATGCTAAAAGGAATGGCTGGGTTGCTGTAGAAAAGCGCACTCTTCGGCAAACAGGTTAAATAAGCGTCGTGCTGAACGTTGCCAACGTTGAAGATCCTGAGTATTGATTCCGTAGCTGCTAAACAGCATAAAGGTATCGTCAAGATATTCATCGATTTGCGTAATCAGTGCTGTATCTTCAACATGCTTAATTTTGTAATTCATCGTGAAAGACGCGATATGCTCAATCAAATCGTTGAGCTGTAAATTGCTTTCCGAGGTAGGATCATTAACCCAGCCATGATGACTGTCAGTTAAGGTTGCCATACTTTCGTCAAACAGGTTCTCACACAGAAATTTAAGCTGGGCAATATCATGCCGTTTCGGTGAGTATTCGTCCATCTTTTTCCCCTCCATAGCTAGCACAGTTACCGCAGCGCGGCGAGATTTGGAAAAGCGGCCAGGAAGCGATCACGAATAAAATGAATTCAGCGACTCCTTAAATATAATCCACATTCATTAGTTTTGCTCACCTCCATTACCAAATATTACAATTCGTCGGCAGGAGAAGGGCGTGAATTGTCTATCACCTCAAACACCAGCGCACCCGGCTGGATATGAAACAGAACATCTTCCTGGCGTGTAAAGGTTTCATTTAAATCCTGACAGGGACTAAATAAATTCCACTGGAAATCGTAAAGCATTTTAAATCGATTATTAGCGATACTCTTGATGGAAATAATGTGAAAACTCTCGGGAACTAAACGCGCATTTTGTGAATACCATTGTAAATCACCCGCCAACGCTGAGGCTATTTTGAGAATATTCCCTTGTATTATTGCCTGCAACTTTGAACAGTCATCCTCATCGACAGCTATATCGCAATGAATAATGGCCTGCATCGTTAATCCGCTAAAAAGGTTGTTGTTTATATCATTGGGGTTTCTGGCAAACATTGCAAGCTTACCTTAAGCATAAATAGCTATTGTTGTGATGGATTGCATTGCGCGGAAGCGGAAGGGATCGCCGCTGTTTAACTTTTGAAACACTTTCCTCTGACCAGACAACCAAAGAGTCTGATAGTGTATTGTTATGTTATAACATTTTGGTTGTGTTTTTATGAATCACAGTGGATTACTGTTGTCACTGGGCGGGCGCTTGCTGGTCGCGTTGTTGCTGGTGGCTTTGCTGGTGTTGGCGATCACCTGGGGCATGCAGAAATGATGCGTTTTCATCACCTGCAGGCCGGGTATCAGGGACAACGGGTTACGCCAACCATTAATGGCGAACTGCCGTCCGGCAGCATGACAGCGCTGATTGGCGCGAATGGCAGCGGAAAATCCACGCTGCTGAAAACCATCGCCGGTTTACTGACGCCGATTGCTGGTCGTTGCGATCTCGAGGTTTCCCGTAAGGAACTGGGTTGGTTGCCACAACGTACCGAGTTGGAGACGCGTTTTCCCATCACCGCTTATGAGTTGGTGGCGATGGGGTGCTGGCCGCGCTGTGGCTGGTTTGGCGCGATTAATCGTGCGTTGCGCAAAGAGATCGATGCGGCGCTGGATGCGGTACAAATGCGTGATTTTGCCGATGCGCAACCCGCCACCTTGTCGGGGGGGCAATTGCAGCGCGTGTTGTTCGCCCGCCTGATGCTGCAACGCAGTAGATTGTGGCTGCTGGATGAACCCTTTAATGGCATCGACAGCCAAACCGTGACGCTATTGATGTCAATCCTGCAACAACAGCAACAGGCGGGTACCACCTTGTTGGTGGTATTGCACGACCGTCCTTTAGTTGAGCGCTATTTTCAGGATGTCCTGTCACTGGATGAACCCACCTCCGCGCATGCTCCCTTGTTACGGAGGGTGGCATCGTGACCTTACTGCAACCTTTCATCGAATTCGGTTTTATGCGCCGTGCTCTGGTGGCCTGTGTCGCGCTGGCGCTGAGTGCTACCCCGCTGGGCGTTTTCCTCTCGCTGCGGCGTATGAGCCTGATTGGCGATGCGCTTTCTCATGCGGTGCTACCTGGCGCGGCGATTGGCTATCTCATCTCAGGTTTGTCGCTGGTGGCGATGGGGATCGGTGGGCTGATTGCGGGTCTGGCGGTGGCGTTGCTCTCCGGGGCCGTCAGCCGTTATACCCCGCTGAAAGAAGATGCCAGCTTCGCCGGTTTTTATCTCGGTTCACTCGCGCTTGGCGTCACCCTGGTGTCACTGCGCGGCTCCAGCGTTGATTTGCTGCACGTGCTGTTTGGCTCGCTGCTGGCGGTGGATAACGCGGCGATTATGTTGGTCGGCGGCATTGCTGCCTTCACGTTGCTGATGCTGGCGATTATCTACCGTCCGCTGGTGATTGACGCCTTCGATCCCGATTTCCTGCGTGCGCAGGGCAAATGGAGTGCGCCGCTGGTGCACGGCATTTTTCTCACTCTGGTGGTGCTCAACCTGGTGGCGGGTTTTCAGGTGCTGGGTACGTTGATGTCTGTGGGGTTAATGATGTTGCCCGCCGCCAGCGCCCGTTTCTGGAGTCGCCATCTCGCCTGCATGCTCGGCGTTGCCATGTTGCTGGCGGTGGTCGCGGCTCTGATTGGGCTGATGTTGTCGTGGCACTACTCACTGCCTGCCGGTCCGGCAGTGGTGTTGAGTGCTGCCGGGCTTTTTTTACTTTCTGTTTTGACAGGACCATGTGGCGGTTTACTGCGCCGCCGATAACGAAACCAATAAGGGGATATGTATGAAGAAGTTACCGATTAGCCTGGCGTTGGGTGCCATGTTGATCAGCCCGCTGGCGCTGGCAAAAACCGTGGATGCGGTCGCCAGTTTTACCGTGCTGGCGGATATCGTGAAACAGGTTGGTGGTGATCACGTTAAGGTTAAATCACTGGTGGGGCCAAACGGCGATCCTCACACCTTCGAACCTACACCGCAAGATAGCCAGGCGCTGGCGCAGGCTGACGTGGTGTTCGTTAGCGGCCTCGGGCTGGAAGGCTGGATGGATCGACTGGTGAGCGCGTCGGGTTACAAAGGCACGCTGGTGGTAGCATCAACGGGCATCAATACCCGTAAAATGGTGGACGATGGCAAAACCATTACCGATCCTCACGCGTGGAACAGCATGGCGAATGGCGTGATTTATGCCACCAACGTGATGAATGCGTTGATCAAAGCCGATCCGGAAGACGCCGCCGCCATTCGCCAGCAGGGCGAAAACTACATTCAGCAATTACAGAAACTCGACAGCTGGGCAAAAACGTCTTTTGCTGCCGTACCGCAGAGTAAACGTAAAGTTCTGACCAGCCATGATGCGTTTGGTTATTTTGGTCAGCGTTATGGCGTGGAATTCCTCGCCCCGGTTGGCTTCTCAACTGAAGCGGAAGCCAGCGCCAGCGATGTCGCCTCAATCATCAAACAGCTCAAGGCGGAGCACATCAATACCTACTTTATGGAGAATCAGACCGACCCGCGTCTGGTGAAGCAGATTGCCAGCGCAACCGGTGCCAAACCGGGTGGCGAGCTGTATCCGGAAGCGTTGTCGGAAGCCAATGGTCCGGCCGCCAGCTATGAAGCTGCATTCAAACACAACGTGAATGACATGCTGAAAAGTATGCAGTAATAAAAAAGGCCGGGTATCAACCCGGCCAATTATCACGACACATCCTAACGTTTTTTCTTCTTTCTTCCCTGTACCGCTTTAAAGCGCGGATTGGTTTTACAGATCACATAGATACGACCTTTACGACGCACGACTTTGCAATCTTTGTGACGGGTTTTCGCTGAACGCAATGAACTCAATACCTGCATCTGGTGCTCCGTTATGCCTTGCTACGGCCGAGGAAACGCCCAAAACGCTGGTTGAAGCGTGCCGCGCTGCCTTCTTTGGCAAAATCTTTCTGTTTGCCGGTGTAGTACACATGCGATTTTGACGAGACGTCGAGCGTGACATACGGCAGCACTTCGCCTTCAAATTCGATGGTACGTTCCGTTTTAATGGTGGAACCGACTTTGAAATATTCATTCGCCGTGGTGTCGTGGAACACCACCGGACGGTAGAAAGGATGGATATCAGGTTTCATAATTATGCGCCTCATGTAATGTTATAATATAACAATAGTATGAACCTGAGCGTACCACAATGCAACCACTGGCGGGATGCAGCGGCGCTATTTATCGTGAAGGAAAAAAAAAGGCCGCATCAGCGGCCTTTTCAGGAAGGGAACATCTTAGTGGCTGTGGTTGACCGGATGGCCTTGTTCCAGTTCAGCTTTGTTCTTGCTGAAACGGCGGCGCACCACCACGAAGAACACCGGTACGAAGAAGATGGCCAGTGCGGTGGCGGTGACCATGCCGCCCATCACGCCAGTACCTACGGCGTTCTGTGCGCCAGAACCGGCACCGGTACTGATCGCCAGCGGCAGTACGCCGAGGATAAAGGCCAGTGAGGTCATCAGAATCGGGCGCAGACGCATACGGGATGCCTCAAGCGTTGATTCCACCAACCCTTTGCCTTCTTTCTCCATCAAATCCTTGGCGAATTCGACGATCAAGATGGCGTTCTTCGCCGACAGGCCGATGGTGGTGAGCAGACCCACCACGAAGTAGACGTCGTTACTCAAACCGCGCAGGGTAGTGAACAGCAACGCACCCACCACGCCGAGCGGAACCACCAGCATGACCGAGAACGGAATCGACCAGCTCTCATACAGTGCTGCCAGACACAGGAACACCACAATCAGCGAGATGGCGTACAGCGCCGGAGCCTGGTTACCGGACAGACGTTCCTGGTAGGACATCCCCGTCCAGTCGTAACCGATACCGGCTGGCAGTTTCGCCGCCAGCTGTTCCATCAGGTTCATGGCATCACCGGAACTTTTGCCCGGAGCTGCCTGGCCGAGAATTTCCATCGACGGCAGGCCGTTATAACGTTCCAGACGTGGCGAACCGTACTGCCACTTCGCGCTGGAGAAGGCCGAGAAGGGCACCATCTCACCGGCGCTGTTACGCACATACCATTTGCTGACGTCATCAGGCAGCATACGTGAATCCGGCTGACCCATGACGTACACCTTCTTCACGCGACCACGGTCGATAAAGTCGTTAACGTAGGAACCGCCCCATGCAGCGCCCAGCGTGGTATTGATGTCCGACAACGAGACACCCAACGCTGAGGCTTTTTCCTGATCGATAATCAGTTTGTACTGCGGGGTATCTTCCATCCCGTTAGGACGCACACCCACCAGGGTATCCGGGTGCTGTGCCACCATACCAAACAACTGGTTACGTGCTTCGGTCAGCTTTTCATGCCCCAGGTTGCCCTGGTCAATCAGCTGGAAGTCGAAACCGGTGGCGTTACCCAGTTCGATAATCGCAGGCAGGTTGAACGGAATAACCATCGCATCTTTGATGGCTCCCAGCGCACGCATCGCACGACCGGCAATGGCGGGCACTTTCATGTCGGCACTGCTACGCTCGTCCCACGGCTTGAGGCTGACGAAGGCGATACCGGTGTTCTGTCCACGACCGGCAAAGCCAAAGCCGTTAACGGTAAACACCGAGTTCACGCTGTCTTTCTCTTTGGTCAGGAAGTAATCCGTCACCTGGTCGAGCACTTTCTGGGTACGTTCCTGGGTTGCACCGGCAGGCAACTGCGCCTGAGCCAGCAACAGCCCCTGATCCTCTTCCGGCAGGAACGAGGTCGGGAGACGCAGGAACAGATACGCCATGCCCACCACGATGATCAGATAAAGCACCAGATAACGCCCCGTGCTGCGCACGATATGGCCGACGCTGTCCACGTAGTGATGGGTGCTCTTATCAAACAGGCGGTTAAACCAACCGAAGAACCCGGTGGTTTTGCCGTGGCTGCCTTTCTCTACCGGTTTCAGCATGGTGGCACACAGCGCAGGCGTCAGAATCAACGCCACCAGCACTGACAGGGCCATCGCTGACACGATGGTGATCGAGAACTGACGATAGATGACCCCGGTAGAACCGCCAAAGAAGGCCATCGGAATAAATACCGCCGAGAGCACCAGCGCAATACCGACCAACGCGCCCTGGATCTGCTCCATCGAGCGTTTGGTTGCTTCCTTCGGTGGCAGGCCTTCCTCGGCCATCACACGCTCAACGTTTTCGACCACCACGATGGCGTCATCCACCAACAGGCCGATGGCGAGCACCATCCCGAACATGGTGAGCGTGTTTATCGAGTAGCCACAAGCGGCAATGATCGCAAAGGTCCCGAGCAGGACCACCGGTACTGCAATGGTCGGGATCAGCGTGGCGCGGAAGTTCTGCAGGAACAGATACATCACCAGGAACACCAGCACGATCGCTTCGAACAGGGTTTTCACCACTTCGAAGATGGAGATTTTTACGAACGGCGTGGTGTCATACGGATAAACCACTTTCAGGCCCGACGGGAAGAACGGTTGCAGCTTCGCCAGTTCGGTTTTTACCGCATCCGCCGTGTCCAGTGCGTTTGCACCGGTCGCCAGCTTGATACCGATACCGGAAGCCGGTTTACCGTTGTAACGGGCAATGATGTCGTAGCTTTCGCCACCCAGTTCAATCTTCGCCACATCACGCAGGCGCACCTGCGAACCATCGGTGTTGACCTTCAGCAGAATATTGCCGAACTCTTCGGTCGAGGTCAGACGGGTCTGCGCGATGATCGAAGCGTTCAACTGCTGGCCCGGCACTGGCGGCGTACCGCCCAACTGACCGGCTGCGACCTGGGTGTTCTGCGTACCCAGTGCGCTGATCACATCCACCGGCGTGAGCTGGAAGTTATTGAGCTTGTGCGGATCAAGCCAGATACGCATAGCGTACTGCGCACCAAACACCTGCGTATCACCCACCCCTGGGGTACGACTGATCGGGTCTTTGATGTTCGACGCGACGTAGTCCGAGATATCGTTCTGCGTCATGTTCGGGTCATCACTGACAAAACCGGCCACCATCAGGAAGCTGCTGGAGGATTTTTTAACCTGAATCCCCTGCGACTGTACTTCCTGTGGCAGCAACGGCATCGCCAGTTGCAGTTTGTTCTGCACCTGAACCTGAGCGATATCCGCATCGGTACCGGACTGGAAAGTCAGCGTCAGCGTCAGCGTACCGGACGAGTCACTGCTCGAGGACATATACATCAGTCCATCGATACCATTCATATTTTGTTCGATGACCTGGGTCACCGAGTCTTGCAGCGTTTTCGCATCAGCACCCGGGTAGGAGGCCTGGATCTCAACTGCCGGCGGCGCAACATTTGGATATTGCTCGATAGGCAAACTGATGATCGACAGCGCACCCGCCAACATAATAATGATGGCGATTACCCACGCAAAAATGGGGCGATCGATAAAAAACTTAGCCATGTATTAACGGCTCCTGTTTATGAAGACGATTTTTCAGACTGCGTCTGAGACGGAGCTGCGGCAGCGGCTTTCGTGTCGTCTGTTACTTCTTGTGGTGTAACCTGCGCACCCGGTTTGGCACGTTGCAGACCGACGGTGATCACGCGATCGCCTGCTTTCAATCCTTCGGTCACCAGCCATTTATCACCAATTGCCTGGTTGGCTGTCAGGTTACGTACTTCAACTTTGTTATCGGCACCGACCACCATGGCTGTGGCCTGACCGGTTGGGGTACGGGTTACGGCTTGCTGCGGTACCAGCAGGGCACTCGGGTTGGTGCCTTCATCCAGACGCGCACGGACAAACATACCCGGTAACAGGCGTCCATCCGGGTTCGGGAAGATCGCACGCAGGGTAATCGAGCCGGTCGTCTCGTCGACGGTCACATCAGAGAACTCCAGGGTGCCGGGCTGCGCGTAAGTGCTGCCGTTTTGCATCAACAGCACCACATTGGCTTTACCGTCGGTCTGTTTCAGCTGACCGGCTTCCAGCTCGGCGCGCAAACGCAGGAAATCATCGCTGGACTGGGTCACGTCAACGTACATCGGATCGAGCTGCTGTACGGTAGCGAGTGCGGTGGTTTGCGCACTGGCAACCAACGCCCCTTCGGTCACCGAAGATTTACCAATGCGACCGCTAATCGGTGACGTCACTTTGGTGTAAGCGAGGTTGATGCGTGCGGTTTCCACATTGGCCTGAGCAGCCTGCACGGCGGCAGCATTCTGCGCAGCGGTGGCGACGGCGGTGTCATAATCCTGCTGACTGATGTACTTGGTGCCCAGCAGTGGCTTATAACGTTTCACCGTCAAATCGGCGATACGCGCATTGGCTTGTGCCTGAGCGAGATCGCCTTTCGCGCTGTCGTAGGCGGCCTGGTACGTCGCCGGATCGATCTGATACAGGGAAACCCCTGCTTTCACGTCGCTGCCTTCAACAAAATTACGCTTCAGAATGATCCCTGAAACCTGAGGACGAACTTCTGCCACGCGGAAAGCCGAGGTGCGGCCTGGTAACTCAGTAGTGATTTTCAGTGGCTCGTTTTTTAACGTCACAACACCCACTTCGGGGGGCTGCTGCTGGGCGGCTTGCTGGGATTTATTATCATCACATCCTGTCAATACAAAGCTGCCTGAAAGCATCAGGACGGCCGCCAGAGGGGCTAATCCTCTGTTTTTATTCATAAATAAACCTCTAGTGTCCGATATCAAATGATCAATGGATCACAAACCGTTAAACCCATTGCTGCGTTAAAACACGGGTCGTGCTATGGTACATACATTCACAAATGTATGTAAACTTGCCAGTTTGTAAAAAAAGTCCGCTATGGCACGAAAAACCAAAGCACAAGCACTTGAAACGCGTAATCAAATTCTTGATGCCGCGTTAGCTCACTTCTCAGAACACGGTGTTGCCGCCACATCACTGGCGGATATCGCTGCGGCTGCCGGCGTCACGCGGGGAGCCATCTACTGGCATTTTAAGAATAAAGCCGATCTGTTACATGAAATCTGGTTGCAGTGTGACGCTGGGCTTGATGATGTGGAACTTGAGTATCAAACAAAATACCCCGGCGATCCACTTTCTGTTATGCGTTCGATGTTGATCTATATCCTTGACGCTACTGCAAAGGATCCCAAAAGACGCGCACTAATGGAGATCATTTTCCATAAATGCGAATTTGTGGGTGAAATGGCAACCTTGCAGAACATGCAGCAAAGCTTATTGTTGGAATGTTACGACAGAATAGAAGAGGTACTGCGCGCGTGCATTGATGCGGGTCAGTTGCCTGGCAACCTGAACACCCGTCAGGCCGCATTGATTATGCGCGCCTATGTGAATGGCATGATGGAAAGCTGGCTTTTTACCCCGGAGAGTTTCGATCTGGCGGCAGAGGCACCGAGCCTGGTCGAAGCGCTGTTGGATATGCTGCGGTTCAGCCCAACCCTCACAAAGAATTTGTAGCGGATTTTTCCGCGGCTTGTTTCTGTTCATAATCACGGCGAACAATGGCCAGCGCGGCCAGCACTGTGGCGGTGGGAACCCGGTTCTCTTCCAGCAGTTGAATCAAATCCACTGCCAGTTTGATTTCGTCTGGTGCGGTTTCCAGTGACATCGCTTCTCCTAAATACGTAATTTCATGACCACCAGCAGCATCACCACGGCACCCGCCAGTGCCATGCCAAAGGTCGCAAAGCTGAGGGTTACCATATCGCCGGCGTTGAAATAGCTGGCGATGTAGCCGCCAATCAGCGCACCAATTACCGCCAGCACCAGCGTCACGATAAATCCCCCTGGCCGTCCGGGAAAGATCACCCGTTTTATCCAGCCGGCGGCTATGCCGGTCAAAATCCAGGCGATAAAAGCCATATGCAACTCCTCATCTCGGAGAGAAGAGTATAGAGGAAAGATCGCTGCGCTTACCGTGCGGTAAATTGCAGCTCCAGCTTGTGAATAGCCTGACGGCAGCGTCCCAGACGCAGGTGCAGTTGCTCCAGTTCACGAATCAATTGCTGTTGGATGCTCAGGGTTTCGGCTCGTTGCAGATGCTGCTCACGTTCGGCAATCATCCCCAGTAAGCGTATCTCATAGCCACGATATTCTTCACGTTTCTGCTGTTTACCGTCGGTACGCGGTCGTTCGCGTGCCACGCGCAGTTGCTGGCTTTGACACTCGCGCTGTAAGGCCGCGATCTGATCGACGACTTTATCCGCCAGCCACTGGCGACGCGTGACATCCTGGTCAGCGGCGGTGAGCTGGGCGACATTGTGTTCCAGCTCCTGCAAATAGTCGGCCAGTCGCGTCCCTTTGCAATGGAATAATTGCGCATCGAAACGCGGCTGACGGCAGCTGCCATCCGGTTGCTGCGCAATTTGCTGGCGCAGCAGTTGCAGCGTGAGTTGCAGACGTTGTTGTGGGCGTGGCAAGGGCATCACTCTTTTCCCGACTGTGTTAACGTAGCGCGGTATCGACTTTATCAGGCATCAGTTATGCAACGCATCTTATTACTGAGCCTTGGCTGGCTGGCGATCGTGCTGGGTACGCTGGGGATTGTATTACCTTTACTCCCTACCACGCCATTCGTGTTGCTGGCTGCCTGGTGTTTTGCCCGTTCTTCACCGCGATTTCATCACTGGTTAGTATGGCGCTCACCTTTTGGTCGTTATCTGCGCCACTGGCAGCGTCATCGTGCGATGCCACCAGGGGCAAAAGGGCGAGCCATGCTGCTGATTATCCTTACGTTTGCGGTATCTATCTGGTTGGTGCACCTGCTGTGGGTGCGCATCATGCTTGGCATCATGTTGTGCGTGTTGTTGCTGTTTATGTGGCGGATTCCGGTGGTGGCAGAAAGTACAGACGAACGCTAAACCGGGCGACAGGGTTGCATTTAGGCGGCCATTTGCTTAGATTTGGGCCTCTTCGTGCGTGGCTTCCCTCTGTGAACTGACTTCGCTTAACCCGGTCTTCCGGGTGTTGGCGCTATGGGAGCTGCGCGAAATAGAGATTTCACCAGGCGTAACACTATGACCGCAACTGCTCAGCAGCTTGAACTCATCAAAAACAGCATCAAAAGCATTCCTGACTATCCTAAGCCGGGCATTCTGTTCCGTGACGTCACCAGTCTGATGGAGGACCCGCAGGCGTATGCGGCGTCGATTGCCATCCTGGTCGAGCGTTATCGTGACAAAGGCATCACCAAAGTGGTAGGAACGGAAGCGCGTGGTTTCCTGTTTGGCGCGCCGGTCGCGCTGGGTTTGGGCGTGGGTTTTGTGCCGGTACGTAAGCCGGGCAAACTGCCGCGCGCGACCTTTAGCGAAAGCTATGAACTGGAGTACGGCACCGATACGCTGGAACTGCATCAGGATGCTATCCAGCCGGGTGACGTGGTGCTGGTGGTGGATGATCTGCTGGCGACCGGTGGCACCATCGAAGCGACCGTCAAACTGATCCGCCGTGCGGGCGGTGAAGTGAAAGATGCCGCCTTCATTATTAATCTGTTCGATTTGAGCGGTGAAGCGCGTCTGAAAGCGATGGGCCTCGACTGCTTCAGCCTGGTCAACTTCCCCGGCCACTAAGGCTCATGCGCTCCACGTTGCCGTGGGGCGCGACCTCCGTAAAGTGATATCCCCGCAGGTATAGGCATATCCGGTTGTGGCTGTTAAACTACTGCCAAAATAAACAGGGTTTGCAAAGCAGCGTTTTTCCCCTTTTAACTGACAGTGGGCCTCGGCTCCTTAGTCGTGCCGCTGTGCCAACTCAACCCAATCCAGTGATCGAATCCACATGAGCTATCAGGTACTTGCGCGAAAATGGCGTCCCCAGGCTTTCGCTGACGTAGTCGGTCAGGAACATGTGCTGACTGCGCTGGCCAACGGATTGTCACTGGGACGAATCCATCATGCTTATCTCTTTTCCGGCACTCGTGGCGTAGGGAAAACCTCGATTGCGCGTCTGCTGGCAAAGGGCCTCAACTGCGAAACCGGTATCACTTCGACGCCCTGTGGCGTGTGTGACAACTGCCGCGAAATCGAGCAGGGCCGTTTTGTCGATCTGATTGAGATCGATGCGGCATCACGCACCAAGGTCGAAGATACCCGAGATTTACTCGATAACGTGCAATATGCGCCCGCGCGTGGTCGCTTCAAAGTCTATCTGATTGATGAAGTGCACATGCTGTCACGTCATAGCTTTAACGCGTTGTTAAAAACGCTGGAAGAGCCGCCGTCGCACGTTAAATTCCTGCTGGCCACCACCGATCCGCAAAAGCTGCCGGTCACCATTTTATCGCGTTGTTTGCAGTTCCATCTCAAAGCGCTGGATGTGGAACAGATTCGCCAGCAACTGGAGCATATCCTTCAGCAGGAGCAGATCGCCGCCGAACCGCGTGCGCTGCAACTGCTGGCGCGCGCTGCCGAAGGCAGTATGCGTGATGCGCTCAGCCTGACCGATCAGGCGATTGCGATGGGGCAGGGTAGCGTCACACGCGAGAGCGTGGCGCAGATGCTCGGTACGCTGGATGATGAACAGCCGCTGGCGTTGATTGAAGCATTGAGCGACGGTAACGGTGAGCAGGTGATGGCGCTGTTGAGCCAGGCGGCGTCGCGCGGTGTCGAGTGGGAAGCGTTGTTGGTGGAAATGCTGCGTCTGCTGCACCGTATCGCCATGGTGCAATTGCTGCCAGCTTCCCTCAGCGAGGATGAAGTCAGCCAGGCACAACGTCTGCGTGACCTGGCGCGTGTCTTGCCGCCAGCGGACGTACAACTTTATTACCAGACGCTGCTGATGGGGCGCAAAGATCTGCCGCTGGCACCGGATCGCCGTCTGGGTGTGGAGATGACGTTGCTGCGAGCGCTGGCGTTTCACCCGCAAGCATTGATTGCCGATCCGGTTGCACGCCCGGTGTTGACGCCGCAGGCGACACCGGCTCCAGCCCCGGTTATCGCCGCACAACCACAAATGGCACCGCCGCAGACTGAAGTGCCGCCGATTCCTGCCGATTATCCTGATATGGCCCCTGCGCCGGAAAATCTGTCGGATGCCACCAGCCAGTTGTTACAGGCCCGCACGCAGTTGCTGCGTCAGGGAGCCAGTAAAGCAAAAAAGAGTGAGCCGGCAGCGCGTTCCGCGCGGCCGGCTAATACGGCACTGGAACGCCTGGCGAATGTCACTGAGCGAGTGCAGCAACGCACAACGGAACCGGCGGTAAAAGCGGCGGCAAAACCGGAAGCCTATCGCTGGAAAGCACAAACGCCGACGGAGGTGGTCGCCGAGCCTGTCGCGACGCCAAAAGCCTTGCGTTCCGCGCTTGAGCATGAGAAAACGCCTGAGCTGGCGCAACGTCTGGCGGAAGAAGCGCAACAGCGCGATGCCTGGGCGGCGGAGATCGCCGCACTGAGTTTGCCGAAACTGGTGCAGCAACTGGCGCTGAATGCGTGGAAAGAGCAGGGTGATAATCAGGTGTGCCTGCATCTGCGTAGCAGTCAGCGCCATCTGAATTCAGGTGCCGCGCGCCAGGCTTTAGCCGAGGCACTCAGCCATGCGGCAGGTCAGACGGTTGAACTGACCATTATTGAAGACGATAATTCCGCGGTATTGACGCCACTGGAATGGCGTCAGGCCATTTATGAAGAGAAACTGTCGCAAGCGCGTCAGTCGATCATTAGCGATACCCACATTCAGACCTTGCGCCGTTTCTTCGACGCGGATCTGGATGAAGAGAGTATTCGACCCGTATGAACATGCTGCCGTGCGATGAGCGCGCGACGCAGCCCCAGCAGAGAGAGAAGACTATGTTTGGAAAAGGCGGATTGGGCAACCTGATGAAACAGGCCCAGCAGATGCAGGACAAAATGGCCAAAGTTCAGGAAGAGATCGCTGCGCTGGAAGTCACGGGCGAATCAGGGGCTGGCCTGGTCAAAGTGACCATCAACGGTGCGCATAACTGCCGTCGCGTGGAAGTGGACCCGAGCCTGCTGGAAGATGATAAAGACATGCTGGAAGATCTGATCGCTGCGGCGTTCAATGATGCCGCACGCCGTATCGATGAAACCCAGAAAGAGAAAATGGCTTCCGTGTCTGCCGGTATGCAGCTGCCGCCAGGCTTCAAGATGCCGTTCTGATGCAAACCAGTCCACTGCTTGAATCTTTGATGGAGTCGCTGCGTTGTCTGCCGGGTGTTGGCCCGAAGTCGGCGCAGCGAATGGCATTTCATCTGTTGCAGCGCGATCGCAGCGGTGGCATGCGTCTGGCGCAGGCGTTAACCCGCGCCATGTCGGAAATCGGCCATTGCGCTGATTGCCGTACCTTCACCGAGCAGGACATCTGCACCATCTGCGCCAACCCGCGTCGTCAGCAAAACGGCCAGATTTGCGTGGTGGAAAGCCCGGCGGATATTCACGCTATTGAGCAGACTGGCCAGTTCGCGGGTCGCTACTTTGTGCTGATGGGTCACCTGTCGCCACTCGATGGCATCGGCCCGCAGGATATCGGGCTGGATCGTCTGGAACAGCGTCTGGAACAGGAAACCTTGCAGGAAGTGATCCTCGCCACCAATCCCACGGTGGAAGGTGAAGCCACGGCCAACTATATCGCCGAGCTGTGCAGTCAGTACGGCGTGGACGCCAGCCGCATTGCCCACGGCGTGCCGGTGGGCGGTGAGCTGGAGATGGTCGATGGCACGACGCTGTCGCACTCGCTGGCCGGACGTCACAAGATTAAATTTTAATCACTTGCCGGTATCAATCGTGATACCGGCTTGAAATTCTCCGCACCATCCCCATCTCTTCCTCAACGTTCGATCAACCCGATTCAGTTGAGGTAGCAATGACCATGAAAGGACAAGAGACGCGTGGCTTCCAGTCAGAGGTAAAACAACTTCTGCACCTGATGATCCATTCCCTCTATTCAAATAAAGAGATTTTCCTGCGTGAACTGATCTCCAACGCCTCCGATGCGGCTGACAAACTGCGCTTCCGTGCGCTGTCGGCAGCGGATCTGTACGAAGGCGACGGCGACCTGCGTGTGCGGATCTCGGTCAACAAGGAAAATCGTACTCTGACGCTGAGTGATAACGGCATCGGCATGCGTCGTGATGAGGTAATTGAGAACCTCGGTACTATCGCTAAATCAGGCACCAAAGCGTTTCTGGAATCGATGGGTTCTGACCAGGCTAAAGACAGCCAGCTAATTGGTCAGTTCGGCGTCGGTTTCTACTCGGCCTTTATCGTGGCTGACAAAGTGACCGTGCGTACCCGTGCCGCCGGTGCCAGCGCTGAAGAAGGCGTGTTCTGGGAATCAGCGGGCGAAGGCGAATATACCCTGGCGGAGATTGAGAAAGCCGATCGCGGTACGGAGATCACCCTGCATATGCGTGAAGGCGAGGACGAGTTCCTTGATGCCTGGCGTGTACGTAGCATCATCGGTAAGTACTCCGATCACATCGCGCTGCCGGTTGAAATCGAAAGCAAAGATGAAGAGAGCGACACCACCAGCTGGGAAAAAATCAACAAAGCCCAGGCGCTGTGGACACGCAACAAAGCTGAGATCAGCGACGAAGAGTACAACGAATTCTACAAACATATCGCCCATGACTTTAGTGACCCGGCGATCTGGAGCCACAACCGCGTGGAAGGTAAGCAGGAGTACACCAGCCTGTTGTACATCCCGGCACGCGCCCCGTTTGACATGTGGAACCGCGACCACAAACACGGCCTGAAATTGTATGTCCAGCGCGTATTTATCATGGACGACGCCGAGCAGTTTATGCCGAACTACCTGCGTTTCGTGCGTGGTCTGATTGATTCAAACGACCTGCCGCTCAACGTCTCGCGTGAAATCCTGCAAGACAGCCGTGTAACCCAGAGTCTGCGTGGTGCGTTGACCAAGCGTAGCCTGCAAATGCTGGAAAAACTGGCGAAAGATGACACGGAAAAATATCAGCAGTTCTGGAAAGAGTTTGGTCTGGTACTGAAAGAAGGCCCGGCGGAAGATCATGCTAATCAGCAGCAGATTGCGAAGCTGCTGCGTTTTGCCACCACACAAAGCGAAGGTGCCGAGCAGACCATCTCGCTGGACGACTATCTGAGCCGCATGGTGGAAGGTCAGGACAAGATTTACTACATCACCGCTGACAGCTATGCCGCGGCCAAGAGCAGCCCGCATCTGGAACTGTTCCGTAAGAAAGGCATCGAGGTACTGCTGCTGTCCGATCGTATCGACGAATGGATGATGAGCTACCTTACCGAGTTCGACGGTAAAACCTTCCAGTCAGTGAGCAAGGCGGATGATTCGCTGAGCAAACTGGCCGATGAAGAGACGGAAGAACAGAAAGAAGCGGAAAAAGCGCTGGAGCCGTTCGTTGATCGCGTGAAAACCCTGCTGGGCGAGCGCGTCAAAGAGGTGCGTTTGACCCATCGTCTTACCGATACGCCAGCGATTGTCACCACCGACGCCAACGAAATGAGCACCCAGATGGCGAAACTGTTCGCCGCAGCGGGTCAGGACGTGCCGGACGTGAAGTACATCTTTGAGCTGAACCCGGATCATACGTTGGTAAAACGTGTGGCGGATACCCAGGATGAAAGCCGTTTTGGTGAGTGGATTGAGCTGCTGCTCGACCAGGCGTTACTGGCGGAGCGTGGCACGCTGGACGATCCCAACCAGTTTATTCGTCGTATGAATCAGTTGTTAACTGCCTAAAGAGCACAAGGGCGACCAGCAGGTCGCCCTTTATTGCTCAGATCACCGCAAGTTTAGCGCTCCCCCGCTTGCCAAAACTTAAAGTTTGATCTTCATACCGCGTGATAACGCTTGTTTCTTTTCGCGAAGTCTTGCTTTCGTTGGTAAATACACACCATGATAATATCGATAGATTTCACTGCTGATGGAAAAGACTAATTCATCCCAATATTCTGATTGATAGAACAGCTCAGACAGAGCAATGTTGTACTGATCCTTATTGGGATCGTCAGCAGGTGTTTTCTCATGCAGTGTTGTTCTGTATTTATAGAGATTATCGGGATGGATGCTTTCTTCCAGTATGTTATTGATGACAGTGTCGGTATGTAGTCCGACATCTCTGGGTTTTCCGGACATAACGGTAAGCGTGTGAAGTGATGTCTGTATGTCTGGCATAGTACTGGCAACAATCTCGTTGCTAAATCCATTGGCGAATTTTGTGATTTCATAGAGCGCATCGTCGTACTTAAGCGACTGCAATATGTATTCAGCGAGTTCTTCGTCGTTCTTGTTTGCTAGTGAAATAAAACCTGTCTTCTCGAACCGCTCTGTCATGATTTTTCGGCGAAACCATTCTTCATCAATATGAAATAAGAAAAAGAGGACGTTGTCATACTCAATGCCCGTGTCCAGTTTATCGGAAAAATAGTCATAATATTTATCTTTATAATCTTCAGGCAATTTTGTGACAGCATAAGCAGCATGGTATTCTTGCAATGATTTGTGCAAAAAGACATAGCGATTAAAACCATCGGGTTGTATCAGGCAGGTGATGCTAATGATGTCATGCAAAAAGCTATCGCACTCTTGCTCATCAAGAGCGGCAGTATCCAGCGCACGGGCAGCGTAAGCGTGGAGGTTTTCCTCGTTGAACTCATAGACTTCATCTTCCATGGCAAACAAACACATTGCTGAAAAACACCATTGAATTTCGTCTGTTTGTAATTTACAGCGGCGTTGTCTGGACCAGGCCTTGAGACGGTCATGCTTGTGATACAAGGTAGTAAACAACAGGCGATAAAAATCCACGGCGGTTCGTGGTAGTTCATCCCAGTAATGATAACAGGCATGTAACAGGGTCAGCAGGATAGGACTCACCAGCGTATTCGCTAGCCCAGAATTTGTTCTGAGAAGCTGGGATAATTCGTTGAAATCATCGGGCGTGGCGAGTTTTTTAAGTATGCCGTATCTGTCCTTATCAGTAAGGGATTTGACAAAAACATTGGTGATGCCAGCTTCACTGCATATCTCGGTATCGGGGCGACTGGTGACAATGACAGGGCAGCGATATTTATTATTAATTTCAAAAATAGATCGGATAAAAGCAGAGCGCAGGTTATCTTTAATTTCATCAAAGCCGTCCAGTAAAACGATGATTTTTCCTGACGACAAGAGTTGCTCTAACGCATCTTGGTTAAGATCGAATCCTAATATGTTTAATTGAGCGTGAATATATTCCAGGACGTTACCGTCCTCAATGCGGCGTAATTCCAGAAAGAAAGGCAATCGGTGATGCTTTCTGATCTCTTCAAGAAACAGTTTACGCAGAATGGTACTTTTGCCTTGTCCGGCAATCCCAATAATATTGACGATGTTCTGGGAGATTATCTGTGCGCCATCACTGACAATCAGTTCGGTCTTTTCCGGCCTGTTTTCAATGGTGAGCGGATAATAAATATCTTCAAGCAAAACGTCATAATCGGGATTATGCAGAGTGCGCATACGCAGAGCAGCATAGGCATGCTTTTCCAGATAGGCTTGCTGAATGTGGGGTGATTGCATTTGGCTGAGAAGTTTCTTGCCTGCTTTTCGGGTTGGGATCCAGTCAACCTTCAGCAACTTTTCAACCATGACTTTTGTCGCTTCACCAACACCACTATTCAGTAGCTGGGCAATGAGTGCATCCATAACGTATCCTCATACCATTCACGTTTTACGTTTATGTAATAAGTATCTTATTGTGGCAATAGGGATCAGTGGTGCGCCTCATCCCTTAACCAATCACGGAACAGGGTAATCTCGGCATCATGCTGACGTGACGCCTTGGTCATCATCCAGGTAGCGCGATCTACGCGGACAAAGCCAAGTGGGGCAATCAGCGTACCGTCGTGTAACTCCTGCCGTACCAGCAAACGCGGTGCCATAATCACCCCCAGCCCATTTCTGGCGGCCTGGATACCCAGCGTCAGATTATCGAAATGTTTTCCGACCCAGAAATTCCCGCGCGTACCGCTGGTTTTCGCCCATTCCGCCCAGGCGTGGAGCCGGGTGTCGGCATGCAACAGCGGCAACGCGGCCAGATCCTGTTCATTCTGAAAACGCGCGGCAAATTGCGGTGCGCACAGTGGGCCCACGTAATCATCGCTGACCAGCGTGGCATCGATGTCTTCATCCGGCGTTTGTTCATAGCTATGAATCAGCACATCGGTGTGTTCGCTGCGCAGTTGATCGATCTCCACCAGCTGCTGGAACTGGATCTCAATATCGGGATAGCGCAGATAAAAGCTGCCAATACGTGGAATCAGCCATTGGGAAAGAAAACTCGGCGCGCAGGAGACGCTGAGGTGGTGACGCATGCCCGTGCGAATACTTTCGCAGGTGGTGGACAGTTCGCTAAAAGCCTTCTGACAACTGACCAGTAATCGCTCACCATGTGAGGTTAATTTGACACGTCCATTTGTACGGACAAACAGAGGCTTACCCATCCAGCTTTCCAGCTGTCGTACCTGATGGCTAATGGCGCTGTGGGTCACATGCAAACGTTCAGCGGCTACGCTAAAACTGCTGTGTAGTGCCGCCTGGTGGAAATAATGCAGTGCACGTAACGAAGGTAGCCCGGTCATACTCATCCCCTGTGTAAAAACCTAACAGGGATTGTCAGTTTATATCATTTTAAAGTCCAGCCGCATTGCCCTAACCTTTCCCCCTGATTCTGGCGGGTTGACTGGCAGGCGCCTCTGTGTTTACGCCGGTAATTTCCGCCACGGACCTGCTCCTCATCCGCCATCACACAGCACAATAAACAGAGAATAATCACGCGATGGCTTCACAGAATGCTTCTGCCAGGGCGGCGGCGCGCGATCAGCTTCGCGGCCTGCTTTCCCGCCATTACCGGCTTGAACAGTATGATCTGTTCTTTGCTCCTTCATTGCATATTGCGCGGGTACTGCTTTCCCAATTGTTTTTACGTCAGGAACAGGCACGCAACCAGACACGCTATGCTTCTCAATACCCCGTGAGTGAATTAAGTATCTTACCGGCGGTGCCAGTGATGGCGGGGAATATATCGCTGATTGAACACGTTGATGTGTTTCGTGGTCGCGTGCGCGCGCTGCCTGAATGCCAGAGTCAGGGCGTCACCGATGCCTCCGAGTCTTTTGCCACGCTACTGCACCGGCGTCTGATTAACGAGGCACGGTTGTTTGTTACGCGGCTCGACCATCACGCGCAACTGGGCACCGATTTGGTTCTGATCGCGTTGCGTACCCATGATTTCAGCACCCTGGTCCGCAGTGAATTACGGCTGTTTGAACAGGGACTGGCGCTGGGTGACGCGCCGGAGCAGGCACTGGCACAGATGGCCGCCGCGCAATGGCGGCCATACAATATCGCCAGTGTCGACACGATTACCCTCGAAGCGCCGTTTTCGCTGCAATCCCTCCAACAGCCGGGTTTGTCATTCGCGTTGCTGCCGATGATGCCGGGCAAGCTGCCAGACACGCCGCCGCCCGATCTCCATCTGTGGCCGGAGCAGGGACGGGCGCTGTTGCGTGCCAATGTGCGTGGCAGTGCCAATAAAAGCCAGAATATGACGGCAAAGCTGGCGAAGCGGCTGCGCGAGCTGTTGAACAGCGGTCGCAATTCTGAAAATGGGGAAAAATCCCGCGTCGGGCTGGTATCGGTGGCAAAAGGCAGTAAAGTAGGACATTAGCCGTAACCGTGGCCCCTTTCCTTGTGGTGGACGGGGCATAGTGGTATGGTCATCGCCTTCTCAGATTGATCAATGCGATTCACAAGGGGAATTACGCAATGCGTATTATTCTGCTCGGGGCACCGGGCGCAGGTAAGGGCACTCAGGCTCAATTCATCATGGAGAAATACGGTATTCCGCAAATCTCCACGGGCGACATGCTGCGTGCGGCAGTGAAAGCAGGCACCGAGCTGGGTCAGCAGGCGAAAGCCATTATGGATGCCGGTAAACTGGTGACCGACGAGCTGGTGATTGCGCTGGTTAAAGAGCGTATTACCCAGGAAGACTGCAAAAACGGTTTCCTGCTTGATGGCTTCCCGCGCACCATTCCGCAGGCTGATGCCATGAAAGAAGCCGGTATCAACGTCGATTTCGTGCTGGAATTTGCGGTACCGGATGAACTGATTGTCGATCGCATTGTTGGCCGTCGTGTGCACGCGCCGTCTGGCCGTGTTTATCACGTCACCTACAATCCGCCAAAAGTGGCAGGTAAAGACGACGTGACCGGCGAAGAGCTGACCACGCGTAAAGATGACCAGGAAGAAACCGTGCGTAAGCGTCTGGTGGAATACCATCAGCTGACTGCGCCGCTGATTGCTTACTACAGCAAAGAAGCGGAAGCCGGTAACACGCAGTACCACAAAATCGACGGCACCCGTCAGGTTGCTGAAGTGAGTACTCAACTGGCAGCCATCCTCGGCTAAGTCAGATCAGGGTCGGTTTACCGGCCCTTTTGCAGCAATTGCTTTCCCCTCCCGCTTTTTCCGCTACAATTTCCCACGATTTTGACCCATTCGTTTCGACAGCAAGGAAATACAATGAGGCAAGAAAAGCCCGGGGTTTTACTGGTTAATTTAGGCACACCAGATGCACCCACTACACCAGCGGTTAAACGTTACCTGAAACAGTTCCTCGGCGACCCGCGTGTGGTCGATACGCCGCGCTGGTTGTGGTGGCCGATACTCAACTTTGCCATCCTCCCGTTCCGCTCGCCGCGTGTATCCAAGCTCTACGCATCCGTCTGGATGGAAGAAGGCTCACCGCTGATGGTGTTCAGTAAACGGCAGCGTGATGCGCTGGCGCAGCAGATCGATATGCCGGTGGAGTTAGGCATGAGCTACGGTCAGCCCAGTCTGGAAGGGGCGGTTGAGCGCCTGCTGGCACAAGGCGTCACTAAATTGATCGTGTTGCCGCTCTATCCGCAATTCTCTTGCTCAACGGTGGCGGCCGTATGGGACGGTCTGGCGGCCAGCTTCAAACCGCTGCGCTCCTTGCCGGACGTGGCTTTTATTCGTGACTATGCCGAACACCCGGCGTATATCGCTGCCCTGAAGGCGTCGGTCGAACGCTCCTTCGCACAGCATGGCGAACCGGATCTGCTGGTGTTGTCCTATCACGGTATTCCCCAGCGCTTTGCCGACGAAGGTGATGACTATCCATTGCGCTGCAAAGATACCACCGCTGCACTGGCCGCCGCCCTCGGCATCGCGCCTCACAAGATCATGATGACCTTCCAGTCGCGCTTTGGCCGTGAGCCTTGGTTGACGCCGTACACGGATGAAACCATGCAGGGATTGCCCGCCAAAGGTATCAAGCATGTGCAGGTGATGAGTCCGGGCTTTGCCGCCGACTGCCTCGAAACGCTGGAAGAGATCAGTGAACAGAACCGTGAGTTCTTCCTGCACGCGGGTGGTGAGAAGTTTGAATATATTCCTGCGCTGAACGCGGATGACGAGCACATCGCCATGATGGTGCAACTGGTCAACGCACGCCGTTAAGGGAGTGGCAGAGAATGTGATATCATTCTCTGCCTGATTTTCCAGACGGCATCCTCCATGAAATTTCCCGGCAAACGTAAATCCAAACACTATTTCCCCGTTAGCGCGCGCGATCCGCTGTTGCAGGCTACGCCGCAAGAGCAGGAGGAGGGCAGCTGGGTCGTCGGTATTGATCAGACGCTGGTGGATATTGAAGCCAAAGTCGATGAGGACTTTCTGCAACGTTACGGCCTGAGTGCGGGTCATTCGTTGGTGATTGATGACGCCACGGCGGAAGCACTGTACCGCGAACTGATGCGTGATGAGTTGATTAGCCACCAGTTTGCTGGCGGTACCATCGGCAACACGCTGCATAACTATTCGGTGTTGGCCGATGATCGTTCGGTGCTGCTGGGGGTGATGTGCAACAGCATCCAGATCGGCAGCTACGCCTACCGTTACCTGTGCAACACCTCCAGCCGGATGGATCTCAACTATTTACAGGGCGTTGATGGCGCAATTGGTCGCTGTTTCACCCTGATTGGTGAGCAGGGCGAGCGCACCTTCGCCATCAGTCCCGGTCTGATGAACCAGCTTCAGGCCGACAGTATCCCGGAAGAGGTGATTGCCGGTGCCTCTGCGCTGGTACTGACCTCCTATTTAGTGCGTTGTCAGCCGGGTGAACCGATGCCGGAAGCCACGCTGCGCGCGATTGCGTTCGCCAAAAAACATAATGTGCCAGTGGTGTTAACGCTGGGCACCAAATACGTTATTCAGGATAACCCGCAGTTCTGGCGTGATTTTCTGCGCGACCATGTCTCGATCGTGGCGATGAATGAAGAGGAAGCCCTGGCCCTGACCGGTGAGGCGGACCCGCTGTTGGCCGCCAATATGGCGCTGGACTGGGTCGATTTGGTGCTGTGTACTGCCGGGCCAACCGGGTTGTATATGGCGGGCTTTACCGAGGACGAATTTAAGCGCAAAACCAACCATCCGTTGCTGCCGGGCGCGATTGCGGAATTCAACCAATATGAGTTCAGCCGCGCCATGCGTCAGCAGGACTGCCAACAGCCGCTGCGTATCTTCTCCCATATCGCGCCTTATATGGGCGGACCCGAGAAGATTATGAACACCAACGGCGCGGGCGATGCGGCCTTAGCTGCGCTGTTACACGATATCACCGCGAATAATTTCCACCGCCAGAAAGTCCCGAACTCCAGCAAGCATGCACGCGGCTATCTGACATATTCCTCCCTGGCGCAGGTGTGTAAATATGCCAACCGTGTCAGCTATCAGGTGTTGAATCAGCACTCCCCACGTCTGACGCGCGGTTTGCCGGAGCGTGAGGACAGCCTCGAAGAGTCGTACTGGGACAGGTAAATATATAATATGTAGCGGCGCGATTTATCGCGCAATTTCGTGCGCGTTGCAGGAAAAACCCGCGCGATAAATCGCGCCGCTACGGCGTTAAATCAAATCGGGCATTCACGGACAATTGGCTTCTGCGCGATCTCTTCCTCCAGCATACGCAGCATACTGTTGGCGATCTCACGTTCGCCCATCACTACGCGATTGGCACCCCGTTCAAGAATGTATTCCACTTCATCGTCGTAATGGGCGCGGGCGATGATCTCAATATTGTCGCGCTTCTCACGCGCTGCGGTGACAACCTCACCGGCTTCATAGCCATTAGGAATGGTCAGCAGCAGCCAGCGCGCGCAGTCCAGACGTGCCAGCTCCATGGTATCGCTACGGGCGGCATTGCCTAGCACTGCTTTGATGCCCTGCTCGCGTAAGGCTTCCACCCGGGGACGTGAAGTTTCCACCACCACCAACGGGACATCGGCTTCCAGCAATTTTTGCCCCAGCAGGCTGCCGACACGGCCATAGCCCACAATCACGGCATGATCGCAGATATCCACCGGGATCTGCTTCTCTTCCTCAATCGCCTCTTCCAGCGTCTGTTCTTCCATGGTCTCGGTTTTGTCGAGATAACGTTCCAGCAGGGTGAAGAGGATCGGGTTGAGCATAATCGACAGGATGGCGGCAGCCAGCACCAGATTGCGCCCCTCCTGGCTCAGTAAGCCGAGAGAAATGCCGAGACCGGCCAGAATGAAGGCAAACTCGCCAATCTGCGCCAGGCTAACGGAAATGGTCAGGGCGGTACGACGTGAGTGGCCCAGCAGTGTCACCAGTAACCAGGCGGCGACCGATTTGCCCACCACGATAATCACCAGCGCACCTAATACGGCTAACGGCTGGTTGACCAAAATCATCGGGTCGAACAGCATGCCGACGGAAACGAAGAACAGCACGGCAAACGCATCGCGCAGCGGCAGGGTATCGTGCGCCGCACGGTGGCTTAATTCAGATTCGTTCAGCACCATACCGGCGAAGAATGCACCGAGGGCAAAGGAGACATCAAAGAATTCTACCGCACCAAACGCAATGCCCAGCGCCAGTGCCAGCACCGCCAGGGTAAACAACTCGCGCGAACCGGTGGCGGCGCTTTTCGCCAGAATCCACGGCACCGCACGGCGGCCCACGACCATCATCAGCACCATAAAGGCGACAACTTTACCGATAGTCAGCAGCAGATCCCATGCCAGCAGAGTGGGGCTGGCATTGCCCTGTTCCAGCATGCCGGCAATCGCGGGCAGCAGCACCAACGTCAACACCATGACCAGGTCTTCGACAATCAGCCAGCCGATTGCGATTTGTCCGCGCTGGCTGTCAATCAGCTGACGTTCCTCCAGCGCGCGCAGTAACACCACGGTACTGGCGGTGGAGAGACACAAGCCAAACACCAGACCGGTCATCATCGACCAGCCTAATGCCCACGACAGCCCCATTCCCAGCAAGGTTGCCACCGCGATTTGCGCGACAGCGCCAGGAATGGCGACCGACTTTACCGACATCAAATCTTTCAGCGAAAAATGCAGCCCAACGCCGAACATCAGCAGAATCACGCCTAATTCGGCTAATTCAGGGGCCAGATTGGTATCGGCGACAAAACCGGGGGTAAAGGGACCGGCCAACACACCGGCCAGCAAATAACCGACCAGCGGTGAAATGCGCAGGCGATTTGCCAGCATACCAAGGAGAAATGCCAGGACCAGTGCCCCGACGATGGTGGTGATCAACGGTGTGGTGTGATGCATGCCTGTCTCCTTGTGTGCAAATGTATCCGCTTGTAACAACCTAGTTTACTGCACAATCGCTAACCGCGTTTAAACATTTGAGCGGGATAAGCAGAAAAAATTGAAAAAAAGAGAGAAAAATGCAACCGAAGCGTCATTTTCTTCAGTTATCTCATCATATCGGCAGGATTCATGCTGAATAAAGGGGGGCAGGGAAAAATAATTACCCCCCGAAACAGGCTCAGGCGTGACGGTTATCCGGCAGGAAAGCGGTTAAAAGGCCGATAAGTGGCAACCAGGCACAGATTTGATAAACCCATTCGATGCTGGTGTGGTCGGCTACCACGCCCAGCACGGCGGCACCCAGCCCACCCATACCGAAGGCAAAACCGAAAAACAGCCCGGAAACCATACCGATACGTCCCGGCAGCAACTCCTGTGCGTACACCAGAATGGCGGAAAATGCCGAGGCGAGAATCAGGCCGATAATGACGCTCAGCACGCTGGTCCACATTAATGAAGCGTGCGGCAACAACAGGGTAAAGGGGGCCACGCCGAGAATCGAACACCAGATCACATACTTGCGCCCAATCTTATCGCCAATCGGCCCACCAATAATGGTTCCTGCCGCCACCGCACCAAGAAAGACAAACAGATGGAATTGCGACGCCTGGACCGAGAGGCCGAATTTCTGCATTAAATAGAAGGTGTAGTAACTGCTCAGGCTGGTGAGATAAAAATACTTGGAGAAGATCAGCAGCAGCAAAATGCTGATTGCCAGCGCGACTTTTTTACGCGGCAGCGGATTGGCCACCACCGTGGCGGCTTTGGCTTTACTGGCGCGCTGCTGGTGGCTATACCAACGGCTGACCTGCAACAACACAATGATACCCAGCAACGCGGCCAGCACGAACCAGCCGAGATGACCTTTGCCATAGGGCGCGACGATCACCGCAGCCAGCAATGGGCCGAGGGAGCTGCCAAAATTTCCGCCCACCTGGAACAGCGATTGCGCCAGGCCGTGACGTCCACCGGATGCCATCCGCGCCACCCTGGACGATTCGGGATGAAATATCGATGAGCCGCTGCCGACTAACGCCGCCGCCAGTAGAACCTGGAGGTAATCACTGGCGAAGGTCAGCAATACCAGGCCACACAGCGTAAACCCCATCCCAACCGGTAGCGACCAGGGTTTGGGGTACTTGTCGGTGTAGTAGCCGACCACCGGTTGCAGCAGCGAGGCGGTCACCTGGAAGGTGAGGGTAATCAAGCCGATCTGCACAAAGTTCAGGCTAAAGTCTTTTTGCAACAGCGGGTAAATTGCCAGCAGCAACGACTGCAACATATCGTTAAGCAGATGCGCGAGGCTAATCGCCCCTAAAATGCCAAACGCCGTGCGTCCCGGTGCACGTGCCGGGGAGGAGAGAGTATGATCACTTGCCATAAAAATCCTGAGAGGGTCAATTTTCGTTATCAGATTGTTACTTCTCACATGACTCTATAAGCCTTTCATCTTGAGTTAAAGTGCGATCTGTGCGACACAGAAGGGCGATAAAGCACATAAAGTCCACTGGTTAGTGGAAAAACGCAGAATAAGGAGATCGGCTTGTTGTTAATTCCGCGCAAAAGCCCATGGCTGGCATTGATTATCCTGTTGCTGCCGATGTTGGCACAGGCCTGGCAACCCGACCGCAGCTACCGTCTTACTATTCTGCACACCAACGATCAGCACGGCCATTTCTGGCCCAATGCCGAAGGCGAATATGGCCTGGCGGCACAGAAAACCCTGATGGATACCCAGCGTTATGATGCGCAATCGAAGGGAAGCGGCGTGCTGATCCTCTCCGGAGGTGACGTCAACACCGGCGTGCCGGAGTCGGATTTGCTCGATGCGGAACCGGATATTCGCGGCATGAACCTGGTCGGCTATGATGCGATGGCGCTGGGTAACCACGAATTTGATAAGCCGCTCAGCGTGCTACAAAAGCAGCAAAAATGGGCCAAGTTCCCTTTTCTCTCAGCCAATATTTACCAAAAATCCAGCGGTGAACGTCTGTTTAAGCCGTGGGCGGTCTTTACCCGTATGGGACTGAAAATTGCGGTGATCGGCCTGACGACCCCCGACACCCTGCGTATTGCCAATCCGGCCAGCATGGCAAATCTCGACATTCGTGATCCGGTTACTGAAACCGAAAAAGCGGTGGCCGAGTTACGTGCCAGCGTCAAGCCTGATGTCATCATTCTGCTCACCCATATGGGCCACTACGACGACGGCCAGCATGGTAGCAATGCACCGGGCGATGTCGAGCTGGCGCGCAGTCTGCCGCCCGGCACCGTGAACCTGATTGTCGGCGGCCATTCACACGATGCGGTGTGCATGGAGCAAGAAAACGTCAGTGTGAAAAATTATCAGCCGGGCCAGCCCTGCCAGCCGGATCGGCAGAATGGCGTGTGGATTGTGCAGGCAAAAGAGTGGGGGAAATTCGTCGGACGCGGTGATTTTACCTTCCGCAACGGCGAGTTGGCGCTGGATAGCTACCAGCTGATTCCGGTCAACCTGAAACATAAGATCAAGAATGCGGATGGCAGCGAATCCTGGCTGACCTGGCAGCAGGAGATCCCCCCGAATCCGGCAATGATGAAACTGCTGACGCCATTCCAGAAGCGCGCAGAGGCCAAACTGGATGTGCAAGTGGGCAGCAGCGACGGGGTCTTTGTTGGCGAGCGTGACAAGGTACGTTTTGAGCAAACTAACCTCGCTCAGCTTATTCTGCGTGCGCAGATGGCCGCCACCAAAGCCGATTTTGCGGTGATGAGTGGTGGCGGAATTCGTACTTCGCTGGCTCAAGGGGCAATCAGCTGGCGTGATTTATTGCAGGTGCAGCCGTTCAGCAATCAGGTGGTTTCGGTCACCCTGACCGGCAATCAATTGCTGGATTACCTGGCAACCGTAGCCAATATCAAAACCGATGCCGGTGGCTTTGCGCAGTTTGCCAATATCAGCCTGGTTGCGGATGGCAGCAAGGTCAGCGAGGTCATGATTAACGGTGAGCCGTTGCAGAAGGATAAAACCTATCGCATGGCGACCAACAGCTTCAACGCCACCGGTGGCGATGGCTATCCACGCATTGATCATCTCGCAGGCTACAGCAACACCGGGTTGCGTGATGCGGATGTGCTGCGCAACTGGGTGAGCCAACATTCACCGCTGAAAGTAAGTGATTACGCACCGGGAGAAGGGATTGTGCACCTGAGCGAGGAGCAGAAGCAGCAGCGTGATAAAGCACCGGAGAAAGCACCGAAGCGCAGCTATCCGAAAACGGTGCTGGCATGGATACTGCCGCATGCGGTGGAAAACTAATGCATCATTGCGCGATAAATCGCGCCGCTACCTTGCCGTGCTCGCATTTGTAGCGGTGCGATTTATCGCGCGGGTTTCTCACGCCTGGCAGGCTTTACGCATTAGCCAGCGCTGACGCAAGATATCCCATAACCAGTTATACGCCACGGTATAGGGCAGGAAAAACAGGAAAAACGCCACTTCCACCATAAACGCCTGCAACAGCGTAATGCTAAGCATCCAGGCGGCAATCGGTAGTCCGATCACAATAAATCCTCCCTCAAAACCCAGTGCGTGCAGTACACGCAGGCCTGCGCCACGCTGCACCTGATCGCGGGGATACAGGCGATCAAAACCGGCGTTGTAAATCATGTTCCACAGCATGGCGACGGTCGACAGCATAATTGCCAGCAGCCCCATTTCGAACAGCGGTTTATCCATCACCCAGGCAGCTAACGGGGAAACAGTCAAAATCGCCAGAATTTCAAAGCCAGCGGCGTGGAAAAAACGTTCTTTCACAGAACGGGTACGCATAAAAACCTCCTGATTCATTACAGGACGCATTTTCTCATGGGTGAAAATTAAGATAAAATGAACACCTATCGATAAAAGCGATGGGTAACTATGAAATACTCCCCGGAATCCCTGGAGGCTTTTGTGCAAACCGTTGCCAGCGGTTCATTCTCTGCGGCAGCGCGGGCGTTGGGTAAAAGCCAGTCCACCATCAGCAGTGCGGTGGCGAATCTCGAAGATGATTTAGGTTTTATGCTGTTTGATCGGCAGGGGCGGCAGCCGGTGTTAACCGAACAGGGACAGCGTGCGCTGGCGCAGGTGCAGCAGATTCTTGCAGCCAGTCAGCGTCTGGACGAATTGGCGGTGCGCTTGTCGCAGGGTGTCGAGCCGCGCCTGAGCCTGGCGATCTCCGATTTCTGGCAGGCGGAATATCATGAAACGCTGCTAAAACGTTTTGAGGCACGCTATCCGGATATCGAGTTTGAATGCATGATCGCCGAAGATGCCGACGTATTGGACCTGTTACAGGCAGGGCGTGTACATCTGGGGGTGGTGCGAGCACAACCCGCTTTACCACCGGATATCGCGGTAGCGCGTTTACAGGTGGAGGCGCAGATGGCGATTTATCTGCATCAGGATCAGGCGTTGGCACAACAGCAGCAGGTGACCGAAGCACAACTCGGCGCGTTGCGTCAGCTGCGCCTCAATACCTGGGTGGAGACACGAGAACCGATGCCCGTGGGTCGGGTGTGGTCGGCACCGTCCTATTTGTTATTGCTGGAGATGGCAGAGCAGGGCTTTGGCTGGAGCATCTTGCCGCGCTGGCTGGTACAGCAGTTTGGTCATCAGGTGTTAAAAGAGTTGCCGGTAGCGGGGTGGCCGCAACATATTGCGGTGGAGGCGGTCTGGTCGACGCGCAATCCACCGGGACCCGCCGGACGCTGGATGATCGATCAACTGTGCGCCCAGCAGCCTGACTAATCGCGGCGCGCCACATCGGCCAGCGGTGCGTCCAGCAGACGCGCCAGATCCTGTGCCGCCAGTTCGATATCCAGGCCGCGCTTGCCGCCGGAGATAAAGATGGTGGCAAACTCTGCCGCCTGTTGATCAATCACCGTCGGCAGACGTTTTTTCTGCCCCAGCGGGCTGATGCCGCCGACCAGATAACCGGTAACGCGCTGTGCCAGCAGCGGATCGGCCATATCGGCTTTTTTCGCTCCCAACGCTTTGGCGACTTTCTTCAGATCGAGCTGGCTGGAAACCGGTGTGACAGCTACCGCCAGATGTTTCGCATCACCATTGAGCGCCACCAACAGCGTTTTGAATACCTGACGTGCATCGAGATTCAGTTTACGTACCGCCTCGTCACCAAAGTTGGTTTCATGGCTGTCATGGTCGTAAGGATGCAGAGTAAAGGTGACTTTTTGTTTTTCCAGCAGTTTTACAGCGGGCGTCATTTTTTCGATCCTTGCTAAGGAAAATCTTATTTCAGATACGGTGAATAGTACTGGCGAAATTCTGAACTTTGCGCGAGAATTGGCCCGCGCCAGCCAGTAATGGCTGTGTGATAACCAAAATCATAAACAAATTCCTCTTTGACGGGCCGATAGTAATATTGGCCTTCTTTTTTTAGCGCGCCTTTAACAGGCCCGGTAAATTATCATCCCCGTAAAGATGTAACGCTCCTACCGCCACCACATAACGTCCCGGCGGTAACGCCAGCAACAATTCGCGCCAGTGCTGATTGCGGTTACGCATCAGCGTGTCATTCAGTTCATTGCTGAAGGTGGTGGGGAGTGCGACCGGCTGCTGCCTCGGCGGTGCATCCAGCCACCAACTGATCATGGTTTGCAGCAAACGCGCGTTGGTGTGCCAGTGTTCCAGTGTATCGAGCAACAACGGCAAGCCATTATCCGGCAGGGATTTCAGCAGCGCGATTTGCGTATCCGGCCCTTCCAGCTCAATCACCGGCTGATGACTTGCTTTGGCGGCCTGCAACAGTTGATAGTCAATGCCGTACTGTGGCCGCAGCCCAAGGCGCTGTGCCTGCTGCGCCTGCAACATCAGGGCAATCTGCCACATCGGCAGGTTGTCAAACATCGCCATCGAGAGCGTCAGTTCATCACAGAGTGCGCTCAGCCTGGTCAGGGTTTCGCTGTCGAGGCGTTCTGCCAGGGGAGGAAGGTTCTCACCTTCGGCAAAAGGCGATCCTCCCTGGGTGATATCGGCTTCAACAATCAGTGCATCGGCTTTTGCCAGTTGGCGTAACAAACGTGCCGGCAGCGGCTGCATGTCGCGTGTGCCCATATGAATGCTGCCAACCAGATGTAACTGGCGATTGCCCAACTGGATATCCATCGCGGGCCAGGCGTAGCTGGCCGGAAAAAGTCGCGATGCCAGCTGTGTTACGCATTGCCACAGGCTGCGTCTCATTCCCTGTCCTTTTTAAGTCAAAAATCCATGCTAGCGATTTCATCACCGGAAAAACAGGGCAGCGCTTGCTATTCACGTACCGGCGGCTTAAACCGCAACAGACGATTGGCATTACTCACCACCGTAATGGAGGAGAGCGCCATGGCCGCACCCGCCACAATCGGGCTTAACAGCATACCGGTGAACGGAAACAGCACGCCGGCCGCAATGGGGATGCCAAAACTGTTGTAAATAAATGCGCCCAGCAGGTTCTGACGCATATTGCGCAGCGTGGCGCGGGAAATCGCCAGCGCATCAGCCACGCAGTGCAGGTCGTTGCGCATTAGCGTCATGGCGGCAGTTTCCACCGCCACATCACTGCCGCCGCCCATCGCAATGCCGACATCCGCTTGCGCCAGTGCCGGGGCATCGTTGATGCCGTCCCCGATCATCACCACTTTGCGACCCTGCTGTTGCAACTGCGCGATAGCCTGCGCTTTACCTTCCGGCAGCACCCCGGCGATCACCGCGTCGATACCGGCTTCAGCCGCGATGGCGCGTGCGGTTTTTTCGTGGTCACCGGTCAGCATGATCAACTGATAGCCCTGCTGATGCAGGCGTTGCAGCGCTGCGCGACTTTCCGGGCGCAGGCTGTCGCGTAGGGCGATCAACCCCAGTAGCTGGTTGTCATCAGCCAACAGCACCGGTGTTGCCCCGAGCGCCGCCAGACGTTCAATGTCTTCACGCGCAGGCGTGCAATCCACCTGTTCGGCTTCCATCAATGCCAGGTTACCGAGCAGCAAGGTTCTGTCAGCGACTTTAGCGCTGACGCCCTTGCCGCGTATTGTACGAAATTGCTCAATTTCAGCTGCGGGCAAATCTGGCACTGCCGCGATAATCGCGGTCGCCAGTGGGTGGCTGGAGCCTTGTTCCAGTTGAGCAGCAGCATGCAGCACCTGCTGGCGATCCCAGTCGCCATATAGCAGCACATCACTCACCAGCGGCGTACCTTGTGTCAGGGTGCCAGTCTTATCAAACACCAGCGTGTCGACTTCACTGGCGCGTTGCAACGCATCAGCATCACGTACCAGCACCCCAAGTTCTGCGGCGCGACCCACTCCGGCAATGACCGACATGGGGGTTGCCAGCCCGAGGGCGCAAGGGCAGGCGATGATCAGCACCGTGGTGACGATCACCAGCGTATAAGCCAGCTGCGGTTGCGGACCGGCCAGATACCACACCAGCCCACTGATCAGCGCAATCGCCACCACCACCGGCACAAACACCGCCGAGATACGGTCGGCGAGGCGTCCGATGTCGGGTTTACTGCTTTGCGCCTGGCGTACCAGATTGATGATGCGTGCCAGCGTGGTGTGACGCCCGGTCGCACGCGCGATAAAACGCAGTGTGCCGTCCTGGAGCAGCGTACCGGCATAGACTTTATCCCCGGCCTGTTTGCTTTGCGGCACCGCTTCACCGGTCAGCATCGCTTCATCGCACCAGCCTTCGCCGCTTGCCACTTCGCCATCAACCGGGACGCGATCGCCGGTCACCAGTTTGATCAACATGCCCGGCTGCACATCGCTAAGTGCCACCAGCGTTTCACCCTGATCGGTGATGACGCGGGCTTGCGCCGGGGTTAAGTCCAGCAACCGTTCCAGCGCCTGCGAGGCGCGCTGCCTGGCCCGTTGTTCCAGCGCATGGCCCAGATTGATCAGGCCGATGATCATCACGCTGGCTTCAAAATAGAGATGCCTGGCCTGATGCGGGAAGAATTGTGGCCACAGCGTGACGCCCATCGAGTAGAGCCAGGCGGCACCGGTGCCAAGTGCTACCAGCGTATCCATCGTGGCGGTGCCATGACGCAGGCTGCGCCAGGCGCTGCGATAGAAATGGCCGCCGGCAATCATCATCACCAGCAAAGTGATGACACCCAGCGCACGCCATAAGGTGATGTTGTTGTCGCTGAGCATCATATTGTCGCCCAGCATGCCCCAAATCATCATTGGTACGCCGAGCAGCAACGCCAGCGCGGATTGCCAGCTAAAGCGGCGCATCGCCTGGCGGGCGCTGACCTGCTGACGCTCCCGGCGGGTTTGCTCATCTTCGATAATTTCTGCGCTATAGCCCGCCTGGTCGACTGCGTTAATTAAGTCAGCGGGTCGTGCACCACCCAATACCAGGGCGCTGCGTTCACCCAGATTTACGCGTGCCTGACTGACGCCAGGCACTTTCTGTAATGCCTGCTCGACACGACTCACGCAGCTGGCGCAACTCATACCGCCAATCAGCAGGTGTTGGACGGGCAGGGTATCATCCGCCGGTTGCGATCGTAGCTCCGTTGTCAGCGCCTCCGGCAGCGGCTCTGATGCTGTCAACGGTTCAGACTTTGGGCTGTCTTTCAGTGCGGCGTGATAACCTGCCTGTTCGACGGTGGCGATCAGATCGCTGGCGCTGGCAGCACCGGTCACACGTGCTTCCTGTTGTGTGACTTCAGCCTGTTCAACATCGCTACGCTGTTCCAGCGCTTCTTTGACGCGTTTGACGCAGTGGCCGCAGGAGAGGCCGTCCAGCGCCAACAACTGTGTATGTGACATATTTAACTCCTTATGCGTTCAGGTTTGACTGCATGCAGACTTTGCATTAGTTATAAAGCCTAAACCTTCCATTCAGGGGAAGGTCAAGGGGAGCATATGAACATTAGCGATGTCGCTAAAAAAACCGGGCTGACCAGCAAAGCGATTCGTTTTTACGAAGAGAAGGGCGTGGTCACGCCGCCGCTGCGCAGTGAAAATGGTTACCGTAGTTACAACCCACACCATATTGATGAACTCAATCTGTTGCGCCAGGCGCGTCAGGTGGGCTTCACCCTCGACGAATGTCGCGAGTTGGTGACGTTGTTTAACGATCCCGCGCGCCACAGCGCCGATGTCAAAGCGCGCACCTTGCAGAAAGCGGATGAGATCGCGGCACACATTGAGGAATTACACGCCATGCGGGCGCGTTTACTGGCGCTGGCGGACGCCTGTCCGGGCGATGATAGTGCGGAATGTCCCATCATTAACCACCTGGCGGGTTGCTGCCATCAGCCAGCAGGAAAACGCGGCTGAATCATCAGCGTAATACCGACCACGCCGGTGACGATCACCTGCGTACCGGCGGGCAGATCGCTTTCTGCCTGCACGCGCCAACTGCTGTCGCCGATGCGCACATGACCGGTGCCGTCTTTTAGGGCGTTCTCCAGCGTGAAATGCTGCCCAATCAGTTGTGTGCCGCGCTGATTAAGCACATTGGGTTGCTGTGACGACTCGCGATAGCGCATCCAGCGATACCAGAAATAGACGCACAACAGCGTCAGCACTGCGAACAGCAGGCCTTGGCTGGTCCACGAGAAGGGAAAGAACCACTCGATAAGGCCAACCAGCACTGCCGCCAGGCCGCTCCACAGCAGATAGCCACTGGTGCCGAGCATCTCCGCGGCCAGTAGCAGGCCGCCGAGTGTCAACCAGAACCAGTGTGGATGTGCAATCAGCTCCATCAGGATCACGGTTTGCGCTCCCGACCGCTCTCTTTCAGCAGTTCGCTAATCCCGGCCACGGAACCGAGCAGGCTGGTGGCATCCAGCGGCATCATGACTACCTTGCTGTTATTGGCCTCGCCAATTTTCTGCAATGCATCGGTATATTTCTGGGCCACAAAGTAGTTGACCGCCTGGATATCCCCGGCAGCGATTGCTTCAGACACCATACGCGTTGCAGAGGCTTCCGCCTGCGCCTGACGTTCACGCGCTTCGGCATGCAGAAACGCCGCAGTCCGCTCCCCCTCAGCTTTCAGAATTTGTGACTGCTTTTCCCCTTCAGCACGCAAAATCGCCGCCTGGCGTACCCCCTCTGCCGTCAGAATATCGGCGCGTTTGGTACGTTCGGCTTTCATCTGCGCGTTCATCGCCGCGATCAACTCCTGCGGTGGGCGCACATCACGAATTTCGATACGGGTGATTTTCACGCCCCAGGGATTGGTCGCTTCGTCGACAATGTGCAGCAGACGGGTATTGATGTTGTCGCGCTGTGACAGCATCTCATCCAATTCCATGCCGCCCAGCACAGTACGGATATTGGTCATGGTGAGATTGAGGATTGCCAGCTCAAGGTTGCTGACTTCATAGGCGGTGCGAGCCGCATCGATCACCTGCAAAAAACAGACGGCATCGATAGTGACGTTGGCATTATCTTTGGAGATGACTTCCTGAGAGGGGATATCAAGCACCCGTTCCATCATATTGACCTTGCGGCCAATGCGATCCATGAAGGGCACAACTAACGTCAGGCCGGGTTGCAGGGTACGGGTATAGCGACCGAAACGCTCCACCGTCCACTGATAACCTTGTGGCACAATTTTTACACCGGCCCATACGGTCACCAACGCGAGTACGATGATGACCGGCATCACAGTTAACATATAACCTCCTGGTTGTCAGTTGAGGGGCCGAGTCGCTTCGGCTCCCTTTTAACGCCCGTACTGGTTAGTACAACAGCGAGTAAAGCTGGCGACGATAGCGTGCAGCCAAGGCATCACCGGTGCCGAGTGCGGCCAGAATTTCCTGCAACATTTTACGCACCTGGCCGTCAGCGGCATTGAGGTCGCTTTTCAGAAAACCAAACAGCAATTCAAGCGCTTCTTCATTACGACCAACCTGATGCAGCTGTAACGACAGTTTAGCAGCCAGCTCCGCGTTCGCAGGGTCCTGCGCCAGTTGTTCCTGTAATTGCTGAATTTCCGGCGTATCGGCCGCCTTTTTCAGTAACTCGATTTGTGCCACCAGGCTCTGATAGCGAGTGTCCTGATCCTGCAACGGCACCACATTTAACACCGCTTCCGCTTCGTCGCTGCGGTTCAGGGTGATCAATACTTCCGCCAGCAGGAAGCCAATTTCACTGGCCTGATGACTCAGCTGCCAGGCATCTTTCAGCAGCGGCAGTGCATCCAGTGGTTTGCCTTCGTCCATCAGGGCCAGCGCCTGCTGGGCTTTCAATTCTTCTTCACGCGGCAGCACTTTTTGCAGCAGGGCACGAATCGCCTCTTCCGGTTGCGGTCCCTGGAAACCATCGACCGGCTGGCCGTTCTGGAACAGGTACACCGTCGGGATAGAACGCAAACCAAATTGAGAAGCCACCATCTGCTCTTTATCGCAATCCAGTTTCGCCAGAATAAACTGACCGGCGTACTCCTGGGCCAGATGTTCCAGCACCGGCGTCAGTTGCTGGCAATGCTGGCTGCGATCGGACCAGAAATAGAACAGCACCGGCAGCTGCATGGATTGTTCCAGCGTCTGATGCAGATTGGATTCGTTGATGTCGATAATCAAAGCGTGTGACATGAATGCGTCTCTTTGCTGAAAGTGTGTTGAGAATATGGGGGCAAGCTGCCCGGCTTCAAGTTCAAATCAGGCTTGCAGCCTATTTGCTGCGCAAAATGCGATCCAGCATCCAGCCTGGCAGCAGGCGTTTTAACAGACTCATGGCCCAGGCCACCAGGGTCACCGGATAACGCAGGCGCGGATGGGCGCTTTCCAGCGCGTGGCGCAGCTTCGGCAAAATCGCTTCAGGCGGCAGGGAAAAATGCGCAGCAATGCCGGGATTACGCACCGGTTTGTCGCTCTCCCCCTGATGAACGTTTTCCGTGAAACGGGTATGAATCGGTCCCGGTTCAATCAGGCTGACGCGCACGCCCGTGCTGCGTATCTCCATGCGCAGCGCATCGCTCCAGGCTTCGAGCGCGTATTTACTGGCGGCGTAAGCACCGCGTCCCGGCGTGGAGATCAATCCCAGCACGGAACTGGTATTAATAATACGCCCGTTGCCGCTGGCTTGCAGCGCGGGCAACAGGCGCATGGTCAGTTGATGTGTGCCAAAGAAGTTGGTCGAGAACTGTTGCTCAAGCTGTTGGCGCGACAGGCTGGTGAGCGGCCCGTAAATACCAAAACCGGCATTGTTGAATAGACCGTGCAGGCGATTCTCCGTCAGCGCAATCACCTGATCCGCAGCGGCATCGACGCTGACCGGATCGTCCAGATCGAGGGCAATCCCGATAAAACCGAGCGCATGCATGCGTGCAACATCATCTGCCCGGCGGCAGGCGGCAATCACGCGGTAGCCGCGCATCAGCAGATCATTGGCGGCCACCAGGCCGATACCGCTGGAGCAGCCGGTGATAAGAATGGTTTTTTGCATAACTTTACCTGTTAAAAATCACGCGCCTGCGTTAATCATGCTTTACTAGCGGAGCCAGTTCTTTCGCCATCACACTGGCGATAAAAGGCTGTGCATCCGGATTCGGGTGAATACCATCCTGCTGCATCCACTCCGGTTTCAGATACACCTGCTCCATAAAGAAGGGCACCAGAGGAATGTTGTACTGTTGTGCCAGCTGCGGATAAATCGCGCTAAACGCCTGCGTATAACGACGTCCATAATTTGCCGGTAAACGAATTTGCATCAGCAGCGGCTGCGCGTTTGCTGCTTTCACATCGTCGATAATTTTGCTCAGGTCCTGGGCGATATTTTGCGGAGGGAAGCCACGCAGACCATCGTTACCGCCCAATTCGATTAACACCCAGCGCGGTTGATGTTGTTTTAATAACGCCGGTAAACGCGCCAGGCCCTGTCCGGCGGTATCGCCACTGATGCTGGCGTTGATAACTTTGGGCTGTTGTTGCCACTCTTTATCCAACAGATAGGGCCAGGCAACGTTGGCGGACATGCGGTAACCGGCACTCAGGCTATCGCCCAGTACCAGCAGCGTATCGGCCGCAGCAAGACGTGACACCAGCAGAAGCAATAACAACAGGAAGGAATAATGCCAGCGGAAAACATTGTTGAAGTTCATCATCTTACTAAGTCCGTCGGTCAGGGAGAGCATCAGCTGACCATCCTTACCGGAGTTGAGCTGGTTGTCAAACCCGCCCAGACCATTGCGCTGATTGGCGAGTCCGGCTCGGGCAAATCTACCCTGTTGGGCATCCTCGCCGGGCTGGACGATGGCAGCAGCGGTGAAGTGCATTTGTTGGGCGAGCCATTACATGCAATGGATGAGGAGCAGCGGGCGGCGCTGCGCGCGCGGGAAGTCGGCTTTGTCTTTCAATCTTTTATGCTGGTGCCGACGCTGAATGCGCTGGAGAACGTCCAGTTGCCAGCGCTGTTGCGTGGTGTCAGCGATCGTGAAAGCCGCGATCAGGCGGTGGAATTACTGACGCAGCTCGGCTTAAAAGCGCGTCTGCACCATCTTCCCGCCCAGCTTTCCGGTGGCGAGCAGCAGCGAGTGGCGCTGGCTCGTGCCTTTAATGGGCGTCCCGGCCTGTTGTTTGCCGATGAACCGACCGGCAACCTCGACCGTCAGACCGGGGATCGCATCGCCGATCTGCTGTTCTCGCTCAACCGTGATTTTGCCACCACCCTCATTCTGGTCACGCATGATGAACAACTGGCAGCGCGTTGCGACCGTCGCCTGCGACTGCGTGACGGTAAATTGTGGGAGGAGTCATGATCTGGCGCTGGTTCTGGCGGGAGTGGCGTTCGCCCTCGCTGTTGATCGTCTGGCTGGCGCTGACGCTGGCGGTGGCCTGCGTTCTGGCGCTGGGATCGATCAGCGATCGGATGGAGAAAGGGTTAAGCCAGCAAAGCCGTGACTTTATGGCCGGTGATCGTACCTTGCACAGCAACGCACCGGTGCCGGACGCCTGGCTGGCGCAGGCACGGCAGGAGGGATTATCGGTTAGCCGTCAGCTAAGTTTTATGACCATGACCTTCGCGCAGGAAACGCCGCAGCTGGCGGATGTGAAGGCCGTGGATGATGCCTATCCGATGTTTGGCACTTTGCAAACCGATCCGCCCGGCCTGCGCCCACGCGCGGGTACGGTGCTGGCGGCCCCCCGGTTGCTGGCGCTGCTGAACCTGAAAACTGGCGATCAGATTGACGTAGGTGATACCACGCTGCGTATCGCAGGTGAGGTGATTCAGGAACCTGATGCCGGGTTTAACCCGTTTCAAACCGCGCCGCGTCTGTTGATGAACCTGGCGGATGTGGAGAAAACCGGCGCGATCCAGCCGGGCAGTCGCCTGAGTTGGCGCTACAAATTCTCAGGCGATCCGGCACCGCTGGCGCGCTACGACAACTGGATTCAGCCGCAGCTCAAAGCGGATCAACGCTGGATTAGCGTGGAAAATTCAGAAGATGCACTGGGGCGTTCGATGCAGCGCGCACAGCAATTTTTGCTGCTGTCAGCGTTGCTGACCTTGCTGCTGGCGATCGCCGCCGTGGCGGTGGCGATGAGTCACTATTGCCGCAGCCGCTATGACCTGGTGGCGGTGCTGAAAACCCTGGGGGCAACGCGCAAGGTACTGCAACGGTTAATCATCGGCCAGTGGCTGGCAGTGCTGCTGTTGGCGGCGGTGGCGGGTAGCGTGCTGGGGCAGGGGATAGAAATCATCCTGCTGGCGATGCTGAAACCGGTGCTGCCTGCGGCGCTTCCGGCAGCCAGCTTCTGGCCGTGGCTGTGGTCATTGGGGGCGATGTTCGTTATCTCGCTACTGGTGGGGCTGCGTCCTTACCGCTTATTGCTGGCAACACAGCCGTTGCGCGTGCTGCGTCGTGATGCGGTAGCGGACGTCTGGCCGTTACGCATCTATCTGCCGGTGATGGCGCTGGTGGTGATTGGCCTGCTGGCGCTGCTGATGGGTGGCAGCAAAATGCTGTGGGCGCTGCTGGCAGGCGTAGTGATGCTGGCGTTGTTGCTGGCATTACTGGGCTGGGGCACCTTGCTGTTGTTGCGCCGCCTGGTGGTGCGCAACCTGGCGATGCGGCTGGCGATTAATCGTCTGCTACGGCAACCGGCGATGACGCTCAGCCAGCTGGCGGCGTTTTCACTCTCCTTTATGTTGCTGGCGTTGCTGCTGGTGATGCGCGGTGATCTGCTCGATCGCTGGCAACAACAATTGCCACCGGATAGCCCCAACTATTTTCTGCTGAATATGACGCAGGAACAGGTGCCGCAGGTCCGTGATTTCCTGCAATCACACCAGATCAAGGCGGAGACGTTCTATCCGATTATCCGCGCCCGTCTGACGCAGCTCAACGGTAAGGATGCCGATCCGAATATGGATAACGCATTGAATCGAGAGCTGAATTTGACATGGCAGACTGAGCGGCCGGATCACAACCCGCTGGTGGCGGGGAGCTGGCCGCCGCGTGCCGGGGAAGTCTCGATGGAGACGGAGCTGGCAGATCGTCTGGGGGTGAAGCTGGGGGATACCTTAACCTTCAGCGGCGATACCCAGCAGTTCAGCGCCAAAATTACCAGCCTGCGTAAAGTGGACTGGGAAAGCCTGCGGCCCAACTTCTTCTTTATCTTCCCGCCGGGGGCGCTGGATGACCAACCGCAAACCTGGCTGACCAGTTTCCGTATGGGGAGTAACCCGACGTTGCTGGCGCAGCTGAACCGGGCATTCCCCACCCTGAGTTTGCTGGATATCGGCAGCATGATGCGCCAGATCGGTCAGGTGCTGGCACAGGTCAGCCAGGCGCTGGAGATTATGGTGATACTGGTGACGATTTGTGGCGTATTGCTGCTGCTGGCACAAATCCAGGTCGGGATGCGGCAACGGCGTCAGGAGCTGGTGGTGTATCGCACGCTGGGTGCCAGCAAACGGCTGCTGCGCGGCACCCTGTGGTGTGAGTTTGCTTTGCTGGGCGTGGTGTCCGGGATTGCGGCGGCGCTGGGTGCAGAAGCGGCGCTATGGGGGTTACAACGGAAGATCTTTGATTTCCCTTGGCAGCCGGACTGGAGCCTGTGGCTGGCGCTGCCAATCACCGGGGCGGTGCTACTGTCGTTGTGCGGCGGCTGGCTGGGCGTGCGTTTGCTGAAAGGTAAAGCGTTGTTCAGGCGGTTTGAAGCGGCGTGACAGGCTTCTCTGGAACCCTCTCCCGCTTGCGGGAGAGGGTTAGGGTGAGGGAGCGTTTTACAGCTTCTCAACGGCCCAGGCGATACCGCTCGCATATTCCGGCGGCAGCAGCGGCACCAGCGCATTCAACGCGGCGGCCAGACGAGCCTGGTCGCTATCGGTCAGATTGAGGTGGCCGACTTTACGTCCCGGGCGTACCTCTTTCTCGTACCAATGCAGATGCACCAGTGGCTGATGCAGCCATGCCAGATTCACATCCGTACCGATCAGGTTAACCATGACTGACGGCGCATACACCACCGGTTGCGGCAGCGGTAAACCCAGTACGGCACGCAGATGCAGCTCGAACTGGCTGATGGAGGCACCATTTTGCGTCCAGTGTCCGCTGTTATGGACACGCGGTGCCAGTTCGTTGATCAGCAGGCCCTGCGGCGTAACAAAGCACTCCATCGCCATCACACCGACATAGTTCAGCTCATGCATGATCGCGCTGAGCATCGCTTCGGCCTGCTGCTGCTGGGCCGCATCAGCCTGCGGGAATGCGACGCTGGTGCGCAGGATACCTTCCTGATGCAGGTTATGGGTCAGCGGATAGAAAACCGTGCTGCCATCCTGACCACGCGCACCCACCAACGACACTTCACCGCTGAAGTTGATGCCCTGTTCAACGATGCACTCGCCGTAGCACTCATCCGGCAGGGTGTCGGTTTCATTGGCGCGCAGACGCCACTGACCGCGCCCGTCATAACCACCAGTGCGGCGTTTGACGATGGCCAGTTCGCCGAGCGAGCTGAACACCTGCGGCCATTCGCTTTTCTCTGCCAGCAATTGCCACGGGGCGGTAGCGAGGTTCAGCTGATCGAGCAGCTGTTTTTGCGTCAGGCGATCGGCCAGACGCGGGAAAATGTCGCGATTCACAAAAGCCGGATGGCTCGCCAGCTCACGCGTCAGCGCGGTTTCTGGCCAGCGCTCAATCTCTGCGGTGATCACGCTTTGCGCGATTGGCAGCGCAGAAGGTTCGGCATCCAGCCCGACCGGATAGACAGCGATGCCCAGCGGTTCACCCGCCTGGCGCAGCATACGGCCTAACTGACCATTTCCCAGTACGCAAACCGGCTTCATGCATCCCCCCGCGGGTCCGGGTTGTTCAGTACTTCGTCGGTCTGGGTCTGACGCCAGTTCGCCAGGCGAGTTGCCAGCGCGCTGTCGTGAATCGCCAGAATCTGTGCCGCCAGCAGGGCAGCATTGGCGGCACCGGCTTTACCGATGGCCAGTGTACCGACCGGGATACCGCGCGGCATTTGCACGATAGAGTAGAGGCTGTCGACGCCGCTCAGGGCTGCGCTTTGTACCGGTACGCCCAGTACCGGCACCAGGGTTTTGGCAGCCAGCATGCCCGGCAGATGGGCAGCACCGCCAGCACCGGCGATAATCACCTGAAAACCATTTTGCGCGGCGTTTTCGGCGAAGCTGAACAGTTTGTCCGGCGTGCGGTGAGCAGAGACCACTTCCACGTGGAAGGGGACATCCAGGCTGTTAAGAATTTCCTCGGCGAACTGCATGGTAGCCCAGTCACTTTTGGAACCCATGACGATGGCGATACGAGCCGGGGCGGCGTTGGATGACATGCGGTCAACTCCTGTGAATATACAAACGAACCTGGCCGGGCGGGCAGGTGAAGAAGGGCACAGAGAATAGCATGAGATGGCAGCAAGGAAAACGGTTGCGTGGCCGGAAAACGGGCAAGATTGCCCGTTAATCAGAACGGAAATTCGATAAGCCTGACGCCAGCGGCATCAACCTGAATCATCGACCCCTGATGATGCCAGGCACCGAGCACCACGCGTTGGGCATTTTCACCCTGCAAAACAAAATCATGGATCGCCGGGCGATGGGTGTGGCCGTGGATCAGCAAGTGCACCTGTTGACGGGCCATGGCTTCTATCACCGCCTGTTGGTTCACATCCATAATACTCAGCGATTTATGCTGATTGGCCTGTTTGCTGTTGGCGCGCATTTTGGCGGCGATACGCATGCGTATCCTGAGCGGCAAGGCGAGAAATAACTTTTGTAGCCAGCGCTGATGCACTTTGGCACGAAAGCGTTGGTAGCCTTCATCGTCGGTGCACAGGGTGTCACCATGCATAATCAGCAGGCGCTTGCCGTACAGGGTTAACACCTGTTCCTCCGGCAGCAGCGTCATGCCGCTGGCACGCGCAAAGCGCTGGCCGAGCAGAAAATCGCGATTACCGTGGATAAAGAATGTCGGCACCGGCAGGGCCTTGAGCGCGTCAGCGATTTGCTGATGCAAGGGGTTGGGATCGTCATCGCCAATCCAGGCTTCGAACAGATCGCCAAGGATATAAAGCGCATCGCATTGATGCGCTTCCCGCTGCAAAAAATGCAGAAAACCGGCAGTGATTGCCGGTTCTTCTTCGCACAGATGAAGATCTGCGATAAACAGCGTGCGCGACATTACTCGCTAACGGTCACTTTCTGGATGATCACGTCATCTTTCGGCACGTCCTGGTGCATGCCGCTGCGGCCGGTGGCGACGGCTTTGATTTTGTCGACCACGTCCATGCCTTCAACCACTTCAGCGAACACGCAGTAACCCCAGCCTTGCAGGCTTTCGTCACGGAAGTTCAGGAAGTCGTTGTCTGCTACGTTGATGAAGAACTGAGCGGTAGCAGAGTGCGGAGCCTGAGTACGTGCCATCGCCAGGGTGCCACGGGTGTTTTTCAGGCCGTTGTTGGCTTCGTTACGGATGTCTTCTTTGGTGGCTTTCTGCTTCATGCCCGGCTCAAAGCCGCCGCCCTGAATCATAAAGCCGTTGATCACACGGTGGAAAATGGTGTTGTCGTAGAAACCTTCACGACAGTAATCCAGGAAGTTCTTTACGGTAGCCGGCGCTTTGTCATCGAAGGTTTTAATTACGATATCGCCGTGGTTCGTCTGGAAGGTGACCATCATTCTCGTCCTGTAAAGGTTGTCGTCGGTGTCAATTGCCGCGCCTGCCTCAGAGCAGCGGGCCATTTTTGTAGACGCATCTTATATCACAAATTGTGATGACGCGTCAGCAAGGCAGCGACAGTTGCTATGCTGGCGTCGCGCTGAAGAAAAAAATACGGCACAATACGCAGCTAGCCTGGAAAGGCCTTTCCCGCACACGTTAAATACGGAACCGTTCAATGCTAAAGATTTATAACACCCTGACGCGACAGAAAGAGGAATTCAAACCCATTCATGCTGGTGAAATCGGCATGTACGTGTGCGGCATCACGGTGTACGACCTCTGTCATATCGGCCATGGACGTACCTTTGTGGCGTTTGACGTGGTAGCGCGCTACCTGCGCTATGTCGGTTATAAGCTGAAGTATGTACGTAACATCACCGATATTGATGACAAAATCATCAAACGTGCCAACGAGAATGGCGAAAGCATCGAAACCCTGACCAACCGTATGATCGGTGAAATGCACAAAGATTTCGCGGCGCTGGGTATTCTGCCGCCCGATCTGGAGCCGCGCGCGACACGCCATATCGACGAGATCATCGAGTTGGTTGGCCGCCTGATCGAGCGTGGTCATGCCTACGTGGCCGACAACGGCGACGTGATGTTTGATGTGCTGAGCGACAAAGACTATGGCGTGCTGTCCCGTCAGGATCTGGAACAACTCCAGGCCGGTGCGCGCGTTGAAGTGGCCGAAGTGAAGCGTAACCCGATGGATTTCGTGCTGTGGAAGATGTCGAAAGCCGACGAACCGGCGTGGAACTCACCATGGGGCAACGGCCGTCCGGGCTGGCATATTGAATGTTCAGCGATGAACTGCAAACAGCTCGGCACCCATTTCGATATCCACGGTGGCGGTTCGGATCTGATGTTCCCGCATCACGAAAACGAAGTGGCGCAATCTACCTGTGCGCATGATGGCCCTTACGTTAACTACTGGATGCATTCCGGGATGGTGATGGTTGATCGCGAGAAGATGTCAAAATCCCTCGGCAACTTCTTTACCGTTCGCGATGTACTGCAACACTACGACGCGGAAACCGTGCGTTACTTCCTGATGTCCGGCCACTACCGTAGCCAGCTCAACTATGGCGAAGATAACCTCAATCAGGCTCGTGCGGCGCTGGAGCGTCTCTACACCGCACTGCGTCATACCGATGTCAGCGCGGTTGCTGCCGGTGGTGAAGAGTTCGAAGCGCGTTTCCGCACCGCGATGGACGATGACTTCAACACACCGGAAGCTTACTCAGTGCTGTTCGATATGGCGCGCGAAGTGAACCGCCTGAAAACCGAGGACAAAACGGCGGCGGATGCGTTGGCAGCGAAACTGCGTCAACTGGCGGAGGTGCTGGGCATTCTACAACAAGATCCTGAGCAGTTCCTGCAAAGCGGTGCGCAGGCCAACGACGATGAAGTGGCGGAGATCGAAGCGCTGATTAAGATGCGTAATGATGCGCGTCAGGCGAAAGACTGGGCGCAGGCCGATGTGGCGCGCGATAAACTGAATGCGTTGGGTATCGTGCTGGAAGATGGGCCGCAGGGCACCACCTGGCGTCGTAAATAACATATAAAAAAGGGCGAACATCAAAGTTCGCCCTTTTTATTTCAGCCTGGTAGCGGCGCGATTTATCGCGCTCTTTAGCGGCAACAAGCGCGATAAATCGCGCCGCTACGTTTTTTAAGCCACCACAGTAATGCGTTGGCCGGCAAATTCCACTGTCTGACCGGCGAGGATCTTGCAGCGTTTACGCGTTTCAATTGCGCCATCGACACGCACTTCGCCTTCGTCGATCACCGCTTTGGCCTGCGCGCCGCTCTCCACCCAACCTTCGAGTTTCAGCAGATCGCACAGATCGACATGCGGGTGTTTACCCAGAGAAAACGTCGCCATTATGCATTCTCCTCATCGTGATACTCTTCGCATGCCTGCAAGGTGTTCTGAATCAGGGTGGCAACCGTCATCGGGCCAACGCCGCCAGGCACTGGCGTGATGAAAGACGCGCGTTCTGAAGCGGCTTCGAAATCTACATCGCCAACCACTTTGCCGCTTTCCAGACGGTTGATACCGACATCAATCACGATCGCGCCCGGTTTGATCCAGTCACCCGGAATAAAGTTCGGTTTACCAACCGCCACGATCAACAGATCGGCGTGTTCGATGTGGTGACGCAGATCTTTGGTGAAACGGTGGGTGACGGTGGTGGTACAACCGGCCAGCAGTAACTCCATGCTCATCGGACGACCAACGATGTTGGATGCACCCACCACCACGGCGTTTAGGCCGTAGGTATCGATGTCATAACGCTCCAGCAACGTGACAATGCCGCGTGGGGTGCAGGGACGCAGCTTAGGCGCGCGCTGGCACAGACGACCGACGTTGTACGGATGGAAACCATCGACATCTTTGTCCGGCACGATGCGTTCCAGCACTTTAACGTTATCGATGCCTGCCGGAAGCGGCAGCTGCACCAGGATGCCATCGATTTCATGATCGTTATTCAGCGCATCGATCAACTCCAGCAGCTCGGCTTCGCTGGTGGTTGCTGGCAGATCGTAAGAACGGGAAACGAATCCCACTTCTTCACAGGCGCGGCGTTTGCTGGCGACATAGATCTGCGAAGCGGGGTTTTCCCCCACCAGAACGACTGCCAGGCCAGGTGCACGTTTTCCAGCCGCCAGACGCTGCTGTACTTTTTCCGCAACCTCAAGGCGCACCTGCTGCGCAATCGTTTTACCGTCAATAATTTTTGCTGCCATCAGAGAGGAAATCCACTGTGTAATGTTGAATCGGGGAAAGGCGCCTATTCTGTCAGAAGCGCGCCGCGCTGTCAGGCACAGATTGATCCTGAGGCACGCTTTTGTCACTTCAGATTGCCCGCGTTAACCCGTATGATGCCCGGCAATGAATTTAGTGGAATGTTTATGATCTGGCTAATCCTTGCAACTCTGGTGGTGGTTTTTGTCGTGGGTTTCCGCCTGCTGACGGCTGGCTCACGCCATGCGGCCCAGGCCCTGAGTAAGCGGCTGCAACTGCCGCCAGTCCATGTGGAATCAATGCTCTCGCTGATGGGGAAAGAGGCGGCGAAGGAGTTTACCGACTACATCACCGGCGACAATGAAAACCATTTGCAGAATGCGGCGGCGGTGCTGCTGATTTGGCAGGTGTGCATTGTGGATGGCGGGGAAGCGAACATGCGGCGCTGGCATCAGATCCTCAGTCGGGCGCATTTCTCCCCAATGATTACCCCCCAGCAACTGCTGCTGGCGATGGGTTTTCTGCGTGAACTGGAGCCGGACCGGGAAGAGATGAATATGATGCGCGAACGGTTCAATGGCGCGTTTTTGCCGGGCATTGAGCTGGAAGGCGAAGCGGGCGAGGAGAGTAATCTGGTGTCGCTGAGCGATTATCGTAAGCGTCATTAAGCGGGATTGGTTAGATCATCAGCACTCTGCACTTGGCGGGTGCAAAAACGTTGACGCGACTGCGTGCCAACGTATAATTCGACGCAACCGCATATGCGCCCTTAGCTCAGCTGGATAGAGCACCGGCCTTCTAAGCCGTAGGTCACAGGTTCGAATCCTGTAGGGCGTGCCATCTCCTCTTCTTCTCAACTCTTTTTTCATCTGTGAATTCCCTCTAACTCCTTGCCAATGCTGCATTCCTGGTCTTTTGATTTCTATTCGGTTCCGCTAAAAACTTTACTTCCTTGGGGACACTGGCCTGTTCAATGGAGTGAAATGCCCCCAAATGAAGCTCAACGTCCGTCAAATCGAGACTGCCAAGCCGAAAGACAAAGCCTGGAAACTGGCTGACGGCGGTGGTCTGTACCTCGAAATCTTCCCCACTGGTGGTAAAAGCTGGCGGCTGAAATACCGCTTTGCAGGAAAAGAAAAGCGCGTGGTGTTTGGCCTCTATCCTGCGGTTACGCTGGCGCAGGCGCGCGGAAAGCGCGAAGACGCGAAAAGGATACTCGCAGCCGGTGGTGATCCCGGCGCGGCCAAGCAGGAAGCGAAGCAGGCCAAAATCCTCGCGGTTAACAACAACTTTGAAGCGATGGCGCGGGAATGGCATGGGACAAAGCGGGCTAACTGGTCGCAAGGCTATGCTGACGACATTCTGGAATACCTGCGCAAAGATATTTTTCCTCATATCGGCAAAATGCCGGTCACTGAAATCACACCGATGCTGATGCTGGCGGTGCTGCGGAAAATGGAACAACGCGGCGTGCTGGATAAGCTGAAGAAAACCCGCCAGGCGTGTAGTCAGATTTATGTCTACGCCATTGTTACTGGCAGGGCGGAGTACAACCCCGTTTCTGAACTGGCGGGTGCACTGAAATCCCCGAAGCAGAAGCATTTTCCTCATCTGTTGAATAACGAGATAGGCGCGTTTCTGCGCGCGTTGTGTGGCTATAGCGGCAGTAAGATGACTCAGTACGCCACGCGGTTGCTGATGCTGACAGGGACGCGAACTATTGAGTTACGCGCTGCGGAGTGGCGTGAGTTCGATTTAAGTAAAGGACTCTGGGAGATCCCCGAAGGGCGCATGAAGATGCGGCGTAAGCATTCGGTGCCGCTGTCGCGCCAGGCTGTTGAGTTGCTGGAAGAGATCCAGCAGCTCACCGGGCGCGGGAAGTATGTGTTTCCGGGCAGGAGCAATGCCGGTAAGCCGATGAGTGAAGCCACGATTAATCAGGTGATCAAACGGGTTGGCTATGATGGCCGGGCAACCGGACATGGGTTCCGGCATACCATGAGCACGGTTTTGCATGAGCAGGGGTATAACTCTGCGTGGATTGAAGTGCAGCTTGCACATGTGGACAAGAATTCGATTCGCGGGACGTACAACCATGCGCAGTACCTGGATGGGCGGCGGGAGATGTTGCAGTGGTATGCGGATTATTTGGATGGGTTGCGGGATGGGGGTAATCAAAAGGGATAGGGGTAAGTCGGTATGTGCTATAAGCAGGTATCACTAACAACAACTTATGAGATATCTCGCATAATATAGTAATTCATTTTTGGAGGCTTCGTGCATGCTGGCACTGCTACATTAGATGCTATGCCTGACACCGTTATACTGAGCACTAAATTATTGCTGCCCTGAAAACCGTTGCCTCAGGCGGAGTTGGGAATAAATATAGTAAAATCAACATCATTAATTCCGCGTAGAGGGTGACAGATGTGATGGAGCAACTCTATATACTCAGAAGCTGAGAATTGATACCGGCAAAAAACTTTGCTGCGATGTGGAGTTTATTAAATCCAGCAAATCTGTGTAGAATGCAGAATATGAAATAATAATTGAGTTAACACATTATTAATTATAATTTTTTCACCTCGGTGCGCTAGTTCTCAGAGCTGAAGGCACCTTTTCTACACACAAGTATTCTGATGGAGGTTGCATTGATCGTTCCTCTTCAAAAACAAACTGAGGCTGGAAAGCTGTACACACGCTTACCTGAAACCGAAACTAGGTTAGTGGAATTAAGCACTCTTCCAGATAAGGATTTGATCGAACTGTGCAAGCAGAGCAAGACACATCCGCAATATGTGCCCAGTGAATGTCTTCTTTACTTCGTCCGACGCAGCGCACCGACCAATCAAACTCTTTTTGACCCGCTCTTCAGGATTCTCTCAGAACGAATTTTCAGGAAACTTCCTCGAACCGTCAATCCAGGCGGAAACTCAGTGTCAATGCTGAACAGCGACGTTCAGGAGAGTGTTCTTGACCGTTTCGTTGAGATGCTTATGCTTGATAAAGTAGGGTATGAAGAGCGGTTGGACATTTTTGAATTGCGTTTTGACATGGCTTTTTTAAGTTTAAAAAAAGATGCCTTTCAGAAGTCTTATCGGTCAGAGAAAAGAAATACTGAGCTGGAATACAATGATTCAGAGGACATCACTTCAGAGGTTGAAGCAGTTTCTGAAGGTTATAATCCTTTTGAGGAAACAGATCTCAATAATTTTCATTACTGTCGCAAGCTTGATGCGACGATTGAGACTTTACCCGATCTACAAAAGCGAATCATTGAGATGATCCGATTAGATTTTCCGATAGACTCCATCGACCCAAATGAGATGACGATTTCCAAGGCTCTTAACAAGTCTGAAAAGACCATCCATAATCAGAAAAATAAGGCGTTTGCACGTCTGCTTAAACTGCTTGAAGGGGGAATATGATGACTGGACTTTCACCTCAGGCATCCCTGGAAGAGGTACTTGAGTCATTTTCCATAGAGCATGATGTGGGAAAAGCGACTCTGCAAAAGTATCTTGCAGCCTTCCCCGAATATGCCAATGATCTCATTGACCTGTCTCGTGAGATAGCCAGAATATCAATCGAAGATGAGGCGCCACTCTCTGAGTCCGAGCGCCGCATAATCAATTCTGCTGTCACTCGCATCCAGAATTCACCGGGCAAAACAGCGGTGGATCCATTTGCTAACCTCTCAGCTCAAGAAATGCGGTCTCTCTCTAAATCACTGGATATACCTCGACAGGTAGTAATGGCATTCAAAGAGCGAAACGTAGTCGCCAAATCTGTTCCCCAAGGTTTTCTGGCCAGGTTAGCTGAACAACTTCAGGTCAGTGTGCAACAGCTATTTACCTCACTCGAGCAGCCCCACATGGAGGTTGTAGGGAGTTATAAGTCCGATTCTAAACCGGGTGATGCAGAGAAGATTACTTTCGAACTACTGCTTCGGGATGCCGATATGTCTGAGGAAGAAATCAGGAACTTAATGGAAGAGGATAGATAACGTGCAAGCAGTGGAACTGGCTCGCAAGGTCGCTGCTGCTCTACATGAACAGGCCGTTGATTCTGGACATAATCCATGGACTCCCTATGAGTTTGCTGTTGCGGAAGCAAAAAGACGAGGGCTTGATGTAGAGAGAACAAGAAAAGGATCGCCTAACCTGAGGGGCGCACGGGCTCGTTTTATCCCAGAGGAGAAGTTTATTCTCCACGAAAAATGCGCAACTCCTTTTGAGCAAGCATTCCTCGTAGCTCATGAAATTGGTCACGCTGAACTTGGCGATGATGTCGAAGAGGATGAGCAGGGCTATACGACAGATCCCACAAGGACGTCGGAGACCTCCCCGCTGGGAGTTGAGCGAGTCGTAGATTACAGTCGCAGACAGCGAAGAGAGGTCCAGATGGATCTTTTTGCGCGCGAGTTTTTGCTACCTAGACATTTTGTTAGAACGCTTTATCTGGAGGGCCAAAGTGCTTCAAGTATTGCCGAAAAGCTTGGAGCGCCATTTGACGTTGTTGCTCAACAACTTTTTGATGCACTACTGTTGCCCCCAACTTTGCCTGAAAATCAAGAGTCAGCAATTGAATTTCCTTTAAACGATGAGCAGGCTAAAGCCGCAGCCCATCGTGGTGTTGCTTTTTTGCTTGAAGCCGGACCTGGCACGGGAAAAACACAGACATTGGTAGGCCGTGTAAAAGGATTGCTTAATGAAGGGGTTGATCCCCGGAAAATTCTCTTGCTGACTTTTTCAAATAAAGCGGCAGGAGAAATGGCTGAAAGAATTGCGCGTGTCGATAGCGGTGCTGCAGCTGCAATGTGGATCGGTACCTTCCACTCATTCGGCCTCGATTTGGTTCGCCGGTTTCACGATAAGTTGAATCTGCCACAATCCCCCCGGATGTTGGATCGTACAGAAGCAGTAGAATTGCTGGAGCATGAGTTCCCAAAATTAGGACTGGTTCATTACCGCAATCTTTATGATCCAAGCCGGATTATTGCGGATTTTCTCGCCGGCATTTCACGTGCTAAAGACGAGGTAGTCGATGCAAGCACCTACCTGAAACTGGCGCAGGCCATGCGCGATAGCGCTGTTGAGAATGATGCTATTACCGATGCAGAGAAAGCGATTGAAGTCGCCAAGGTGTACGCAGCTTATGAGAATCTTAAGCAACAGTCTGAATGTATAGACTTTGGGGATTTGGTTTCATTACCTGTAAAGCTACTTGAAGAAAATGAAGCTATTCGCTCCCATATCCAGTCTACCTATGAACACGTTTTGGTGGACGAATACCAGGATGTCAACCACAGCAGCGTGCGACTGCTGAAAGCTATATGTGGCAATGGTAATAATTTGTGGGCAGTTGGGGATGCTAAGCAGTCAATCTATCGTTTTAGAGGTGCCTCTTCATTTAACATGACGCGCTTTGGAAATGAAGATTTTCCAGGTGGGGTGCGATATCGGTTAAAAATGAACTACCGATCTGTACCTGAAATAGTTTCAACATTTTCGAGATTTGCGGTGGGTATGGCTGTAGGGGATGCTGATAGCTGGCTACGCCCCAATCGGGGCAGTAATGCCTGCAAACCCGAGCTTCGCTTTGTGGGACAAGGCGTTCAACAGTCACCAGCTCTTGCGGACGCTATACAGGAAATGCGAGGTGCCGGTTACCCATATCGTGATCAGGCCGTTCTCTGTACAGGCAACGAAAAACTCTCAGAAATTGGGCAACAACTTGAGCGTTTAGGCATCCCTGTTCTTTTCTTGGGCAGTGTTTTCGAGCGTCCAGAGATAAAGGATTGGCTGTCACTGCTTTCCCTTTTAGTGGATCGCCGCGCAATGGGCCTGGTGAGGATGGCTTGCCTGCCAGAATTTACGATGTCGCTGGAAGATGTCGGAAATATTCTTGCATGCCTGCGTGAAGAAGATGACTGGGGGGATTGGAGAGATAAAGTAAATCAGTTCCAAATCTCTGCAAATGGCCGTACTGCCTTAAAGCGGCTGATTAAAACACTGGACGGTTTTAAAGGCGATACTTCACCCTGGACTGTGCTGGCCACTGTACTTTTAGACAGGACTCGTATTGTAGCTCGCCTGGCAACTTCCTCAGGTTGTAGTGACCGCTCCCAATGTATTGCAACCTGGCAGTTACTTAATTTCTTGCGAGTCCAGCCCTCAACTGGCGAAGGGTTATTTATCACTCGCACATTAGATCGCATCCGCCGTTTAGTCCGACTCGGGGACGATCGTGACCTCAGGCAACTCCCGGTAGTAGCACAAAGCATTGACGCGGTTCGCCTCATGACTATACATGGCTCAAAAGGGCTTGAATTTCCTGTGGTCCATGTCCCGGGGATGAATGCAGATACCCTTCCTGGTTATACGCAAAAGCAAGCCTGCCCACCACCCGATGGGATGATAGCTGGAAGTAAGGCTAATGCCAGGGAGCAGTTTAGTCTGGAGCACAAGGCGGAAAGAGAATGCTTATTCTATGTTGCATTGTCGAGAGCCAGGGACCAGTTATTCCTCTATGCTGCACTACGAAACGCTGCAGGTAGTACTCGAAGGAAATCTGAGTATCTGGATCGTATTGAGCCCAATCTGATTCAAAGAAACATAGAGCCTCATCATCCGGTCATTGAGCCTCCTGAATCTTTACCAATAGACTGGGTTGCGGATGGAGAATTCAAACTTAGTGGCGATCAGGTCTCCCTCTATGAATCTTGTCCTCGACGATTTTTCTATACTCACGTCCTTCAAATCGGGGGGCGACGATCACCAACCCCATTCTCAAAAATGCACGATGCTGTCCGAAAAGTGTTCAGGGATATGATCGAGGCAGAGTCTACGATAATTACGAATATAGAAGGCAGCGTTGAGCAAGCTCTCAAAGTTGAAGGTCTGGCTGAGCACGGATATGCCCCTGAGTTTAAGTCTCTGGCACTTGACATGGTTAGATATTTTAATTCAATTCGCGAAGGTCATGCCCCTGAAACACCCAGTGTACTCACGATGAAGTTTGGGGATATTCCTATCACTGTACAACCTGACGATGTGTTGATTTACTCAGATGGGCGACGTACTTTTCGCCGGGTTAGAACCGGACATAAAAGAGATAAAGAAGAATCGGACCTTGGCGCAGCCGCTTTTATACTGGCAGCACGGAGAGCCTTTCCTGACGCGATAGTGGAGTTAGTTCATCTTTCTGATAAGACTGTAACGCCGATTGATCTGAGCACTAAGGTGCTACATAACCGGCAGGAAAAGCTTCATGTTGCCTTAGACTCTATAAGCCGGGGTGTATTTCCCGCCGAATCATCATCCCGGGTCTGTCCCTCCTGCCCGGCATTTTTCGTCTGCGGATTGACCCCTCCAGGCGCGCTTCAAAAAAAATTCTAAAATAATTTACCGCTTTGGTAGAGCTGCATCGATTGAGTATTAGAGCCAGACATCATCTGGCCAAACTCAAGGATATGCAAAACATGAACAGCCAAAATATTAACAATATCGACGATGTCGGAGAAGCGATTCGCGAAGGCCGCGAGCTGCGTCCGGCAAATGCCTACCGCATCCTGTTTGCGCAGGAAAACCTGGATTTTCACGCAATTGTAGTCAATGACCCAGTTCCACTGGGTCGACAAATTCTGATTGCTGCGGGTCTGCGTGCAAATGATGACTATAGCCTCTTCGCCATTCTTCAGACGGGAGACTTTGAAGATCTGCGCCTTGATGAACCTTTCGATTTACGCGGTCATGGCGCTGAACGTTTCGTGGCCTTCCAGACCGATCGTGATTTCAAACTTACTGTAAACGACAGCCAAGTATCATGGGGTAAACCTGCAATTTCGGGGGCAGCACTTTATGAACTGGCAAAACCAGGCGACGGCGATGCCGTATTTATGGTTATCCGTGGTGGTGATGATCGCCAGATTGAACCGAATGAGGCGGTGGATCTTACGACTCCGGGAATTGAACACTTTGTAACGGCGCCAAAGCGTAAACCAAAGATTGATATCGTCGTTAATGGACGTGAAGTTCAGGTCAGCGATAGTCATCAAACTTTCGAGCAATTTGTGGCTATCGCATATCCAGGTGAAGCCCCAACTGCTGAGATCGTATATTCAATTACATATCGTGGAGCGAGCTCAAAACCACACAGTGGTGAGTTAGCTGCAGGTGCCTTTATCGAAGTGAAAAATGGGAGCGTAATCAATGTCGGCCGCACCATTCAATCTTAATAGCGATCTGAAGCGCTTGCGCGAAGAAGGTTACCACGTACACATTGTGGGTGGTTTCCTGGTCATGCGTGACGTGCCTTATGTTAACGCGCAACGGGAAGTTAAAACCGGCACGCTTATATCGAGCCTTTGCATGTCTGGCGACGTTACTCAAAAACCAGAACCACATACAATTCACTTTGATGGAGAATTTCCATGCACTTCCCAGGGGGGACGCATTCAGGCTATTTTTCATCAGAGTGAAGCAGTAAATCTTGGGCATGGACTGTCTGCTCAGCACTTATTCTCCAGTAAGCCAGGGCCTGAAGGTTATAGTGACTACCATCAGAAGATGTCCACCTATGCGACGATCATTTCTGGCCACGCCGCAACCCTCAAACCTGGCGTTAGTCCACGTGTTTTTAAAACCCCTGATGAGGAGGAAGGGGGCGTATTTAACTATCTTGAAACTGCATCTGACCGGGTCGGGATCGGGGCATTAACTGCACGACTTGAAGGTCAGCACATTGCCATCATTGGAGTCGGTGGCACAGGTTCCTACATACTGGACCAAATAGCTAAAACGCCGGTTAGTGAGATACGTCTCATCGATGGTGATGATTTTCTTCAGCACAACGCTTTTCGCGCACCTGGCGCCCCGTCCATTAACACTCTCAGGGAAGTGCCGAAGAAAGTAGATTACTTGGCGGGAATTTACGGTCAGATGCACCGGCATATCGTTACGCATGCAGTACAGATAAGCCTGGATAATCTTAATCTCTTGGATGGAATCACCTTTGCCTTCCTTTGCATGGACGCAGGTGAGCCAAAACGTTTAGCGATGCAAAAGCTGGAAGATATGGGTGTGTCATTCGTAGACGTGGGAATGGGGCTGGAGTTGGTGGATGGATCGCTTGGTGGCATCCTGAGGGTGACGACCAGCACTCCAGAGAAGCGTGAACATATTCGCACCCGTGTGTCTTTCAAGGAGAGTGGCGCAGAAAATGTTTACGCTTCAAATATTCAAGTCGCCGAGTTAAATATGTTGAATGCAGCACTTGCCGTAATCAAATGGAAGAAACTCCTCGGCTTTTATCGTGATCTTGAAAATGAGCACCATTGTTCCTATACGACTGACGGGAATATGTTGCTTAACGGTGACTCGATATGATGCGTCATAGCCAGCTTACCCCCTGCTTCGTAAAGGGGGTTCCGCGCCAACTTGAACCTGGCATGTTGTACGTTTCAATGGAGTACGGCACCGTGGTCCACTGTTGCTGTTGCGGCTGTGGCCTTGAAGTAGTCACACCGCTGACTCCAACGGACTGGAAGCTAACATTTGACGGCGAGACAATATCACTTTGGCCATCGGTCGGTAACTGGAACCTGCCCTGTAGATCGCACTATGTGATTCAAGGTAACCGGGTGATAGAAGCTGGTCCCTGGGACAAAGCTAAGATTGATGCGGAGAAGCGTCGCGACAAAGCGGCTAAGGCGCGCTATTACTCACAAACTGAATCGAATGCAGCTGCTGATGAGTTGAAACAGAAACCTATCAATGTGCCCGCTGGAACAATGGCCAATAAGGAGACCATTTGGGCCAAGTTACGTCGGTGGTTGGGTTAGGGTTTTAAAAGTCTTTCACGTTGCTAGAGCTGTATACTGGGAACGGATCGTTTATCGCCCTCTTTATGCTGTAATAACCGCGAAACTTGACCGTATGTATCCGCGACCACGAAAGCTAAACATTCTAAACAACTAAAAAAGTTGGGGCGGTAATACGCCCCCCAATAAATAGAGTGATAAATAATTGATATAAAAAAATCACTTTTTTCTTCTCTTATGTTAAGTGCGGTATAACTTACTACTCTAAGGTCTAGCCTATTTAACGTGATGCAGGTGACAATCTCCCTGTTGAATAACACAGGCCAATGTTAGTAATAACTACATCATCTGTGAGAACGATTTCGGACTTCCGTTTTTCGCTCATAGCTACTAGTTAGATTTGTACCGTAATTTGATTTTAAAAAATGCCAGATTATGTGGCGGTTAGTTCTCATATTCCCCCACTTCACCCCCACTTTGCAGGCGTCCCACCTTTCCCCCACGTCATTTTTTGATGTTGCTATAACATATTGTTTATTAATGATTTTAATCTTTACCCCACTTAGCGTATATATACAGATGGGGAGTGGGGGAATTCAGCTCAAAAAGTGGTGACTGATACTTCTTCCCCCACATGTGCCCCATTTAATCCCCCACTTTAAGACCCTGACAAAGTGGCCTGACATGTTCACCATCGCAAATTACCAGGCCGTCTCTTACCAGTTTTTCCAGCCAGCGGTTAAATTTCTTGGAAACATCGAACCCCATTTTTCTCATATCATCACGAAGCAAAGCACGAGTGCATGGTTCACCGTTGGCAGCGCGCAAACGAATGGCTTTCCATAGCGCCAGATGGTTTTCAGTCAAACGTGAAATTCCGGCCAATTCAGCATTGCATTCATCATCCGACTCATTGACCGGTCTTCCTTCGTCCTTCAGGACCAAAGAACTGACCTGGTCGCCATCGTTATCGACATAGAGGTCTACCGGAAAAAGGTCGTAAGCCTGGCGTGGTGGCTCCTCTGCATCTTTCATCTTGGTGCAACTGAGGATCAGCGCACCACCTTCACCTTCCCGACACACATTAAATTCAACATCCAGCGCTGCACGGAACGCACTGGAACCGCGCGCGCCTCTGTCCTGATCTTTACCTGAATGATGAATAATCAGCACGGTGGCCTGCGTTGCTGCCTTGATGTATTCACAGCCCTGGATAAACGCGCCCATATCTTTCGCCGCGTTTTCATCGGAACCGCCAAAGCAGCGGGCGAGGGTATCGAGGATAATCAACCTTACCGGCATGCCGGTTGCAGCTTTAACGTCATTGGCCGCTTTGATCACCTGCTGAACACTTTCCGGGCTGGCCGGGAAGATGGGGCAATCGACACGGTACAGCGAATCGATTGGACTTCCGCCGTTCAGAGTTTCTTCCCATGCCCGGATACGGCGGGGAACACCGATACCGCCTTCACCAACCACGTATTAACACGCAGCAGGGCAGGCGCATGCAGATGCCTGACGGCATAGCAAGGCGCAGCCAGCAGAGTTTAATACGCGGCATAAAGTGATATGCAAATAGCAGGATGTAAGGAGCAATCCCGATGGAGTATATGAATACAGCTTTGCGTGAGACCTACGGCTTAGAAGGCCGTTGCTCACGAGTAGTAGTGAATCATCAGAGCCAGAATCACACGGGTGTGATTCTGGCTGACGGTCAAAACGCTCATTATAAGCCGTTTGACGTGGTGTAATGGATCTTAGATCCAGACCTTAATCACAATTGAGATTCCAATTCTCAAAGGTTAAAAAGGGGTTCCGCCACAAGGGCATCCTCTTTCAGGATACAAGGATATTTAACCACCTGAAGGCGTTTCTCTCAGGTCATACGAAACATTGACTAGCACTCACCCGAAGGCGCTTCTCTCAGAGTGCAGAAGCATTGGATGGCTGTCGTAGACAGCGGGTGTTCGTGGCCGAATCTACGACAACTCCCGATAGGTTTCAAGGGAGATTAAGTGAGAGAAGTTGTGAGAGATTAGATATAGCCTGTTTAAGCTAGATAGTTAGAAAACAAAATTATGCATACCAAAAAAATTTTTTATTTTCTTCATTTTAAAATATCTTTTATTGTTTTTAATGCTCAGTTTCTTGTTTTTAAGTGGTTATAACTATGGAGCTTTTTAACTACGTGGAGTAAGTGCTATTTATTTTTTTTTTGAAATCCTTATTACAAGGGGGTGTAAGTTGTATTCCTAACTTATGGTCATCTCGTAAACTCCAGTCTTAATATATTGATTAACATCTTTGCGACTCTGCTATATGATTTGCGGCAGGACTGTAAGGTTGAAGGCCAATAGGAAATATTATGATCGAGAAAAGTAAAAAAATCGATTCTGCTAAAGCGATAGCTGCTGCGAAACGTTCCACTGAGTTCTGGACCACTATTGATGGTAATAAGCTTGCCATAGTTGGTCAAAACGAAAAAGATATGGATTTAGTTGGGCCGGAAAAGAAGCGAGAACTTGCTCGATTCGCATGATCAAATTAGCGTTGATAAATTTTCATGTTGTTTTTTATTAACTAAATATCGCATGTTTTATTCACCATTCCTCAATCATTTAACAAACTATGTCATTTATGATGAACAAACGTATCTAACATAATGCAGGTTGGCAGATCAAGGAGGGGGCTTTAGCCTGAAAAATTATCAGTTCAAATCTGAGCTATCTCTTGTATCAAGTCACATTGATATCCTCAGTAGCCGACGGGACACGCTGAGGTTCATGTTTTTTGTACAAATAGCAGTTGCCACCAAAAAGCCGGAGGCACTTCAGAGTGTACAAAAATAATGATTTACTTATAAATCAATTTGTTAATTTTTATCATTCAATTCCGATCAAGATCAATAAGGTAATAATTTTGCCATCAAGATGTTTTTCATCTAGCGAAAAAAAGACAAACATAGCACTTGGTGCTACACTAGAAACCGACAGGATGTCTACATAATGCGTGTGTTCAAAACAAAATGGTTTACCAAGGCAGCTAAATCGCATGCCATCAGAGATAGCGAGCTATGTCAGGCCATAATGGATGTTGTTGAAGGTAAAGGCGATAACCTAGGTGGTGGAGTATACAAAAAGCGCTTGAACCACAATCGTGACCGCTCAATCATTTTGGCGAAAGGCGGGACACGCTGGATATACGCTTTTCTGTTTGCCAAGCAGGACATGGCAAACATTGATTCTCAGGAACTATCTGGGTTTCGTGAACTGGCAAAGCATTACGCTGCTCTCTCAGATCAGAACATTGCAGCACTCATGAAGATTAAAGAACTGGTGGAGATTTGCCATGACTGCAAAAACTAAATTCAAAAGCCCTGCATTTGAAGCTATCCATAGTGCAGCTGCCGGTATGTTTAAAGCTGGTGTGATCCCACAGGAAACCATGCGTAGCTTTGATGCAACCTGCATCGAAGATGTGGAAGAACTACAACCATCTGAAATAAAAAGATTACGTGAAAAGCTCAACGTGAGTCAGCCGGTTTTCGCTCGTTATCTGAATACTAGCGTTTCGACTATTCAGAAATGGGAAACAGGGATGAAGCGCCCAAGCGGGATGTCTTTGAAGCTGCTCTCTGTTGTGCAAAAGCATGGGCTGGAAGTGTTAATTTAAGCAGGCAATTACGGCAATATCATCACCGGGGGTATGCTCATTACTTCTGGCGAGTGATAATTTTATAGGTATACATTTTTAGAATACGGCTCAGACATTAAGGGACAGCCTAGGGCATAGCCTAACTTTCAACCAATGACGGAACTGCTTATGCGATACGAACACAACATACTCTCCGATAAGGAGAAGATTGATTTCAAAGCGATCCATGATGGCAAAGTTGAGATGATGAAAATTTTTATGGTCGCTAAAGTTGAAGTAGTTTATAAACCTCTTAGATCCCAGAATATGAAATAGCTAAGGCGACGGGGAAGCGTCCCTCATCGGAATAGGGTGCTATATCCATGATAAAGCGGGTTTGTTTTATTTCATCTCGCATTTAATGACTTTGAAGGAATATTTATCATTGTCTTTAGTCGCAACCAGTACATTGTCATCACCTAAAAAGGAAACCTTACCTACCTTAATGTTGATACATGGACTTTTATCAAACATTTCGAGCGTGTAAATCATACCTTGAGATTTGCTATTGATATAAGATATATAATCGTTACCAGTGAGTCGCGCAAGTTGAAAAATAAATGCACAATAGGTTATTACCGATATAATTTGTATTATCAAAGTGGTTTTATGCAAAAATCTCTGTTGGTTCGGCTCATATCCAGGCATTAAAAATTTCTTAAGTTTATCATCATACACAAACAACCACCCCCAAATAGGTGCTGATACAAAAATAACCGTGAACAGTAGGATCATACCGAGAGGGACGATCAAAGGAATCATCGCTGCCGAAATGAATATTAAGGAGTGAGGGAAGTTTGTGGGTGAAACAGAAGTTATATCATTGATCACCATACCCGAAAGGCATAGGGAAAAATTCAAGCAAAGCGTGCCTCCTAATATCAAAGCCCATTTTCCTAATGTTGTTTGATATACTTTTTTGTATATGCTAATCAGGCCATGGAAAACTGAAAAACTCCAGTATATCAAAGTTAGGATGAAGAAGCCCTTCCGGAAACTGTCTAATCCTAGAAAATCAATAAGAAAAAATATGGCAACTGCAATGATAAGGTTTCTTATTATTTTTTGAGGAGTGTCAAGTTTAGAGTTAAAAGCTGTAACCTTATTAATAGTGTTTTTATATATCATTTGTCACTCATTTTAGTTCTGACTTATGTTACATTCATATTGTCAAGGAATACTTTTGCGTTTTATTTCTTTTTCATGAGTTATCTTTAGCATTTAGCCGAGGTAAGATAATATTTTATAGCATGATGTGTAAGCTAATCAAATTGATTTTATACATTTATCCGTTTTTTATTCCCCGCATTACCTAACGAAACTTATCAGGTAATAACACAATCATTTTCTAAATGTATTAATAATGAATTTATCAGAGTAATGATGTTGTTAGAGTCGTTGCTCACGCTCTGATACTCGCTTGGTCCCTGGTTATCCATATGGATGCAATCTTCAGCCTGCCAATGCCATTATTCCCTCTGGTTTCACGACAAGACAGCAAAGTCTACTTATGGCACTTTGCAGGCTTACATTTCATATCACGCACTGCGTGCAATAGGCGTGGAGAGGATATTCACTCTTCTCTTCTAAATAGTCGCGAGTTGCCCGATTGTGACTAAGCCACGAGTCCCGCACAAGTCATTTGATGGAGGAGGGATGGAACACGGCTGAACTCGTCAGGCCGCTGGGGCGTGGCGTTAATTTCCAGATAGAAGTGGACGATATTGAGCAGATACTTGCCCGTGTGTATGCGCATGGAATAACGCTTTATCGAGATCTGCGTGATAATCACTACAGTACCGGAGAAACGACAGCATGCCAGAGAGAGTTTCTCGTGCAGGATCCTGATGGTTACCTCCTACGTTTCAGTCAGTACATTTAGCGAGGTTACAGGTGCAATCCCTGCGTAGTTCTGTATTTCTTCGGCATTGTTAAACCGGTTACGGCTATCCCCCAAAGACTATATGCCAGTTCAGGTAACTCCTTGGTGACCGTGCTTTTATCGGTGTTTTTTGTACGAAAACCTCTGTCACCACAAAAATTGGGGGCATCCGCGGGGGCATGATCAAAATTGAACTCAGAATTTACCCCCAATAAATCATCAAACTACGCCTTATTTTTCAATCCTGTAGGGGCCGAAACACTCCTCCCAGCCCCATCCTCCAACCTCACCATATCCCACACCCCAACCAGCGTAATCAGGGCGATCACCCCAAACCCCACCTTAAACCCCACTCCCGGCACGGCCGCGTAACCAAACTCATCCCCCAGCACCGTCCCCAACCGAATACACAACGCCCCCAGCGTCACCCCCAGCCCACTCGCCAGTTGCAGCGAGGTACTAAACAACGTATTCGCCGAACTCATCTCCTGGGCTGGCACCTCGGCAAACGCCAGCGAACTGATCCCGGTAAACTGCATCGACCGGCTCAAACCGCCCAGAAACAGCAGCACCAGCGTAATCACATGCGGCGATGTCGGCGTCAGAAACGCGCATAGCAATAGCGTCAACACGCATACCACACCGTTACCAATCAGCAGCTTACGAAAGCCAAAATAGCGGATCAGCGGCGTAGTAGCGGGTTTCATCGCCAGGTTACCGGCAAAGACCGCCAGCACCAGCGAACCGGCTTGAAAAGCGTTCATACCGAAGCCGACCTGGAACATCAGCGGCAGCATAAAAGGGGCGGAGCTGATGGTGGCGCGCAGCAGAAAACCGCCGCGCATGGTGATGCGAAAAGAGGGCACCGCAAGCGATGTCAGGCTAATCAGCGGTGTTTTGCTGCGACTCAGATGGCGAATGCTCCACACCAGCGCTGCCAGTCCCAACGCAATCGTCACTGCTGCACCGGTCAGGCTGGCACTTTGCTGACTCAACATCTCCAGGCCTGCCACCAGGCACAGCATGGTGATACCGGTTGCGATAAAACCGGTGACATCAAAGGGGCGATGCTGATGAGCCGAGTCATTCGGCATCATGCGCAGCGCCAGTATGATGGCGATAATGCCCAGCGGCACGTTGAGGAAAAAGATCCAGTGCCAACTGGCGTAGGTGGTGATAAATCCGCCCAGCGGTGGCCCGATGATCGGGGCGACCAGCGCGGGCCACGTCAGGGTGGCGATGGCTTTGATCAGCTGATCTTTGGGCGTGGTGCGCAGCACAACCAGGCGTCCAACAGGTACCATCATGGCACCTCCAATCCCCTGTACGATACGCATCAGCACGAATTCGGTGACGTTGTGCGTCAGGCCGCAGAACAGTGATGAAAGGGTGAAAATGGTTAACGCGAGGCTGAAGACATTGCGCGCACCAAAGCGTTCCGCTACCCAGCCATTGGCCGGGATGAGCACGGCCAGTGTCAGCAGGTAGGCACTGATCCCGATGTTCAAATCGATAGCGGATACGCCAAAGGCTTTGGCCATATCCGGCAGCGCAGTGGCGATCACTGTGCCATCCAGGAATTCCATAAAAAAAGCGCAGGCAACCAGTAACGCCACGCCGGAAATGCGGCCCGAACCCGAACGGGAAACGTTTTCCCCGGGTGTATCAGATAAAGCCATGCGGTGCCCTTAGCATAACAACGCCCAATCAGTTGGGAGAGGTGTGATAGGTTTGTAAAGTTGTTATACCAAAAAAATAAAACACGAATGAATACCCGTATCATATTTGTTAGCTAAATATTGATATTCGACAACAATTCCCTTCACGCAATTTCCCTCACAACCAGTTCAGCAAGCGCCCCTTGAGATGTTAATATCGCAGCATTAACACCCCCGGAAGAGGTCAGAATGAGTCAGGTCGCCACCGCGAAGCAGCGTGAAGTGCAGCGTATTGTTGATGCGCTCTCTCTCGCCATCGCGCAGCATCGTCTAAAGCCTGGCAGACGCCTGGTCGAGGCGCAGATTGTCGAGGCGCTGCAAGCCAACCGCAACCATGTGCAGGCGGCGCTGCAACGTCTGGCGTTGCAGCATATCGTGACGATCGAACCCAATATCGGGGCGATGGTGGCCCATCCCGAAGCGCAGGAAGCGCGTGAGATTTTTATCGCGCGGCGGGCGATTGAGAGTGCGATTGTGGCGTCTATTACGCCTGTGCAGATGGCACAGTTTGCCGCTGAGATTGAGTCGCAGCAAAAGGCGGAACATGCCGCCACCGGGCAGCAGGACCGTCGCGATATCGTGCGGGAATTGAGTGCCTTTCACCTGTTGCTGGCAAAAGTCAGCGGCAACAAAGTATTGAGTGAAATTCTGTCAAACCTGATGGTGCGCAGCTCGTTGATTGTCGCGTTATATCAGCGCAATGATGTGCCATCATGCCAGTGCGCCGAGCATGGGGCCATCCTCACCGCGCTCAAGGCGGGCAACACCGAAGCAGCACAGCAAATTATGCTGGCACATCTGGATGAACTGGAAGCGGAGCTGGATTTAACCGAAGTGGTGTCCGAGGAGCTGTCGCTGAGCCAGGCATTGTTGTAAACGGGATTAGTGCGGTCAGTCGCCCTCATCCCGACCTTCTCCCGCAAGCGGGAGAAGGAGAGGCGGCGCATACCCGTTAAGGTCTATTGAGTACGGCCTGTGGGCGGCTGAAGGTTTGCCGTCCGCGTTTAAACCCCGCCAGCGGCGGGGTAATCTGCGCCACAATCTGCTCGGCGCGTGCCACATCAAATATCACCATATCGGCCAGGCAGCCTGGCGTCAGACCGTAATCGTTCAGGCGTAATAACTTCGCCGACTGGCTGGAGATCCAGCTCAGGCAACGCCACAAATCCCCCTGAGTTCCCAGTTGACGCACGTTGGCAAACAGGTTGGCCTGACGCACCAGTGAGGCGTCGCCAAACGGGGTGAACGGATTGGCGATATTGTTGGTGGAGAGGGAACACACCACACCACAGCGATCCAGCTCATCCAGCGGCGCAACGCCGCGCGGTTGCAGGGCGAAGCGATCGCGGGCGGTGAGAAACAGGTCGGTAGCGGGCAGGGCGGTGACCTGCACCCCGGCAGCGGCCAGTTGCTGACCTAATACCCGCAGCGGCTCGATATCGAGAATCGATAATTTGGTGACGTGTCCGACGGTTACGCGACCGCCCCAGTTAGCGCGTTGTGTCTCTGCAATCACGCAATCAATCAGCCGATTTTCCGGTGACAGATCGAAATCCAGGTGGAAATCGAGATCGACATCATAGCGTTGCGCTAAGGCAAACAGCCGCTGGATCTGCCCGATCGGATCGCTGTCGGTATACGGACAGCCGCCCAGCAGGTCCGCGCCTGATGCCAGCGCTTCGCACAGTAACGTCTCGGTGCCCGGATTATTCAGCATCCCTTCCTGTGGAAATACACAAAGTTGCAGGTCGAGCGCCCAGGCGTAATCCGCCTGTAAACGGCGGATGGCGCGAAAACCGGTCAGGCCAATCACCGGATCGATCTCAATATGGGTACGCATGCGCGTAGTGCCCTGGACAATCGCTTGCTCCAGCACGCGGGCACCACGTTGATAGACATCCTCTTCACTGAAATCGGCTTTGGCACGCGCGGTTTCACGTATCGCTTCCGCCAGCGTCCCTTCCTGCTGGCGGCAACGATCGATGATGCAGGCTTTATCGAGGTGGATATGGGTTTCCAGCAGGCCGGGCAGCACCAGCGCCCCGGCCAGATCCAAGGTTTCTGCTGGTTCGTCATGCGCAGCCACAAAATGTTCGCCAGCGATATACAGCGTTTGCAGCGCTTCTGCGCCCGGCAACCGGGCATTGATGATAGTCAGTCGTTTCATGCGTTGCCTGCTCCCAACCACGCTTCCGCCAGATCGGCTTGCGCCAGCAGATCCTGCGCACGTCCGGCTTTTACCACTTCACCCGATTCCAGCACCAGCGCCCGGTCGGCAATGGTCAGGGCGAGGTTCGCCATCTGATCCACCAGCAGCAAGGTGACGCCTTCGTTACGTAACCCCGCCAGCGCGTCATACAGCTCGCCAATCATTGCTGGCGACAGACCAAGGCTGGGTTCATCCAGTAGCAGAATCGAGGGGCGTGACATCAGCCCACGGCCAATCGCCACCATCTGTTGTTCGCCACCCGAGAGCAGCCCCGCCTGGCTGTGCAGACGATCGCGCAGGCGTGGGAAGCGCCGCAGGATCGCCTCGACTTCCGCCTGTGGATCGAGGCGTTCGCTACAGGCATATTGGCCGATCAACAGGTTATCCAGCACGGTCATCTGCGGGAACAACTGGCGGCCTTCCGGCACCAGCGCCAGACCGCGTGCGGCGATTTGCGCGGCGTTGAGTTCTTTGATCGAATGATCGTGCAGATAAATAGCGCCACTGCGCGCCGGATGCAGCCCCGCCAGCGTTTGCAGAATAGTGGATTTTCCGGCCCCGTTGGCCCCGAGAATCGCCACGGTTTCGCCCGGATTGACGGTGAAGCTGACATTGCGCACCACCGGCGCAGCGCCATAATCGAGCGTCAGTTTATCCACCACCAGCCCCGGCTCACCGCTGCTGCGCAACGGCATCACGCGCGGTTTGCCGCGATATTCGGTACCGCCGAGATAGGCGGCAATCACCGCCGGATTACGTTGCACCTCTGCCGGGCTACCCTGCGCCAGCGGCTTACCGGCATCCAGTACTTGCAGGCGATCGCTGACTGCCATCACCAGCGCCATATCGTGTTCAACCACGATCACCGCCAGACCAAATTTCGCCAGGCGGCGCAACAGCGGGATCAGCGCATCCGTCTCTTCCCGACTCAATCCGGCAGCCGGTTCATCCAGCAGCAGCAGGGCGGGATCGAGCGCCAGTGCGCGCGCAATCTCCACCAGCCGACGATCCACATGCGGCAGATCTTCCGCCGGGATGTGCACCGATCCGCGATACCCCACCAGCGCCAGCAGTGCCATGGCGACTGCCCGTTGTTGCTGTGCGGGATGACGCCACGGCAGCCCCTGGCGGCCACGCTGCTGCGCTACCAGCAGGTTTTCCAGCACGCTCATGCCGCTGAACAGTTGGGTGGTTTGATAGGTCCGGGCGATGCCGGCTCGTGCGACGCGCCAGGCGGGCTGGCCGCGCAGTTCTTGTTGCAGACGAATGCTGCCGCTGTCGGCACGATAAAAGCCGCTGATCATATTCAGTACCGTGGTTTTACCGGCACCGTTCGGCCCCATCAGGCCAAGGATCTCGCCAGCACGGACTTTGAAACTGACATCTTTAGCCGCCTGCACGCCGCCAAAGCGGATGCCGATCCCCTCGACATGCAGTACATCATTACCCGCAAGCTGAAAGTGGCGTTGTAGCAGGGCTTCGTCGGGTATCGCGGGAGCGAATTGCGCAGCGGGTTTTGCCAGCCAGCGCGCCAGCGTACCGAGCAGGCCACGCGGTGCCAGCCACAGCACGCTAAGCAGCAGCATGGCAAAAATCAGCAGACGATATTCCGCGAACGAGGAGAGCAGTTCCGGCAGCACCACAATCAACAACGCGCCCAAGAGTGGCCCGAAGAGAGTGCCGCTGCCGCCGACCACTACGGCCAGCACAAACAGGATCGACTGCGCGAACGGGAAAGAATCCGGGTTGATAAACATCATCAGCGGCGCAACGAAGCTGCCAGCGGCGCTGGCGAGCATGGCGGAGAGCGCGAACGCCAGCGTTTTGCTGACCACCGGGTTGAAACCCAGCGAACGGGCGGCAATCTCACTGGCCTTGACGGCACGCATCGCCAGTCCCCACTGGCTGCCTTGTAACCGCGCAAACAGTGCCAGCGCGGCCAGCATCAGTACGGCGCAGCACAGGGCGAGTCCGATATTGGCATCAAGCGGGCCAAAGTCGGGCATCGGGATGCCCATCAACCCATTCGATCCGCCCGTCACATCACGCCATTCAATCAACACATGGCGCACCACCAGCGCAAAGGCGATGGTAATCATGGCCAGAAACGGGCCGCTGACGCGCAGCGCCGGGATTGCCAGCAAACCGCCGATCACCCCGCACACGACCATTGCCAGCAACATGGCGACACCCAGCGGCACGCCATTCATGGTTAACGCCGCCGAAATATAGGCACCGAGCGCGTAGAAGGCGATGTGGCCGAAGGAGATTTGTCCGCTCAGTCCCAGCAGGATATTCAGTCCGACCACCGTGGTGACGGCGAGGGCAAACAGGGAAAACACCAGCAGCGCGTAGCTGCCCAGCACGAAAGGCAGCAGCAGGCTGATCAGCGCCAGCGCGGCAAGAGGGAGGGTTTTGATCATACTTTGACCCTTAATTTTTGCCCAAACAATCCGTTCGGGCGCAGCGCCAGTGCCAGAATCACCAGCGAGAAGGTGAAGATTTGCGTGAAGGCCGAGCCAAACCACAGCGTGACCAGTGCTTCGCTGAGACCAAACAGTAACCCGGCAACCCAGATACCGCTGCTGCTGGCCAGGCCGCCGAGGATCGCCACTGCGAAGGCTTTCAGACCAAACAAGGTGCCCATATCGCTTTGAATGCTGAACAGTGGAGCGATCAGCAGGCCAGCCAGCGCGGCAAACACGGTAGAGAGGGCGAACGCCACCGCCACCACGGTATTCACCCGAATGCCCATTAACTGTGCGGCACGCGGGTTCTGGACCGTGGCTTCCAGCACTTTGCCGATGCGGCTGTAACGGCGGATCAAGGTCAGCGCCACCACCATCACCACGCCAGTGAGGGGGATCAGCAGGTTGATCAGCGACCATGAGCTGCCAAACAGCGTAAAGGTGACGTCGGTTACCGGGAACTGGCGTGGCTCTTTGCCAAAGGTAAACATCGCCAGGTTATCGACGAGGATCCCGCCTGCCACCGTCGCCATCAGCCAGGCCTCCGAATTGCGCGCCACGAACGGCCGCACCAGCAGCCGCTCAATCACCACGCCATACAGCGCACAGCACAGCAGGGTGGCGGGCAAGGCCAGCCACAATGGCCAACCGAAGGTCACGTACAGACTGTAACCGAGGGTTGCGCCCACCATCATGGCACTGCCCTGCGCGAAGTTCAGGGTACGGGACACAATCCAGGTAATATGAAAGCCGAGTGCCAGCAGGGCGTACATGCTGCCGAGGCTAAGTCCGGTGGACAGAGCGGTACTCCACATCATCCTTCTCCTTACGGGCTAACTGGCAGGATCTGCTCGCCTTCAAACCGGGCAAACACATAGTCTTTTGGTCCCAGCGCATCGTGTTGCTGCACCGTGAACGGTTGTTGGTAGTGTTTGATCAGGCCGTCATATTCCTTGATGGCGTAGAAACCGTTGCGAATGTCAGTGCCATTGAGGCTGGTGGCGTTGTTCAGCGCCAGCGCGGTCAGGTGCATGGCATCGTAGGCGTTAGCGATCCCTACCGCAGGTGTGACATCTGCCAGCCCTTTGATTTGTGGATACTGTTTTTTCAGTTCATCCATTACCTGATTGCCTTTGGCCGAGTTGTGGTCGGTAAAGACAAAGGTTTGGATAAAGGTCACCTGATCGGCACCCGGACCGGCCAACTCGCTGAAGCGTCCACCAGCAGGCCCCCAGTGCGAAACCACCGGCACCTGCCAGTTCATCTTATGCAGCGACTTCACTACCTGCGCCGAAGGACCAACGTTGCCGACCATCAACAGCGTGTCGGCACCGTCATTTTTCAGACGGGTCAGTTGTGGCACCAGGTCCACATCACTGTCTTCGATACGTTCAACCCCGGCGACCGGGATGTTGTTTTTCTGCAATGCGGCGCGGAAACCTTTCTCGTTCGATTCCCCCCACGGGTTATTCACCAGGATCATGCCAGCCTTTTTCATGCCTTTCTTCTCGCTGGCGTATTCCACCAGCGCTTCATCCACCAGCTCATCCACGGCGGAGACGCGGAACACGTAGTTCTCTTTCGCGCCGTTGTGGGTGATGCCAGTGCCTGCGGCCCATAAGCCGACAAACGGTGTTTTCAACTGATTCGCCAGCGGTACGATCGCCAGCGAGACCGGGGTATCCAGCCCACCGAACAGCACGGCGACTTTTTCGCGCTGGATCAATTCACGTGCTGCCAGCATCCCTTTGCCCGGGTTGCTTTCATCATCACGTCGCACCAGCTCCAGCGGATGACCTTTAACGCCGCCCGCCGCATTGATCTCGTTGATGGCGATGGTCAGCCCACGGGTCAGTGCTTCGCCCGATTTAGCCGATTGCCCCGACAATGCCGTGACCAGGCCGACTTTGATCGGATCTGCGGCCAGCACGCTCGCGGACATCATGGTCATCAGGGTGGCAGTAGCGCACAACCGCCAGTTTTTCAGTAACGATCTTTCGGACATCACTCACCTCATGTGGATTGCTAGCAATAATATTTTTATTTCTAGCAATTACAGTGCCAGTTTGTTATTGCTTAAAAACAGGCGGTTTATCCCGCAAGTTAGCGGCAAAATTGCGCCATTTTGGTGCTGATGCGCCAGCGTTGTGCAAATTCACATCAGGAGGGGTTATGTCAGAGATTGAGCAGGCAGTTGAGGTGGTGAAGGGGTTTTTAGCGGCTTCAATGGCCCCGGATGCGGTGTTAGCCGCAACCTTTATGCACCCACAGGTAACGATTACCTTTACCGGGAAACGTGAGTTTCCCACCACGAAGGGCATCACTGACTTTAACGGGGCGCGTTATAAATGGGTGAAGAAGTCCGTCGGGCAGTTCGACTGGATGGATCGGGGCGATCACGTAGTGGTGTATTCCAACGGCACCTTGTATGGCGAGTGGCCGGATGGCCGACCTTTTGCCGGTAATCGTTATCTGGATCGTTATGAAGTGCGCGAAGGGTTGATCGTGAAAATGGATGTGTGGAACGACAGCGCTGAATGGATTCTGGCACCGGAGATTGGGCGCGAGGCGTAAAATGACGGGTAGCGGCGCGATTGTTCGCGCCGCTCAGGATTAATGATAAAGCTCCGCTTTGCCCACCGAGGAAAACAGCTTCATTTTGTGTTCCACCACCGCGCGTGCGGATGCCATTGGCTGAATAAACAGGCTGCTGGGTTCATGACTCGGCGATTTCAGCGACTCTTCCAGTGCCACGAAGAAGGCTTTTTTCATATCGCTGGAGATATTGATTTTCCCGACGCCATACTGAATCGACTCCGCCACTTCGCTGTCCTTATTACCGGAACCGCCATGCAGCACCAGCGGAATTGACAGGCGTTGCTGGATCGCTTTCAGGCGATCAATATCCAGTTTGGGCTGCATACCCGGCGGATAAAGGCCATGCGACGTGCCGATCGCCACTGCCAGGGTATCGACACCGGTCTCTTTAACAAAACGTTCTGCCTGGGCGGGGTCGGTGTAGAGGATTTCATTGTGTCCCCCTTCGGCGCTGCCCTGCGCCACCCCGATGGTGCCGAGTTCGGCTTCCACCGACACATTCACCGTGTGCGCCACTTCGGTTACTTTGCGGGTGATGGCGATGTTCTGCTCCAGCGGCAATGCGGACGCATCGATCATCACCGAGGTATAGCCAGTGCGGATGGCGCGCATGACCTGCTCCAGCGATTGGCCGTGATCCTGATGGATGACTACCGGGACCGATGCATTACTCGCCAGTTCACGTAAATAGACAATAAACGCATCGCCGACGAATTCATGTTCGTCCGGGTGCACCTCCAAAATCACCGGTGATTGCAGCTTTTCTGCGACCTCAATCACCAGGCGAGCAAATTCGGCGGAAGCAATATTGAAGGCACCGACGCCAAACTTATTCTGCTGCGCAACCTGGAGTAAATCTTTCATATTCATCAACATCACTTAACCCTCTTGTGGAAGTTCCTGACAATCTTTTTTGACAAAACGGAGAATCAGCGCGGTCAAAATGGCACCCGCAGCGATAGCGCAGGCATAAGCCACGACATGGGTGATGACATTCGGGATAAACATCACGAAGATGCCACCGTGGGGAGCGCGGGAACCACAACCCAGCGCCATGGAGAGCGCGCCCGCCAGACCGGAACCGGCAACAATGGCCGGGATCACCCGCAGCGGATCGGCCACGGCGTAGGGGATGGCCCCTTCAGTGATAAAGGACAGGCCCAGCACCCAGGTGACTTTTCCGGTTTCTCTCTCTTGATGGGTGAATTTCTGTTTGAACAGCAGGGTAGCCAACGCGATGCCCAGCGGCGGGACCATCCCGGCAGCCATACAGGCAGCAATGGGTTCATAAATGCCGGAGGACATTAAGCCAATGGCAAACATGCAGACGGTTTTATTTAATGGGCCGCCCATATCGAACGCCACCATCATGCCAATCAGCAGTCCCATAATTGCGGCGTTGGTGTTGCCGAGGTTTTCCAGAAAGGTCGTCAGTGCCTGGAGTAACACCTTGATCGGCTCACCGACGACGAAAATCATCAATGCGCCGGTGATAAACACGCTCAGCAACGGCACGATCAGAATCGGTTTCAGGCCAGCCAGCGCTTTGGGCAGGTTGATATATTTCACAATGGCGAGGGTGACGTAACCGGCGAGGAAACCCGCCAGTAGCGCGCCAAGAAAACCAGACCCGGTGTGAATGGCTAACATCCCGCCGACGGCCCCCGAGACGATCCCCAAATTGCCGCTGATCGATTTACTGATGCCCAGAGAAAGGATCGGTAGCATCAGGGCAAAAGCCGCGCCGCCGCCGATATCAGAAAACATCTTCGCCAGCGGACTGAAATGTGGATCGCCTGGCGTGGCAGCGGTAATACCAAATGAAAAACTCAGGGCAATTAAAATCCCCCCGGCGACCACAAAGGGGATCATCAGGTTGACGCCAGTAATGAGGTGGACATAGATTTGTGATAACCACGAGCGGCTTTGATCCGTTTGCCCGGATTCACTCTGGCTACGGCTATTTTTTAACTCAAGCAGCTCTGATTTTATTTTTCCTGACAGAATATCATTCAATAATCCCTGTGCATCCTTTGCTGCACGGGTGACCGGCACCCGGATAATCTTCTTGCCACCGAAGCGTGAAAGGTCAATCACTTTATCCGCCGCAATTAATACCGTGTCGGCGTTTTTAATATCATCCGATGTCAGAATATATTCACTTTCAACCGCACCTTGCGTTTCGACAAGGATATCGACACCCATCTTTTTGGCGTTCTTTTTTAAATTCGCTTCGGCAAGATAGGTGTGAGCAACGCCTGTAGGGCAGGCGGTAATGGCTATGATGTTCATTATGCTCTCCTGATGGAAATTATTATTCTTCGCTATGATTGACGATCAGATCATAAAGCTCCTCCTTGGTTTGCGAGTTAATCAGTTTATCAACGGTATCATCATCCCCGAGGGCGATGGATATTTTAGCCAACACCCGGATATGACCTGCGCCACTGTCAGCATCTTTGACGGCGAACAGAATAACCAGTTTTACATCGGAACTGTCCATGGTTTCCCAGTCGACAGGCTTGCTGAGTTTAGCGACCGCAATACGGGTTTCTTTCACCCAAGGCGATTTTCCGTGCGGAATGGCTATCTGGTTTTCAAATCCAGTGGAGCCCAACTCTTCGCGTGCCAATACATCATTGATAAAACCGGCCTTATTGGTGATGACCTGTTCGGAGTAAAGACAATCTGTCATTTTCTCAATCACTTCGAGTTTGTCTTTAGCAACCAGGTCGGTCAGCACACAGGAACGACTTAATAAATCCGCGACCACAATTTTATCGAGCATCACATTTCTCCTTACGGGTTATATCGGTTCCCAGGCATTCAACTACGCGCGCAATATCATTTCTGGAAAAGAGTGCTGAAACATAGGCGACCGGTAATTCAATATCGTCTAAGCGGATGGTAGAAATAATCAGATCGCAGGGCTGGCCTTGCAGCGTCTTTTTGAGGCGGGCACCGGGGACAATATCGATAATCTCCCACTCTGGAAAAGCACGGTTAATACGGCTGGACAACAGTTGTGAGGTGCCGATACCGCTGGAGCAGACCAGAATCACCCGCTTTTTCGCTTTGGTTTTTTCCAGCGCGTTCTGAATATAGATGGTCAGCCAGGCAATTTCGTCATCAGAAGGCAGCGCGAGATGCTGTTCCTGATGGATCGCGGATGCGGTTTGCTTCACCGCAGTAAATACCTGATTAAATTCGTTGCGAATCTCTTCCAGTAATGGATTGTGGATAACAATGCCGTAAACCAACCGGTTCAGCATCGGTTTGATATGGGATGCCAAGGCTTTTTTTAATCCGGCATCACGGGAGAAATCGATATCCAGTGAAGCGGAGAGTCGGTTGACCAGCAAACCGGCATACTCCATCGCGGTGCAATCATGATGGTTATTGTCTGTCTCTGCCACGGTGACGGGGTGCATGCCGGATGAAATAATATATTGGTAGATATAATTAACCTCGATAGCCGGAAAACGAGTTTGATATTCATTTTCCAGCCAGAGGATGGCATTTTCGGCAATACGCCACTCTCGATTGTCGTAACGAATAAAGAACGTTTGCTCCGCCATGTTCCTGCCCGGATGTAAGTTTCGACGCAGTGTGACCAACAGATGAGAAAATAAATTGGTGTAATAAGGCTCACTGATTGATCCCTGTAATTCTTCCTCAATGAGGGCAATCAGGTTCATGCAGTTGGCGACATTTTCCTGACCAAATTCGGCGATAAGCTGTACCCGAGAAAAGCGGTCGATACGGCTATCGGTCATCTGATAATTACTCAACACGCTATGGGTGATAATCTCTTTCAGTGCCATTCTGATGTTATAATCCGTTCCTGAAATAAAGGTGCCGGAATGGTTTTTACTGATGGCAAGGGAAAATTTTGCAATCCAGACTTCAATCTTTTTTAGGTCTTCAACGATAGATGACCGGCTGATAAAGTATTTTTCCGCCAGCGCGCTGATGGATAACGGGTCCGGCGAATCGGAGAGTAAGTCCGTAGTCATGCTGATCAGCCGTTTACTTTTCAGAATGCCGAGCATGGCGTCATCATTAGTATCATGTGGTACGGAAAGGGTGCTGCTGACGTCTAATTTTAATCCCAGCCCCGGTTTACTGATGACCTTATTATTCCCCAGGTAATAAAGGTTAATCACTTCTACATCGCGGCGGATGGTACTGATAGAAATATTTAGCTGTTCTGCCACCTGAGTCATTGGCAGCCAGCTATTCTCCAGTGCCAGTAAGTTAACTAACTCTATTTGTCTTTTGTTAAGCACTGTCATTGTTATCCTCTGCGCAGAATTTATGTCGGTGCTGGCTCTGTTGTTGTTATAGCCAGAAATCAGGAGGGGAGAAATACCAAAACATGAACGGAATATGTTCAAAATGATGAACACAGTTAAATCAGGATAATAATGTCAGGGCATTAACCGGTAGATGGCAAAGGATGATGGCGAATTAATTGCCGGTGAGATCACATAAATAATTGGGGTGGGAATGAGAATTGGGATTTACTTCACAGAATATAAATCGCGCCGCTACGGAAAGGGGAACTAGCTGCTGGCGTTGCGTACCTCCAGGCTGATAAACAGGTTTTCCGGTACACTGAAAATCACCTCCAGTGCATCGCCGCGGTGAGATAGCGACGGGGTGAGTGGGTACGGATGTTCATTAAGCATCAGGGTGCTCAGACCGTCATGTTCTCGCCACTCTGCGACACGTTTCAGCGCGCGGCCACTTTTATCTGCTGTCGGAAATATGCGCAGAGTTTCAGCGTTATTATCCCTTAATGCAGCCGTCTTAATAACGTGCGGAACTATCATTTCCGTAATTTTTTTATTATTACAACCTATAAGAATCAAACAGCATAGCAATGCACCCAGCACCGGCCAGTTGTTCATTTTCCTTGCCCTTGTCAATTAACCACCAGAGGGAATATGCATCATGGCTCCTGAAGAAATACTGATTATCCTCAATGTTTATGGCAAAAATTAATTTTTTCTGCCTTCGTTAAGTCTTGGTTTAATGTCTTCTGTGCGATGCAGACAGACCGGAAGGGATATTAACGTGCAATAATCCGGCAGCGAGAGGGGTAATAATCTCATCAATAATAAAGAGAGTTATCATTGTAGGTAGTTGTTTTTTAATGACTTACCTTGTCTTCTTGTTGGGTTGTAAAAAGAAAAATAAAATCATGAAATGTTTAACAATGCCGGATTAGAAGTTTCTTATCATGATAATAATTTACTCTTGTGACTAGCGGTGGGTGAATTATCCCCATGATTTTAAACTGAAGAAAACATGATGTTGGTCATCGCGTGGGCGGAAAATATTATTAAAGTATGATTTTTGTTTTGGTCATGATGTATTAATTCAGTCCCACGGGGTAATTATGAATATCATTCCTTTTACAGTGCGGCGAACGGATTCCGCCGAGCGTCCCTGGTATCAACAAGACAGTGCAGCCGCATTCGCTGCATTTAATAGCGGCCCACAAGGATTGAGTGGCGAAGAAGCGCAGCAGCGGTTGCAGACGCATGGGCCAAATATTCTGCCGCAAAAGCGCGAGAAATCGGCGCTGATGCGTTTTATCGCCCATTTCAAAGATGTGCTGATTTATATCTTGCTGGCGGCGGCGGTGGTCACGGCCATGATGGGCCATTGGGTCGATACCTTTGTCATTCTCGGCGTTGCTGTCATCAACGCACTGATTGGATTTATCCAGGAAAGTAACGCCGAGAAGTCATTGAAAAGCATCCAAAATATGCTGTCGAGCGATGCCATTGTGCTGCGTGAAGGATTACAGGCCACCATTGCCACGCAAAATATCGTGCCGGGTGATGTGGTATTGCTGCGTCCGGGTGACAAAATCCCGGCCGATCTGCGCCTGTTTGACGTCCACAATTTGCGGGTAGAAGAAGCGATTCTCACCGGTGAATCCACCGTGGTGGCAAAAAGCACGGCTGCGCTGGAAGGGGAGAAATCACTCGGCGACCGGTTCAACCTGGCGTATTCCGGCACCACGGTGAGCGCCGGGACGGCGGCCGGGGTGGTGATTGCCACTGGCGCAGATACCGAGTTAGGTCACATCAATGCGATGATCTCGTCGATTGAAGAGGCGAAAACACCGTTGCTGGTGCAAATCGATAAGTTGGGCAAAGCCATTTTCGCCATCATTTTGCTGATGATGGTGGCGCTGTTTGTCTTTGGTTTTTTGCTGCGCGACATTCCGCTGGGGGAGCTGCTGCTGTCGGTAATCAGCCTCGCGGTCGCGGCGGTGCCGGAAGGGTTGCCGGCCATTATCTCCATCATTTTGTCGCTGGGTGTGCAATCAATGGCGCGCAATCAGGCGATTATCCGCAAACTGCCGACGGTGGAAACCCTCGGTGCGATGTCCGTTATTTGCTCGGACAAAACCGGCACGCTGACGATGAATGAGATGACGGTGAAAGCTGTGGTACTGGCAGCGAGTCAGTGGCGCATCAGCGGCGACAGCTATGAACCGCAAGGCGAGTTTTATCCGGTAACCGGTACCAGCGCGCAGACTGCCGCGGAAGATCACGTATTACAGGCTTTTCTCCGCACCGTCGATATTTGTAATGAGAGTCAATTGCGCCAGGACGACAACGGTCACTGGGGGATCATCGGTGGCCCCACCGAGGGGGCACTCAAGGTGCTGGCGGCGAAAGCAGGTGTGAAGTCCGACGCCATTGAAGTGGTCAGCAAGCTGCCATTCGATTCGCTCTACAAATATCAGGCGGTGAGTGCGGTCATTGAGGGTAAGCCCGGCATTTTACTGACCGGTGCACCGGATGTGTTGCTGGCACTGTGCCAGCAACAGCAGGGGGATCAAGGCAGCACGCCGATCGATCGGGATTACTGGGAAAATGCCATTACCACCTACGCCAGCGAAGGGTTGCGTACCGTGGCGGCGGCCTGGCGCTGGTTGCCAACCGTGAAGCATCGCCTCGACCATGAGGACTTGCGTGACGGCATGACCTTGCTGGGATTAGCCTGCATGATGGACCCGCCACGCCCGGAAGCCATTACCGCCATTCGCGACTGCCAGCAGGCAGGTATCCGCGTGAAGATGATCACGGGCGATCATCAGGAAACGGCGATGGCGATCGGGCAGATGCTGGGTATTGGCAACAGCACCTCGGCAGTGACCGGCTATCAACTGGAACATATGAATGACGCTGAGCTGGCACAGGCAGCGCAGGAATATGACATTTTTGCCCGTACCAGCCCGGAACATAAACTTCGGCTGGTAAAAGCGCTGGCGTCGAGCGGGGAAATTGTCGGCATGACCGGCGATGGCGTGAATGATGCCCCGGCGCTGAAGCAGGCCAATGTCGGTATTGCCATGGGGATTAAAGGCACCGAAGTCACCAAAGAGTCAGCCGATATGATCCTCGCCGATGATAACTTTGCCACCATCGCGGCGGCGGTGAAAGAGGGGCGTCGGGTCTATGACAATCTGAAAAAAACCATTCTGTTTGTGATGCCGACCTGCTTTGCGCAGGGGCTGTTGATCATCATCGCTATCTTAATGGGCAATCTGTTGCCGCTGACGCCGGTGCAGATTCTGTGGATGAATATGGCGACCTCCGCCACGCTCTCCTTTGGTCTGGCATTTGAGCCTGCGGAACAGAACATCATGCGACGACCACCGCGTAATGTGCGCAGCAATGTGATGGATGGGTTTGCGATCTGGCGCGTGTTGTTTGTCGGTCTGCTGATATCTGTCAGTGCATTTGTACTGGAAGCCTGGCTGCAACCACGCGGCTACAGCCCGGAATTTATCCGCACGGTGTTGTTGCAGATGCTGGTGACCGCGCAGTGGGTTTATATGCTCAATTGCCGCAACAGTGAAGGCTTCTCACTTGATGCCGGCCTGCTGAAGAACCGGGGAATTTGGCTGGTGACGCTGGTGCTGATCCTGTTGCAGGCGTTGATCATCTATGTTCCGTTGATGAACACTCTGTTTGGTACGCAGCCGCTGCCGCTGAAATACTGGCTGATCGCGCTGGCGGTCAGTGCCGGGATCTTTGTGCTGGTGGAGATAGAAAAACGCCTGACGCGCGGCTGGCGCGCATCAGGCGATAAGGTGCTGGCGAGTGAATGATGGGGACGGGTGCCAGACGGCACCCGCTATCAATCGCGTTGCTTTCCTTCCTCAATAAACTCCTCATCAATCTCTTCCACGTTGTCACGGTTATCGCGGCCAGAGAGCAAGTTCCAGCAGGCGATAAACAACGCGGCAATCAGTGGACCGATGACAAAGCCGTTGATGCCGTAAACTTCCATGCCGCCCAGCGTGGCGATCAGAATCAGATAGTCCGGCATTTTGGTGTCTTTACCCACCAACAGCGGGCGCAGAATATTGTCCACCAGACCGACCACCACGACGAAGAAGCCAACGAGGAATAAGCCTTTCCACAGTGCGCCGGTGGCGAAGAAGAAAATGGCGGCGGGCACCCAAATGATCGCCGAACCAATCGCCGGAATGAGTGAGAGAAATGCCATCAATGCGCCCCACAACAGGCTGCCATCGATGTCAGTGATCCAGAATGCCAGCCCGCCCAGGATGCCTTGCACCACAGCCACCACCACCGTGCCTTTCACCGTCGCGCGTGACACGGCGGCAAACTTCAACAACAGATGGTGTTTGACATGAGTGGAAAGCGGGAGCGCCTCTAAAATCAGGTTGACCAGCCAGGCACCGTCTTTCAGCAGGAAAAACAGCAGATACAACATCACACCGAAACCGACGGTAAAGGTGAAGGTGCCTTTACCGATGACGAACACGCTGCCCGCCATGTACTGGCCGCCCTTCAGGGCAAAGCTGGACAGTTTTTCCTGGATTTGCGCAGCGTTGTTCAGATGATGTTCAGACAGATAATTACGCGCCCAGTCCGGCAAATGCTGGAACAAATCGGCAAACACCGTCGGAAACTGCGAAGAGTTGTTTTGCAGCTTGTTGTAGACGGTATTCAGCTCCACCACCAGAGAGGACGTCACGATAGCCAGTGGCGTAAAGACGATCAGGCAGATGATCAGCAAGGTGACCAGTGAGGCCAGGCCATTTCGGTCCCCCATTTTTTGCCGTAACAGAGATTTCAGCGGATGGAAAATCACCGCCAGAATAGCTGCCCAGAAAATGGCCGAGAAGTAAGGGGTGAGTACATCAAAAAACGCCACTGTGACGATGGCGAGGATGACGATGAAAAAGCCGATATTCAAACCTTTAACTTGCATTAACACGTCTCTTTAAAAAGGGGATCGCATGAACTATAGAAGGTCTGGTGAGCAGCGTCACATATTCGGCGGTGGCGCGGCGCGATTTATGCGCGCTGCAAAATGTGTTGCTGTCCCGATTTGCCCCTGCTGTGTCTGCCGGTGGTCTGGTCATAACCCGTCGCTGCCAGCGATGATGGTTTTTTTTTCGTACAGGAGAACACCATGCTGGAACTGCGTCCGAACTGTGAATGCTGCGATAAAGACCTGCCCCCGGAGTCAAAAGAGGCGCATATCTGCTCTTTCGAGTGCACCTTCTGCGTTAATTGCGTCACTGAGATCCTCGCTGGGCATTGCCCCAACTGCGGCGGGGAATTGGTTCGTCGTCCTATCCGCCCCGCTGCGGAGTTGCTGCATCATCCGGCATCAACCACACGCCGCCTGTCACCCCGGTAATTCACCGCGCCACGCCTTCATCCAGGCAGAGGGCGGGCGCTTACTGACATTCTTTCAGCCGCTGCTATTCCTGACTAAATACCAATGTTGAGGTATTGCACAGGCAATTATTCGTTCCCCTCTACAGAAGTGAAAAGAAAAGAAGCACTCACGCGCGCTGTTTACGCAGAATTATCTGATCTCATCAGTTATTTCAAATAACGCTAATATTGAACTCTGTATTAATCACTGCTTGGTATTAATTTGTTTTTTGGCGGGGTTTAAGACTCTCATCAGATGAAAATTATCCATGAAAGCCGCGTTTCGTTAAGAAACTCTGATGGCTAAGCTAATGAGTTTGGTTTATTTGTTTGATTTTAATTGTCTTTTTATTCTTCATGATCTGCATTGTATGATAATGTCGTGATGGCAAGAAATATCTCGCAGGTCGCGCTGGTCAGAGCACAGACCTTATTTAACAGTGGTTAATTCTGTGCAGATGATTATTTACCTGAACATCTAACTCTTTACGTATTTTTCTGAAAAAAAGTCATTTTTAAAAGAATTTTTCATTTTGAAATGGTATTGTTTAACGGCAATGCTAGTGATGTGGCGTTGTGTGCTTCAGTTTTACCCTCACCTTTGCAGGGTTATCCCTCTTTATGCAATAAATGGAAATTGATTCCTCCCGATCCCTGCGATCGGGTTTTTTTCATGCTTTGTTTTTGACCTGAAAATGATGAATTTTCGGGCCACTTAATGTCAGCGCTGACACAAACGTTAAGAAAGCGATAATTCGAGGTAATATATTGTAAGTCGGCGGGTTTTTAGGAGTTTTGGAAATGCGCTTTTGCCTCCATATCATTAATAGTATCTCTTAACGGCGCTATCATTGCCGTTATCCCTGGAGGTAACACCATGAAAAAAACAACATTGACTTTAGTCGCTTCGCTTATTGCATGCAGCACATTGATTTCCAGCGCTTCCTGGGCTGACGGCCCCGGCGACCAGCGCTGGCAGCAACACGGTGGTAACCAGCATCAGGATCATGGCAACGGCCCGGATCGTGGTGGCAATAGTGGCCCAGACCATGGTAACAACCGTGGCCCTGATCGCGGTGCCGATCGTGGCCCTGGTCCTGGCCGCGGCAATGACCATTATGCCGGTCGTCCGATGCCGGAAGGCCATCACGGTGGTGATCGCTTCGCCTGGAACGGTCATGACTTCCGCCGTGGATACCCGGCACCACCGGAATTCCGTGGCCCGCATTATCGTGTAGATGACTGGCGCGGACACGGCCTGTATGCACCGCCACGTGGCGAATACTGGTCGTATATCGACGGTAATTATGTCCTGGTTGCCGCAGCAACCGGTATCATCACCGCCATTCTGCTGAATAACGCCTTCAACTAATCCCCGCAGACGGATGGCACTCGCCATCCGTCTTTTCGCTGTTTTCTCTTCCCCACCAGGTTATCCTGTATAGCGATCTGTTTTCCTTTCAATGCGCTAAGGAGTCATGATGGCCGTGGTAAAAATGGTGGCGGTAGATATGGACGGCACCTTTCTCGACGACAAAAAACAGTACAATCGCGCACGTTTTCACGCCTGTTACACCGAACTGAAACAGCGTGGCATCAAATTCGTGGTCGCCAGTGGCAACCAATATTATCAACTCAAATCCTTCTTCCCTGAGATTGCCAGCGAAATCGCCTTTGTGGCGGAGAACGGTGCCTGGATTATTGATCGGGATGAAGAGTTGTTCTGCGGTGCATTTTCGCGTGACGACGTCCATGCCGTGATGGATACGCTACAGCGTGGTCACTATCCTGATCTGAAATATCTGATTGCCGGTCGCAACAGTGCTTACTACTTCGCGGATGTGGATGAGCAATGGCTGACGAAAATGCGTCATTACTGCCACCGCCTGAAAGCCATCGATAACCTGAGCGATACCGGAGATGACAAACTGTTCAAATTCGCACTCAATCTCTCCGACGAATATGTGTCGATTTTAATGGCTGATATTGAGCGCCTGCATCAAGGTGCGGCGGCAGCGACGTCCAGCGGCCATGGATCGGTCGATTTAATCGTGCCAGGTCTGCACAAGGCTAACGGTTTACGTCTGTTACAGCAGCGCTGGGGAATCGCCGATAACGAGGTGATGGCGTTTGGCGATGGTGGTAACGATCTCGAAATGCTGGTGCAATCTGGCTTCAGTTTTGCCATGCAGAATGCGCCACAACGTGTGAAGCAGGCGGCGCGTTATCAGGCCCCGTCTAATAACGACGAGGGCGTGTTACAGGTTATTGAGCAGATGCTGGCGGGGCAGGGGCCGTTCCGGGTTTAACGCCTGGCGGGAGCGGCGCGCGACATCGCGCCGCTGCGGGTCAGACAATCTGCCAGGCTGCGGTCACCATATCGGTCAACGTCTCTTGGTCGTAGCTGACCCAGCCGTTTTTACTGTTGGCACGCGCCACAATCCACTCGACTTCTGCGGTTGACAAGACCGGACCGCCTTGCCAGAAAGGGTTTATCGCGTGCTGTTGCAGCCAGGCTTTCAGTGCCAACGCCGGTGGTGCCGGGTCCTCCGGCAACAGTTGGTGCGCCAGCTGTGCCATCAAACGTTGTTGCTCCGGATGCTCGCTTTCAGCCAGCACATCGAGGAAGGGAAACAGCAGGCGACCACAGACTTCACCATGATGGAAGGGTTTTATCGCCCCCAGTTCCCCAGCTATGCCATGAATGACCCCCAATCCGGCGCTGCTCAGGCAGACACCGCCCAGCCACGACGCCATCATCATAGCTTCACGGGCGTCATCACCCGCTTGATCGGTGCGATTCAGTGCCGGCCAGGCCTGAAAGAACAACCGCAGACCGTTCAGCGCCATCTGCTGGCTGAACAGATTGCCTTTGCGGGATAAATACGCTTCAAACAGATGGGTAAAGGCATCAATGGCACAGGTGGCCAGTACGTGGTCTGGTGTCCCTTTGAGGAGATCGGGGTCGAGAATCGCTACCTGCGGTACAAACACCGGATGGCGCAGCGAGGCTTTGACCTGAATGTGTTGCTGGTCGGTCACTACCGCGTTTTGCGTCGCCTCGCTGCCGGTCCCGGCGGTGGTCGGAACCGCAATCAGCGGCAATGTGGCGGGCTGAACCGGCGTATCACCCACTTTCTCCAGATAACGTGCCGTTGGCAGCGGATGTTGCATCATTGCGCTAAAGGCTTTGGCTGCGTCCAGCACGCTGCCGCCACCGATGGCGACCACGCGATCGACATGACCACGCCAGCGATTCACCCAGCCATCGATCTCATCCGGCGAAGCCTCATGACTGACGATTTCATAGCCGAGGATATTCTCGTTGAGCGCCGCACCGAGGCGCGCCCAGGCCGGGCCGTTCAGAAATGAGCGCCCACAGAATAACAACGTAGGCTGTGGATTGGCGGCCAGCAGTGGCACCAGGCGATCAATACTGCCGCGGGCAAACAGGGTTTGTTGATTACTGTACAGCTCGATCAGATTCTCACTCACCTGCAGATCCTTTTTCATGGGCGGAAAGACCTTAGTGTAACCAAATCCCCCTTTGCTGCTGGGGCAAACATTCTGATAACCGATGGGCAAAAAGTTGATCACCTTCTCAAAACCGAAATTCCCCCGGCGCGGCAGGTGATTTCTTCGTCGTGTTACCCTTAACATGATACCGGTAACAAGATGCTGTGCTATGTAACAACATATCAAGCGCTGCTTTATCCATCGTCCTCTGGACTTATCACAACAAACCGCTGCCGGTGAAAGACCGGGCAAAAAGTGGAGAAAAATTATGCCATTACTCTACGTGGCTATCGGTGTGGCGTTACTGCTGCTGCTGATGATTCGTTTCAAATTGAATGGGTTTATCGCGCTGATTCTGGTGGCGCTGGCCGTCGGTATGATGCAGGGCATGCCGGTCAACAAAGTGATTGGATCGATCAAAACCGGGGTCGGCGGTACGTTGGGCAGCCTCGCGTTAATCATGGGTTTTGGCGCCATGCTGGGCAAACTGCTGGCCGATTGTGGTGGCGCGCAGCGCATTGCGACCACGCTGATTGCTAAATTTGGTCAGAAACATATTCAGTGGGCGCTGGTGCTGACCGGTTTTACCGTCGGCTTCGCGCTGTTCTATGAAGTGGGCTTTGTACTGATGCTGCCGTTGGTGTTCAGTATTGCGGCGTCCGCGCGTGTCCCGCTGTTATTTGTCGGTGTTCCGATGGCGGCAGCGCTGTCGGTTACCCACGGTTTCCTGCCGCCACATCCGGGGCCGACAGCCATTGCCACCCTGTTTAACGCCGACATGGGGAAAACGCTGTTATTTGGCACCCTGCTGGGTATTCCGACGGTCATTCTGGCGGGGCCGGTGTATGCACGTTTCCTCAAAGGCATTGATAAACCGATCCCGGAAGGATTGTGGAACCCGAAAACCTTTACCGAAGCCGAAATGCCCGGTTTTGGCGTCAGTGTTGCGACGGCGTTGGTGCCGGTAATCCTGATGGCGCTGCGTGCGGTGGCGGAAATGGTGCTGCCGAAAGGGCATGTGGTGTTGCCTTATGCCGAGTTCTTTGGCGATCCAATCATGGCGACCCTGATTGCGGTGTTGATCGCTATCTTCACCTTTGGTCTGAACCGTGGGCGCAGCATGGATGAAGTGATGGGCACGTTGAGTGACTCGATCAAAATCATCGCGATGATGCTGTTGATTATCGGTGGCGGCGGGGCATTCAAGCAGGTGCTGGTGGACAGTGGTGTGGATAAATACATCGCCAGCATGATGCATGAAACCAATGTGTCGCCGATCTTTATGGCGTGGTCAATTGCGGCGGTGCTGCGCATTGCGCTGGGGTCCGCGACCGTGGCGGCGATTACTGCGGGGGGAATTGTGGCACCCTTGATTGTCACCTCTGGTGCGAGTCCGGAGCTGATGGTGATCGCTGTTGGCTCGGGAAGTGTGATTTTCTCCCACGTTAACGATCCCGGTTTCTGGTTGTTTAAAGAGTATTTCAACCTGACTATCGGCGAAACTATCCGCTCCTGGTCAGTGCTGGAAACCATCATTTCAGTTTGCGGTTTGGTGGGCTGCCTGTTGCTGTCGACAGTGATTTGATGCGAAAACGCTGAGGCGTTCAGCCTCAGCGTTGCGGTCTACTGCGCCAGCGCGCGGAAGGCCGCCAACTCTTCTTCGGGCATACCGGCCTGCAATGCCGCCTGGCAAATCTTATCCCAGCTATTGCTGTCGAGTGGGATGCCATCGCGTTCACGCTCCAGACGATTGCTCTCTTCCCATTCGCCCGGCACCTGAATCGGTGCATCGCCACTTTGTGGTGAACGTTTCACCCAATTGAGGAAGGCTTCCGCTTCCTGCTGCATCGCCGGGGCGTCGAAGGCTTCCGGGTTGACGATGATGGTGGTCATACAGTTGAAGATGGCGTCATGGCAGGTCACCAACGTCTCATCGTGCGTCGTTCTGCCACCAGAAAGCGCACCGCCAAGAATTTCGCACATGGTCGCCAGCGCATAGCCCTTATGCAAACCGAAGGGCAACAATGAACCATAGGGTGCCTGATGCATCACGCCGGGTTCGGTGGTCGCCTGACCCTGGTGGTCAATCAGATAGCCCGGCGCGACCTGTTGCTCTTTGTTCCAGGCTACACGGGTTTTACCAAAGGCAATGCCGCTGGTAGCGAAATCCAGCAGCAGCGGTTTGCCGTGGGTTCGCGGGAACACGGCGCAGAAGGGATTGGTGCCAAAACGGCGATCGCTGCCGTTGAACGGCGCGACCATCGGGTCGCCGGCAACGTTGACGAAGTGAAAAGAGACAAACCCGGCAGCGGCGCACTGCTCCGCCCAGTGACCAATTCGCCCGATATGGTGTGAATCGTGCAACCCCACGGCGGCGATACCAAATTTGCCCGCGCGCTCAATGCCCAGTTGCATCGCTTCCCACGCAGCGACCTGGCCAAAGCCGTTATGGCCGCTCAATGTAATCACCGCACCGACATCTTTTTCAATGGTGGTGTGCTGATTGAGCTGCAAAAAGCCCTGGGTGAGCGAAACCATATAGCTTGGGATCATGCCGACGCCATGTGAATCATGGCCCGCCAGATTTGCGGCAACCAAATGGTCGGCTACCAGCCGCGCTTCGTCGGCACTGCTGCCAGCATGCAGCCAGATAGCCTGCACAAACTGATGAAGAGGGGAAGACGGGATACGATGAAGGGCACTCACGCGATTGATCTCCTTTAAAAAATGGAGACTCCATCCTGCGACGAATGCGTAATAACGGCAAGTGAGGATTGTGTAAAGCAAAGGGCCACAAACTGTGGCCCAAAAACTCAGTGCGGTTGTTCAAACCCCGCTTTGACCATCTGATCTCGCAGCGCGCGAGTAATCTCACGGTTCCCACCCGTGACAGGATAAATGACATTGTTGACGACATCGTCAAGATAATGTTCTTCAAACTCCTGCATGGTGAGCTGCGTGCCACCTTCATCGTTAATGGCGATGCTGCCACTGATATGATTGCCATAGTCCTTTGCCTTTAGGCTATAACGTCCCATGCTGGTATTTATCGTGCTCATATAATCTCCTTGTTACTTAGGCAGTGATAACAATTGAGGCCTGCTAGAGGCGCTGTAAGTTTAGACAGTGCGCGGAGAGAGAACGAAGCGGCAAACTTAAGAAAAATCCTTAGCTGCGATCCCGGTCGCAGAAATAATCTTCAATGAAACGAAGCGATAGCAAGGCGCTGTGATGGGTATCGCACAGTGCGGCAGAGGCAGGATTTTCATCTATACTGAAGTGAGTGGGCGCTATTTATAACGTAACAAGGAGCTGAAAATGAAAATAATCCTGTGGATCATCGCTATCATCTTCATTGTTGGACTCTTGACGATTACTGGCGTGTTTAAATTGATTTTCTGACGTTATCTGGCACCTGCGGGTGCCGCTTCAGACTCATTCTGCATTAGTGAAGGCCACCGGGAACGAGCGGGGCAGCGGTAGTACCACATCCCTCAGGTTTAGCGGCTTGCGGCAGGCAGCACAGCAGGCTCCGTGATGCTGTTCTCGGGTCAGTTTGGCACTGTTCAAGGTATAAAAGAATCGTGCACATCCACATCGGCTACAACGGATAGTCATCAGCATTCCTCCTCATCTCCTTCCTGGAACACTGAGATTTATCTCATTCCCTGTCACAGTTCAAACAATAAATTTCATTAATTTATTTACGTTATCAACAATCAAATACAGCTTGCTGAAAATTAAGCGATTTTAAGCAATGACAGGGGAAACGGCAGTGCACATTTTATCAATGCCGGTTCGTTTATCTCTTGTTCCAGTTGCCTCCTCTGTTTAGCGGTAACATTTACCCTATACGCGTCTGATCATGCAGATAATACCTGGTGTAATCCAGACAATGCCTGGCGTGTTTCCGTTGCTTTTTTATTATGCTTTTCATGCAATAGCTTTAGTTTTGGGCAGATTTCAGATGGATATCTGACCTCGTCACCATAAGAATTATGTTACAGGAATGATTGTTGTGAATCGGTACGTTTCTACAGCCTTAGCTGGCTGTATTTTGACCGTCGGGGTCGTCTCTTCTGTCCAGGCAGAAACCACCACACAGGCTATCAAGTCTGGCTGGAATACTTTTACTGACAATGTGGCGCAGACATGGTCGCAACCGCAAAACTATGATTTTTACTTGCCCGCGATCACCTGGCATAACCGTTGGACTTATGATCAAGAGCATATCGACAAGTACAATGAACGCCCGTGGGGCGCAGGCGGTGGTATCTCGCGTTGGGATGACAAAGGGAACTGGCATGGCCTGTACCTGATGGCGTTTAAAGACTCGTTTAACAAGTGGGAACCGATCGGTGGTTACGGTTGGGAAGCGACTTGGCGTCCGCTGAGCGATGATAATTTTCACTTCGGCGCAGGCTTTACCGCCGGTGTGACGGCCAGAGATAACTGGAACTATATCCCGATTCCGGTATTGTTGCCGTTGGCTTCGGTCGGATATGGCCCCGTTACCTTTCAAATGACTTATATTCCAGGAACTTATAACAACGGGAATGTCTATTTTGCCTGGTTGAGATTTCAGTTCTGACCGGTGAAGACAGGCGGAAAGTGTAAAGGCGGATGAAAAAGGCGATATTTATCACTTTTTCATCAATTCGCACTGGACAAAGGTCACCGTAATTGCTGTACTAGACGCCGACACAGTTTAGTGTCCATTTTTCATGTAAAGGTAATATAGATGTCCAAGATCAAAGGTAACGTTAAGTGGTTTAATGAATCTAAAGGATTCGGTTTCATTACTCCTGAAGATGGCAGCAAAGATGTATTCGTACACTTCTCTGCAATCCAGAGCAACGGCTTCAAAACTCTGGCTGAAGGTCAGCGCGTAGAGTTTGAAATCACCGACGGCGCTAAAGGCCCATCTGCTGCTAACGTTATCAGCCTGTAAGTTAACACGCAGAATTCTAAAAACCCGCCTTCTGGCGGGTTTTTTTATGCCTGCCACCAAATAATGGCCCAGGCAATGATGGCGAAACTGCTGAGGGTGATTGCCAGCATCTCATCCATCGAACGGGGTATCATACTCTTCATGATGTCTGCCTCCTGTTAGCTTCAGGTCAGGATGGCAAAGCAATATTAACGCATCCTTAAGCCCTGATGACAGTCGCATGATAGGGCACGATCTGCGGGACAACTCACAGATAACTCTCGTAACATCCCCATAACAATCCTTACTTGCAGCTTTTTTGCTGACAACGCTATATAACAGCAGGAAATGGATTATTGAGGAGGCAGGATGAACATACGTCAGGCACAGGCGAAAGACAGTTTTGCGCTGAGTGCGCTGCTGACTGAACTGGGTTACGCAGACACTGAAGCGTTTATTGATACACGTTTAGCACAGCTTTCCAGCCATCCGGATGAAGTGTTGCTGGTGGCGGAGCATGGTACTCAGGTACTCGGATTTCTCTCTCTCCATTTTATTCCGCAACTGGCGCTGGCCGGGGATTTTGCCCGCATCAGCTACTTTTGCATCGCGGAGGGTGAACGCAGCAAGGGGAGTGGTCAGCAACTGCTCAGCTATGCCGAACAGCTGGCACGGGCGCGTGGCTGCGATCGGATGGAAGTCCACTGCCACGCCTCGCGGCTGAAAGCTAACCAGTTTTATGCGCGTGAAGGCTATGTCGAATCACCGCGTTATCACATCAAGGATCTGGGCTAAGGTTAATTTCTCGCCCGGATGCAATCACCAAGGCGTCAGCAATACTGTCAAGTTGTTGCAACGGGAACATGGCAGTGCTGACGCGGATAAATTGTTCGGCATTGATACTGTAACGTTCGCCGGGTACGGCGGCGATACCTCGGGCTGCCAGCGTAATCATGGCATATTGTTCTGACGCCACCGGAATATACAGGCTGAGCCCATCACGTTCAGTTAACGCCAATCCCCGCGCCCGCAGGGCATCCAACAGGTGTTGGCGTCGTTCACGATAGATCGCTTTTGCCTGTGTCACTTGCTGCTGGGTAGGCGCGTCTGTCAGCATCCAGGCGACCGCATCTTGCAAAATTCGGCTGGTCCAGCTGACCCCAAAATTGCGCCACGCCTGAATGCGCTTCACCAGTTCACCGGGGGCGGAGAGTACGGCCAGTCGCAGATCCGGACCATAGGCTTTGGAAAACGAGTGCACATGCACCACGCGATCGGGAAAGTGGAAACCGAGGCTCCACACCGGCCAGCGTGACAGATCGCCAATCCCGTCATCCTCAACAATCAGCGTTTTGCTGTTGGCCAACACGCGTGCGAGTTCAGCGCTACGCTGCTGCGTTACGGTATGCCCGGTGGTCGAATGGGTGCGGGGTTGATAGATAAACATCGCCGGGGATTTGTGCAGGTGTGCGGCTAAGGCTGACGGGATTGGCCCCTGTTCGTCGCAGGGCAGTGGCAGAATTTCTGCGCCAATGTTATCCAGCATGTCCAGTAAACGGGTGGCGGTGGGATCTTCGAGCACCACGCGATCGCCGGGGGACAACAAGGTTTGTACGATCAAGTTCATCGCATCAAAACCGCCGTCGGTCGCCAGCCATGACTCAGCCGGGTAAGGCCAGCGTGGCTTAATCGCCGCCAGCAATTGAGGTGAAATGGCTTCACGATGGTAGCTATTCAACTGGGGCGACTGAATGCCTGCCAGCATCGCCGCACGCAGATCTGGCAGCAGCGCCGGATCGGGGGACGCCATCGCCAGGTCTGCCCGGATGTTATCGCCGTAGTTGCCTATTTTTTCAAAACGAATGGGGCGTGGCATCACCGTATTACCGCACACCCAGACACCGCTACGCCCTTTACCGGCCAGCACTTTTTGTTTTTTCAACTGCGACCAGGCTGCCGACACGGTCGCCGGACTGACACCTAACAGCTCTGCCAGCTCGCGCACGGCGGGCATCTGCATACCCACCGCAATCTGACCATCACGAATTAAGTTGGAAGCGGTAAGCGTAATGCCCTTCACCGACGCATCGGTAATTTGCGCGCTGAACCAGTCGATATCTACCGTTTGCGTCATAAGAAAAACCTTTGTTCAGTAACAAAGTATTTATTGTTCAGATTAGTATTCCCGATTTAGTATCAAATTCAAGCACTATTTGCTGAATAACTAAACGCAGCCTGGCTGCACACGGGGAAATGACGAAAATGGTAACCATCAGACTGGCGGTGCGTGACTGGGATTACTTCACACCGTTGGCACTCGGCGACATCAAGCCGGAAGGATTTCAGCTGGAAATTGACCGCGTCGGTACGCTGGTTGATAACCTTGGCAGTAGCGACAAATATGACGCGGGTGAAGTTTCGTTCAGCCGTTATGCCCAGGCGCGTGCCAAAGGCGATACGTCGCTGCTCGGCCTGCCCCATTTTCTGATGCGTGGCTTTCGACAGCGCTGCATCATCACCACGGCAGATAGCCCGATCACCACACCAGCCCAACTGAAAGGTAAGAAAATTGGCGTCACCGGTTGGCAGGATTCAGGCAACACCTGGACGCGCACCGTGCTGCGCGAGGCTGGCGTTGGCATTGATGATGCTTACTGGTTCGCTGGCCGTCTGACGGCGGAGCATCCCATTGTTGATCGTCTGGCCGGTTTTGGTCGCCCGGGACGCATTGAGGTGGCTCCGGGCGAACGCCCGCTGATTGAGTTGCTGCAAGCCGGTGAGCTGGATGCCGTCTTCACCCCCTTTATGCCGGAAGGTTTCTTCCTGCCCGGATCGGGCCTGCGCCAGTTGCAGCCGGATTTTGCCAGCGCCGAGCGTGATTACTTCAATCGTGTGGGTTATGTTCCGGGGATTCATATTCTGGCCATCAAACCGGCGCTGGCGGCGGAGCATCCATGGCTGCCGCAGGCATTGAGTGAGATTATCGATCGTTCGTACCAGTTGTGGATGAAGAAACGCGAGAAATATGCCGACACCACGCCGTGGTTACTGGATGATTTGCGACGTACCGCGCAGGAATTACCGGCCGACTGGAATCAAAACGGATTTACCGCTAACAAAAAGATGATTGCGGATTTCGCCAGTGAGCTGTTCGAACAGGGTTTAACCAAAACATTGCTGACGCCGGAAGTGATTTTCCCGGCAGCGGCGCAGGGGGAGTGATGATGAAAGTCGCGATGGGACAATTTGCGGTCAGCCGCGAATGGCAGGAAAACACCGATATTTGCATTGGTTTGATGAACAAAGCGCTGGCGGGGGGTGCGGATTTGCTGGTACTGCCGGAAGGGGTACTGGCGCGTGATATCGCCGACCCGGATCTGGTACTGAAAGCCGCGCAACCGCTGGATGGTCCGTTCGTCACGCAGCTGCTGGCGGCCAGTAAAGGCAATAACCTGACCACCATGATGAGCGTGCATGTCCCTACGGAAGGGCAGAAAGCGCTTAACGTGCTGATCGCCATCCGCAATGGTGAAATCATTGCCGAATACGAAAAACTCCACCTTTACGATGCCTTTGCGATGCAGGAGTCACAACGCGTCAACCCCGGCCATGTCATTCCGCCGCTGGTTGAGGTGGCGGGTATGAAAGTCGGCCTGATGACCTGCTATGACGTGCGTTTCCCGGAACTGGCACGTCGTCTGGTGCTGGACGGTGCCGATGTGCTGGTGCTGCCAGCAGCCTGGGTGAAAGGGCCGCTGAAGGAGATGCACTGGGAGCTGCTGACCACCGCCCGCGCGCTGGAGAACACCTGTTACATGGTGGCGGTAGGCGAATGTGGCCCGCGCAATATCGGCAACAGTCTGGTGATTGATCCGCTCGGAGTGGCGATTGCAAAAGCACCTGAGTCCGCTGCATTGGTGTTCGCTGACCTCGATCCACAGCGTATCGCTTACGCGCGCAGCGTTTTGCCGGTTCTGGAGAACCGTCGTTTTGCCCGACCTGAATTGAATACACACTGACAGCACTGGGAAACTCGAGCATGAAAAAAATCACTACTGCAATCGCGCTGGCTTTAGGGCTGACGGCATCGTTCGCCCAGGCTGCTGACACGCTTCCAACCCAAAAAGTGGATCAGGCGCTGCATGATCGTCTGCCTGCCGAGATTAAAAGCGCGGGCAAAATGATCGCGGTGAATAACGGATCTTTTCCGCCGTATGAAATCGTCAATGGCCCGCACTCAATGGACGGTGCATCTGCCGATCTCTCTGTCGCGCTGGGTCAATTGCTTGGGGTGAAAATCGAACACGCGACCGTCAGCGGCCTGTCTGGCGTGCTGGCCGGGATCAACTCCGGCCGTTATCAGCTGGCAATTGGCCCGATTGGTGACTACCCGGACCGTCAGGAAAAAGTCGACTTTATCGATTTCGTGCAGGAATTCGTGGTGTTTGGCGTGCAGAAAGGTAACCCGGCGAAGATCAACGGCCTGGATGACACCTGTGGCAAACGTATCGCGGTGATGGCAGCCGGTTCTGCTGAGCAGGTGATCCGTAAGCAGTCCGATGTCTGTGTCGCTGCGGGTAAACCGGCGGTTGTGGTGCAGTCCTTCACCGATCAGCCATCATCGATCCTTGCCGTGCGTTCAAAACGTTCTGATGCCTTCTTCTCATCACAGGCACCGCTGACTTATTTCGTTGAGCAGGCGAACGGACAGCTGGAGCTTTCCGGCAAAGGCCAGAAAAACGGCTTCGGTGATATCTTCCAGGGCACCGTGGTGCCAAAAGGTTCTGAGTTGGGCAACGTAGTTCTGGATGCTTATAAAGAGCTGTTCAGCAACGGGACTTACGCGGCCATTATGAAGAAGTGGAAGCTGGACGGAAACATGTTGCAGGCACCGGGTCGTAACCTGGCGAAAGGGGCGGCAAAATGAGTTTGAACACCAACGATTCGCGAGCCAGGGATAAGGCCGACGTGCAACAGCGCGACGTGGCTTTTGCCCGCAGCGCGCCCACATATGGACGCTGGGTCTCATGGATTGTGGTGCTGGTGATCGCCTCCAACTTTCTCTGGCTGGTGGCGACCAACCCAAACTTTGAGTGGTCCGTGGTACTGAAATGGTTTACGGAAGCCTCGGTGCTGAAGGGGTTGCAGGTCACCCTGGGGCTGACGGTGGTGTCGATGATCCTCGGCACCTTACTGGGTTTGCTGCTGGCGGTGTGGCGTCTGTCGGAGAACAAGCTGTTGAGCGGTCTCTCATCGCTCTACATCTGGTTTTTCCGCGGTACGCCGCTGCTGGTGCAACTGATTTTTTGGTACAACCTGTCAACGCTGTTTCCGACGCTGTCGATTACCATACCCTGGACCGGTATTACCTTTGCCAGCTGGAACACCAATGATCTGATTACCCCGTTAACCGCAGCGATTGCCGGGCTGGCGTTGAACGAAGCCGCGTATATGGCGGAGATCATCCGTGCCGGTTTGTTGTCGGTGGATAACGGTCAGGTGGAAACCACCCAAGCTTTCGGTATGAGCCGCACGCGTGCGCTGCGCCGTATCATCATTCCGCAAGCAATGCGTTCAATCATTCCACCGACCGGTAACCAATTGATCAGCATGATCAAAGCCACGTCGCTGGTGAGTGTGATTGCCATGGGTGATCTGCTGTATTCAGTGCAGGCGGTGTACAACCGTACCTTTGAAATCATTCCGATGCTGATGGTGGCGGTGATTTGGTATCTGATCATCACCTCAATTCTGAATGTCGGTCAGTCGGCTATCGAACGTTACTATGCACGCGGAACCAAACGCACCGTGGTCGCGCCCAAACGCCGCACGCAGGGCGAGGATATCGGTCGTGGTGCCCTGGTGCAGAAGGAGGATGTATGAGTCACGTTCAGCCGCTGGTGCGCGCCCGCAATGTGCAGAAAAGTTATGGTGACAACGAGGTGCTGAAAGGCATCGATCTGGATGTGTTTCCCGGTGAAGTGGTGGTGATCCTCGGGCCGTCCGGCTCGGGTAAATCGACCTTTCTGCGCTGTATTAACCATCTGGAAGATATGAACGCCGGTTCGATCATGGTCGGTGAGGAACAAATTGGCTATGAACTGAAAAAAGGCATTCTGCATCGTTTGTCAGCACGCAAGATTGCCCACCAACGCCAGAAGATCGGCATGGTGTTTCAACAGTTCAACCTCTACCCGCATATGACGGTGTTGCAGAACATCATTGAAGCACCGATTGGCGTGCACAAGTTTCCGCGTCAGGAAGCGTTGCAGCATGCCCGCGAGTTGCTGGCTACCGTCGGGTTGAGTGATAAAGCGGATGCCTGGCCGCGTCATTTGTCGGGCGGACAACAGCAGCGTGTCGCGATTGCCCGTGCGCTGGCGATCAAACCCGCGCTGATGTTGTTTGATGAACCCACATCGGCGCTTGATCCAGAGCTGGTGGGTGAGGTGTTGGCAACCATGCGTACCCTGGCGGACCAGGGGCTGACCATGATTGTCGTCACTCACGAGATTGGTTTTGCGCGTGAAGCCGCTGACCGGGTGGTATTTATGGACGGTGGCGTGGTGGTGGAGCAGGGCAGCCCGGAGCAGGTGATAGGCAATCCGCAGCACCCGCGTACCCAGGCGTTTTTGAGTCGTTTTATCTAAGAGGTGTGCCGCCAGTTACAGGCGGCTTTGATCTTAATCTGTTACAGATTGCAGTTGAGCCGCTGAGCTTTCTGCGCGTAAATAACAGTCACCGTTTTTCGCTAAGGTTGAAAGGTTAATTATGGAAGGTATCAGTATTGCCAAACTGCTGATCATCGGTGCTCTCATCGTACTGCTCTTTGGCACCAACAAGTTACGTTCACTGGGTGGCGATCTGGGTTCCGCAATCAAAGGCTTCAAAAAAGCCATGAAAGATGATGAATCCACCGCAACCAAAAGCACTGCTGAAGAAGTCCCGGCAGAACGTGTCAGCCATAAAGAGTAATCTTTACGGCGAACGTCAATAAGTGTAAAAATTTATTACGTTATAAAAAAACCAGACTGTCACCAGTCTGGTTTTTTGTTTTATGTCGCGCCGCTACGAATTTACTTCACTTCCAGCCCTTTGGCCTGCATATCTGCATGGTAAGAGGAGCGGACAAACGGGCCACAGGCCGCGTGGGTGAAGCCCATTGCCATGGCTTCTTCTTTCATCTCATCAAACTCCGCCGGGCTAACGTAACGCTGTACCGGCAGGTGGTGACGACTCGGTTGCAGATACTGACCCAGCGTCAGCATGGTGACGCCATGACGACGCAGATCGCGCATCACTTCGACGATTTCCGCATTGGTTTCGCCCAGACCGACCATCAGGCCGGATTTAGTTGGCACGTTCGGATGGGCTTCTTTAAAACGTTCCAGCAGCTTGAGCGACCACTCGTAGTTCGCACCCGGACGCACCTGGCGGTAGACGCGTGGCACGTTTTCCAGATTGTGGTTGAACACATCCGGCGGGGTGGCGGTGAGGATTTCCAGCGCACGATCCATACGACCACGGAAATCGGGCACCAGGGTTTCAATCTTGATTGACGGGCTTTTTTCGCGAATAGCACTGATGCAGTCGGCGAAGTGCTGGGCACCGCCGTCGCGCAGGTCATCGCGGTCCACGGAAGTGATAACCACATAACGCAGCGCCATATCGGCGATGGTTTGTGCCAGCTTCACCGGCTCGTTGGCATCCGGGGCGTTCGGGCGACCATGCGCCACGTCGCAGAACGGGCAGCGACGGGTACAGATAGCCCCGAGGATCATAAAGGTCGCGGTGCCGTGGTTAAAGCATTCTGCCAGGTTAGGGCAAGATGCCTCTTCACAGACCGAATGCAGGCCATTCTTGCGCATCGCTGCCTTGATGCCCTGAATACGGCTGGAATCCGCAGGAAGTTTGATCTTCATCCACTCCGGCTTACGCAGAATCTCCTCGCGTTCGGTGATAACGGTTTTCACCGGAATCAGCGCCATTTTGTCGGCATCGCGATACTTGACGCCACGTTCCATCTGAATTGGTTTACTCATAAATCTGCAGGTTCCGGTCGGGATTGCGATTTGAAAGCTTCCTCACTCAAACTGAGAACCAGGCTTTCAACTTTATTTGAAAAAATTGCAAAAATTATATCATCTCGCCGCGCGGGAATCAGCCGCTGTGAGTGCCGTTAGGTTACAAAATTGTAAATCCGCACTGACGGACAAGGTCAAACGGGCACATCAGACTGCAACCACTCGCTATCGGCAAAACCCGTTAGCCGGGCAAAATGTTGCACCAGGCGCGGCTGCACATCGGCGGTGGTCACGCCGGGTTGAAACTGTCCCAACTGAGCCATGCGCATCCCGGCATAGCCACAGGGATTGATACGCAGGAAAGGGGCTAAATCCATCGCGACATTCAACGCCAGGCCGTGAAAAGAGCAACCCTTGCGGATGCGCAGACCGAGCGAACAGATTTTTTCTTCGCCAACGTACACGCCAGGTGCATCAGGGCGGGCATGCGCGGTAACGCCATAATCTGCGAGGGTGGCAACCACCGTCTCTTCCAGCGCCGTCACCAACTGACGCACACCCAGTTTGCGACGTTTCACATCAATCAGCACATACATAACCTGCTGGCCCGGCCCGTGATAGGTGACCTGGCCGCCACGGTCGCTCTGCACCACGGGAATATCGCCAGGCATCAACAGATGCTCGGCTTTGCCTGCCTGACCCTGGGTAAACACCGGGTTGTGCTCCACCAGCCAGACTTCATCCGGGGTGTCGCTATCGCGTTGATCGGTAAAGCGGTGCATGGCGTCAGAAATGGGTTGCCAGTCGCGCTGACCCAGTTGACGAACAAGAAGCGTATTGGCTGACAAAACGAAGAATCCGTTAGAGAGTGAGAAGCAAAGTATAACGCTGGCAAAGAACCCTTTGCCAGCGTCAGCATTACAGCACCATACGCACGATATCGATGTTACCCAGTTCTTCGTACAGGGTTTCAACCTGTTCAATGTGGGTGGCGATGATGGTGATGGAAACGGAGTGATAATTGCCTTTGCTGCTCGGCTTCACATCAGGCTTGTAGTCGCCGGGCGCATGACGCTGCACCACTTCAACCACTTGATCAACCAGCTCCGGTTGCGCCAGACCCATCACTTTATAGGTAAAGGGGGTAGGGAATTCGAGCAGTTCATTCAGTTTGGTTTTCATATTGACTCCGGTGCATAAAAAACAGGCTCCCGCCGGGGCGGGAGCAATAATATTAACTTATATCGGGGCAAAGCGGCGTTTTTTCAATCGCGCCTTAACCGAACCAGTGGTGGAACATCAGTTTGATGTAATCGATGATGCGACTGATGAAACCGCCTTCCTGGACTTCGTTCAGCACCACCAGCGGGCGCTGTTCGATGGTTTTGCCATCCAGCTGGAAGTTGATGCTGCCCACCACCTGGTTTTTCTGCAACGGCGCATGCAGTTCAGTGTTATTCAGCACATAGCTGGCTTTCAGGTCTTTCATGCGGCCACGTGGGATGGTCAGATAAGCATCTTTCTCCACGCCAAGCTGGACGCGATCGCTGTTACCGAACCACACCGGTTCAGAGGCGAATTCTTTCCCTGCTTTCAGCGGTGCCACGGTTTCAAAGAATCGGAAGCCCCAGGTCAGCAGTTTTTTGCTCTCGGTCTCACGGCCTTTATAAGTGTGGCCGCCCATCACCGCCGAGATCAGACGCATCTGACCTTCCGTCGCTGAGGCTACCAGGTTGTAGCCAGCCGCATCAGTATGGCCGGTTTTAATACCGTCAACGTTCAGGCTGGTATCCCACAGCAGGCCATTACGGTTCAGCTGGCGGATGTTGTTAAAGGTGAACTCTTTTTCGTGGTAAACCGCATATTCATCGGGTACATCACGAATCAGCGCCTGGCCGATCAGCGCCATATCGCGGGCTGAACTGTACTGACCGTCTGCATCCAGGCCGTGCACAGTCTGGAAGTGGGTATTTTTCAGACCCAGTGCCTGGACGTAGTTGTTCATCAGGTTAACAAACGCATCCTGGCTGCCGGCAACATAATCCGCCATCGCCACACACGCGTCGTTACCGGATTGCAGCACGATACCGCGCGTCAGCTGCGAAACTGGTACGCGATCGCCCGGTTTGAGGAACATCAGCGAGGATCCTTTAAACACCGGGTTGCCGGTGGCCCAGGCATCTTTACCCACGGTGACGATGTCGTCCTGATGGATTTTGCCCGCTTTTACTGCCTGGCCGATGACGTAACTGGTCATCATTTTGGTCAGACTGGCAGGGTCGCGGCGCGCATCAGCATTCTTCTCGGCCAGTACTTTGCCCGAGTTGTAATCGATCAGCACGTAGGCTTCAGCATCAATGTCCGGTACGCCCGGAATCATGGTTTTGAGATTTACATCGTCCGCGATGGCGGCATGGCTGAGAGAGAGGGCGACCAGTGATCCCACTGTCAGGCGTTTTAGAAAACGAGAAGGTTTCAGCGTATTCATGTTCAGGACTACAACATCCGTGGGTTTAGAGTTAAAAAAGTGCCTTACTATAGCAAACACCTGATCTGGCGGCATCTTGCTTTGCAAAACTGTTGTAACCAGGCATAACTATGCCTGGTGGTTATCATTACATCCCGTTACGAGACGTGGTAATAAAAGAACTCAGCTGCGCTTCGTTGCTCAGACGCTGCTGCAGCGCTGCGGCTTCACTACGGGTTTTAAAGCCACCCAGTTGCACGCGATAAACGTTGCCGTTGGCTTCAACGGCACCCGGTACGCCAAAGCGTTTACCCAGGCTGGCTGCCAGTTGATGTGCACGGGCTGAATCATTGAGGGCGCCCACCTGTACTACATAGCTGCCTGCACTGGCAGGTGCGGAGGTTGCGGCGACCGGTGCAGCCGCAGGGGCCGGGGCCGGTGTGGCGACTGCCGGTTGCGGCTCGCTACCTTCCAGCACACCACTGGCTAATGGCTGCGGCGCGCCAAGGAAACCGTTACTGTTAATCGGCGCGCCCATATTGTCGCTGCTTTGCAGCGTACTGTTATCGACGGCACGCACATCCTGTGCCGGCGGCGCACTGACCGCGTTGCTGTTTCCACCCATCATCACCGTGCCACCGCCGAGTTCAGGACGTGCAGGCAAGGCGTAACTCTGTTTTGCCACCGTAGTACCAATGGTGCCGGGGCCGGATAACGTGCCATCGGGTGCGACATTAATATAGTCAACGCGCACGCGGGTGTTGTTTGAGATGTTTAGGCGATCGGCGGCAGCGCGTGACAGGTCGATAATGCGGCCAGGGGTGTAAGGCCCGCGATCATTGACGCGCACCACGATTTGACGACCGTTTGCCTGGTTGGTCACGCGCACATAGCTGGGCAGTGGCAGCGTGGGGTGCGCGGCGGTCATCGCTTCCGGATCAAAGGTCTCGCCGATCGCGGTACGGTTGCCCCGGGCTTCATCACCGTAGGAGGTGGCTAAACCGACTTCACTGAAATTCGCGGGATTTTTAACGATACGGTAGCTTTTGCCGTTAACGCTGTAATCCTGACTGGTCGACGGATTAATCGGTTCATAGCGCGGTTCCACCCCCGGAATCTCAACCACCGGGCCATTGTAGGCCGGTTGTGGTGGGGCGGTATTCTGCGGTTCTTCCTGGGAGGAACAGGCAGCCAGTACCCATGTTGCCAGAGCAATCCCAAGCCAGTCCTTACGCATGTGCAGCCTCTTAAACGCTTTTAGATAACATTTTTCGATGAGTATGGATCGACATCACGATGCCAAATCCGGCCATTAACACAATCAATGCCGATCCGCCGTAGCTGACCAGCGGCAGCGGTACGCCGACCACCGGTAAGATACCACTAACCATACCAATGTTAACGAAAACATAAACGAATAAAATCAACATCAAACCACCGGCCATCACACGGCCAAAGGTGGTTTGCGCCCGCGCAGCGATAATTAATCCGCGCATAATCAGCAGCAGATAGAGCGCCAGCAACACCAGGACACCCACCAGCCCGAGTTCCTCGGCCAGTACGGCAAAAATAAAGTCGGTATGGCGTTCGGGCAAAAACTCCAGCTGTGACTGCGTACCATGCAGCCATCCTTTTCCGCGCAGACCACCGGAACCAATGGCAATTTTGGACTGAATAATATGGTAACCGGCACCCAGTGGATCGCTTTCCGGGTTGAGCAACATCATCACACGGGCGCGCTGATAATCATGCATCAGGAAGAACCACAGCACCGGGATAAAGGCCGCTACCAACACCACGGCGACGCCAATCAGCTTCCAGCTCATGCCCGACAGGAACAACACGAACAAACCGGAAGCGGCAATCAAAATCGAGGTGCCGAGGTCAGGCTGCGCCGCCACCAACAGGGTAGGGGCGAAAATCAACACCAGGGCGATGGCGGTGTTTTTCAGCGTTGGCGGGCAAACGTCGCGGTTGATAAAGCGTGCCACCATCAGCGGCACCGCGATCTTGGCAATCTCCGACGGCTGAAAACGTACCACACCAAGATCGAGCCAACGTTGCGCCCCTTTACTGATCTGGCCAAAGGCATCCACGGCGATCAGTAAGATGACGCAAACAATGTAGAGATAGGGCGCCCAGCTTTCGTAAACCCGTGGTGGAACTTGCGCCAGTACGATCATGATCACCAACCCCATGACGATCTGGCCGATTTTACGTTCCATCATGCCGGGATCTTGCCCGCTGGCGCTCCAGATGACGATGGCGCTATAGACCAACAGGCCGAGGATCACCAGCATAAAGAGCGGATCAATATGGATACGCGTCCAGATCGATCTTTTCTGCGGGCTATCATTCATGGACATTCTTAATCACCTTCATAACCAGGTGGCGTCGGCGCTGCGTCAGGCAGCACCGTATTGTTATCGCCTAACATAATGTGGTCGAGAATCTGACGCATCACCGTGCCTACAGCCGGACCTGCGCCGCCATTCTCCAGAATCATGGTGACGGCAACGCGCGGTTTATCGTAAGGCGCAAAGGCGGTCATCAGTTTGTGGTCGCGCAGATGCTCGGCAATTTTATGCGCGTTATAGGTTTCGTTCGATTTCAGGCCGAAAACCTGTGCCGTACCGGATTTGGCGGCAATTTTATAGGGCGCGTCGGCAAAGCTTTTGTGCGCGGTGCCGTTGGGTCGGTTGGCGACGCCATACATACCATCTTTGGCAATCTCCCAGTAGCCGGAGTGAATATCACCAATCGGCTCGTCCGGTGCCTGACGATACGGCACCATGGCGTGACCTTCACGGGTAGCACGCAGCAGATGCGGCACTTTGATCACGCCATCGTTAATCAGAATCATCAGGGCTTTGTTCATCTGCACGGGCGTTGCGGTCCAGTAACCCTGACCAATGCCGACCGGGATAGTATCGCCCTGATACCAGGGTTTCTTAAAGCGCTTCAGCTTCCAATCTCGTGTCGGCATGTTACCGGGACTTTCCTGCGGCAGGTCGATGCCGGTGCGATGGCCGTAACCAAATTTGGTCATCCACTCGGACAGGCGATCGATGCCCATATCATAGGCGACCTGATAGAAGAAGGTATCGGCGGACTCTTCCAGCGCTTTGGTCACGTTAAGACGTCCGTGGCCCCATTTTTTCCAGTCACGATAGCGTTTATCCGAGCCGGGCAACTGCCACCAGCCGGGATCGAACAGGCTGGTATTGCGGTTGATCACCCCGGCACTGAGCGCTGACACCGCAACATAGGGTTTCACCGTTGAAGCCGGAGGATAAGCCGCTTGCAACGCGCGGTTGTACAGCGGTCGATTTTCGTCATTGAGCAGCGATTTGTAATCGGCGCTGGAGATGCCCTCAACAAACAGGTTCGGGTCATAGCTGGGGGTTGAAACCAGCGCCAGCAGTTCACCGGTACGCGGATCGCTGACCACCACCGCCGCACGACTCCCGGCCAGCAGCGTTTCGATGTACTGCTGCAATTTCAGGTCAATGGTGAGGTAAATGTCACGTCCGGCCTGCGGCGATTGCTCATGCAGCTGACGAATCACACGGCCACGGTTATTGACTTCAACTTCTTCATAGCCGGTGGTGCCGTGCAACACGTCTTCGTAATAGTTCTCGATACCCAACTTGCCAATATCGTGGGTGGCGGCATAGTTCGGCCATTTACCTTCTTCATCGAGGCGGGCAACATCGCGATCGTTAATTTTTGAAACATAACCGACGACATGGGTCAGTGTCTGACCGTAGGGATAGTAACGGCGTTGATAGCCTTTCACTTCCACGCCCGGGAAACGGTATTGGTTAACGGCAAAACGGGCGACCTGCACATCGCTGAGCGCGGTTTTCACCGGGATCGAGGTAAACCGTCGTGAGCGTTTCCGCTCTTTCTCAAACGCATCCAGATCGTCATCCGTGAGATCAAGTATGGGGCGCAGATCCTGTAAGGTTTGCTTCAGGTTATCGACTTTTTCCGGCACCAGTTCAGCCTGATAGATGGTGCGGTTCAGCGCCAGAGGGACGCCGTTACGATCGAAGATAATGCCGCGACTGGGTGCTACCGGCACCAGCTTGATACGGTTGTCATTGGAACGGGTACTGTAATCGGCAAAACGCAAAATTTGCAGGTGGTACAAGTTGACCACCAGAATGCCTGAAAGCAGGAAAATGCCGAAAAAAGCGACTAAAGCACGGCGAACAAACAGTTTTTGTTCGGCTGTGTAATCGCGAAAGGCGTTGGTTTGTAATTTCATCCGCTGTGTTTAATATCCGGTGTGGCCTGGTGTTTATTCACGATGATAAGGATGATTGGCGGTAATGCTCCAGGCACGGTACAGGCTCTCTGCGACCAACACGCGCACCAGCGGATGTGGCAACGTCAGTGCCGACAACGACCAGCTTTGCTCTGCCGCGGCCTTGCAGGCCGGTGCCAAACCTTCCGGACCACCGATCAACAGGCTGACATCGCGTCCATCCTGCTTCCAGCGTTCCAGTTGCTGCGCCAGCTGTGGGGTTTCCCACGGCTGCCCTGGAATATCCAACGTCACAATACGGTTGCCTTTCCCCACGGCAGCCAACATCGCTTCCCCTTCTTTTTCGAGGATGCGTTTGATGTCGGCGTTTTTGCCGCGTTTGCCCGCTGTCACTTCTGTCAGTTCCAGTGGCATATCTTTGGGGAAACGGCGCAGGTACTCGGTAAATCCGGTCTGAACCCAGTCGGGCATTTTGGTCCCGACGGCCACAAGCTGCAATTTCACCGCTTAACTCCAGAGCTTTTCCAGCTCATACAGCTGGCGGCTCTCTTCCTGCATGACGTGCACAATGACGTCGCCGAGATCGACCACCACCCAATCGGCGGCAGCTTTCCCTTCCACACCTAACGGCACCAGACCGGCAGCACGTGACTCTTGCATCACATGGTCAGCGATGGAAGTCACATGGCGGGTTGATGTGCCAGTGCAGATAATCATGCAATCGGTGATGCTGGATTTGCCCTGAACGTCGAGTGCGACGATATCCTGGCCTTTGAGATCATCAATCTTATCAATAACGAATTCTTGGAGTGCTTTACCTTGCAAAAGGTTCCCCTCAAAACAGGTGATTACGGGCAGGCTGAATGCCCTGGAAACGCAGCCAAAATATGAAGCGGCGCAGTATAGCATGTCGCGATCGGTCGGCGAAATATAGATATATTCCGCCGATCTTTCAGGTTGTCGGAAGATACGCTACGAATATTCTTCCTGGTCAGACACAGCAGGAGTTAGCGCTCTGCTGTCCGCTGCCAACCCGAATTACTTAAGGTAGAGACCGGCTTGATCGATATAGTTAATGACCGCCGCAGGCAGTAAATCCGCACAGGAAACGCCCTGGTGGCGACGCTGGCGAATTTCCGTGGCTGAAATGTCATAAAGCGGCGTATCGGCCAGCCAGATAAGGCCGGACGGAAGGCGATGCAGTTGCTGCACATCGCGGGTGAGATGCTGATCCAGCCACTGTTGCATCTCAGGGGTGTCCATCTGTGCCGGATAACCCGGACGCTTGCACACCAACAAATGGCACAGCGACAACAAATCTTGCCAGCGATGCCATTTGGATAACGTTAGCAGAGAATCCTGACCGATGATAAATCCCAGCGGCTGTTGCGCGCCGCGTTCCGCACGTAATGCTTCCAGCGTTGCAACCGTCCACGAAGGGGTTGCCCGTTCCAGCTCGCGGGTGTCGATGTCAAACAATGGACGGTCAGCAATCGCGCAGCGGAGCATCTCGACCCGTTGTTGGGCACTGGCTTGCGGCTGTGGGCGATGGGGCGGAACGTTATTGGGCAACAGCGTGACTTTTTTCAGGCCGATCTGCTGCGCCAGTGCTTCGACCGGGTGAAGATGTCCATAATGGATCGGATCAAAGGTGCCACCAAACAGGGCATAAAGTTCAGACATCAGCAAAGCTCATCGGAAAATCACGGTGACACAGCAACAGCGACAGCGTCTCCAGCTGTGGCCACAGGTTTTGACCGTAATCCTGTTTCATCGACAGTTCAATCTCCGCCAGCAAATGAATGGCGCGTTGTAACCGACGTGCATCCAGCCGTTGCAGTGCATCCATAAACAGCGCACGGCGGTTTTGCCAGATACGTTGTTGATCCATCAGGGTACGCAGTGCTTGCTGTGCCTGATGGCGTTGCAGATGCAGCAACGTCAACAGATCGCGTTGCAGGCTGCGCAACAGGATCACCACTTCACTGTCTTCTTTCTCCAGTTGATGCAGGATGTGCAGGGCGCGTTTGCTTTTTCCGGCCAGCAGCGCATCAACCCAATGGAACGGTGTAAAGTGCGCGGCATCGTTCACCGCCTCTTCCACCCGTGGCAGCGTCAGCTTGCCATCCGGCCATAATAAGGACAGCCGTTCCAGCGCCTGTGCCAGCGCCAGCAGATTGCCTTCATAGCAGTAGCAAAGCAGCTGAACTGCGGCATCATCCACATGCAGTTTCATGGCCTTGGCACGATTCATTACCCAGCGCGGCAACTGCGCCTGCTCGGGGGTCTGACACGGCACCAGCACTGCCTGAGCGCTCAGCGCTTTAAACCAGGCGCTGTTTTCCTGCGCTTTGGTCAACTTTGTCATACGCAGCACCAGCAGTATGTCGCTGTGCAGCAGGCTGGCAAGTTTGACCAGCTGTTCCGCCATCGCTGCGTTTGGGCCGTTTTCCGGGAAGTGCAGTGTTAAGGTTTGTCGTTGCGTAAACAGGCTGAGAGACTGGCAACTGGCGAACAGATCATCCCAATTGGTTTGGGCATCCAGCGTCGCACTGAAGTGTTCCTCAAATCCCTGCGCCGTTGACGCCGCGCGAATGGCATCAGCACTTTCCTGAATCAGCAGCGGTTCATTACCGGTGAGAAAATAACAGGCGCGCAGCCCCTCACGGAGTTGCGCGCTGAGTTGTTCAGGATAGATCCTGATCATTGCAGACTGGTAGCTGACGAGGAGGGCACTTCGGGTGAATCTCCAGGGACAATGACCTCAGGTGCTGGCAAGGTGTCTTTGTGGCTTTCCTGTGCCGCATGCACCGCCAGCAGTTTACGTACTAACTGTTCGGCGGCGCGCTGACGCATCTCCTGCACGATCTTGTCCTGTTCGGCATCCTTCGCCAGTGCGGCGTTCGGGTTGTCGAAGAATGAACGATACACCGTGGTACTGATCGGGTAGATCCCTTTACCTGGCAGCAATACCTGGGCGGTGACGGTCATCACCAGTGAGTATTCAGCAGCCGTACCGCTGATAAACACGGATGCGGTATCACGGCCCTGGCGTTCTCCACCCAGACGCAGCGTCGGAATAGTGGCGCGCGCATCTTTGGTATCTTCAACGATGCGCACATTATTCAGGCGCAGCTGCTGGCGAACGGTTCGTGCCAGTGGGCCATAGGGGTCGCCAGTGGCGACGATCAGCGTTTTCATTTCCGCGGGTATCTGGGTGGTACCACGCGGATGAAAACCACAGCCAGCGGTGATCATCACCGCCAGCAGGACAAACAGCCTGATAATCAGTTGTCGCACAGTTCCTCCTGAACTTAACCTACGACCAGGTTAAGCAGTTTGCCGGGGACATAAATCACTTTACGAATGGTGACGCCTTCCAGATATTTCGCCACCAGATGCTCCTGCGCGGCACGCGCCTGCACCTGCTCCTGGGTGGCATCGGGCGCAACGGTGATTTTGCCGCGCACTTTGCCGTTAACCTGAACCACCACCAGCAGTGAGTCTTCTACCATAGCCGCTTCGTCCGCAACCGGCCAGCTGGCGTCATCGATATTGCCTTCACCGCCCAGCGCTTCCCACAAGGCATAGCTGGTGTGCGGTGTGAACGGATACAGCAGACGGGTGACGGCAACCAACGCTTCCTGCAACAGAGCGCGATCCTGCTCGCTCTCTTGCGGTGCGCGGATCAGCTTGTTCATCAGCTCCATAATCGCCGCAATCGCGGTGTTGAAGGTCTGACGACGGCCAATATCATCCGCCACTTTGGCGATGGTTTTGTGCAGATCGCGACGCAGCGCTTTCTGATCGTCGTTCAGGGCGTTCACATCCAGCGCGACCGTTGCGCCTTTTGCCACGTGATCATACGCCAGTTTCCAGACACGTTTCAGGAAGCGGTTCGCGCCTTCCACGCCGGATTCCTGCCACTCCAGCGTCATTTCTGCCGGGGAAGCAAACATCATAAACAGACGCACGGTATCGGCACCGTAACGTTCTACCATCAACTGCGGGTCGATGCCGTTGTTTTTCGACTTGGACATTTTGCTCATGCCCGCGTACACCACTTCACGGCCCTGATTGTCGATAGCTTTTACGATACGGCCTTTTTCGTCACGCTCAACGTTGACGTCAACTGGCGAAACCCAGTTACGCTCACCGTTGGCACCGACGTAGTAGAAGGCATCCGCCAGCACCATACCCTGGCACAGCAGGCGTTTGGCTGGCTCGTTAGAGTTGACCAAGCCCGCATCACGCAGCAGCTTGTGATAGAAGCGGAAATACATCAGGTGCATGATGGCGTGTTCGATACCACCCACATACTGATCGACCGGCAGCCAGTAGTTTGCGGCAGCCGGGTCCAGCATCCCTTCGTTGTAGTTGGCACAGGTGTAGCGCGCGTAGTACCAGGAAGACTCCATGAAGGTGTCAAAGGTGTCGGTTTCACGCAGCGCAGGCTGACCATTAACGGTGGTTTTCGCCCACTCCGGATCGGCTTTGATCGGGCTGGTGATGCCGTCCATGACCACATCTTCCGGCAGGATCACCGGCAGTTGATCTTCCGGCGTTGGCATTACGGTGCCATCTTCCAGTGTTACCATCGGAATCGGCGCGCCCCAGTAACGCTGACGGGAAACACCCCAGTCGCGCAGGCGGTAGTTAACTTTACGCACGCCGACGCCTTTGGCGGTCAGCGCATCGGCGATGGCGTTAAAGCCCGCCTGATGATCGAGACCATCGTATTCGCCAGAGTTAAACAGCGTACCCTTCTCGGTCATCGCGGCCGCACTCAGGTCCGGTGCGGTGCCATCAAGGTTGAGGATAACCGGTTTGATCGCCAGATCGTATTTGGTGGCAAATTCCCAGTCGCGCTGGTCATGGCCTGGAACTGCCATCACCGCACCAGTGCCGTACTCCATCAGGACGAAGTTGGCGACCCAGACCGGGATCTCTTCGCCAGTCAGCGGATGGATAGCATGCAGGCCGGTGGCCATGCCTTTTTTCTCCATCGTCGCCATATCGGCTTCTGCCACTTTGGTGTTACGGCATTCGTCAATGAAATCCACCAGCGCCGGATTGCGGGCTGCGGCCTGCTGTGCCAAAGGATGACCGGCGGCAACGGCAACATAGGTTGCGCCCATAAAGGTGTCCGGGCGGGTGGTGTAGACCGTCACTTTCTCGTCGCTGTTGGCAACGTTGAAGGTGATTTCCACGCCTTCAGAACGGCCAATCCAGTTACGCTGCATGGTTTTGACCTGCTCCGGCCAGTCTTCCAGCGTGTCGAGGTCGTTCAGCAACTCTTCCGCGTAGTCAGTGATTTTGACAAACCACTGCGGGATCTCTTTACGCTCAACTTTGGTGTCACAGCGCCAGCAGCAGCCGTCGATAACCTGCTCGTTCGCCAGCACTGTCTGGTCGTTCGGGCACCAGTTAACCGCAGAGGTCTTCTTATAAACCAGACCTTTTTCGTACAGTTTGGTGAAGAACCACTGTTCCCAGCGATAATATTCCGGCTGGCAGGTTGCCAGTTCGCGGCTCCAGTCATAGCCAAAACCCAGCAGCTTGAGCTGGTTTTTCATGTACTGGATGTTGTCGTAAGTCCAGGGAGCGGGAGCGGTGTTATTTTTGACCGCCGCGCCTTCAGCGGGCAGACCAAATGCATCCCAACCAATGGGTTGCAGCACGTTTTTGCCCAGCATGCGCTGATAACGGGCAATCACATCACCGATGGTGTAGTTACGCACATGGCCCATGTGCAGGCGGCCGGAAGGATAGGGCAGCATAGAGAGGCAGTAGTATTTCTCTTTGCCTTCCTGCTCGGTCACTTTAAAGGTTTCATTTTCGTCCCAGTGCTGCTGGACGCGGGATTCTATCTCTTCCGGGCGGTATTGCTCTTGCATGGCTGCCTGTGGTCCTTAATGAATATCGCTCTAAGCGTACTTTTAGATCCGCATAGCATACCCATAAGGCTGCCCCTCAACAACACTTCACGCCTTTGCCCGGGCGATTTCTGCTGAATGCGCCGCCACATTCACCCTTTTGTGATTTCCTCCGCTGGTGTACCCGCCAATGACTAAACTTAATCAGAGTATCCGCAGCAGAAAGGAGAACAAAATGAATAACGTGGCGCAGGTATATCGTGCAACGGTAGCAGCATTAACCCAACGGCTGGAACGTGGCGAGCGTGATATCGATGCGCTGGTCGCCAGCGCCCGCCTGCGCTTGCTGGCGCAGCAAAATTTGACCTCAGCAGAGGTCGATGAAGTGATGCGTGCGGTACGGCGGGATTTGCAGGAGTTTGCGCTCAGCTATGAGGAGTCTTCCGATGCGCTGGGTGACTCGCTTTTTATGCGGGTGATCCGTGAAAGTATCTGGAAGGAGCTGGCGGACATCACCGATAAGAGTCAACTGGAGTGGCGCGAGGTATTTCAGGATCTGCGCCATCATGGCGTCTATCAAAGCGGTGAGGTGGTTGGGTTGGGTAATCTGGTGTGTGAGAAGTGTCATTTTACCCGCGCCATTTATACCCCGGAAACCTTAACCCGTTGCCCGGAGTGTGGACACGATCAGTTCCAGCGTCAGCCATTTGAACCCTGATCCTATGCCGTAGCGGCGCGATTTATCGCGCAATTCCGTGCGCGTTGCCGGAAAAAACGCGCGATAAATCGCGCCGCTACGGGTTATGCGTTAGTGCAGGATCTTCGCCAGGAAGTCTTTGGCACGGTCGGACTGCGGATTGTTAAAGAAGTCGTCTTTGTTGGTGTCTTCAACAATCTTGCCTTCATCCATAAAGATCACGCGGTTAGCAACTTTGCGGGCAAAGCCCATCTCGTGGGTGACCACCATCATGGTCATGCCTTCCTGTGCCAACTCCACCATCACGTCCAGCACTTCATTGATCATTTCCGGGTCGAGTGCCGATGTCGGTTCATCGAACAGCATCGCGACCGGGTCCATGCACAGCGCACGGGCGATGGCCACACGCTGTTGCTGACCGCCGGAAAGCTGGCCGGGAAACTTGTCAGCATGCGCAGATAAACCGACACGCGCCAGCAGCTTCAGCCCTTTTTCGCGTGCCGCCTTCTTATCGCGCTTCAGCACTTTTACCTGCGCCAGCGTCAGGTTATCAACGATGCTGAGATGCGGGAACAGTTCGAAATGCTGGAACACCATACCCACCTTACTGCGCAGTTGCGCAAGGTTGGTTTTCTTGTCATTGACTTCAATGCCCGTCACCTGAATGCTGCCCTGCTGGATGGGTTCCAGACCATTCACCGTTTTGATCAGCGTCGATTTGCCGGAACCGGACGGTCCGCATACCACCACCACTTCCCCGGTTTTGACTTCGGTGGAGCAGTCGGTCAGCACCTGAAAGTGCCCATACCACTTAGATACATTTTTCAGGCTAATCATTTAAACCGTCCTTTTTCTTTTCAGATAGCTAACCAACAACGAAGCGCTCAGGCTGATCACAAAGTAGACCAGACCAGCAAACAAAATCATTTCTACCTGGGTGCCGTCACGCTCGCCAATGGTGGACGCGGTACGGAAGAAATCGGCCAGGCTAAGTACGTAGACCAACGAGGTATCCTGAAACAGCACAATCCCCTGGGTCAGCAACAGCGGCACCATCGCACGAAATGCCTGCGGCAGGATCACCAGTTGCATCGATTGCCAATGGGTCATGCCCAGCGCCAGTGCGGCACTGGATTGGCCACGGGCGATACTGATGATACCGGCACGGATAATCTCCGAATAATATGCGGCCTCAAACAACGAAAAGGCCACCATCGCCGAAATCAGACGAATGTCGGTCTTCGGCGACAAGCCCAGCACCTGTTGCAGGAAACTCGGCACCACCAGGTAAAACCACAGCAGCACCATCACCAGCGGCACGGAGCGGAACAGGTTAACGTACAGTTTGGCGAACCAGCGGATCGGTGCGAAGGCCGACAGGCGCATCACTGCCAGGAGGGTGCCCCAGATAATGCCAAATACCACCGCAGTCAGGGTAATTTTAAGCGTAATCACCATGCCGTTCAGCAGGTAGGGCAGGCTGGGAGGAATCGAACTCCAGTCAAAATCGTACATTATTTCCCTCCCATATTGCCGGGCAGACGCACTTTGCGTTCCACCAGGCTCATCAACAGCATGATCACCAGGTTGATAGCAATGTAAGCCAGGGTGATGGCGGTGAAAGATTCATAGGCGTGTGCCGAGTAATCCAGCAACTTACCGGCCTGTGCAGCCATATCCACCAGCCCGATGGTGGAGGCAATGGCCGAGTTTTTCACCAGGTTCAGCATTTCCGAAGTCATCGGCGGCACAATCACGCGATAGGCATTCGGCAGCAGCACGTAGCGATAGGTTTGCGGCAGCGTCAGCCCCATCGCCAGACCCGCATTTTTCTGACCACGCGGCAGCGACTGAATCGCGGCACGCACCTGCTCACTCACGCGGGCACCGGTAAACAGGCCGAGACATACCACGGACGAGGAGAAGAACTGAATGTTCGGGTCCAGCTCCGATTTAAACCACATGCCCAGGCTCTCCCCTACCAGTTCTGGGGCGACCAGATACCAGAAGAAGAACTGCACAATCAGCGGAATATTACGAAACAATTCCACGTAGCAGGTACCTATCGTCGATAGCAGCCGATTAGGCACGGTACGCAGAATGCCAAAGAAGGAACCTACGAAGAAAGCGATAATCCAGGCGCAGCAGGAGACGGCGATGGTCACCTGAAATCCGGACCACAGCCAGCCGAGGTAGGTCGTGTTGCCGAACGGGGCGGGTTGTAAAAAGATGCCCCAGTTCCAGTCGATACCCATATCTAGCTCCGGTAAAAAAAGGGTAGCTGAGCACAGCTACCCGGAAGATTGATGAACGGTGTCTTGCTTACTCTTCTCAGGGGAACGACCTGAGAGAGTCTGTCTGTCCGCACCGTGTTTTCAGCAATCGAGAGGGCAGCATGCCTGCCCTTATTGTGGTTGTTAGTTCATTGCCTTGTCGTTTGGTGCTTTGAACAGCGCTTTCATGTCATCCGAGAGATCAAAATTGATGTTCATGCCTTTTGGCGGGATCGGGTTTTTGAACCACTTATCAAACCATTTGGCCGCTTCGCCAGAGGTCTGCGCCTGGGCGATGGTGTCATCCATCAGCTTTTTAAACTCCGGATCGTTTTTGCGCAGCATACAGCCGTAGGCTTCATGCGATTGCGGCGTGCCGAGAATTTCCCAGTTATCCGGTTTCTTCGCTTTAGCGCGCTCACCGGCCAACAGGGCATCATCCATCATAAAGGCCACGGCACGACCGGTTTCCAGCGTGCGGAAGGAGTCACCGTGATCTTTGGCACTGATAATACGCATGCCCATTTTTTGTGAGTCATTCAGCTTGTTCAGCAGAATTTCTGAGGTGGTGCCGGAAGTGACCACCACGGTTTTGCCTTTCAGATCGGCGAAATCTTTGATCGGGCCGCCTTTTTTCACCAGCAGACGCGTACCGACCACGAAGATGGTGTCAGAGAAAGCCGCCTGTTGCTGGCGCTCCAGGTTGTTGGTGGTGGAGCCACATTCGAAATCAAAGGTGCCGTTTTGCAGTAACGGGATACGGTTCTGCGAGGTGATCGGCAGCATTTTGACCTGCAAATCGGGTTTGTTCAGCTTTTTCTTGATGGCCTCAACGATCGCGTTGGAATAGTCCTGCGAATAACCGACGACTTTTTGCTCATTGTCGTAGTAAGAGAAGGGAACAGACGATTCGCGATGCCCGACGACAATCACGCCATTTTTGCTGATCTTTTCCAGCGTGCTGACTTGTTGATCGGCCGGTGCTGCGGCTGCGGGTTTAGCATCTTCCGCATGAGCCACGGAGGCGAGGCCAGCCAGAGCCAGGCAAAGGCCCAGTTTCCGTAATTTCATCTCCAACTCCTTCGTATTGCTGGTGCACAGCAGATAAACTGCGCAGATTGTGATGTTGTGTGTATTTTCCGCTGCTTTTCTGATTATCCCGTAGCGCAACTGCGCGCAGGATAGTGCTTAACATAGCGAATTGTTAACGCAATGAAACAAAAAAGTTTCTTTTTTGCGAGCCGCTCCGCACCAATAAAAAGCAAAATTTGACCTCTGCGCCACAATGGTGCGCATCGTTGCCTTATTACGGTGCTTAATGGCGAACATAACGCTGACAAAAGCTGATGTTTGCGAAAAACACTGAAATAAATAGCAATGATCGTGCCAAAGCGATTAATGAGTGTAAAAAGCCAGCAGAGAATGTGGCAAAGGCAGGGGAAGGGAGCGGAAAAATGCGATAAAAAAAGGCGAAGGATACGCTTCGCCTTGATCACAGCAGGGGGAGATTAGCGGCGACGGCGTACCAGCGCCAGCACCACACCCAGTAACGTCAGCAGCCATACCGGCCAGATACCCACTTTGGCATAAGGTGTTGCACCGGTGGTCGGGGTCACTTTTGCCGTCAGGACATCACGCGTGAATTGAGGCAGCATCTTTTCCACATCCCCGTTGGCATTCACCACGGCCGTGACGCCATTGTTGGTATCACGCAGTAACGGACGGCCCAGCTCCAGCGCTCGCATTCTCGCCATCTGGAAATGCTGCCATGGGCCGATGGAGTGACCAAACCAGGCATCGTTCGAAACGGTAAGCAGGAAGTTGGTATCCTGATGGAAATTGGCGCGAACCTGCTCACCCAGTACGATTTCATAGCAGATGGCAGCGGTCAGGTTGTAACCCGCGACTTTCAACGCGGGCTGGATATAAGCGCCACGGCTGAACGAGGACATCGGTAAATCGAAGAACGGCGCCAGTGGCCGTAATAAATCTTCCAGCGGAACAAACTCGCCAAACGGCACCAGATGGTTCTTCTGATAGCGATTCTGGCTTTGATAGCTGTAAGGTTGCTCGCCGCCCAACACAATCACCGTATTGTAATCGTGGTAACGGTTATCACCTTCCAGACGAGAATCGACGATGCCGGTAATCAGTGAACTGCCACGGGCGCGCAGTTCTTCATCCAGCGCGTGCAGGAAGGGCTGCTGGTTACTTTCCAGGTCGGTAATCGCCGATTCGGGCCAGATGATAATGGGCGCTTTACCCATCCACGGCTGACTGTAAGAGGTATACACCCGCAGCGTATTCAGCAACTGCTGTGGATCCCACTTCATTGATTGCGGAATGTTGCCCTGGACCATTGCCACATCAACACTGCGTTCCGGCAGCGGTTGATACCACTGCAACATGCGGAGCGGCCACGGCAGTAGCAGCAGCAGCGCGGCGGCGATCAGGCTTTTCACGTTGCGTTGATGCCACGCATACGCCAGCAGACCGGCAATGACCACCAACAGGAAGGTAATCGTTTCGACCCCAGCCAGTGGAGCCAGACCTTTCAGCGGACCATTAATCTGGCTGTAACCAAACTGGAGCCATGGAAAGCCGGTGAGGATCCAACCGCGCAGGAATTCGGTGATTTGCCATAATGCCGGGGCCGCCACCGCCAGACGCCATAAGGTGGCGCGTGGCCACAGGCGATTCAGCAAAATGGCAAACAGCATCGGGTAGAGCGACAGGTAGGCTGCCAGCAATACCACCAGGAAAACGTTAACCGGTCCTGGCATGCCACCAAAGGTCGCGATGCTGACATACACCCAGTTGATACCGCTGCCGAACAGGCCAAAAGCCCAGACGAAGCCAATCGCGGCCGCCTGCGCAGTACGACGGTCCAGTAACAGCAGTTGCAAGCCGCACAGCGAAATCAGTGCCGCGGGCCAGAAATCATATGGGGAAAAGGAAAGGGTGCCGATGGCACCCGTAATTAACGCCAGCAGCAGGCGAACCCGCTGCCGCGAGTAGAGAGAGGCTAAAGCCATAAAGTTATTCGTCATCCAGTTGAGGGAGCGGCGAGTCTTCCGGAATTTTTACATGCACCTGGATGATACGGCGGCTGTCAGCCATGGCGACCTTGAATTGGTAACCATCAATTTCAATGCTCTCACCGCGCGCGGGAAGGTGGCCGAATCCCTGCATCACCAGGCCGCCAATGGTATCGACTTCGTCATCGCTGAAGCCGGTGCCGAATACCTCATTGAAGTCCTCAATCGGCGTCAGCGCACGCACCGTATAGGTGTGGCGGTTTAACTGACGAATATCGCGGTCTTCTTCATCATCGTATTCGTCTTCAATTTCTCCGACGATCAGTTCGAGAATGTCCTCAATGGTCACCAGACCGGACACACCGCCAAACTCATCAATCACAATCGCCATATGGTAGCGCTGTGAGCGGAACTCTTTCAGCATGCGATCCACACGCTTACTTTCAGGGACTACCACCGCCGGGCGGAGCACCTTTTCCATGCTGAAGGGTTCTGAGGCGCTGCTCATAAAGGGCAGCAGGTCCTTCGCCATCAAAATGCCTTCAACGTGGTCTTTATCTTCGCTGATCACCGGGAAGCGGGAGTGGGCCGATTCGATGATCACCGCCAGGCACTCTTCGAGGCTCTGGTTACGTTTCAGGGTAATCATCTGGGAACGTGGGATCATGATGTCGCGCACGCGTTGTTCGGCAATGTCCAGCACCCCTTCCAGCATGTCGCGGGTGTCCTGGTCAATCAGTTCTTTTTGCTCAGAATCGCGGATTAGCCCCAGCAGTTCGTCACGGTTTTTCGGTTCACCGTGGAACAATTGGTTGATTAGCAGGGAAAAAAATCCCTTTTTACTACTGGGTGCGTCGCTGTTTTGAGAATGGTCGTCGCTCATGGCGTTTTTATTTAGTTCTCTCTGGTGAGGGAAGGAAACTGCTGGCATCCGCGCCAGCAGCATAATGACCTGAGCCAGTGGCTCAGGCGTCTTCTTTCTCCGAAATGTACGGGTCCGGATAACCGAGGGCAAGCATTATCTCGGTCTCCAGCGCTTCCATTTCTTCGGCTTCATCGTCTTCGATATGGTCGTAGCCCAGCAGATGCAGTGTACCGTGTACCACCATATGCGCCCAGTGGGCTTCGAGGGATTTCCCTTGCTCGACCGCTTCCTGCTCTACCACCTGGCGGCAAATAATCAGGTCGCCCAGCAGCGGTAACTCAATTCCCGGCGGGGCTTCGAACGGGAAAGAGAGCACGTTGGTCGGCTTGTCTTTACCGCGATAAGTCAGATTTAGCTCATGACTTTCCGCCTCATCAACCAGGCGAATGGTGACTTCGCTCTCCGGCTGAAACGGCGTGACGGCAGCTTCCAGCCAACGCTGAAAAGCCGCTTCTTCCGGCAAACCCTGGCTTTCGGCACAGGCCAGTTGTAAATCAAGAATTACCGCGCTCATGAAGGCTCCTGCGGGCTGGGTTGGGCGGCGGCAAGCGCATCACGTTTACGCTCTTCAGCCTGTTTATCTCGGCGTTTCTGGTCTGCCTCTTCCCAGGCTTCATAGGCGATAACGATACGTGCCACCACCGGGTGACGTACTACGTCTTCGCTGTGGAAGAAGTTAAAGCTCAGCTCATCCACTTCCGACAACACTTCGATCGCGTGGCGCAGGCCAGATTTGGTATGGCGTGGCAGGTCAATTTGCGTCACGTCACCGGTAATCACCGCTTTTGAGTTAAAACCGATACGCGTCAGGAACATCTTCATCTGTTCGATGGTGGTGTTCTGGCTCTCATCAAGAATGATAAAGGCATCATTCAGCGTGCGGCCACGCATATACGCCAGCGGCGCGACTTCGATGACGTTGCGTTCCATCAGCTTCTCAACCCGCTCAAAGCCGAGCATCTCGAACAGTGCATCGTAGAGTGGGCGCAGATAAGGATCGACTTTCTGGCTGAGATCGCCCGGCAGGAAGCCGAGTTTTTCCCCGGCTTCCACCGCCGGACGGGTCAGCAGAATACGGCGAATTTCCTGGCGCTCCAGCGCATCGACCGCGGCGGCGACGGCCAGATAGGTTTTACCCGTACCGGCCGGGCCGATACCAAAGGTAATGTCGTGATCGAGAATATTGGCAATGTACTGCGCCTGGTTAGGTGTACGCGGTTTAATCACGCCGCGCTTGGTCTTAATATTGACCGCCTTACCGTACTCCGGCACGCTTTCCGCGCTCTGCTCCAGGACGCGGCTCTCTTTGATCGCTAAGTGGATTTGCTCCGGTTCGATATCCGGGATCTGACCACGTACCGGTGCCGTATCAACATACAGGGTGCGCAGAATGTCTGCCGCAGCGTTGACGCACAGCGTGCGGCCTACCAGCTTAAATTGGTTGTCACGGCGATTGATTTCGATCCCCAGACGCCGTTCCAGCTGTTTCACATTGTCATCAAACGGACCGCACAGGCTGAGCAGTCGGCGGTTATCTACCGGTTCAAGGGCGATTTCACGAGTTTCGATATTCAAATGAATCCTTTGGGTCACTCAGGGCCAGTTGAAAAAGTGTATCCGACGCGTGGCAGCAAGGCGCAGCGCATCTTTACGGAATTATTTATGGGGCAACGCCTGGGCGCAAGCTTCAGGGGAGATATTTGGGCAGCACTGCCAGAATGCAAGTGCTGCCTGAGGTAACAGACGACAGCGTTTTGTGCGCTGTCGCTCAAAGGTCGGGGTTTCAAGGCTGGAACTGACCCACGCCAATTTCGTTCTCTTTGCGCGTGCGCGCAATCACCGACGCCGGGCTTTCCACTACGCGCAGGCCCATCTCGTCTTCAGTGCGAACCACCTTGCCACGCAGCGAGTTGGTATACACATCGACGATTTCCACGTCAACGAACTTACCAATCATGCTGACGTTGCCTTCGAAGTTCACCACGCGGTTGTTTGCGGTACGACCCGACAGCTCCATCACGTTTTTACGTGAGGTGCCTTCCACCAGAATACGCTGCACGGTGCCGAGCATACGGCGGCTGATCCCCATCGCCTGCTGGTTGATGCGGTCCTGCAGGATGTACAGACGCTGCTTTTTCTCCTCTTCCGGTACATCGTCCGGCAGGTCAGCGGCCGGTGTACCCGGACGCGCAGAGTAGATAAAGCTGAAGCTCATATCGAAGTTGATATCGCCAATCAGCTTCATGGTCTGTTCAAAGTCCTGCTGGGTTTCACCCGGGAAGCCGATGATAAAGTCAGAGCTGATTTCAATATCCGGGCGCGCTACGCGCAGTTTACGGATGATCGCTTTGTACTCCAGTGCGGTATGCGCACGTTTCATCAGCGTCAGAATGCGGTCAGCACCGCTCTGGACCGGCAAATGCAGGAAGCTCACCAGCTCAGGCGTATCACGGTAAACATCAATGATATCGTCGGTGAACTCAATCGGGTGGCTGGTGGTGAAACGAATACGGTCAATGCCGTCGATCGCGGCAACCAGACGCAACAATTCGGCAAAGGTGCAGAAGTCACCGTCAAAGGTTGCGCCGCGATAGGCGTTGACGTTCTGCCCCAGCAGGTTGACTTCGCGCACACCCTGGGCCGCTAACTGGGCGATCTCCAGCAGAATGTCGTCACTCGGGCGGCTTACTTCTTCGCCGCGCGTGTAGGGCACCACGCAGAAGGTGCAGTATTTGTTGCAGCCTTCCATGATGGAAACAAATGCGGTTGGGCCTTCTGCGCGCGGTTCAGGCAGACGGTCAAATTTCTCGATTTCCGGGAAGCTGATGTCAACGATCGGGCTGTTGCTGCCGCGTACCGTGTTGATCATCTCCGGCAGGCGATGCAGGGTTTGCGGGCCAAACACGATATCGACGCAAGGCGCACGCTGACGAATATGGTCGCCTTCCTGAGAAGCCACACAGCCACCCACGCCAATGATCAGGTCAGGGTTGCGCTCTTTCAGCTTTTTCCAGCGTCCTAACTGATGGAAAACCTTCTCCTGCGCCTTCTCACGGATAGAACAGGTGTTGAGCAGCAGAATGTCTGCCTCTTCGGCTTCCTCAGTCAGGGTATAGCCGTGGGTGCTGTTCAGCAGGTCAGCCATCTTTGATGAATCATACTCATTCATCTGACAGCCCCAGGTTTTGATATGCAGTTTTTTGGTCATTGGACTAGCCATTAATTCAGTGCAGGTAAGTGCTGGGCGCGTATTGTAATGCTTTGCTGCTGTTGTGACCAGTATAAGGGTAAGGGCTTTTCTGATCGTGACGTGAATTTCCGGTACACTTCGCACAATGAGCGCTGCGTTAACAAGAGGGATAACGGCAATGCAGGATTCACATTTTGATGTGGTGGTGATTGGCGGCGGAATGGTAGGGGCCGCACTGGCCTGCGGCCTGGCGCAACAGCAATTCCGCGTGGCGGTGGTTGAGCGGGCGGAACCCGCCCCGTTTGATGCTGCGCGGGCACCGGATGTACGTATTTCTGCCATCGGTGCGTCATCGGTGGCGTTGCTGCAACAGCTTAACGTCTGGCCACGTGTGCAGGCGATGCGCTGTGCACCTTACCGCAAGCTGGAAACCTGGGAGTGGCAAACTGCCCATGTCACCTTTGATGCGGCGTCGCTGGGGCTGCCCGAGCTGGGGTATATGGTCGAGAACAGCGTGCTGCAACGCGCGCTGTGGGAAAAAATGCAGGAAGATGGTGTGACCTTATGTGCACCGGCCAGTCTGGATAATTTGCTGCCACATAGCGGTGGCTGGCAGGTGCAGCTCGATAATGGCACCACGCTGGATGCAAGGCTGGTGGTAGGGGCCGATGGTGCCAATTCACGCGTGCGTCAGCTGGCCGGGATTGGCGTGCATGGCTGGAACTATGCGCAATCCTGCATGTTGATTAGCGTCGAATGCGAGCATGATGTGGGGGACGCCACCTGGCAGCAGTTCACCCCGGAAGGACCGCGTGCGTTTTTACCGCTGTTCGATCGCCATGCCTCGCTGGTGTGGTATGACGCGCCGTCACGGATTCGCCAGTTGCAGAATATGCCGTTGCCGCAGCTGGAGAAAGAGATTCACGCGCACTTCCCGGCACGCGTCGGGCGTTTTCAGGTAAAGGCAGCGGCCTCGTTCCCGCTGGTACGGCGTCATGCGACGCGCTATGTCACTGCCGGTCTGGCGCTGGTGGGGGATGCGGCGCACACCATCAATCCGCTGGCCGGGCAGGGGGTAAATCTTGGCTATCGCGACGTGGATGCGTTACTGGACACGCTGGTAGAGGCGCGTCGTCAGGCGGAGCAGTGGTCATCGGCGGCGGTGTTGCAGCGGTATCAGCGTCAGCGTCGTAAAGATAATTTGCTGATGCAGGGCGGGATGGATCTGTTTTACTTCGCCTTCAGCAATAAACTGCCAGCGCTGCGTTTTGCCCGTAATCTGGGGTTGATTGCGGCCGAGCACGCGGGTGCGTTAAAACGTCAGGTGCTGCGTTACGCGCTGGGGCTGTAATCCGGCGTTTTTGCCCATCCCGTCGCATCGCGGCGGGGAATACGTTTTTTGTGAACGCAGAAAACAATAAAGCCCGCAAAAGCGGGCTTTATTGTGCAATTTGGCTGGGGTGCAGGGATTCGAACCCCGGAATGCCGGAATCAGAATCCGGTGCCTTACCGCTTGGCGACACCCCAATAGGTGTTTGGTCAAATTGTCTTTTGTATGGCTGGGGTGCAGGGATTCGAACCCCGGAATGGTGGAATCAGAATCCACTGCCTTACCGCTTGGCGACACCCCAATTTTATATGGTGGCTACGACGGGAATCGAACCTGTGACCCCAGCATTATGAGTGCTGTGCTCTAACCAGCTGAGCTACGTAGCCAAATTGTACTGCTTTACATCACATCCGACGATGGCTGGGATACCTGGATTCGAACCAGGGAATGCCGGTATCAAAAACCGGTGCCTTACCGCTTGGCGATATCCCAATAGTCGACTCGTATCCACGAGAGTGCATCGGATTGGCTGGGGTACCTGGATTCGAACCAGGGAATGCCGGTATCAAAAACCGGTGCCTTACCGCTTGGCGATACCCCATCCGGCTGCCGAAGACTGAAATGGTGCGGGAGGCGAGACTTGAACTCGCACACCTTGCGGCGCCAGAACCTAAATCTGGTGCGTCTACCAATTTCGCCACTCCCGCAAAAAAGATGGTGGCTACGACGGGAATCGAACCTGTGACCCCAGCATTATGAGTGCTGTGCTCTAACCAGCTGAGCTACGTAGCCATCTTTTTTTCGCGTTACCTTCATCGGCGTTGCGGGGCGCATTATGCGTATTGAGCTTTGTAGCGTCAACAAATTTTTTACCGTTTTTCGCCTTAATGCGCCTGTTTGTCTGGCTTATAACCAGGCTGATGATTTATTCGGCAATTTTCGATCAATACAAACGCAATCCATAAAAAAAGGGACCGTTTTCGGCCCCTTTTGCTTGATACTAAAAACCTTATTTATAGGCTGACTGATGCACGCCTACGGCACGACCCGATGGATCGTCCATCGATTTGAACGCTTCATCCCATTCGATCGCTTTCGCGGAAGAACACGCCACTGATGGGCCACCCGGCACGCATTCAGCGGCACTTGGGATCGGGAACAGCTCTTCAAAGATCTCACGGTACAGATACGCTTCTTTCGAGTTCGGCGTGTTGTACGGGAAGCGGAAGTGTGCGGTTGCCAGTTGCTGATCGCTAACTTGCTTGGCGGCCACGTCTTTCAGCGTGTCGATCCAGCTATAACCCACGCCGTCAGAGAACTGCTCTTTCTGACGCCATGCCACGCTCTCCGGCAGATAAGAGGAGAAGCACTCACGCAGGATGTGTTTTTCCATCTTGCCGTTGCTGCCACACATTTTATCTTCCGGGTTGATGCGCATCGCGACATCAAGGAATTTCTTGTCGAGGAACGGCACACGGGCTTCCACGCCCCAGGCGGACATCGCTTTGTTGGCACGGGCGCAGTCATACATATGCAGTGCCAGCAGTTTACGCACGTTCTCCTCGTGGAACTCTTTGGCGTTCGGCGCTTTGTGGAAGTAGAGGTAGCCACCAAACACTTCATCAGCACCTTCGCCAGACAGCACCATTTTAATACCCATCGCTTTGATTTTACGCGACATCAGGTACATCGGTGTTGAGGCACGGATCGTGGTCACATCGTAGGTTTCGATGTGGTAAATCACATCACGGATCGCATCCAGACCTTCCTGCACGGTGAAGTGGATTTCATGGTGCACGGTGCCAAGGTGTTCCGCGACAGATTTCGCCGCTTTCAGATCCGGCGAGCCTTCCAGGCCTACCGCGAAGGAGTGCAGCTGCGGCCACCAGGCATCGCTCTTGTCATGATCTTCCACACGTTTTGCGGCAAAGCGCTTGGTCACCGCAGAGATGATGGAGGAATCAAGACCGCCAGACAGCAGCACGCCATAAGGAACGTCTGACATCAGGTGGCTCTTAACGGACTCTTCCAGCGCGGCTTTCAGACCGGCAGCATCAGTGGCGTTGTGCTCAACGCTTTTGTAATCCATCCAGTCACGCTGCCAGTAACGACGGATTTCGCCATCGGTGCTGGAGAGGTAGCTTCCCGGCGGGAATTCTTTGATGGAACGGCACACGGGCACCAGCGCTTTCATTTCTGAAGCGACATAGAAGTTGCCGTGTTCATCGTTACCCATATACAACGGGATGATACCGATATGGTCGCGGCCAATCAGATACTGTTGTTTCACGCTGTCCCACAGAATGAAGGCAAACATGCCTTGCAGGTCATCAAGGAAATCAACGCCTTTTTCCTGATACAGCGCAAGAATCACTTCACAGTCAGAACCAGTCTGGAACTGATAGCGATCGCTCAGTTCAGCACGCAGTGCCTGATGGTTGTAGATTTCACCGTTTACCGCCAGTACGTGCGTGTGATCGGCGTTATACAGCGGCTGTGCGCCGTTGTTGACGTCAACAATTGACAGGCGCTCATGCGCCAGAATGGCTTTGTCATCGGCATAGACGCCTGACCAGTCCGGGCCGCGATGGCGCATCAGACGGGAACATTCCAGCGCTTTCTTGCGCAATTCAACAGGATCGGTTTTCAGATCCAACACACCAAAAATCGAACACATAACTGACTCCTGATCTCACCCTGTGGGGATGTTATTTCTACGTTTGTCCGGCAGCCTCGCTGCGTGATGTATAAGAAAATGCGCTATTTGGTGGTGGTAATGCAAGCAAATTCACGATTGGCTGATAAAAAGAATGTTGTCATGGCGATTAAATTGAATTTAATTCAATAAAAATACCATTTCATTAGATGGTATCTAATGAAATCCTGATTCGGGTCATTTTGTGAGCAAGGCAGGGCGCGGAAAAAAGAAACCCGGCGAACTTTTTTGCTGCGCCGGGCCATAAGTTTTGCTGATGTGGAAAATCAGAACAGATCGATATCGGCAACCGAAGGGTAAATCCAATCCGGACGGAACGGCATGGCATCGATATCGCTGAGTGTCGAAACTCCCGACAGCACCAGCACCGTTTCCAGACCGGCCTGGAAACCGGCGAGAATATCGGTCCGCAGGTTATCGCCCACAATCACGGTTTCCTCAGAGTGCGCCTGCATCTTGTTGAGGGCGGCACGCATGATGTAGGGGCTGGGTTTGCCGACATAAAAGGGTTTGCGGCCGGAGATCTTCTCAATCCCGGCACACAACGCGCCACAGGCCGGAACAAAATTACGCGCGTGAGTATCCGGGTTGGTGGCGATAAAGCGCGCGCCATTGGCGACAAAGAACGCCGCCTTATGCATCATCTCCCAGTTAAAGGAGCGGGTCTCCCCAACGATAACGAAATCAGGGTTGATATCGGTGATGGTAAAACCGGCCTTGTACAACTCATGAATCAGCGCGCCTTCGCCAATGACATAGGCCTTTTTACCTTCCTGCCGCCGCAGAAAATCGGCTGTTGCCATCGCCGAGGTGTAGAACACGGAATCCGGTACTTCAATACCGGATGAGGCGAAACGATTTGCCAGATCTTTGGCTGTTTGCGATGGGTAGTTGGTGAGCACCACCAGCGGCATCTTTTTTTCAAGGATGCGTTGCAGGAATTCCTGAGCACCAGGAACGGCGGTGTTGTCGTGCATCAACACACCGTCGATGTCACAGATTACGCTTTTGATTGTCATAGATTGCATCCGGTATGGCCTGCCGGCAGGCAGGCATCGATTACTCTTCCAGCAGATGTTGCAGCAGAATGCCATTCAGCATCGCGCGTTTTGCCAGCGCAAAAGCGCCAATGGCAGAGCGATGATCCAACTCTGAGCGTACCACAGGCAGATTTTTACGAAACGCATTGAGTGCCTGCGTATTGATGCAGCCTTCAATCGCCGGAAACAGCACCTTGTCGGCGTCGGTGATTTCACCGGCCAACACCACTTTCTGCGGATTAAACAGGTTAATCGCAATGGCGATAGCTTTTCCGAGATAACGGCCGACATATTCGATCACTTCGCACGCCAGCGCATCGCCCTGATTGGCCGCGCGGCAGATTTGCGGCATCTGGCAATCATTGAGGGTCAGTGAGCTGGGGTAGCCCTGATTCAGCAGGTGGCGTACCCGGTTTTCAATGGCGCCATTGGCGGCAATGGTTTCCAGACAGCCGAAGTTGCCGCAATGGCAGCGTTCGCCCAGCGGGTCGACCTGAATATGACCAATTTCGCCCACGTTGCCATTGCTGCCGAGAAAAATGTGCCCGTTGGCAATGATACCGGCCCCGGTTCCACGATGCAGGCGCACCAGAATGGAGTCTGCGCAGTCACGGCTTGCACCGAAGTAGTGCTCGGCAAGGGCCAGACTACGGATATCATGGCCGACAAAACTGGTGACATTGAACCGTTTTTGCAGGCTGGAAACCAGCGGCCAGTGGCTGACAGCAATATGCGGCATATAGCGAATCACGCCGTTAATGGGGTCTACCAATCCCGGCAAAATCACGGCAATCGCAATCAGTTCATGAATTTTACGCTGGTGGGCAGCCATAAACGCGCTGATGGCGTTGAATAAGGCATTTTCCAGTGTTTCCTGGGTGCGTTCCGGTAGCGGGTAGTCTTCCTGCGCCAGGGATTTGCCACTGAGATCAAACAGTGTCAGCGTGGCATCGTTACGTCCGAGGCGCACGCCGATGGTATGAAAATGGCGGGTTTCGGTGATGATGGAGATGGCGCGGCGACCGCCGGTGGAGGCTTGTTGCTCCACCTCTTTGATCAGACCGCGCTCAATCAACTGGCGGGTAATTTTGGTGACGCTGGCGGGCGCAAGTTGACTCACTTCGGCAATCTGAATGCGCGAAATAGGCCCTTGTTGATCAATCAACCGATAAACGGCTGCGCTATTGAGTTGCTTGACAAGATCGACATTTCCTATTTGAGTCTGGCCGCCAGTGGTCATTCAGTGCTTACTCGCTGAGGACGTTCTCTCCATTGACGAACGTCTTAATGATTTGAAAATCGCGGGTAAAGACAGTCAGGTTGGCGACTTTTCCAGCTTCGACCGTGCCCAACTGTTTTTCCACCCCCATCGCCTTTGCCGGATAGAGCGTTGCCATGCGCAGAGCTTCATCCAGCGCAATGCCGCAATGTTCCACGCAATTCTGAACCGTTTCAATCATGGTGATGGCGGAGCCACTTAAGGTGCCGTTCTCATCCACACAAAGGCCATTGCGATAGTATATTGTTTTGCCAGCAAAAATAAATTTATCAATCGAAGCACCTGCCGGTGCGGTGGCGTCGGTTACCAGTACCAGCTTGTCGCCCTTGATGCGCTTCGCATTGCGCACATTAGCGTAGTGGACATGTAAACCATCTGCAATGATGCCGCAGTATACATCAGGCGCATCAAACAGCGCGCCAATCAAGCCCGGTTCGCGCCCGGCAAAGGTCGGCATGGCGTTGTAAAGGTGGGTTGCAAAGCTGACGCCCGCCGCGAAACCGCTTTTGGCTTCTTCATAGGTGGCGTTCGAGTGACCCGCTGAAACGATAATGCCCGCATCGCGTAATTGACGGATCACTGCACTTCCGGCGTTTTCCGGGGCCAGTGTCACTTTGGTGATCACATCGGCGTTCGCGCAGAGAAAATCCACCAGTTTTGCATCCGGTAAACGGATCAGTTCCGGGTTATGCGTGCCTTTTTTTACTTTATTCAGCCACGGACCTTCGAGGTGCAGACCCAGCGCCTGGTTTTGATGTTTGTTCAGATACGCGCGCATGGTTTCGACAGCACGCTGCATCAATTCATCCGTGCTGGTGATCAAGGTTGGCAGGTAGCTGGTGCAGCCCGATTTCTCATTGGCGCGCTGCATAATTTCCAGCGTTTCCACGCTCAATGCATCGATATCATCGTTAAATTGCACGCCGCCGCAGCCGTTGAGCTGTAAATCGATAAAACCGGGAGCGATAAACGCACCCGCAACATCCTGTTGCGGCAGGGTGGCATCCAGCGCGTCGCGTGGGCAGACGCGCTCAATCAGGCCATCGGCAATCACTACCGCATGATTGTCCAGAATTTCGTGACCGGTAAAAATCCGGCCGTTAACTAATGCGTACATCGTCTTTCTCTCCCGGCTAAGCCCGCTGCACTACGGCAGCAGGTTTTTTACAACGTGGTCTTACACACCTTTCATATTTTCCGCTTCCATTTCGCGGAAATATTTCACGGTTTTCACTTTCAGTTCCATGGTGGCGGGTTCGTCACAAACCACGACCGATTTCGCATGCAGCTGCAGGCAGCTGATGGTCCACATATGGTTAACGTTACCTTCAACCGCCGCCTGCAACGCCTGGGCTTTAACATGACCGGTAACCAGAATCATCACTTCTTCTGCATCCAGCAGCGTACCGACACCCACGGTCAGAGCATATTTTGGCACCTGATCAACATCGCCGTTAAAGAAACGGGAATTGGCGAGACGGGTCTCGTGTGTCAACGTTTTGATACGGGTACGGGATGCAAGCGAGGAGGCAGGTTCATTAAAGGCAATGTGACCATCATTGCCCACGCCACCCATAAACAGATGGATTTTACCCAGGGCGCGGATCTTCTCTTCGTACTGACGACATTCTGCGTCAATATCCTCCGCATTGCCATTCAGAAGATTGATATTTTCTGGTTGGATATCAACGTGATCGAAAAAATTACGATACATAAAACTGTGGTAACTTTCCGGATGCTCTTTTGGCAGGCCAACGTATTCATCCATGTTAAAAGTGACCACATGTTTGAAACTAACCTGGCCCGCTTTATGCATCTCAATCAGGTGCTTGTACGCTTCCAGTGGGGTGCCACCGGTAGGCAGACCTAGCACGAAGGGACGATCTGGGCCAGGATTAAACGCATTAATGCGGTTAACAATATGGCGCGCGGCCCATTTACCCACCTGGGTAGGTGTGGCTAAAGGGATCAGTCTCATGTCTTCACCTCAGTTAAAGATTGGAAAAGTGGGGTCGCCGTTTTCTCTACAGACCGTTCTTAAGCGTAATCCGTTTAAGCACAATCATACGGGGAAAAGTGCGTCCTGATATTTTTCATCATAAAATAAGTTTGGGGTGAAGGCTAGCGGTACGGGGGTGAAAACGTCATTTTTGGTGATAAAAGTCACAGTTGTTGTGGTTTTAATTTGCGAGGCGAATTAATTTATCTCTACACTTCGCCTCGTGGTGAAAAGTGTCATCTAAGCTACCGGGTGCCGGGATAATAAAATCAACCCGCACTACGGCAAAACGCCAGTCTCAAAGGGGGAGAATAAGGTGAGTATTTTAGGATATCTGCAAAAGGTCGGCCGAGCGCTTATGGTGCCGGTAGCGACCCTGCCGGCAGCGGCAATTTTGATGGGGGTGGGGTACTGGATTGATCCGGACAGCTGGGGGGCAGGTAACGCTCTGGCCGCGCTGTTAATCAAATCCGGTGCCGCGATCATTGAACATATGTCAGTGCTGTTCGCCATCGGTGTCGCCTATGGCATGTCAAAAGATAAAGACGGCGCTGCGGCGCTGACCGGCTTCGTTGGTTTCCTTGTGGTGACCACACTGTGTTCACCGGCTGCGGTGTCAATGATTCAGAAAATCCCATTGGATCAGGTGCCTGCTGCTTTCGGCAAAATCGAAAACCAGTTTGTGGGTATCCTGGTGGGGATTATCTCGGCAGAGGTCTATAACCGCTTCAGCCACGTGGAGCTGCCCAAGGCGCTGTCGTTCTTCAGCGGCCGTCGTTTGGTGCCGATCCTGGTCTCCTTCCTGATGATCCTTATCGCCTTCATTCTGATGTATATCTGGCCGGTGGTGTTTAATGGCCTGGTCAGCTTTGGTGAAAGCATTCAGAAACTCGGATCTGTCGGCGCAGGGGTGTATGCCTTCTTCAACCGTCTGCTGATCCCCGTTGGCCTGCATCACGCGTTGAACTCCGTGTTCTGGTTCGACGTGGCTGGCATTAACGACATTCCGAAATTCCTCGGTGGTGCACAGTCCATCGCTAATGGCAGCGGTATCCCCGGTATCACCGGTCGCTATCAGGCGGGCTTCTTCCCGATCATGATGTTCGGTCTGCCGGGGGCGGCGCTGGCGATTTACCACTGCGCGCGTCCGGAAAATCGCGCCAAAGTGGGCGGTATTATGCTGGCGGCGGCTTTTGCGGCGTTCTTTACCGGGATTACTGAACCGCTGGAATTCTCCTTCATGTTCGTGGCACCGGTGCTGTATGTCATCCACGCCCTGCTGACCGGTCTTTCGGTCTTTATCGCGGCGAGCATGCACTGGATTGCGGGCTTTGGTTTCAGTGCCGGTCTGGTGGATATGGTGCTGTCAACGCGTAACCCGCTGGCGGTGCATTGGTGGATGCTGATCCCACAAGGTCTGGTGTTCTTTGCCATCTACTACGTGGTGTTCCGTTTCACTATTCAGAAATTCAACCTGATGACGCCGGGCCGCGAGCTGGCTGCGGATGATGAAACCGACGGTTATGATGTCAACGTTGACCACAGCGGCAGCGGCGAAAGCCAGACGGAATCGCTGGCACGTCGTTACATCGGTGCCATTGGTGGTTCAGAAAACCTGACCAATATCGATGCCTGTATCACCCGTCTGCGTCTGAACGTGAAAGACGCCGCGCAGGTGAATGACAGCGTGGCGAAACGCCTTGGCGCATCCGGCATTATCCGTCTCAACAAGCAGAGCGTGCAGATCATCGTGGGTACCCAGGCCGAAAGCATCGCTTCAGCCATGAAAGCCGTCCTGACCAAAGGTCCGGTTGCGGCTACGGCTGCCGCGCCTGTCGCACCACAGCCTGTTGCTCCACAGCCGCAAGCGGTGTTGAACAGCGAAAAAGGCGTAATCGCCACGCTGGTGGCCCCGGTCAGCGGTGAAGTGGTGGCCCTGGATGCCGTACCGGATGAAGCTTTTGCCAGCAAAGCCGTTGGTGATGGCCTGGCGATCAAACCCACCGGTAAAACCGTGGTGGCACCGATTGCCGGTACTATCGTGAAAATCTTCAATACCAACCACGCCTTCTGTCTGGAAAGCGATAACGGTGTTGAGATCGTGGTGCACATGGGTCTGGATACCGTGGCGCTGGAAGGTAAAGGCTTCTCGCGTCTGGTGGAAGAGGGCGCGACAGTAGTTGCCGGTCAGCCAGTGTTGGAGATGGATCTGGACTTCCTCAACGCCCATGCCCGTTCAATGATTAGCCCGGTCGTGGTCAGCAACAGCGATGATTTTGCCGGCCTCAACCTGCTGGCCAGCGGGTCAGTGGTCGCCGGTGAAACCCGTCTGTATGAGGTGAAAGGCTAAGTCCTTGTGCTAAACCCCAAAGGCAGGAAGCGATTCCTGCCTTTTTTGTTTTAAAACGACCAACAAACGGTTGTTTCCCTCCTACGCTTTGTGGATCATACTCCGTTACTTTCCAGGACAAATCACCCGTATTGTATTTGAGGATTTTGAGATGAGTGAGGCTGAAGCCCGCCCAACGAACTTTATTCGTCAGATTATCGACGAAGATTTGGCGAGCGGTAAGCACAACAGCGTGCATACCCGTTTCCCGCCTGAGCCCAATGGTTACCTGCATATTGGCCATGCGAAATCGATCTGTCTGAACTTTGGTATCGCACAAGATTACCAGGGGCAGTGCAATCTGCGCTTCGACGACACCAACCCGGTGAAAGAAGATATGGAGTTCGTCGAGTCCATCAAGCGCGACGTGCAATGGCTGGGCTTTGAATGGAGCGGAGACGTTTGTTACTCCTCAGACTATTTCGACCAGCTGTACAGCTACGCGGTTGATCTGATCAACAAAGGCCTGGCCTATGTTGATGAGTTATCGGCTGAAGAGATCCGCGAATACCGTGGCACGCTGACTGCGCCGGGTAAAAATAGTCCGTTCCGCGATCGCACGCCAGAAGAGAACCTCGCGCTGTTTGAAAAAATGCGTGCCGGTGGTTTTGAAGAAGGTAAAGCCTGCCTGCGTGCCAAAATCGATATGGCGTCAAACTTTATCGTGATGCGCGATCCGGTGTTGTATCGCATTAAGTTTGCTGAACACCATCAGACGGGCAACAAATGGTGCATCTATCCGATGTACGATTTTACCCACTGCATCTCCGATGCGCTGGAAGGCATTACCCATTCGCTGTGTACGCTGGAGTTCCAGGATAACCGTCGTCTGTATGACTGGGTGCTGGACAACATCAGCATTCCGGTGCATCCACGTCAGTACGAATTCTCACGTCTGAATCTGGAATACGCGGTAATGTCGAAGCGTAAACTGACACAGCTGGTGAGTGAGAAGGTGGTAGAAGGCTGGGATGACCCGCGTATGTTGACCGTGTCCGGTCTGCGTCGTCGTGGTTACAGCGCCGCGTCAATTCGCGAGTTCTGCCTGCGTATCGGTGTCACCAAACAGGACAACATCGTTGAGATGGCCTCGCTGGAGTCATGTATCCGTGACGATCTCAATGAGAATGCGCCGCGCGCGATGGCGGTGCTGGATCCGTTGAAAGTGGTGATTGAAAACCTGCCTGCGGGTCATGAAGAGATCATCACCATGCCGAACCATCCGAACAAACCGGAGATGGGGACGCGTGAAGTGCCGTTCAGCCGTGAGGTGTGGATCGATCGCGCGGATTTCCGTGAAGAAGCCAACAAGCAATACAAACGTCTGGTGCTGGGCAAAGAAGTCCGTCTGCGTAATGCTTACGTGATCCGTGCTGAGCGCGTGGCGAAAGATGATGAAGGCAATATCACCTGCATCTACTGTACCTGCGACGTTGATACCCTGAGCAAAGATCCGGCTGATGGCCGTAAAGTGAAAGGCGTGATCCACTGGGTTTCGGCGATCCATGCGCTGCCTGCGGAATTCCGTCTGTACGATCGCCTGTTCAGTGTACCGAACCCGGGTGCGGCGGAGGATTTCCTCACCACCATCAACCCGAATTCGCTGGACATCAAACAAGGTTTTGTTGAGCCAGGCTTGCGCGATGCCGCAGCGCTGGCGCCTTACCAGTTTGAGCGTGAAGGTTATTTTTGCGCGGATAGCGTGTATTCGCAGCCCTCTAAGCTGGTATTTAACCGTACTGTCGGCTTGCGTGATACCTGGGCGAAAATCGGCGATTAATCCTTTTTGTCGTTTTCCCCATATCCTGATAAAAGGGCGAGAGATCGCCCTTTTTTATTGGCCGTAATTCAGGGTTAGCCATCTTTTATGCTGCGAGTTGTGAAACGTGCTTGTTACCGGGATTTGCAACTAATCTGACTTTAACAGAATTAATCCATTTGCGAGTGTTAAAAACTTTTTTTCAGGTAGGCTATGCGCTCTCAGACGTTGCTCCGCGGGTTATAAAGGAAAAAAAATGACAAGTCTCGCTCAGGAAGCCAAACACAGCGTGGTGGTATTACATCAACTTATCGAACGTATTTTTAATCAGTCAGATAGCACCGATGACAGCATTGAATTGTTTCTGTCACACTTCCACCCGGATTTCAAAATGGTGACGCCGCAGGGCAAGCAGTTGGACGTCAATGCGCTGGAAGTGTTGTTCCGCCAGTTGCGTGGTCAGCGTGAGGGGATGCGTATTGCCACCAGCGAACATGCCATCATTTCGCAGCAAAGCAAGGAAGTGACGATTCAGTATCGTGAATTGCAAATGATGAACGGCACCAACCAGAGCCGCATCTCGCTGGCGGTATTGGATTGCAGTACCTCAATTCCGCGCTGGCGTTATTTACAAGAAACGCTGGTGCTGTGATTCAGCCATAAAAAAACCGGTGCTCAGGCACCGGTTTTTTCATACTGCATAGCACATTTTATTGCTTGTCGTGGAGCGTCTCGTCTTCGCGGCAGTCTCCCAACGCACAGTGGCCGTATAAATACAGGCTGTGGTTGGTCAGTTTGATACCATGACGTGTGGCGATTTCACGCTGACGGGTTTCAATGGATTCATCACTGAATTCAATCACTTTGCCACAATCCAGGCAGATCAGATGGTCATGATGATGCTGCTGCGTCAGTTCAAAGACGGATTTACCACCCTCGAAGTTATGGCGGGTGACGATTCCCGCGTCATCAAACTGGTTAAGAACGCGATAAACCGTTGCCAGACCAATCTCTTCGCCCATGTCGATCAGGCGTTTGTACAAATCTTCCGCGCTGACGTGATGGCATTCGGGTTCCTGAAGCACTTCCAGAATTTTCAGTCTGGGGAGCGTGACTTTCAGGCCAGCCTTCTTCAATGCGGAGTTGTTGTCAGTCATGCGGATATTGTCCTGTTACTTAGCTAGTCACTTGCGGCGCAGGGCCTTGAATGTCGATCACGCGCATTCTCATTTGCGTCTCATTATAGAACTCAAGCAGTGAAATGAAAACCAAGGGAATATCCTGAAAATCACCAGTGGCTGTAAGGAAAAGTGTCTCTAACGCCGGCGGGGATCATGCAGGTCTTTGTTTCCATTTCACTCAGCCTCATTCTGATGCCAGAGGAATAAGCGGATGACCGTTATGGGTATTCTACAGAATTGCGGGAAAAAGTTAAAAAACAGTAGCTATTATTTTTATAGGAAATTCCTTTAACTCAATGTGAGCCAGCGCCCACATTGAGGAGGGCAGGGGATCAGGCTTCGATGATCTCTTTCAATTGCAGCTCATCGAAAATCTGTTTCACCCACTTATCAACACGTTCGTTGGTCAGTTCAGGCTGACGATCTTCGTCGATAGCCAGACCCAGGAAGTGTTTGTCATCTGCCAGGCCTTTAGACGCTTCGAAATGGTAACCTTCAGTCGGCCAGTGGCCAACAATCACCGCACCGTTAGGCTCGATGATATCGCGGATGGTGCCCATCGCATCACAGAAGTATTCAGCATAGTCTTCCTGGTCACCACAGCCAAACAATGCAACCAGTTTTCCATTGAAATCAATCTCTTCCAGCGTCGGGAAGAAATCATCCCAGTCACATTGCGCTTCGCCGTAGTACCAGGTCGGAATGCCCAGCAGCAGGATATCGAATGCTTCGAGATCTTCTTTGGTGCTCTTGGCAATGTCATGCACTTCGGCCACATCTTTACCCAGTTGTTTCTGGATCATTTTTGCAATGTTTTCAGTATTGCCGGTATCGCTGCCGAAGAAAATGCCTACGATTGCCATGAGTTAAGTAACCTCTTAAATCCTGATTAGGAGTTGAATGCACAGTTAAGCGAATGATAGCAGACCGGGCAAAGTGGCGGAACTTGTAAAGCCGTGACTTTTGTTCCTGCGTGCGGTCTGCGCGAGTTACGACAGTTTGAGTTGCGCCAGCAGCATTTGTTCAATCAATTCGCTACGGCTGATGTTTTGCTGCTCTGCCAGTGTATTGAGCGCGTCAACCGCCTCACTACTCATTTTCAGCTCCACGCGACGCAGACCACGCACTTTGTCACGTTTTAGCTGGTTACGCTTGTTAATGCGCAACTGTTCGTCACGCGTAAGCGGACTGGTTTTAGGGCGACCAGGACGTCGCTCATCCGCGAAGAGATCGAGCGTGGTACGGTCAGTTTGTTCTTTTGCCATTTTTTGTAAAACTGAGTGGGCGCGAACGGCGGAAAGGCGCTGCGCAATTTATACATTATCGGCCCCTGCCTCGGCGAAAAAATCATCCGGGGCAAATTTTTAGCGCGACATCATACTCCAGCACTCCTTGCGACGCCAACCTTAAACGGTTTACGGCAAGCTTTTGCTTTTACAGTACAAAAAAACGGCGAACTGCGCGTAAAACCGCCTCAGGCTTTTCGGCATGAACCCAGTGGCCCGCGCCACTGATGACATGCGCATGTGCCTGCGGGAACTGCCGCAGCAGCGCGTCGCGATACTGATTGTCCAGATAAGGTGATTCGCTGCCGCGGATAAACAATGCCGGATGCGGCCAGGCCGGGACCTCTTGCCAGCCGGAAATGGTGGCGTAGTTATCCCACAGCACCGGCACGTTGAAGCGCCATTCCCCATCCTGAAACGACTTCAGGATGAACTGAATCACACCTTCTTCCCTAAGCAGGGTGCGCATCACCGCAGCGGCTTCACTGCGTCGTGTCACCCCGGCTGCGCTCACCGCACGGATGGCGGCAAAAATCTCATCATGGCGACGCGTCTGGTAATCCACCGGTGCGATATCAATCATCACCAGCTTTTCAATGCGTTCCGGTGCCATGGCGCTTAGCGTCATGGCAATTTTGCCGCCCATCGAATGACCGATGACGCCAACGCGTTCCAGGCCGTGGGCGTCGAGGGTTGCGACGATATCTTCGGCCATCGCCGCATAGTTCATCACGTCGCTACGCGCCGAGAGACCGTGATTGCGGACATCCACCTGCAAGGTGGGGCGGGCATCACGCAGGCCACGTGCCAGCACACCAAGGTTATCCAGGCTGCCAAACAGGCCATGAATTAACAGAATTGGGGGAGCATCAGGGGCAGATTGTTCAGTTTGCAGACGGGCATTCAAAATCATGGCAAAGTTCTTACGGTTGTGGGCTGCGCTTAGGTTATCATGAATCCACCTGTCCAGGAGCCAGCCTGCCAGGCATTAGGGCATATTCCGACTTTTGCCCTGAAACGATGCCAGCGCTATCGGCTGCCTGGGATTTAACTTTATAATCCTCATGTTAGAGCCCGCTCACATTTTGCACGGCAGGATTTTGCTAAGGCCGTTGTAGAAATGCGTGGTTCTGTCATTTGCCAGAATCGTACGGAAAAAGATGAAAACGATTGAAGTTGACGAAGAACTCTACCGTTATATTGCCAGCCACACCCAGCACATTGGTGAAAGCGCCTCCGAAATTTTGCGCCGCATGCTGAAGTTCACCGCCGGTCAGTCTGCCCCTGCAACCCCTGCTGTGGCTCAGGCTTCGGCAAAAGAAGCCCAGCCGGTAGCGGCGCAGGCACGTCCACAGGATCGCGTGCGCGCGGTGCGTGAGCTGTTACTTTCCGATGAGTACGCGGAGCAGAAAAAGGCGGTTAACCGCTTTATGCTGGTGTTGTCAACGCTCTATCGTCTTGATCCCGCAGCCTTTGCGGATGCCACGGCATCACTGCAAGGACGCACTCGCGTCTACTTTGCCGGTGATGAGCATACGCTGCTGCAAAATGGCACCCATACTAAGCCGAAGCATGTGCCCGGCACGCCGTACTGGGTGATCACCAATACCAATACCGGTCGCAAATGCAGCATGGTGGAACACATCATGTTAGCCATGCAGTTCCCACAGGAACTGACAGAGAAAGTTTGCGGCACAATTTAAACCGAAGCGTCAGGGAGAAGCGCCAATGGCCAATCACCCCCGTGCCGGGCAGCCCGCCCAGCAGAGCGATTTGATTAACGTTGCACAATTAACCTCTCAGTACTATGTCCTGAAGCCGGACGTGGACAACCCTGAACATGCGGTGAAATTTGGTACTTCCGGTCACCGTGGTAGCGCAGGACGTCACAGCTTCAACGAAATGCATATTTTGGCGATCGCGCAGGCGATTGCTGAAGATCGTAAGAAGAACGGTATCACCGGCCCGTGCTATGTCGGGAAAGACACCCATGCGCTGTCTGAACCGGCGATTCTGTCGGTACTGGAAGTGCTGGCGGCGAACGGCGTCGATGTGATTGTGCAGCAGGACAACGGCTATACGCCGACGCCGGCGATCTCCAACGCGATCCTTGAGCACAACAAACGCGGTGGGGCACTGGCTGATGGTATCGTCATCACGCCGTCGCACAACCCGCCGGAAGATGGTGGCATCAAGTACAACCCGCCGAATGGTGGCCCGGCCGATACTAACGTCACCAAAGTGGTGGAAGATCGTGCTAACCAGCTGATGAAAGCGGGTCTGAAAGACGTGAAACGTCTGCCACTGGATCAGGCGTGGGCCAGCGGCCATATCGTTGAGCAGGATCTGATTCAACCTTATGTTGAGGGGCTGGCGCAGGTCATCGACTTCCCGGCGATTAAGAAAGCAGGCCTGAAAATGGGTGTCGATCCACTGGGTGGCTCCGGGATGGCCTATTGGCAGCGTATCGCTGAGCACTACCAGCTCGATATCACCATTGTGAACGATGCGATCGATCAGACCTTCCGTTTCATGCATCTGGATAAAGATGGCGTGGTGCGTATGGACTGCTCGTCAGAATGTGCCATGGCGGGCCTGCTGGCTTACCGTGACAAATTCGATCTGGCCTTCGGTAACGATCCGGATTACGACCGCCACGGCATCGTAACACCGGCGGGTCTGATGAACCCGAACCACTACCTGGCGGTTGCGATCAACTACCTGTTCCAGCATCGTCCGCAGTGGGGCAAAGATGTCGCCGTGGGTAAAACCCTGGTGTCCAGCGCGATGATTGACCGCGTGGTAAACGACATTGGCCGTAAGCTGGTGGAAGTGCCGGTGGGCTTCAAATGGTTCGTAGATGGCCTGTTTGACGGCAGCTTTGGCTTTGGTGGTGAAGAGAGCGCCGGAGCATCGTTCCTGCGTTTCGACGGTACGGCCTGGTCCACCGATAAAGACGGCATCATCCTGTGCCTGCTGGCGGCAGAAATCACCGCCGTCACCGGTAAAAACCCGCAGCAGCATTATGATGAGCTGGCCGCGCGCTTTGGCGCACCAAGCTACAACCGTTTGCAGGCTGCGGCGACCTCGGCACAGAAAGCGGCCCTGTCGAAGCTGTCACCAGAGATGGTGAGCGCTGACACGCTGGCGGGTGACCCGATCACTGCACGTCTGACGGCGGCACCGGGTAACGGTGCTTCGATTGGGGGTCTGAAGGTGATGACGGAGAACGGCTGGTTTGCCGCGCGCCCGTCCGGCACCGAAGATGCCTACAAAATCTACTGTGAAAGCTTCCTCGGCGCAGAGCATCGCCAGCTGATTGAGAAAGAAGCGGTAGAGATCGTGAGCGAAGTGTTGAAAAACGCCTAAGCGAAGCGAAAGGGAAAAAGGCGCGTAATGCGCCTTTTTTTATGGCAGCGCGATACATGGCATCATGCCGCCCAGTTCAGACAGGCCTGTAGCGGCGCGATTTATTGCGCTCTTTTGACCTTTGTGGTGATAAACCTGCGCGATAAATCGCGCCGCTACGGCATAAAGCGATAGCCAATACCGGTTTCGGTCAGCAAATGGTTGGGCTGAGTGGGATTGGCTTCCAGTTTCTGGCGCAAATGTCCCATATAAATGCGCAGATAGTGACTGTGTTCCACCGCATTCGGTCCCCACACCTGGTTCAGCAACTGGCGTTGTGTCAGCACCTTACCGGCATTGTTCAGCAACAGGCTGAGCAGGCGGAATTCGGTCGGGGTCAGATGCACCTCTTCACCGCTGCGCAATACCCGTCGTGCCGCCAGATCAACGGTAACCTCACCAAAACTCAACACCGGGTCAGGCTGGCTGCCCTGATGACGGCGCAATGCCACACGCACCCGTGCCAGCAGTTCACCAATGCCAAAGGGTTTGGTGAGATAGTCATCCGCACCGGCATCCAGCGCCGCGATTTTATCCTGTTCATCAGTGCGGGCAGATAACACAATCACCGGCATGCTGCTCCACTGGCGTACTTCGCGGATAAAATCATTGCCATCGCCGTCGGGTAAACCGAGGTCGAGGATCACCAAATCGGGTTTGCGCGTAGCGGCTTCAATCAGCCCGCGCTGCAACTGCTCCGCTTCCACAATTTTTAACCCTTCCCCCTCCAGCGCCAAGCGCACGAAACGGCGGATCTCCTTTTCATCTTCAACGATCAAGATGGTGGTCACACGAACTCCTGCGGCAAAAATGGATAACAGCCCACTGTAGCAATAAATTGCGCCGACGTCCGTGTGGAAGTTTGTTACCCAGCAGGAACCATGCGTTTACATTTATGTAACTTAATTCCAGGTTGACGTTGAAATGGACAAAAAAAGATCAAAAAAGTGGTCGGATGAGTAGTAAAATTACACAACCAGGCGTAATATTCGTGTCAGATCACATTTTCTAAGACTCACCAGGAGGCAACCATGTATCAGGCATACCCGTTCTACAAAGTTGTGCTGCGCCGTGCGCTGGTGGTGTTACTGGGGGTGCTGGCGCTCCCTGTGATGCTGTTCCGTGCCGATCGCGCACGCTTCTACAGCTACCTGCATCGTATGTGGTGCAAAACCAGCGCGAAGCCAGTCTGGCTGGCGCAATCTGAAGCAGCAAGCGGCATTTTCTGGTAACGCTGTATCGCTGCTGCTCCACCCGGTGCCTTCTCTGAAGCACCGGGTTTTTTTATGCCATTTTCTCACGGCACATCATCCTTGACGCTGTGTTTGACGTGCATTTCAGCTACACTTAAAACCTCTACAAGATTTCGGAGGTTGTACAAGTATGCGCGAAAAAATTCCTGTCGGTATCAGTGCCTGCCTGCTCGGGGATAACGTCCGCTTTGATGGCGGCCATAAGCGTTTTGCCTTTGCGACAGACGAACTCTCCCCCTTTGTGCAGTTTGACGCGGTGTGCCCGGAGATGGCGATTGGTCTGCCGACGCCGCGCCCGGCACTGCGTCTGGTGAAAGAGGACGATGCGCGGGTGCATCTTTGCTTCAGTAAAACGGGCGGCGATGAGGTCACTGACCAGATGGCGCAGTGGTCGGCGCAGCGGGTGCAATCGTTGCACCATCTGTGTGGCTACATCCTGTGTGCTAAATCCCCCAGTTGCGGTCTTGAGCGGGTACGGGTGTATGACCCGGACACCAACAATAACCGTAAAGCCGGAACCGGCATTTTCACCGAATTTCTCCAGCGCGAGCTGCCGTGGTTGCCGCTGGAGGAGGATGGCCGTCTGCACGATGCGGAAATCCGCGAGAACTTTATCGGGCGCGTTTACGCTCTGCATGAGTTCAATCAGATGTGGCGCAATGGCCTGACGCGTCATCAACTGGTGGCATTCCACAGCCGCTTCAAATTGCTGCTGTTGTCTCATTCTCAGGATGAATACCGCGAGCTGGGACGTTTCGTGGCGAAGATGGAGACGTGGGCGTCGCTGGAGGATTACGCCTTTGAATACCGCAACCGGCTGATGCGGCTGCTGGCGCATCCATCAACCCGACGCAACCATACCAATGTGCTGATGCATGTGCAGGGCTATTTCCGCCGTCAGCTGACCTCGGCACAACGTCAGGAGCTGGCTTTGCTGATTGACCGTTACCGTCGTGGGGTGCAGCCGCTACTGGCACCGATCACCATGCTGAAACACTACATGGCGGAATTCCCGCACCCGTGGCTGGCTCAGCAACGCTATTTTGACCCTTACCCGGAAGCGCTGCGTCTGCGCTATGGCCAATAATCTCAGGAGTGTTATGACCACCCATCTCGTCTGGCTGCGCAATGATTTACGTATCAATGACAACAGCGCATTGCATGCCGCCTGTCGCGACCCTGGTGCGCGCGTGCTGGCGCTGTTTATCGCCACGCCCGGCCAGTGGCAGCAACATCATATGGCACCCAAACAGGCCGCGTTTATTTATCAGAGCCTGTGTCTGTTGCAGGCCGCGCTGGCGGAGCGGGGCATTCCGCTGCATTACCAGCAGTGCGACGACTTCGCCGCGTCACTGGAGGTGCTGGCGGATTTTTGCCAGCAGCAGCAGGTGGATCAGCTGTTTTACAACTACCAATACGAAATCAATGAACGTCAGCGCGATGCCGCGGCAGAAAAGCGCCTTGATGATCAGGGGGTGATTTGCCAGGGCTTTGATGACAGCCTGCTGTTAGCGCCGGGTAGTGTGCAAACGGGCAACCACACCATGTTCAAGGTGTTTACGCCGTTCAGTAAGGCCTTTGTCCGTCGTCTGCATCAGGGACTGCCTGAGTGCCATATGGCCCCGCGTGCCCGCCAGGGTGCGCCGATTAACGTCGAGAAAAAAATCCCGCCTTTTGACTATCCGATGGAGGATTTCGACGTCACGCTGTTTCCCGCCGGCGAAGAGGCCGCATTGCAACAGCTGCGCCATTTCGCGCAGCAATCCGTGGTGGATTATGCCGCTGAACGCGATAAACCCGCCGTGGATGGCACCAGCCGGTTGTCGGTGTACCTGGCGACCGGCGTATTGTCGCCACGTCAGTGCCTGCATCGCATCCTCAAACAGCACCCGGATGCACTGGATGGCGGCCTGGCATTTGTCTGGCTGAACGAATTGATCTGGCGTGAGTTCTATCGTCATCTGATGGTGGCGTTTCCCGCCTTGTGCAAGCATCAGCCGTTTGTCGGCTGGACGCGCCATGTGCGTTGGCAGAAGAATCAACGGCATCTCACTGCCTGGCAGCAGGGCAAAACCGGCTATCCGATTGTGGACGCGGCGATGCGTCAACTGAATGCGTTGGGCTGGATGCATAATCGTTTACGCATGATTGTCGCCTGTTTTCTGGTGAAAGATTTGCTGATCGACTGGCATGACGGGGAACGCTATTTCATGCAGCAGCTGATGGATGGTGACCTCGCGGCCAATAACGGGGGATGGCAGTGGGCGGCCTCTACCGGTACCGATGCGGCACCCTATTTTCGCATCTTTAACCCGACCACCCAGGGCGAACGCTTTGACCCGCAGGGGGCGTTTATTCGCCAGTGGTTGCCCGAGCTGGCGGTGGTGCCGGATGCGCATATCCATCAACCCCATGTCTGGGCGCAGAAAAATAACATGACACTCGCTTATCCTGCGCCGATCGTGGAACATAAGGACGCACGTAAAAAGACACTGGACGCCTTTGAGCGCGCGCGCAGCGCGGCTTGACGGCTCAGGGAGCCATTATGAATCATGTTGAATTAGAGCACATCGTTAACCAGCAGCTGAACAGCAGCACTTTCAGTGACTATGCGCCCAATGGGTTACAGGTCGAAGGCCGTTCGGAGGTTAACACCATTATCACCGGTGTCACCGCCTGTCAGGCCTTGCTGGACGAAGCGGTGAAACGCAATGCCGATGCGGTGATGGTGCATCACGGCTACTTCTGGAAAAGCGAAGCCCCGGTGATTAAAGGGATGAAACGCCAGCGTCTGCGCACGCTGCTGGCCAATGATATCAACCTGTATGGTTGGCATCTGCCGCTCGATGCCCATCCACATCTCGGCAATAACGCGCAGTTGGCGCGGTTGTTCGATATTGAGGTAAAGGGTGAAATCATGCCGCTGGTCCCCTGGGGCGAGCTGACGCAGCCGTTGAGCGGAGAAGCGCTGGCACAGCGTATTGCCCAGGCGCTGGGACGCACGCCACTGCACTGCGGTGATAACGCGCCGGAGAAAATCAAACGCATCGCCTGGTGTAGCGGCGGCGGTCAGGGCTTTATTGATAGCGCGGCCGCGTTTGGCGTTGACGCGTTTATCACCGGCGAAGTGTCGGAGCAAACCATCCACAGTGCGCGCGAACAGGGGCTGCATTTCTTTGCCGCAGGTCATCACGCGACCGAACGTGGCGGCATCAAGGCGCTGGGGGAATGGCTGGCACAGAGCTATGGCCTCGACGTCACCTTCATTGATATCGACAATCCTGCCTGATTTTTCAGCTATTACGCCCTTAGCTGCGGCCGGGGGCGCAAATCGGTTGACACACCTCTGACACTTTCGCATAACTGGTTGCCTTTAAAGCATAAGCGACACGCGTTTATCGGGCAGCACTAACGGTTGGCTGCCAGTGAGAAAGTGAATCAGGAGGTGGGTTTTGCAACGAGCACGTTGTTATCTGCTGGGAGAACGCGCGGTGGTGCTGGAGCTGGAGCCACCGGTTTCCTTAGCCAGCCAGCAACGCATCTGGGGATTGTGCCAGCGGCTACAGGGTAACGAAAAAGTGTCGGAAGTCATTCCCGGCATGAATAATCTGACGCTGCTGCTGCGCGATCCGCAGCACAATGCATTGGATGCCATCGAAAGTCTGCAACGCTGGTGGGAAGAGAGTGAAGCGCAGCGACCGGAATCGCGTCTGGTCGAGATCCCGGTGGTGTATGGCGGTGACGCCGGACCGGATTTAACGGTGGTCGCCGAACATGCCGGTATGACGCCCCGCCAGGTGGTTGAGCTGCACAGCAGCACCGACTATGTGGTTTATTTTATTGGCTTTCAGCCAGGATTCCCCTATCTGGGCGGCCTTGATAGCCGCTTACATACGCCGCGTCGCGCCGAACCGCGCGTGATTGTGCCTGCCGGTTCGGTCGGTATTGGCGGCAGCCAAACCGGCGTCTACCCGCTGGCAACCCCGGGCGGTTGGCAATTGCTGGGGCAAACCGCCATCAACCTGTTTGATCCCCAACAACAACCGCCAACGTTGTTGCGTCCCGGCGACAGTGTGCGCTTTGTGCCGCAAAAGGAGGGCGTATGCTAAAAATTCTTCGCGCTGGCTTGATGACTTCGTTGCAGGATCAGGGACGCAACGGCTGGCGGCAGTTTGGTATCAGCGTCAGCGGCGCGCTCGATCAACCGGCCATGCGCACCGCCAACATGCTGGTGGGCAACGCGGAAGGCAGTGCTGTTCTGGAGATTGTGCTGGGGCAGTTTAAAGCACAATTCCAGCGTGATGGCTGGTTCGCCCTGACCGGTGCAGGCTGCAATGCCGATCTGGACGGCAAACCCGTCTGGACCGGCTGGCGTCTGCCGGTGAAAAAAGGCCAGGTGCTCAGTCTGTCGATGCCGGTGCACGGTATGCGCAGCTACCTGGCGGTCAACGGCGGCTTTGCCGTGCCAGAAATGCTGGACTCCACCAGTACCGATCTGAAGGCCGGATTCGGTGGCTATCAAGGACGTAAGTTGCAGGATGGCGATCTGCTGCCGCTTGGCAAGGCCACCCGTGACTTCAGTAAAAAAGCCGGGGTGCGACAGTTGCTGTGGGGCAATCGTATCCGCGCGCTGCCGGGTCCGGAATACAACGAATTTACCCGCGAAGCGCAGGAAGGCTTCTGGCGCAGCGCGTGGAAGCTCAGCCCGCAAAGTAACCGCATGGGTTACCGTTTACAGGGGCGCACGCTGCACCGTAAAGCCACGCGTGACTTGTTGTCACACGGTCTGGTGCCGGGTGTGGTGCAGGTGCCGCCTAACGGCCAGCCGATTGTCTTAATGGCTGATGCACAAACTACCGGCGGATACCCGCGTATTGCCTGCATTATTGAAGCGGATCTCTACCATTTAGCCCAGATCCGTCTCGGCGAACCGATTCATTTTACTCATTGCACGCTGGAAGAGGCGATGCAGGCAAAACAGCAGCAACAGCGCGTATTTGATCAGATGACCTGGGGACTATCACGTGAAAATTGATCTCAACGCCGACCTCGGCGAAGGCAGTGCCAGCGATCAGGAACTGTTGCAACTGGTCAGCTCCGCCAACATTGCCTGCGGTTTTCATGCCGGTGATGCGGCGACCATGCTGCAATCGGTGCGCTGGGCGCAGGCGGCAGGTGTCGCGATTGGCGCACATCCCAGCTTTCCCGACCGGGAAAATTTTGGTCGCACCGCCATGCAATTACCGCCCGCTATCGTTTACGCGCAGATGATCTACCAGATTGGCGCATTGAAAAGCATGGCCGAAAGTGAAGGCGCGCAGCTGGTGCACGTCAAACCACACGGCATGCTGTACAACCAGGCCGCAGCCGATCCACAGCTGGCGGATACCATTGCCCGTGCGGTGAAAGCGGTTGATGCCCGTTTGATTCTGGTGGGCCTGGCAGGCAGCGATTCGATCCGTGCCGCGCAACATTATGGGCTGAAGACACGCGAAGAGGTATTTGCTGATCGCGGTTATCAATCCAGTGGTGCGCTGGTGCCGCGTGGTCAGCCCGGGGCATTGATTGAGGACACGGCACAGTCGATCGCCCACACACTGACGATGGTGCAACAGCGCAAAGTACAAAGCATCTCGGGTGAGTGGGTGACGGTGAATGCGGAAACCGTGTGCCTGCATGGCGATGGCGCTCACGCGCTGCAATTTGCTCACGCGTTACGCGCGACCTTTGCGGCACAGCACATCACGGTGACCAGCGTATAAGTTTCGAACAATTACCCGGCTACACATTCCGTAGCGGCGCGATTTATCGCGCTGTTTTCAGGCATTTCATGGTCTGCCAAAACCCGCACGATAAATCGTGCCGCTACGACCAGGTGCAAGCAAGCCGGGCTTTTTATTTCTAATAAGGGGAGAAAACATGGAGAGCGTGGTGAATCTTTGGCCGCTGCTGGGTATTGCCGCCATCGTGATCGGCTTTGTGTTGCGGTTTAACCCGGTACTGGTGGTGATTGTGGCCGGTTTTGTCACCGGGCTGTCGGCACATATGCCGCTGGCCGATATCCTGGAAAAACTGGGTGCCGGATTTCTGAATACCCGCAACTTGCCGTTGATTCTGTTGCTGCCGCTGGCGGTCATCGGCCTGTTGGAGCGCCATGGATTGAAAGAGCGGGCGCAGACCTGGATCGCGCAGATCAAAACCGCCACGGCGGGACGTCTGCTGATTGTCTATTTGTTTGTGCGTGAAATTACCGCCGCACTGGGGTTGACCAGCCTCGGCGGGCACCCACAAATGGTGCGCCCGTTACTGGCACCGATGGCGGAAGGGGCCACGGAAAATCGCTATGGCGAGGTATCGCCGGAGGTACGTCATCGCCTGCGTGCCATGTCGGCTGCCACCGATAATGTCGGGCTGTTCTTTGGTGAGGATATCTTTGTCGCCTTTGGTGCCATTATCTTTATGCACAACTTTATGCAAGAGTCAGCAGGCATCCAGACTGAGCCGTTGCATATCGCGGTATGGGGCATTCCCACGGCGATTTGCGCCTTTCTGATCCACTCCGCCCGCTTGATCCGTCTCGACCGCCAGTTGGCGCGCGAGCTGGGTGCGTTGAATCAACAGGCGTTGCAAGTCAAAGGAGCGAAATGATGTTCCAGCAACAATATCTGATGTGGCTGGCAGGCATTATTCTGCTGATCGTCGCCGTGTGTTCCTGGCGGGATCGAGCCAATCCACGGCGTCTGACCACCGGATTGTTTTGGGCGCTGTATGGGGTGATCTTTCTGATTGGCGATGGCGCTGAACAATGGATGACACCGCGCTCGCTGCATATCGCCGTGGGCGTGGCGGTGGTAGTCATGGCGTTGATTGCCGGGTTTGGCGGCGTGCGTCTGGGTCGTTATCACCAGCGTAGCGACGAAGAAAAACAGGCCAGCGCCAAACGCCTTGGCAATACCCTGTTTATCCCGGCGTTGGCGATTCCGGTTGTCACCGTGATTGGCGTTCTTGCCTTTAACAATCTCCCGGGCCTGCAACAGGCGGTGTTTGGCCCCGGAAATCATTCCACGCTGGTCACGCTGTTCTCAATGATGCTGGGATGCCTGATTGGCTGGCTGGTGGCACTGAAACTGACCCGGGAAAAGCCGATGCAATCGATGCAGGAGACGCGTCGTTTGCTGGATGCTGTCGGCTGGGCCTTTATCCTGCCGCAAATTCTTGCCACGCTGGGCCTGCTGTTCACCAGCGCCGGGGTCGGTAACGCGATTTCACATTTAACCGAGCAGTACCTCGCGGTGGATAATCGCTTTATCGCCGTCGCGGTCTACGCCATCGGTATGGCGCTGTTGACCATGGTGATGGGCAACGCCTTTGCAGCGTTTCCGATCGTCACTGCCGGTATCGGCATCCCGATTCTGGTGTTGCAACACCACGGTAACCCGGCGGTGATGGCGGCGATTGGCATGTTCTCCGGCTATTGCGGTACGTTGATGACCCCCATGGCGGCTAACTTCAACATCGTCCCGGCGCGTCTGCTGGAACTGCCAGACCGCAATGCGGTGATCAAAGCGCAGGTGCCGACCGGCGTTATGCTATTGGTGGTCAATATTTTCCTGCTGTGGTTCATGATGTTTTTGTGAGGAAAGAATGAAAACGGTATTAATGACCGCGTTTGAGCCTTTTGAGGGCGAAAGCATTAACCCTTCGTGGGAAGCGGTGCGATCCTTTGATGGGAAGGTGATTGACGGTGCGCGCGTGGTCGCGCGTCAGTTGCCGGTGGCTTACAGCCGCTGTGGCGCAGTGCTGACGCAGGCGCTGGAAGCGTTGCAACCCGATCGTATTCTTTGTATTGGCCAGGCTGGTGGGCGCAGCGATATTACCGTGGAGCGGGTGGCCATCAACATTGATGATGCGCGCATTCCTGATAATGAGGGACAACAGCCGATTGATCAGCCGGTGGTGGTGGGTGGACCGGCGGCTTACTTTTCAACATTGCCGATCAAGGCGATCGTTGCCGCAACGCGTGAGGCGGGTGTACCGGCATCGGTATCACAAACGGCCGGTACCTTTACCTGTAATCATGTGATGTATCGCCTGTTGCACTGGCTGGCGACACATCAGGGCAGCGCGCGCGGCGGTTTTATTCATATCCCATATCTGCCGGAACAGGCGGTGAAACATCCGGGTGCGCCAAGTATGGCGGCGGCCAGTGTGATGCTGGCGCTGGAGATGGCGATCCGCGTCACGCTCAAGGTGGATCAGGATTTACAGGTCGCGGGTGGCGCGACCCATTAACAGGAGTCGTCATGCCTGAAGGACCGGAGATCCGCCGCGCGGCGGATCAACTGGCGGCGGCGATGACGGGCAAACCGCTCACGGATGTGTGGTTTGCCTTTCCGCAGCTGAAAACTTACGAACCGGCGCTACTGGGTGCAACCGTGACGGCGATTGAAACCCGGGGGAAGGCGCTACTGACCCATTTCTCCAATGGTTTGACGCTCTACAGCCATAACCAGCTGTACGGTGTCTGGCGCGTGGTGCCGACCGGCACAGCACCGCAAACCGCCCGTCAGTTGCGGGTGCGACTGGCCAATGTCGACCAGACCATTCTGCTCTACAGCGCGTCCGATATCGAGCTGCTCAACGCGGAGACGCTGGCGACCCATCCGTTTTTACAACGTGTCGGCCCGGATGTGCTGGATGCCAGCCTGACGGTGGAGGCGGTGCAGGAGCGGTTATTGTCGCCACGCTTTCGACGGCGGCAATTCAGCGGCTTGCTGCTGGATCAGGCGTTTCTCGCTGGCCTCGGCAACTATCTACGGGTCGAGATTCTGTGGCATGCGCAGTTGCTGGCGCAGCATCGTGCGCTGGATTTGCATGCCGCACAGATTCAGGCGCTGAGTGAAGCGCTGCTGGCGGTGCCGCGCCACTCGTATCAGATGCGAGGCAGCATGAAAAAATACCATGAAGATGCGGCGTTTCGCTTTGAGGTGTTTCATCGCCAGGGGAAAAAGTGCCGACGCTGTGGAACGCTGATCGAGAAGGGCGTGTTGTCATCCCGCCCGTTTTATTGGTGTCCGGGGTGCCAGAGATAGCGATGTGATGGATGCTGCGGAATGAAAAGGGCGGGATAACCCGCCCTTAAACTTACTTCTTCAGCGCCGAGTTGAAAGGACGCTCGGTATAACCGGTGTACAGCTGACGTGGACGGGCAATCTTCATGCCTTCGTCATGCATCTCTTTCCAGTGCGCAATCCAGCCGACGGTACGCGCCATCGCGAAGATCACGGTAAACATGGAAGACGGGATGCCCATCGCTTTCAGAATAATGCCAGAGTAGAAATCGACGTTCGGATAGAGTTTACGCTCAATGAAGTACGGGTCGTTCAACGCGATATGTTCCAGCTCCATCGCCACTTCCAGCAAATCATCTTTCATACCCAGCTCGTTCAGTACTTCGTGACAGGTTTCACGCATCACGGTGGCACGCGGGTCGTAATTTTTGTACACGCGGTGGCCGAAGCCCATCAGACGGAACGAATCGTTCTTATCTTTGGCACGACGCACGAATTCCGGGATGTGGTCTACGGTGCTGATCTCTTCCAGCATGCGCAGGGTGGCTTCGTTCGCGCCACCGTGTGCCGGTCCCCACAGGGATGCGATACCGGCCGCGATACAGGCAAACGGGTTCGCGCCAGACGAACCGGCGGTACGCACGGTCGAGGTTGAGGCGTTTTGTTCGTGGTCAGCATGCAGAATCAAAATACGATCCATCGCACGTTCCAGTACCGGGTTAACCTTGTACTCTTCGCACGGCGTGGCGAACATCATATGCAGGAAGTTACCGGCATAGGAAAGGTCGTTGCGCGGATACACGAACGGCTGACCAATCGAGTATTTGTAGCACATCGCGGCCATGGTCGGCATTTTGGACAGCAGGCGGAATGCCGCGATTTCACGGTGACGTTCAATGTTGACGTCCAGCGAGTCGTGATAAAACGCAGCCAGTGCACCGGTCACACCACACATTACCGCCATCGGATGCGAGTCACGGCGGAAGCCATGGAACAGACGGGTGATTTGCTCGTGGATCATGGTGTGGCGGGTAACGGTAACGCGGAATTCTTCAAACTGCTCCTGGGTCGGCGCTTCGCCGTTCAGCAGGATGTAACACACTTCCAGGTAGTTTGAATGGGTAGCCAGTTGATCAATCGGAAAACCGCGATGTAACAAAATACCTTCATCACCATCAATAAAGGTGATTTTAGATTCGCATGACGCTGTAGATGTGAAGCCAGGGTCGAAGGTAAACAGGCCTTTATTGCCGAGTGCGCGGACATCAACGACATCCTGTCCCAGCGTGCCATGCATCACGTCCAGTTCAACTGCCGTATTGTCTTGTAGGGTTAGCGTCACTTTTTTATCTGTCATTTTTCGTCTCCATAGCGCCTTGGTAGGTAAGGATCTTAGACACCAATACAGCCTTCATGTTGCATAAAAACCACAATCTTCACAGTATCACTCTGCGGTCACGTTTGTCGTGTAAGGTAGAGTACAGAGTGCACGATGCGTTAGGGGCAGTGGCGTCCGGGCATGACATGCTGCAAATCGCGGATGTTAAAGATCCTGTCACGACATAACTTCTTGGTAACCAATAACCTGATGCTTTGTAATGCTCTGAGTGGCAATGTTACATAACTTCAGCTTAGGGGAAAGTGTATCCCCATAACTTTTGTGCATCATAGGGCTTTAATGCGTTTGTTTGTAACCGAATTGTTGAACTTTTGTCAAATCAGATAATTAAAAATGTATGAAATGTGAAATCCGTGAGGGCGATCACTGTTCAGCTTAAATGTGACCAAAGAGATTGTAGGGGAATTGTAATCAGAATGTGATCCTCCTATACTGCCGCCAGGTCTCCGGAATACCCTGACACCAGGAGCCACCCAGCGTTTTCCCCGCGTCACTGAACACTGGATGTTGCTTCTTTGGTGACGGTTGCACCCTCAACACGTTCTGTGTCTTGGGTGTAACCCAGGACCGGAGGAAGCAAAATAAAAAAGAGCTGTGTGGGCAAAACCGTGAAAAAACAAAGACCTGTTAACTTGGATCTCTCGACGATCCGGTTTCCCGTTACTGCAATATCGTCCATTCTCCACCGCGTCTCCGGCGTGATCACCTTTGTCGCTCTCGGAATTCTGCTCTGGTTACTGGGTCTCTCTCTCTCTTCTCCTGAAGGTTTCCTGCAAGCCGCGTCCATCATGGACAGCTTCTTCGCCAAATTCATTATGTGGGGCATCCTGACTGCGTTGGCTTATCACGTGGTGGGCGGTATCCGTCATATGTTGGCCGATTTTGGCTTTATGGAAGAAACCCTGCAGGTGGGAACCCGTTCCGCGCAAGCGGCTTTTGTTATCACTGTCGTGCTGTCTATTTTGGCTGGAGTCCTCGTATGGTAAGCAATGCTTCTGCATTAGGACGCAACGGTATTCATGACTGGCTGTTACTGCGTGCTGCTGCAATCTTAATTACGCTCTACATTCTCTACATTCTCGGTTTTGTGGTGATGACCGGCACGCTGACGTATGACGTCTGGCGCGGCTTCTTCGCTTCCTCCTTTACTAAAGTGTTCACGTTGCTGACGCTGTTCTCGATTCTGATCCACGGTTGGATTGGGATGTGGCAGGTCCTGACCGACTACGTGAAACCGCTGGCGACCCGTCTGGTGTTGCAGCTGGTGATTGTGGTGGCGCTGTTGTCCTATGCAATCTATGGAACTGTTGTAGTGTGGGGTGTGTAAATGAGTTTGCCAGTCAGAGAATTTGATGCCGTGGTGATCGGCGCGGGTGGTGCAGGTATGCGCGCCGCTCTGCAAATCTCCCAATCGGGCCTGAGTTGCGCCCTGTTATCGAAAGTGTTCCCAACCCGTTCCCATACTGTATCGGCGCAGGGCGGTATCACCGTAGCGCTGGGTAACTCCCATGAAGATAACTGGGAATGGCACATGTATGACACCGTCAAAGGTTCCGACTATATCGGTGACCAGGACGCGATTGAATATATGTGTAAAACCGGCCCGGAAGCGATTCTGGAGCTGGAGCATATGGGTCTGCCATTCTCCCGTCTTGATGACGGCCGCGTCTACCAGCGTCCGTTTGGTGGTCAGTCAAAAAACTTTGGCGGTGAGCAGGCAGCGCGTACCGCTGCGGCAGCCGACCGTACTGGCCACGCCTTGCTGCATACCCTGTATCAGCAGAACCTGAAAAACAAAACCACCATCTTCTCCGAATGGTATGCGCTGGACCTGGTGAAAAACGCCGACGGTGCCATTGTCGGTTGTACGGCGATCTGCATCGAAACCGGTGAAACCGTCTACTTCAAAGCCAAGGCGACCATCCTTGCCACTGGTGGCGCGGGACGTATTTATCAGTCCACCACCAATGCCCACATCAATACCGGTGACGGCGTCGGCATGGCGTTGCGTGCAGGCGTACCGATGCAGGATATGGAGATGTGGCAGTTCCATCCAACCGGCATTGCTGGTGCGGGTGTGCTGGTCACCGAAGGTTGTCGTGGTGAAGGCGGTTATCTGCTGAACAAACACGGCGAGCGCTTTATGGAGCGTTATGCGCCGAACGCCAAAGACCTGGCGGGCCGTGACGTGGTAGCACGTTCCATGATGGTGGAAATCCGTGAAGGCCGCGGCTGTGATGGTCCGTGGGGGCCGCATATCAAGCTGAAACTTGATCACCTGGGTGCGGAAGTGCTGGAGTCCCGTTTGCCGGGCATTCTCGAACTGTCACGTACCTTTGCTCACGTTGATCCGATTAAAGAACCGATTCCGGTGATCCCAACCTGTCACTACATGATGGGTGGCGTGCCGACCAAAGTCACCGGCCAGGCGCTGCGCGTCAATGAGCAGGGTGAAGATGTCGTGATTCCAGGTTTGTTTGCGGTCGGTGAAATCGCCTGCGTATCCGTACATGGCGCTAACCGCCTCGGCGGAAACTCCCTGCTTGACCTGGTGGTGTTTGGTCGTGCGGCCGGTCTGCATCTGGCGGAGTGTATCGCAGAGCAGGGTGAACTGCGCGATGCCAGTCTGGAAGAGATCGACGCAGCAATGGCGCGTTTCAACCGCTGGGAAAACAACACCACCGGTGAAGATCCGGTTGAGATTCGTAAAGCACTGCAACGTTGCATGCAGAACAACTTCTCGGTGTTCCGTGAAGGTGAAGCGATGGCGCAGGGTCTGGAAGAGCTGAAAGTGATCCGTGAGCGTCTGAAATCCGCACGTCTGGATGACCGTTCACCGGACTTCAATACCCAGCGTATCGAGTGTCTTGAACTGGATAACCTGTTGGAAACCGCGTATGCCACAGCAGTAGCGGCAAACTACCGTACCGAAAGCCGTGGTGCGCATAGCCGCTTCGACTATCCGGATCGCGATGATGAAAACTGGCTGTGCCACAGCCTCTATGTTCCGCAAACGGAAAGCATGACGCGCCGTGAGGTGAACATGCAACCGAAACTGCGTGCGGCCTTCCCGCCGAAAGCGCGTACTTACTAATTGCGGAGATCATCATGAGACTCGAATTTTCAATCTATCGTTACAACCCGGAAGTGGATGACGCGCCGCGCATGCAGGAGTACAGCCTGGAAGCGGAAGACGGTCGCGATATGATGCTGCTGGATGCCCTGATTAAGCTGAAAGAGAAAGATCCGACGCTGGCATTTCGTCGCTCCTGCCGTGAAGGTGTGTGCGGGTCTGATGGCCTGAACATGAACGGCAAAAACGGCCTGGCCTGTATCACACCGGTCTCAGCGTTGGGTAATGGCAGCAAGAAAATTGTCATCCGTCCGCTGCCGGGTTTGCCTGTGATCCGCGATCTGGTGGTGGATATGGGGCAATTCTACGCACAATATGAGAAGATTAAGCCTTACCTGTTGAATAACGGGGAAAATCCACCGGCGCGTGAGCATCTGCAAAGCCCGGCGGACCGTGAGCATCTCGATGGCCTGTATGAGTGTATCCTCTGCGCCTGTTGCTCCACCTCGTGTCCGTCGTTCTGGTGGAACCCGGACAAATTCATTGGTCCGGCTGGTTTGCTGGCCGCTTACCGCTTCCTGATTGACAGTCGTGACACCGAAACGGATGCACGTCTGGACAATCTGAACGATGCTTTCAGTGTATTCCGCTGTCACAGCATCATGAACTGTGTGAGCGTGTGCCCGAAAGGACTAAACCCGACGCGCGCCATCGGCCATATTAAGTCGATGCTGCTGCATCGCGGAGCGTAAAGACGTACCACTGTCCGGGAACCTCAGGTTCCCGGCAGTTTACGGAAGCCTCTATAAGCGCGGTCAACACCACGCTTATAAAGGTTCCCTTACGAGTCGGGCGCCGATAGCGCAAGGGCTCGTATCGCTGAACTCACTACGGCAAGCCGCGAAAGCGGCAACAATGAAACCTCAAAAAAAGCAGACTAATGCTTAAGGGATCACAATGCAGAACAGCGCGATGAAGCCCTGGCTGGACTCCTCCTGGCTGGCCGGCGCGAACCAATCTTACATAGAGCAACTCTATGAGGATTTCCTGACCGATCCTGACTCTGTTGATGCAGTGTGGCGCGACATGTTCCAACAGCTGCCTGGCACCGGCGTGAAACCTGAGCAGTTTCACTCCACCACGCGCGATTACTTCCGCCGCCTGGCTAAAGACGCAACGCGTTACACTTCCACAGTCACTGATCCGGCCGCTAACTCTAAACAGGTTAAGGTGCTGCAGCTGATCAACGCCTTCCGCTTTCGCGGACACCAGCACGCTAACCTTGATCCACTCGGCCTGTGGAAGCAGGACGCCGTACCGGATCTCGACCCGGTATATCACGACCTGACCGACGCCGATTTTCAGGAAAGCTTTAACGTAGGTTCTTTTGCTATCGGCAAAGAAACCATGAAGCTGGCCGATCTCTATGAAGCGCTGAAACAGACCTACTGTGGCTCCATCGGTGCCGAATACATGCACATCACCAATACCGACGAAAAACGCTGGATTCAGCAGCGCATTGAATCGGTGGTGGGACACGCGACATTCAGCACTGAAGAGAAAAAAGGTTTCCTGAAAGAGCTGACCGCGGCAGAAGGGTTGGAAAAATACCTCGGCGCGAAATTCCCTGGTGCGAAACGCTTCTCGCTGGAAGGGGGTGATGCGCTGGTACCGATGCTGCGTGAGATGATCCGCCATGCCGGTAAAAGCGGCACCCGCGAAGTGGTGCTGGGTATGGCGCACCGTGGTCGTCTGAACGTACTGATCAACGTACTGGGCAAAAAGCCACAGGATCTGTTCGACGAGTTCTCCGGTAAACATAAAGAACATCTCGGCACCGGTGACGTGAAGTACCATATGGGCTTCTCGTCAGACGTGGAAACCGAAGGCGGTCTGGTGCACCTGGCGCTGGCGTTTAACCCGTCGCACCTGGAAATCGTTAGCCCGGTGGTAATGGGTTCAGTGCGTGCGCGTCTCGATCGTCTGGCGGAACCGAGCAGCAATAAAGTGCTGCCGATCACCATTCACGGTGATGCAGCGGTAACCGGTCAGGGCGTGGTGCAGGAAACCCTGAACATGTCGCAGGCACGCGGTTACGAAGTGGGCGGAACGGTTCGCATCGTGATCAACAACCAGGTGGGCTTCACCACCTCGAATCCGCTGGATGCCCGCTCAACGCCGTACTGTACTGATATCGGTAAAATGGTGCAGGCCCCGATTTTCCACGTTAACGCGGACGATCCGGAAGCCGTTGCCTTTGTTACCCGTCTGGCGCTCGACTATCGCAACACCTTCAAACGTGATGTGTTTATCGACCTGGTGTGCTACCGCCGTCATGGCCATAACGAAGCCGACGAGCCAAGCGCCACCCAGCCGCTGATGTACCAGAAAATCAAAAAGCATCCGACGCCGCGTAAAATTTACGCTGACCGTCTGGAAGCCGATGGCATTGCGAAACTGGAAGATGCCACCGAGATGGTCAACCTGTACCGCGATGCACTGGATGCCGGTGAATGCGTGGTGCCGGAATGGCGTCCGATGAGTCTGCACTCCTTTACCTGGTCACCGTATCTCAACCACGACTGGGATGAGAGCTATCCGGCGACTGTGGAAATGAAACGTTTGCAGGAACTGGCTCGCCGTATCAGCCAGGTACCGGAAGCGGTTGAAGTCCAGGCGCGTGTCGCCAAGATTTACAACGATCGTAAAGAGATGGCCGAAGGCAACAAAGCCTTTGACTGGGGCGGCGCGGAAAACCTCGCTTACGCCACGCTGGTCGATGAAGGCATCCCGGTCCGTCTGTCAGGTGAAGACTCTGGCCGTGGCACCTTCTTCCACCGTCATGCGGTGGTGCACAACCAGGCGAACGGTTCAACCTATACGCCGTTGCACCATATCCATCATGGTCAGGGCCAGTTCAAAGTCTGGGACTCGGTGTTGTCTGAAGAAGCGGTGCTGGCCTTCGAATACGGTTATGCCACCGCAGAACCCCGCGTGCTGACCATCTGGGAAGCGCAGTTCGGTGACTTTGCCAACGGTGCACAGGTGGTGATCGACCAGTTCATCAGCTCTGGCGAGCAGAAGTGGGGCCGTATGTGTGGCCTGGTGATGCTGCTGCCGCACGGTTACGAAGGTCAAGGCCCGGAGCACTCCTCCGCCCGTCTGGAGCGCTATCTGCAACTCTGTGCTGAACAGAATATGCAGGTGTGTGTGCCGTCTACGCCGGCGCAGGTTTACCATATGCTGCGTCGTCAGGCGCTGCGCGGTATGCGTCGTCCGTTGATCGTGATGTCACCGAAGTCGCTGCTGCGTCATCCGCTGGCGATTTCCACCCTCGACGAACTGGCTAACGGTAGCTTCCAGCCCGCGATCGGCGAGATCGATGCGCTTGATGCGAAACAGGTAAAACGCGTCGTGATGTGTTCTGGTAAGGTTTATTACGACCTGCTGGAACAACGTCGTAAGAATGAGAAGAACGACGTCGCGATTATTCGTATTGAGCAGCTGTACCCGTTCCCGCATAAAGCGGTACAGGAAGCATTAAAAGCTTATGCCCATGTGCAGGATTTTGTCTGGTGTCAGGAAGAACCGCTGAATCAGGGCGCATGGTACTGCAGTCAGCATCATTTCCGCGAAGTGATTCCGTTTGGTGCGTCACTGCGTTATGCAGGCCGTCCGGCTTCTGCTTCACCGGCCGTGGGCTACATGTCCGTACATCAAAAACAGCAGCAAGACCTGGTTAACGACGCGCTGAACCTTGGTTAATAAAAAGGAAAGATAATGAGTAGTGTAGATATTCTCGTTCCCGATTTGCCTGAATCCGTAGCGGACGCAACGGTAGCAACCTGGCATAAAAAACCCGGCGACGCGGTCAGTCGCGATGAAGTGATTGTCGAAATCGAAACCGACAAAGTGGTACTGGAAGTGCCGGCTGCTGCCGACGGCGTTCTGGATGCGGTGCTGGAAGATGAAGGCGCAACCGTGACCTCTCGTCAGATCCTTGGCCGTCTGAAAGAAGGCAACAGCAGCGGGAAAGAGACTACTGCGAAAGTAGAGAGCAAGGAGTCTACGCCAGCACAGCGTCAGACTGCGTCTCTGGAAGAAGAGAGCAACGACGCGCTCAGCCCGGCGATTCGCCGCCTGATCGCGGAACATGACCTCGACGCCAGCCAGATCAAAGGCAGCGGCGTGGGCGGTCGACTCACGCGTGAAGATGTCGAAAAACATCTGGCGAAGAAAACCGAAGCGAAAGCCGCTCCGGCTGCGCAGCCTGCTGCTGCCGCTGCGCCGACGGCGGTTGCGAATCGCAGCGAGAAACGCGTGCCGATGACGCGTCTGCGTAAGCGTGTAGCTGAACGTCTGCTGGAAGCGAAAAACAGCACCGCGATGCTGACCACCTTCAACGAAGTCAACATGAAGCCGATCATGGATCTGCGTAAGCAGTACGGCGATGCCTTCGAGAAGCGTCACGGTGTGCGTCTGGGCTTTATGTCCTTCTACATCAAAGCCGTGGTTGAAGCCCTGAAGCGCTTCCCGGAAGTGAACGCGTCAATCGACGGTGAAGATGTGGTGTACCACAACTATTTCGACGTCAGCATCGCGGTATCCACCCCGCGTGGTCTGGTGACGCCAGTGCTGAAAGATGTTGATGCGCTGAGCATGGCTGACATCGAGAAGAAAATTAAAGAGCTGGCGGTAAAAGGCCGTGACGGCAAGCTGACCGTGGAAGAGCTGACCGGCGGTAACTTCACCATCACCAACGGTGGTGTGTTCGGTTCGCTGATGTCCACGCCGATCATCAACCCGCCGCAGAGCGCAATTCTGGGTATGCACGCTATCAAAGATCGTCCGATGGCGGTGAATGGCCAGGTTGTGGTGTTGCCGATGATGTATCTGGCGCTCTCTTATGATCACCGCCTGATTGATGGCCGCGAGTCTGTCGGCTATCTGGTGGCAGTGAAAGAGATGCTGGAAGATCCGGCACGTCTGCTGCTGGACGTCTGATTTTCACCGGGCGCGTCCGGTAAAAGACGCGCCCAACACTCATTAGTCTTTTCAGACCTGAATGGATAGAACATCATGAACTTACACGAATACCAGGCGAAACAGCTGTTTGCACGGTATGGTATGCCGGCACCGACGGGCTACGCCTGTACTACGCCACGTGAAGCAGAAGAAGCCGCCTCAAAAATTGGCGCTGGCCCGTGGGTAGTGAAATGTCAGGTTCATGCCGGTGGCCGCGGTAAAGCGGGCGGTGTGAAAGTGGTTAAGAGCAAAGAAGAGATCCGCGCTTTTGCTGAACACTGGCTGGGCAAACGTCTGGTGACCTATCAAACTGACGCCGAAGGTCAGCCGGTAAACCAGATTCTGGTGGAAGCCGCGACTGACATCGATCAGGAACTCTATCTGGGTGCGGTAGTTGACCGTGCCAGCCGTCGTGTGGTCTTCATGGCCTCGACCGAAGGTGGTGTTGAGATCGAGAAAGTGGCGGAAGAGACCCCGCACCTGATCCACAAAATGGCGCTTGATCCGTTAGCGGGTCCGCAGCCGTATCAGGGCCGCGAGCTGGCGTTCAAACTGGGCCTGACCGGTAAGCAAGTCAGCCAGTTCACTAAAATCTTTATGGGTCTGGCGACCATGTTCCTCGAGCGCGATCTGGCGCTGGTGGAGATCAACCCGCTGGTTGTCACCAAGCAGGGCGATCTGGTGTGCCTCGATGGCAAACTGGGTGCCGACGGCAACGCCCTGTTCCGTCAGCCGGAACTGCGTGAAATGCGTGACCCGAGCCAGGAAGACCCGCGTGAAGCGCATGCGACCCAGTGGGAACTGAACTACGTCGCACTGGAAGGCAACATTGGCTGTATGGTCAACGGTGCGGGTCTGGCGATGGGTACGATGGACATCGTGAAACACCACGGTGGTCAGCCTGCTAACTTCCTTGATGTCGGCGGCGGCGCAACCAAAGAGCGCGTCACTGAAGCCTTCAAAATCATCCTGTCTGACGATGCAGTGAAAGCGGTATTCGTTAACATCTTCGGCGGCATCGTGCGTTGCGACCTGATCGCAGACGGCATCATCGGTGCAGTGGCAGAAGTGGGTGTCAACGTACCGGTGGTGGTACGTCTGGAAGGTAACAACGCCGAGCTGGGCGCTAAGAAACTGGCGGACAGCGGTCTGAACATCATTGCAGCAACCAGCCTGACAGACGCGGCACAGCGTGTTGTTGCTGCTGCGGAGGGTAAATAATGTCCATTCTGATCGACAAAAACACCAAAGTCATTTGCCAGGGTTTCACCGGTGGCCAGGGGACTTTCCACTCTGAGCAGGCGCTGGCCTATGGTACGCAGCTGGTTGGCGGTGTAACGCCGGGTAAAGGCGGCACCACCCATCTCGGCCTGCCGGTGTTCAATACCGTGCGTGAGGCGGTGGAAGCCACTGGCGCCACGGCTACCGTAATCTACGTTCCGGCTCCGTTCTGCAAAGACGGTATCCTGGAAGCGATTGATGCCGGTATCAAACTGATCATCACCATCACTGAAGGTATCCCGACGCTGGATATGCTGACCGTGAAAGTGAAGCTGGATGAAGCTGGCGTGCGTATGATCGGCCCGAACTGCCCAGGCGTGATCACCCCGGGCGAATGTAAGATCGGCATCATGCCGGGTCACATTCACTTGCCGGGTCGCGTCGGTATCGTGTCTCGTTCCGGTACCCTGACCTATGAAGCGGTGAAACAGACCACTGACATCGGTTACGGCCAGTCTACTTGTGTCGGTATCGGTGGTGACCCGATCCCAGGCTCTAACTTCATCGACATCCTGAAAATGTTCCAGGAAGACCCGCAGACCGAAGCGATCGTGATGATCGGTGAGATCGGCGGTAGCGCTGAAGAAGAAGCGGCAGCCTACATCAAAGCGCACGTGACCAAGCCGGTTGTGGGTTATATCGCAGGTGTGACCGCGCCGAAAGGCAAACGTATGGGCCACGCTGGCGCAATTATTGCCGGTGGTAAAGGTACCGCGGATGAGAAGTTCGCTGCTCTGGAAGCGGCTGGCGTGAAAACCGTGCGCAGCCTGGCTGACATCGGTGACGCCGTGAAAGCGGTTCTGCCTGCTAAATAAGGTTGTTGTCTGTTAAAGCACAAAGCCACCTGCGGGTGGCTTTTTTATGTCTGTAGCCACTGAAAAAGTGGGGAAAAATCCTGCGTGGTCACAATTGCCGTCTATGCTTACCTTGTCAGAAAGGTAAAGAAGGGCAAATTCGCAGGCGTTCTGTTTGAAAATTATGAAAGTCTTACCTGCCGCTTCGTTAAATTTTTATGGCAAAGGTAATTATTTTCTTAATTACGTCATCGTCTCATGACAACTAATTAACAACCTGCCCAACAATACACATCTGGAAAATTTGTACGTTATCTCAGATCAATAAATGCTGAGATATAACAAACTTTACCGCTGGCAAAGCGCAGCGCAAACGGTATAAATTGCGCTACATCAATTCAATCATTTCCATGTTTTTTCAGGAGTTTGTGCCAGGCGTTGTTATATCAATTCTGTCGCCTCCGCACTCTCGTCTGTCGAAAACCGATTGTTGCGATGCGTTTTCAGGGCTTTTTCATCACAGTTACTCGCTCACTTCGGGCAGCAGATTTCTCTGTTCTGTCGGTAACAAAACAAAACTGGAATCAATAATCAGTCGTTCCTGACTCTTATTCTGCACGTCAATGTCTGTCTTTTACCGTTGTCGCCCGCAGAGGGAGTTCATGCGAGGAGCAAGGAGTCATCATGTTAGATATTGTCGAGCTGTCGCGTTTACAGTTTGCTCTGACGGCGATGTACCATTTCCTGTTCGTGCCATTAACGCTCGGTATGGCGTTTTTGTTGGCGATCATGGAAACCGTATACGTCCTGACGGGAAAACAGATTTATAAAGATATGACCAAATTCTGGGGCAAGTTGTTTGGTATCAACTTTGCTCTGGGTGTGGCGACCGGTCTGACCATGGAATTTCAGTTCGGGACCAACTGGTCTTATTACTCACACTACGTCGGCGATATCTTTGGTGCGCCGCTGGCCATTGAAGGCCTGATGGCGTTCTTCCTTGAATCTACGTTTGTCGGCCTGTTCTTCTTCGGCTGGGATCGCCTCGGTAAGGTACAACACCTGACGGTGACCTGGCTGGTCGCTCTGGGATCGAACATGTCCGCATTGTGGATCCTCGTGGCGAACGGCTGGATGCAAAATCCGATTGCCTCTGAGTTCAACTTCGAAACCATGCGTATGGAGATGGTGAGCTTCTCCGAACTGGTGCTTAACCCGGTAGCGCAGGTTAAATTCGTGCACACCGTGGCAGCCGGTTACACCGCAGGGGCGATGTTTATCCTCGGTATCAGTTCCTGGTATCTGCTGAAAGGGCGTGACATTGCGTTCGCCAAGCGTTCCTTCGCCATTGCGGCCAGCTTCGGTATGGCTGCGGTGCTGTCCGTTATCGTGCTGGGTGACGAATCCGGTTATGAAATGGGTGACGTGCAAAAAACCAAACTGGCTGCCATCGAAGCTGAGTGGGAAACCCAACCGGCTCCGGCTTCCTTTACCTTGTTTGGTATTCCGGATCAGGATGCGCAGCAGAACCGCTATGCGATCCAGATTCCTTACCTGCTTGGTTTAATTGCTACCCGATCAGTCGATACCCCGGTAACCGGCTTGAAAGAGTTGCTGGCGCAGCATGAAGTGCGTATCCGTAACGGTATGAAAGCCTATGCGTTGCTGAACGAACTGCGTGCCGGGAGTAAAGATCCGGCGGTACGCACTGCCTTTGAGCAAAGCAAACAGGATCTCGGTTATGGCTTGCTGCTGAAGCGCTATACCCCGGACGTGGCTAACGCCACTGAAGCGCAGATTCAGAAAGCCACGGCGGACTCGATCCCGCGCGTCGCACCGCTCTATTTTGCCTTCCGTATCATGGTGCTGTGTGGTGTGTTGTTGCTGGGCATCATTGCGCTGTCGTTCCTGAGCGTCATCCGCAATCGCATTGGCAAGTGGCCGTGGTTGCTTAAAGCGGCGCTGTACGGTATTCCGCTGCCATGGATCGCCATCGAATCAGGTTGGTTTGTCGCAGAGTATGGCCGTCAACCGTGGGCGGTGGGTGAGGTATTGCCGACAGCGGTAGCGAACTCTTCGCTGACCACCGGTGATGTGCTGTTCTCAATGATTTTGATTTGCGGCCTGTACACCCTGTTCCTGGTGGCGGAAATGTATTTGATGTTCAAATTTGCCCGCCTGGGTCCAAGCAGCCTGAAAACCGGCCGCTACCACCATGAGCAGATTAGCGCATCGACTCAACCGGCGCGTGGATAAGGAGAGCTACCATGTTTGATTATGAAGTGTTGCGATTTATCTGGTGGCTGCTGATCGGCATTCTGCTGGTTGGGTTTGCTGTCACCGAAGGCTTCGACATGGGGGTAGGGATGCTGGTCCGTCTGATGGGCCGCACCGACACCGAACGTCGCGTGATGATCAACGCTATCGCGCCACACTGGGACGGTAACCAGGTATGGTTGATCACCGCTGGTGGCGCGCTGTTTGCTGCCTGGCCGATGGTGTATGCCGCTGCGTTTTCCGGCTTCTATGTGGCGATGATTCTGGTGCTGTCGTCTCTGTTCTTCCGTCCGGTCGGTTTTGATTATCGTTCCAAGATTGAAGACGTGCGCTGGCGTGGCATGTGGGACTGGGGCATTTTCATCGGCAGTTTCGTGCCGCCGTTGGTGATTGGTGTGGCGTTTGGCAACCTGTTGCAGGGCGTGCCTTTCCACGCTGATGAATATCTGCGCCTGTTCTATACCGGCAACTTCTTCCAACTGCTGAACCCGTTTGGTCTGCTGGCAGGGGTCATCAGCGTCGCCATGTTCCTGGCGCAGGGCGCGACTTACCTGCAAATGCGTACCACCGGCGAACTGCATGTCCGTTCCCGTTCGGTGGCGCAGGTTGCCGCGTTAGTGATGATGGTGTGTTTCATTCTCGCTGGCGTGTGGGTGAAATACGGTATTGATGGTTATGTGGTGAAAAGCGTTATCGATCACCATGCGGCATCTAACCCACTGGGTAAAGATGTGGTGCGCGAAGCCGGTGCCTGGTTGGTTAACTTCCAGCAGACGCCAATCCTGTGGATCTTCCCGCTACTGGGTGTACTGATGCCGCTGCTGACCATTCTGTGTTCGCGTGCAGAGAAGGGTGCCTGGGCATTTATCTTCTCGTCGCTGACTCTGGCAGGGGTGATCATGACAGTGGGCATTGCGATGTTCCCGTTCATCATGCCGTCCAGCACCGTGCCGGGCACCAGCCTGACCATGTGGGATGCGACATCCAGTGCGCTGACGCTGAAAATCATGACCTTTGCAGCCATCGTGTTTGTGCCGATCATCCTGCTGTACACCGCCTGGTGCTACTACAAAATGTACGGTCGCATCACCAAAGAACACATTGAGAGCAATACGCACTCCCTGTACTGAGTAAGGAGAAAGAGCATGTGGTATTTTGCCTGGATACTTGGCACCCTGCTGGCTTGTTCGTTCGGTGTGATCGCAGCACTGGCGCTGGAGCGTGCGGAAGAAGCCGCAGCAAAGGGTGATAAAGCCTGATGCGCGGATTGTTTCAGACACTGTATCGTCTGATGGATAAGGGCCCGTTACGGGCCCTTTCACTGTTGCTGGCCTTATGGCTGGCGGGCTGTGTATTCTGGGACCCGTCACGCTACGCGGCGAAGACCAGCGCACTTTCGGTCTGGCATGGACTGGTCGTGATTTGGGCGGTGTGCACCGGTGTTATTCATGGCACCGGGTTCCGGCCCCGACGCTTGCGCTGGCAAGCTTTGTTCACGCCGTTGCCGGCGATGATCGTGTTGGTGGCGGGAATTCTCTGGTTTTACCGTTAAGTCCACGATCGGGACGAATTTTGTTCTTTTTTTGTAGAAATTTCAGGCGCTGATGTGAGTTTATGTCAGCGTCTGGTCAAGAAACCTGCCAAAAATCCTTCCGGTTGTTACCGTGTGATAATTATTTTCTCGCGGCGTCAGCGGGCCATTCCCAAGCTGATCTCACTTGCGTATAGTAGCAACGTTTAAAATGATACCGGGATGTAGAGTGAGTACAACGCTGTTTCGCTGGCCGGTTCGGGTCTATTACGAAGACACCGACGCCGGTGGTGTGGTTTACCATGCCAGCTATATCGCTTTTTATGAACGAGCACGTACCGAGATGTTGCGCCAGCACCATTTCAATCAACAGACACTGCTGGAACAGCAGATCTGTTTTGTGGTGCGGCGTATGACAGTGGACTATCTGGCGGCAGCACGTCTTGACGATCTTCTGGAAATCCAGAGCGAAGTGACCTCAATGACGCGAGCTACCATGACGTTCTCGCAGCGTATCGTGAATAATGAAGGCAAAGTGCTCAATGAAGCAGAAGTCCTGATTGCCTGCATCAACCCACATCTAATGAAGCCGATTGCGCTTCCCAAGTCTATTGTCGCGGAGTTCAAGCAGTGACTGACATGAATATTCTTGATTTGTTCCTGAAGGCGAGCCTTCTGGTCAAACTTATCATGTTGATTTTGATCGGCTTTTCCATTGCCTCCTGGGCAATCATTATTCAGCGTACCCGCATTCTTAATGCTGCCGGACGCGAAGCCGAAGCGTTTGAAGATAAATTCTGGTCAGGTATCGAGCTGTCTCGTCTGTATCAGGAGAGCCAGGGACGTCGTGACGAACTGAACGGCTCAGAGCAGATTTTCTATTCTGGTTTTAAAGAGTTCGCGCGCCTGCATCGAGCCAATAGCCACGCGCCTGAAGCGGTGGTGGAAGGTGCCAGCCGTGCAATGCGTATCTCAATGAACCGTGAACTCGAAGCGCTGGAAAACCACATTCCTTTCCTTGGCACCGTCGGTTCCATCAGTCCTTATATCGGTCTGTTTGGTACGGTGTGGGGGATTATGCACGCCTTTATCGCCCTCGGTGCTGTGAAGCAGGCGACCTTGCAGATGGTTGCGCCGGGTATCGCTGAAGCGCTGATCGCCACCGCAATTGGTCTGTTTGCCGCGATTCCGGCGGTCATGGCGTACAACCGTCTGAACCAGCGTGTGAATAAGCTGGAGCAGGGTTACGACAACTTTATGGAAGAGTTCACGGCTATCCTGCATCGTCAGGCTTTCTCCACCGACAACACGAAGTAAGTCGAGGTAAACGATGGCCAGAACCCGTGGTCGCGGACGCCGCGACCTTAAGTCGGAAATCAACATCGTTCCACTTCTGGACGTGCTGCTGGTGCTGTTGCTGATTTTTATGGCGACAGCACCGATCATTACCCAAAGCGTGGAAGTGGATCTGCCGGATGCAACCGATTCGAAAACCGTCTCCAGCGATGATAACCCGCCGGTGATTGTCGAAGTTTCCGGGGTAGGGCAGTACAGCCTGGTGGTGGATCATGACCGCATGAACCAACTGCCTCCTGAGCAAGTGGTGAGCGAAGCGCAGCGTCGACTGGAAGCCAATCCGAAGACTGTCTTTCTGATCGGCGGTGCGAAAGACGTGCCTTACGACGAAATCATCAAGGCGCTTAACCTGCTGCATCAGGCTGGCGTGAAATCTGTCGGTTTGATGACGCAGCCGATTTAAAGCGAACCGTTTTTGGGAACCGAGAGTGTCGAAGGCAACCGAGCAAAACGAGAAGTTAAAACGCGCGATAATCATTTCGGTGATTCTGCACATCGTGTTGATCGCCTTGCTGGTCTGGAGCTCGTTTAACGAAAAAATCGAATCCAGCGGCGGTGGCGGCGGTAGCGATATCGACGCGGTGATGGTCGACCCGGGTGCCGTGGTCGATCAATATAATCGTCAGCAGAATCAACAAAGCGATAGCAAGCGTGCTGAGCAGCAGCGTGAGAAACAAGCGCAGCAGCAGGCAGAAGAGTTACAACAGAAGCAGACCGCCGAACAACAGCGTCTGAAAGAGCTGGAGAAAGAACGTCTGCAGGCGCAGCAAGAAGCCAAAGAGCAGGCGAAACAGCAGGCTGAACAGCAAAAAGCAGCCGAAGCGGCGGCGAAACAGGCGCAGGAAGAACAGAAAGCGGCTGAAGCGGCGGCGGCGAAAGCGAAAGCCGATGCCAAAGCACAGGCGGATGCGCAGGCGAAAGCGGCGGCAGATGCCCAGGCAAAAGCCGCTGCTGAAGCGAAGCAGGCAGCTGCTGAGGCGAAGAAACAGGCCGAGCAAGAGGCGAAAGCCGCGGCTGCGGAAGCGGCGAAAGAGAAAGCGGCGCAGGAAGCGAAGGCGGCGGCTCAGGCGAAAGCCAAAGCTGATGCGGAAGCCAAAGCGCAGGCTGCAGCAGATGCTAAGGCAAAAGCGGCGCAGGAAGCGAAAGAGAAAGCGGCTGAAGAAGCGAAAGCGAAGGCAGCAGCGGAGGCGAAAGAAAAAGCCGAAGCGGCAGCAAAAGCGAAGGCGGATGCAGCGGCGAAAGCCAAAGCAGCGGCTGATGCCAAGAAGAAAGCGGCAGCCGAAGCGGCGAAGAATGAAAACGCTGTTGACGATCTGCTGGGTGGCCTTTCATCCGGTAAGAATGCACCGAAAAGTGGTAACGCTTCCGGTGGCGGGGCAGCAGCTGGACAAGGTAATCAGAAGAAAGCCGGAGCTTCAGGCGCTGAAATCAACTCCTACATGGGACAAGTTGTGGCAGCGATTCAGAGCCGTTTCTATGATGCCGATTCATACAAAGGTAAAGAGTGTAACCTGCGCATCAAGCTGGCCCCGGATGGCTTACTGATTGATGTGAAAGCAGAGGGCGGCGATCCTGCGTTGTGTCAGGCAGCAGTCTCGGCGGCAAAACAGGCGCGGATTCCGAAGCCACCTTCACAGGCGGTGTATGAAGTGTTCAAAAACGCACCAATGGATTTCAAACCTCAGTAATGCAGTAACATACGGCAGGTTGAACTAAGGTTAGCTTGCCGTACTCTATGAGTACCCGTGTTTTTTCAGGAACAGTGCGAATTATCATGAACTCAGGTTCAGATAAGGGAGAAAAGATGAAGCAGGCACTTCGTGTAACCTTAGGTTTTTTTGTACTGCTGTGGGCGGCCATGCTGCACGCGGAAGTACGCATTGAAATTACGCAGGGCGTGAATACCGCACGCCCTATTGGTGTGGTTCCGTTCCAGTGGGCCGGTCCGGGCGCTGCGCCAGAAGATATTGGTGGCATCGTCGCGGCTGACTTGCGCAACAGTGGTAAGTTCAATCCGCTGGACCGCTCGCGTCTGCCCCAGCAGCCAACCAGCGCGCAGCAGGTTCAGCCTGCCGCCTGGAGCGCACTGGGTATCGATGCGGTCGTGGTCGGTCAGGTCACGCCGAATGCGGATGGCAGCTACCAGATCGCTTATCAGCTGGTCGATACCGGTGGTGCACCGGGTACGGTGCTGGCGCAGAACTCTTACAAAGTGACGAAGCAGTGGCTGCGTTATGCCGCACATACTGCCAGTGACGAAGTGTTTGAGAAGCTGACCGGTATCAAAGGTGCCTTCCGTACTCGTATCGCGTATGTGGTGCAGACTAATGGTGGTCAGTTCCCGTATGAACTGCGTGTGTCAGATTACGATGGTTACAACCAGTTTGTGGTGCATCGTTCTCCGGAGCCGCTGATGTCGCCGACCTGGTCACCAGACGGCAGCAAACTGGCTTACGTCACCTTTGAAAGCGGTAAATCTGCGCTGGTGATACAGACGCTGGCTAATGGCGCAATCCGTCAGGTTGCTTCTTTCCCACGTCATAACGGCGCACCGGCTTTCTCGCCGGATGGATCTAAACTGGCGTTCGCGTTGTCAAAAACCGGTAGCCTTAACCTGTATGTGATGGATTTGGGTTCTGGTCAGATTCGTCAGATTACAGATGGCCGTTACAACAGCACCGAACCGACCTGGTTCCCGGATAGCCAGACACTGGCTTACACCTCGGATCAGGCGGGTGCGCCACAGATTTACAAAATTGGCATTAACGGCGGTGCGCCGCAGCGTATTACCTGGGAAGGTGCTCAGAACCAGGACGCTGATGTGGCAGCCGACGGTAAGTCTATGGTGATGATCAGCAGCGCCGGTGGCGCTCAGCACGTCGCCAAACAGGATCTGGAAACGGGAGCCGTTCAAACGTTAACGGACACGTTCCTGGATGAGACGCCAAGTCTGGCTCCTAACGGCACGATGGTAATCTATAGCTCTACTCAGGGGATGGGTTCCGTGTTGCAGTTGGTTTCAACCGATGGGCGTTTCAAAGCGCGTCTTCCGGCAACTGATGGACAGGTAAAATCGCCTGCCTGGTCGCCGTATCTGTGATGCATCAATCCCCCGCCAAAGTGGGGGATGATATGTATGGCAAACAATATAATAGGATAAAGAAATGCAACTGAACAAAGTGCTGAAGGGTTTGATGCTGGCTCTGCCGGTTATCGCGGTAGCTGCATGTAGCTCTCACAAAAACAACAACAATGACCAGACTGGCATGGGTGCTGATGGCGCTTACGGTTCTGGCCAGAACGGTAACATGTCTTCTGACGAGCAGGCACGTCTGCAGATGCAGCAGCTGCAGCAGAACAACATCGTTTACTTCGGCCTGGACAAGTATGACGTGCAGTCTGAGTACGCTCAGATGCTGGATCAGCACGCTGCTTTCCTGCGTAGCAACCCGTCTTACAAAGTGACCATCGAAGGTCATGCGGATGAGCGCGGTACGCCGGAATACAACATCGCCCTGGGCGAGCGTCGTGCTAACGCAGTGAAAATGTACCTGCAGGGTAAAGGCGTGTCAGCTGATCAGATGTCTATCGTTTCTTACGGTAAAGAGAAGCCGGCAGTTCTGGGTCACGACGAAGCGGCTTACGCTAAAAACCGTCGTGCCGTTCTGGTTTACTAAGATAATCACATGATGAGTAACTTCAGACTTCATTTATTGAGTCTGTCGTTACTGGTTGGTGTAGCGGCCCCCTGGGCCGCTAATGCCCAGGCGTCAATCAGTAGCGTTGGCTCAGGCTCGGTCGAAGACCGTGTCACCACTCTTGAACGTATCTCCAATGCCCAGGCTCAGCTTCTGCAGCAGTTGCAGCAGCAGATGAGTGACAACCAAAGCGATATCGATTCGCTGCGCGGGCAAATTCAGCAGAACACCTATCAGCTTAATCAGGTGATTGAGCGCCAGAAGCAGATCTACCAGCAGATCGACAGTTTGAGCAGCGGTAATAACGGCGCTCAGGCCAGCGGTGGTGGTGATGCCGCAGCGGCGGCTGGTGGGGCTGGCGCAGGTGCGACAGCGGCCGCTACAGGCAGCAGTGATAGCGCAGCAGCAGCACCGACGCAAAGCGGTGATGCTAACAGCGACTACAATGCCGCTGTGGCGCTGATTCTGGAGAAGAAACAGTATGACCAGGCCATTACTGCGCTGCAGGCATGGGTGAAACGTTATCCTGATTCTACCTATCAGCCCAATGCCAATTACTGGCTGGGGCAGTTGTTTTACAACAAGGGCAAAAAGGACGATGCGGCCTATTATTTTGCCACTGTGGTAAAAAACTACCCGAAATCGCCGAAAGCCGCAGAAGCGTTGTTTAAGGTTGGGGTGATCATGCAGGAGAAGAACGACACGGCGAAAGCCAAAGCGGTCTACCAGCAAGTGATCAAACAATTCCCGAACAGCGAATCAGCAAAGCTGGCGCAGAAACGTCTCGCCGGGTTGTAATTTGTGCAGCACAGACCGGATTTCGTGTGATTTCTGGTCTGGCCGCATGAAAGGTAAGCAATTGAGTGATTTGGTGGAAAATAAGGGTTGCGCTACCCCGCTAAATCAGTAATATATGCCGCCGTTGCCGGGACATATCTTAACAAGTATCGGCAGCACTGAAGATGGGTCGTTAGCTCAGTTGGTAGAGCAGTTGACTTTTAATCAATTGGTCGCAGGTTCGAATCCTGCACGACCCACCATCTCAACCTCCAGTCGGTTCAGTGTTTCTTCAGTTCGCTTCACAACCACGATGGGTCGTTAGCTCAGTTGGTAGAGCAGTTGACTTTTAATCAATTGGTCGCAGGTTCGAATCCTGCACGACCCACCATCTGGTCACTCTGGTTGTAAGCCCTCATCGAGCGGGTCGTTAGCTCAGTTGGTAGAGCAGTTGACTTTTAATCAATTGGTCGCAGGTTCGAATCCTGCACGACCCACCAATATTGCTTCCTGGGATGTTGGAAAATATCCGGGGAAATAAGAAAGCCGTATCTCTGTTTTGGGGATGCGGTTTTTTTTCGTCTTAATCAATTCTCTGCCTGAGGGTTGCAGGATTTTGTCTGCGAATACATAGCGATTTGTCGGAGAAAAATCTAAATTTCAAATGACACTATTGCGTTAGAGAACCCAGGCAAACATACTATTTAACCACCGCATTATTATCATTCTTGATGTATTCACCGTGACCACAGGGCGCAGCCAGGTGGCGCTGGGCGATGTGCCCGGCCAACACCCTGTTTCGGGACGGAACATTAGCGAAGAATCATCCTGCTACCCGTCCTGGTAATGCTGGATATATAAGATGATTCTTATACGGAATAGGATTATGCTGAAGTCGTTTTAAGTGTCTTTGGGAAAAAAAATGAACTCGACTGAAAAAGAATTCAATACAGTAAAGGAATTCAAAAACGCTTCGAATACCTCTGCAGAAATTAAGATTGGAATTGATGGGAACTCCGCATACCCGGATTTGACCATGAATGCGATTGCGTTCATGCAACCAACGGAGCTTACCCAGTCTGCCTGGCTTGAACACATCCCCTTTGCTTTCTGGCTGACAAATGCCCACAAACCGCGTGTGCTGGTTGAATTGGGTACCCATTATGGCTCTTCGTATTTTGCCTTCTGTCAGGCCATTGAACAGCTGCGTTTACCCACTCGTAGTTATGCCATCGATGCCTGGAAAGGTGATGAGCATGCCGGCTTCTATGGCGAAAACGTGTATGGGTCGGTGCATGCCCACAATACCCGCTTCTACTCACGCTTCTCTACGCTCATGCGTACCACCTTTGATGAAGGTGCCAACTTCTTCAAAGAGGGTGAAATCGATCTGCTGCATATCGACGGATACCATACTTACGAAGCCGTGAAGCATGATTTTGATACCTGGCTGCCTAAACTCTCCAGCCGTGGTGTCGTTATTATCCACGACAGCAACGAACGCAAAGGTGACTTTGGCGTATTCCGTTTTGTCGAAGAGTTAAGACACACCTATCCGTGTTTTGAATTTGCCCATGGTCATGGCTTAACGGTTGTGGGCGTAGGTGCTGAGCAGACACCGGCATTGCAACGTTTGTTTGCCGCCGACAACGACGAAACTCAGCTCCGTAATGTGCAGGAAGTGTTTGCCCGTTTGGGTAAAGCTTGCCTTGATGAATACAGTGTACGTTCACTAAAAACAACGATTGGTTCAGCTCACAGTGAGCGTGACCGGTCAGTTAAAGAAGCGGAACAACTCCGCCAGCAAATCGCAGAAGCCGAAGTGACAATATCTCAGCAAAAGGAACAGTTCCGCATGCGGATTATGGAAAATGACAGCGCCAGAGAACGGATTGATGTAAAAACCGCTGCGCAAATTGTGGAATTAGAAGCCTCTTTAACGCGAGCGACCCAACAGCTGGTGCTGCGCAGGCAAGAAAATGAGATGTTACGCGATGAAGCCAGAAAGGCGGCTGAATCACTCGCGTTAGCCACTCAGGAACTGGCGTTCAAGAATGAGGATATCCGCATCATTCTGAACTCCTCCTCATGGCGTCTCACCGCGCCGGTACGCGCCACCAAACGCGCGCTGCGTAGCGTTTTACGCCGGGCAAAATACACGCTGCTGCGACGCCAACCCGTTGCTCCAGCCGCGCCTGAAGCGACGCATGTTGAGGTGGATCGTGAATGGTATCTGCAAACCTATCCGGATGTTTCGGGATCGGGTGTGGAGCCAGAAGAACATTACCTGAACTACGGTAAGGCAGAAGGCCGTTATCCGACCCAGAATGCTTTTTTGCAGTCAGAGGCACCAGATTTCGATGCGCAATGGTATCTCGATACCTATACCGACGTTGCACGTGCGCAGATACCTGCGGTGTACCATTACATTACGCATGGACAGCAGGAAGGGCGTTTCTCTTCCTTAGCCCGACTGGTGGCGCAGGATTTGGATATTCCATGGTATCTGGAGGCCTATCCTGATGTTGCCACATCGGGTATGGACCCGTTCGAGCACTTTCTTCTGTATGGTCACGCCGAAGGGCGTCAGCCAAGCGCCACGCCGCGCATGTTAGAAGCCCCGTTCTTCCGTTATGGGCCGTCAGAATATGGTGCCAAAGGAAGACCGCTACTCATTGATGCTCCGGTACAATTGAATGAAGGCTTCGCGCGCACCATTGGTGTTCATCTGCACTTGTATTATGTCGACCTGGCAGATGAATTCATCAAACATTTGAACACCATCCCGACAGGCTTCGACCTGTTTATTTCCCTGCCTCGCGGGAAGCATAATGTCGAAGAGTGCGAGCGCAAATTCCGTTCTGGTATCAAAACGCTGAAAAAATTAGTTGTCCGGGAAACAGAAAATAAAGGGAGAGATATTTATCCGTTTATTGTTGAGTTTGGTGCGGAATTGCTTTCCTACGAACTTATTCTGCATATTCACTCGAAGAAATCGCCCCAGGCGTTATCAAAAGGATGGCGTCGTTTCCTGCTGCATTACACGCTGGGCACGGAGTCTATTACGACACAAATCCTGAATTCATTTGATAACGATCCGAAATTAGGTGTGTTATTCCCGGCTTATTTCTACGGCGTGACGCGTCAGCCTAATTGGGGTGGCAATCGTGAGATCGTTAAGCAACAATTGGCACGTCTGGGCTTCTCCTATGATATGACCTACTGTCCAGACTATCCGGCAGGATCGTTCTTCTGGTCGCGTTCTGATGCCCTGCGCCCACTGCTCAATGGTGAATATCGTCTCGAAGACTTTGACGAAGAAGCTGGGCAGTATGACGGTACGCTGGCGCATGGTTTTGAGCGCTTGTTTGGTACGATTCCGCTGTTGCAGAACTACAGCACAATCATGCGTTTCGTCGACAGGGACTACCGTCTGATCAACTACTTCGATCGGGCGCGCCTGGCTGATTCTGAAACCGGCAGCTTCCCACAGCTGGTGCGTGATCGTAACGCGGATATCGACACTTATCAGCGTGCGGTTCAGGCGCGAGGCGGTCGTAAACCACGTATTGCGTTGGTTACCGCCATCATTGGGCCTTTTGATGCGTTACTGCTGCCAAAATGCCTGGAAAGCGATGTCGACTACCACTGTTTCTCTGACTCGGTGACTGATGGTTACGGTGTGTTCCAGATGCATAGTCCGCCGTATATCGATGCCGATCCGCGCCGTTCAGCGCGATATATCAAGACTAACTTGTTAAAATATATCGAAAACTACGATTACGTTGTGTGGATTGATGCCAACGTGGAGCTAAATGCCCCGGTTTCCGATCTGGTGGAGCGCGTGGCGCTCTCTGAGCGGCAGATTGGCGCGATCAAACATCCGATCCGCGACACCTGGCTGGAGGAAGCGGAGGAGATTCTGGCGCTGGAGCTTGATGATCCGTCAGCCGTCAGCGAGCAGATTGGCCGTTATAAAGCTATTGATGAGCTGAGCCTTATTCCGCTGATCGAAAGCAATGTGCTGGTACTGGATGCGCGCGAGCAGGCGGTGCACAACTTCATGAAGTTGTGGTGGAATGAGATCAACACCTACAGCCGCCGTGATCAGATCAGTATCAGCTATGCGTTGAACGCAGCTGGCGTTACCTGGTATCCGTTGCTGGAAGACAACCAATCGGTGCGTGACTCGGAAGAGTTTGCGCTCTACGAGCATGGTTTGAACCAATGGGGGCCGCAGCCGCATATCTATGCCAGCTGGCATACCCCGGTGTCAGAACAGGTGGTTGATATCAGTTACACCGCGGCGAACACCGACGCGCAACCGCAGGATCAGCTCGATCTTGATGTCGTGGTTTGTGTTCACAATGCCCTGGATGATGTGCGTGCTTGCCTGGCATCACTGGATGAGGCATTGCAGGGACGTGGGAATATCATCCTGGTTGATGACGCCTCCGCTAAAGAGACTGAGCAATTCCTCGCGGAATTTGCCGTCGCCAAAGGGGCCAAACTGATCAGGCAGGAAGTTCGACTGGGTTACACCCGGACGGCCAATAATGGTGTGCGTGGTGGTTCCAGCCGCAATGTGTTGCTGCTTAACAGTGACACCATCGTTCCGGCAGGCGCGCTGGAAAAACTGTGCCATGCGCTGGATAGCCAGGCAAACCTGGGCGTAGTCGGGCCGCTCTCCAATGCGGCAAGTACCCAATCAGTGCCTTCGATCAAAGGCACCGCAACGCAGACGGCGATTAACGCCCTGCCGGACAGCCTGACCCCGGCAGATATCGACCACTTCTTCGAGACACACTGGGATCGCCAGTTGGTGCGCGTGCCGTTGGTACATGGTTTCTGTTTCGCGGTTAAGCGTGAAGTGTTTGATACCATTGGTCTGTTCGACGAGGAAAGCTTCCCACACGGTTATGGCGAGGAGAATGATTTCTGCTTCCGCGTGTCGGATGCCGGTTTCGATCTGGCGGTCCTGACCAATACCTACATCTATCATGCGAAATCGAAGAGCTACGCCAGTGATGAGCGCACCCGACTGATGGATGCCGGGATGCAGGCACTGATCCGTAAGTATTCCCGTCAAAGGATTGAGCGTTCAGTAGCTACCATGAACGCCCAACCGAAGCTGGAACTGGCGCGTGAACAGGCACAAACGCTGTATGATGAACACGCCTGAATGTTAACGTAATTAATGGCTGATCAAGGCGCCCTCAGGGCGCCTTGTTACGCTTTGCTTCGTCACCTTTCTCCGGCGTCAAACTCTTCCAGATATGCAGCACCGCATAACTGCGCCATGGACGCCACACCTGTGACCGTACCTCGGCGTCTTTCGCACTCACACCGCCAAGATTATTACGAATCGCGATATCTTCTTTGGGAAATGCATCCGGCCAGCGCAGCGCGCGCATCGCAATATAGCTGGCGGTCCACGGACCTATCCCTTTTAACGCCAGCAATTGCTGCTGCACCACATCAGGATTGACCGCGCCATTAAAGCGTAATGCACCAGAGGCACAGGCCTGAGCCAGTGCGAGGATCGCCTGTGAGCGGGCACTGACAATCCCGAGACTGGCGATATCATCCTGGGTGGCTGTTGCCAGCGTTTCTGCACTGGGCGAAAGGCGCGACAGCTCAGGCCAGGGCGTCGCCATCGGCGCGCCGAAACGCTGCGCCACACGGCTACTCAGCGTCGTCGCCGCTTTTACCGTCACCTGTTGGCCGAGAATCGCCCGCACGCCCAATTCAAAGCCATCAAAGGCTCCTGGGACACGCAGGCCGGGATACCTGACCAGACTCGGTGCCAGTAACGGATCTTGTGCTAACTGGTCGGCAATCCGTTGTGGCTGGGCATCCAAATCGAACAAATCGCGCAGGCGACGCAGCAGGGCAGGCAACACCGGTGTCAGGCTGGTGGTGAACTGCACCTTTAATGCCTGCTTCTCAGGATAGTGACTGACACGTACCCAGCCCTGACAGCCGCCGAGCGCCACGGTACGGTGATAAATCCCCTCTGCGACCCATTCCACCTCCTTCATCACGCGTTGTTGCAGAAAATCGAGTATCGCTTCCCAGTCATAAGGCGGGCGATAACTCAGGCGCAGTTCTGCGCTTTCCTGTAACGGTGTTACCGGTGAAGGAGAAGACTGCTTACGCAGACGAGATGGCGTCATGCGGTAGCGTGCCTGGAACACATCGTTAAATCGCCGCAGGCTGTTAAAACCGCTGGCATAAGCGATTTCCGTTACTGGCAGGGAGGTTTCGGTTAGCAGTTGTTTCGCCAGCAACATGCGCCGGGTTTGACGTAATTCGATCGGTGAGACGCCCAGCTCCTGCTGCACCACGCGGCGCAGTTGGCGCTCACTTAAACCAAACTCGGTCGCAATTTCCGCCAGCGTTTCCTGTTCTTCCAGCAGTCCTTCCTCAATACGCCGGATCAGCCGATCGGCAATACGATGATGGCTATCAACCGGGGCGAAACCGGGTGCCAGTTCCGGGCGACAACGCAGACAGGGGCGGAAATGGGCTTTCTCTGCCGCTTCAGCGCTGGAAAAAAACAGGCAATTTTTCTGCATCGGGGCTTTTACCGGGCAGATCGGTCGGCAATAGATGCCGGTTGATGTCACACCGACAAAGAACAAGCCGTCAAAGCGGCTATCGCGCGATGTCAGCGCCTGGTAAGCAATATCGGGATCAAACATCATCGTCTCCAGCAAATAAACTGCATCCTCGCGCAGCCAGGCGATGAAAACTCGCTGCTTTCGGACAGCTAACCAGTTTATCTGCATGACCGAAAACAGCCAGTTTATCGCGACAAAAGTGCGATAATGCACCACAGATATCAAGCCGGAGGCGCACTATGTATCATGCAAAAATTATCTCTACCCCGGTCGGGGATCTCACCTTAGTTGCCAGCAATAAAGGACTGTCGGCGATCCTGTGGGAGAACGAGGGGTCACAACGCGTACCGCTCAAGCCGATCAGTCGTGATGACCAACATCCCATCTTATGTGAAACCGAGCGTCAGCTACGCGAATACTTTGCCGGCCAGCGTCAGCAGTTTGATCTGCCCTATGACACCGTCGGTACTGAGTTTCAGAAAAAAGTCTGGCAGGCGCTGATTACCATCCCGTTTGGTGAAACCCGCAGCTACCGTCAGATTGCCGAACAAATTGGTAACCCTAAAGCGGTGCGTGCGGTCGGCGCGGCCAATGGGAAGAACCCACTGTCGATCGTGGCTCCCTGCCATCGAGTGATCGGCAGCAACGGTAAACTGACCGGATTTGCCGGTGGGCTGCCGGTGAAAGCTTTCCTGCTGGAACTGGAAGGTATGCCGAAACGCTAAGCGGATCACAGCCGGTCAGCTTTGGGTAAAAAAAACACGACACACTCGGTGAGATCCGCTATCTTGTTTAGCATATAAAACACGATGGTGGATTTCATGCCATCTTAATCGCCATGAAAGGCGATTTTGTTAAATTAAGAAAACCGAGAGCCGTGTCATGAGCCTGATGTTCGATCCTGAAAGCGCGATCTATCCCTTCCCACCGAAACCGGCGCGTCTCAGCCAGGATGAAAAATCGTTTTATATCGAAGAGATCAAACGGTTACTGAAAGAACGTGATGCGGTGATGGTGGCGCATTACTACACCGATCCGGAAATTCAGGCGCTGGCGGAAGCAACCGGCGGCTGCGTGGCGGATTCACTGGAAATGGCGCGTTTTGGCAGCACGCATCCGGCTTCTACCTTATTGGTGGCTGGCGTGCGTTTTATGGGCGAAACCGCGAAAATCCTCAGCCCGGAAAAAACCGTCCTGATGCCCACCTTGCAGGCTGAGTGTTCCCTCGATCTGGGTTGTCCGATTGAGGAGTTTAACCGTTTTTGCGATGCGCACCCGGATCGCACCGTGGTGGTGTATGCCAACACCTCGGCGGCGGTCAAAGCGCGCGCCGATTGGGTCGTGACCTCCAGTATCGCGGTGGAATTGATTGAGCATCTCGACAGCCTGGGTGAAAAAATTATCTGGGCACCGGATCGTCATCTGGGGCGCTACGTTACGCAAAAGACCGGGGCAGATGTGCTGTGCTGGCAGGGTGCCTGCATCGTGCACGATGAATTCAAAACCCAGGCGCTGCAACGCATGAAAGCGCTCTATCCCGATGCCGCAGTGCTGGTTCACCCGGAATCACCCCAGGCGATTGTTGAACTGGCCGATGCGGTCGGCTCCACCAGCCAGCTGATTCAGGCGGCAAAAAGCCTGCCGCATCCGCAGATGATTGTCGCCACGGATCGCGGCATCTTTTACAAAATGCAGCAGGCGGTACCGGAAAAAGAGCTGCTGGAAGCACCGACCGCCGGAGAAGGGGCCACCTGTCGCAGCTGTGCGCATTGCCCGTGGATGGCGATGAACGGACTAAAAGCGATTGCTGAAGGATTGGCGCAGGGCGGCAGTGAGCACGAAATCCATGTCGATGATGGATTGCGCGAGGCGGCGTTGCTGCCGCTCAACCGCATGCTATCCTTTGCAGCGGAACTCAAACTCAAGGTGAAAGGGAACGCCTGACGCGCTGCACCTTTCAGACAGGTGCCCGTTATGGATTTCTTTAGCACGCAAAACATTCTGGTTCATATTCCTCTCGGCGTCGGCGGCTACGATCTCTCATGGATCGAAGCGGTCGGCACCGTGGCTGGCCTGTTGTGTATCTGGTTAGCCAGCCTGGAAAAAATCATCAACTACGTCTTCGGCCTGATCAACGTCACCCTGTTTGCGGTGATTTTTTTCCAGATTCAACTCTACGCCAGCCTGCTGCTGCAACTGTTTTTCTTTGTCGCTAATGTCTATGGCTGGTATGCCTGGAGTCGGCAAAACGCGGAGCAGGAAGCCGAGCTGAAAATCCGCTGGCTGCCGCTGCCCAGGGCGCTGGGGTGGGGTGCGGGGTGCGTGCTGGCCATTGCGCTGATGACCTTTTACATCGACCCGGTGTTTGCCTTCCTGACGCGCAGCGCGGTCGGGATCATGCAGGGGCTGGGCTTACAGGTGGTGATGCCGCAATTGCAACCGGATGCTTTCCCGTTCTGGGATTCCAGCATGATGGTGTTGTCGATTGTGGCGATGATTCTGATGACGCGCAAATACGTGGAAAACTGGCTGCTGTGGGTGGTGATCAATATCATCAGTGTGATGATTTTTGCCCGCCAGGGCGTCTACGCGATGTCGCTGGAGTACGCCATCCTGACGCTGATTGCCCTGAATGGTTCCCGTTTGTGGATCAAAAGCGCACGCGAACACGGCTCGCATGCGCTCTCCTCTTAGTGGTGCTGATGCACATGGCCTTCATGGTGATGAGGGTCATGCTGCGTGCTGCCTGAGTCGAGGCACAATTCGCAATCCGGCCCGTTACAGGGCTGGTACTCCATTTGCACCGTGGCGTGGGCGATTTGATAATGCTGATGCAGGTAGCGATGAATGCGCACCAGCAGGGCGTCATGATCGTAAGGTGGGATCACCTGCACATGTAACGTCAGTACCGGTTTCTCACCCACCTGCCACAAGTGCACATGATGGACGTTGCGCACTTCCGCGATATTGCGTGTCAGCTCGCGTTTTAACTTATCAACATTGATATTGCCCGGCGCACCTTCCAGCAGTTCATGCAAACTTTCGCGCAACAACGACCAGGCGCTGCGCACCACCAGCAGTGAGACCAGCAGCGACAGAATCGGATCGATCGGCGTCCAGCCGGTGAACATAATAATCACTGCCGCGACAATGGCACCTACCGAACCGAGCAAGTCCCCCAGCACATGCAGGGCGGCGGCGCGCACGTTGAGATTCTTCTCTTCGCTGCCATGGTGCAGCAGCCAGAAGGAGAGCAGATTCGCCAGCAGACCGGCCACGCCAATGGTCAGCATCAGGCCACCGGCGACCGGCTGCGGTTGATAAAAGCGACGTAGCGCTTCCCAAACAATCATCACGGTGATCACCAGCAAGGCAATCGCGTTGACAAAGGCGGCCAGCGTGGTGAGACGTAACAAGCCAAAGGTATGGCGTGCATTAGGCTTACGCTGTGAAAATTGTACCGCCAGCAGCGCCATTAACAGGGCAGCGGTATCGGTGAGCATATGACCGGCATCCGCCAGCAGCGCCAGTGAGCCTGAGATCCAACCACCAATCGCTTCCACCAACATAAACAGGGCGGTGATAGCAAATGCCGCCGCCAGGCGGGTGCGGTTGCCGTCAGGCGTGTTGTGAGAATGGGTGTGTGCCATAACTTTCCAGTTGTTTCAGTAACCTGTTCGTTAATGATATCAGTAAATTGAGTTGCTCTGGGTCCAGCTGTTGCTGTTTTGCCGCTTCGGTCAATTGCTGGCACATGGCCGCGACGGTGTCCATTCCCAGCAACAACCAACTGCCTTTCATCCGGTGTGCGGCGCGCGCCAGCGCTGGCCACTCCTGCGCTGTGCTGGCGGCCAGCAAGGTGTCGCGGTCCTGTATCAGCGTGCGTTGCAGCGTCTGGCAAATACGCGGAATCATGCTCTCGTTGTGTTGTGCAAGGATATGCAGGCTGTCGGACAGATGCATAAGGGGATCCTGGCTCGCACGCGCCAGCAGGGGGGCAATATCGTGCAGCACGATCGGTTTTACCAGCAGCGCCTCATGCGGTTGCAGCGGCAATTTGACCAGCTGTGCGTCAGCCGAACAGATCACGCGCCATGCGTTATCGCCACGTTGCCGCTGGCGGCGGCGCAGAATCCGTAACAGCGTAAGCCCATTAGGGCGTGGCATCATCTGGTCGATAAACAACAGGTCGAAGGGCTGACGGGCATCGGCACGCAGTAACGCGCGCCCTTCATCAAACACCTCGGCGTGGATGGCAAACAGCGCCAGCTGCTGCTGCATCACCAGCAAATTGGTGGGATGGTCGTCGACAATCGCCACACGCAACTGCGGATAGTGCGGCCAGCTGGCGGTAGTGCTTTCGCTCTGGCTGTCGGCCAGCTCGAGCGGCAGCGTGACTTCAACGCGGGTGCCTGTACCCGGCGCAGAGGTGAGTGTCAGCTTGCCCCCCATGCGTTGCACAATCTCCCGGCAGATAAACAAGCCAAGACCGCTGCCCTGCACGGCATGGGTTTTCCCGGACGGTGCCTGATACCAAGGTTCGAAGAGCTGTGCTTGCTCCGCCTGCGGAATGCCGCTCCCGCTGTCGGCCACCACCAGTACGATGGCATCGCTGACCGCCAGCGTCAGGCGAATATCCCCCTGACGGGTAAACTTCAGCGCGTTCGCCACCAGATTATTCACCACCTGTTGCAGGCGGTCGCCATCCAGCAGCACGGCTGCGGGCAGTGCAGTCAGCGCTTCGACCACCAGTTGTGGCCCCCCATCACGCATCAACGGATGGTAAAACTGCTGCTGTTGTTGCAGCCAGTGCGACAAGTGCAGAGGACGTGGTGCCAGACGGAAACTGTGGTTTTCAATGCGCGCGTGATCCTGCAAGTCATTCAGCAGTGCCATCAGCGAGCGCGCGCTGCTGTGCATCAGCTCCAGCCGGGCGCTGGGGTGTTGTTGCTGTTCCAGTTCCAGCAGGCCGAGAATCGCCTGCATCGGTGTACGTAGCTCATGGCTGGCGGTGGCGAGAAACTGGCTTTTCGCGGCGTTGGCCCGCTCGGCCTGTTCACGTTGCAGACGTTCACGCCGTTGTTGCAGATAGCGGCGTACCAGCAGCACCAGCAGCAGCAGGATGGCGATACCGGCGGCGAACAGTACCAGCAACGGCACATTGCGCATCGTCATGGTGGTGCCGGGCTGAGGTGGGACTGACCAGTTATCACGCATCTGGTTCAGGGTTTCCGGGGGGATCTGCTGTAATGCGCGATCCAGCAGTGCGCGCAGCACCGGTTGTTGATCGCTGATTTGCGGTGCCAGCGGCCAGGCGATATCACTGGCGGCGAACGCCAGATGCATCCGCTCACCATAGCGGCTGGCGATGCGCCAACGTGCCGACAGCACATTATCCACCAGCGCATCGATCTGGTTGTTATTCAACGCCTGCCACAGCTGGGCGCGATCGTCAAAAATCTGCACGTTGATCCCGCCAGGCAACATGCGTTGCGCGAGGTCGTCGCGTAAGATCCCCACGCGTTGTCCCTGCAATGCCTGCCAGTTCATGGGCTGGCGCGTTGCCAGGGTATAAATGCCCCAGATGGCGCGCCACACCGGCAGGGTGGTTGCGCCGTCCTGTGCGGGCAAGACACTGAGCATCACCTGCTGCTGTTGCAGCAGCGCTGTGGCCTGCTGCGGATTCGCCACCCAGCGTGGCGTAAAATGCAGGCCGGTACTCTGGCTGATGGCGTTTAGCAAGTCGATGGCGAAACCGCGTGCATTGCCGTTGGCGTCACGATAACTCCAGGGGGCGTTATCGGCCTCAGCGGCGTAAGGAATGTCTCGATGTTGCGACAGCCACTGTTGCTCGGGTGCAGACAGCATCAGCGTCTGTGTATCCTGGTAGCGCAACAGCGGAGGGCTCCAGCGCTGCTGAACCCGGTTGCTGAACTCAGCCGGTAGCAGGCGCAGTTGCTGATTCAGCCACTGGATCAGCGCCGGATCGCGTGCCAGCGCCCGTAGGGTGAGATCGCCAGCGCCCGGATCGGCGGTGATTTGGTAAATTTGCCCCTGCTGCAACTGGCTGAGCAGGAATCCGGCACTGGTCTCATCGGCCACCAGATAGTCACTTTGCTGATTGAGCAACGCATACAGCGCCTGAAGATCGCCGGGCAGACTATACCAGCGGTGCGCATGCACAAAATCATCTGGAAGTTGCGCCAGTGTAGCTTGCGCCACGGTGAGTTGCGCATTGTGGCTATTGAACATCACGGCGCGTTGATTATCGCGGTTGCGGTAGATCCGCACCGGGCTGCTGTACCAACTGTCGCTTAACTGGATGTCGGAGGGCAAAGAGGCGTGGTCGGTACTCAACACCAGATCGACCTCGCCGCGAGCCAGCGCGGCCAGTTGCCGATCGCGATCGGGATAGGTTTGCAATACGAAGTGGCTGCCGGTGAGCTGACTGAGCGCGCTCAGATAATCGGCATCAATCCCCCAGATCTGATCGCCGATGCGCATCGCCCAAGGGGCGCTGTTTTGCGCCGGTAGCGCCACGCGCAAGGGGGATGCTGACCAGGGCGTGCTGTGTGGTGCGGGCATCATCGCGGGTAGCATCACACTGCTGGCAGGCTGTAAATCGGCCTGCACCAGCGAGCTGCACAGCCAGATCAGCAGCAGAAGCAGACGCCTCACTGATGCGCCTTCCACAATGCGGCCAGTTCCACCACCGATTGCACCCCGGTTTTTTCGAGGATGTTCTTTTTATGGGTGCTGACGGTTTTGTTGCTGATATGCAGCTGTTCGGCAATCTGCAAATTCGACAGGCCGCGAGCCAGCAGAGCGACAATCTGTTGCTCTTTTTCGGTCAGCGGCAAATCAATGCGTTCAGGCAGATCAGGGAACGCCTGTTGCCCTCCCAGCACGGCGAGAATCGCACTCAATAATTGCGCCATGCTCTGGCTTTTCACCACATAACCCGCGGCACCCAGCGAGGCGGCGCGCAGCAAAGTATGGCGGCTCTGCTCGGCTGAGTAGATCAGCACCGGACAGTCGGGATGATGTACCCGCAGACGGCGCAACAGTTCCAGTCCGTCGCTGTCCGGTAAGCCAATATCCAGGATGACCAGATCCATAGCGTGCTGTTGTAGCAACTGGCGTGCCTGCGCTTCATCACCGGCGGCGAACAGCTGTAACGGAATCGGGGAGTTGACGCAGGCAGCACTCAGCGCGACTTCAACTAACGGGTGATCATCTATAAGCAGCAGCGCAGCCATAATCCTGTCCTGTCGTTTTCGTTGTTTCAGCATAACGGAAAAGCGGGGGAATATTCATTATCTCCCCGGCATATGAGTGTTAACATCGTGCCGTTACCCTTTTTATGATGACGAAACGCGATGAATCTACGGGAAAATATTGTCAGTCAGTTCAGTTCACTCTCGCCAGAGTTACAGCGTGCCGCCGAATTTTCCCTGCAACATGCCAACAAACTGGTGGTGCTGTCGATGCGCGCCTTTGCCGCAGAGGGCGGTGTCAAACCCGCGACGCTGCTGCGGCTGGCGCAACGCCTCGGCTATCAAGGTTGGGGCGAACTGAAAAGCGCGATGATCGATGATCTGGGGTTGCGCAATGATACATATGTATCCAAAGCGGAAAAACTGATCGCCAAAGGCACCCAGCCAGCCTTGTATGAAGAGGTTTTTCTGGCGCATCAGGCCAATCTGGCTTTCACCCAGAACGAAAACCAACAGGCGATGCAGCAGGCAGTAACCTTGCTGGATGAAGCGGAAAACGTCTATATCTGTGGTTTTCGCGCCAGTTTCCCCATCGCCTGGTCGTTGTTTTATGTCTACCGTTTGTTCAACCGTCAGGTGTCATTGATCGATGGTCTGGCGAGCAACATCGAAGTCTTCACCCGCGAGTTGAGTGGCAAAGATTGTGTGCTGCTCACCAGTTTCGCACCTTATTCACGTGAATCGCTGGATGTGCTGCATGCGGCAAGCCAGGCCGGGACACGCATCATCGCCATTACCGATTCCCCGGTTTCTCCTCTGGCACAGGCGGCAGATTGCACTTTGCTGTTCTCAATCGACAGTCCTTCCTTCTTTCCTTCCGTGGTGTCAGGCATGGGGTTAGCCGAGTGCCTGCTGGCCATGCTGGTGGCACGCCATGGGCGCGAAGCAGTCAGCAAAATTGAGAGCGCGGAACGTTATCTGATTGATTCGGGAGCCTACGTTATCCCGGGTAAATCCTGACAGATGATTCATTTGTTCCTGCCATAAGAAAATGCAATGCATTTGTATCATATTTGCGTTGACGTGATTCAAATGGATCATGCAAGATGCAGTCAATATCGAGCACACGCGTTTTCAGGAGCAGGAACAGAGCATGAGTCAGATCATTCACCGCAGTCTACGTAGCACGCCCGCCGTGGCGGTGAGCGCGCAAGGGGCTTACATCACCGATATCAGTGGTAAGCGTTATCTTGATGCCTGCGGGGGGGCGGCCGTTTCCTGCCTTGGGCATGCTCATCCTGAGGTGTTGGCGGCGATGCACCGTCAGATTGATCAACTGGCCTATGCACATACCAGCTTTTTCACCAGTGAAACCGTTGAACAACTGGCCGCGCAGTTAACCCGCACCGCGCCGGGCGATCTGAATTATGCCTACTTCGTTTCTGGCGGCTCAGAAGCGGTGGAAACCGCGCTGAAACTGGCGCGTCAGTATTTTGTCGAGATTGGCCAGCCTGAACGCACGACCTTTATCGCGCGCAAGCAGAGTTATCACGGCAACACCCTTGGCGCGCTGGCGGTGGGCGGTAACGAGTGGCGTCGCCGCCAGTTTGCGCCGCTGCTGATGGATGTGGTGCGTGTTTCGGCGTGCAATGAGTATCGCGACCGCCGCGACGATGAGAGCCAGCAACAATATACCCAGCGTCTGTTGAATGAACTGGAAGAGGCGATCCTGACCGCCGGGCCGGAGAAAATCATCGGTTTCTGCGCGGAAACGGTCGTCGGTGCCACCACCGGGGCTACGCCGCCCACCCCTGGCTATTTTCAGGGCGTGCGCCGTTTATGCGACAAGTACGGCATCCTGTATATCGCGGATGAAGTGATGTGTGGCATGGGACGCACCGGCACCTTGCATGCTTTTGAGCAGGATGGCGTGGTACCGGATATCGTCACTATCGCCAAAGGCTTGGGGGGCGGATATCAGCCGATTGGCGCAGTGCTGGCGAGCGAAAAAATTGTGGCAGCGTTACAGGCGGGCAGTGGTCTGTTCCAGCATGGTCATACCTACATCTGTCACGCCACGGCCGCCGCCGCCGCACTGGCTGTGCAGCAAATCATTGAGCGCGACAACCTGCTAGCGCAGGTTCAGCAGCAGGGGGCTTATCTGCAACAGGCGTTACGCGAAGTATTGGGCGCCTTGCCGCATGTGGGAGACACTCGCGGGCGCGGTTTGTTCGCGGGCGTGGAACTGGTGCAGGACAAAGCCAGTAAGACCCCGTTCGATCCGGCACTGAAGTTACATGCGGCGATTAAAGCGCACTGTATGGAACGTGGCTTAATGGTGTATCCGATGGGCGGCACCCTCGACGGTCAGTATGGCGATCATATCCTGATCGCACCGCCGTTTATCGTCACTCGTCCGCAGCTGGATTTTGTCGTGGATACGCTGCATCAGGTGATTAGCGCAGAAACGCGCAAGCTGGCGGGAGGGTAATCATGAACCGTTTACCGCCGCTGGCCGAGCAGCAATGGAGCGATGAACAGCGCCAGTTGGCCGAAGAGATCATCAACGGACCGCGCGGTGCCTTGTTGCCGCCGTTTGAACCCCTGTTACGCAGCCCGGAGCTGATGGCCCATGCACAGCGTATGGGAGAGTACTTACGATATCGCAGCGCGCTGGGTCAACGTCTGTCGGAGCTGGCGATTCTGCTTACGGCTCGTCACTGGTCACAGCCGGTGGAATGGGCGATTCATGCACCCATCGCCCGGGAAAAAGGGATCTCCGCCCACGCCGTTGAGGCCATTAATGCCCAGCGCTTGCCCGATGATTTACAGGACGATGAGTGGGTGGTGTATCACTTCTGCCAGCAGTTGCATCAGCAGAAAAAAGTGAATGACGACATCTGGCAACAGGCCATCACCCTGTGGGGTGAAAAAGGTGTGGTCGATCTGATAGGTATTAACGGTTATTACAGTTTTCTTTCCATGATAATGAATGGCGCACAGACGCCAGTACCCGACACCAGGGATTTTATTATCCCCGCATAAGTGGTTCACTCGAAAATAAGGGTTGGTCACCGGCCCTTATTCCCCGTGCTGAATAACATGGATTATTAATGGTAGCCAATATTTATTGTGCTGCGCGAATGCTACTGCCTGCTGTTTCACTGACGCTGAGGGTTATTATGTCTGCATTTTTTTCAAAATTAAAAGTTACACTGGCGCTGGTTGCCTGCTCGGCAACATTTTCTGCGATGGCGCAGGATAAATTGGTGGTCGGTGTTGATACCGCGTTTGTTCCTTTCGAATTTAAACAAGGCGATAAATATGTCGGTTTTGACATCGACTTATGGGACGCTATTGCACAGAAAATGCATGTGAGCTATGAATTACGCCCGATGGATTTCGGTGGATTAATTCCAGGCCTGCAATCACGTAATCTGGACGTGGCAATGGCGGGCATTACCATTACTGATGCGCGCAAACAGGTAGTTGATTTTAGCGAGGGTTATTACGACGCCGATTTATTAATGGCGGTGAAAAGCAGCGATCATGCCATCACCAAATTTAGCGATCTGGCAGGTAAAAAAGTGGGACTGAAACAGGGTACTGCTGCTGCCAGCTTTATGAAAGCCAAATATAAAGCGGACTACGTTGAGTTCCCGAATATCGACAACGCCTACCTTGATTTGCAGGCCGGTAATCTCGATGCCGTGGTACATGATTCGCCGAACGTACTCTACTACGTGAAAACGGCGGGCGATGGCAAAGTGAAGTCTACCGGGGAGACCGACAGCATCCTGCCGCAGCAGTACGGCTTTGCGATGCAGAAAAACAGTAGCTGGACGCCGAAAGTCAATGCGGCGCTGCAAGCATTACGCGCTGACGGCACTTACAACAAAATCTACGTTAAGTGGTTTGATAAACAACCTAAATAACCCTGTCAGGCCGGTGGCAACCGGCCTGAGTTCAGCTGAATTGGTCGTGCTATGAATTTCGAAACCAAATATATATGGGAATCTCTGCCGCTGTTATTGCAGGGATTACAATTGACGTTGATTATCTCCCTCTCGGGGTTGCTGGGCGGTTTTGTTATTGGACTGCTGGCGGGAACCTGCCGTGCTTTGGGGGGGCGTATCACAAAAACGATATCATTGATCTTCGTTGAGCTTATTCGCGGTACACCGATTATGGTGCAAGTGATGTTTATTTACTTCGCGCTGCCGATGGTGTTACCGATTCGTATCGATCCGGTGAGTGCCGCGATTGTTACTATTATTATTAACTCGGGTGCCTATATTGCGGAAATTACCCGCGGTGCCATTCTATCAATTAATAAAGGTTTTAAAGAAGCCAGTCTGGCGATGGGGTTATCGCAACGCAGCACGCTGTGGTACGTGATTATGCCGCTGGCGTTACGGCGTATGATTCCGGCGCTGGGTAACCAATGGATTATCAGCATTAAAGACACCTCTTTGTTTATTGTTATTGGGGTGGCTGAATTAACGCGTCAGGGCCAGGAAATTATCGCGGGTAACTTCCGCGCGCTGGAAGTCTGGACGGCGGTCGCACTGATTTATCTGCTGGTGACGCTGTGCTTGAGTTTTCTGCTGAAACAACTGGAGAAAAGGATCCATATTTTATGAGCATGGTTGAATTTACGGCGGTCTCCAAGCATTTCGGTGCGACTCAGGTGCTGCACGATATCAATTTAAAAATTGCTGCTGGGGAAGTGGTGGTGATTATCGGCCCTTCGGGGTCGGGTAAATCGACGCTGTTGCGTTGTATTAATAAGCTGGAGGAGATTTCATCCGGCACGCTGCTGGTGGCGGGCATGCATATCACCGATCCCCACGCCAACGAGTGTGATATCCGCCGCGAAGCGGGTATGGTATTCCAGCAATTCCATCTGTTTCCGCATCTGACGGCGCTGGAGAACGTGATGTTTGGTCCGATCCGCGTGCGTAAGCAGAGCAAAGCGGCGGCACGCGAGCAGGCGCTGGCGCTGCTGGATCGCGTTGGGTTGCGCGAACGTGCCAATCACTATCCTTCCGAACTGTCGGGGGGCCAGCAGCAGCGTGTCGCGATTGCCCGTGCGCTGGCGGTGAAGCCGAAAATGATGCTGTTTGATGAGCCGACTTCAGCCCTGGACCCGGAGCTGCGCCATGAGGTGCTAAAGGTGATGCGCTCGCTGGCGGATGAAGGCATGACGATGGTCATCGTTACCCATGAGATCGGTTTTGCCCGTGACGTCGCATCGCGGCTTATCTTTATTGATGGCGGCACCATTGCTGAAGATGGCCCACCTGATATCCTACTCAATGCCAGCAGCAATCCGCGTCTGAGAGAGTTTTTGCAGCACGTTTCCTGAATATAAGTGAATGATAACCCCATGAAAAAAATCGCAATCAGTGGTTCTGCTTTTGCCGTCGGTAAACAGTTAGGTGAGTTTGGCCACGATGCCTGGCATCAGAAACTGACGCAAACCCGGCTGTGGCAAACGGTGATCGCCATGCAGGGATCTGAACAGCTACAGGCGATGCGCGCGGCGGTCATTGCCCGCTATCCGCTGATTTGGCAGGAGCTGGAGGGTATGGCGCAGGGGCTGGGCGTTGCGGTTGACGACGTCTTCGCCTGGAACTGCCGTGGCGATTTAGTCCGTTCCACCTCGGACGGTTGTACCACGGTGGCGGGCAGCAATGCGGCGGGCGAATGGATCATCGCCCACAACGAAGATGGCTTCCCGCAGCTGCGCGAGGATTGTGCGCTGGTCAGCATCACGCCGGATGATGGGCTGGGGTTTACCAGTTTTGCCTATCCCGGCTCGATTCCCGGCCACACTTTTGCCGTGAATGAGAAGGGCATCGTCAACACGGTGAACAATATCCGTGCCTTACACCGTCCGGCAGGTTTACCCCGTCAGGTACTGGCGCGCGCCGCGTTAAATGCGGCGACGCTGGACGAAGCCGTGCTTCAGTTAACCACGCATACGCGTGCCGGGGCTTTTCATCATACCCTGGGACAAATGGGGGATAGCCGCGTATTCAGTGTCGAAGCGACCGGCTCGGGCTGTTCCATCGTGCAGGTGGCACAAGTGATAGGTCATGCTAACCACCTTATTCACCCGGTGATGGACGATGTACAGCAGGTGGTCACCGCCAGCTCGGCATCGCGCCAGGCCAGATTGCAACACTGGCAGGCCAGTCAGTCAGAACTGGATGGGGCGGCGGCCAAAACGATTTTGTCAGAACAACATGATGCTGAACTGCCGATTTACCGTTTATCAGCACAGGATCCGGATGAAGAAAACACCCTCGCCACAGCGGTATTCACCCTGGGAACTCATCAGGTTGATTGGCAGGTATTCACGCTGGATCGTCAGGTTGCCGCGTTGCAGGGCCGCGTCAGTTAATGGTCAGGCCGTCACCGTCGCGATGACGGCCTGATTGAACAGGGTTACTGGCTGGTGCCGTCGGTTTTAGTATTGACATCACCGCTACCTGTTTGGGTCTGAACCTTCTTATTCATATCCGGGCATTTGCCCTCTTTACACTGACTGTTTTTATGAATCTCGCTGGCCGACATATTACTGCTGTCAGTGCTACCTGACGTGGCCGCGCTATTCACATCCGTGTTGTTAATTTTGCTGTTATCGACTTTATTCGGTGGCAGGTTCTGCTTTGCGCCACCCGCCGCCGCACCGGCATCCGCTGCCTGATTGGCGGTCCCATTATTGCTGTCAGCCGCCATCGCGGCACCACTACCCAGTGTCATTGCTGCCGTCAGAAAGATAATTGCAAACTTATTCATCATTATGCTCCTTTAATTAATGACCGTTGCCGTCATAAACCCGGTGGTGCAGTTTGACGAAAATAAAGCACCGCGACGGAATATAATTCCATCGGTGATGTGATATGTGAATTTAAATAATGAAGATTATTTAATACGTGGTGCTTACTATTAAAAGTCTAGTGTAAAACCGCATAAATGCAAATTTCGCTTATACCCTTTCCCGGCGTGGGTAATTTACAGCGCCAGTCTGACGGGCTACATTGGACGGGTTGCGCCCGGCGCGCGCCGGGCCAGAAATTGAATGGAATACCTATGAATTACCAGAACGACGATTTAAGAATCAAAGAAATCAAAGAATTATTACCTCCCGTTGCGCTGCTTGAAAAATTCCCCGCGACCGATAGCGCGGCTCAAACCGTCGCAAAAGCCCGTCAGGCGATCCACCATATTCTGCATGGCAAAGACGACCGCCTGCTGGTGATCATCGGACCTTGCTCGATTCATGACACTGCGGCGGCAAAAGAGTATGCCGGGCGTTTACTGAAGCTGCGTGATGAGCTGAGCGGCGAGCTGGAAGTGGTGATGCGCGTCTATTTTGAGAAACCGCGTACCACTGTGGGTTGGAAAGGGTTGATCAACGATCCTTATATGGACGGCAGCTTCCAGATTAATGATGGCCTGCGTCTGGCGCGCAAACTGCTGGTGGATATCAACGATACCGGTCTGCCTGCGGCAGGTGAGTTCCTCGATATGATTACGCCGCAATACGTGGCGGATCTGATGAGTTGGGGCGCGATTGGCGCACGTACCACCGAATCACAGGTACACCGTGAGCTGTCTTCCGGTCTTTCCTGCCCGGTAGGTTTCAAAAACGGCACCGACGGCACCATCAAAGTGGCGATTGACGCCATCAATGCGGCCAGCGCGCCACACTGCTTCCTGTCAGTCACCAAGTATGGTCATTCGGCGATTGTCGAAACCAGCGGCAACGAAGATTGCCATATTATCCTGCGTGGCGGCAAAGAGCCGAACTACAGTGCTCACCACGTAGCAGCGGTGAAAACCGGGCTGGAGAAAGCGGGTCTGACACCCCAGGTGATGATCGACTTTAGCCACGCCAACAGCAGCAAACAGTTCCAACGCCAGATGGTGGTGGCGGAAGATGTGGCGCAGCAGATTGCGGGCGGTGAGCAGGGCATTACCGGCGTGATGCTGGAGAGTAATCTGGTGGAAGGCAACCAGAGCCTCGATAGCGACGAGCCGCTGGTGTACGGCAAAAGCGTGACCGACGCCTGTATCGGCTGGGAAGACACTGACAAAGTGCTGCGTCAGTTAGCGCAGGCGGTTAAACAGCGTCGCGGTTAATTTGGCGTTGGTGTGAATAAAAAGGCCAGACTTGCGTCTGGCCTTCTTTTTTACTTCGCTTTACCCTGGTTTGCCACGGCTGCTGCTTTTGCAGCGATCTCGTCGGCATCACCCAGATAGTAACGTTTCAGCGGCTTGAAGTTCTCGTCGAATTCATACACCAACGGCACGCCAGTTGGGATGTTCAGTTCGAGGATTTCGTCTTCGCTCAGGTTGTCGAGGTATTTCACCAGGGCACGCAGCGAGTTGCCGTGTGCGGCGATGATCACTTTCTCACCGCTCTTAATGCGCGGCAGAATGCTGTCGTTCCAGTAAGGGATCACGCGTTCGATGGTCAGTGCCAGGCTTTCGGTGGTTGGCAGCTGGGCATCAGTCAGTGATGCATAACGCGGGTCGTGGCCCGGGAAACGCTCATCGCTGCGATCCAGTTCTGGCGGGGTCACCGCGAAGCCGCGACGCCATTGTTTCACCTGATCGTCGCCATATTTGGCAGCGGTTTCTGCTTTGTCCAGACCCTGCAACGCACCGTAGTGACGTTCGTTCAGACGCCAGCATTTTTCAACCGGCAGCCAGGCCTGGTCCAGCTCGTCCAGTACATTCCACAGGGTGTGGATGGCACGTTTCAGCACGGAGGTGTAGGCAAAATCGAATACGAAACCTTCTTTCTTCAGCAGCTGACCGGCTGCTTTGGCTTCGGTGCGACCCTTATCGGACAGATCCACATCGTACCATCCGGTGAAGCGGTTTTCCTGATTCCACTGGCTTTCGCCGTGGCGCACCAGAACCAGCTTAGTTACGGCCATAGCTTAACTCCTTAATGCTTGATGTATTATAGAAACCGGCGGCGGCCACCTGATGAAGCGGCTCACTGATAGCGCCATACCATAGCGGAAAACATCGCACTGCGTAAGCCTGTCAGCGACGCAGTGCGCGTTTTTCATCCGGCGGGTCAGTGCGGGGTGAGGCGATAACGCGTCACTGACTGCCAACTGTCGCCAGGTTGCAACCAGCAATCCGGTTGCGGCCACTCAGTATGGTTGGGCGAATCCGGTAAAAATTCACTCTCTAAGGCGATGCCCTGGAAAGCAGTATAGCTTCCCTGCTCACGGGCGCGTGTTCCCTCCAGATAGTTACCGGAGTAGAACTGTAGCGCCGGGGCAGCGGTAAACACGCTTAGCTCCAGCTTGCCGTCGGCTGACCACAGTCGGGCGGCGGGCTGGCTGCTGTCACCCGCGGTATTCAGCAGAAACGCATGGTCATAACCTTTTACCGCTTTCTGATCGTCATCGGCGAGGAAGTCATCGGCCACGGTTTTCGGCTGGCGAAAATCGAAGCTGGTTCCCTCTACCGCTTTCAGCGGCGCATTGGGGATGCCTTCACTGTCGACGGGCAGATAACGGTCCGCCAGCAGTTGTAAGCGATGCTGGCGCGCGTCGCCATGATGCGCGTCAAGGTTAAAGTAAGCATGGTTGGTCAGGTTGACCGGGCAGGGCTGATCGGTGCTCGCCTGATAGCTGATCGACAAGCAGTTGTCGTCATCGAGATGATAGTGCAGATCGGCAATCAGATTGCCGGGGAAACCCTGATCGCCATCTGGCGAGTCGAGGCGATAGTGCACCTCGTTTTCGCTCTGGCTGATGATTTGCCAACGGCGCTTATCAAAACCTTCCGGTCCGCCATGCAACTGATGCTCACCCTGATTAGCCGCCAGTGTCAGATTCAGCGGCTTTAGCGTGGCGTTGGCAATGCGGTTCGCATAGCGACCCACGGTGGCACCGAGATACGCATCCTGGTGCAGATAATCCGATGGGGTAGCGCAGCCGAGCAGCGCTTCACGCACGCTGCCATCCTGCATCGGCACGCGCGCCGACAGCCAGGTGGCCCCCCAGTCCATAAACGTCACCACCATACCGTTGCGATTACGTAACACGGTAATGCGCCACGGTTGTCCATCCGGGGCATGTGATTGCACATCATTTACCATTGGCCAGCTCCTTCAGAGGCTTTGCACACGTAGAAGGTTTCTTTGATACCGGTTTTGGCTTCGTACTGCTCGGCCACTGCCGCCTGCACCTGATCAACCAGATCAGTGGGCATCAACGCCACGATGCAGCCACCAAAACCGCCGCCGGTCATACGCACACCACCGCGCGGTCCGATCTCAGCTTTGACGATCTCTACCAACTGGTCAATCGGTGGCACGGTGATTTCGAAATCGTCACGCATTGAAGCATGCGACTCGGCCATCAGCTTACCCATAAGTGTCAGGTCACCTGCGCTCAGGGCATCGGCGGCTTCCAGCGTGCGTGCATTCTCGGTAATCACGTGGCGTACACGTTTTGCCACCAACGGATCGAGCTGCGCTTCAGCGGCGGTGAATTCCGCCAGGGTGACATCGCGCAGCGCGGGTTTATTAAAGAAACGCGCCCCGGTTTCACACTGTTCACGGCGGGTGTTGTATTCACTGCCCACCAGTGTCCGGCGGAAGTTGGAGTTGATGATCACCACCGCGACATCGGCCGGCATGGGTACCGCACGGGTGCTGAGGCTACGGCAATCCAGCAGCATGGCATGATCCTGCTTACCCAGCGCGGAAATCAGCTGATCCATGATGCCGCAGTTACAGCCGACAAACTGGTTTTCCGCTTCCTGACCGTTCACCGCAATCGCGGCACCGTCGAGCGGCAGTTGATACAGCTGCTGGAATACGGTGCCGACCGCCACTTCCAGTGACGCCGAGGAGCTCAGGCCCGCCCCCTGCGGCACGTTGCCGCTGATCACCATATCCACGCCACCAAAGCTGGCATCGCGTTTTTGCAGATGTTTCACGACACCACGCACATAATTGGCCCACATTGGCTCGCTGAGCGGCTCAATTGGCGCATCCAGCGAAAAGCTATCTTGCTGGTTGTCATAATCCACCGCCACCACGCGCACCTGGCGGTCATCGCGTTTGGCGCAGGCAATCACGGTTTGATAATCAATGGCGCAGGGCAGGACGAAACCATCATTATAGTCGGTGTGTTCACCAATCAGGTTAACGCGACCCGGTGCCTGGATGCTGTGGCTCGGCTGATAACCAAATGTCTCGACGAACGTCTGTTGTGTAATGGATTTTAATGACATTTATTGCGCCTCGCGGAAATGGACATCGCTGACAGAACGCAGGCGTTCAGCCGCCTGTTCTGCCGTTAAATCACGTTGGGTTTCGGCCAGCATTTCATAGCCAACCATAAATTTGCGTACCGTTGCTGAACGCAGCAGCGGCGGATAGAAATGGGCATGCAGCTGCCAGTGTTCGTTGGCTTCACCGTTAAAGGGCGCGCCATGCCAGCCCATGGAGTAGGGGAAGGAGCACTGGAACAGATTGTCGTAACGACTGGTGAGCAGCTTGATCGCCAATGCCAGATCTTTGCGCTGCGCCTCGGTCAGATCGGTGAGGCGTTTCACCGGGGCTTTCGGCAGCAGCAGCGTTTCAAACGGCCATGCCGCCCACCAGGGCACCACCGCCAGCCAGTGATCGGTTTCCACCACGGTTCGGCTGCCATCGTTCAATTCGCGCGCGACATAGTCCACCAGCATTGGCGTGCCTTTTTCGGCGAAGTAGCGACGCTGGAGATGGTCTTCCCGCTGGGCCTCGTTGGGTAAAAAGCTGTTCGCCCATACCTGACCGTGCGGATGCGGGTTGGAGCAGCCCATTGCTGCACCTTTGTTTTCAAACACCTGCACCCACGGATAGTGTTGACCGAGATCCGCGGTTTGTTCCTGCCAGGTCCGCACGATCTCTTCCAGTGCGCTGAGCGGGAGTTCCGGCAGGGTTTTGCTGTGGTCCGGCGAGAAGCAGATCACCCGACTGGTGCCGCGCGCGCTTTCGCAGCGCATCAGCATATCGTCGCTTTGTGGTGCATCCGGCGTGTCGGTCATTAAGGCGGCAAAGTCATTGGTGAAGACGTAAGTGCTTTTATAATCAGGATTTTTATCACCAGTGATGCGCGTATTCCCGGCGCAAAGGAAGCAGTCGGGATCGTGTGTCGGCAAGGTTTCCAGCGCCGGAGTTTCCTGTGCACCCTGCCACGGACGCTTGGCGCGATGCGGTGAAACCAATACCCATTGATCGCTCAGCGGGTTGTAACGGCGATGTGGATGATCGACCGGGTTAAATTTTTCCATGTTGGGTCCTGGTAAACGACAAACAGATAAAAATGGCTGCGTTCAAAGTAGCATAAAGGTCAGACTGAAAGCGTGATCCAGTCTGGATAAATGGTATCGTTTACACAAGGTGACGATTCTCATTTTGTGGGGTTATCAGACGTACTTGCTGAATATGTGGGCAATGGAATGGTAACGGTTACATTGATGATGTGATGCGTGATAAATCACGCCGCTAGCGTAGCGGCGCGATTTATCACGCGGGTTTTCGGTTCGTTAATGCAGCTTTTCCTGCTGATAGCCATAACCGCCTTCATCCTGCGCGACAAAGCTCAGGCGATGGGTGATGCATTGTGGCGCATCTTCGGCGTGGTGGGAAACAAACAGCAATTGGGTACGGCCTTCGCCAATCAGCACATCCACGAAACGCCGCACCAGTTGACGGTTGATCGGGTCCAGCCCCTGCAATGGCTCATCGAGGATCAGCAGTGCCGGATGTTTCACCAGTGCACGAGCAATCAGCACCAGCCGCTGTTGGCCCCAGGAGAGGCTATGGAATGGCGCATCGGCCAGCGCGTTATCCATCCCCAGCAATGCCAGCCACTGACGCGCCAGCGATTTTTGCCGATCCGATACCGCCTGATACAGGCCGATAGAATCAAAGAAGCCGGAGAGGATCACGGTACGGACGTTGGCGCTGACGCGGTAATCAAGGTGCAGGCTGCTGCTGACGTAGCCAATATGTTGCTTGATGTCCCAGATGGTTTCCCCGCTGCCACGGCGGATGCCAAACAGGGTTAAATCGTTGCTATAGCCCTGCGGATGGTCGCCGGTCACCAGGCTGAGCAGAGTGGATTTACCCGCGCCATTGGGGCCGATAATCTGCCAGTGCTCGCCGGGATTCACCTGCCAGCTCAGGCCATTGATAATCGGTTTGTCGTTATAGGAAACCACGCCGTTACGTAACATCACGCGTGGCGCATCCTCCGCCAGATGCGGAATTTGATCGGGGGCGTCGGCCTCCGGTAACGCCATACCGGACAGCTTTTCACTGTGCGCCAGTTGGGCGACCAGTGCTTCCGCCAGAATCGCTTTACGCGCGCCAGTGTGCGTCAGGGTACATTCCGCCAGCACGCCAACGTGCTGCACAAAATCAGGAATATCATCAAAGCGGTTCAGTACCAGCACCACGGTGTAACCCTGCTGATGCAGGTCACTCAGGGTCTGCGCCAGACTGGCGCGCGAGGCCACGTCCAGACCGTCAAACGGTTCATCGAGGATCAGCAGATCCGGCTGCGCCATTAATGCCTGACACAACAGGGTCTTACGCGTTTCACCGGTTGAGAGATATTTGAAGCGGCGATCCAGCAGATAGCTGATGCCAAACTGCTGCGCCAACGCCTGGCAACGCGCCTCATCGTTGACGTCATCCTGAATGATCTGCGCCGCTGTCCGGCCAGTGTCATCTTCACCTTCGCTGAGCATATCGGTGTTGTTGCGTTCCCACTCTTCGGTCACCAGCTTTTGCAGCTGTTCCAGTGATAACCGTGTGGGACGTTGAAAATTCTGGCTGACGCTGCCTTTGCCTGGCGGTAATTCACCCGACAGCGCGCGGGCCAGCGAGGATTTGCCGCTGCCGTTGGCACCAACAAATGCCCAGCTTTCACCGCTGTTGATGGTTAAATCATTAAGGGACAGTACTCGGGTGTCGCTAAGACGAAACGTGCCTTGCGAAATTTGCAATGAAGCCATGATTTGTTCCATTTTATGCATCGTGTCACTCAGTTTTAGCGACCGCTGCGGGTGAAGTCAAATCATGGACGGGATTTCAGAGCAGTGTGGCAATGATGGCGTGTTCCGCATTAAAACTGGCGGTGACCGGGTCGCCAGGTTGTAGATTCTGCTGGGCTACCTCACTATTCGGTACGGTGGCGCAGAGGATTTCGCCGCCTGGCAGCGCCATTAACACCTCGCTGACCAGCTCACCGGGATCGATGGCGGTAATCTGCACCGACAATTGATTATCGCCGCTGCTGGCAGTACGGCTCACCTGAATCCACGGCGCTTTGATCAGCACCAGCACCTCTTTGCCGCTTTCCAGTTGCAAGCGCTCGGCGCTGCGCTGCGTCAGGGCTACCTGCAAACGGGTGACGCCATCGCTTAACAATACGTCAAGATGCTGCACCACTTGCTGATGGTCGCGCGCCAGCACGGTGCCGAATAGCTGATTGCGTGCGCTGGTTTGCAGTGAAAAGCGCGCGATGGCGGCCAGCAGACTATCAAGCGGCAGGCTGTCGTTTTGCAGCACATCGAAGGCTTTCTGTTGGATCTGCTCCATCAGCTGGAACAACTGGATCAGGCGTTCACCATAGCGTGTCAGCTGTGCGCCGCCGCCGCCTTTGCCGCCGGTCGCGCGTTCCACCAGGGTTTGATCCGCCAGCCCGTTCATGTCGTTGATGGCGTCCCAGGCACTCTTGTAACTGATACCCGCCAGTTTTGCCCCCTGACTGATGGAGCCGGTTTCCCTAATTCGCTTCAGGAGTTCGATACGGCGTGGATCGGCAAACAACTTCTGCTGCAGACGAATATGGAGAGAGAGTTCAGCTTGCATGTCGGCTCCTTAAGTTAATGGCACCAATTGTATGCGCTAAAGTAAAAGCACGAAAAGGGCATGGCACTTTATTCTCAAGCCGTTACAATCACTTTTTTATCATTTACGTGAGGTTTCCATGCTGGAACTGCTAAAAAGTCTGGCTGTAGCCGTCATTATGGTGCCAATTGTAATGGCGATCATGCTGGGGTTGATTTACGGCCTGGGTGAAGTTTTTAACGTCATCTCTAAATTTGGCCGCCGCGACGATCGTCCCGCCAACAGCTCACAACATTGATTCCTGCAACGCCCGCTATCTGCGGGCGTTTTGCACTTAACTTCCGCCAAATCCTGCCGATATAAACTCCATGACAGCATCGAAGCCTGCGTTGTAGTATTCAGTATATAACGTAACAAGGAGCTAAAAATGCTATCAAAACATTACCGCTGGGGTGCCGCTGCCGTTCTGACCTTCTCACTGGCCGGACAGGCACTGGCTGCGGAGAAAATCACCGTTTTTGCCGCGGCCTCACTGACTAACGCGTTGCAGGATATCGCCACGCAATACCAGAAAAAAACCGGCGTAGAAGTGGTGTCGTCCTTTGCATCGTCTTCGGTGCTGGCGCGTCAGATTGAGCAGGGCGCACCGGCAGATTTGTTTATCTCTGCTGACCAGCAGTGGATGGACGATGCAGTGGCGAAAAAAAGCGTCATCGATAACACGCGTTATACCCTGCTGGGTAACGATTTGGTGTTGGTGGCACCGCGTAGCGAGAGCGCCAAAGCGGTAACCATTAATGCGCAAACCGACTGGAAAAGTTTGCTGCAAGGCCAGCGTCTGGCGGTTGGCGACCCGGATCATGTGCCCGCTGGCATTTACGCGAAAGAAGCGTTACAGAAGCTGGGCGCGTGGGATACGTTAGTGCCGGTACTGGCTCCGGCCAATAACGTGCGTGCAGCGCTGGCGCTGGTGGAACGTAACGAAACGCCTTACGGCATCGTCTACGGTTCCGATGCGGTAGCCAGCCAAAAAGTACAGGTGGTCGGTCGTTTCCCGGAAGACAGCCACAAGCCCGTCGAATATCCGATGGCGATCGTCAAAGAACATCAGCGTGCGCCGGTAGAAGCCTTCTACAACTATTTGCAGGGGCCGGATGCCGCCGCAGTGTTTAAACAGTATGGATTTACGCCGAAGAAATGATATTGAGTGATCCCGAATGGCAGGCGGTGTTTCTCAGCCTGAAAGTTTCCACTGTGGCGGTGTTGTGCAGCCTGCCGTTGGGCATCCTGATGGCCTGGATTCTGGCGCGTTGTCAGTTTCCAGGTAAAACCCTGCTCGATAGTGTTATCCATTTGCCGCTGGTGCTGCCACCGGTGGTGGTTGGCTATTTGCTGCTGATTGCCCTTGGGCGACGCGGTTTTATCGGCGCATGGTTGTATGATTGGTTTGGTTTCAGCTTTGCTTTTAGCTGGCGTGGCGCAGTGGTGGCGGCGGCGGTAATTGCTTTCCCGCTGATGGTGCGTGCCATTCGCCTGGCGCTGGAAGCGGTGGATACCAAACTGGAACAGGCGGCGCGCACCCTCGGTGCAGGGCGCTGGCGCGTATTCTTCACCATTACTTTACCCTTAACCTTTCCCGGCATTATTGTCGGCACGGTGCTGGCCTTTGCCCGTTCGCTGGGCGAATTTGGTGCCACCATCACCTTCGTGTCGAATATACCTGGTGAAACCCGCACTATCCCGTCAGCCATGTTTACCCTGATTGAAACACCGGGGGCGGAAAATGCCGCCGCGCGTCTGTGTGCGGTAGCGATCTTGCTGGCGTTGTTATCGTTAGTGGCGTCGGAACTGCTGGCCCGCTGGGGCCGTAAGCGGTTGGGGGTTTAATGCTGACACTGAACTTTTCCCAACAGTTGGGCACGCATCAACTGGATGTGGATGTGCAAATTCCCGGCAAGGGCATCACCGCGATTTTTGGTGTTTCCGGCGCGGGGAAAACCTCGCTGATTAACGCGATAGGCGGTTTAACCCAACCACAGCAGGGGCAGATCAAACTGGATGAACGGCTATTGTTTGATGCCGCCAGCGGAGTGAATTTACCGCCGGAAAAACGTCGTATCGGTTATGTCTTTCAGGATGCCCGTCTGTTCCCGCATTACAGCGTGCGCGGTAATCTGCAATACGGTATGGCGGCAGCGATGAAAGCGCAGTTCGATAGCCTGGTGGCGTTATTGGGCCTTGAAGCGTTATTGCGTCGTTCGCCGTCGTCGCTGTCTGGCGGGGAAAAACAGCGCGTGGCGATTGGTCGCGCATTACTGACGGCACCGGATATGCTGTTGATGGATGAGCCACTGGCCTCACTGGATTTGCCGCGTAAACGCGAGCTGATGCCTTACCTGCAAAAGCTGGCGAAGCAGGTGGATATTCCGTTGTTGTACGTGTCACACAGCCTCGACGAGATCCTGCAACTGGCGGATAACGTGCTGGTGCTGGATGGCGGCAAGGTCAAAGCCTTTGGCTCACTGGAGAAGGTCTGGAGCAGCGCGGCCATGCGACCATGGCTGCCGGCCAGCGATCGCACCAGTGTGTTACGCGTGCAGGTGCTGGAGCAGCATCCTGATTATCCGATGACTGCGCTGTCGCTGGGGGATCAACATATCTGGGTCAGCCGGGTTAATCAGCCGTTGAAAACCGCCTTACGCATCCGAATCGCGTCAGCTGATGTGTCGCTGGCGTTGCAGCCGCCGCAAAACACTTCGATTCGCAATATCCTGCCCGCGCAAGTGGTTGAGTTGCTGGAGATTGATGATCAGGTAGAAGTTAAGCTGCGCATTGGCATCAGCGAGCTGTGGGCGCGCATTTCGCCGTGGGCGCGCGACGAGCTGGGCATTCGGCCTGATCAGTGGCTGTATGCCCAGATTAAAAGCGTGTCGATTACCGCCTGATTACAGGATTTCCTGGTAAATCACCTCGGCAATGCCAGGCTCCAGATTGGTGCCAATCACCTTGCGCGCGCGTGCTTTGATCGCGTCATCGGCATTGCCCATCGCCACGCCCAGACCGACGTGTTCCAGCATGCTAAGGTCGTTGTAGTTATCACCAAACGCCAGCACGTCTTGCATGCTCAATCCCTGGCTTGCCACCCATTGCGCGAGGCGTTTGCCTTTGCTGTTGCCGCGCTGCGCGATATCCACCTGATCGTGCCATGACCATTCACATGCCAGTCCCAGTTCGGCTTCGGTGCGCTCGGCAAACTGTTGCAGCGCCTGGGTATCGGCATGGGACAGGGCGAATTTCCAGATCGACTGTGCATCCTGCGCGGCCTGCACCAGGCTCGGCACATGGAGGAAGGTTGGACGTTGTGCTGCGGGCAGCGATTCCGCCCAGTTAAGAGTACGGGTCACGTGGCCGGTCGGCTCCTGGTAAAGCATCGCGTCATCGACATACAGCAGACCGTGAATTTGCTGCTCATCCAGCATCTCAATCACCCGTAACGCCTGTGATTTTTCCAGCGGATCGGATGCCAGCACCTTTTTAGTCTGATAATCATACAAATAGGTGCCGTTACAGCAGATAGCGGGTGTATCCAGCTTCAGTGCCTGATAAAAAGGATGGATGGCACAATGGTGGCGACCGGTAACAATCAGCACTTTGACGCCTGCCTGCTGCGCGCGGGCCAGGGCTTCAAGGGATTCAGGCAGAATGGTTTTACGCGGGGTCAACAGGGTGCCGTCGAGATCAAGGGCGATTACGCGGTAGCTCATTACTCTTTCCGTCTGGGTTACAAAGCAAACAGTCTACACCGGGTGACCGCTTTGAGACAAAAAGCAGGGCACAAATGATTCCTGCGCGGCAAAATGAAACGCGCTACAGTGATACCCTTTCAGCAAGCCGAACAAGGAGAACGCATGAAACAAGTCGTGTATACCGCCAGCCCCGAGAGCCAGCAGATTCACGCCTGGCAGTTACAGGAAGATGGCACGCTGACGTTATTACAGGTGACGGATGTCGCCGGTCAGGTGCAGCCGATGGTGGTCAGCCCGAAGAAAGATTTCCTCTATGTTGGCGTGCGTCCGAATTTTCGCGTGCTGGCGTACCGCATTGCCGCAGATGGCACCCTGAGCGAAGCCGGTGAGGCACCGCTGCCGGGCAGCCCGACGCACATTTCTACCGATCGTCAGGGTAACTTCCTGTTTTGTGGTTCTTACAATGACGCTTGTGTCAGCATCAGTCCGATTGGCAGCGATGGTCTGCCGCAGGCACCGAGCCAGGTGATCGGCGGGCTGGAGGGGTGTCACTCCGCCAATATTGATGTGAAAAATCAGACACTGTTTGTTCCGGCGCTGAAGCAGGATCGCATTTGTTTGTTCCAGTTGGGCAGCGATGGCAGCCTGACACCCGCCGCACAAGCCCAGGTCACCACCGTAGAGGGCGCTGGCCCACGTCATATGGCGTTCCACCCCAATGGCCACTACAGCTACTGCGTCAACGAACTGGACAGCAGCGTGGATGTCTGGGCGTTAAGCAATGCACACGGTGAAGTGGAACGTGTGCAGAGCCTGAATATGATGCCTGCGGATTTCAGCGGTACCCGCTGGGCTGCGGATATCCACCTGACGCCGGATGGCCGTTTCCTGTATGCCTGCGATCGTACCAACAGCACCATTACGGTGTTCAGCGTCAGCGAAGATGGTGGCCTGCTGAACATTGAAGGCTTCCAGCCGACAGAGACACAGCCGCGTGGTTTTAACATCGACCACAGTGGTCAATACCTGGTGGCGGCGGGACAGAAATCGCACCATATCGAGGTGTATAAAATTAGCGACGATCGCGGTCTGTTGACGCCACTGGCGCGCTATGCCGTCGGACAAGGCCCGATGTGGGTGGTGATTCACCCGTTGGGATAAGTTGTTACATTTATACTCAGACGGCACGATTTATCACCCGCTGCTGGCGAACAGAGGCAACGTCACGTGATAAATTGTGTCGCTACTTGAGGGGCGGTTCTCAACCATTGAGCTGCCGCAACTCTCCTTCACTCAGACCGGTCAATTTCATGATGGTGTTCAGGTCGAATTGTTCACGAAGCATACGTTGTGCCAATTCCAACATCACTTCCTGTCGCCCCTCCTTCCGCCCTTCCTGGCGTCCTTCCTGACGAGACTCCTGCCGCCACTGTTCTTCGATTGTCATAATTTTACCCTCAAGTTGCGGTTTAGCCTGGATCAGTATTTTGACGATCTTTTCACGATCGTCGGTGTTGCCGTATCGCAGCAGATAAAAGACTACGTCGATTGAGAGATCATCATTGTAATCCAGAGCCAGGAGTGTTGCCATTGGGTCTATATTTTCCAATATGTCTCGCAGGCGTATGATTTTATGCGCCATTTCTAATCGGGCCACATCGCGGTGTGCCATGATTTCCTCGTCAGGAATAACAGTGACATCAACTAAAGGAAAGGAATGGCAAAAAATCTGTTTAGCCAGAACCGGGTTGCGGAATGATTCCAGCCAGTTCATGGAGTAGGGATAGGGGCTGGTTTTCCCTTGATAGAACAAAATAGGAATGACCAGTGGCACGTCGTGATGGCCTTCATCAAGGTGCCGCTGTATGGCAGCAAGGGTATAACGCATCATGCGAAGAGTCATATGCTTATCAGGCGTGCTTTGATGCTCAATCAGGGCATAGATATAGCCCTCTCCATCATCGGTTTTCATGGATAGCAGCACGTCTGAATACAGTGCACTCAGATCCCGTTCAATAAAGGTGGTCGGTACGACTTGCAGTTTATCCAGATCGCAGTGCTCACGAATGGATTGCGGCAGGTGAATCTCCAGGAATTGCCTGGCGACAGGGAGATGACTGAGAAACTTTTTGAACAGCGCATCATGCGGGGCGGAGACGACACTCATAACCTCATTCCTGTCTGTGCTATCGGCGTGCCGGGACGTTAACACAGGTACTATCCCCCTGAAATAAAAGACATAAAATCATCAGGGGAATTTAAGGTGTTCAGATTATATTCAGGGTAATGTCAGCAAATCTGGCGTCTACCGTTTGGCTCGCTACCCCTGAAAATGATGCGAAAAATCCAGCGCGTCGCGCACGGCATCGGTCAGCGTTGCCAGCTCCGCAGGCGTAATCACATAGGGTGGCATCAGATAAATCAAACGCCCAAACGGGCGAATCCACACGCCACGCTCGACAAAGAACTGTTGCAGCGCCGCCATATTCACTGCCTGCTGCGTTTCAATCACACCAATCGCCCCCAGAACGCGCGCATCCGCGACCGCCGGATGGTGAGCCAACGGCAGCAAGGCCGCACGCAACTGTTGTTCAATCCGCGCCACCTGCTCAGGCCAGTGACCTTCATTCACGATCTTCAGGCTCTCGACTGCCACCGCGCAGGCCAGCGGATTGCCCATAAAGGTTGGGCCATGCATAAAGCAGCCAGCCGCGCTGTTGCTGATGGTATCGGCCACCTCACGGGTGGTGAGGGTGGCGGAGAGCGTCATGGTGCCGCCCGTCAGGGCTTTACCCAGACACAAGATATCCGGCACGATGCCAGCGTGTTCGCAGGCGAACAGTTTGCCACTGCGACCAAAACCGGTGGCGATCTCGTCGGCAATCAACAGCAAACCGTAGCGATCGCACAGTTCACGCACCCGCTGCAAATAGCGTGGATGATAAAAACGCATACCGCCTGCGCCCTGCACGATGGGTTCGAGGATCACCGCTGCAATCTGTCGGTGATGGTGTTCCGCCAGGCGGGCAAAATCCGCGAAATCCGCCTCATCCCACACCGCAGCAAATCCCCGCTCAGGCGCGGCTGCGAACAGGTGCTCCGGCAGATAACCACGCCACAAACTATGCATCGAGTTATGCGGATCGCACACCGACATCGCGGCAAAGGTGTCACCGTGATAACCGCGTTTCAGGGTGAGGAATTTTTGCCGGGTTTCGTTACGTCCCAACCAGTATTGCAGCGCCATTTTCATCGCAACTTCGACGGCGATCGACCCCGAATCGGCGAGGAACACGCATTCGAGTGCTTCTGGCGTCATCGCCACCAACTGACGGCACAGCTCCACCGCCGCCGGGTGGGTGATACCGCCAAACATCACGTGTGACATCTGCGTCAGTTGGGTCTGCAATGCCTGATTGAGGCGCGGATGGTTATATCCGTGAATGGCGGCCCACCATGACGACATGCCATCCACTAATTCACGGCCATCCGCCAGCTGCAACTGGCAGCCCTGCGCCGCGACAACCGGGTAGCAGGGCAGGGGATCACGCATTGAGGTGTAGGGATGCCAGATATGCTGGCGGTCGAAATTGAGATCGTCCTGAGTGAACATGGGTGTTGTAAACCAAAAATAAAAAATATAGTTTACAAGTATAACCACGTTAATCGTCAGGATGAACCCTTTTCTGGAGTGAAGCAATGGCACATCGCTGGACACTGGCACAAGCCCAGGCACTGTTCGACAAACCTTTCCTTGAGCTAATGTTTGAGGCGCAGCAGGTACACCGCCAACATTTCGACCCACGTCAGGTACAGGTCAGTACGCTGCTGTCGATCAAAACCGGGGCCTGCCCGGAAGATTGTAAATATTGCCCGCAGAGCGCGCGCTACAAAACCGGGCTGGAATCGGAACGTCTGATGGAGGTGGAAGCGGTGCTGGAGTCGGCGCGCAAAGCCAAAGCCGCCGGTTCGAGCCGTTTCTGTATGGGGGCGGCATGGAAAAATCCGCACGACCGCGACATGCCGTACCTGGAGCAGATGGTGCAGGGCGTGAAAGCGATGGGGATGGAAACCTGCATGACCCTCGGCACCCTCAATGACACCCAGGCGCAGCGCCTGGCGCATGCCGGTCTGGATTTTTACAACCACAATCTCGACACCTCGCCGGAATTTTACGGCAGCATCATCACTACGCGTAGCTACCAGGAGCGTCTGGATACACTGGACAAAGTGCGTGGCGCGGGCATTAAGGTGTGTTCGGGCGGTATCGTTGGCCTGGGCGAAACGGTAAAAGATCGTGCCGGTTTGCTGGTGCAGCTGGCTAACCTGCCGACGCCGCCGGAAAGCGTGCCGATCAACATGCTGGTGAAGGTCAAAGGCACACCGCTGGCCGACAATGACGATGTTGAACCGTTCGATTTTATCCGCACCATCGCGGTGGCACGTATCATGATGCCATCTTCCCACGTGCGCCTTTCGGCCGGTCGTGAACAGATGAGCGAACAGACTCAGGCGATGTGTTTTATGGCCGGGGCAAACTCGATTTTCTACGGCTGCAAGCTGCTGACCACCCCAAACCCGGAAGAGGACAAAGATCTGATTTTGTTCCGCAAACTGGGACTCAACCCGGAGCACACCGCCACTACCGCCGGTGATAACGAACAGCAGTATCAGCTGAGCGAACAATTGCTGCATGCCGATACCGCGCAGTTCTACAACGCGGCGGTGTAATGAGCTGGTCGCAACGCATCGAACAGGCGCTGGCGGCGCGGCGTGCCGCCGACGGCTGGCGGCAACGCGTCCGTGTGGAACACAACACGGTGCGCGAGCTGACCGTTGCCGGACAACGCTATTGCCACTTCTCCAGTAACGATTATCTTGGCTTGAGTCAGCATCCGGCGGTGATTGCCGCCTGGCAACAAGGGGCTGCCGAGGCCGGGGCCGGGGCCGGCGCATCGGGACATGTGACCGGCTTCAGCCGTCATCATGCGCAACTGGAAGAAGAGCTAGCCGACTGGCTGGGGTATCGCCGTGCGCTGCTGTTTATCTCGGGATTTGCCGCTAATCAGGCGGTGATCCACCTGCTGGCAGAAAAGTCGGACCGGATTGTGGCCGATAAGCTGGCACATGCCTCATTGCTGGATGCGGCCAGCCATAGCCCGGCCACGCTGCGCCGTTTTGCCCACAACCAGCCAGCCAGTCTGGCAAAGCTGCTGGCGACGCCGGTAGAGGGGAATACGCTGGTGGTCACCGAGGGTGTCTTCAGCATGGATGGCGACAGCGCACCGTTGGCGCAGCTTGCTGCGGAAACGCAACGCGCCAATGGCTGGTTGCTGGTGGATGATGCCCATGGCATTGGCGTGACCGGGGAACAGGGGCGCGGTAGCTGCTGGCAGCAGCAGGTGCAGCCGGAATTGCTGATTGTCACCTTTGGCAAAGGCTTTGGTGTGAGCGGGGCGGCCTTGCTGTGCGATGACGCGACCGCCGATTATGTCGAACAGTTTGCCCGTCATTTAATTTATTCCACCGCGATGCCACCGGCACAGTGCTACGCGCTGCGGGCGGCGTTGCAGCAAATTCAGCAAGGTGATGAACTGCGGGCGCGGTTACACAGCAATATCACGCGTTTTCGCGCTGGCGCGGCGGATTTGCCATGGCAATTGATGTCGTCAGACAGCGCCATTCAGCCGTTGGTGGTCGGGGAGAACAGCGCAGCGCTGGCGTTATCACAGCAACTGAAGGCTGCGGGATGTTGGGTGAGTGCCATCCGCCCCCCGACGGTGCCGCCGGGTACCGCTCGCCTGCGCATTACCTTAACGGCGGCGCATGAACCTGACGATATCGATCGTCTGCTGGAGGCGCTGTATGACGCTGCACGTCAATAAACAGGCGGTGGCGCAGGCCTTTGGCCGCGCGGCGCAGCATTATGAACAGTACGCGGAACTGCAACGGCAGAGTGGCGATGCGCTACTGGCGCTGGCACCCGCCGGATTTGGCCCGCATTTGCTGGATGCCGGATGTGGGACTGGCTGGTATAGCCGCTACTGGCGCGATCGCGGCCGTACCCTGACCGCACTCGATCTCTCGCCAGCGATGCTGGAGAGTGCCGCACACCAGCATTCGGCACAACATTATGTGCAGGGTGATATAGATGCGTTGCCACTGCCGGATGCCTGTGTTGATGGCGTATGGAGCAACCTCGCGGTGCAATGGAGCAGTGACCTGCGCACCGCGTTGCAGCATTTTTTGCGCGTAACCCGCCCTGGAGGCAGCGTGGTGTTTTCCACCTTGCTGGCCGGTTCGCTGCATGAAGTCCATCAGGCCTGGGCGCAACTGGATGGACGTCAGCACGCCAACCGTTTTCTCAGCGCAGCGCAAATCGCCGTCGCAACCGAGGGCCTGGCGCTGCGCAGTACGCAGCAGACCCTCACTTTACATTTTCCCAGTGCGCTGAGCGCGATGCGTTCGCTGAAAGGCATTGGCGCAACTCATCTGCATGATGGTCGCCAGGGCGGATTATTGACGCGAAGCCAGCTGGCACGACTGGAGCAGGTCTGGTCACAGGACGAGGCGGGTTATCGCCTGAGTTATCATCTGATGTATGGAGTATTAACGGCATGAAACGCTGGTTTATTACGGGCACCGATACCGAGGTCGGTAAGACGGTGGCCAGTGGCGCGTTGCTGCAAGCGGCGGGTGCCGCAGGATTCGTCACCGCAGGTTACAAGCCGGTCGCCTCGGGTTGTGAGGCAACGGTTGAGGGCATCCGCAACAGCGATGCGCTGGCGCTACAACGTTACAGTTCCCTGGCGTTGCGCTATGAGCAGGTCAACCCGCTGGCCTTTCTTGAACCGACGTCACCGCATATCGTCAGCGCCGAAGAGGGAAGGCCAATCCATTTTAGCGCCCTGTCTGCCGGGCTGCGTGAGCTGGAACAACAGGCAGAATGGGTGTTGGTGGAAGGGGCCGGAGGATGGTTCACCCCGCTGTCGGCAACGCAAACCTATGCCGATTGGGTGGTGGCGGAACAGCTGCCGGTGATTCTGGTGGTGGGCGTCAAACTGGGTTGTATCAACCACGCGATGCTGACTGCTGCCGCAGTACAGGCCAGTGGCTTGCGTCTCGCGGGTTGGATTGCCAATACCATTCAGCCGCCGGGTAAGCGGCATCAGGAGTATCTGGCAACGTTACGTCAGCGTCTTGATGCACCCTGCCTGGGCGAAATTCCGTATCTCACGGATGACGCACAGCAGGCCGAGTGCGGTCGTTATCTGACGCTGCCGCAATAAAACAGCCCGGCATCGCTGCTCAGGTCACCGTCAACCATTTATTGATGGTGACATCATCCAATTGTGCCACTTTACCTTGTGCCACGTTACGGCCACGATGCAGCAGCAGAAAATAGTCCGCGACACGGCGGATAAACGAGACATGCTGCTCCAACAGCAAAATGGTCAGGCCATAATCACGATTCAGACGGCGGATCAGGTTACCCATTTCCTCTTCCAGCCACGGCGACATGCCCTCGGTGGGTTCATCAAGGATCAGCAATTTCGGTTGCAGCACTAAGGCACGTGCCAACGCCAGCTGTTGTTGCTGATCCATCGGCAGCTCACCGCTGCGCTGGTGGCGTAAGGAGTAAAGCGCTGGGAATAAATCGAATACCATTTCCGGAATGGCACGGCTGCGATCGTCATGGGCCGCCATCAGCGCAATTAACAGGTTATCTTCCACGCTCATCTGCGAGAAGATGTGCCGCCCCTGCGGTACGTAACCGATCCCCATGCGCGCCCGTTGTTCTGCCGGTTGCAGCAACAAGTCTTCCGGGGGGGAACCGTCTTCCTGCCAGGTCATGGAACCGCTGTTAATGGGCAGCCGTCCCATAATGCAGTTGACCAGCGTGGTTTTGCCCATGCCCGGGCTACCCAGCACGCCAGTGCAGGTGCCAGGTGGCAGATCCAAATCCACATCCCACAGAATATGATTTTGACCGTAAAACTGATTCACCGAACGTAAACTCAGCATCTGACATTCTCCTTACAGATAATTAGCCTGAATGCTCCCGCTCTGTGTCGTCTGGCATACAGTCAAACACGATTCATCATTGCCACTCTCACCATCAATGCGTTGATGCGAATGCTTATGGAGAAACCTGCAATTACCAGGCCAGTTTGCCAGGGTGATGCAAAAAAGCATCAGCGGCGCGGCGTAATCAGTGATTAAAGTTGAGCAATGCTTAACAATTGCCAGAAGTGATAAAACACCTGCACTTTAGCGGTGCTGAATGCTTAACGTTTCTGGTGCATTTGTGCCGTAATAAGGCAGAACGCTCAGGAATAAGTGGCCTTATTTACTGGTTTTTTCAGACTCGCAGCACCTTCAGTCCGGAAAAAGAATAGTTAATGCCGCGCGAGCTGTGGGAAAAATAAACGCAAAAAAAAATTTTTTCGCACGCCAGGACAAGGCCTGGAAAATTATGCACAGGCGATGGCGGCGGGGCTGCCGTCAGTTATCCACCATTCCTGTGGATAACCTTGTGCATTAGAGACTGAAAACAGAGCGCAAGCGAGGAAATACGCGGCCTGGATACATTATGCTGAGAAACTGGGCTTTTTGATAACTTATCAAAAAATCAATATGTTAGTTAAAATCAAGCCTGAGATTTATCTTGTCGGTCATACAACTGCAATTTTATGACGCTCTATTGACAAATGTTAAAAGCATCACCCTCCTGGGGATAACCTTGCGCAACAAGGTTTTGCCTGCTGCCGCATAAATTGCACTGAAGCGAGTCGTTGCCACTCCCCGTTATCGTGCAAGATATCTGTAAATATATCCAGTATTTTTTTCTGGCAAATTCGCCGTAGCGGAGTAGAATTAGCAGCCTGCCCGCCGACATCTCCAGCAGGAACCGAAAAACCATGAGTAAAGCCTTCAAACTCAACTCCGCATTTAAACCTTCAGGGGATCAGCCTGAGGCGATTCGTCGTCTGGAGGAGGGTCTGGAAGACGGCCTGGCACATCAGACGCTGCTTGGGGTAACCGGTTCGGGAAAAACCTTTACCGTCGCCAACGTGATTGCCGATCTCAACCGGCCAACCATGGTGCTGGCACCGAACAAGACACTCGCGGCGCAGCTGTACGGTGAGATGAAGGAGTTCTTCCCGGACAACGCGGTCGAGTTCTTCGTCTCCTACTACGATTACTATCAACCTGAAGCCTATGTGCCCAGTTCTGATACCTTTATCGAGAAGGATGCGTCGGTGAATGAGCACATCGAGCAGATGCGCCTGTCCGCCACCAAGGCATTGCTTGAGCGACGCGACGTCATCGTGGTGGCATCGGTGTCAGCCATCTACGGTCTGGGCGATCCCGATCTTTACCTCAAAATGATGCTGCATCTGACACGGGGCATGATCATCGATCAGCGCAGCATCCTGCGTCGTCTGGCGGAGCTGCAATATACCCGTAATGATCAGGTGTTTCAGCGCGGTACTTTCCGCGTGCGCGGTGAAGTCATCGATATCTTTCCGGCGGAATCGGATGACATCGCGTTGCGTGTCGAACTGTTTGATGAAGAAGTGGAGCGGTTGTCATTGTTTGACCCGCTGACCGGTCAGGTGGTGTCGGTGGTGCCGCGTTTTACGGTCTATCCGAAAACCCACTACGTCACGCCGCGCGAACGCATCCTGCAATCGATGGAAGAGATCAAGAAAGAGCTGGTGGTGCGGCGGCAGGTGCTGCTGGAGAACAATAAGCTGCTGGAAGAGCAGCGTATTACCCAACGTACCCAGTTTGACCTCGAAATGATGAACGAACTTGGCTACTGCTCGGGGATCGAAAACTATTCACGCTATCTCTCCGGGCGTGGGCCGGGCGAACCGCCTCCGACGCTGTTCGACTATTTACCGGCCGATGGCCTGCTGGTGGTGGATGAGTCCCACGTCACCATCCCGCAGATTGGCGGCATGTATCGCGGCGACCGCGCGCGTAAAGAGACGCTGGTGGAGTATGGTTTTCGCCTGCCGTCAGCGCTGGATAACCGTCCGTTGCGCTTTGAAGAGTTTGAAGCGCTGGCACCGCAAACCATCTATGTCTCGGCAACGCCCGGCAATTATGAGCTGGAGAAATCCGGCGGTGAAGTGATTGACCAGGTAGTACGCCCGACCGGTCTGCTCGATCCAATCCTCGAAGTGCGTCCGGTAACCACGCAGGTCGACGATCTGCTGTCGGAAATCCGTAAACGCGTTGCGATCAACGAACGTGTGCTGGTGACGACCCTGACCAAGCGTATGGCGGAAGATCTCACCGAGTATCTGGAAGAACACGGCGAGAAGGTGCGTTATCTGCACTCGGACATCGACACCGTGGAGCGTATGGAGATCATTCGTGACCTGCGCCTGGGGGAATTTGATGTACTGGTGGGGATTAACCTGTTGCGTGAAGGGTTGGATATGCCGGAAGTGTCGCTGGTGGCGATTCTCGATGCCGATAAAGAGGGCTTCCTGCGTTCGGAACGTTCGCTGATTCAGACCATTGGCCGCGCCGCGCGTAACATTAACGGTAAAGCGATTCTTTACGCAGACAAGATCACCAACTCCATGGCTCGTGCCATCGAGGAGACTGAGCGCCGTCGCGAGAAGCAGCAGCGCTATAACGAAGTCAACGGTATTGTGCCGCAGGGGCTGAACAAAAAGATTACCGATATTCTGGAGCTGGGCAAAAACGTGGTCAAAACCCGTGGCAAGGGCAAAACCGCCACGCGCAGTGCCGCCGAAACCGAGGCCAACTATCTGGCACTGACCCCGCAAGCGATGCAGAAGAAAATTCACGAGCTGGAAGGGCAGATGCAGCAACACGCGCAGAATCTGGAGTTTGAAGAAGCGGCGCGGGTACGTGACCAGTTGCACGAACTGCGTGAGCTGTTTATTGCGGCATCATAATGCGTGATAAATCGCGCCGCTACGGTTAACGGCGCGAGTGGCAAATTTGTCGCGGCGTGATGAATCACGCCTTGCTTTAAAAGGCCTGAATGGCGTGTTCCAGCGCCATGCGCAGGAGCTGGCGGTCATGACGATATTGGATATCCGCCGCCTCCAGCGGTTCACGCACGATCAGCCGTCCTTCCACGCCGCGAATATCTGCCGCCGGGCTAACCACCACCGCATCAATCACCCGTTTGCCAATCGCTTTTTCCATGATCGCCAGTTTATCCGCGACCGTCAGGCTGGCTGCGGCCGGACTGAGTTCACGCCCGAGATTACCGATAAATACCATGGTGGCAGGGGTGCGGCGCAGCGCACGCGCCATCTCTTCCATCAGCAGAATGGGCATCAGGCTGGTATAAAAACTGCCAGGCCCGATCAGAATCAGATCGGCTTCGGCAATCGCGTCCAGCGCTTCGCGGGTGGGCACCACGTTCGGGTGCAGCATCAGTTCCTGGGGGGCTTGTTGCATCTCATCGACGGCGGTTTCGCCGTACACCATGTTGCCTTCACTGTCCTGCGCCACCAGATCGACCGGTTGCTCTGACATCGGGATCAAAAACGCATCCACTTTCAGTAGATTACGGATGATGTTGATCGCTTCCAGCGGGCGAACGCTGAGATGATCGAGCGCTTTAAGGATCAGGTTGCCCAGATTATGACCCGCCAGTTCGCCGTTGCCGGTAAAGCGATATTCAAACATCGCCGATCCCACGCTGGGTTCGGTGATCAGCTGATTAATACAGTTGCGCATATCGCCCCAGGCGATACCGCCTTCTGAACGACGGATGCGCCCGGTGGAACCGCCGTTATCGGTGGTGGTCACAATGCCGGTCAGGCGCGAGCCGAGCGGTGCCAACGAGGACATTACGCGGCCCAGACCGTGCCCACCGCCCAGTGCCACCACGCGATCCAAATCTGCCAGGGTACGATTCATGTTGCTCCTTAACACTGACGCTCAACTGTTGAGCAGCAGTTAAACTGATATGTATCAAAATCTGTCGGCTATTTTAACGTATCCTGTCGCGAAAATGCGGTGAAAAAACGTTATGTATCAATATATATAGCGAAAATCCGCAATGGAAGCGAACAACAAATCGCGCTAACATTCATGCAACCGCGTTGTCCTGTTGGACAGCATACACTCAAAGCCTGATCGCCTAAGTCCTGTGGATACGGTGTTCAGGCCGCAGCCTCGAGCTGCCAGGGTGCAGAAAGAAATGACTGCATCTCCCGTATTTGGAAAGGTGTTCAGGTGTCACAATTTACTGATGCATACGCGCGCAGTTTCTATTATCTGCGCCTGTCGGTCACGGATGTGTGTAACTTCCGTTGTACCTATTGCCTGCCCGACGGCTACAAACCGCAGGGTACGCGCAATAAAAGTTTTCTCTCGCTGGATGAGATCCGTCGCGTGACGCGTGCCTTTGCGGCCGCGGGCACCGAAAAAGTGCGCCTGACCGGTGGTGAACCCTCTCTGCGTCGTGATTTCACCGAGATTATCGCCGCGGTGCGGGAAAATGCCGCCATTCGCCAGATTGCGGTGACCACCAACGGCTATCGACTGGCACGTGATGTGCGTGACTGGCGTGCTGCCGGACTGACCTCCATCAATGTCAGCGTCGATAGCCTCGATGCCCGTCAGTTTCATGCCATCACCGGGCAGGACAAGTTTCATCAGGTGATGGCCGGTATTGATGCCGCGTTCGAGGCGGGTTTCAGCAAGGTCAAAGTCAACAGCGTACTGATGCGCGATGTCAACAGCCATAGCCTCACCACCTTTTTAGACTGGATCCGCACCCGCCCGATTCAGTTACGTTTTATCGAACTGATGGAGACCGGTGAGGGCAGCGAGTTGTTTCGTCGTCAGCATATCTCCGGCGAGGTGATCCGCGATCAACTGCTTATGCAGGGTTGGCAGCGCCAACCACGCGGGCGCAGTGACGGTCCGGCACAGGTGTTTCGCCACCCGGATTATCAGGGCGAAGTCGGTCTGATCATGCCTTACGAAAAAGATTTCTGCGCCAGCTGTAATCGCCTGCGGGTGTCAGCGATCGGCAACCTGCATCTGTGCCTGTTTGGCGATGGCGGCGTTCCGCTGCGCGATCTGCTGGCCTCCGATCAACAGCAGGCGGAGTTACAGGCGCGTATCGCCCACAGTCTCGGGCAGAAAAAGCAGACGCATTTTCTGCATCAGGGCAACACCGGTATTACCCAAAATCTTTCCTTCATTGGTGGCTGACAAAGGAGTTATGGCCATGAGTAAACCTTCCGGCGACTTTGTTGCCCTTAATGTGGCGGTGATGACCGTGTCCGACAGCCGCGATGCCACAAATGACACCTCCGGTGATTACCTGCGCGAAGCGCTGAGTGAAGCCGGGCATCAGGTGGTGGACCACGCGATTGTGGCGGATAACCGTTATCGTATTCGCGCGACGGTTTCGCGCTGGATCGCCAGCGAAGATGTCCAGGTGGTCATCATCAATGGTGGCACCGGTTTTAACAGCAAAAACAGCACGCCTGAAGCGCTGCTGCCGCTGTTTGATCGGGAAATTGAGGGATTTGGTGAGTTGTTCCGCATGATCTCTTACGAAGAGATCGGCAGTGCCACTTTGCAGTCGCGTGCAGTGGCGGGCATGGCGAATCAGACGCTGATTTTCGCCGTACCCGGTTCCGGCAATGCCTGCCGCAGTGCCTGGGAACGTATCATCGCCGATCAGTTGGATGCGCGTACCCGTCCGTGTCATTTTGTCTCACATTTGAAGAAGTTGTAAGTATGTCCTCGTTAACCCATATCAATGCTGCCGGTGAGGCCCATATGGTCGATGTCTCCGGCAAAACCGAAACGGTGCGTGAAGCCCAGGCGGAAGCGCTGGTGCTGATGCAACCGCAAACGCTGCAAATGATCATCGATGGCAGCCATCACAAAGGTGATGTGTTCGCGACTGCCCGCATTGCCGGGATTCAGGCGGCAAAACGTACCTGGGAACTGATTCCGCTGTGTCATCCGCTGATGCTGAGCAATGTGGAGGTGACGCTGGTCGCTGAACCCGAGCACCGCCGGGTGCGCGTGACGTCGCGTTGCCGTCTGACAGGCAAAACCGGCGTTGAGATGGAAGCGCTGACTGCGGCCTCGGTCGCCGCGCTGACCATTTATGACATGTGTAAAGCGGTGCAAAAAGACATCGTCATCGACCAGTTACGGCTGCTGAGCAAAAGTGGTGGCAAATCCGGTGATTTTCAGGCGGTGTCCCATGATTAAGGTGCTGTTTTTTGCCCAGGTGCGCGAGCTGACGGGGACCAGCGCACTGGAGTTATCCCCGGAATATGCCGATGTCGCGGCACTGCGTAGCGCACTGGCGACGAAAAGTGACCGCTGGGCACTGGCGCTGGAGTCCGGCAAATTACTGGCAGCAGTCAACCAAACGCTGGTGCCAATGAGCCATCCGTTACGTGCCGGGGATGAAGTGGCTTTCTTCCCGCCAGTGACCGGGGGCTGATGATGGAAACCCGTATTCGCGTCGGTAGCGCGGCGTTCAACGTGGCGGAAGAGTACGCCTGGTTGTCAGCCCATGACAGCGATGGTGCTGTGGTCACCTTCAGCGGTAAGGTACGTAACCATAATCTCGGCGACAGCGTTGCCGCATTGACGCTGGAGCATTATCCGGGCATGACGGAAAAAGCGTTGACGGAAATCGTCGAGGAGGCGCGCCAGCGCTGGGCGCTGCAACAGGTTTCAGTGATCCATCGCGTCGGTGAACTGTTCCCGGGTGAGGAGATTGTGTTTGTCGGTGTCAGCAGTGCGCATCGCAGTAGCGCGTTTGCTGCCGCAGAATTTATTATGGATTACCTGAAAACCCGTGCGCCGTTCTGGAAACGTGAGGCCACCGCGCACGGCGACCGTTGGGTCGACGCGCGTGATAGCGATCATCAGGCGGCAGAACGCTGGAAATAACCACCAGGGAAACCGATGGAAGCGACTGTAATACTCAAACGCGTGGCCTTGCTGGCGGCGCTGGTGCTGGTGGGCTGTACCAGTACCAAGCAACAACCCCAGGCTCCGGTGCGCCAACCCACGGATGTTAAAGCCCAAATCCGCCAATTGTTGCCCAGCCACGTCACGCAGAAAGCTGACTGGGCTGACGATATTTATACCGCCTTTCGTACTCAGCACATCGATCCCAGCGTCAGCAACCTGTGCGCGGTGATCGCGGTGGCCGATCAGGAATCGAACTTCAGTGCCGATGCCGTTGTCCCGGGCTTACCGAAAATCGCCTGGGGTGAGATCAACCGGCGAGCCGCTAAACTCTATATCCCGGCCTTTGCCGTGCGCACCGCGTTGCAGATTACCTCGCCCACCGGTGAAAGCTACGCCGCGCGTCTCGACAAAGTGCGCAGCGAGAAGGAGCTGAGTGCTATCTTTGATGACTTCATCGATATGGTGCCGCTCGGTCAAAAACTTTTTGGCAACCTCAACCCGATTCACACCGGCGGGCCGATGCAGGTCAGCATTGCCTTTGCCGAGGCGCACGCCCAGGGTTATCCATGGCCGGTGGAGGGGTCGATTCGCCGTGAAGTCTTTACCCGCCACGGTGGCATGTACTTTGGCATTATGCATTTGCTGGGATATCCGGCAGATTACTCACAGCCGCTGTACCGTTTCGCTGACTTTAACGCCGGTTGGTATGCCAGCCGCAATGCGGCGTTCCAGGCGGCGGTGGTGCGTGCCAGCGGTATCAAACTGGCGCTCGATGGCGATCTGATTCAATACGGCAGCGATGCCGCGGGTGCGACGGAACTTGCGGTGCGCAGCCTGAGTAAACAGCTGGATATGAGCAATCGTGAAATTCGTCGCGACCTGGAGAAGGGCGAAAAGCCTGAATTCAGCACCAGCGTGTTATGGAAACAGGTGTTCCTCCTGGCGGATAAAATGGCCCGTAAACGCCTGCCGCGCGAAATGCTGCCGGGTATCAAGCTGGAAAGTCCAAAAATTACGCGTAATCTGACCACAGCATGGTTTGCGCAACGCGTGGACGGTCGTTATCAACAGTGTTTGACACGCCGTTGACGCGGCAAGGCGTAAGCTCCACACTTACTGAGTTTGTCTAACTACTAAGAGGTGCATCATGGACCGATATCCACGTAACGATTCAATCGTGCAGCAGGCCTCCGCCGGGCTGCAAACCTATATGGCGCAGGTGTATGGCTGGATGACCTGTGGTTTGTTGCTGACCGCGTTCGTATCCTGGTTTGCCGCCCGCACACCGGCGGTGATGGAGTTGGTATTTGCCAACCGTATCACTTTCTTCGGCCTGATTATCGCCCAACTGGCGGTGGTGTTTGTCCTGTCCGGGATGGTGCATCGTCTGAGTGGCGCGCTGGCGACGGCATTGTTTATGCTTTATTCCGCGCTCACCGGCCTGACGCTTGCCAGTATTTTCCTGGTCTACACCTATTCATCGATCGCCAGCACCTTCTTTGTTACCGCCGGGATGTTTGGTGCCATGAGTTTTTACGGCTACACCACCAAACGCGATCTGAGCCGCTTTGGCAGCCTGCTGTTTATGGCGTTGATTGGTATTCTGCTGGCATCGCTGGTGAACTTCTGGCTGAAAAGCCCGGCGTTGATGTGGGCGATTACCTACATCGGCGTGGTGGTGTTCGTCGGCCTGACCGCGTATGACACGCAAAAGCTGAAAGCGATTGGCGAAACGGTGGATGTGAATGACAAAGAGAATCTGCGTCGTTTGTCCATTATGGGCGCACTGACGCTGTATCTCGACTTTATCAACCTGTTCCTGATGCTGCTGCGTATTTTCGGTAACCGCCGCTAACCCTCTACCGTAGCGGCGCGATTTATCGCGCAGGCGTAAAAAACGCACGATAAATCGTGCCGCTACGCAGAGGTGCCGTTTTCTGACGGTGTCGGTTTTGCCATCTTCTGTTCATTTTTCTGCCGTAAATGCCGGGCGCGGCTCTCCAGCCACAGGTACAACAGCAACGCCAGCAGCAGCGGCAAAATAAAATACAGCACGCGGTAGGCCAGCAGCGCGGCGATAAGGGTGCCGTGTGTGACCTGCTGACCGCTGAGCAACGCCAAAAATACCGCTTCCAGCACGCCAATTCCGGCCGGAATATGAATAATCACCCCGGCGATACTGCTGATCAGCAACACCCCCAGCACCCGTGGATAGTCCACCTGCTGCGCCAGCAGTAGCCAGATAATGGCTCCCATCACCATCCAGTTAGCGCAGGATACCGCGAACTGCAACAGCGCCATCCTGAGCGAAGGTAATTGCAGATGCTGGCCTTTCACCGTCCAGTGGCGTTTTTTGGCAAACGCGCAGGCCCACAGATAAATCGCGACCAGCACCAGCAGACCGCCGCCGATGATGCGTAGCGTGGTTGCGCCAATAAACCACCCGTCGGGAATCGGCACCATACCGGCAACAAAGACCACGCCTGCCAGCAAAATGTAGCCCAGCCAGTTGGTGGCGATACTGAGGGAGAAAATGCGGGTGATGGTGCCACCGGGTAAACCCAGGCGCGAATAGAGGCGATAACGCATGGCCACGCCGCCGACCCAGGTACTGAGTGTCAGATTAAAGGCGTAACAGATAAACGACACCAGCATCACCTGACGTTTAGCCAGTTTGTGGCCGCAATAGGCGCGGCCAATCAAATCATACAGGCCATAGGTCAGATAGCTGATGATCACCAGCGCCACCGCACTCAGCACCAGCGTGCGGTTGTAATTGACAATCACCTGGTACACGTCATCCCAGTTGACCTTGCGGGCATACACCACCAGCAGCACCAGCACGGCGATAAAAAATAACCCGGTAAGGATTTTCTTCACGCGCTGCCAGCGCGAACGTTTTTTACTCATCAGGGTCTGGCTCCTTTGTTGTCGGCCTCCACGCGATCCTGCGTCTCCATCTCCGGTTGTACCGGGGGATCAATCTGCGCCAGCCGGGGAGTATGGGCGGGCAGCCAGCCCGCAATCGCCGGAAAGTGGCGTAAGAAGTGAAACACCAGCACGCTTTTGGTCAGATGCCACCAGGTGCGCGGCGGCAGTTTATCGTCCTGGACCCGCTGGCAATCTTCACTCAGCAATTGTTCGAGGTGCGCGCGCAGCGTCTGGTTAAAGGCGCGGTCATGCACCATCAGGTTGGCCTCCAGATTGAGCGATAAACTAAGGGGATCGAGATTACTGGAACCCACGGTTGACCAATGCTGATCCTGCACCGCGATCTTGCCATGCAACGGGCGGCGGCAATATTCGTATACCTCGACACCGCCATCGACCAGATAGTTGTACAGCATCTCCGCCCCCACTTTGACAATCGGCATGTCCGGCTCGCCCTGCACGATCAGTCGTACCCGCACGCCCCGGCGGGCGGCAAGCCGCATCTCGTGCAGCAAGCGGTAGCCAGGGAAAAAGTAGGCATTGGCAATGATCACATCGCGTTGGGCTTTACGCAGCATGTCGAGATAGTGTTGCTCGATATCATCACGGTGGTCGTGGTTGTCACGAAACACGAACAGCACCTGCGCATCGCCGGGCAGGGCGTTGAGGGCCGGACGATGTGAACGATGCCCCCACCAGCGGCGGGTCACTTGCTCGCTACCGATGGCCTGTTGTACATAGCGCGCTACATCCAGTACCACCGGGCCTTTCACTTCGACGGCATAGTCCTGTTTGGCCTGCGGACCGAAGTCGGTGTTATGTTCGGCCGAAAAATTAATCCCGCCAACAAAGGCGATCACCTCATCAACCACCACGATTTTGCGGTGCAGACGACGGAACAGGTTGGTGCGCATCCCCAGTAGCAGCGGGCGTGGATCGTAATAAATAAAGCGCACGCCCGCGGCGGTCAGGCTGTTGACATAGTTGTCCGACAGGTCCGGTGAACCGTAGCCATCTACCATCACTTCCACCCTGACTCCGCGCTGCGCTGCGGCCAGCAGTTCGCGGTGCAACGCCTTGCCCACCTGATCTTCAAACAGGATAAAGGTTTCCAACAGCAGGGTGCGCTCAGCGCGCTGGATAGCACCAAACACGCGCGGAAAGAAGGCTTCGCCGTTTTCCAGCAGGCGCAGTTGGTTGCCGTCGCGCCAGCTGAAATTCATAAGCAGATCTCCACGGCCAACGGGGCATGGTCAGATAAATGCGACCAGGGTTTTACCGGCAGCGCCCATGGTTGGCTGATGGCGGCATTGCGAACATAGATGCGATCAAGCCGCAACAACGGAAAGCGGGCCGGGAAGGTCCGCGCCGGGCGGCCACTTTTCAGGCTGAACACTTCCTCCAGCCCGGCATGACGTTTGAGGTATGGGTTGGCGCGCACCTGCCAGTCATTAAAATCACCGGCCACCACCAGCGGGGCATCAGGCGGGAGTGAGGCGATCATCTCGCACATCATCCGTAACTGAGCGCGCCGATGCGGCTCACGCAGACCGAGATGTACACAGATGACATGCAGCGGTTGCGGCTGCCCCGGCAGGCTGATTTTGCAGTGCAACATGCCGCGGTTTTCGCCTCCGGCAACAGAAATATCGCGATTTTCATACTCAACGATCGGAAAACGTGACAATATCGCGTTCCCGTGATGTCCTTCAGGGTAGACTGCGTTACGGCCATAGGCATAATCGTGCCACATGGTGTCGGCGATAAACTCGTAATGTGAGGTTTCCGGCCAGTTTTCAATGTGTAAGGAATGAATGGCGTGGGTACCCATCACCTCTTGCAGGAAGACAATATCGGCGGAGGTGGCACGCGCGGCATCGCGCAATTCCGGCAGGATAAAGCGGCGGTTGAAGCTGGTGAACCCTTTATGGGTATTGATCGTCAGGACTTTTATCGAAAATCCTTGCGCATTTTGTGTCATACTGCGACGCGCTCCTTTTCATCATCAACAGGATAAAGTGTAGTCTTTGTCACAAATGAGAGGCGACGGGAGCGGAAAATTAGGGTGTTATCCGAAATTTGCCTTACATTGAGGAAATCTGTCTGGCCGTGGCCAGATACACTTGGGCGATCTGTTGGGTCTGCCAGGAGAAGAGAATGAAATGGTCTAATCGTGTTCAGATTGTTACCGGACAAACCTGCGTTCATATTGCGATGCACCTGCTGGTGATCGCCGCGCTGGTCTGGGGCTGGAAACACAAGGCGCTGGTTGAAGTGAGCAGTACCCTGGTGGCGGCCTATGTTGTGGTGTTTATCACCATGCTGGTCACGCAGCGTAGTGCCCGTTTGCGTATGCTTGGCGACTCTCTGGAAGAAGTGACCACCACCTACTACTTCGGAGCGGCGATGCTGACGCTGTTCCTGGTGTCACGCATCATCCACAATAACCTGCTGCTCGGCTGCCTTGGTGTGGTCATGCTGGTAGGACCGGCACTGGTTTCCCTGCTGGCGAAAGAACCGGCGCAGCGCGTACAGAAGAAACGCAGTTAACTGATTCGTAACGGCGCGATGTATCGCGCCGTTTTTTTGCCGTCGATTGTCGCGCAATGCTGGCGGAAAGCTGCTACACTGCCGCGCTTACGCATGGTAGTTTGTGCCCTTTTCACACGTGAGCTTTAGGCTTGCGTCATATCCCCCCTGAAAACTACATCGCCAACAGCGGTCAGGGCGGTTCGGAGTAATACACCTGCATGTCTTTTGACTCTCTCGGCTTAAATGCCGATATTTTGCGTGCGGTAGCAGAACAGGGCTATCGTGAACCGACGCCAATCCAGCGTCAGGCTATTCCCGTGGTGCTGGCTGGTCGTGACCTGCTGGCGAGCGCCCAGACCGGCACCGGCAAAACCGCCGGGTTTACGCTGCCATTGTTGCAGCGTCTGTCGGCAAAAGATGCACCGGCACGCGGACGTCGCCCGGTGCGTGCGTTGATCCTTACGCCAACCCGTGAACTGGCCGCTCAGGTCGGTGAAAACGTGCGTGAATACAGCCAGTACCTCAACCTGCGTTCGCTGGTGGTGTTTGGCGGCGTCAGCATTAACCCGCAAATGATGAAACTGCGCGGTGGCGTGGACGTGCTGGTGGCGACACCGGGCCGTCTGCTCGATCTGGCGCATCAAAACGCGGTCGATCTGTCACACGTGGAAATCCTCGTGCTGGATGAAGCCGACCGTATGCTGGACATGGGCTTTATCCACGATATCCGCCGTGTGCTGGCGAAACTGCCTGCCAAACGTCAGAACCTGCTGTTCTCCGCGACCTTCTCCGACGAGATCAAGTCGCTGGCGGAAAAGCTGCTGAATAACCCGGAGCAGGTGGAAGTGGCGCGCCGCAACACCGCCTCTGAGCAGGTTTCTCAGCAGGTGCATTTTGTTGATAAAAAACGTAAACGTGAGCTGCTGTCGCTGATGATTGGTCGCGACAACTGGCAGCAGGTGCTGGTCTTTACCCGTACCAAACACGGTGCTAACCATTTGGCTGAACAGCTGAATAAAGACGGCATCACCGCGGCGGCGATCCACGGCAACAAGAGCCAGGGCGCGCGTACCCGTGCATTGGCCGATTTCAAATCCGGTGGCATTCGTGTGCTGGTGGCGACCGACATCGCCGCGCGTGGTCTCGACATCGAAGAACTGCCACACGTCGTGAACTATGAACTGCCGAACGTGGCAGAAGATTATGTGCACCGTATTGGCCGTACCGGTCGTGCTGCCGCTACCGGTGCCGCCCTGTCGCTGGTATGCGTGGACGAACACAAACTGCTGCGTGATATCGAACGTCTGCTGAAACGTGAAATCCCACGCATTGCGCTGCCAGGATTCGATCCGGACCCGAGCATCAAAGCTGAGCCGATCCAGAATGGCCGCCAGCAGCAACAGCAGCGTGGTGGTCGTGGTCGTGGCCCGGCAGCGGGCGGTAATCCGCGTCCGCAGAGTGAAGGCCGTGCGCCACGTCCGCAGGGTGAAAACCGTGCGCCGCGCCGTCAGGGTCAGGATGGCAAACCGGCGCGTTCACGTCGTCCGGCAGCGAACAAAAGCGGTAACCACTAAGTCGATGCGGGTTTTACTGGCGCCGATGGAGGGCGTGCTCGATTCGCTGGTGCGCGAGCTGCTCTCTGAAGTGAATGATTATGATCTGTGCATCACCGAGTTTTTGCGCGTGGTCGATCAGCTGCTGCCGGTCAAATCCTTCCATCGTCTGTGCCCGGAACTGCAACATCACAGCCGCACGCCGTCCGGTACGCGCGTGCGGCTGCAACTGCTGGGACAGTATCCCGAGTGGCTGGCAGAAAATGCCGCCCGTGCGGTAGAGCTGGGTTCCTGGGGCGTTGACCTCAACTGCGGTTGCCCGTCGAAGCTGGTTAACGGCAGCGGCGGTGGGGCGACCTTGCTGAAAGATCCCGAACTGATTTATCGCGGCGCGAAAGCGATGCGTGCAGCAGTGCCGGATCACCTGCCGGTTACCGTCAAGGTGCGTCTGGGCTGGGATTCCAGCGATCGGCGTTTTGAGATTGCCGATGCGGTGCAGCAGGCCGGGGCCAGCGAATTGGTGGTGCACGGTCGCACCAAAGAAGAGGGCTACCGCGCCGAAAGCATCAACTGGCAGGCGATTGGCGAAATCCGCCAGCGACTGCGTATCCCGGTGATCGCCAATGGCGAAATCTGGAACTGGCAGGATGCGCAGGATTGTCTGCGCATCACCGGTTGCGATGCGGTGATGCTGGGACGCGGCGCGCTCAACGTGCCAAACCTGAGCCGTGTGGTGAAGTACAACGAAGCCCCCATGGCTTGGCCACAGGTGGTGGCGTTGTTGCAGAAGTACACCCGTCTGGAAAAACAGGGTGATACGGGCCTGTACCATGTGGCACGTATTAAGCAGTGGCTGGGCTATCTGCGTAAGGCGTATCACGAAGCGGACGGGCTGTTCAGCGAAATCCGTACCTTAAAAGTCTCGTCTGAAATTGCCGCCGCGATTGAGCGCCATGCGCAACGTTGCATTAACCAGACATAAAAAAATCCGCGACCCATTAGCAGGCTAAGGGTATAGTAGTGTTTCAACTTCACCCAGTTACGCAACGCCACTGCACATGTCTGACGCCGCTGTACTGAGTAATGCTCAGTTAAATAAACGCATTCTTTCCGTCCTGATTTTCACCTTCTTTTGCTATCTCTCCGTGGGCCTGCCGTTGGCGGTGCTGCCGGGATTCGTGCATAACCAGCTCGGTTTCAGCTCGTTTATGGCGGGGTTGATTATCAGCGTTCAGTATTTCGCTACCCTGATGAGTCGCCCGCACTCAGGTCGCCTGGCGGATCGCTTTGGCCCCAAACGCGTAGTGATGCTCGGCTTAATTTGCTGTGGTATGAGTGGCGTGTTGTCGATTATTGCGGCGCTCTGCCGTGACATCCCCATGCTTAGCCTGCTATTGCTGGCATTGGGTCGTGTTTTTCTTGGGGTCGGCGAGAGCTTCAGCAGTACCGGCTCTACCCTGTGGGGTATGAATATTGTCGGGCCGTTGCAGACTGCACGTGTCATCTCGTGGAACGGCGTGGCAACCTACTTCGCCATGGCGATTGGTGCGCCGCTCGGCGTACTGCTGAATCAATGGTTCGGCATCAGTGGTTTTGCCGGACTGGTGGCCTTGATGGGCATCGTGGGTTTTGTGCTGGCGTATCAAAAGCCGCCGGTCAGCGTCACAACGGGCGTGCGTATCCCCTTCCATCGCGTCGTCAGCCGTGTCTGGTTGTTTGGCCTGGCACTGGGCTTTGGCACCATCGGTTTTGGGGTGATCTCCACCTTTATCACCCTCTATTTCGCCAGCCGTGACTGGAGTGGTGCCGCTTTCGCGCTGACGGTATTCAGCCTCGGTTTTGTCATTGTGCGTCTTGGCTTTGGTCGTTACATCACCCGTTTTGGTGGCCTGAAAGTCTCGCTGGTGTCGTTTGTTCTGGAGTGCGCGGGGCTGCTGTTGATCTGGCAGGCGGATAGCGCCTGGCTGGTGGATGTCGGTGCTTTCCTGACCGGCGCAGGCTTCTCGCTGATATTCCCGGCGTTGGGGGTAGAAGCGGTGAAGCAGGTGCAGCAGCAGGATCAGGGGTCGGCACTGGGCACGTATTCGGCCTTTCTGGATTTAGGTCTGGGGCTGACCGGGCCGGTAGCGGGATTGCTGATTGGTCACTGGGGGATGCAGTCGGTCTATCTGGCGGCGGCGCTGATGGTGCTGGGCGCGTTCCTGATTACCTGGCGTCTCCAGCAACAGCACGGTCGCCGCGCGACCGTGCAGACGGCGGGTTAATACTTTTCCGGGACGATCATATGATCCGGCACCGGTGCGCGACGGTAATCTTCATGCCGTTCGCGCGTCGGTAAGGCAATCGCCTTCTGTTCGCCCTCTTCATAAGGCACCTGTTGCAGCAGATGGCTGATGCAGTTGAGGCGGGCGCGTTTCTTGTCCACGCCCTGAACCACCCACCACGGCGCTTCGTCGATGTGGGTGCGTGCCAGCATCTCCTCTTTCGCTTCGGTGTAATCTTCCCAGCGACGGCGGCTCTCCAGATCCATCGGGCTGAGTTTCCACTGCTTCAGCGGGTCGTGAATACGGCTGAGGAAGCGTAATTCCTGCTCCTCATCGGTGATGGAAAACCAATATTTCACGATCTGAATGCCGCTGCGCGTCAGCATTTTTTCAAACTCCGGCACGCTGCGATAAAACTCCTCGACTTCCGCATCGTTGCAAAAGCCCATCACGCGTTCAACACCGGCGCGGTTATACCAGCTACGGTCAAACAACACCATCTCCCCGGCAGCCGGTAAGTGGGCGATATAGCGTTGAAAGTACCATTGGGTTTTCTCGCGATCGTTGGGGGCGGGCAAGGCCGCAACCCGGCAGGTGCGCGGGTTCAGGCGCTGGGTGATGCGTTTGATCACGCCGCCTTTGCCTGCGGCATCACGGCCTTCAAACAGGATCACCATGCGGTGCCCGGTACGCATCACCCAATCCTGCATTTTTACCAGCTCGCCCTGTAGGTGCAGCAGCTCGCGGAAATAGCGGCGACGCCAGGCTTTCTCATCATCCGCCTGGGGTTGTCCGTCGCCAAATCGCAGGTCATCCAGTTCCATCTCCAGCTCTTCGTCGTAGCTGTCGTAGAACTCCTGGAGCAGGCGTTGATTAAAGGTCTCGCTTTGAAACGTATTGTCGTGTGTGGCCATGGCTAATCACCGTTAAAGATGGATAAACAGGGCGTAAAGCAGCCCTGCAAGAAGAATGGAAACCGGTAAAGTCAGCACCCAGGCGACCGCCAGATTACGTAAGGTCGCGAGTTGCAAACCGGAACGGTTGGCGGCCATCGAACCCGCGACACCGGAAGAGAGCACGTGGGTGGTGGAAACCGGCAGACCAAAGCCGTCGGCGGCCCCGATGGTGGCCATCGCCACCAACTCTGCGCTGGCACCCTGGGCATAATTAAGATGGGTTTTGCCGATGCGTTCTCCCACCGTCACCACAATGCGTCGCCAGCCGACCATGGTGCCGAGGCCCAGCGCGATGGCGACCACCACTTTTACCCACATCGGGATAAAACGCGTGGCGCTGTCCAGCTCGCGTTTCACCGCCGCCAGATTACGTTCCGTCTCTTCCGGCAGCGCCACTTTGGCGCTTTGTAGATGCTTGATGGATTCCGAGGCGAGATACATATCATTACGCGTATTGGTGACCGACTGTGCCGGGATTTTCTCCATCGAGCCGTAGCGGCGAATCTGATCGCCAATGTCACCGAGCATCATGCCCAGCGCAGGCAGTACCTGCGGGCGTGGCTGGCTGGTGCGCACAAACTCGGTCAGAACGTCGCGCGGTGCCGGGATAGCGGCAGTGGCCGGTTGCAGCGTCAGTAGCTGCTGTTCCGTGACCTGGGTTAAGGCGGCGACACGTGGGATCTGATCCGGCGGCAGCGAACGGTTGAGGGCATAGGCAATCGGCATGGTGCCGACCAGAATTAACATGATCAGCCCCATACCTTTCTGACCGTCATTGGAGCCATGGGCAAAGGAAACTCCGGTGCAGGTGAGGATCAGCAGACCACGGATCCACACCGGCGGCGGCTGGTCATTTTTCGGCGCTTCATACAGCTGACGATTGCGGATCAAGGCTTTCATCGCCAGCAACAGCAGCGCTGCACAGACAAACCCGACGATGGGCGACAGCAGCAAGGAATAACCGACTTTCAACGCCTGATCCCAGTCCACGCCGCTGGTACCGCTGCGGCCGTGCAGCAGGGCATTCGCCACCCCAACGCCGATGATCGAACCGATCAAGGTGTGGGAGGAGGAGGAGGGCAGGCCAAAATACCAGGTGCCGAGGTTCCAGATAATCGCCGAGAACAGCAGCGCATACACCATGGCAAAGCCATTGCCGCTGCCTGCCTGGAGAATCAGTTCCACCGGTAGCAGCGAAATAATGCCAAACGCCACCACGCCGCTGGAGAGCAGTACACCAAGAAAGTTACACATGCCCGACCACACCACCGCCACGCCGGGCGTCAGGGAGTGGGTGTAAATCACCGTGGCTACCGCGTTCGCGGTGTCGTGAAAGCCATTGACGAATTCAAAGCCGAGTGCGATCAGCAACGCCAGCCCCAATAGCAGGAACGGGGTGTAGCTGGTGACCGGCGCACCGGTATCGGACACATCGTTAAACAGGTTGATGGCGGTAAAGGCCAGCCCGGCCAGCACCAGCAGCAGAAACAGCGAGCGGGAGAAACGGCCGCCACGCTGCTGGAGATTGGGACGTCCGCCGATGGATGACGACGCTGACGCCGGTAAACTGTTATCGCTCATAGCACACCCCGGTGTGGATGACGATGCCGGATGGCACCCGTTACCCGCAGTGTGATACCGGTTTTGTATGACAGAATGATGATGTTGCCGGTTGCCTGTCATCTCTCTGTCATCTTACTGACGCAGGCTGTGGATCTGACCGCAGCCGGATTTCCTGATAGCTATGCTCCAGCCTGTTCTGCCGCTTACCACGTTGCCCGACTTCAATAATGAAGTGGCCGGGCTGATCCATGGTTACCTGTTTTCACCTGACTGTTTGCCCCAGCGACTCAGCGCGCGCGAAGCGTCGCAGCTGGCACGCCAGACCCTGCCGGAAGCGCATTTCCTCTGGCTACACATCAATCTGAACCATGCCCGTGCTGAGCGCTGGGTCCAGGTCCACTTTGCGGTGGATAGTGATTTCTTCGATGAGATCCACTCCGCCTCACCACGCACCCGGCTGGCGCAGCAAAATGATGCGCTGCTGGCGGTACTGAACGATGTGACCTTCAGCCAGGAGGAACACAACGCGCAGAACGCGACGCTGTGGATATGGTGCCGCCCACAGGTCATTGTCAGCGCACGTTACCGACCGGTTGGCATGATTGAGCGTATGCATCAGCAACTGGACCGGTTGTCATTTGCCCAACCCGATGCGTTGCTGCTGTGGCTGTTGGGGGAGCAGGAGGCGCAACTGGAGCAAGTGGTACGCCGTTCCAGCGCCGCCGTGGACGCGATCGAGGAGCGGCTACTGAGCCAGGCGATCAAAGCCAATCGCAGCGAGTTGGGGCGTCTGCGGCGGATGCTGCTGCGCATTCAGCGCTTGCTGGCTCCCGAGCCGGCGGCGTTGTTTCGCCTGTTGAACCGTCCCCCTGGCTGGCTGAAGCGCGAGCCGCTGGGCGAGCTACGTATTTTTACCGAAGAGTTCAGCGTCGCGCTGAATGATCTCGCCAGCCTGATGGAGCGGATTCGTTTATTGCAGGAAGAGATCGCCGCCCGACTGATGGAGCAGAGCAACCGCACCTTGTTCCTGCTGACGGTGATCACGGTGCTGGCCTTGCCGATCAACATCGTGGCGGGATTTTTTGGCATGAACGTGGGGGGCATTCCGCTGGCAAGTAATCCACACGGATTTTTATTGCTGGTGTTGCTGGTACTGGCGTTTACCCTGGTGGCGGGTTGGCTGGCGTTGCGGCGGCCACGCGACTAACTCCTTGCACGATAAATCGCGAACTGATTGCGCGATAAATCGCGCCGCTACAGGGGGGCTCGAAACGTAGCGGCGCGATTTATCGCGCGGTTTTTATAGCGAGCAACAAAAAAGCCAGCCCGCAGGCTGGCTTGATCTCATTACCCGCGCAGGGATTATGAGTTGTTGTTCGCGGTGCTGCTGTTGGCTGCTGCCGGAGCCGGGATGTTGGCACCCTGTGGGGTCATCGGCTCTTCTTTTGGCATCGCATCCGGGGTTTCCTGCACCGGAATCGGTGCTGGCATGGCTTCACCGGCCGGACCATTGATTTTGGTCGGCATACCGCTACGCGCCTGGATTGCGTTGTTGACTGCATCCTGATTGGTGCTGGCATCGGCAATCACTTTGGTCACCGCAGCTGTCAGCGTAATCGGCACGATTTCACGTGAGTTAAACTGTTCTTCGGTGGTGGACAGCGGGTTGTGCACTTCCACATAGCGTGAACCGTCCGGCTCGACCGTGGCTTTTACCGGCTGGTCGATAAACTGTACGCGTGTACCGACCGGCACGTTGTCAAACAGCCATTTGATGTCGTCAGCACGCAGGCGCACGCAACCGTGGCTCACACGCAGACCGATACCGAAGTTGGCGTTGGTACCGTGAACCGCATACAGACGGCCAATGTACAGCGCGTAAAGGCCCATCGGGTTATCCGGGCCAGCCGGGAACACTTCCGGGATCGATTCGCCGCGTGCCGCGTATTCCGCGTGCATCGCTTTGGTCGGCGTCCAGGTCGGGCCGGCTTTCTTACGCTGAACGCTGGTGGTCCAGTTGATTGGGGTATCTTTACCCAGTTCGCCGATACCGATCGGCAGCACCACGACGGTTTTAGTGCCTTTCGGATAGTAGTAAAGACGCATTTCAGCGCTGTTGATCACAATGCCTTCACGCGGCGCGTCAGGCAGAATCAGCTGCTGCGGGATCACCAGATTGGTGCCTGCTTTCGGCAGATAGACGTCCACGCCCGGATTGGCTTCCAGCATGTTGCTGAGGCCCATCTGGAACTGAGCGGCAAAGGCTTCCAGCGGAAGTTTGCTGTCTTCAGGTACGGTAACCTGAATATTTTCGCCAATCAGACGACTGTTAGCGGGCGGTAGCGGATAAACCACCGCAAAGGCCGACTGGCTGAACGCCGCCAGTACGAGGGCGAGTGAAGCGAACGCGCGAATGCTCTTTTTCATGTTTTTACAAGTCGTTATAGCCGTATTTCAGGCTTGTCAGTGTGTCGAATCCATCTTGGTCTTAGTGACCCGCTGCGCATTATATGTGCATTGAAGCGGTGATGGGAATCACGATTTTAACAGGTTGAACATACTTTACGTAAATAGCTGTAATAACCGGTTCATTCAGATTGCTACCGGCCTGATTTCAGGGTTGCCACAGCGTGATTTCACCACTCAGTTTCCGATTCAGGAAAAACGCGGCGCTGATCAATGCCAGATGGGTCAGTGCCTGTGGCATATTGCCCAGCGCATGGCCATGCGGGGTAAACTCCTCGGCATACAGCCCCAGCGGATTGGCGTAACTCAGCAGCTTTTCAAACTCGAAGTGCGCCTCATGTACCCGACCAGCCCGCGCCAGGCACTCAACATACCAGAACGAACAGGCAGCAAATGATCCTTCACCGCCTTTCAGCGCGTCCGCGGGCGTCTCACTGATGTTGTAGCGGCGCACCAGCCCGTCACTGACCAGATGGGTTTTGATAGCATCCAGCGTTGCCAGCCAGTCCGGGTCGGTGGCCCCGACAAAACGCACCAGCGGCATCAACAGCATTGACGCATCGAGAAAGCGGCCGCCGCGTGTCGCGGTAAAGTGGCCCAGCTCCGGGTGCCAGAAGTTTTGCCAGATATCCTCGCGGATGGCGCTGCGTACCTGATCCCAGCGTTCATATGGCATCGGTAGTGAACGTTTCATGCCGAGGCGCAGGGCGCGATCCAGCGCCACCCAACACATCAGGCGCGAATGCAGAAAGTGTTGCGGCTCACCGCGCATCTCCCAAATTCCGGCATCGGGCTGCTGCCAGTTATCGCAGACGTAATCGATCATATTGGCGACGTGCCGCCAACCGCGCTGGGAAATTGCCTCGCCATATTTGTTGGCAAGATAGATGGCATCCATCAACTCGCCATAAATATCCAGCTGTGTCTGGCGCCAGGCATCATTACCAATGCGCACCGGGCGTGAGTTGGCATAGCCGGAAAGATTGAGCAGCTCGGTTTCATGCAACTCGGTGCCGCTATCAAGACGATACATCACCTGCAAATGAGGGGTGTCATCATGGCTGTGTTCGACACAACGTCCGACCCAATGGGTAAAACTTTTCGCTTCTTCCACATAACCGAGGCGCATCAGCGCATACATGCTGAACGAGGCGTCACGGATCCACGAGGCGCGATAATCCCAGTTACGCTCGCCCCCCAACTCCTCCGGTAGACCAAAGGTGGCGGCCGCGGCAATTGAACCGTGTTGATGCGAGGTCAGCAGTTTCAGCGCCAGCGCCGATCGCGTGACCATCTCCTGCCAGCGGCCACGGTAAGAACTGTGGCGGCTCCAGCGTCGCCAGTAGTGCAGGGTGTCGCGAAAACAGCGTTCGGTGGCAATGGTCGCCAGATGTGGATCTTCGTCGCTGCCAAACACAAACTCTGCATGCTCGCCTGCTTGCAAAGTGAAAGCGGCGGTGGCGCTGTGAGGTTCTCGCGTCATCACCACGCTGGCGCTAAGACGTAATGAGGGTTGGCCCTCGGCATGAAAGGCGATGCCGCCGGGCCGCGCTTCGGTCCAGGTTTCGGCCCGTGCATAATCATGACGTGGGGCGCACAGCAGGTTAAAACGCGCAGAACCGCGCACCATCTTTACCCGGCGCACCAGGCGTGGCAGCTTGCTGCTGTCATCGCATATCGGCATGTAATCGGTGATTTCCGCCACCCCTTCTTCGCCGAGCCAGCGGGTTTGCAGAATATTGGTATCAGGCAGGTACAGTTGTTGCTGGCGCGCATTTTTCCATTGCGGGGCCAGCGAAAACAGCCCGGCCTCGTCGCTGTCGAGCAGGGCGCTAAATACCGAAGGACTGTCGAGTTCCGGCCAGCACAGATAGTCGATGGTGCCGTCGCTGGCGATCAGAGCGCAGGTGCGTAAATCGCCAATCACCCCGTGATCCTCAATCTTGCGTTTGATTGCGCTCATCCTGCCTCCTTTACGCCAGTCCATTGTTAACTATAGCCGAAACGGTATGGGCGGCGGCGGCGGGGCACAGAACGATAACTTCTATACTGTGGAGACACCCTACACACAGGAGAAGGTTATGGCGCTGGTTAAACAGAAAGTGGCGGTGGTCACCGCATCCGACTCCGGTATCGGACGCAGTTGTGCGCTGATGCTGGCAGAGGCCGGGTATACCCTTGGCATTACCTGGCGTTCAGACGAGGAGGGCGCACATGAAACGGCCCGGCTGGTCGAAAGCCGGGGTCAGCAGGCGCAGGTACGACAGTTGGATCTCGCCGATCCCCAGGCGGGCGGTCAGCAACTGGCGCAACTGATCGCCTCATTGGGACGCATTGATGTGCTGGTTAACAATGCTGGGGTGATGACCAAAGCGGATTTCCTTGATCTCACCTTCGAGGACTGGCGCAAGGTGTTTAATGTCGACGTCGACGGCGCTTTTGTCTGCGGCCAGATCGCCGCACGTTACATGGTGGATCAGGGCAATGGCGGGCGCATCATCAATATCACCTCGGTGCATGAACATACGCCGTTGCCCGATGCGGCCGCTTATACCGCGGCGAAACATGCGTTGGGTGGGTTAACCAAATCGATGGCGCTCAGCCTGCTGCCGCATAACATTCTGGTCAATGCGGTGGCACCGGGCGCGATTGCCACGCCGATGAACCATATGCGTAACGAAGACGCGCGCAGTACGCGGATGCCGGAAATCCCCATCGGGCGACCGGGCGACACGCGCGAAGTTGCCAGTCTGGTGGCCTGGCTGTGCTCAGAATGGGCGACCTACACCACCGGACAATCCTTTATTGTCGATGGTGGGTTTATGCTGGCAAATCCGCAGTTTAAGGGATACCACCATGACTAACCGGCACGGCGGCGGTTCCAGCGACGGATCACCATACGCAGCAGGATGGCAAACACCACCGCCGCCACCAGCCACAGCAAATGTTTTAAATGCTGATCGAGCTGGTGTAACCAGGGCGCGATCACTTCACCGGCGAAATAGCCAAGGGTGACAAAGATCACCGCCCAGAGCGCGGCACCAAGCACATTCAGCAGGAAAAAACGCAGCGGTTTCAGGCGGCTGGTGCCGATGATAATCGGCCCGACAATGCGGAAGCCGTACATAAAACGCACGCCAATCACAAACAGGCTGGGACGGCGCTGGATCAGGCGATTCGCCTTGCGGATGGTATCCTGATGCTTGCGAAATCGGCGCAGGATGCGGGTGCCGTAGCGACGCCCCAGCCAGAACAGCAGTTGATCGCCGATAATCCCGCCCGCCATGGCCGCCAGCACCACGCCGCCAAAGTGGAGTAATCCCTCGTGCGCCGCCACGCCGCCCAGCAGGGTGAAGGTTTCCCCTTCGGCGATACAGCCAATCAGCAGCGCCAGGTAGCCGTACTGGCTAATTAATCCGTTGATATCAAGATGCAAAATCCTCCTCCCTGTTGTCAGCAAACCTGGTAACAGTTTACACCTGACGGCGATATTTTGTGCCGCTTGCCGCAAAAACCGCCGCGCCGATTATACTTGAAGTGAAGCTGCCCACGCTGCGCGGCCTTGGGCCACGGGGCAGCCCGTCGCATCAGAGGAGTGATTTTATGAATCATGTCTGGGGACTTCTCGCGCATCCTAATCAAGAAATGCGCGATATCAAGCAGGAAAACGAGAGCGTTTCGCACCATTACACCCACCATGTTCTGCTGATGGCGGCGATCCCGGTGATCTGCGCCTTTATCGGCACTACACAGTTGGGCTGGAATCTGGGCGAAGGGCAATATGTCCAACTCAACATGCTGACCGGTATCGGGCTTGGCATTCTGTTTTATCTCATCATCTTAGGTGGCGTGGCCGTGATGGGCCGCGTTATTCACTGGATGGCACGTAACTATCCGCAGCGTCCCAGCATTCAGCGTTGTACCGTGTTTGCCGGTTATGTGGCGACACCGCTGTTTATTAGCGGATTGGTGGCGCTTTATCCTCTGGTGTGGCTGTGCCTGCTGGTGGGTACGCTGGCGCTGGTCTACACCGGTTATCTGCTGTTTGTCGGCATTCCGGTGTTCCTCAATATCGATAAAGAAGAAAGTCTGCGCTTTTCCGGCTCAACGCTGGCAATTGGTGTGCTGGTGTTTGAGGTACTGCTGGCGCTGACGGTGGTGCTGTGGGGCTATGGACCGAAGTTGTTCTAGCCAGGCGGTCAGTTCTGTCATGGGTCGCGCCACGCTTTTGTGGCGCGATTTTTTTAACGCCCGGAAACAATCTCTCCAGGAAATTTCGTAGAGAACCACGTATTATGCTGTCGCCAGCCCGCATCCCGTCTGGCCTGATGCGCGCGGCCTGTGCGATAGCACAGCACAAAACTCCTGACCGGATTTTTTTGACACGATGTCTGTAAAAATACGTATTTCTTTACTGTCGCTGGCGCTGATGATCGGTGCACCGGCAGTAACTACACCTGTTCTGGCGGCACCGGCTGCTGCGTTGTCCAATCTGGCACCGGTGGCGCAGCCGCAGATTGCGTCCGGCAGTGCAATGATTGTCGATCTGGATAATGGCAAAGTGCTGTTCTCCAGCCATCCGGACCGTGTGCGTCCGATCGCCTCACTCACCAAACTGATGACAGCGATGGTGGTGCTGGATGCGAAGCTGCCGCTGGACGAAATGTTGTCGGTAGATATCAGCCATACTGCGGAAATGCGCGGCGTATTTTCCCGTGTGAAGCTCAACAGCGAAATCAGCCGCCGCAATATGCTGCTGCTGGCACTGATGTCCTCGGAAAACCGCGCCGCTGCCAGCCTGGCGCATCACTATCCGGGCGGCTATGACGCCTTTATTCGCGCCATGAACGCCAAAGCACGTGCCCTCGGCATGACCCACACCCATTATGTGGAACCGACCGGGCTGTCAATTCATAACGTCTCCAGCGCAGAAGATCTGATCAAACTGGTGAAAGCCACGCGTCAGTATCCGTTGATTGGTCAGTTGAGCACCACCAAAGAAGATACGGCGGTATTTACTCATCCGAGCTATGCGTTACCGTTCCGTAACACCAACCATCTGGTGTACAAAAATGACTGGCGCATTCAACTGACCAAAACCGGTTATACCGATGAGGCGGGCCACTGCCTGGTGATGCGCACGGTGATTAACAACCGTCCGGTGGCGCTGGTGGTACTGGATGCCTTCGGTAAATACACCCACTTTGCCGATGCAAACCGTCTGCGTGACTGGCTGGAAACCGGGAAAGCGGCACCGGTCCCGGCGGCAGCACTGGCGTATAAAAAGCAGAAGGCCTCGCAAACCGCGAGCACCGGCGCTCAGGGACAGAACGTCGAATAATGTCGATGTTGCAGATGCGGCCCAGCGGGGCGGCATCTGCAAAAAGCCTAATCGTTAGCACCAATGTTTTACACCCTCATTCCTATAGTTTCGCCGTTGTCAAAGGCCTACACTAGCCGCCACTTAGGGTCATTAAGACGCGTCTGTGGACGGTTAATGCGCTGGAATCTCACTCTTATGTTTACGTTTCGATCTCTTTTTGCGCCTTTTTTGCTGATGCTGGTTCTGCTGGCCCCGGCAATCAGCCAGGCAGCAGACAGTAACGCCGCCGCCCCACAGGCTGACGATGCGGCACCCAAGGTCAATGCTTCGGTGGAACTGCCGAAAATGCAGAAGATTCTCGACAAGATTAAAAGTCAGGTGTCGGGAGAAAATAATGAAAGCAAGCTCAGCCAACTGAATGAAATGGCGCTGGAGCTGTCGGGCAATGCCGACACGCTCGGTCAGGCGTTAGTGCCGCAGCGTCAGCAACTCGATGCGCAGCTGGCGGTATTGGGTCCGGCACCGAAACCCGATAGCGGCATGACCGAAACGCTGGAGGTGGCGCGTAAGCGTAGCTCGCTGGAGAACCAGAAAGCCAAGCTGGACGATCAGATCAAGCAGGCGGAAGGGATCAAAAACGGTGCGCTGATGTTATCGTCGCAAATCGTTAACCTGCGTCGCGACCAGTTAAAAAGCCAGCTGGCGCTCAACTCCGGCAGTATCCTTGGGCCGCGTTTCTGGGCACCGCTGGTCAGCACTCAGGATCTTGATGGTGAGAAGATCAGCGACTTCCTCAGTGAATTGCAGGACACCGCCGCGCTGTCGTGGGAACCGGGTTGGCGCTTCGGCACCATCGGCTGGTTGATCGCCGCGATGTTGGTGATGACACTGGGTCGCCGCTACGGTGAAGAGTTTCTCGCCTGGGTCAGCATCCACAAAATGCCGAAAGGGCGTCTGCGCCGCAGTTTCCTCGCGTCGGCGATTGCGCTCACTACCCTGGCAGCGGTGGTGCTGACCTTCAACTTCTTTGCGCTGGCGTTTGCCCGCCGCGATGAAGTGTCCTCTGATGTGCAAGACTTTATCATGCGTCTGGTGCAGCTCAGCGTCTACTGCGGCCTGATTGCCGGTCTGGGGCGTGCGTTCCTCTCCACCCGCCGCCCGAGCTGGCGCTTACCCGCCATTTCCAATGAAGTGGCACTGGCGTTAAAACCCTTCCCGCCGATTACTGCGGCATTGGTGTTTATCTTCCAGACGGTAGAGTCGTTTAACTACAGCGTTGGCTCCAGCCTGAATACCACCATTTTTGCCAACGGCCTGACGGCATTGCTGATTGGCAGCACCGGGCTGGCGATCAGCATGCGTACCAACCGGGTACGCCGCCGGATGGCGCAGAAGGGCAATCCGCCGGAAGCGCGTTCTACCCTGGTTGGCCTGATTCAAATGGGCCTGACATTGACGGCGCTGGCGATCCTGATTTCGCTGGTGATTGGTTACGTTTCGCTGGCGCGCTTCCTCAGTTATGAAGTGATTTGGTGTGGCATTCTGTTCGGTTCGTTCTATTTCCTCAGTCAGCTGGTAACGGATGGTTGCGACAGCCTGTTCTCAACGCAAACCAGCAGCGGCAGACGGATCCAGAGCTCACTCAATATTGATGAGCGTCACCTGCAACAGGCTGCGACGCTGCTGGGGGCGTTGGGCAAAACCTTGCTGGTCGGCATCGTCGCACTGGCGCTGCTGAACGGCACCTTTGCCTCGACCACGCCGATTGGCCTGATCCAGAAAGTGATTGAGTTCTGGGGCGGTAAAGGACTGGAGTCGCTGAACATTGTTCCGGCACATATGGTCAACGCCATTCTCTGCCTGGTGGTGGGGATTTATGTACTGCGTGCCGTGCGTCGCTGGCTGGATAAAGAGTTCCTGCCAAAAACCACCATGGACGCCGGGATGCGGGTGTCGTTAGTGACGCTGCTCAGCAACATTGGTTATGTGCTGATTATCCTGCTGACGCTGTCGATCATGGGCCTGCAATGGAACAAACTGGCGTGGATCGTCAGCGCCCTGTCGGTCGGTATCGGTTTTGGTTTGCAGGAGATTGTGAAGAACTTTATCTCTGGTTTGATCCTGTTGACCGAACGTCCGGTAAAAGTGGGCGATTTGGTGAGTATCAGTGGTATCGAAGGGGATATTCGACGCATCAATGTGCGCGCCACTGAGATTCAACTGAGCGATAAATCCACGGTGATTGTGCCGAACTCGCAGTTTATCTCACAGAACGTGCGTAACGCGACGATGGGCAATGCGCAGGGTGTGGTGACCATTCAGTTGACCTTCCCGCTGGATATCGATCCGGTCCGGGTCGAGGAACTGTTGCTGGAAGTGTATCAGGAGAATGAACGCATCCTGGAACAGCCGGAGCCGTATGTGCGGTTTAAAGATTTAACGCCGGGCGGTATCTTGCTGAGCGTCACCGGCAACGTTGCCAGCCAGCGCCAGATTTCGAGTGCCAAAAGTGATTTGCTGTTTGATATTCTGACGCGCCTGCGCAAAGAGGGCATCGTGCTGTCGACCCCGCAGACCATGATTATCGAACGTCGCGCTCAGGCAGCGCTGACCGATGACAGCCAGCCATTGGCGTAATGTTGCCTTAACCGTAGCGGTGCGATTCATCGCGCCGCTACGTATCAATATTACACTTTGACCGCCCATCCCTTCTGTTTACTGGTTTTGCCAATCCCCGGATTAAAACTGTTGGTGGGATCTAACCGACGGTAAAACGCCTGTAGCTGCGGCTGTGCGGCATACAAATGGCCGACGTTGTGCTCCGCCGGATACTCCGCGCCGCGCTGGCTGAGCATTGCCAGCATCTTCTCTTTTAACGCATGCGCATCGACCCCTTTCTTCACGATGTAGTCCTGATGGAACACGTGGCAAAAAAAGTGGCCGTAGTAGAGGCGATGGCTCAGCTGCTGGTCGAATTCAGGCGGCAGCCGCTCAAACCAGTCGGTATCATTGCGGCGCAGCGCGATATCCAGCGCCAGAATATCCTCGACTTCATCAGCATGGACCGCATGATAACGCACCGCAGCACCGGCAGCCGCGAAACGGTGTAAAAATGCGTGAGCACCCTCTTTGGCGTCACAGGCAAAAAACTCACCGCCACCTTCGCGGAAAAAAGCGTGCAGATATTCCTGGGCTTCTGCCACGCCGTCACCGGACATCTTCAGCATCAGGTGATGTTCGTATTTGTCGCGGTACTGCTTCAGACGTTTCGGCAGATGGGCCGGGAACCATCCGCTCACCCGCTGCAACAGCCGGTCGGTTAAGTGCGGTTTAACCCATTTACGCTTCGCCAGCCAGGCATCGATGCGGCCTTTCAGGCTAAAAAACAGCGGCATTTTGTCGGTGCCCAGCCGGTCGATCATCAGGAAGGTATCTTTGCCATACAGCTCGGCAATATCGAAGATATCGCGATGCATATATTCACCGGCCACCGGTAAATGGTGAAAGTTCGCCAGGATATGTCGGCGGATCTCGCCCAGTTCCGCCGGATCGTTGCTGCCAATATAAAACACCTGCTGCTGCGGTTCGCTGACGAAGCTATCGAGCCGCACGGCAAATACCGCCAGCTTGCCGGCACACCCGGAGGCTTCAAACAGGCGGCGGGCATCGGCATTGAAACGTGCCGGGGTATCGGCGTGGATATCGCGCACCCGCTCGGCATATTCATGATCCGAGGCGTGGCGATCATCCCAGATCACATCGTTCTGCTGCCAGCGATCGTCATCCAGTCGTCCCAGGATCTCTTCCGGCGAATGGCCCAGCTCGATGCCGAGATGGTTAACCAGCCGCAGCTTGCCGTCAGCATCAATCTGCGCATACAGCGCCATTTCGCTATAGGCCGGGCCGCGTTTAATCAGCGATCCGCCAGAGTTATTGCAAATTCCCCCCATCACCGATGCGCCAATGCAGGATGAACCGATCACGGAATGTGGCTCGCGCCCCAGTGGCTTGAGGGCTTTTTCCAGCTGATAAAGCGTGCTACCAGGGAACGCCAGAATTTGTTTCCCACCATCAATCAGTTGCAGTTTATCCAGCCGTAGCGTGCTGATGATCACCACCGGGCGGTCATAATCACTCCCCTGGGGAGTGGAACCTTCTGTCAGCCCGGTGTTTGCGGCCTGCATCAGAATGATGGCATCGGCCGCCACCAGCGCCTGTAATACGCGCCACAGTTCAAGCAGCGAGCCGGGAAACACCACGGCCAGCGCCTCGCCCTCACCGGAGCGGAAGCCTTTACGATATCGGGCGGTGTGCTCGGCATCAGTCAGTAACTGCGCGGGACCGACCAGGCGGCGCAGTTCGCCCAGCAGGGCAGAGTCAGAGGAAGCGTTTCTCATGGGCTTATCCTTGTCATAAACGGTAGCGAAACAACTGTAGCACGCGTTACACGAAGCAGCGGCGATGTGACATCGTCGGCTACCTGCTATCCTCAACTTATGGCACACTTTGCCGGTTATTTTTATATTGCGCAGTCACTTAAGAGAACCCGACCTGATGAAATGGATTTGCTCTGTTAGCCTCGCTGTATCCCTTGCCATGCAACCCGCGCTGGCGGACGAGATGTTTGGCAACCATCCCATGACCGAACAGGCACGCGACGCCTTTGTTAACCAACTGCTTAGCAAGATGACGCTGAATGAGAAGATTGGTCAGTTGCGTCTGATAAGCGTAGGACCGGATAACCCAAAGGAAGCCATCCGTGACATGATCCAGCACGGACAGGTTGGGGCGATTTTTAATACCGTAACGCGTCCAGACATTCGCGCCATGCAGGATCAGGTGATGCAACTCAGCCGCCTGAAAATTCCGCTGTTCTTTGCCTATGACGTGGTCCACGGCCAGCGTACCGTGTTTCCGATTCCGCTCGGCCTGGCGTCCAGTTGGGATATTGATGCGGTAGCGGAAGTCGGGCGGGTTTCCGCTTATGAAGCGGCGGATGATGGCCTGAACATGACCTGGGCACCAATGGTAGACGTCAGCCGTGAACCGCGCTGGGGACGGGTGTCAGAAGGCTTTGGCGAAGATACCTTCCTGACCTCGCAGATGGGCAGCACCCTGGTGAAAGCGATGCAGGGGAAAAGTCCGGCCGATCGTTATTCCATCATGACCAGTGTGAAACATTTCGCGCTGTACGGTGCGGTAGAAGGCGGACGTGATTACAACACCGTCGATATGAGCCCGCAGCGGATGTTCCAGGATTACATGCCACCGTACAAAGCCTCGCTGGATGCCGGTAGCGGTGGCGTGATGGTGGCGCTGAACTCGATCAACGGTACACCGGCCACGGCTGACAGTTGGCTGCTGAAAGACCTGCTGCGTGGCGAGTGGAAATTCAAAGGTATTACCATCAGCGATCACGGTGCGATTAAAGAGCTGATGAAACACGGGGTTGCCAGTGATCCACAGGACGCGGTCCGTATTGCCCTCAAGTCCGGCATCGATATGAGTATGAGCGACGAGTATTACAGCAAATACCTGCCGGGGCTGGTGAAAAGCGGTGCGGTGAGCATGGCGGACATTGATGACGCCGCGCGCCATGTGTTGAACGTCAAATACGATATGGGGCTGTTTAACGATCCTTACAGCCATTTGGGGCCGAAAGGCAGCGATCCGCAGGACACCAACGCCGAAAGCCGCCTGCATCGTGCCGAAGCGCGTGATGTGGCGCGTAAGAGCATCGTGCTACTGAAAAACTGGCACGAAACCTTACCGCTGAAAAAGAGCGCCACCGTGGCGCTGGTTGGCCCGCTGGCCGATAGCCAGCGTGACATCATGGGCAGTTGGTCTGCCGCCGGGGTCGCGAAGCAATCCATCACCCTGTATCAGGGGATGCGCGCGGCGATGGCAGGCAAGGGCACGCTGCTGTACACCAAAGGCGCGAACATCACCGATAACAAAGGCATTCAGGATTTCCTCAATTTGTATGAACAGGCAGTGACGATTGATCCACGCTCGCCGCAACAGATGATTGATGAAGCGGTGGCGAATGCGAAGAAGGCGGATATCGTCGTGGCGGCCGTTGGCGAGGCGCAGGGCATGGCGCATGAAGCCTCCAGCCGCAGCGATCTGGTGATCCCGGAAAGCCAGCAGAAGCTGCTGGCAGCGCTGAAAGCCACCGGGAAACCGCTGGTGATCGTGCTGATGAATGGGCGTCCGCTGAATGTGGTGCATGAAGACCAGATCGCCGACGCGATGCTGGAAACCTGGTTCAGCGGTACCGAAGGCGGTAACGCCATCGCTGATGTGCTGTTTGGTGACTACAACCCGTCCGGCAAACTGCCGGTATCCTTCCCGCGTTCAGTCGGGCAAATCCCGATTTACTACAACCACTTGCCTACCGGGCGTCCGTATAACTTCGAGAAGCCGAACAAGTACACCTCGCATTACTACGATGCCATCAACGGGCCGCTTTATCCGTTTGGTTATGGTCAGAGCTACACCACCTTTAGCGTTTCGCCGGTGAAGATGTCAGCGAAATTTATGCCACGTAATGGCACGGTGGAAGCCAGCGTGAAGGTGACCAACACCGGCAATCGTGATGGTGCCACGGTGGTACAGATGTACCTGAACGATCCGGTAGCCAGCATCAGCCGTCCGGTGCAGGAGCTGCGCGGCTTTAAACGCATCATGCTGAAGGCTGGCGAGTCGCAGACGGTGAGCTTTAAGATTGACGTCGAGGCACTGAAGTTCTGGAACCAGAAAATGCAGCATGTGGCCGAGCCGGGTAAGATCAACGTGATGATTGGGCTGGATTCGGTGCGGACGCAGGACGCATCATTTGATTATCTCTAAATCCCACGTAGCGGCGCGATTTATCGCGCAAACGTAGCAATGGCAGCAGATGCCTACTGGCACGATAAATCGTGCTGCTACAATTCGCAGAAATGTTAGCAACCCGGTCAGCCTCCAGGCTGGCCGGGCAATTACCCCAAAACCATGAACATCCGCAAACGCATCGAACAACAAGTCTTCCGCCTGAATGGCCTGTCACTCAACGAATTTGATATCTCGCAACCACCTGGCGATCCCGGTCTGTTTGGTCCGGACAGCGTCATCTGGCGTGTACACGGTGATTTCGCCGCGATGATGTGCGGGGGTATCAGCGCGTTGTTGTTGCAGATGTTGCATCCGGCGGCGCTGGCGGGGGTATGGGATCACTCCAACTTTCGTGATGACATGCTGGGGCGGTTGCGGCGTACCAGTCAATTTATCGCGGTCACCACCTTTGGCAACCAGCAGGATGCCCACACGCTGATCGAGCGGGTCAAACGCATTCATCTGCGCGTTACCGGCGTCGACAATGCGGGCCAGCCGTATGCGGCCAGCGCTCCCCACTTGCTGACCTGGGTGCATGTGGCGGAAACCAGTCGCTTTCTCGCGGCCCATCTGCGCTATAAAAATCCCCATCTGAGTTTGATAGAACAGGATCGCTACTACCAGGAGGCGGCGCTGATTGCTGAATCGCTTGGTGCAGAACAGGTGCCAAAAAGTGTCGCGGCAGTGGAGAGCTACTTGCAGGCGATGCGCCCACAGTTGGTGTGCGATGCGCGTACCCGCGAGGTCACGCAACTATTGATGAACGCGCCGGCTCCCAGCTGGCAGGCGAAGCCGGTGATGCGGGCGATGATGAAGGCAGGGATTGGTTTGCTGCCAGACTGGGCGCAGCAACTGGCTGAGTTGCCCATCAGCCCGGTACAGCAACGGGTGGTCGATGGGCAAATACATCTGGTCGCGGGTTTGTTGCGTTGGTCAATTCAGCGCGGCGCGTATGCCAGGGCGATGCAACGGATGGGCCGCTAAGGGTTACGGGTGCAGTTCGTCTCTGGCCTTGGTGTAGGTGCGCGGGGTTCTGGCCTCACGACGCAGGGTCAGTTGCCGTAGCTGATAATGATGGATCAGCATCCCGAGTCCGAGGCCCATTAGCGCCAGCGGCAGCAGGCTGTAATAAATATCAGCAGGTAAAATAATTAGCAGGGCGATCCCCGCAACCAGCAGCGTCAGTGCCGACATCACCCAGGTGTAGCGAATAAACAGCCACACCAGCAGGGCGAAAATCACCACATCCCGCAGGTTAAAATCCACACTTTGCAGCACCATTGCGTCAACTCCTTCGATGCGAATGCGGCGACAATAGCACGCGCTACGGGAAAAGAATCGCGAATTAATTTGATGCTTGCCCGCGCATCATGCCGCGAAACTTCAGCAACCCTCATCTTTTCGCGGCGCACTTTGAGAGTTTTACCCTTGTGCTACATGGCACGAGTGCCGATCCTGCTCTATTCTCGGGGAAAATGGATCCCTCCAGGCATTGTTGAGGCGTTATGACACACCACCCTCTGATTGCTGAGGTGCCGAATCAGCAAAACACATTAACGGCCATCGTCGAGCAGGACGCACGCACGGCCTATTTTTACATTTGGCCGAACGATCTGTTCCGCAGCCAGTATGCGGTACGTGGTTGCTGGTTGCGTAATCTGCTGCCTGCACCGGCGCGTGAAGATCGCGACGCGCTGGAGCAAGGCATCGCGCCGCTGCTCAGTGCCGAATTTTGTCGCACGCTGGAAGCGGAGCCAGCGCTCGATCCGGCCGGTTTGCAGGTGATATGGGAGTCGAGCGACGATGGCGCAGCATTATGGTATTACGGCCAGCTCTTGGCGGTCATTCCCGGCTGGAGCCTGTATCAGGACAAACAGGTGAGTTTCTCCGCCGGTTGTATTAAAGCTAATCGCCTGACGGCACCGCTTGGCTCAGCGTCGACCAACGACTATTACGCGCGCGCCGAACAGCAGCGCCATTTCTGGCGGGACTGGCATGACGGCCATCTGTGGGATGTGGTGCAGCGCGAGTTGATGCAGTGCTACCAGGCGCAGTTTGGCGAATCGGTGAAGTATTACGCCATCGATCAGGGCAACTGGCCGCCGATGGCCATTTCACAGCACTGGCATCAGGGCGTCTGGTACTTCCTCACCCTCGGCATGGGGATTCGACCGATGCCGCAGGTGGATTACCTGTTTGATGAACTGGCACCGCAGTATCGTCGCATTGAACTGGCGATGGCGGTGGATGGCGAAGTGATGAACGAAGCCAATGCGGTCCAGATGGCCAGTGCGCTGGCGGAGTTTGCGCATCTGCCTTGGGCGCGCCTCACCTGGCTGGGAGAGGGGCATACGCTGGCGTCAGAAGTGGCTCCGGTAGGCTTCGAAAGTTTTTTGCTGGCGAATGGGCTGGCCCCGGAAGCGGCGCAGTTTCGTCTGCCGAAGCGCGAGGGGGACCGGGTGAATGTGCTATGGTCCACGCCGATCACCGAAGCGGAGCGTCAGTTTGCGCAGGCCGATGAGCGTGGTGGTCAGCAACTGTTGCAGCGGTTGCTGGCGGATGGCAATAGCCACATTTTTCGCCCAAGGCAAGAGGTGGTTGATCCGCCTGTGGCCTGAACGGTCGCGGCGCGACAAATCGCGCCGCTATATCATCACCACGATCAATTATTTTTTTGCTTTGTGATCGTGCGCACCTCAAGTTCCTCCTTAACAAGCCGTTAACCCGGATCAGGCATCTCGCCACTCCAGGGTAAGGGCATTCTCATGTTAAAAACCACACAATCCCGTTTCACCGCGACGCTCGTCGCGTTTTTCGTTGTGCTGATGCTGGTCACCGTGCTGGTGATCAATCAATTTATTGCGCCACAACTGAGCCACAATGAGAGCCGCCTGGTGCGTTACGAAGTCGATGGCCTGGCCGGACGTATCGTTGAGCAGATGAACCGCGTGCAGGCACAGCAGCGTGCCATTACCGAAGCCGCCGGGGTGATGGACAGCGCCAGCATTGATACGCTGTTGCCTGCGCTGGTTAACCAGTATCAGGACAGCAACGTATTTGGCGGCGGTATCTGGCCACTGCCAAACCGACGCGATCCGGCCAAAGAGAAAGACAGTTCGTTCTTCGCCCGCAACGCCAGCAACCAGTTGCAGGTGAATAGCTACTGGAACTCTGATGCCGCCGACAAATACTGGGAACAACCCTGGTACAAAGACGGTATGGCAGCCGCCAAAGGCCAGTGCGCCTGGGCCAAAGCGTATCAGGATGCTGCCAGCCCACAGCCACGGACTAACTGCGCGATGGCAATTTACCGTAACGGCACCGCCTGGGGCGTGGCGACCATCGACGTGACCCTGGGATTCTTCAACCAACTGGCGAAGCAGATGGGGGAGGCGATTCATGGTCGTGTGTTGATTGTCGAGGCCGATGGCAAAGTGGTTGGCAACGCCGCCCTGGTCGACGCAGCGGCGAAACTGGAAAATCTGTCCGATACCCAGCTGCCGCTGGCACCGACACTGAAAACGTTACTGGCCCAGGCGGGCAGCCAGCCGACGCAGGCGACGTATCAGACGGACGATGGCGAACACACGCTGTTCCTGCAAGCGATCCCTGGCAGCCCGTGGTATCTCGCCAGCGATGTGCCCTCCAGCCTGCTGAATGCGCAAACCCATAGCATGTTGACCCGGCTGGGTCTGGTGCAGATCCCGCTGGCGATAATTTTGCTGCTGGTGTTGCTCGGCTTTGTACGTGCCATGATGAAACGCCTGAGCCTGCTTAACCGCAACATTGAAGCGCTGTCGACCGGTGGCGCGGATTTGACGCAGCGTCTGCCTGCCAGCAACAGCCCGGAATTTGACGCGGTCGCGCAGAGCTTTAACCAGTTCATCGCTTACCTTCAGGGACTGATGCGCCAGGTGGGAGACAGCGCGTTGGCGATCACCGCCGCCTCACGCGAGATCGCCAGCGGCAACGCCGACCTGTCGGCGCGCACGGAATCGCAAGCCAGCTCGATTGTTGAGACGGCCGCCTCCATGGAGCAATTGACTGGCACGGTGCGCCAGAACGCCGACAATGCCACCCATGCCAATCAACTGGCCGACGGCGCTTCGCAGGTGGCGGCGCGCGGTACTGAAGTGGTCCGTCAGGTGGTCAGCACCATGGGTGAAATCCATCACTCATCGCGCAAAGTGGTGGATATCATCAGCGTGATCGACAGCATCGCGTTCCAGACCAATATCCTGGCCTTAAACGCCGCGGTCGAAGCCGCGCGCGCCGGTGAGCAGGGTCGGGGTTTTGCGGTGGTGGCGTCGGAAGTGCGTAATCTGGCGCAGCGTTCGGCCAACTCGGCCCGCGAGATCAAGAAGCTGATTGAGGAATCGGTCACTAACATCGATACCGGCAGCCAACTGGTGGAGCAAGCCGGGCAAACCATGGATGAGCTGATGCAGGGCGTCAGCAGCGTCACCACGCTGATGGGGGAGATTATGTCTGCCAGCCGTGAGCAGAGCCTGGGCATTGATCAGGTGAACGTGGCGATTACCCAACTTGACGGCAGCACGCAGCAAAACGCCGCGCTGGTCGAGCAGGTTTCCGCTGCCGCCCGCGCCATGGAGGAGCAGAGCGTACAACTGGAGCTGGTGGTGCAAAGCTTTAAACTTTAAGTGTTTTTTCACGGTGGTGCCTCGGGTGCCACCGTTTCTCCTTCCTTTTTAATCATTCCCCGTTTTTTATCCTGTCCTGCTAATTGGCTGCTAAAATTAACTTTCCGTTACGCAAACGCACGGAATGTACGCAATTTTCACGGTCAGCCGCGCTTCGATTGTGTACAATGGTTGAGATTTTTCTGAAGGAGTTGTCATGTCCGCCATAGAAGTTATCCTCGTCGACCACCTCGATCGTCCCACTGGCAAGATGGAAAAGCTGGAAGTTCATGAAAAGGGATTACTGCACCGTGCGGTAACGGTTTACGTGTTTAACTCGCGGCATGAACTGCTGCTACAACGCCGTGCCAGCGGTAAATATCACTGCGGCGGGTTGTGGAGTAACACCTGCTGCGGCCATCCTTATCCGCAGGAGTCCACCCAGGCGGCTGCAGAACGTCGCCTGCGCGAGGAGATGGGGTTGTCGCTGACGCTGACCCCGGTGTTTGAGTTGAGCTACAACTTGCCGCTCAGCAACGGCCTGACGGAACATGAATATGGTCACGTGTTTTTTGCCATCAGTGATGAGCAACCGGAGCTGAACCCGGAAGAAGCCGATGCCTGGTGCTATCGTTCGGTGGCGCAGATTCAACACGAGATTGCACAGCAGCCGGAACAGTTCACGCCGTGGTTTCTCTTCACCTTCGCCCGCATTCCCGCCACGCTGGATGCGTTTCAGCTAGCTGTATAAAAACACGCCTCATTGCAGAGGCGTGTTTCTCCGGACAGGGGCATCAGAACTGATAAACCAGTCCCACTGCCATTACATCGTCAGTCGCCAGACCGAGTGGATTATTATCTTTAAGCATATTAATACGGTACTCGGCGAATAAAGACATATTGACGTTGAAATAATAATAAGCACCGATGGCGGTGTACTTGATGATGTCGGCAGTGCCGATATTTTCAATATCTTCCCCTTTAGAAGAAATATAAGCCAGTGACGGACGGAATCCATTCAGAAATTGATATTGTGCAACGGCTTCAAAGTTTCGCGCTTTATTGGCAAATCCGCCACTGATGGGGGTGGCATTCAGCGTTTCATCATACGCAGCCGCCAGGTAGATCTGATTCGCATCATATTTTACCGAGGCAGCCCAATGTTGGGTTTTATCTCCATGTCCCCGACTTAAGGTATTTTGTGCATCGGTACGATCAAGGCTGGCAAAAGCACCGACAAAACTCAGACCAAAGTCGAAGGCATATGAGGCTGAAAGAGCAAATCCGTCACCGTTCGCTCGGGTAATTTGGTCGGTACTGCCGGTGCGGTCATTTTTGCCTTCATATTGCGCAGCCACATTCAGACCATCCACCAGACCAAAGAAACCGGTGTTACGCCAGGTGAGCAAGCCGGTAGAGCGCCCTGCCAGGAACACATCATTGTAATCGGAATCGCTACCGAAGAAGGGCAGCATATCGGTGTTGCTCATCACGTCATAGACCAGACCAAAATTGCGGCCATAATCGATGGATCCCCATTCACCATATTTTAACCCGGCATAGCCAAGGCGGGTGGCGTTACCATTTTGGGTATCGCTACCGCCTTCGGAATTATGCAGGCTGAATTGATATGACCAGCTACCATAACCTGTCAGGTTATCGGAGATTTTTGTTTCCCCGGTAAAACCACCCTGAAGATTTGACGATGCATCACCATCATTATTACTGTCATCAGAAAACATATGGGAAACTTTTATTTTGCCATTCAGGTCCAGCTTGTTACCGTCTTTATTATATATTTCCGCAGCCTGAACCGGACATAAGGCAGCCAGTAGCGGCAGCATAGCTGCCGCTAAAAGTGAGCGTTTCATCATTGCGTTTTTACCCTGTCTGAATTAATTATTTATTACCCCTCGTTGGGGGGGTATGGTGAAAAAAGATAAAAATCAGGAATGGTGTTTTAGTTTGCGTTTATTTAATAGTCCGGCGTTCCTCCCATTGTTCTTTAGTGAGCGTTTTATTATCGAATTGGTCACGCGTGCGGCAATAGGTATTTCCCCCCATACGGCCTACCGCATCCATCAGTTGTTGGTCGATGTGCAAATTTTCAATATTGACCGCATCAGTGCGCACATATACCCCGACCACTTCTCCGAGAATGATTTCTCGCGCCGGGCCAACCTGTAAGGTGGTATGACGGCGGCACTCCAGTGCCGCAGGGGCAGCGAGAATGCGCGGGCTGTTCACGTATTGGCCCGGCACGGTTTCCAGGCCTGCCTCCTCCAGTTCATTGACTTCGGGACCAAATTTAATGGCACAGATCTCCATCTGATCCACCAGGGCATCATCGACGATATGCACCGTAAACTCGCCCGTTTCACGGATATTGCGTGCGGTGTCTTTGAAACGCATATCGGCATAGTTCTCCACGCCGATAGCTACAATTGCCGGGTCGTGAGTCAGTACATTGAAAAAGCTGAACGGGCCAGCATTCGGCACACCGTCGCGACTGACCGTGGTCACCAGGGCGACCGGGCGTGGAATCACCGTGCCAATCAAAATCTTGTAACGCTCACGCTCGGTTAATGACGCAAAGTCAAAAAAGGTATGTGATGTTGGTTGGTTCATCTCAGGCTCCGCTGTTAATACGGTGTGTTTCAAGGGGGGTGTGACGGCTAAGATTCTCAAAACCGTCTTTGGTGACAACATAGCAATCGCCAATGTTGCAGCCTGCCGCCAGTGGTTCCAGCCATTGGCTGTGCAGCACAAATACCATCCCTTCTTCCAGTCGATCATAGTTATGAGAGGAAATGTTGAAGCTGTTTTGTGCCCCGGCCATACCGACGGAATGACCGAGGTTTGGATTGTGAGGCCCATAGGTGGCAGGGTAGACATGCATCAGCTTGCGCCCTTGTGCTTCCCAGTCGATATCGCGCACATACTGTTGCGGTATCAAACGTGCACCCCCGTCAGGAAGGGGCGACCAGTTGTAGGGCATGGTGCGCGCTTCGGCTGATGTCAGCATGCCTTGTTCGATCATCGGTTCAAAGGCAGCATTGTTGATATCTCGCATCAACGCACCGGGCTTAATTAAACGTTCCGCACGTTTCACACCATCGGTACAGGCTGTCAGTACCTTCTCCTGATGCGGAGTGATAGCACCCACGGCAATCATGCGCGCGGTTTGCGCGGTGTAACCCCGCCAGGTGACGTTGGAGATGTACAAATTGATCAGATCGCCAGCACGCACCACATGACCATAAGGTTTACCGCAGTGGGTGCCGAATTCGTTGATGCCAATCTGGTAGCCATCGCCGGTTTCCCCGCCAAAAGCCATCTGCGCCGCTGTGAAAGCCGCGAAGATCTCATGGTCAGTAACACCCGGTTTTGTCACGTGATATGCCGCCTGAGTGCCAATACTGATCAATTGAGCTGCCGCCCGGAACATCTCAATTTCACGGGGTGAACGCACTTTTTGCATGCGGTCCAGAATTGGGTTGTCGGCAATAAATTTATTGCGCGGCATCAGCGACTCAACAGCAGCCCAAAAAGTGAGGGAAGTACGGTCGCCAATTTTGCCCACTTGCGCGCTCGTCAGCCCCAGACGAGATAAGATTTCCGCACATTTCTCGGCGGTTTTGAGTACCGCGTCACCGGGACGATCGGCGTATTCGCGGCCAATCGGCCCAATCTGCCAGATTTCATCCACCAGCAACGGCTCGCCACCGGGTGGTAACAGTACCGATTGGGTAAAAAAGGAAAGCAATGTCAGCGGCTTATCAGTATCTGTCGGAATAATAAGTACGCCTTCTCTCATCCAATCACAGATATAACGCAGATACGCATTCGAGGCGTGGAACCAGCCTACGCTACCGGCGTGGACGATCAGCGCATCGTGCCCGGCTTCAACCGCCTGACGACGAATTTTGCGCAAGCGCTCGGCAAACTCTTCCTCCGGCAACGGTAACGGGGCAGAGAAGGTAAAGTCCGGCTGGAAATCGGCAAGCAGAGAGCCAATGCGATAGCCAGCGGGCTGAGTCGCATGTGTGTTCATAGATAAATCCTTGTACTTAATTAAGTCATTAATTTTGTGGCCGTGGTGCCAGTACGCGGCGTGCGACCAGCAAACCGAGCAAGGTGACGGCGATGAGAATCCCTGAGATGGCGGCCACACGGACATCGAGTGACTCTTCAATCAGGGCAAACATACGCAGCGGCAATACCGTGGTTGAGGCATCCGCGAGAAACAGCGAAACCGTGACGTTATCCAGTGATTGAATAAACACCAGGAATGCGCCAGCCAGAATGCCGGGCATCAGCAGTGGCAATGTGACACGACGCAACGTCATAAACCAACTGGCACCCATGGTGGTTGATGCCTCCGCCAGAGACGGGTTAAGCCCCTGAGCCACGACAGACGCCGCGCGATACATCAGCGGGCCAAACACCACGATATGTCCGGTCACGGTCAGCCACAACGATGGTTGGAAGCCAATAAAATTGGCGACGATCAGTGCTGCCAATCCGTAGACCAGGCTGGGTAGTACCAGTGGCGCGAGGAGTAATGGCTCGATGCTGTTGACGGTTTTGCGTTTCATCCGTGTCATACCAATGCTGGCTGGCACGGCAAACAGCAGTGATCCCAACACCGCCAATCCGGCGATTTTCAGTGAGTTCCACGCCGCTATGTGTTCAGTACCCGATCGCACCGGGTCGAGCAGCGCTTGATACCAACGCAATGAAAATCCTTCCGGTGGATATTTCAATGTTTGCCCGGCAGTGAAGGACATCATCAGCGCAATCACGATGGGGGCGATGAGGTAAATCAGGCAGAGCGTGCCAAAACCATACACAAACACTTTATACAGCAGGGCTGGAACGGGATTTTCGCGTCGATTAAGCATGGCCGTTCAATCTCCTGTGACGTGAAATCATGGTGAGTGCCACCAGCAGGCAGCCGGTCGAAAGCAGCAATACTACGGCAATGGCGGAAGCGAGAGGCCAATCGAACAGCGTACCGACTTCGCGATAGATCAGTTGTGGCACGTACACGTTACGCGCACCACCAATCACCGCTTGGGTGACGAACGAGCTACTGGTGCTGGCGAACACCAGGATCCAGCCTGCCAACAGGCCCGGCAGCATCAGTGGCAGCAACAGGGTGAACAGAATGCGCCACGGGCCGGCTCCTGAGACTTGTGCCGCTTCGGTGAGTGAATACTGGGTACGGGTCAGAACGGCGATCAGCGGTAAAATGATCAACGGCAGGTCAATCTGACACATCGCCATAACCAGACCTAGCTCGGTAAACATCAGGCTGGTTGGCATTCCGGTGATGCCAAGCGCCATTAATGCTTCGCTGATTGGCCCCTGACGTCCCAAAATCACGATCCAGGCGAAAGTTCTCACCACGTTACTGGTCAGCATCGGAATGAGCGTCAGGAAAATGATCACCTGCCGCAAGGTCCGTCCGCTATGCCAGTAAAGCAGGGCGATAGGCACCCCCAGCAGGGTGGTGCCGATGACCGTTTCCAGTCCCAATCTTGCGGTGTTCATCAACACACGAAAGTTGAACTCATCACCGAAAAAACGAGCATAGTGATCCAGGGTGACGCCACCTTTGGTGATGAAACTAAATCCGACCAAAACCGCGAGCGGCGTTGCGAAGAACACCACGGAAAGCAATAACATGGGGACAACGTAAGGAAAGCCGCTCTGTTTCATCAGATCACCTTATCCGGCAACAATGGTGTCAAATTCGCGAATCCAGGCATCGCGATTTTTGTTGATGGCGTTCCAGTCGGGGTAGACCAGAGTCTTAAGCTGATCGCGCGTAACGTAAGCCGAGATAGCCGGTGTCAGCGCCACATCGCTATTGGTCGGGAACATTTCCGCAGGAGGTAACTTGAACTGATCCTGTGCCGCCTGGGAGATGGCCGCATCCATGTAGGCGTAAGCCGCATCGGCATTTTTTGTGCCTGAAGTCAGATGGATATTGACCGGAGCCGCTGGCGAGCCAGTCTCAGGATGGACGAATTCGCAGTTCATCCCCAGACTCTTCAGACGTGCTACGTTACTGGTACTACACATAAACACCGCGATCTCACCCTGCTGGAACAAGGTCATTTGATGATTGGTACTATCAACAATGCTTTTTAACTGCTCAGGATGCTCTTTGAATAACTTAAACACGGCAGCCATGTCGTCAGGTCCGGAACCATAGATTTTGGCGATTTCGGTGTAAGCCATCACCGCAGTGTTGGATGCAAAACCGGTCCAGGACACCAGGCCTTTATAGGCAGGGTTTTCGAACAGATCTTTATACCCCTTCGGACGTGGTACAAGGTCCGGGTTATAGGCGATGCCGTTAACTTCCACCGTCACGGTTGGGCCATACTCGCCCTGAAAACTCGGATCGAGGAGATGCCAGTTTTTCAGTCTGGTGGGGTCGATTTTCTGGATAATGTTATTTTGAATAGCAATGGTCATTTGCCCAGGTGACATTAATAAGGTGTCATAAGGGGGATTCCCGGGGCTGGCCATCACTTTTGCCAATTGGTCTTGTGCCAGAGCAGGAGCAATGGTCAGGCCATAACCCTCTTTTTTCATGATTGGCGTGAGTATGTTGCGATAGGCATCTTCCCAGTTCCCTGGAAACGTAGCGGCAATCGCCGTTTCTTTCTCTGCTGCCAGCGCACGCAGTGACAGGGGTAGCATGGAGGTTGCGGCTGCTCCCGCTAACAATTGGCCGAACCGACGACGACTAATCTCAAAGTCTTTCATGTTGTTCACCTCTATTTAATCACTCAGGGTTTGCGGTTCAGCCGGGAAGGCATGACAGCGTGTAGTATCGATCTCAGCAAAAAGCTGCGATCCGGGAAGGGGAATGCGGGTGCCGGGAGTTCTGACTTCAGAGGCCCGCAATGTGGTGCCGCAGCCGAGCGTCAGATCGTGCACCAGCACGGGGCCCAGTGGGACCGATACCGTCAACCTTGCTGGTTGGCACTGTTCGCCAGGGTGCGCTGACAAACGAACCTCTTCAGGACGGAAAGTGAGGGTGATTTTCGACCCGGTGGTAAAATTCAGACGGCGCGGCAAACGCAGCGTTTTGTCACCCGGCAAGCCGATCAGCGTGGTGTCATTCTCAACACGCAATACGGTGCCCGCTAACTGGTTGGTTTGACCAATAAATGTGTTAACGAACAGGGATTTAGGCTGATCATAAACCGCCATTGGTGTGTCGATCTGTTCAACATGGCCTTTGTTCATCAGTACCAGACGATTGGCGAGGCTCTGCGCCTCCTCTTGGTCGTGCGTCACGATCAGCGTGGTGATCCCGAGCGTTTTTTGCAGATGCAACAACTCCACCTGTAAATCAAAACGTAGCGCGCGATCCAGTGCCCCAAAAGGTTCATCCAGCAGCAGCAAAGAAGGGCGACCCGCGATTGCCCGTGCGACCGCAACACGTTGTTGCTGACCACCTGAAAGCTCACGCGGCAGACGATTGCCATATTCGCTGAGGCGTACCATCGCCAACATCTCGTCAACACGCTGCTTACGTTCAGCACGCGAGACTTGCTGACAAGCAAGCGGATAGGCGATGTTTTCCGCGACGGTGAGATGCGGAAACAGGGCGTAGTTCTGGAAAACCATGCCGATACCCCGTGCCCTGGCAGAGACCATTGCCAAATCCTGCATACCCAGTTCAATTTTTCCTGCTTTCGGCTGGATAAGCCCGGCAATCGCCCTTAACACCGTGGATTTACCGCAGCCACTTGGCCCCAGCAATGCCACTATCTCACCGGGTTCAATCGTGAAAGAAACATCGCTGATTGCGTTATTGCCACCGTAGCTGTGAGTAAGTCCCTGAACGTTTAAGCGCTTACGTTCGGACGAGTTCTGCATATCTGCCATAGTGCTTTCCTGGTTCTGCGTCGCGAGATGAAACGAAAAATTCACATGGGAAGGATTAGCAAGCGGTATGCCAGGATCACAGCCTGTGAGATGTTTTCATCTTAACGTGAAGAATTATAAGGATAATTATCTTTTATAAGATATTCGAAAGTTCGTGCGAAAGTATGTGATACTAAATTTCATAAAGTAAATTCGAAATGATTTCTCACTAATTTGGTGCAATATGGTCATCACAACGGTGCAAAATCATCAGAAATGGGGCAAAGGAAAGGGGAGCAAGGCGATTTTCAGGCTGCGACCTGGATAGGATGACTGCATATCCTCTCGCTGTATAAAGCAGGCTCTTCGCGCTACTTAATTATTTTTCATTGATAATTACTTTTATGATAAATTTAATAATAAACTTTATACAAAAAATTATTAAATTTAATTCGTTATTTATCAATTAGTTACAGTATGTATCTTGAGTGATGGCATGTTGCTTGCAGGTGCTGTGACGACACACCCTCTCACAAAGGAATACGACATGAAGTTAGGAATCGACGGTTTAAAACTGCCTGAAGCAAAAAAACGTGGTCCCTTAGCCAGTCTTGATCATGCGAAAGTACTGGGTTTAAGCGGGATTTTTTTCAGCACCTTACTGGATATGAGTCCCGATCTGGATAAAGGCAGGCTAGGTGAGATCCGCGCGAAAGCAGATGAACTGGGCCTGTATCTGGAAGCAGGCCTCGGCAAAATAAACCCTTACTGTAGCGCTGAATCTCCTGAGCTGCGTGACATTGGTAACGGCGATATCATCGCCGGTTTAACGCGGATGATAGAGGCGGGTGCGGAGATAGGTTGCTGCGAGTTGTGGGTTTCTCCGGGTAACTTCAAGCCGGCCTATCCCGGGCGTCTGGCGGTGGATCGCTTTCGCACCGACGTGACCTGGGATGAACAGCTACTGGCAATGGAAAAGGTGCTACGTAAACTTGCGCCTGCTGCACGTGCCAATGGTGTTCATATGAATATTGAGACCCACGATGAAATCACCTCATTTGAAATTTTGCGCCTGATTGAATCTGTCGGTGAGGAGTGCGTTGGGGTGGTACTGGACACCGCGAATATGCTGCAACGCGGTGAACATCCGGTCTTTGCCGCCCGCCGTCTGGCCCGTTGGGTGCGGCAGACCCACATTAAAGACGCCTATATTGGGCGCGCGCCGGGCGGTCTGGACTTTCAGCCCCGTCCCTGCGGCAGTGGTATCGTCGATTTTGCCGCGATTCTCCCGCTGCTGGCCGAGGCTAACCCGGACCTACATCTGTCATTGGAAATCGCCCAGTCATCCGATGATAAACGTCGCGCTGCCAATCCACGTCAGTGCATCCAGATTGATGATCCCCTGTGGCGTGCAGGCCACCCTGATCTGACGGCGGAGGAACTGGAAGCCTATTTTGCCATGTTGAACGCGTATGAGAAGCGGGTCATGGCAGGTGAAATCCCTGACTGGGCGAGCTATGAAAGCGCCAATTATGGCTACCCCAGTTATGAGCATCAGCATTATGGTTTTGAACAGGCGTTGGGATTTATTCAGCAATCTGCCAGCCATATTCGCAGCATCTGTGCTGAAAAGGGTATCGTGTTAACACGGTAAGTTACGCAAGAATATTATCACAAAGATAGATAACCCGTTTTACGGGCTGTTATGATAGCTGTACCCGTAGCGTTGGACGAAGTAGGGAGAGGATAATGAAAAAGACGCGCAGTCGAGTGACGCCAGCAACCAGTAAGGCTGCCAGTAGCGCCGATAGTCACGACGATGTCTCAGAGCGCATTCGTATCACGCTGGCGACGGCCATCGGTGAAGGGGCGTTAAAACCAGGTAGCAAGATCCTGGAAGAGGCTATCGCGGAACATTTTGGTGTGAGCAGAACGGTGGTGCGTGGTGCACTCGGCGTGCTGGAAAGCGATCATTTGCTGGAAAGAAAGAGAAACCGCGGCACCTTCGTTGCTGAACCCAGCATTGATGAAGCGAAGAGTCTTTTTGAAGCGCGGCGTAAATTAGAGGCGATTTTGCTGGAGTTAATCGCCGAGCGAGCAACAATCTCAGATCTTAACGCGCTGGAAAAACTGACGGATGAGGAAGAACACATTCATCAGCATGGCGACGAAAAATCGAAAACCGTGCTCTCCGGTAAGTTTCACATCGTTTTGGCGGAGATGGCGGGTAATGCCGTACTGACGGAGATGTTATCCAAAATCGTCGCCCGACTGTCGTTGGTGATGTCGTTATATGAAGAAAATCATAAAGATGACTGCGGGGCAGACCATCACCGCATGATTGTAGCGGCATTGAAAGAAAAGGATCTTTCGCGTGCTCAACAATTGATGGATCACCATCTGGCCGACATTGAAGGACGAGTGAGATTGACTGAAGGGCAGGGCGATCGCTACTCCTTCCTATCGGTGCTGGAGAACTTCTCCTGAATGTAGCGGCGCGATCAATCGCGCCGCCAGCAGCACACTACTGCGCGTTAAAATCCTCTGCATCCACATCGTAACCCGACGGCTCCCAGCGAATCGCCAGCAGCGCCAGCAACCCGGCCAGCGGCGCGAGGAAGATCACCCAGAACACCCCGGTGCCGAATGCGGCGACCAGCAGCGGGAACACAAACAGCGATACGGTGGAACTGCCACGCATCAGCGTCTGGTTAAAGCCCACGCCCACGCCGCGCAGCGAGGTCGGATAGCTCAGCGACGCAAAGGTCATGGTATGCGAACCGGGACCAAAGCCCTGCCCGAACAGGAACAACGCCAGCATGGCAATCGCCACCGCCGCCTGCTCGCCGCCTTCCGGACGCCCAATCAGCGCCAGACCGAGTAACGCGACGCACTGACAGCTGTAGCCGGTAACCGACATTTTCCACGCCCCGAGACGTGGTACCAGCCGGACCGCCAGCAAACCGCCGACAAACGCAAACAACAGGTTCAGCGCCAGCGAGACCAGGATGGTGGTCAGCATTGATTGAGCAAAGAAGCTGGAGATAATCACCGGCAAACCAAAGGCGACCGCGTTATAGGCAAAAGAGGAGGCGATAGAGGTGATGGTCGCCAGCACGGTGCGACGACGATAGACACCCTGCAACAGCGCGCCATAGTTACGCCAGCTGGCTTTGCGCACGCGGGGTTGTTTGCTCAGATCGGCATCGTCCGCTACCCGGGCGTTGATATTGTATGAGCGGCGCAAGATCTCGGCCGCGCCGTGCAGGTTGCCCTGATTGGCGGCCCACACCGGAGACTCGCTCATATAACGGCTGCGGATCGCAATAATCACAATCGCCGGCACTGCGCCGAAGCCCAGTATCAAGCGCCACAACCAGTCGGTATGGCTTTCCGGCAACACCGCATACAGCAGCAGTACCAACAGGTAGGAGATACTGATCGCCGCGTACCAGGTGGGACACCACATCGCCACGCTGGCGGCTTTATTGCCCTGGCCGCGCAGTTTGGAAAATTCAGCGAGGAAGGCCATCGCCACCGGTAAATCAATACCGACGCCCAGTCCCATGACAAAACGCGCCCCGCCGAGCACATATTCGTTGGGGGCAAAGGCACAGGCCAGCGCCGCTACCACAAAGAAGAACATATCGGCCATGAACACCCGATAGCGGCCAATTTTATCGGTCAGATAGCCACCAATCAGCGCACCCACGATCGCACCAAAGGTGATCGCCGCCGCTACCATGCCGGTACCGGTCGGTGTTAGCTGGAATTCGCGTGCCACATCCTTGATACCAAACGCCAGCGCACCCAAGTCGTAGGCATCAAGAAACACCCCACCCAGTGCGATAGCGATGACGATACGCGCGTTACTGCGCGACTGCTCGCTGTTGTTGATCAGGTTTGACACATCGGATGCACTGCGGATCCATTGTGTTTCACCCTGAGGCTGATTCCCTGCCAGCGCCACATGGGCGGGAGAAGTTAAGTCGGACATGATGTTGTTGTCTGTATTTTTGTAAATATGGGGCTATGAGAATAATCCTCAGTGGGCGGCTGAAAAATTCCATTTGGTTATATGCTCAATGAATTGGTTATAACTGATTTGAATTGGCTAGCAGAAATTGACCGAAGTGAAACCCCAACCGCTGCTTGACCGCGCCCATCCCGGTTCGCCAGGCTACGCTTGTAACTCACCATACGATAACAATACTGAGGGCGAACGGCATGATTAAGCAGGGTTTACTGGGACTGATCGCATTAGCAATGAGCGCCACCGCAGCGCAGGCCGCCGACCCGGTACGGGTCGGTTCGAAGATTGATACCGAAGGTTCGCTGCTCGGCAATATCATCCTGCAAGTGCTGAACAAACATGGGGTGCCGACCGTGAATAAAATTCAGCTCGGCACCACGCAGGTGGTGCGCGGGGCCATTACTGCGGGTGCGCTGGATATCTATCCCGAATACACCGGTAACGGGGCATTTTTCTTCAATGATGAGAAAGACCCGGCATGGAAGAACGCGCAGCAGGGTTATGAGAAGGTGAAGACCCTGGATGCTGAGAAAAACCATCTGGTGTGGCTCACACCGGCACCGGCCAACAACACCTGGACCATCGCGGTACGCAGCGATGTTGCCGAGAAAAACCAGCTCACCTCGCTGGCGGATCTCAGCCGGTACCTGAAGAAAGGCGGTACCTTTAAGCTGGCGGCCTCGGCGGAATTTATCGAACGCAGCGATGCATTACCGGCGTTTGAAAAAGCCTACGATTTCAAACTTGATCAATCACAGCTGCTGTCGCTGGCGGGCGGTGATACGGCGGTCACCATCAAAGCCGCCGCGCAGCAGACTTCCGGGGTGAACGCGGCGATGGCCTATGGTACTGACGGCCCGGTGGCGGCGCTGGGGCTGCAAACCTTAACCGACCCGAAAGGCGTGCAGCCGATTTACGCGCCGACCCCAGTGATCCGCGACGTGGTGCTGAAGCAGTATCCGGACATCGCCAACTGGTTACAGCCGGTGTTCAGCAAGCTGGATGAGAAGACGTTGCAGCAGCTCAATGCGCAGATCGCGGTAGACGGCCAGGATGCCAGCCAGGTGGCGCAGCAGTGGCTACAGCAGAATAAGTTGCTGTAAGCAGTGGCGCGATTATTCGGGCGAGCGCAACCGGTTTTTCTGCTGCTGGTGGTGTTGATCAGCGTGGCGTTTGCCGCGCTGCCGATGCTGACCTATGCGGCGAACCGACTGGTCTCGGGCCAGCCGCTGATGCTGTGGCAGCTAGCGCTGGGCGGCGGGCTGTTGCTGCCGTTGCTGGCGTTGTGGCTGCTGGCCTTCCTGCCAACGCGGCGCAGCGCATTGTTATTGCTGATCAGCAGCGAATGCCTGTTTGTGTTGCTGATCTGGCTGAGTGGTCACCAGGCTTCGCTACTGGCGCAGAGCGGCAGTCGGCTGGCACGAACCGCGTTTGGCAGCGGCTTCTGGAGCGCGGCGGCGCTGACGTTATTGTTGGCGGCGGAGGCGATTCGCCAACTTTGCCGTCAGACAACGTGGCGCATTCTGCTGAATCTGCAAATGTGGCTGGTGCCACTCACGCTGTTGATGAGCGGCCATCTTAATCAACTTTCCCTGTTAAAAGAGTACGCCAACCGTAGCACGGTGTTTGATGCCGCTTTCAGCCAGCATCTGACGCTGCTCGGCGGCACCTTGTTACCCGCTTTACTGATTGGCGTACCGCTCGGCATTGCCATTGCCCGGCATGCGCGCTGGCAGCAGACCGCCTTCAGTGTGTTAAACCTGATCCAGACGGTCCCCTCAGTGGCGCTGTTTGGCCTGTTGATTGCTCCGCTTGCCGGACTGGCGGCACAGTTTCCGCTGCTGGCGAGTTGGGGGATTGCGGGCATCGGCATGGCCCCGGCGCTGATTGCGCTGGTGTTGTACGCGCTGCTGCCGCTGGTGCGCAGCGTAGTAGCCGGGTTGCAGCAGGTGCCCGCGGAGGTGAGAGAAACTGCACGCGGCATGGGGATGAGCCGCTGGCAGCAGTTCTGTTTTGCCGAATTGCCGCTGGCGCTTCCGGTGTGGCTCTCTGGCTTGCGGGTAGTGGTGGTACAGACACTGGGGCTGGCGGTGGTGGCGGCGCTGATTGGTGCCGGGGGATTCGGCGCCATTTTGTTTCAGGGATTATTAAGTAGCGCGCTGGATTTGGTGTTGCTCGGGGTGATCCCGGTGGTGGCGCTGGCGGTGATCGCCGATGCGTTGCTGCGTTTACTGGCTGCGCTGCTGGAGAGACAACATGATTGAATTTCACCAGGTTAATAAAGCTTTTGACGGTAAAGCGGCGGTGCGCAATGTGTCGCTGCATATCGAAAAGGGCAGCTTCACAGTGCTGATTGGTACTTCGGGTTCCGGTAAGTCCACCACATTGAAGATGATCAATCGGTTGGTGGAGCATGACAGCGGAGAGATCCGTTTCGCCGGAGCAGCCATAGAACGCATGGATGTGCGTGCCTTGCGACGCCGTATTGGCTATGCGATTCAATCCATCGGCCTGTTCCCACACTGGAACGTGGCGAAAAACATCGCGACGGTGCCCTCGCTGCTTGGATGGCCACAGGCGCGCATCCGTGAGCGGGTCGCTGAGCTGCTGGCGCTGTTAAACCTTGATAGCGAACTGGCGACGCGCTATCCGCACCAGCTTTCTGGCGGTCAGCAGCAGCGCGTGGGGGTGGCACGTGCGCTGGCGGCGGATCCTGAGTTACTGCTGATGGATGAACCTTTCGGCGCGCTCGATCCGGTCAATCGTCAGGCGCTGCAACAGGAGATGCTGCGTATTCACCGCCTGTCCGGGCGCACCATTGTGCTGGTGACGCATGATATCGACGAGGCGCTGACCCTGGCGGACCAACTGGTGCTGATGGATGGCGGCGAAATTGTCCAGCAGGGCAAGCCGATTGAATTGCTGACGCAGCCAGCCAGCGATTTTGCCCGTGAATTCTTCGGTCACAGTGAACTCGGCGTGCGCCTGTTGGCGCTGGGCCGGGCCGGGAACGCGGTGAGACGTGGAGAGTGGCTGGAAGCTGAACCGATTGCTGCGGGCTTGACCCTACGTGAGGCGTTGTCGCAGTTTATCGCCCGACGTACCGACAAGCTGCCTGTGGTGGATCAACATCAGCAGCCGCTCGGCGTGCTGCACTTCAGTGATTTACTGCGTCAACGCGAGGCGGGGTAATGCGCTGGCTAAAAGATCCGTTGTACTGGTTGCTGGCGTTGTTTCTGTTGCTGCTATGGGGGCTGCCACACAGCGCGCCGCTGTTTGCCCACTGGTTTCCGCAACTGGAGCGTCCTCTGTATCAACAGGATAGCTTTTGGCGTCTGGCGCTGGCGCATCTGCTGCTGGTGGTCAGCGCCAGTGCGCTGGCGGTGGTGGTTGGAGTGAGTTGTGCGGTGTTTGCCACGCGGCGTAAGGGCAGGGCGTTCCGTCCGTTGCTGGAAACGCTCGCCGCCGCCGGACAGACCTTTCCGCCGGTGGCGGTGCTGGCGATTGCGGTGCCAGTGATGGGGTTTGGTGCCACACCGGCGGTAATCGCGTTGTTCCTCTATGGTCTGCTGCCGATTTTGCAGGGCACGCTGGCGGGGCTGGATAGCGTACCGTCCAGCAATCGCGAAATCGCGACCGGTCTCGGTATGGGGCCATGGCGGCGGTTGTGGCAGATCGAACTGGCGCTGGCGGCACCGGTGATGATGGCTGGGGTGCGCACGTCGGTGATGATCAACATTGGCACGGCAGCGATTGCCTCAACCGTGGGCGCAGAGAGTTTGGGTTCACCGGTGATTATCGGTCTGAGCGGCTTTAACACCGCCTATGTGATTCAGGGGGCATTGCTGGTGGCGCTGCTGGCGTTGGTCTGCGATCGCCTGCTGGAACGTGTGCAGCGCTGGCTTAGTTGGCGTGCAGAATAAGGCTGTAGCCGACCAACATCAGGCCGCCCATGCCGCCCAGTGCCATCACGGCAAACAGGGTAGAGATGAAGATTTTTTGCCAGTTCATGTCAAAACCTGAGAAAAGTCATTGAAGGCGGCATGATAACGCGCACATCAGCCCCGGCAAAGGCCGATGTGTGCTTTTTATTTGGTGTTGGGGTCGTGGAGGTGAACGTTAAATCCTTGCGCCTGCCAGTGTTCCAGCTGTTCATGCTGGCGACGCGTCAGTTTTTTGCCGGTCCATACAAACAGATTCTGGCCGGGGAACAGCTCCGGACGTGGCAGCTCCAGCGGCTCCGCCAGCACATCCATCCGCCATCCCTGTTGCGACAGACGCCAGGCTTCCAGCCAGATGCGGGTGCGATCGTCAACGCCCCAGCCAATCATCAGCGCATCTTTCCCGGCTTTTTTACGTGAACCGGTCAGGCAAAACGCCACATAATCGATTAACGCGCCATCGAGCAGGCTGCACATGGCACGTGCGGTGTTTTGATCTAACCCGAGGCGCTGGCGTACCGGCACAATGACGTGATCGATAAGCACATCCACCGGATGTTCACGGCCAATCGTGGCGATTTTGGCGCGCAGCTTTGAGGGTCTGACATGGCGCAGCACGCTCATCAGCTCCTCTTGTAAAGTATTCCAGCCGTCGTGAACATTGACTTGTTCTCCCTCCAGCAGGGCCTTGACCTTGCCAACGGGCACGCCACTCTCTATCCAGCGTTTGATCTCTTCAATGCGCTGAACATCTTCGTCGTCAAACTGACGGTGACCACCTTCGGTGCGCTGGGGCTTTAACAGACCGTAACGTCGCTGCCAGGCGCGAAGTGTTACCGGATTGATTCCACAGCGTTCGGCAACGTCGCCGATACTGTATAAGGCCATATCTTCCTCAACATACTGACCTGCTTCGCCACACCTTAACCGCAGCGATCAAGTTGTACAACAAATTTTTCCGTGTACAACTTGACGGAAATCGTGTTTTCAGGCTTTATCTCACATATGAGATATTTTCCCAAATGTGAGATAAGAGAATGTCTGAACCGGATACCGAAGATCGGCTGGCCGCTCGTTTAGCTGAATTACGCCTGCAACGCGGTTGGTCACTGGATGAACTGTCGATGGCCACCGGCATCAGTCGGGCCACATTGTCGCGCATTGAGCGCGCGGAGACCAGCCCAACGGCAGCATTACTCAACCGCCTGTGTGTTGCCTACGGACTCACCATGTCGCGCCTGTTAAGCGAAGTGGAGGACGAGGCACCTTTATTGCTCAAACCTGAGCAGCAACCGGTTTGGGTCGATGAACTGAGCGGTTTCCAGCGTCGCAACGTTTCGCCACCTGCCACTCATTTTAGAGCAGAAATGGTGGAAGGGGTGTTACAACCCGGTTCACGCATTGATTATGACGCGCCGCCCATTCAGGGATTGGAGCAGCATATCTGGTTACAGTCCGGTGAGCTAACCATCAGTATGGAAGCGCAAAGCTGGACATTGCAGGCAGGAGACTGCCTGCGTTTCCATTTGACCGGCAAATCCTCCTTTACCGCACACCCGCAGGGGGGTGCACGTTACATTCTGGTGGTGTGCAAACCATGATTGACATTGAACAGCTTAGCGCCAGCCAGGCGCAACCTCTGATAGGGGAATTGTGTGATGTGTTGCAGGGATGTGTGGCGGACGGTGCCAGCGTGGGATTTATCGATGCCAACGATCGCGCTGTGATGGAACGCTTCTGGCAGGACAAAATTTTCAGCCTTGCCAGCGGTGATAACCAACTGCTGGTGGCGCGGCTCGACGGCGTCATGGTCGCGACGGTGATGGTCGGGTACAGCGCGATGCCTAATGGCCGCCATCGTGCTGAAATCAGCAAACTGCTGGTACACCCACGGGCGCGACGTCGGGGTATCGCCCGTAGCCTGATGCAGCAGGCGGAGCAATTGGCGGCGCAGAACGGCAAAACCTTGCTGGTACTGGATACGCGCAGCGGCGATGTGGCGACCGATCTCTATCTGTCGCTCGACTGGCACATCGCCGGTTCTATTCCGCACTATGCCGAATCAACCGCAGGTGTGCTGGATGCAACAACGGTGATGTTTAAAACCTTAAGGTCACCCGAATGATTGTGGTGGCACAGGAATCGATTCAACAGCCGGATGCCCTGTGGCTATTGGATCGCCTGTCCGACACCCTCGCGCAACTTACGGGCAGCAGCGGGCGCGCCAGCTTTGATGCTGGTGCAATGCAGCAGCCCGGTAGTTGTTTTGCCATGGCGCGCGATGCACAACGCAGGCCGGTGGGCTGTGGCGCGTTTCGCCCGTTGCAACCAGGGGTCGCTGAACTGAAACGGATGTATGCGTTGCACTGCGGGCAGGGCATCGGTGCGGCGCTGGTGCAGTTTCTCGAACAACAGGCGCGGGAGCAGGGGTATCAGGCGATGTGGCTGGAGACGCGTAAGGTCAACTCGCGCGCGCTGGCGTTTTATGCCGGCCAGGGTTATCAGCCGATTGTGCCCTTTGGGCATTATGTGGGAAATGCGGCGGCGCAGTGTCTGGGGAAAAGCTTAGTGTTTCCCTCACCCTAACCCTCTCCCGCCAGCGGGAGAGGGGACTGATCGCGCCCGGATTGGCATATTGCACATTTCCCTCTCCCATCTTGCGGGAGAGGGGACTGATCGCGCCCGGATTGGCATATTGCACATCTCCCTCTCCCGTCTTGCGGGAGAGGGGGACTGGTCGCGCCCGGATTGGCATATTGCACATCCCCCTCTCCCGTCTTGCGGGAGAGGGGGACTGATCGCGCCCGGATTGGCATATTGCACATTTCCCTCTCCCATCTTGCGGGAGAGGGGACTGATCGCGCCCGGATTGGCATATTGCACATTTCCCTCTCCCATCTTGCGGGAAAGGGGACTGATCGCGCCCGGATTGGCATATTGCACATTTCCCTCTCCCGTCTTGCGGGAAAGGGGACTGATCGCGCCCGGATTGGCATATTGCACATTTCCCTCTCCCATCTTGCGGGAAAGGGGACTGATCGCGCCCGGATTGGCACATTGCACATCTCCCTCTCCCGTCTTGCGGGAGAGGGCCGGGGTGAGGGCAACCGCGCGCACCTCACCCATTGCACCAAATCAGTGCACTCCCTCCGCCTCCGGGATCGCCAGCGCCTGCATAAACAACTTAATAATCGGATTTATTTTGCGGCCCTTCTTCATCATCAGACAGAAGGGATTCTCCATACGAATCGATTCATCTCCCAATTCACACAGCTGACCCCGCGCAATAAACGCAGCGGCATAGTGTTCGGGTAAATAACCAATAAAATGGCCGGTGAGGATCAGCATGGCGACCGACTCAACCTGAACCGCTTGCACACCGCTGTCGTGGAGTGGAATAACCCGACGTGCATCACGTGGCGTAACATATAAGTGATTTATTACTTTTTGTTCGCGTAATAATTCCAGGGGTATTTTATGGTCAGCACTGCCGGAATAAAGTGGGTGGCCCACTGAACAATAAAGTTTTGAGTATTCTTTATATAACGGGAAGTAATCGAAATCACTTTTCATTTCATAAACTGGCGCGACACCACAATGAAAACGGCCTTCACTAATACCGCGTTCAATATCGTCTAATTGTGCCGTTTGCAGACGGATTTGTACCTTTGGCGCATTTTGGTGCAACTGTTGCACCGCGCTGGTAACAGGCGATTGTGGGTCGGAAATGGTGTTATCCACGACGCAAATGGCGATGTCACCCAATAGCTCGTTGCGGCTGTTGTGCAGCCGTTCGCGGAACAAATTGAGCGAGACAAACAGCTCCAGCGTCGCCTGATAGACGTTAACGCCGTACTGCGTCAGTTCAAAGCCTTCGCGCCCGCGGCTACACAGGGTCATGCCGAGACGAATTTCCAGATCGGAAACCTGCTTACTGATTGCCGCCAGACCAATATTCAACTCGTGGCTGGCGGCGGTTAATCCACCGGCCTCCACCACGCATTTAAATACGCGCAGCAATTTTAAATCGATATTACTTAATGCCAGCACCGCATTATCGTTGCGATTGATTGCATTGTTTCCAGACTGGGAAACTTTACTTTCCATCTTTGCTATTCAACTCCGGAATTATTGCGGTGAAAGTGTAGTGAACCTGAAATGTGCCGTATTTACCAGCGTAGCAATAAAATAAGTTTTTATTATCGCTGACACCTAATTCATCTCGCTATTGATTATTGGTAAGGGGAAAATTGCATGTCTGAGAAAGCAGAACTGTTATGGGGTGCGCGTTTTAAAGCGGCACCGGCGGCCAGTTTAACCGCGCTGTCACGTAGCCCGGATTACTACTTTGCTCTGGCGCCTTACGATTTTGCTGGCTGTCGTGCCCATGCTCGTGAACTGGCGCGTGGAGAACTGCTAAGCGACGCGGAACTGAGCACCATGCTGGCGGCGATTGATGAGCTGGATGCTGAGTTCCGCGCCGGTCAGCTGCATCCGATTGCGGCAGATGAAGATGTGCATACCTTTGTGGAACGCGCGCTCACCGAACGTTTAGGGCCGCTGGGTGGCAAGCTGCGTGCCGGTCGTTCGCGTAACGATCAGACCGTCAATGACCTGCGTCTCTACCTGCGCGATAACGGCCGCAAGGTGGTTACTGCGCTGCTCGGACTGCAACAGGCGCTGGTCGAGCAGGCAGCACAGCATACCGAGAGTGTGGCACCAGGCTTTACCCATCTGCAACAGGCTCAGCCGATTGTGTTTGGACATCAGTTGCTGGCGCATGCGCAATCCTTTGCGCGTGATATCGAACGTATGCAGGACTGGGATCGCCGCAGCGCGCGTTGCCCACTCGGTGCGGCCGCGATGGCCGGTTCCGCCATTGCCCGCCAGCCAGAGCTGGCAGCGGCTGATTTGGCCTATCTCGCGCCGTGCGAGAACTCGATTGATGCGGTTGCCAGCCGTGATTACGCCGCCGAATTTCTGTTCGTTACCAGCATGATTGGCATCAACCTGTCACGCCTGTGTGAAGAGGTGTGCATGTGGGCATCGCGTCAGTTCCGCTGGGTCGAGCTGCACGACAGCTACGCCACCGGCAGCTCAATCATGCCGCAGAAAAAGAACCCGGATATTGCCGAGCTGACGCGCGGTCGTTCTGGTCGCCTGGTCGGCAACCTGACGGCGCTGCTCACCACCATGAAAGCGATGCCGCTCTCCTATAACCGCGACCTGAGCGACGACAAACGTAACGTGATTGATGCCGTTGACACCCTGCTGCTGGTGCTGCCTGCGATGGCCGGGATGATGGCGACGCTGAAATTCAACACCGAGGTGATGCGTGAGCAGGCACCGGATGGCTTCACGTTGGCGACCGAAGTGGCCGACTGGCTGGCCATGCGCGGTGTGCCGTTCCGTGAAGCCCATGAAATCACCGGTCAGCTGGTGCAGCTGTGCGAGCAGCAAGGTTGTGGCCTGTCCGATCTCAGCGATGCGCAGCTACAGGCGGTGGATAGCCGTCTGACCGCCGAGGTACGTGGTGCATTGACGCTGGAGTCAGCGCTGGCAGTACGTAACGGTTACGGCGGCACAGCGCCTGAGCGTGTACGCGAGCAACTGGCACGTTTGCAAACCCTGATGCAGGCCCAGCAGCAGTGGGCTGACGACTACGCTGGCCCGCGCGCCTGAGGAGACGCTGATGTCGCAATCGACCACCACGGCAACGAACAACGCCAGCAGTCAGCCGCATTACGATCTTGATCGTTATCAGGTGGTGCCGCGTCGTTATTACGGCCGCATCACCGCCTCGGTAGTGATCCTGATCCTGCTGGCGTTGCTGGTTAATGCCTTTGCGCACGGCAATATCGAATGGTCGTTTGTCGGCCAGTTCTTTACCGCCAAGGCGATTCTCGACGGGGTGGTCAACACCCTGATTATGTCAGTTCTGGCAATGGGCTTCGGCGTGTTGTTCGGGGTGATCACCGCCATCATGTACATGTCGCCCAACCCGGTGCTGCACTACATCGCGGTCGGTTACGCCTGGATCTTCCGTGGTACGCCGCTGATTCTGCAACTGCTGCTGTGGTTCAACCTGGCGTTGGTGTTTCCCACCATCAGCATTCCCGGCGTGTTCAGTGTGCAAACCGTCACCGTCATGACGCCGTTCCTCGCCGCGCTGCTCGGCCTGAGCATCAACCAGGGGGCATACACCTCCGAAGTGGTGCGTGCCGGTCTGCTGTCGGTGGATACCGGTCAGTACGAGGCGGCTAAAGCGATCGGCATGCCACGTTTGCAGGCATTGCAGCGCATCATCCTGCCGCAGGCGATGCGCGTCATCCTGCCGCCGGTAGGCAACGAATTTATCAGCATGATCAAGACCACCAGTCTGGCGAGCATGATTCAGTACTCGGAACTGCTCTACAACACCCAGAACATCTACTTTGCCAACGCGCGCGTGATGGAACTGCTGTTCGTGGCCGGTATTTGGTACTTGATCGTGGTGACGGTGCTGTCCTTCGGCCAGAGCCAGCTGGAACGCTACTTCTCACGCGGCCATCGCCGTCGTCACTAAGGAGTGAGAGAGATGAGAAACATCGTGCGCGCCGTCAAGGTGAACAAATATTTCGACCAGTTCCACGCATTGAAGGACGTCAGCCTTGAGGTGAATTACGGCGAGGTGATGTGCATTCTCGGGCCATCCGGCTCCGGCAAAAGCACCTTCCTGCGCTGCATTAACCAGCTGGAAAAGGTCGATCAGGGCGGTATCTGGGTCGACAACGAACTGGCGGGTTACCGCATCAATGGCAACAAACTTTATCCGCTGAGCGACAAGCAGATTGCCCGCCAGCGTTTGCAAACCGGCATGGTGTTCCAGCGCTTCAACTTGTTCCCGCATAAAACCGCGTTGGAAAACATCATCGAAGGGCCGTGTCGTGTGCTGTTGCGCCCGAAACGTGAAGCCAGCGAAGAGGCGATGGCGTTGCTGGATCGCGTCGGTCTGGCACACAAGGCGCATGACTACCCTCAGTCATTGTCCGGCGGTCAGCAGCAGCGAGTGGCGATTGCCCGCGCGCTGGCGATGAAACCGAAATTAATGCTGTTTGATGAACCCACCTCGGCACTCGATCCGGAAATGGTCGGTGAAGTGCTGGCGGTGATGCGTCAACTGGCAAAAGAAGGCACCACCATGCTGGTCGTTACTCACGAGATGGGCTTTGCCCGCGAAGTGGCGAACCAGGTGGTGTTTATGGACGAGGGACGCATTATCGAGCAGGGCGCACCGGAAGATATTCTGTTGAACCCGCAAAACCCACGGATGAAAAACTTTATCAACGCGATTCTTCTTTAACTGACCGGGGTGATTTGAATGAAAAAACTGTTATTGAGCGCCGTAAGTGCCGCGCTGTTGCTGCAATCGTCTGCCTGGGCCGACATCGCTGTGCCAGCGTCGATCAAAGAGAAAGGTCTGACCGTGGCGATCATGCCGAACTATCCGCCGATGGATTTTAAAGATCCGGCCAGCAACCAGTTGACCGGTGTCGATTACGATCTCGGTATGGCGATTGGTCAGAAGCTGGGCGTCAAGATCAACTGGCAGGAGATCGCGTTTGAACAGATGGTCAACGCGGTCGTCACCAAACGCGTTGATATGGTGATGTCCGGTATGACCGACACCAAAGAGCGTCAGAAGGTGGTCAACTTTATCGACTACTTCAAAACCGGCCCGCAGTTCTACACCTTATCGGCCCGCAGTGACATCAACAGTGCGATGGATCTGTGCGGCAAGCGCGTCGGCACCAGCCGTCGCACCACCTTCCCGCAAGAGATTGCTAACTGGAGCAAAGAGCACTGCGAATCTGCCGGTAAACCGGCCATCGTAGTGGTGGGCGCAGAAGGCACCGCGGATGCCCGTACTCAGCTGCGTCAGCGTCGTCTGGATGCGGCAGTGCAGGGCAGTGAAACCCTGCCGTACATCATGGACCTGGAAAAAGGCACCTTTAAACCGCTCGATAAAGCGTTCTCCTTCCAGTACACCGGCATGGCGATCGGCAAAGATGCCTCGGATCTGACCACCGCCGTGCAGGGCGCGCTGGATGCGATGATCGCCGATGGGACTTACCAGAAGATCCTCAGCAAATGGGGTCTGAGCGACAACGGCGTGGCAAAAGCTACGGTAAACCAGGGCTAACAGGAGACGGCTGATGCAACAACCGGGCGCAGTGCGCTGGCCACAGGGCAAGCGCGGCTGTATGGCGCTGGCGTTTGACCTTGATGGTCCCACCGGCGATGCCATGTTGAATGGCAGCCTGTGGTCAACGCCAGAGTATTTCACCTTTGGCGCTTACGGGCCGTACCGCGCGCTCGGGCGTTTGCTCGATCTGCTGCGGGCGTTTCAACTGCCCGCCACCTTCTTTGTTCCCGCGTGGGTGGTGGAGCAGTGGCCGCAGCAGTGTCAGGCGATTATTGAACAGGGCCACGAAGTGGCCTATCACGGCTACCGTCATGAATCATTCTGGGCGATCTCGCCTGAAGAACAGCGGGCGGTGATGACCAAATCGGCGGCGATCTTTCAGCAATATCTCGGCATTACCGCCTGTGGTTTCCGCACGCCGTCAGGCGACTGGCATGCGGAAACGCCACAGATCCTGCGTGAAGCTGGGGTGATCTACTCCAGCAGCATGCGTGGCGACGACCGTCCATATAGCATCCCGGTGGCCGGGCATACGCCGCTGGTTGAGATCCCTGGCAAATGGGAGATGGATGATTACGCCTCATTGGCCTATACGCGCCAGCCGGACTTCCCGAAAGGCGGCGATCGTATTGCCAGCTATGCCCACACCCGCGATAACTGGCAGCGTGAATTCGATGGCGCGATGGATGAAGGCTTGTGCCTGACCACGCTGTTCCATCCGAAAATTTCCGGCCAGCCCGGGCGTTTACTGCTGCTGGAGCAGCTGTTTGAACATATGACGGCGCGTGATGATGTGTGGTTTGCGCGCTGCGATGCGGTGGCGCAGTGGTACTTGCAGGAGCAGCAGCATGACTGAATCTTCCCGCTGGCCGCTGGGCTTCCAGTCGGCGGCGATCATCACCATCGATTTTAACGATATTCACGGCATTCTGACGCAGGCTCCGGCCGTGGCGGGACGCGACAAAACCCTGTCGGTATGGCGCTATGGCACACTACGCGGCGTCGATCGTCTGTTGAACCTGCTGGCGGAAAAGCAGCTAACAGCCAGTTGGTGCTTACCGGCGGTGGTGGCGGAGGAGCAGCCAGAGCTGGTGCAACGCATTATCGCTGCCGGCCATGAAATTGCCTGTAGTGGCGATCGCCATGAAGATTTCTCCACGCTGACCCTGGAACAACAAATTGCCAGCATCACGCGGGGTTGCGACAAACTGGCGCAGGTAACCGGTCAACCGATTCAGGGTTTCCGCACCCCGGCAGGGCAGTGGAAACCGGGCCTCGCCCAGGCGTTGATTGAGCAGGGTATTCGCTGGTCCTCCAGCTGGCGCGGTGATGATTTGCCCTATTTCCACCCCGGTACCCGGCTGGTGGAACTGCCGATGCACTACACGCTGGAAGACGAACCCTATTTTGCCTTTAACCTCAGCCCGGCGATTCCACCGGGGCAGTCGCGTATTGCCCCTTACGGTGAAACCCTCGACAACCTGACCCAGGATTTTCGCGGCTTCCATCGCTTTGGCTTGTGTTATTTGCTGCGTCTGCATCCGGAAATCATCGGCACTGCCGGGCGTATCGGTCTGCTGCGATCGCTGCTCGACACGCTGCAACAACACAACGTGTGGATCGCTACCGCGCAGCAGGTGGCGGCGCATTGGCAGAGCCAGCCCGACAACGGCCCGGATCATCCGGCTGAAGTCTTCACCCGCGTCATCGGAGAGATCAATGCTTAATCAGCTGGCGAGTTTTATCGCTGAAACCCGGTTTGACCAACTGCCCACCGCGCTGGTGGAGCAGGCCAAACGTCACTTCCTCGATACCCTGGGTGCCTCGCTGGCGGGCAGTGATAGCCCGATCTGGCGCGAGTGCCTGGCGCTGGTCGAGGCCGAGGGCGGCTATGCTCAGGCGCAGGTGTGGGGCAGCGCACAACAGGTCAATGCGCGTCAGGCGGCGTGGCTGAACGGCGTTGCGGCGCACATGTACGAGCTGGATGATACCGGCGGCTGCGATCATTCCGGCGCGGTGGTGATCCCGGCGCTGCTGGCGGTGTTGCCGTTGGCACCACAGCCGGTGAGTGGTCAGGCGCTGTTAACCGCGATGGTGATCGGTTATGACATCGGTCGCCGGGTGCTGGAAGCCTGCGGTGGTTATTCAGCGCACAACGGTGCGGGCTGGCACTCCACCGCCAGCTGTGGCGTTTTCGGCGCGGCGGCGGCAGTCTGTTCGTTGCTGCAACTCAACGCGGCGCAAAGCGCCTCGGCGTTGGGCATCGCCGCCAGTTTCAGTGGCGGGTTGTGGGGCTTTATTCACGACGGCTCGCACACCAAAAAGCTGCACGCCGCACGTGCGGCGGAAGGTGGCGTGCAGGCAGCGCTGCTGGCTCAGCGAGGTATCAGCGGTCCTTCGGCAGTCTTTGAGCCACGCTGGGGTGGTTTCCTGCAAACGCTGGCGGCGGACACTCAGCAGCCCGAGGCGTTAGTGGCCGATCTGGGCGTGGTGTGGAAACTGGCACGCTGTTCGATCAAACCCTATGCCGCCTGTCGTGGCACGCATTCCGCGATTGATGCGCTGGGTATCCTGTTGCAACAGCAACCGCTGGCAACCGCGGACATTGCACGCATTGTGGTGGGGGTGAATCCGTTCCTGCTGGAGATGTGCGGCACTCGTGATGTCGCCAGCCTGGCGGCCGCGCAGATGAGTTTGCCTTACGCGCTAACGGCGCGCGCGCTGTATGGTGCGGCGGACCTCGCCAGCTATGATGACGCGAAACGCCTGCACCCTGATGCGGAAGCGCTGATGGCGCGGGTGGAGTTGGTGATCGATCCTGAACAAAGCCGGGATGCCGAACCCTGGGTACGACTGGAGACGGTGCAGGGCGCACAGTGGCAGCAGCATGTGGCGGTGCCCTCGGGTGCGCCGGCTAACCCACTGAGCCTGGACGCATTGCTGGAGAAATACCGTAGCCTCGCGGCGCGCGTACTGCCAGAAGCGCAGGTGGTGCAGTTGGAAACGGTGTGCATGGCGCTGGATGACATCCGCGATGTGAGTCAGATTACGGCGTTGCTGGCAGTCAAACACCATTAACTTTGCGCGATGAATCGCGCCGCTACACATATTTGTACCTCTCGTAGCGGCGCGATTTATCGCGCGGTTACCGTGTTGCCAGCTTCTCAACGCGTGCGATTGCCGCCAGTAAACGATCTTCCGTCACCGTTTCCGCCATATTCGCCATATCCGGCGCATGCACCGACTCACGTACAATCAGCTCCAGCTCGGCTGTGTCCAGATCGGCAATTTCAGTCAACGTTAGCGGTACACCGCAATCACGCGCCAGACGCATCTCCGCCAGCACTTCGTCATCGCTACGATGTTCCAGCGCCAGCAGGCACAGGTTACCAAAGCCCACCAACAGGCCATGGCCAAACTCGCGTGTCTTATCGCAGAAGGTAAAGCCTTCGTAGATGGCATGCGATGCCGCTGCGTGCGCACCGTTGCTCATCAGCGAGGTTAAACCGGCCCAGGTGAAAATCGCGTCCAGCACCTGATCCAACGAGCTGCCGCTCTCACCGCGCAGCACGGCGGCATAAGCGGCCGGGCCGTGTTCAGCAATCACGTCGTAACAAATCTTGCTGTGCGCCAGTGATGACAGCGCGTTACCTTCTTTGGCCGGATGGCGGGTGCTGACGGCGCGGAATTCGTACCATTTCGCCAGCGTATCGCCCAGCCCGGCGGCCAGCCAGCGCGGCGGCGCTTTTGCCAGCAGCGCGCTGTCAATCACCACGGCTGCCGGGGCTTGCGGTAGCGGGAAAATATCAAAGAAGTTGCCGTTATCATCGTAGCGAATACTCAGCGGCGTCACGGCCGAGCAAGTCGCCGCAATGGTGGGGATGGTCACTACCGGCAGGCCAAGCTGTGCCGCTACCGCTTTACAGGTATCCAGCGATTTGCCGCCGCCGACACCGATAATCACCTCCGCCTGCAATTCGGTGGCGATGGCTGCCAGCCGATTGATGTGATTGATCGAGGTTTCGCCGCCAAACCACTCCTGCGCCACCAGCGCCACATCGGCCGCCAGTAGCTGAGCGCGCACCTGCGCTTCTACCGCGTGCAGAGCCTGATGGCCGCCGATCAGCAGCGCACGCTGCCCGAGACTGGCGCAGATTGCACCCAACTGATTAATTACCCCCGCACCGCGCAATACGCGGGCCGGGAACACCAGATTCATTTGTGTCATTGCTTCTTCTCTGTGTAACGGACGCCGGGCAACACGCACAGCATCTCATAAAGGATATTGGCCGCCAGCTGTGAGGTCATGCCGCTTTGGTCATACGGCGGTGACACTTCCACCAGATCGCCACCCACCAGATTCAAACCGCGACAGCCACGCACGATCTCCAGCCCCTGCATCGAGGTCAGTCCTCCCACTTCCGGCGTACCGGTGCCGGGAGCCCAGGCGGGATCAAAGCTGTCGATATCGTAAGAAAGGTACACCGGGCCGCTACCGATCCGCGTGCGCACCTCGGCCATCAACGGCGTCAGCGAGCGATGCCAGCACTGCTCGGCGGGGATCAGCTGGAAGCCCTGATCGACCCCCCATTGAAAGTCGTCTGCGGCGTAGCCCTGCGCACGTTGCCCAATCTGCACCACGCGCTGACAATCCAGCAAGCCTTCTTCTACCGCCCGGCGAAACGTGGTGCCGTGGGCAATTTTTTCACCAAACATCTCATCATTGGTGTCGGTATGGGCATCCACGTGGATCAGCCCCATCGGGCCGTGTTTTTTTGCCAGCGCACGCAGAATCGGCAGCGTCAGAGTGTGGTCACCGCCCAGCGTCAGCGGAATCAGCGGCCATTGGTTTAGATCGCTGTAAAATTCTTCAATGATATCGACCGATTTCAGCAGGCTGTAGGTATTGATCGGCACATCGCCGAGATCGCCGACGCGCAGCGAATCAAACGGCGCTGCCCCGGTCGCCATATTATAAGGACGGATCATCACCGAATCGGCGCGGATGGCGCGCGGCCCGTAGCGGGTGCCGCTGCGCTGTGAGGTGCCGATATCCAGCGGGATACCGATAAACGCCACATCCAGATCGGCGGGGGACTCACTGGCCGGTAAACGCATCATGGTGCCGCGTCCGGCGAAACGCGGCATCTCATTGCCGCCCTGCGGTTGGGGAAAATGGGTCATGACCGGCTCCTTACATTGAACAGACGGACATCATTACCTGACGGAGCGGCGGGAAAAATCCTTGACAGCAGATAATCACTTCAGAGATTACTTAACTTTTACCGGTAATTTCTTAAGAAAAAGGGAGAGACTAACGTAGCGGCGCGATTTATCGCGCAGGCTTTTCCGCCAGCGCGCACAGGATTGCGCGATAAATCGCGCCGCTACGGAATAACATTATGCAACCGTTACCCAATCTCAAACTGCTCCAGGTCTTCGCCAGCGTGGTAGAAAACCAGGGCTATTCGCGCGCGCAGCAGGCACTGAACATGACCACCCCGGCCATCAGCGCCTATATGAGCGAACTGGAAACCCAACTGGGGTTTATTCTCTGCCAGCGGGGGCGTGGCGGCTTTACCCTGACCAGTAAAGGGGAACAGTTTTATCGTTACAGCCAGCAAATGTTGGCGACGCTGGCGGGCTGGCAGGAACAGGTGGAGACGCTGAAAAGCGCGCAGGGTGGCACCTTTTCCCTCGGCGTGGTGGATGCCACCGTTACCGACAGCACGCTGGCTTTGCCCGCGGCCATCGCCCGTTTTAATCAACGTTTTCCGGCGGTGTTTTTCAATCTCAGCGTGCGCGATCCCAATGAACTGCAACAACAATTGCTGGAAGATCGCCTCGATTTGGCCATCGGTCATTTTCCCCTGCGCGCCAGCAATCTGGTGACCATTCCGCTGTACGAAGAACAACATTGGTTATATTGCAGCCCGGATCATGCGCTGGCGCAGGGCGCGCCCGATGTGCGTACCGTGCAACAAACCGGGATGGTGACGCGGCGCTACTGGAACCAGCAGGAACTGAACAAACGCGGCTTCCGCCAGACCAATGCCTCGGTGGAAAGTATCGAGGCACAGTTGACCTTGATCCTTAGCGGACGGTTTATCGGTTATTTGCCGGAACACTACGCACGCAGTTGGGAACAGCAGGGGGCGTTGTGTCGCTTGCTGCCGCAGCATTTTCACTTCCGCGCGCCGTTCTCCTTTGCTTTCCGTCGTGGGAGGGCGCGTGAAACGCTGATCCGTGCGATGCGAGATATTCTGAATCCCGCGCGAAAAAATAGCAGCGAAAGCTGACGCTGTGGCGATACTGTGTAAAAATACAGGCCGTTTCCCGTAAGAAGTTAATGATAATGGCCCTGACAGCAGCGATAAAAAGCCAGATTGCGCAATGGTATAAGGCGCTGCAACAGCAGGTTCCTGACTTTATTCCGCGTGCACCACAGCGCCAGATGATCGCCGAAGTGGCGAAAAGTCTGGCCGGTGACGAAGGCCGTCACCTGGCGATTGAAGCGCCCACCGGGGTGGGTAAAACCCTGTCGTATCTGATCCCTGGCATTGCCGTCAGCCGTGCGGAAGAGAAGCGGCTGGTGATCAGCACCGCCAACGTGGCGTTGCAGGATCAAATCTTCAGTAAAGACCTGCCGCTACTGAAAAAAATCATTCCCGACCTCACCTTTACCGCCGCATTCGGACGTGGGCGTTATGTCTGTCCGCGCAACCTTGCTGCGCTGGCGGCCAGCGAAGACCAGCAGGGCGATTTGCTGCTGTATCTCGATGAAGAGGCGGTGACCGGCTCCAAAGAGGAGCAGAAATTGTGCGCCGGGCTGGAAAAACAGCTCAGCCGCTACCAGTGGGATGGGCTGCGCGATCATACCGATGTCGCGATCAATGACAGCCTGTGGCAGCGCCTCTCCACCGACAAAGCCAACTGTCTGGGGCATCATTGCCGCTGGTATCGTGAATGCCCGTTCTTTGTGGCACGGCGCGAGATTGAGCAGGCGGATGTGGTGGTGGCGAACCACGCGCTGGTGATGGCGGCGATGGAAAACGAATCGGTGTTGCCGCCCGCGAAACACCTGATGCTGGTACTGGACGAAGGTCATCATTTGCCGGAAGTGGCGCGTGATGCGCTGGAGATGAGCGCTGAGATCACCCCGGGCTGGAGTAGCCTGCAACTGGATCTGTTTGTGCGTCTGGTGGAGACCATCATGGCGCAGTTCCGCCCTAAATCGCCGCCGCCGCTGACTAACCCGGAGCGCCTCAAAGCGCACTGTGACGAAATGCGCGAGTTGTTGCAGACGTTGTGCAATGCGCTCAATCCGTTGCTGCCCGCCCATAATCAGCCGGGCGAATTTCGGTTTGTGCTGGGGGAGTTACCGGAAGAACTGCTGACGATGTGCGCCCGGCTGTTCAAACTCAGCGACGCGCTACGCGGTCTGGCGGAAGGGTTGCTGAATGAACTGGGCGATCAAACCGGTAAGGCCGACATCATGCGGCTGCATAAAGCCATTTTGCAGCTTAACCGTCACTTTGGCTGGTTTGAATCCATCAGCAAGCTGTGGCGACTGGCGGCCATGGCGAAGGCCTCTAATGCACCGGTCTCCAAATGGGTGACACGTGAACTGCGCGACGGTCAGGCGCATTTGTTGTTCCACTGCGCCGGGATTCGCGTCAGCGATCAGCTGGAGAAACTGCTGTGGCGCAAAATTCCTCACGTGGTGGTGACCTCTGCCACGCTGCGCTCGCTGAACAGCTTTAACCGGCTCCAGGAGATGTCCGGGTTGAACGAGAAGGCGGGCGATCGCTTTGTGGCGCTGGACTCGCCGTTCCAGCATGTCGACCAGGGCAAGTTGGTGATCCCGCAAATGCAGTATGAACCGCTGATGAGCCACGAAGCGGAACACATCGCCGAGATGGCCCGCTTTTTCCGCGCTCAGATGGCGGCAGAGAAACATAAAGGGGTGCTGGTGTTGTTCGCCAGTGGCCGTGCCATGCAACAGTTTTTGACCCACGTTACCGACTTACGCCTGTCGATGCTGGTGCAGGGTGACCAGCCACGTTATCGGCTGGTGGAGTTGCATCGTCAACGTGTGGAGCAGGGCAAGACCAGCATTCTGGTCGGTTTGCAATCCTTTGCCGAGGGGCTGGACCTGAAAGGGGACCTGCTGTCCCAGGTGCATATCCACAAAATTGCTTTTCCCCCGGTGGACAGTCCGGTAATTTTGACGGAAGGGGAGTGGCTGAAGAGCCTCAGACGCTACCCGTTTGAAGTCCAGAGTTTACCCAGTGCCTCATTTACCCTGATCCAGCAGGTCGGCCGTCTGATTCGCAGCCATCAGTGCTTCGGCGAGATCGTCATTTACGATCGACGCTTAATCAGCAAGCCATATGGTAGCCGCCTGCTGGCCGCATTGCCGGTGTTCCCGATTGAACAGCCGCCTATGCCTGAGGCGACCAGCGAACCGGTAGCGCCGCGCAAAAGGCGCGCCAGCAGAAGGAGTTGAGCATGTTGTACACGCCACGGGCGTTTAACCAGCCGGATGCGGAAGCGCAGCGTCAGCTGGTGCTACGTCATCCGCTGGGTTTGTTGCTCTCTAACGGGAGCGATGGCCCGCTGGCGACGCCGTTGCCGTTTTTATTGCAGGTCGATGCGCAGGGCGAGTGGGTATTGCAGGGGCATTTATCCCGCGCCAACCCGCACCTGAAAGCCCTGGAGGACGGCATGCCGGTGCTGGTGGTATTTCAGGGTGAACAGGGCTATATCACCCCAGCCTGGTATGAAGAGAAGGCGCGCAGCGGCAAAGCGGTGCCGACCTGGAACTACCTGACGTTACACTGCCGGGGGGCGATCACCCGACAGGATAACGCTGACTGGCTAAGGACGCGGGTCGAGCGGCTGACTGCGCAGCAGGAACAGGGGATGCCGCAGCCGTGGGCCGTGAGCGATGCCCCCGCCGCTTATATCGACAGTATGGTTAAAGCGATTGTCGGCGTGGAGATTCGCGTGACGCAACGCGAAGGTAAGTGGAAACTCAATCAAAATCGCAGCCTGACGGATCGCCAGCAGGTGACAGACGGTTTAATACAACAAAACAACTCCCCGTTGGCCGCCGAGATGCGGCGCACTCTGGAAGCGGAAACCCCTGATGGAACTGAATAAAATTATTAAAGAGATTGGGCGCGGGAAAAATCACGCGCGCGATATCGATTTTGACACCGCGCAGGCGCTGTATAGCGCAATATTGGCGGGTGAAGTGCCGGATCTTGAGCTGGGCGGTGTGCTGATCGCCCTGCGTATCAAGGGAGAAGGTGAGGCGGAGATGCGCGGCTTTTATCAGGCGATGCAGCAGCAGATGATGCGTCTGCAACCGCCCGCTGGCCGTCCGATGCCGATCGTCATTCCCAGCTATAACGGTGCCCGCCGTCAGGGCAACCTGACGCCATTACTGGCGTTGTTGCTGGTCAAACTCGGTTTTCCGGTGTTGATGCATGGCATCAGTGATGACCCGACGCGTGTGACCAGTGAAGCGGTGCTGGCGGCACTGGATATCAACCCGGTGACCACTGCGCAACAGGCGCAGGCACAGTTGGATAATGGCGCGCTGGCGTTTATCACCATCGATCATCTCTGCCCGCCGATGGCGAAACAGCTGTCGCTGCGCTGGCGTATGGGGGTGCGTAACAGCGCTCACACGCTGGCGAAACTGGCGACGCCCTTTGCTGAGCGAGCGGCGTTGCGACTGGCCAGCGTATCCCATCCCGAATATGTGCCGCGTGTCGGCAAATTCTTTCAGGATATCGATGCGCCCGGATTGCTGCTGAACGGCACCGAGGGCGAGGTCTATGCCAACCCACAGCGCTGCCCGGCGATCAGCTACATTCAGGGCGCCAATGCGCAGGCGGAAGAGTGGGTTGCGCGTCAGCCGGAGTGGGAAGTTGAACTGCCGCTATCAAAAAGCGCACTGGATACCGCTGCCTGGATTCGTGCGGTGCTGGCAGGAGAACGGGCGGTGCCGCAGGCGCTGCGTCTGCAACTGGCTTGCTGCCTGGTCGCCAGCGGCGAAAGCGCCAGCCTGGCTGACGCAGAACAGCGTCTGAGCCAGGCGGGAATTTGAGGATCAGGCTTTCACCAGCGTACTTTCCACCAACTGCTGCCAGAAGGTGATGCCGATGGGCAGCAGTTCATCATTGAAGTCGTAACCGGCGTTGTGCAGCGGGGCTGACGGCGTGGTGCCATCGGCACCCAGCCAGAAATAGGCACCCGGACAGGCTTCCAGCATACAGGCGAAATCCTCCGATGCCATGGACGGATTAACCTGCCAGTGTACCTGTTGCTCACCGAGCAAATTTACGGCTGCCTGACGTACCTGTTCAGCCGGTTGTTGATGGTTGGCGGTGACCGGATAGCCCGGATACCAGTGAATCTCACCACTGACGCCAAACGGGCGCGGCAGCGTGCTGACAAAATCCTCGATCAGGCCGCGTACCCGGTTACGCACATCGGTTTGCAGGCAGCGTACCGTGCCGCGTAACACGATTTGTTCGGGAATCACGTTAATCGCTTCGCCGCCGTGGATTTGCGTCACGCTGACCACCGCCGAAGCCAGTGGTGACAGACGGCGTGACGGAATGGTTTGCAGCGCCAAAATCAACTCGGCGGCCACCACCATCGGATCGGCACCGCTTTCCGGCATCGCCGCGTGGCAGCTCTTGCCGTGCAGGGTGATTTCAAATGAGTCGAGCGAGGCCATCATTGCCCCGGCATTGACCGCCAGCGAACCCACCGGCAAACCCGGCCAGTTATGCATCGCGTAGACCGCGTCCATCGGGAAGCGCTGGAACAAACCTTCTTCCACCATCTTGCGTGCGCCGCCCAGGTTTTCCTCGGCGGGCTGGAAGATAAAATGCACCGTACCGCTGAACTGGCGTGTCGCCGCCAGCTGACAGGCTGCCGCCAGCAGTACGGCGGTATGACCATCATGACCACAGGCATGCATCACGCCCTGACGGGTGGATTTCCACTGCGGATCGCCTTTTTCGGTGATCGGCAGCGCATCCATATCGGCACGCAGGCCAATCACTGGCCCCGGACCATTTTCCAACGTGCCAATCACCCCGGTGCCTGCCAGACCACGAAATACCTGCAAGCCGGCATCGTTCAACACCTGTGCCACCAGCTCGCTGGTACGCTGTTCCTGGTAACCCAGTTCAGGATGTTGATGAAGCTGGCGACGCCAACGCAGGGCGTTTTCCAGCAAAGCGACAGGCAGGGTCATAGGGCAGGATTCTCCATTATCAGCAGTACGTCCATGGGCAGGTACTGCAAAAAATTATCTTCTCACTGTAGTGGCAAGCGCGGGGCGGCGTCTATCGCGAAACGGGATAATTTGGCTATAGACTATAGCGAAATGGAATAAGCCTGTTCAATCCGCAGCAAGATGAATTTTATCCGCAAGGAGACCTTGGTTGTCACTGGACAAGGCGGGTTAATTCTGAATGTTTTATCAACATGTTATGAATTTCTTAACGCGCCCTGATATTTTCTTTTCTTATATATCAGTTGGATAGCGACTATGCTAACGTCCGGCCACTCTCATCACTCTGGCAGGTAAGCTTAATGAGTGCCACCGCAACGCCGCATGATGCCCTGTTCAAAAAATTTATGAGTCAGCCTGTCCTTGCCAGACAGTTTCTCGACATCCATCTGCCGCCCGTCATCCATCAGCACTGCGATCTGGATACGCTGCAACTGGTACCGACCTCCTTTATTGAACGTGATCTCAGCGCTTTTTATTCCGACGTGCTGTTCTCAATGAAGACGGATTGTGGCGAAGGATATATCTATACTCTGATTGAGCACCAAAGCACGCCTGATAAGCATATGACTTTACGCATGATGCGCTATACCATTGCCGCTATGCAGCGTCACATTGACGAGGGTCATAACGAAATTCCGCTTGTGGTACCGGTATTGTTTTATCAGGGAAAAATCAGTCCCTATCCTTACCCGATGAACTGGCTCGATTCATTCCGTGATCCAGCACTGGCAAGGCAGGTCTACTGCCATCCTTTCCCGTTGGTCGATATTACCGTGATCCCGGATGAGGAGATCATGACGCACCGGGGTATCGCGCGCATGGAAATGGCACACAAGATCATACGCCTGCGCGATATGTTGGAAAACATAGACCCGATAGCCACATTACTGTCGGTGGATTACAATGATAATCTCTCCATCGACGTGATCTTCTATCTGCTGCGCCATGGGGACACCGATGACCGGGATAAGGTCGTTGAGATATTGATGCAAGCCAAACCGCAACTTAAGGAACAGATTATGACAATTGAACAACAGTGGCGGCAGGAGTCTCTTCTGCAGGGGCTTCAGGAAGGTAAATTGCAGGTGGCGCAGCGTATGCTGCGGGAGAACGTAGATATTAAAACCATTATCAAATTCACTGGTCTGAGCGAGAAAGAGTTACAGCAGCTCCATGCCTGAATAATGCAAACGTTGCCGGGGCTGGCGGTGCGGAAAGTTACGCTATGCCGGGCAAAAAAATGGCGGGCCTGACGCCCGCCATCCAGGTTATTTCTGCATCGGCAGATTCAGCCCATGCTCCTTCGCACAAGCCTGTGCCTGTTCGTACCCCGCATCCGCATGGCGCATCACGCCGGTAGCCGGGTCGTTCCACAATACACGCGCCAGACGTACATCCGCTTCGGCGCTGCCGTCGCAGACAATCACCACTCCCGCATGCTGTGAGAAGCCCATGCCCACGCCGCCACCATGATGCAGGCTGACCCAGGTCGCGCCGCCTGCGGTGTTCAGCAGGGCGTTGAGCAGCGGCCAGTCGGATACGGCATCGGAGCCATCTTTCATCGCTTCGGTTTCACGGTTCGGTGAAGCCACGGAGCCACAATCCAGGTGGTCACGGCCAATCACAATCGGCGCTTTCAGCTCACCATTGCGCACCATCTCGTTGAACGCCAGCGCGGCTTTATGGCGCTCGCCCAGCCCCAGCCAGCAGATACGTGCCGGTAAGCCCTGGAACGCGATACGCTCCTGCGCCATATCCAGCCAGCGATGCAGGGTTTTATGGTGCGGGAACAGTTCTTTCAGTTTGGCATCGGTTTTATAGATATCTTCCGGATCGCCCGACAGCGCTACCCAGCGGAACGGGCCTTTACCTTCGCAGAACAGCGGACGGATATACGCCGGTACAAAGCCAGGGAAATCAAAGGCGTTTGCCACCCCTTCATCCAGCGCCACCTGACGGATATTGTTGCCGTAATCGACGGTCGGGATACCCATATGGCAGAAATCGAGCATCGCCTGGACATGGGTTGCCATTGAGGCGCGCGCCGCTTTTTCTACGGCTTTCGGGTTGCTGGCACGTTCGGCCTGCCAGCGATCCACATCCCAGCCAATCGGCAGGTAGCCGTTTACCGGATCATGTGCGGAGGTCTGATCGGTAACGATATCCGGTTTCATGCCGCCCGCTTTGGCGCGTTTCACCAGCTCCGGCAGGATTTCCGCCGCGTTGCCCAGCAGGCCAACTGAAATGGCTTTTTTCGCTTTGGTGGCGTCGTCGATCAGCTGTAACGCCTCGTCGAGGGTATAGGCTTTATGGTCGACATAGCGGGTGCGCAGACGGAAATCGATACGGGATTCCTGGCACTCGATCGCCAGCACACAGGCACCGGCCAGCACACCAGCCAACGGTTGGGCACCGCCCATGCCACCCAGACCGGCGGTCAGGATCCAGCGACCACTCAGGTCGTTATCGTAATGCTGACGGCCCGCTTCGACGAAGGTTTCGTAGGTGCCCTGCACGATCCCCTGAGCACCGATGTAAATCCACGAACCGGCGGTCATCTGGCCGTACATCATCAGGCCAGCTTTATCCAGCTCGTGGAAATGATCCCAGGTGGCCCAGTGCGGTACCAGGTTGGAGTTTGCCAGCAGAACACGCGGTGCGTCGGCATGGGTACGGAACACGCCCACCGGTTTGCCTGACTGGATCAGCAAGGTTTCTTCCGGCTGCAATGCGCGCAGTGAACGCAGAATCTGCTCGAAGCATTCCCAGTTGCGCGCCGCTTTACCGATGCCGCCATACACCACCAGATCTTCCGGGCGCTCGGCCACATCCGGATCAAGGTTGTTCTGGATCATGCGGTAAGCCGCTTCAATCAGCCAGTTGGCGCAGTGCAGTTCACTCCCCTGTGGGGCACGGATTTCACGGGCAACTGCCTGGGTCAGAGTTTCGCTCATCATCAGTTCCTTTATTCAACATTGGTGGTGCGCATGCTCGGCAGCAGCGCAGAAAGGGCTTCCGGCCAGGCATTGCTGCTGGCCCACAGGCGCATGGTGTCAATATCTGGCGCGAGTAAACGGTCCTGATCGAGGAAGGCGACTTGTGCGCGGATGCGGCTCATCTCCTGCTCGATGGTGTTGGAGCTTTGCAGTGGGCGATGGAAATCAATGCCCTGTGCGGCAGCCATCGCTTCAATCCCCACCACCGCGGCGGTGTTGAAGCACATGCTACCGAGACGGCGTGCAGCATAGGTCGCCATCGAAACATGGTCTTCCTGATTGGCAGAAGTCGGCAGGCTATCGACGCTGCCCGGATGGGCCAGCGATTTGTTTTCCGATGCCAGCGCCGCTGCGGTAACCTGGGCAATCATAAAGCCCGAGTTGACGCCGCCATCGCGCACCAGGAACGGCGGCAGGCCGGATAAACCGGTATCCAGCAGCAGCGCCAGGCGACGTTCGGAAATCGCGCCCACCTCGGCTACCGCCAGCGCGATGATATCGGCAGCAAAGGCCACCGGTTCGGCGTGGAAGTTACCGCCGGAAATCACATCGCCGCTGTCGCTGAACACCAGCGGGTTATCTGAGGCGGCGTTGGCTTCAATCTGCAACACGCGCGCCGCATGGCTCAGGTTGTCCAGACACGCGCCCATCACCTGCGGTACGCAGCGAATCGAGTAGGGGTCCTGTACCCGGCCACAGTTGGCGTGTGAGCTGAGAATTTCACTGCCTTCGAGTAACGCGCTGACTGCGGCGGCGACACGGATTTGTCCCTGCTGACCACGTGCCTGATGGATACGTGCATCGAAAGGTTTAATGGATCCTTTGATGGCTTCCAGTGACAGCGCCCCGGCCATCAGTCCGGCGGCAAACAGGTTTTCTCCTTCAAACAGGCCACGCAACGCCAGCGCGGTGGAGACTTGCGTACCGTTCAGCAGCGCCAGTCCCTCTTTCGGGCCGAGCACAAACGGCGTCAGGCCAACGCGAGCCAGACCTTCGGTGGCCGGGATTAACGCGCCATCAACGCGTACCTGGCCTTCACCCAACAGCATCAGCGACAGGTGTGCCAGCGGGGCGAGATCACCGGAGGCCCCCACGGAACCTTTTTCCGGGATGCACGGCATCACACCGGCATTAAACAACGCCAGCAGCGCTTCGATCAGGGCGATGCGCACACCGGAATGGCCGCGTGCCAGGCTGATGATCTTGGTGGCAACCACCAGACGGGTGACATTATCAGGCAGCAGTTCGCCAAGGCCGACGCTGTGCGACAGCACCAGATTACGTTGCAGCTCGGCAAGGCGGCTCGCCGGGATTTGCGTTTGCGCCAGTTTGCCAAAGCCGGTGTTGATGCCATACACCACGTTGCCCGAGGCCACGATGGCATCCACCGTAGCACTCGCGCGATCGATTGCCGCACGAGCTTCATCGGCCAGCGTTAATGCGACGCCACCTTGGTAAATCGCGCGCAGTGTGGCGAGGTCCACTTCACCGGGAACGAGGCGAATATTCTGAACCGAACCTGACATAGTCTACTCCTGTCTATACAAGTAAAGCGGCAATTGCCGACAACATTGACTCGTGGAAGTTTTGTCGGCGATGCCATGAATAATGCGAGTGAAGCATAAGTGTCTATTCTTGTCTATACAAGTAGCAAGCGCTGTGCCAGATTGATCACATTCTGTGAACAGCGCGCTGATGCGGATTGATATCCAGGTCGCATGGCGCTTTGCACTGTAATAAGGCAAATGCTGCACAGGCAGTGGGCTGGCTGCACTGCGGGATGTATATACATTTCCCGTCTGAGACAGTAAACTCTGGGCACTATCAGGAAAAGGAACAGGATATGGTTGAGCAAACGGCAATAGCACAACTGGCCGCGGCCATGGGTGATGAGCCTGCGCCGATTTACCAGCGCGTTAAACAGGCGATCATCAGCCAGATCCGTGAAGGTCACTGGAAGGCCAATCAACGTGTACCGTCGGAAAGCGAACTGGTTAACGAACTGGGCGTCAGCCGTATGACCATCAACCGCGCGTTACGCGAACTGACCAGCGAAGGTTTTCTGGTGCGTATGCAGGGCGTAGGCACCTTTGTCGCCGAGATGAAGGGCTACACCGCGATGCTGGAAGTGCACAATATCGCCGATGAGATCGCGCAGCGCGGTCATCGCCACAGCTGCAAAATTTTATCGCTCGGGCAGATGAAGGCAGACCCGGAGCAGGCGGCGGTACTGGGTTTATCCACCGGGCAGACGCTGTACCACTCACTGATCGTACATTACGAAAACGATATGCCGGTACAGCTGGAAGATCGTCTGGTGAATCCGCTGGTGGCACCGGATTATCTCAGCCAGGATTACCACCAGTTGACGCCCTACACCTATTTGATGCGCGTCGCGCCATTAACGGCGGGTGAGCATATTGTCGAGGCGGTATTGCCGGATCTGCGCCAGCGTAAGCATCTGGCGCTGGATGAGCACGAACCCTGCTTGCTGATCCGCCGTCAAACCTGGAGCGACACCAAAATTGTGACCTACGCGCGCCTGCTGTATCCCGGCTCGCGTTACAAGCTGCTGGGCCGTTTCAGAGGACACGGCTGAGTGCGGTAAACAACAGGCTGGCATCGGCAGAGTGCGGTGCCAGCAGCGTCTCTTCATCCAGCCACCACATCCCCTGATTGACCTCCAGCACGTCGCCTTCGCCACTTTGCCAGACACCGGACAGCACCCAGGCCACACCCTGTGTCGCCCGCACCGCTTGCTGTTGTACCGTCACCTGTGCCTGCCAGCTATCGCGCCGCGTCATGATGTTGAAATCCTGACAGGGGCTTGCGCCGATACGCGCATCGATCGCCCATTCGCCGGGAAACGCCCACGGCTGATGGCGCTGAAGTTGCTGTTCACCCTGCGCGCTGGTTAGCAACACGCTGTCTCCGTGCAGCAGGGTGATCACCCGATCAATGCCGGGGAAGGGGGAAAAGGGGCCGTCGGCAGCGATGGTGGCGATACTGGCGCGCCAGGCAAAATCCGCCGCGCCGGGCGGATAGCTGATGATCTCGCGCGTTTCACCGCCGCCGTTGCGCCAGCGGCTGACCGGTAAGCTGTCGTAAGCGAAACGGGTTCTCATCGTAACGCCCTCATGGCTGCGGCAAAGCGTGCGGCACAGGCCTCTTCTGCCGGATGCTGCCCCTGTTCGACCACCGCATGACCGGCTACATACACATCGCGAATCTGTTCACGCTGACCGGCAAAGAGCCAGCGGTTGAGCAGCGAGGCACTCTCCACGCTACTGAGCCAGGCATCAGCTTTCAGAACTAACCAGTCGGCGCGTTTGCCAACCGCCAGTTCACCGGTAGGGATGCCACAGGCTTGCGCGCCACCCTGTGCCGCCTGCTGCCATAGCAGGTCGCCCACCGAAGCCTGGTGGGGGGTGGTGATGCGGTTACGGCGGCGATCGCGCAGCCGTTGACCGTACTCCAGCCAGCGCAACTCTTCCAGCGTACTCAGCGACACGTGGCTGTCGGAGCCAATGCCCCAGCGACCGCCGCGGGCAATGTACTCCACCGCCGGGAAAATACCGTCACCGAGGTTGGCTTCCGTGGTCGGACACAAACCGGCCACTGCACCGCTGGCGGCCAGACGCGTGATTTCATCATCGTCGAGATGAGTCGCGTGGATCAGACACCAACGTTGATCGACGGCAAAGCGATTCAGCAACCACGCCACCGGACGCTCGCCGCTCCACGCCAGGCTGTCGTTGACTTCTTTTTCCTGCTCCGCCACATGAATATGCACCGGCAGGTGAGTGGGGCTGGCGGCCAGGACCTCGTGCATCTGCGCTTCATTCACCGCGCGCAGCGAGTGGAAGCACAGGCCGTGATTAAACAGCGGTTTGTCAGCGACCCAGCTTGCCAGTCGTTGTTGTTGTTGCAGATAGGCGTCAGTTTGCTGAATAAAGCGGCGCTGGCCGTCACTGGCCGGTTGCGAACCAAAACCGCTGTAGCTGTAGAGTACCGGCAGCAATGTCTGGCCGATCCCGGCGGTTTCAGCGGCGGCCATCAGCTGTTGCAGCATATCGTCATGTGGATAGGCTTTCCCGGCACCATCGTGATGCAGATAGTGGAACTCCGCTACCTGGCTGTAGCCGCCTTTCAGCATCTCGATATACAGCAGCGCGGCGATATCACCCACCTGCTCGGGCGACAGCCGTTGCACCATGCGGTACATCAGATCGCGCCAGGTCCAGAAACTGTCCTGCGGATCACCGGCGACTTCCGCCAGTCCGGCCATGGCGCGTTGAAATGCATGTGAATGCAGATTGGCAATCGCCGGGATCACCGGCCCAGTCAGGCGCGTGGCGCTACCCGGTTCGCTGTTGGGGGTGAGATCGGTAATCACTCCGGAAGCATTAACAGAAATCAGCACTTGCTCATGCCAGCCATCGGCCAGCAATGCCCTGGGGGCAAAAAAAGTCGTCATGGTTGATCCTACACGGCGGTTGGTTGTATATACATATACATACTTTGATGAGCAGTGTAAATCGCCAAAGGCGAAGGGGACACGGGGGATGGCAGAAGCGAAGCAGATCGACAGCCTGTGGTTGGGCGCGGATATTGTGACCATGCGCGAAGGCCGCTACAACCTGATTGCCGACGGTGCGCTGGCGGTGGACCAGGGCAAGCTGGTATGGGTAGGGCCGCGCAGTGAGCTACCGGCGTTTAACGCGCGGCAGCAACACCACTTTGACGGTGGCATCATCACGCCGGGCCTGGTGGATTGCCACACCCATCTGGTATTTGGCGGTGACCGCAGCGCAGAATTTGAACAGCGCCTGAACGGGGTCAGCTATGCTGAGATTGCCGCGCAGGGCGGCGGCATCCTTTCCACGGTACGCGCCACGCGAGCAGCGACACAGGAAGAACTGGTGGCTGCGGCGCGCTGGCGGCTGGATCGTCTGCTGGCGGAAGGCGTGACCACGGTTGAGATCAAGTCCGGTTATGGGCTGGATGAAGCCAGCGAGCTGACAATGCTGCGCGCGATTCGCCAGCTGGCGCAAAGTGTCCCTGCTGATGTGCTGGCGACCTGTCTGGCCGCGCACAGCTTCCCACCCGAGTTCAAAGACAACCCGCAAGGCTGGGTGGATATTATTTGCGAGCGACTGCTGCCGCAGGTGCAGGCGGAAGGGCTGGCGGATGCGGTAGACGCGTTCTGCGAACATCTGGCGTTCTCACCACAGCAGGTCCGCCAGGTTTTTGATAAAGCGCAAGCGTTGGGGATGCCGATCAAACTGCACGCCGAGCAGCTCTCCTCACTGGGCGGCGCGGCGCTGGCGGCCAGTTATGGTGCTCTGTCGGCAGACCATCTGGAATACGCCACCGAGAGCGACGTGCAGGCCATGGCGCAACATGGCACGGTCGCCGTCCTGCTGCCGGGCGCATTTTATCTGCTGCGCGAAACGCAACGGCCACCGGTGGCGCTGTTTCGTCAGTACGGCGTACCGATGGCGCTGGCCAGCGATGCCAACCCCGGCACCTCACCGGCGCTGTCGCTGCGCCTGATGTTGAATATGGGTTGCACGCTGTTTGGCATGACGCCGGAAGAGGCGCTGGCAGGTGTGACCCTGTGGGGCGCACAGGCGCTGGGGTTACAGCAGACGCAGGGTTCGCTGGAGTCAGGCAAAGTGGCGAATTTTGTCCACTGGCCGCTGGCGCGTCCGGCGGAACTGGTTTATTGGTTGGGCGGCGAATTGCCGTGCCAGGTTATCTATCGTGGAGAAGCGCAATGACACCGTTTCATTTTACCGAAGGGAAGCTGCCGCTGCTGGTCAGCATTCCGCACGCCGGGACGCAGCTAACGCCAGAAGTCGATGCCGGGTTAAGCGATGCCGCCCGGGGTTTGCCGGATACCGACTGGCACATTCCGCTGCTGTACGATTTTGTGCGCGATCTGGGTGCCAGCGTGCTGATTGGGCACTACTCACGTTTTGTCATTGATCTGAACCGTCCACCGGACAATCAGCCGTTGTACACCACCGCCACCACCGGTCTGTACCCGGAGACACTGTTTGATGGCACCCCGACCTTTGCGCCGGGCAAAACGCCGACGGCGGAGCAGCGTCAGGGTTATCTGGATCAGATCTGGCACCCGTATCATCAGCAGATTCAGCAGGAGCTGGCGCGTCTGAAGGCGCAGCACGGCTACGCGCTGTTGTTTGATGCTCACTCCATCGCCTCGGTGATCCCGCGTCTGTTTGAGGGGCGTCTGCCAGATTTGAATATCGGGACCAATGAAGGCAGCAGTTGCTCACCGGCGGTGACGGCAGCGATTGAGGCAGTGTGCGCGGCCCAAACCGAATACCGTTGGGTGGTCAATGGACGCTTTAAGGGCGGTTATATCACCCGTGCCTATGGGCAGCCAGCGCAGGGCGTGCAGGCGGTACAGCTGGAACTGGCACAGATTAATTATATGGATGAAACGCCACCGTTCGCCTGGCAGCAGGCCCGGGCTGCGCAGTTGCAGAAGGTACTGAAACCGCTGTTGCAGGCGTTTTTGCAGCAGGGTAAAGCGTAAAACCCGCACGATAAATTGTGCCGCTACCTATGTTTGCACGTTACCGTAGCGGCGCGATTTATCGCACAATGTTTTGGCGCGGAAAGCAAAACCCGCGCGATAAATCGCACCGCTACCATGCGTGCCTGTTACTGAAACCTGCGCCAGCGTGGTGCGATGCCCGCCACCCAATGGTGCAACTCACCATTTCCTTGCCTCACATCCCCTGATTCCACCCATCATCACGAGCTGGCACAGCCTTTGCTAGGTTGTATGTACAAGTACAGACCGCGTCATCATTCAGACGATTTATTGCATCTGGCTCACAAAAAACTCAAGCCGACAATGATCTGGCGCAGGCTAACTTGTATATACATGAAATGTCATTTGCGAAACCACGCAAATACAGCACCTACTGATTATCGACCAGGAGAAGCCGCATGACGCACCGCACCACATTTCGCCGTTTTTGCCTCACGACCCTGTTTTCCAGCCTGCTGCTGAGCGGTGTTGCCGCGCAGGCCAAAGAGTGGAAATCGATCACCATTGCTACCGAAGGCAGTTATGAACCCTGGAACCTGACGCTGCCGGGCGGCAAGCTGGGCGGCTTTGAACCGGAGCTGATGGCCGATCTGTGCAAACGCATGGGGGTGCAGTGCAAGCTGGTGGTGCAGAACTGGGACGGCATGATCGCCGGACTGAACGCCGGAAAATATGATGTGATCATGGATGCGATAGTCATCACCCCGGACCGCAAAAAAGTGGTGAGCTTCACCACGCCATATGCCTCCACCCCGGCCACCTTTATCACCGTGAAAGATTCCCTGCTGCCGCCGGATACCCACATCATCAAGTTGCACGATGATGCGAAAGAGATCGAACCGGCAATTGCGCCACTGAAAGCGGCGTTAAAAGGCAAAACCATCGGTATTGCCTCCGGCACGGTCTACACCCCGTTTATCGATAAATACTTCAAAGACGTCGCCGATGTGCGCGAATACACCACCTCGGCTGATGCGATTCTTGATCTCCAGGCCGGTCGTATCGACGCGGTGTTCGATGATGTCACCTTTGCGCAATCCATGCTGGCACGCAAAGAGAACAGCAACCTGACCTTCAGCGGCCCGCAACTGGGTGGCCCAATCTGGGGCGAAGGGGAAGCGATGGGCGTGCGCATGGCAGACGGCGATCTGAAAGCCAAACTGGATGCCGCCATCCATGCGGCGCTGGCGGATGGCACCGTGAAAACCCTGAGTGAGAAGTGGTTTAAAACTGACGTAACCCCGTAAGTGAGGTCAACCATGATGAGCCTGCTGAGTTTTGGTGCTGACGGCTGGGGCCGTCTGATCCTGAGCGCTGCCTTAACCACCTTGCTGCTGTCGCTGGCGGCGTTGCTGATTGGCGCGCTGGTGGGATCCGGCGTCGCAGCGGCGAAACTCTCCACGCAACGCTGGCTGCGCTGGTTGGGCGAAGCCTATTCCACTGTGTTTCGTGGTATCCCGGAATTGTTGGTGATCTACCTGTTCTACTTCGGTGGCTCCGGGTTGATCACCCTGATCGGTCAGATGTTCGGTGCGGATGGTTTTATCGAAGCGCCACCGTTTCTGATTGGGGCACTGGCGATCGGGCTTATCTCGGGTTCCTATCAAGGGGAAGTGTATCGGGCGGCGCGGCTGGCACTGGCGAAAGGTGAGATCGAAGCCGCCGTGGCGATCGGCATGCCGCGCTGGCGCATCGCCCAGCGGATTCTGCTGCCACAGGTGGTGCGCTATGCACTGCCCGGCATGTCGAATGTGTGGCAGATGAGCCTGAAAGATTCGGCGCTGGTGTCGGTGACCGGCATCGTTGAATTGATGCGTGCCAGCCAGATTGCCGCAGGCTCCACCCGCGATTACTTCACCTTCTATTTAGTGGGCGGGGCCTGTTATCTGGTGCTGACCCTGCTTTCCAACCATGCGTTTCGTCGGGCGGAATCACGCCTTGGCCGCGCCTGGCAAAGTCGCACTGCGGCGCAGCATTAAGGAGCAGCAGTATGATCGACTTCGCCTTTCTGAGTGATACCTTTCTGAAGCTGAGCGCCGCGTTGCCGGTCACGCTCGGCCTGTTTATCAGCGCTTTTCTGTGTGGTGGGCTGCTGGCGTTGGGCATTCTGACGCTGCGTATGAGCCGCTGGCGAGTGCTGAGTGGGTTTGCGCGCGGCTACATTCTGGTGTTCCGTGGCTCTCCGCTGTTGATTCAACTGTTTCTAATCTACTACGGTCTCGGCCAGTTTGGTGTGATTCGCCATAGCTTTGTCTGGCCGTTTCTGCGCGAACCCTTTATCTGTGCGGTGCTGGCATTGTCGCTGTGTACTGCCGCTTACACCGCCGAGATCCTACGTGGGGCGCTGTTGGCGGTGCCGCCAGGTCAGGTGGAGGCCGGGCTGGCATGTGGCATGTCGCGCGGTCTGTTACTGCGCCGCATTATCGCGCCAATTATGTTGCGTTATGCGCTACCGGCGTACTCCACCGAAGCGATTCTGCTGGTGAAATCCACCGCCCTCGCCAGTCTGGTCACCGTCTGGGACGTCACCGGGGTGGCGCAACAGATCATTCAGCGCACCTACCGCACCATGGAGGTGTTCCTGTGTGCGGCCGCTATCTATCTGATTTTGAACTTTATTATCGTCCAGCTTTACGCGCTGCTTGAGCGCCGTCTGACCCCGGTGCATCGCGTTGAAAAAAAGCCGTTGCCCGCCGTTAAACCGATTGCCGGAGAGTGATATGCACGATTTACACCCGATTACCCTGTCCGCCACTGATATCCACAAATCCTTTGGTGCGATGGAAGTGCTGAAAGGTATCAATTTACAGGCGCGCAAAGGCGACGTGATCTCGATTCTGGGTGCCAGCGGTTCCGGCAAAAGTACCTTGCTGCGCTGCATCAACCTGCTGGAGACGCCCGATGCCGGCGTGGTGAGCGTCGGCGGTGAAACCATTGAGATGAAGCGCCACGCCCGTGGCCATCAACTGGCCGCCAACCCGAAACAAATTGAGCGTCTGCGGTCGCGGCTTGGCATGGTGTTCCAGAGTTTCAACCTGTGGTCACATATGACAGTGCTGCAAAACGTGATTGAAGGGCCGCATTACGTGCTGAAACGTGACAAAAAAAGCTGCATCGCGCAGGCGGAGCAACTGCTGGACCGCGTGGGTCTGCTCAATCGCAAAGACTTCTACCCGGCACAACTGTCGGGCGGTCAGCAGCAACGGGTGGCGATTGCCCGTGCGCTGGCGATGGACCCGGAAGTGATGCTGTTCGATGAACCCACCTCGGCGCTGGACCCGGAATTGGTCGGCGAAGTGTTGAAGGTGATGCGCAGTCTGGCGGAAGAGGGGCGCACCATGCTGGTGGTCACGCATGAGATGGGCTTTGCCCGTAACGTCTCAAACCGCGTGGTGTTTATGCACCAGGGTACTATCGATTGTGAAGGATCGCCGGACCAGCTGTTCGGTGAACAGGGGTCGCAGCGCTTTAAGCAATTTATCTCCAGCCATCAACGCACGGAGCAACCGGCATGAGTGGCACAGTGATTTGGGGCGATGGCCCGCTGAACTGGCAGGAGGTGGTCGCAGTGGCGCGTCACGGTGCTGAATTAGCCCTGAGCGCTAACGCCTGGCAGCGCATTGCCCGCGGGCGGGACATTGTGGCCGAAATCGTTTCCAGTGGGCATATCGCCTATGGCATCAACACCGGGCTGGGGGCGCTGTGCAACATCACGCTGGCGGAAGAGCAACTGAGTCAGTTATCGCGCAATACGCTGCTCAGTCATGCCTGTGGCGTCGGGCCACTGCTGCCCGCAGATGAAGTGCGGGCAATTATGTGTGCCGCCATCGCCAACTACAGCCATGGCAAATCGGGCGTCTCGGTGGCGCTGGTGCAGCAGTTGTTGGCATTGCTGAATCAACAGATTATCCCGCAGGTGCCGTCGCAAGGTTCGGTGGGTTATCTTACCCATATGGCGCATATCGGACTGGCGTTGATTGGCGTCGGCGAGGTGACGTATCAACAACAAACCCTGCCCGCTGAACAGGCGCTGGCGTTGGCCGGTTTGGCCCCGTTCCGCCCGGGAGCGAAAGAGGGGTTGAGCCTGGTCAATGGCACGCCCTGTATGACGGGTATGGCGTGTCTGGCGTTGGATGATGCCATGCGTTTGCTTGACTGTGCTGATGTCACCGGGGCGATGAGTTTCGAGGCGCTGCGTGGGCAGTTGTTGGCTTTCGATGCGGAAATCATCGCGCTGAAAGCCAGTCCGGGGATGCAGCGCAGCGCGCAGCGGTTACGGCAGCTATTGAACGATAGCCCATTGTTGCAGGCCAGTCGTGGCGTGCGCACCCAGGATGCCCTTAGCCTGCGCTCCATGCCGCAGGTGCACGGTGCCTGTCGTGATCAGTTCGATCATGCGGCCACGCAGGTGAATACCGAGCTGAATGCCTGCACCGATAACCCGCTGGTGCTCGGTACGCCGGATAACTGGCGTGTGGTATCGCAGGCGAACCCGCACGGTGAATCGGTGGCGATGGCCTGTGATTTGCTGGCGATTGCCATGGCGGAGCTGGGCAGCATTGCCGAACGTCGGCTTGATCGTCTGGTGAATCCGCTGGTCAGCGGCCTACCGGCGTTCCTGGTGGCGCAGCCGGGGGTCAATTCCGGCATGATGATCGCGCAGTATGTCGCCGCGTCGTTGTGCGCGGAGAACCGTCAGTTAGCACAACCGGCGGTACTGGATAACTATGTGACCTCTGGCTTGCAGGAGGATCACCTGAGCCTGGGTACTGGCGCGGCGCTGAAGCTGTTGAAGCTGGTGGGTAATGTCTGGCAAATTCTGGCGATAGAATATCTGCTGGCGGCACAGGCGCTGGATTTCCACGGTGAAAACCAGTTGGCAAGCGGGACGTCGCAGGCATTGCGTCGCCTGCGAGCGGTGGTCGCCAACTGGCAGGAGGACCGCTGGCTGGCACCGGAAATGGCGCGTGCCGTGCAGGTTCTCAAAACCTGGCAGGGTTAAGCGCGACGCGCATCCGGGCGTACCAAATCAAAGCGCAACGCTTCACTGATGCCGTAGTAGGCCGAAGGGCCACCGGCACGCAGGATCGGTTGCGCTTTTGCCGTTTGGTAGATGCCGTTTTCCAGCAACTGCTCATCAATATGAATCGCCACCACTTCCCCCAGCACCAGCCAGCTCTCCAGCTCCGTACCCTGTACATCCTGCAAACGGATGCATTGTGTCAACCGGCACTCAAAATTGACCGGGCTTTCCGCCACCATGCTGACGTTAACATGCGAGGCGCGGATCGGGGTCAAGCCAGCCAGCGCAAATTCATCCTGCTCCGGCGGCACGGAAGCGGAGCTTTCGTTCATCGCTTCGGCCAACGGACGCGTCGCCAGGTTCCAGACAAACGCTTTGCTCTCGCTGATATTACGCACGCTGTCTTTCCAGCCGCTGCTGGCAAAACCGATGATCGGCGGATGGTAGTTGAAGCAGTTAAAAAAACTGTAAGGCGCGAGGTTGCGCTGGCCGCTGGCACTTTGTGAACTGATCCAGCCAATCGGGCGCGGACCGATGATGGCGTTGAGGGGATCGTGCGGTAAGCCGTGACCGGCACGGGGTTGGTAAGAATAGCGCTGACGCGTCATAACATCTCCTGGCGTGGGGTAAAACCGCGCAATAAATTGCGCCGCTACGGTTCCTGCATCATTGAATAGCGTAATTTCATCACCCATCTTAACGTAGCGGCGCGATTTATCGCGCACCACCCATAGAGATTTTCTTTTTTGTCCGGCACGGGGTATCTTACGCCGCGTTATCGATCGGAGAACCTATGAACAAGCCAGCCGCCACTTCGCCTTTCCATCCGCGTAACCGCCATCAGGGCCGTTATGATTTTGCTGCTCTGACGGCGGCGCATCCGCCCCTGGCGGACAAAGTCCGTCCGAACGGCTACGGCGACCTGTCGGTGGATTTCGCCGATCCGCAGGCGGTGATGTTACTTAATCAGGCGTTGCTGAAGCTGTTCTATAACCTCAACTGGCAGTTGCCGGCAGGTTATCTGACGCCGCCGGTGCCGGGCCGGGCAGATTATATCCATGCGCTGGCCGATTTGCTGGCGACCGACAACGGCGGGGTGATCCCGCGCGATGTGGATGTGATGGATATTGGTTGCGGTGCTAACTGCATCTATCCGTTAATTGGTCATGCCGAATACGGCTGGCGTTTCACCGGCACCGATATCACAGCAGAGGCGATCACTGCCGCCAACCAGATCGTGGCGAGCAATCCGGGATTACAGCGTGGTATTCGCTTACGCCGTCAGAAGCAACCCGAGGCGATTTTTGCCGGGGTAGTGCACAAAAACGAACGCTATCAGGCGGTGCTGTGTAATCCGCCATTCCATGCTTCAGCGGAGGACGCGGCGGCGGGCAGTCAACGTAAAGTGCGTAACCTCGGCTTGAAGAAAAGCACGCCGCTCAACTTTGGTGGTCAGCATAACGAGTTGTGGTGCGACGGCGGCGAACGTCAGTTTGTCGGCCAGATGATTGCCGAAAGCGTCGCTTTTGCCGACCGTATTGTGTGGTTCACCTCGCTGGTATCGCGCAAAGAGAATCTGCCCGCGCTGCGTGACCAGTTGCGCGATCTTGATGCGTATGACGTCCGCATCATCGAGATGGCGCAGGGCCAGAAGCAGAGCCGCTTTATCGCCTGGACCTTCCTGCCGGAAGCCGCACGCGCCCAGCGGCTAAGACGCTAACGTTACGGCCCCGGCGGCAGTGCCGGGAAACTGGCGGCGGAGGCCACGTCGCTGCCGGTTTGCATCACCTCTACCGTCTGATGGGGCGCTTTGATGCCCGCAGCATCAAAGTGTTTTTTTACCTTGTCGTCCAGCGCAAATCTGACCGACCATTGTTTCAGCGGTTGGGTGGTGAAGGATACGCGCACGGTAAAGGATTGATTGGTCAGTCCGACCAATCCGGCAAAGCTTGGCTCACCAATCACCATGCCGCGAATCTCCGGATTTTCCAGCAATTCTTTCACCGCTGCCTGCAAGGTTGCATTCACTTTCTCCGTGTCTTCGCTGCGGTCAACATCATAGTTGGCGACGAACGAACCGATGCCGCGCACAAAGTTAGCGAAGGTGGTGATCGAGGACCAAGGGATGATATTTAACGCTCCGGTGTCCTGGCGCACCCCGACGGAGCGAATCGACATCCGTTCCACCGTGCCGGTGATGGTGCCGATGGTCACCAGATCGCCGGTATTCATGCCATTTTCAAACTGGATAAAGATCCCGGTGATGATATCTTTCACCAGCGTCTGTGAGCCGAACGACACCGCCAGCCCCAGTGCGCCCGCACCTGCCAACAGCGGAGCGATATTCACCCCAACCTCAGACAGCAAGATCATGATGGTGATGGTACTGATGACCACCGCCAGCGCGTTGCGAAACAGCGTCAATAGCGTGCGGGTACGGGCGCTGGGCATGGGACGGCCATGAGAATCCGAGGCCAGACGGCTCTCAATCAGGCTGGCCAGCAACGTCCAGCCAATCGCGGACAGCAGCACAATCATCACGATGCGGATCAGCACATCGACCATCTTCTGTCCGGTGCCAAATTTCAGCCAGTGCCAAAGATCAAACAGGTTCCACGCATTCAGCAGCAGTAACAGCGTAGCCAGTACGGTGATCACCCGCGCCAGTTTGAGGATCGCCTTCACCCAGTCATTAACGCGTTTTTGTAACTCCGGATAGTTGCGTCGTAGGTCAGGGGAGAGCGTGAGCGTTTTGCCAATCCAGCGGGTCAACATGCCGGAAATCAGCGCCGCAATACAAATGATCGCCAGACTGCGCACGGTGGCCGACATCATAAACTTCAGGCTGTCGCCGGGATTGAAAATGGAGAGCAGGAACAGCGTGATGAAGTAGGCACTCGCTAACCAGTGCCACACCATGCCAAAGGCGCGGATAAACAGGGCAAAGAAGCTCAGGCTGCGATCGGCAAGGCGCGTCAGCTCTTCGTGAATATTGCGTTTGTTACGAAAGATCAACCACAGCGCCCACACCGTCATGATCCCCATCACCAGCACGTTCACCAGCGCCGCGATTTGCATATTGACCTGATTAGAGACGATGGGCACGACCACTAATAAACCGTAACCGATGATGCCACTGAGCCAGCTCAGGCGGGTGTTCCAGTAGCGGGCGCGCGCATCGGACAGATGAAAGAAGCGCAGGGTCGGGAAGCGGGGACAGAAAATCAGGCGCAGTACCGCCTTGAAAAACTCAATCAAGGCGAAGGCATTGAGAAATAGCCCCTGCTGATAAGCAATGGTGCGGTTGTCGCCGTGGTAGTTGTCACTGATGATCTGACCGATAAATAAGGTGAGCGCCAACAGCAATAAATCAATGATAAAGGCCAGCACGATGGTGGCGGGCAGATGCAGCCATTTGCTGCGCTCAAGGTTGTGATTGCGCCCCCAACGCCCCATACGTTGCCACACCGGTGCCATCAGACGTCGAGCCAGCCAGTAGCAAGCAAAGACGGCGGCCGCCAGACCGACGAAGTGTTTCAGGGCATTGAGAAAGGTTTGCTGGTTGAACGCTTTATGCGGCGCGTTAGTGATGCTGTCGTGCAGGCGGAGAAACTGTGATGCCACTTCACCGCCGTACTCGCGGGTGACGCTGGTGACACTCTCCAGCACGGTGGGATCGTCACTTTCCGCCTGTGGGGGAGCCAGTACCGGCGCCTGGGTGGTCGAGGGGCTGTTAGCCGCCTGGCGTAGCTGGTCGATCAGCTCCTGACGCGAGTCGTTGTTTGCCAGAATGTTCGCCAGCGCGGCATAAGCGGCTTTTTTCTCCTCCAGCGTCGGGGCGCTGTTGTCGTTAGACGCAGGTGACGAGGATTGCTGTGCGGCAACCGCCGCCTGTGGCAGGGTGACCGCCTGAGTGGCTGGGATCAGCAGCAGACAGGCAACAAGAGTGAGGCTCCAGCAGATGGCACGACGCCATTGTGGGCTGGCAAACAACATGGCTTTCTCCTTGAGCAACGCACAGCGGCACAAGGGAGAAGTATAGACAGTGGGGACGGGTGAAAAGTCTGAAAGGGCAAGCGGGCCGCCATACAGGGCGGCCCGGCAAAGAGGCGATCAGGATACGTGCTGCAAAAACTCGCGCAGACGATCGCTCGGCGGGTTGGTGATCAACGCATCCGGGTCACCATCTTCGGCGATGGTGCCTTTGTCGATAAAGATCAGGCGTGAAGCGACTTTCTGTGCGAAGCCCACTTCGTGCGTGACGATCACCATCGTCATGCCTTCTTCCGCCAGATCCTGCATCACTTTCAGCACTTCATGACGCAATTCCGGGTCGAGCGCGGAAGTCGGCTCATCGAACAGCATCATTTTCGGCTTCACCGCCAGGGCACGCGCAATAGCGACACGTTGCTGCTGACCACCGGAAAGCTCAGAGGGGAAGTGATGGGCGCGCTCGGCGAGACCGACTTTGCCCAGCAGTTCGCGCGCCAGCTTCTGCGCATCTTCCTTCTTCGCACCGCGCACGCGGATCGGGCCGAAAGCGACGTTATCCAGTGCGCTCATCTGTGGGAACAGATGGAATTGCTGGAACACCATGCCCGCTTCCTGACGGATCAGGCGCTCGTCGACTTTCGGATCGTTCACCTTCATGCCATCGACAATCAGATCGCCGGTAGTGATCTCTTCGAGCTTGTTAATGCAACGCAGCAGCGTCGATTTACCGGAACCGGACGGGCCGATAATCACTACCACTTCGCCCTGATTAATTTTCAGGTTGATGTCGTGCAGAACTTGCGTCTGGCCGAAGTTTTTAGAGACGTTTTTAAATTCAATCACAGGATTTTCACCCTTTTCTCAATACGGCGCAGCACAAAGCTCAACACCAGCGTAATAACCAGATAGATGATGGCAACGGCACTCCAGATCTCCAGCGCGCGGAAGTTACCGGCGATGATCTCCTGGCCCTGACGGGTCAGTTCCGCCACCCCAATCACGATAAACAGCGAGGTGTCTTTGATGCTGACAATCCACTGGTTACCCAGCGGCGGCAGCATGCGACGCAGTGCCAGTGGCATGATCACGTAACGCAGCGTTTCGCGACGAGACAGACCCAGTGCCAGGCCCGCTTCACGGAAACCTTTGTTGATTGACAACACGGCACCACGCGTGATTTCCGCGATGTAGGCACCCGAGTTGATCATAATGGTCACCACCGCAGCGGTGAACGGATCGATACGCAGGTCCGGGAAGGCCATTGGCAGGGCGAAGTAGATAAACATCACCTGCACCACAATCGGCGTGCCGCGAATCAATTCAATGAAAACCAGTGCGATGTTGTTCGCGATCCAGCCGCCATAAGCGCGGGCAAAACCGGCCACCAGGCCGATAATCAAACCGCCGACCAGGCCGAGGACCGAAATAATCAGGGTCATTTTGGCGCCTTCCAGCAAAATCGGCAGGGCAGGCCAAATGACGCTCCAGTCAAACTCCATGGTGAAACTCCAGAATTTGTTGCGATGGAAAAAGCAGGGCTGAATCAGCCCTGCTGCAAAGATAAAAATAGAACAAGATGCGAATTATTTAGGTTCGCTGCCGAACCATTTTTTATAGATAGTGTTGTAAGTGCCGTTGTCACGCAGTGTTTTCAGCGCGCCATTCACTTTTTCACGCAGGTCGTCGCTGCCTTTCGGGAACGCGATGCCGTACTGCTGGGCTGAGATTGACTCGCCAACCGCTTTGAAACGGCCTTTGCCGGCAGTGTGGATGAAGTACAGGATGTTCGGGGTGTCGTGCAACACGGCGTCAGCACGGTTGGTGCCTAACTCCATGTAAGCGTTGTCGATGTTCGGGAACTGACGCAGATCTTTCGATTTGATGTGCGCTTTCGCGTAATCAACAGAACCGGTGCCGCTTTTGACTGCCACGACTTTGCCGTTCAGATCATCGATGCTTTTGATGTTGTTTTCGTTGCTACGCACCATCACCAGCAGACCGCTTTTGTAGTAGCCGTCAGAGAAATCGATGGCTTTTTTGCGCTCATCGGTAATGGTGATACCCGCCAGTGCCACATCGACGTTACGGGTTTGCAGTGCCGGGATGATGCCGCTGAAATCCATCGGCTTCAGGGTGTAATCCAGTTTCAGTTCTTTAGCGATCGCGGCCCACAGATCGATATCAAAACCGACGTATTGGTCACCTTGCTTAAATTCGAACGGAACGAATGCGGTGTCAGTAGCGACAACCAGTTTTTTATCTGCTGCGGTGGATGAAAGAGAGAAGGCCAGCGCCAGGGCTGCCACGGAGACTTTAATCAGTGACTTCATCATTTTTCCTTATTACCTTCCAGACCTGCTGGCCTGATTTGCGGCTGATCATATGAAAAAACTATGCCAACTTTTCATTTGTCGCGAAATCAGCAGGTTGCATAACGTTGCTGACACGATTTTGCTTACATGGGACGAAATGCACCACAATGAGGCACCAATATGGTGCAAAAGGCTGTTGTGGTGCAGCACACAGTGTGCCCCAGAGCGCAGGGCAGGAAAAGCAGGGATGAAGAATTTGTTAACGGTGTCAAAAAAAGCACCAGGATGTTACACAGGCATAAAAAAAGGCGGGAAGACCCGCCTGTTTAAGAATTTACTGATTATTCGATATTAGATTCGATAAACCACAGGAACTTATCAAGATCACGTGATGCCGCGGTGAAGATATCCGCGCTGTCTTCGTCGCTGACCTCGCTAATGGCTTTACGCACATCGTTTGCCACGATGGCATAACGATCGGCCAGCGCTTTCAGATGATCCTGCACGCTGTGGATATTGAGCGGGTAGCTTTTTAGCGGGGTTTTATCGTTGACCACCTGGGTGGTGCCCAGTGCAACGCCGCCCAGCTGCACGACACGTTCTGCAATGGTGTCCTGATGATCGGCAATCGCGGTACGGAAGCCGTCCAGCATTTCGTGCACCGCAATAAAGTTCGCGCCGCGCATGTTCCAGTGCGCCTGTTTGGTGATCAGCGACAGGTCAATAAACTCCACGACCAGACGGTTGAGCACCTCAATGGTGGCTTTCTTCTCGCTATCAGCCACGTCGTTACGGGTGTAAATCAGATCGGAAGATTTTGTTTTAACCAGTTTTGCGGTACTCATCATTAAATTCCTCTTGTTGATGGGTTGTCCTAATCAAGCACGGGACTAAGTATAGCAGCACATCTCTGGCTTGCAGGATTGGTTCAGTCAATATCAGGAATAGGTAAACACAAATTGATCATGCGTGGCAGATTAAACACGCCTGATCGTGGTCTTGGATTAAAAATCAATACTATCAGTAAGATAAAATATCGCTGTTAATTGTCTTTCTTTAATGTTGCAAAATAATAACAAAATGGACTGAGTAAGAAATAAAAACTGATAATGAGAATGGTTTATATATTCAGCCAGCCATATGGCCAGCTGAATATATTGCTCATTATTGTGGGGGATTTAAATCCACTTCGTTAATTTGCGGGCTTTTCGGTTTCATGGTTAGGGTGGAACCGGCGGAGGCGATAATGATCGCCAGCAGAGCAACCCATTGTTTTAACGTCAGCAATTCACCGAGGAACAGCATGCCAGAGAGGGCCGCCATGGCTGGCTCCAGGCTCATCAACGTGCCAAAAATCCGTGCGGGCAGGCGGGTCAACGCCATCATCTCAAGCGAATAGGGAATGGCGCTGGAGAGCAGGGCAATGACCAGGGCGAGCGGCAAAATCTCCCAATGCCAGATGCCGCTATGGGCGAAGGTCAGGCCGAGTGGGACAAAAATGATCGACGCCACCAGTGAACCCATCGCCACCGTCGCCGGACCGTGCTCCGCGCCTGCGCGCTGTCCTGCCAGAATGTAGACCGCCCAGCAGGCACCGGCACCGACAGCCAGCAACGCACCCAGCGGATCAATGTGGCTTATCCCCGTGCCAATCGGCAGCAAAAACCATAAACCGACCACCGCCAGCAGCACCCAGAGGAAATCCAGCGGGCGGCGAGAACCCAGCAGCGCCAGTGTCAACGGCCCGGTGAATTCAAGGCCCACCGCGACACCCAACGGCACCGTTCGAATGGAGAGATAGAACAGATAATTCATACAACCCAGCGCCAGGCCGTACATCAAGAGCGGCAGACGCTGTTCGCGGGTAAAACGCAGACGCCAGGGTTTAAAGATGGCGCAAAGAATGAGGGTGCCCAATCCGAGACGCAAAGCGGTAATACCTGGCGCACCGACGGTGGGGAACAACGATTTTGCCAGCGATGCGCCGCCTTGTAGCGACAACATGGCAATCAGCAGCACGGCGATCGGGAAAACCACCGGCGTCAGTTTTTTGGCAGTCAGAGGTGCAGACATGCTGGAATCAATCCCTGTTGTTATTAACATCAAAGTAACAGCCAGCAGTGTAAAGGAATTGTGCGCAAATAAGGAGGCGCACTTTTGGCAAAAATAATCGCAACGGCAGCGTGAAAAACGACCAATTCCAGGTCCATTTCCGTAAAGAAATGTCAGACAGGATTAAGAATTTACTTAAAGGTGTAAATGATGGGCAGAATGTTCATTGCAGAAAGATGACGGTTTTTATAAGAAAAATGAATGACATAGGAAACTTCATTAACTTTCTGTTACACCAAACAATCTGTTAGACAACAAATTAACGGCAGAGTTTCGCGCTATTATTTGTTATATTTTTAGGCGTTGTCAGGAGAGAAGTTTTATCACATTTGAGGTGGTTATGAAAAAAATTGCATGTCTTTCAGCACTGGCTTGTGTACTGGCAGTTTCTGCAGGTTCCGCGATGGCGCAGAGCACCGTTTCTGCTGGTTACGCTCAGAGCGATTACCAGGGTGTTGCCAACAAAGCTAACGGCTTCAACCTGAAATACCGTTACGAAGATGGTACTAACCCGCTGGGTTGGATCGGTTCTTTCACCTACACCGAAAAAGACCGCACTGACGCTGGCGTGTACAACAAAGGCCAGTACTACGGCTTCACCGGTGGTCCGGCTTACCGTCTGAACGATTGGGCAAGCATCTACGGTGTTGTTGGTCTGGGCTACGGTAAATACCAGTCTAACGGTGCTGACCGTCAGAAATCTGACACCAGCGACGTAGGTTTCTCTTACGGTGCAGGTCTGCAGTTCAACCCGATTCAGAACGTTGCACTGGACGTAGGCTACGAGCAGAGCCGCATCCGCAGCGTCGACGTAGGCACCTGGATTGCTGGCGTAGGCTACAGCTTCTAAGTTTTTGCTTAGACCAGAGTTGCAAACGAAACGGCCCCGATGGGGCCGTTTTTTTATGCCTGCCGTGTTGCGCTGTCTTATCTGGTGTATCGCAGACGCACAAAAGCAGCGCGATAAATCGCGCCGCAACACAATAACGGTCAGAGGATGCGCTTAACCGCGCCAGATCAGATTCGGGCAGGGGCGTTCGGCAAGTTTTTTGCCGGTCAGCTTTTCGATCAACATCAGACGCAGCGCGAACGGTGAGCGGCTAAACAGGCACAGCAGCGATTTCAGCTCGAAAGCTGGCGCGCTTTTTTCCGCCTGGAAGCATTTGCCACAGTCGAGGCAGCTTTTCATGGTGGTCATGTACACCTCCCGATTATTGACGACGTATTTGTGAGCATTGCTGCTTACATTATCAGCGAATATAGCACCGGCTATACCCTTTAGCCAAGGCTATTTAGGAAAATTTTGTGCTTATTTGTGCCTGGTTTACAATGAGCGCAGCTAATCCGTACCGCAGTTCTGGTATGGCAAATAATAAAGAGGAAGCTGAATGAGTCGTCGTGCCAAGAGCGCCATCACCCCGCCGCAGGGACCGCTTAAAGATATCGAGGAGCATGTCGAAGGATTTCGCCAGGTGCGCGAAGCGCATCGTCGTGAATTAATTGATGACTACGTTGAGTTAATCTCTGATTTGATTCGTGAATTTGGCGAGGCGCGCCAGGTAGATATGGCTGCACGTCTTGGGGTTTCGCAACCGACGGTAGCGAAAATGCTCAAGCGTCTCGGCAGCACCGGGCTGGTGGAACAGGTGCCGTATCGCGGTGTTTTCCTGACGCGCGAAGGTGAGAAACTGGCGGAAGAGAGCCGTGCGCGTCATCACATTGTGGAAACTTTTCTGCTGGCGTTGGGCATCAGCCCTGAAACGGCGCGTCGCGATTCGGAAGGTATTGAGCATCACGTCAGTGATGAAACCCTCGCCGTGTTCAAGAAGTTTTACGAGAGTCGCTAACTTTTAAGGCCTTCCGCCATCATGCCCATCGTGCTTCGTTCTTTCATGCGTGATCGCATTTTGCATTTGTTGTTGCTGTTGGGTGTGATATTGCTGCCGTTTGCGGACTTCCGCTGGCAGCAGTTACCTGCTGCGGTTGACTGGCATACCATCATGACGCTGACCGGCCTGTTAATGTTGACCAAGGGGCTGGAAAACAGTGGCTATTTCGATGTGTTGGGCGCGCGATTGATCCAGCGTTTCCAGCATGAACGGGCGCTGGCGCTGTTTATGGTGTGTGCTGCGGCACTGCTTTCGACATTTCTCACCAATGATGTTGCGCTGTTTATTCTGGTGCCGCTCACCCTGACGTTGCGTAAATTTTCCCGTCTGCCCATCTCGCGCCTGATCATTTTCGAAGCGCTGGCGGTCAACGCGGGATCGATGCTAACGCCGGTGGGCAATCCGCAAAATATCCTGTTGTGGAGTCACGGATCGCTGAGCGTATCGGCCTTTATTGGGCAAATGTTGCCGATTGCGGCCTGGTTGATGCTGACACTGATGGCGCTGACCTGGTGGAGTTTTTCACCGCGAACTATCCAGAAACATGAAGCCAGTCAGGAACACCAATGGCAAAAGCCGCTGTTTATCCTCAGCGTGGTGCTGTACCTGGTGTTTGTGGTGGCGCTGGAGCTGAAGCTAACGGGGTGGGCGCTGCTGCTGGTCGCGGGTTGTTTTTTACTGTTGGCGCGTCAGGTCCTGATCAGCATTGACTGGAGTCTGCTGCTGGTATTTGTGGTGATGTTTATCGATGTCTTTTTGTTGATGCATCTGTCGCTGCTCCAGCCGCATTTCGCCGCCATTGGCAACCTGGGGCAGGGCGGCTTGTATCTGCTGGCGATTGGCCTGTCGCAAATTATCAGCAATGTGCCCGCAACCATCCTGCTGTTGCAAAAAGTGCCACCCTCCGAGGTGGTTGCCTGGGCGGTCAATATTGGCGGATTTGGCCTGTTGCCGGGCTCATTGGCAAACCTGATTGCGTTACGTATGGCACAGGATCGCCGTGTCTGGTGGCGCTTCCATCTCTTTTCCCTGCCCATGCTGGCGTGGTCGATGCTCAGCGGCTGGCTATTGCTGCACTGGCTGCGTTAAGCCAGCGAATTCTCTTCGAACCGGGCGGTGAGTCACCGCCTTTTCAGTATGTTATCGCGCATTTTAGCTGAAAATGCGTGCTTTCACCGTTTTGTAAAGAAATACTGGAATTTGTCAGTTTGTTATCTAAGGTTAACTTGACCGCTTACGCCCGGGGATCGGGGCCAAGATTAAGATGACAATTTATGAGTGATAATAAAAATCAGCCGCCCGCGCCCGCGGCACAACATCCACATCAGCCAGAAGAATCGCACGCCAATTCATCAGAAAACAATGAGCCGGAACGTAAACGCCCCGGTAAAAAGCCGCTGGTTATCCTCGTGATTGTTGCCGTGATCATGCTGCTGATTATTTTCTGGTTCTGGTTCAGTAACCGCAACATTGAAACCACCGATGATGCCTTTACGGAAGGCAATGCGGTAACCATCGCGCCAAAGGCGGCGGGTTATGTGGTGAATCTATTGGTGCGTGATAACCAGCGGGTGAAAAAAGGCGATCTTCTGGTAGAGATTGACCCACGGGATAACGTGGCGCAACGCGATCAGGCACAGGCCCAGCTTGGGCTGGCACAAGCACAACTGCATCAGGCGCAGGCGCAACTGGCGCTATCCCGCGTGCAATATCCGGCGCAGCGTGACCAGGCGTTAGCCGATCAAGCCAAAGCGCAGGCCAACTTGCTCAATGCCCAGGCCGATTACCGTCGGCAGCGTGCAGTTGATCCGCGTGCCACTTCACAGCGCAACATAGACAGTGCCACGGTGCAATTACGCTCGGCTGAAGCACAGTTGCTGAGTGTGAAGGCGCAGGTGGAAGTGGCATCGCAGGTACAGTTGCAACTGCGTGCGCAGGAAACCAATGTCGAAGCGCGTCAGCAGCAGGTTGAGCAGGCGCAGGCACAGTTGAATACCGCTGAGCTGAATCTTTCTTACACCCAGGTGCGCGCACCCTATGACGGTTTCGTCACCAAACGTAATGTCCACATCGGTTCACTGGTGCAGGCAGGCACCGCGTTGTTCTCGCTGGTCTCGCCCGAGATCTGGATTACCGCCAACTTTAAAGAGTCGCAACTGGAGCGGATGAATCCAGGCGATAAGGTTGACATCAGTGTTGATGCCTGGCCAAGCCTTAAGCTGGAAGGGCATGTGGACAGTATCCAGATGGGCACCGGTTCGCGTTTCTCCACCTTCCCGGCGGAGAATGCCACCGGGAACTATGTGAAAATCGTGCAGCGCGTGCCGGTGAAAATTGTCATCGACAAAGGTCTTGATGCCAATCATCCGTTGCCGCTGGGGCTGTCGGTTGAACCGAAGGTGACTGTGGAATGAGTGCGAGCCAGAGCTGGAAACCCGCCAGCAATCCCTGGCTGGTGGCGATCACGGTAACGCTGGCGGTGTTTATGGAGATCCTCGACACCACCATCGTTAACGTTGCGCTGCCGCATATTGCCGGGTCGCTCTCCTCCAGTTATGACGAATCTACCTGGGTGCTGACCTCCTACCTGGTGGCGAACGGCATCGTTCTGCCGATCTCGGCGTTCTTTACCCGCTTGTTTGGTCGTAAACAATTTTTCCTGATTTGTATTGTGATGTTCACCGTCTGTTCATTTCTGTGCGGCATTGCGACAGAGCTGTGGCAAATCATTCTGTTTCGCGTGATGCAGGGCTTTTTCGGCGGTGGTTTGCAACCCACGCAGCAATCGGTGCTGCTCGACTATTTCAAACCGGAAGATCGCGGCAAAGCATTTGGTCTTTCGTCCATCGCGATCATCGTCGCGCCGGTGATTGGCCCGACGTTGGGCGGCTGGATCACCGATAACTACAGCTGGCGCTGGGTGTTCTTTATCAACATTCCGGTCGGCATCCTGACGGTGTTGGCGATTTATCAGTTGCTGGAAGATCCCCCGTGGGAAAGTAAGTGGGATAAAGCCCGCCTGAAGATTGATTACATCGGTATCGGGTTAATCACTATCGGCCTCGGATGTTTGCAGGTGATGCTCGATCGTGGCGAAGATGAAGACTGGTTCGCCTCCCACTTTATCCGCCTGTTTGCCGGGCTGGCGGTGGTGGGCATTGTCGGCGCAGTTTACTGGTTGCTGTACGTGCGTAAGCCGGTGGTGGATCTGACGGTGATGAAAGACCGTAACTTCTGGGTGGCCGGTTTGCTGATGGCGGGGATGGCGATGATTCTCTACGGCAGTTCGGTGGTGTTACCGCAACTGGCGCAGCAGGATTTGGGCTATACCGCCACCTGGTCCGGGTTGGTGCTGTCGCCCGGCGCGGTGCTGATTGTGTTGACGATTCCGCTGGTGCTGAAGCTGATGCCGATCGTGCAGACCCGTTACATCATTGCCTTTGGCTTCAGCTGTCTGGCGCTGGCGTTTTGCTATTCCACCCGTCTGACGCCCAACGTCGATTTTACCACCTTAGTCCTGATGCGCAGTGCCCAGTCGATTGGCCTCGGTTTCCTGTTTGTCCCGCTGACCACCATTGCGTTTGTCACCGTTCCGCAGCGCTTAAACGCCGATGCAGCCGCGTTATTTACCATGTTCCGTAACGTGGCGGGATCCATCGGTATCTCACTGTCGACGGCGGCGATCACCGAACGTATGCAGACGCAATCCGCCAATATGGTGCACAACATGACGCCGCTCAATGAGCCATTTAACCTCACGTTGCAGCACTGGGCGCAGGCGATCCGTGATTACACCACGGCGGTGGGCGATCCGTTGCAACTGGCCAGTGGGCAGCTTTATCAGGAGATGATTGCCCAGTCGCGCATCCTTGCGTATATCGATGTCTTTATGGGACTGAGTATTGTGGCCGTGCTGTTGATTCCTTTTTGTTGGTTGCTTTCGCCGATCAAGAGCGAAGGCAGTGCAGGAGCACATTAAAATGAATAAGCCAGTGCGCTTTGCACCGTTGCTGAATGGGCTGGCGCTGCTGCTTGCCGGGTGTGCGGTTGGTCCCGATTATCAGCCACCCCATGCGCAAACGCCCACCAGCTACCGTGATTTACCCTCCCAGGAAGCGTCAAAACCATTGTCAGCTGCGACCAACCCACTGTGGTGGCAAAGTTTCAATGATCCGCTGCTTGATAGCCTGATCACCCGGGCGATTGCCGATAACCTGACGCTGCAACAGGCGGTGTTGCGCATTGCCGGGGCGCGTGAGCAACTGGCGCAGGCGGGCGGCGGCCTGTTACCCACTCTGAGCGGCTCGGCCAAGGTCACGCGCCAACAGCTCGGACTGAAAGGTTTACTGGAATCGAACGGGGTGTACGACAAGGTCGACAGTGATGTCGCGGATCAGCTCAATGGCCTGACGCATTCGGTGAATTTGTATCAGGGGAGTTTCGATGCCAGCTGGGAGTTGGATCTGTGGGGCAAAGTACGGCGGCAGATTGAGATGGCCAATGCGCAGCAGCAGGCGGCGATTGAGCAACGCAACGACGCGCTGGTGTCGTTACAGGCCGAAGTGGCGCGTGCCTATCTGCAACTGCGCGGGGCGCAGGCGGTGCTGCAAACCTTACAGGAACAGATTGCCATTGCACAGCAAACCTCGGAACTGACGCAAAGCCAACAACGCAATGGCATGGCACCGCTCACCGATGTCGAGAATGCCCGCGCACAGTTGTCATCACTCAATGCCCAGTTGCCGCAATATCAGGCGCAGGAACGTCAGGCAATGAATGGCCTGGCGGTGCTGCTGGGGAAAACCCCTGGCGCGTTAGACAGCGAGCTGGCGAGTGTAAAACCGCTGCCCGCGTTGCCAAAACTGGTGTCAGTGGGTATTCCTGCAACCCTGGCACGCCGTCGGCCGGATATCCGTCAGGCGGAAGCCACCTTGCACGCGCAAACCGCCAATATTGGTGTGTCGGTGGCGGAATTGTTCCCCAGCTTGTCACTGACCGGGCAGCTTGGTGTACGCAACACGGATGCCAGCTACCTCGATAACTGGAGCAGCCACTTTTATAGTATCGGCCCGTCGCTCTCGATCCCGATCTTCCAGGGCGGGCAACTGGTCTCCAACGTAAAACTGGCGCGCGCGCAACAGGCGAATGCAGCGCTGGCGTATCGTCAGACGGTGCTCACGGCGTTACAGGACGTCGAAAATGCGCTGGTAAGTTATCGCGCTGACCAACAGCAGGTCACGGCGCTGGATGAAACCACCGGTGCGTTGCAACGTGCCTTTGATCTCGCCACGGACAGCTATCGTCAGGGGATCTCCACGTTCCTTGAGGTATTGGATGCGCAACGCCAGTTAGCCCAGGCGCAGGCGCAATCCACCCAGGTACGGATGCAAACGGCGCTGGATCTGGTGGCGCTGTATAAAGCCCTCGGCGGTGGCTGGGAACCGTATCAAACGGTCAATCTACCCGATTATGCGGTGTTTGGTCCGGCCACGGCGGTTAAATAATCTGCCAAAGCCGCGACGGCAACGTCGCGGCATCCTTTAATGAAATGAAAATTTTCATTTCATGTCGAATGCAAAATTTTATCTGAACGGGGTTGGGATAATTACCACCCCGGCGTGGCTTTTTTGTGATCTGAGTCCCATGTAAACTTTGTGTTTATGACATGCTACGCAAAATTTAAATTTCATTATTATTCCAAGTGACAGAAATAATCTATTTTTATCGAATCTCTCATCCGCTAAGGAGTCGATAATGTCACGGGAAACCTATCTTACCCCCAACAAAGCATCAGGGCCGAACAGCTCAACGCGCACTGAACCCTTTGTGAAGGTGATTGCCTTGATTGCCACACTCGGTGGCTTGCTGTTTGGCTATGACACTGGCGTCATTTCTGGCGCACTGCTGTTTATGGGGGATGACCTGCATCTCACCCCGTTTACTACCGGTCTGGTTACCAGCAGTCTGCTATTCGGTGCAGCCTTTGGTGCGTTGGCTGCCGGTCACTTTGCCGCCGCCGCCGGGCGGAGAAAAATTATTCTGGTGCTGGCCGTCATCTTTGCGATTGGCGCGATCGGCACCGCCATGGCACCCGATGTCGACTGGATGATTTTCTTCCGCCTGGTGCTGGGCGTGGCCGTTGGGGGGGCATCGGCGACGGTGCCGGTGTATATCGCTGAAATTGCCCCGGCAAATAAACGTGGTCAACTGGTGACGCTACAGGAATTGATGATCGTCTCGGGCCAAATGCTGGCCTATATCTCCAACGCCGGTTTCAATGCGGCGTGGGGCGGCGATACCACCTGGCGCTGGATGCTGGCGGTGGCAACACTGCCTGCCGTGCTGCTGTGGTTTGGCATGATGTTTATGCCCGATACTCCGCGCTGGTATGCGATGAAGGGACGTCTGGCTGAGGCGCGTAAAGTATTGGAACGCACCCGTGCGCCACAGGATGTGGACTGGGAACTGACTGAAATCGAAGAAACGCTCGCCGAGGAGCAGCAAACGCAGCGTCCGCGTCTGCGCGAGCTGCGCAAACCGTGGCTGATGAAGTTATTCTTCATTGGGCTGGGCATTGCGGTGATTCAGCAGTTAACCGGCGTCAATACCATCATGTACTACGCCCCCACCATGTTAAAAGCCGTCGGGATGAGTGATAACGCCGCGTTGTTTGCCACCATCGCCAATGGTGCTATTTCGGTGCTGATGACCTTTGTCGGGATTTGGTTGCTGGGGCGTATTGGACGGCGCACGATGACGATGATCGGTCAGTTTGGTTGTACCGCCTGCCTGGTCTTTATTGGTGCGATAAGTTTGCTGATGCCGGAAACCATTAATGGACAGCCCGATGCATTGCGCAGTTATATGGTGCTGCTGGGGATGTTGATGTTTCTGAGTTTCCAGCAAGGGGCGCTGTCACCGGTGACCTGGTTACTGCTGTCGGAAATTTTTCCCACCCGCTTGCGGGGTATTTTCATGGGCGGGGCAGTATTTGCGATGTGGATCGCCAATTTCCTTATCTCGCTGATGTTCCCGATTCTGCTGGCATCGGTCGGTTTATCCGCCGCATTCTTTATTTTTGCCTTCATCGGCATTGGTGGCGCGATTTTTGTTATTCGCTGTGTACCGGAGACCCGCAACCGTTCGCTGGAACAGATTGAGCATTATTTGCACGACTGGTTATCTGATGAAGAACAACAACCTTCACTGACGACAACCCTGAAGAAAAGTACCTGAACACGCGGATGGAAATGTGACACAGGCCGGTGAAATACCGGCTTTTTTATGTCTGTGTGGCGTGAAAATGTGACGTAGTCAGGTTATGCGTTAAATAAAAATCGTAAGGCTAAAAACATGTTTTCGTCATCCCATTAATCTTTGTTTACCTTTGTGCTCACTTCTGCGGCAGAAAGAATATCGTCTGAAAAACGATGCAGTTTTCTGCCCGAGGTACAAGTTGTCAGCGTTAATTTGGGGTAAATAAAGCGGTCCACCTGGTTTAATCAAGCAGGCAATCAATATCCTCCCACCTTAGGAATTATCCGCGTTGTAAAATTAATTTATTTTTTTATTTGAATTGGGTAATCTTGCCACTACAGTTTATTTAAACCCCCTTAAGCAAGGACATTGTGATGAGTGACGTATTTAAAGTTCTGAACAACATTCGCACATTACGTGCGCAGGCTCGTGAGCTGCCGATGGCTGACCTGGAAGAAATTCTGGAAAAATTAACCGTCGTCGTGACCGAGCGTCGTGAAGAAGTAGAAGCTGAAGAAGCGCAGAATCGCGAAAAAGAAGAGAAATTGTCTAAATACCGCGAAATGTTGCTGGCTGACGGCATTGATCCGAACGAATTACTGGGTGCCCTGGAAACCGGTAAAAAACGCGCCAAGCGTGCACCACGTCCGGCAAAATATTCTTACACTGATGAAAACGGTGAAGAGAAGTCATGGACCGGTCAGGGCCGTACCCCAGCCGCGATTAAAAAGGCACTGGACGCAGGCAAAAGCCTCGACAGCTTCCTGATCAAATAATCTGCACAATCCTTGTAAGCGGGAGCCGAAGGTGACATCACCTTCGGCTTTTTTATTGGGGGGATAAACAACAGGTTGTTGCGCCTGATCTGCGCAATGGTGGCATCCCGGTGCCTGCTTCTGGCATAATGCCCGCTGTTTTTTCCTCCACTGCGTAACAAAGGTCAATGCCGTGTTAGTTTCCAGCAATATCACCATGCAGTTCGGCAGTAAGCCGCTGTTTGAGAATATCTCCGTTAAATTTGGCGGCGGTAATCGTTACGGTTTAATCGGTGCAAACGGCAGCGGTAAATCGACCTTCATGAAAATACTGGGCGGCGACCTGGTGCCAACCGCGGGAAATGTTTCCCTCGACCCGAATGAACGTATCGGTAAGTTGCGTCAGGACCAGTTTGCGTTTGAGCAATATAGCGTGCTCGATACCGTGATTATGGGGCACCACGAATTATGGGCCGTGAAGCAGGAACGTGACCGGATATATGCGTTACCGGAAATGAGCGAAGAGGAAGGCTATAAAGTTGCTGACCTCGAAGTGCAATACGGTGAAATGGATGGTTACAGTGCTGAATCCCGCGCAGGGGAATTATTACTGGGTGTGGGCATCCCGGTAGAGCAACATTACGGGCCGATGAGCGAAATTGCGCCCGGCTGGAAATTACGTGTGTTGCTGGCACAGGCATTATTTGCTAACCCGGATATTCTGTTGCTCGATGAACCGACCAACAACCTGGATATTGACACCATTCGCTGGCTGGAACAGGTACTGAACGAACGTAACAGTACCATGATCATCATTTCGCATGACCGCCATTTCCTGAATATGGTCTGCACCCATATGGCCGATCTGGATTACGGTGAACTGCGCGTTTATCCGGGTAACTATGACGAATATATGACCGCGGCGACCCAGGCGCGTGAGCGTTTATTAGCGGATAACGCGAAAAAGAAAGCGCAAATTGCCGATCTGCAATCTTTTGTCAGCCGTTTTAGTGCTAACGCTTCCAAATCACGTCAGGCAACTTCGCGCGCAAAACAGATTGATAAAATCAAACTGGATGAAGTCAAAGCCTCCAGCCGTCAGAACCCGTATATCCGTTTTGACCAGGATAAGAAATTGTTCCGCAATGCGCTGGAAGTCGAAGCCATCACGAAAGGTTTTGATAACGGCCCACTATTCAAAAACCTGAACCTGCTGTTGGAAGTCGGGGAAAAAATGGCGGTGCTGGGTGCTAACGGTATTGGTAAAACCACCCTGCTGAAAACCCTGGTGGGTGAACTGACACCGGAAAGCGGCACCGTGAAATGGTCCGAGAATGCGCGCATTGGTTATTACGCGCAGGATCACGCCACCGATTTTGCCGATGACCTGACGGTATTTGACTGGATGAGCCAGTGGAAACAGGATGGCGACGACGAGCAGGCGGTGCGTAGCATTCTGGGTCGACTGCTGTTCAGCCAGGACGACATCAAGAAACCCGCCAAAGTCCTGTCCGGTGGTGAGAAGGGACGTATGCTGTTCGGTAAGCTGATGATGCAGAAACCGAATATCCTGGTGATGGACGAACCCACCAACCACCTGGATATGGAATCGATCGAATCGCTGAACATGGCGCTGGAAATGTATGAAGGTACGCTGATTTTCGTCTCGCATGACCGTGAATTCGTCAGCTCGCTGGCAACCCGTGTGCTGGAAATCAAAGGCGATCGCGTGGTGGACTTCACCGGTAACTACGAAGATTATCTGCGTAGCCAGGGCATTGTGTAACCCGGCTGACTGATCACCGCCGCCTCCCGTTGCGCCGCGATTTATCGCGCCCACCGCAACGGGAAGCGGCGGTTTTTTTATGTGCCCCCGCACACCTCGCAATGCGCATCCTGCGCCACTTTCATGTTGCGGAACTCCGCACTCAAGGCATCGTACATCAGCAGCCGTGAACTGGCCGGGGTGCCAAATGCCGTCAACACTTTGATGGCTTCCATCGCTTGCATCGCCCCCATAACACCGACCAGCGGTGCCATCACCCCCGCCTCAACGCAGCTCAGTGCCTGTTCACCAAACAGGCGGCTGATACAGCGATAGCAAGGCGTGCCGGGTTGCCAGGTAAATACGCTTAACTGGCCTTCCATACGAATGGCGGCGGCCGAAATTAACGCGACTTTGTGTTGCCAGCACAGGCGGTTGATCTGTTCACGTGTGACGACGTTATCTGTGCAATCCAGTACCGCATCATGGCGGGCAATCAAGCTACCCAGTGCCGCATCATCCAGCTGCGCATGCAGGGTTGTTAACTGGCAATGGGGATTGATGGTGGCCAGTTGCTGCGCGGCAGAATCCACTTTCGCCATGCCAATGGTGCTGTCACGATGCAGAATTTGTCGTTGCAGATTACTCAGCGCAACCGTGTCGAAATCCAGCAGGGTAAGCTGACCCACGCCCGCTGCAGCGAGGTAAGGCGCAGCGGCACAGCCCAGACCGCCCAGGCCGATCACTAACACCCGTGATGCTTTAAGCTGCTCCTGGCCGTCAAAATCGAAGCCACGCAACACGATTTGCCGGTTGTAGCGCAGCATCTCTTCATCGCTCAACTCCGCGTGCATTTATCCCTCCAGCAGGCTGTTAAACGCTTCGACTTCCACCCATTCACCGGCTTCCACATCGCCGCGCTCACGCTCCAACACGATAAAACAGTTAGCCTGTGCGAAGGAACTGAACACATGTGAACCTTGCGCCCCGGTGCTGCGCACTTCCAGCATGCCGTCTGCGCCCCGGCTGAAGATACCGCGCTGGAAATCGAGACGTCCCGGTGATTTTTTCAGGCGCTGGCTGGCGCGGGCGCGTAACCGCGGCGGCATCAACGGCGCTTGCTGCCCGGTGAGGGTGCCGAGCAGCGGCTGAACCAGTTGATAGAAGGTCACTGCGGCTGAAACCGGGTTGCCGGGCAGGCCGCAGAACCAGCTGTTGGCGAGTCGGCCAAAAGCGAAGGGTTTGCCGGGTTTGATTGCCAGCTTCCAGAAGGTAATCGCCCCCAACTCCTCCAGCATGGCTTTGGTGAAGTCAGCTTCACCCACCGAAACCCCGCCGGTGCTGATGACCACATCGGCCTGACGATCCGCTTCGCTGAATGCCTGGCGCAACGCCAGCGGATCGTCACCTATCACACCCAGGTCGATCACTTCGCAACCGAGGCGGTTCAGCATTAACGACACGGTAAAGCGATTGGTATCGTAAATCTGTCCTGCTGCCAGCGGTTGTCCTACGGCCTGCAATTCATCGCCGGTGGAGAAAATCGCTACCCGCAATTTACGCAGCACGCTGACCTGAGCAATCCCCAGCGAGGCCAGCAATGGCAGCTCTGCCGCGCCGAGACGCACGCCCGCGTCCAGTACCTGTTTGCCTGCCTGAATATCTTCACCGCTGCGGCGAATATGCTGTCCGGCTTTGACCGGCGCGGTGATGACTATCCCACCGTCACGTTGTTCGGTTTCTTCCTGCATCACCACCGCCTCGCAGCCGGCAGGGACAGGTGCGCCAGTCATGATACGGATGATGCTGCCTGCGGGCCATGTCCCGTTGAACGGTGCACCGGCAAAGGCTTTGCCCGCAACCGGCAACACGCGTTCGGGTGTGCAATCGGCGAGACGCACCGCGTAACCGTCCATCGCGGCGTTATCGAACGGGGGAACATCCAGCGGCGATAATACCGGCTGGGCGGTGATGCGCCCGGCGGCTTCGAATAACGATACCTGCAAAGAGTCGGTAATCGGGGTGAGTTGCGCCAGCATTTTTTGCTGGGCGTCTTCGAGGGAGATTAAGCCCGCAGTAAAGGGTTCCATGTCCATATCAGCCTGGTTATGTCAGATGCTGCCTATTATGGCAGGCAAATGCCTGCCGCCGCATTATTACGGCAAATGTTTTATCAGCACATCGATGTTTAAGCGGTTGATGTATTCCATTGAATTGGAGGTGAGGATCCCCATGAAACGGTTATGGTGCCCGGCAATGACTAAATCGATATGTTGTTCAGCAATGCATTTTTCCACATCTTTAAAGCGCCGTAGCGTGACCAGTTCATGGCATTTAACCGGCACAGGTACGCTGGCGGAGAGTTTGCTCATCAGCGCTTTCGCCCGAATCACATCGTCTGACACCACATCATTCATCAGGCTATCCGAGACATAATTCATCTCCCGATAATCATCGCTAATGTGTGCCAGCGTGATTTTCATCGCCAGTTTTTCCGCCAGTTTCGCCGCCTGGTTAAGCAGTAATGTGCCATCCTGATTACCCTGAACCAGCACCAGGGCATGGGTATAACTGTTCATGGGTTTCTCCGCCAGCATCGTTGCTGTGAGTATAGTGTTTCACCCCAGGCAAACCGGGCACTGCTCACGCTTTTGTCAAACTTAAAGGCATAAACCACAATAAAAGGTTATGACCCGGCAACACAGTTTCTCTTTACAAGGCGGGAACGCCTTTCTATATTCGAAAGTTGCCAAAAAATAATGAAAACCATTCTAAATCAGTGTTTTTGGTTCTGATTACTTGACAGGGTAACCGGTATGACTAAAGCAGTTATCGCTATTCACGGCGGCGCGGGTGCGATCACCCGTGCGGCGATGAGCGCCGAAAAAGAACACTATTATCGTCAGCAACTGGCGGCGATTGTCGCTGCCGGTCAGCAAATTCTCGCCGACGGCGGCAGCGCGATGGACGCGGTGACCGAAGCGGTGCGCCTGCTGGAAGAGTGCCCGCTGTTTAACGCCGGTAAAGGGGCGGTGTTTACCCATCAGGGGACACATGAACTGGATGCCAGCATTATGGATGGGCGCACGCTGGAGGTGGGGGCGGTCGCTGGGGTTAACCATATTCGTAACCCGGTGCTGGCGGCGCGCGCGGTGCTGGAGGTCAGCCCGCATGTGCTGTTTATCGGTGCCGGTGCTGAAGCCTTTGCCACCCAGCAGGGGCTGGAGATGGTCGCCGCAGACTTCTTCTCGACTCCAGAGCGCTGGGAACAGCTGCAACGGGCGCTTGGCAGCGATCAGGCGGTGCTGGATCATGACGGCGCAGCCCAGAGCCACAGTGACGACCCGCTGGACCCCGATCGTAAATTTGGTACGGTCGGTGCCGTGGCGCTGGATGTGCACGGCAACCTGGCCGCGGCGACCTCCACCGGCGGCATGACCAACAAACAGGCAGGGCGTGTCGGTGATTCACCGTTGGTGGGTGCTGGGTGCTATGCCAACAACGACACGGTGGCGGTTTCCTGTACCGGCACGGGTGAGGTGTTTATCCGCACGCTGGCGGCGTATGACGTGGCGGCGCAAATGCGTTATGCCGGACGCACGTTGCAACAGGCCAGTGCCAGTGTGATTCACGATAAAGTCCAGGAGCTGGACGGCAGTGGCGGGCTGATTGCGGTTGACCGCGAAGGCAATGTGGCGTTGCCGTTTAACAGTGAAGGTATGTACCGCGGATTCGCGTATGTAGGCGGCGAAGTTGAGGTAGCCATTTACCGCGATAGCTAAAGGAGCAGGCATGACGGATCGGCAGCTGCAATTAACGCCAGACCAGGTTCTGGCAGTACGGGACCTGAACGTAAGTTTCCAGCATGAAGGACGTATCACCGAAGCGGTGCGCCAGCTCTCGCTTGATCTGCATCGTGGTGAAACCCTGGCGCTGGTGGGGGAGTCCGGTTCCGGTAAATCGGTCACTTCGCTGGCGTTGATGCGGTTGATCCAACAGGCAGGAGGGGAGGTTAGCGGTGAAATCACCCTGCGGCGGCGTAACGGCGAATTGCTGGATGTGATGCGTGCCCCCGCCAGTCAGATGCGTCGTGTACGCGGTGCGGATATGGCGATGATTTTTCAGGAGCCGATGACCTCACTGAATCCGGTGTTCACCGTCGGGGAACAGATCGCCGAATCCATCCGTCTGCATCAGGGGAAAAGCCATCAACAGGCGCTGACCGAAGCGCGCCATATGCTCGATTTGGTGCGCATCCCCGAGGCGCAAAACGTGTTGTCGCGCTATCCGCATCAACTCTCTGGTGGGATGCGTCAGCGTGTGATGATCGCCATGGCATTGTCCTGTAAACCTGCGCTGCTGATTGCCGACGAACCCACTACCGCGCTGGATGTCACCATCCAGGCACAAATCCTGCAATTGATCCGCGTACTGCAAAAAGAGATGCAAATGGGGGTGATCTTTATCACCCACGATATGGGCGTGGTGGCGGAAATGGCGGACCGGGTGCAGGTGATGTATCGCGGCGATGTGGTCGAGCGTGCGCCGGTGCAGCAACTGTTTAACCAGCCGCAGCAACCCTACACCCGGGCGCTGCTTTCCGCAGTGCCTAAACTGGGGGCGATGAATGGACAACCGCTCCCGGCTAAGTTCCCGTTGATTCATCGTGATGGTCGTGAAGAAGCCCAGACGCCCCAGGATACCGTGCGTGTTGATCGCCCTCCGGTTTTACAGGTGCGTGATTTGGTGACGCGCTTCGATATCCGCAGTGGTTTGCTTAATCGGGTGAAGCGACGGGTCCACGCGGTGGAGAAGGTCAGTTTCGATCTTTATGCCGGTGAAACCCTCGCTCTGGTGGGGGAATCCGGCTGTGGTAAATCCACGACTGGCCGTTCATTGCTGCGGTTAGTAGCCAGTCAGGGCGGCACCATCACCTTCGACGGACAACGCATTGATGCGCTGGAAGGGCGGGCGCTGGCCACCTTACGCCGTGATATTCAGTTTATCTTTCAGGATCCTTACGCCTCGCTGGACCCGCGTCTGACGGTGGGCTTCTCCATTATGGAACCGCTGCTGGTGCACCGGACGATGAGCCGACGTCAGGCCGAGCAGCGCGTGGCGTGGTTGCTGGAGCGCGTTGGCTTACTGCCGGAGCATGCGCAACGTTACCCGCATGAATTTTCCGGTGGTCAGCGTCAGCGTATCTGCATTGCGCGCGCGCTGGCGCTGAACCCTAAAGTGGTGATTGCCGATGAGTCGGTCTCGGCGCTGGATGTGTCGATTCAGGCACAAATCATCAATCTGATGCTCGATTTGCAGCGCGAATTTGGCATCGCGTTTCTGTTTATTTCGCACGATATGGCGGTGGTGGAACGCATCAGCCATCGCGTGGCGGTGATGTATCTCGGACAGATAGTGGAGATGGGGCCGCGCCAGGCGGTGTTTGAGCAGCCGCGCCATCCCTACACCAAAAAACTGATGGCCGCAGTGCCGGTGGCCGATCCGGCACACCGGCGTCGGGAACGGGCGTTGCTGGTGGATGAAATCCCCAGTCCGATCCGCCCGTTGGGCGATGAGCCGGAAGTCGCGCCATTGATTGAGGTGGCACCGGGCCATTTTGTCGCCCGTCATGCCATCAGCGGCACCTGAACAGCAGCAACTCATCCGCGTCACCGGCTGGTGTGCGCAAAGACAGGGACTACAGGAGAACGATAACGATGCACCATATTATGCGTAAAGGGGTTATCACTGCCGGGTTGTTAAGTTCGGCGCTGGCGCTACCGGCCTGGGCAGCGAAAGATGCGGTGATTGCCGTGGCGTCAACATTTACCACCCTCGATCCTTACGATGCCAACGACACCTTGTCGCAGGCGGTGGCGAAGTCTTTCTATCAGGGATTGTTTGGCTTCGATAAAGATATGAAGCTGACCAACGTGCTGGCTGAGAGCTATCAAACCAGCAGCGATGGCCTGACCTACACCATCAAACTGCGCCCGGGCGTGAAGTTTCAGGATGGTACCGACTTTAATGCGGAGGCGGTGAAGGCTAACCTCGATCGTGCCAGCAACCCGGATAATCACCTCAAGCGTTATAACCTGTTTAAATATGTCGCCAGCACTGAGGCCGTGGATCCGCTGACGGTGAAAATTACCCTGAAGCAACCCTTCTCGGCCTTTATCAATAACCTGGCGCATCCGGCGGCGGTGATGATTTCCCCGACGGCGCTGAAAAAATACGGCAAGGACATTGGTTTCCATCCGGTGGGTACCGGGCCGTTTGAATTTGTCACCTGGAACCAGACTGACTTCGTGAAAGTGAAGAAGTGGGATGGCTACTGGAAAAAGGGCTATCCGAAGCTCGACAGCATTACCTGGCGTCCGGTAGTGGATAACAACACCCGTGCGGCGATGTTGCAGACCGGCGAAGCCACCTTTGCCTTCCCGGTGCCGTTCGAACAGGCCACATTGCTGGAGAAAAACAGCAAGCTCGATGTGGTCACCACCCCGTCGATCATGCAGCGTTATATCAGCCTGAACGTGACGCAAAAGCCGTTCGACAACCCGAAGGTACGTGAGGCACTGGAGTATGCCATCAACCGTCAGGCGCTGGCGAAAGTGGCGTTTGCCGGTTATGCCACGCCAGCGACCGGTATTGTGCCGCCCGCTATCGATTTTGCGCAGAAGTATCCTGCCATTGCTTACAATCCGGCTAAAGCGCGTGAACTGCTGAAAGAGGCGGGTTATCCGAACGGTTTTGAAACCACGCTCTGGTCATCACATAACCACAGTACGGCGCAGAAGGTGTTGCAGTTCACGCAGCAGCAGTTGGCGCAGGTTGGGGTTAAAGTGAAGGTGCTGGCGATGGATGCCGGTCAGCGTGCGGCGGAAGTGGAAAGCAAAGGTCAGAAAGAGAGCGGGGTGCGCATGTTCTATACTGGCTGGTCTGCCTCGACCGGTGAAGCCGACTGGGCGTTGACGCCGCTGTTTGCCACCAGTTCCTGGCCGCCAGCTATCTTCAACACCGCGTTTTACAGCAATCCGCAGGTTGATAAAGATCTGGCCGATGCGCTGAAAACCACCGATCGCGAGCAGAAAGCCAAACTGTACAAAGATGCACAGGATCGCATCTGGAACGATCATCCGTGGATTCCGTTGGTGGTGGAACAGTTGCTGTCTGCCAATAACAAAAACCTGAGCGGTTTTTACGTCATGCCTGATACCTCATTTAATTTTGATGAGGCCGACCTGAAGTAACCCTGAGGGTCAGCCCGCGTGGCTGACCCTCACCGTGCAGGACTTCGCATGCTGAATTATTTTCTCAAACGATTACTGGGACTGATTCCCACGCTGCTGATTGTGGCGGTGCTGGTGTTCCTGTTTGTTCACCTGTTGCCGGGCGATCCGGCACGCTTGATCGCCGGTTCCGATGCGGATGCCCAGGTGGTGGCCTTGGTACGTCAGGAACTGGGTCTTGATCAGCCGTTGATCCAGCAGTTCTGGCACTTCATTCTGAATGCGGTGCAGGGAGATTTTGGTCAGTCGATGGTCTCGAAACGCCCGGTTTCCGAGGAGATCGCCACGCGTTTTTTTCCAACGCTGTGGCTGACGTTAAGCAGCATGGTCTGGGCGGTGCTGTTTGGCATGGTGATTGGCATCGTCTCTGCGGTGTGGCGTAATCGCTGGCCGGACCGACTCGGTATGACGTTGGCGGTCTCGGGTATCTCTTTTCCGGCATTTGCCCTCGGCATGCTGCTGATGCAAATTTTTTCGGTGGATTTAGGCTGGCTGCCAACGGTGGGGGCCGACAGCTGGCAGCATTACATCCTCCCCTCCATCACCCTCGGCGCAGCCGTTGCGGCGGTGATGGCGCGCTTCACCCGTGCCTCCTTCGTTGAGGTGATGCAGGAAGATTATATGCGCACCGCGCGGGCCAAAGGGGTACGTGAAACGCTGGTGGTTGCAAAACATGGGCTGCGCAATGCCATGATTCCGGTGGTGACCATGATGGGGCTGCAATTTGGTTTTCTGCTGGGTGGCTCGATTGTGGTGGAAGTGGTGTTCAACTGGCCTGGTCTGGGCCGCCTGCTGGTGGATTCGGTGGAGATGCGTGATTACCCGGTGATCCAGGCCGAGGTGCTGCTGTTCTCGCTGGAGTTCATTCTGATTAACCTGATTGTCGATATGTTGTACGCGGCGATCAACCCGGCTATTCGCTACAGGTAAGGAGTCGCAATGAAAAACTGGCGACGCGAGGCGGCACTAAAAATCATGCCGACGATGACGGAAAACCGGGTGCGCACACCGTGGCGTGAATTCTGGCGACGTTTTCGGCGTCAGCACGTGGCGATGTTGGCTGGCGTGTTTGTGTTGCTATTGATCGTGGTGGCGTTTATTGCCCCGTGGATTGCCCCCTTTGATGCCGAAAACTATTTCGATTATGACCGGCTAAATGAAGGGCCATCGCTGATGCACTGGTTCGGTGTTGATTCGCTTGGGCGTGATATTTTTAGTCGTGTGCTGGTCGGCACCCGTATTTCCTTGATTGCCGGTTTCTTTTCCGTGGCGATAGGAACGGTGATCGGGACTTTGCTGGGATTGCTGGCCGGTTACTATGAAGGCTGGTGGGATCGTATCACCATGCGTGTTTGCGACGTGTTGTTTGCGTTTCCGGGCATCTTGCTGGCGATTGCCGTGGTGGCGATTATGGGCAGCGGGATGAGTAACGTGATTGTCGCGGTGGCAATTTTCAGTATCCCGGCGTTTGCGCGTTTGGTTCGCGGCAACACGCTGGTACTCAAACATCAGACTTACATTGAATCGGCGCGCAGTATCGGTGCATCGGACTGGACCATCATTATGCGCCATATCCTGCCGGGTACGGTCTCATCGATTGTGGTCTACTTCACCATGCGTATCGGCACCTCGATTATCACTGCCGCCAGCCTGTCGTTTCTCGGACTGGGCGCGCAGCCGCCTACGCCGGAGTGGGGGGCGATGCTCAATGAAGCACGTGCGGATATGGTGATTGCTCCCCATGTGGCGATTTTTCCCAGCCTCGCCATTTTCCTGACGGTGCTGGCGTTTAATCTGTTGGGCGATGGGTTGCGTGATGCGCTCGATCCGAAGTTGAAAACCTGACCGGGTGTGTGCAGAACGGCGCGATAAATCGCGCCGTGCTTAGCTTAAAACGTTTCCCAGTTGTCATTGCCGGCAGCGGCAGGGGCTTTTAGCGCACGCGGCGCGACCACCGGTGCTGATGGCCGCACCAGCACCGCAGTCGCCTGACGCGCGCCGGTGTTAAAGCGCGCTACCGCCGCAGATAAACGGCTGGCCTGTTGCTCCAGCGATACCGAAGCATTGGCTGACTCCTGCACCAACGTGGCGTTCTGTTGGGTCACGCGATCCATCTCGTTCACCGCCTGGCCGATCTGGTCGATACCACGGCTCTGCTCATCCGATGCGGAGGCAATCTCCCCCATAATATCGGTGACGCGGGTGACGGCGCTGACAATCTCCTGCATGGTGTCACCGGCGCTGCCAACCTGTTGCGACCCCAGATTGACCCGCTGGACTGAGTTCTCAATCAACAGTTTGATCTCTTTCGCGGCCTGGGCGCTGCGTTGGGCGAGGTTGCGGACTTCGCCCGCCACCACGGCAAAGCCACGGCCCTGTTCACCGGCACGCGCGGCTTCGACCGCCGCGTTCAGCGCGAGGATATTGGTCTGGAAAGCGATACCGTCGATCACGCTGGTGATATCCGCAATCTTTTTCGAGCTGTCGGCGATGTCATGCATGGTTTTCACGACACCCGCCACCACGTTGCCACCTTTATCGGCGGTATCGGAGGCGGTTCTGGCCAGCTGCGTGGCCTGGCGCGCGTTATCGGCGTTTTGTTTCACCGTCGCGGTGAGCTGCTCCATACTGGCGGCAGTCTCCTCCAGTGAGGCGGCCTGTTGTTCGGTGCGTGACGAGAGATCGTTATTGCCGGTGGCGATTTCGCTGACGCTGCTGAAGATCGCATCGGCGCTGTCCCGGACGTTGTTGACGGTGCTGAGCAACGCCTGTTGCATATGGTTCAGGCTGGCGGCCAGCGCTGCCATTTCACTGCGTCCTTCCACGTGCAGGCTGCCGGACAGATCGCCTTCCGCAAAACGCTCCATCTGTTTTTGCAGTTGCTTCATCGGGATGAGCAAAATACGGCGCACCAACACCCATACCGCCGCCAGCAGCAGCAACACCACCACGGCCATCACGGCAACCATCGCCAGCACATGCTGCCAGGCGCTTTCATTCTCGGCGCTGCCTTGTGCCAGCAGTTCGACGTTCTGCGCACGCCACTGCTTGTAAGCATCTTCAAGATCATCCTGCGCCTGCTGGGCATCAAGGTTACCGTAAGAAGGGTAATCATTGGCTTTCAGAAAGGCGGCAGATTGTTGCAGCAGATCCGCCATCGCGCTGAATTTGGCCTCGACCAGCGCAGCGGCAGCGTCACTCTGGCCTTTGATACGCGGCAGGCTTTTATACTGGGCAAAGTGCTGCTGCGCTTCATTCAGCGATGCACCCGCCGCCGTCAGCAATTTATCAATGGCGGCCAGTGAGGCTTCGTCGGTCTGCTTTTTCAGGATACGAATAGCGACGCGGTTGATGGTGACACGGGTTTTTACCAGCGTTTGCCAGCCATCGGCCAGTTCGCGCTGCTGGTGGGATAATTGATCGCTGGTGGTGAAGTTACGCTGACCCGCCATGAGCGAGGTCAGAAATAACGAGCCGGAAACGACTTGCATGGCTGTAAAGACCACCAGAATCACGACAATGGCGGTCACGACTTTCATTCTTTTAAGCATCCTGAACTCTCTGGGCAAAAGGGGCGTGTACAGAGGTTATCGGTGTAAAAGAAAGGCGCTTTACTGTCGGAGAAAAATAATTTCAGCGGAAAATGATCTCCCCCATGACGGGCATGGGGGAGCAGGGGATTACACGCGTGTACCCCAGAGATCGTACTCGTCGGCGTGATCGACTTTAACGCGCACCACATCACCGACTTTCACCTGACGATCGCCGTTCAGGTAGACTGCACCATCAATTTCCGGCGCATCGGCCATGCTGCGACCCACAGCACCTTCTTCGTCGACTTCATCGATGATCACCAGAATTTCGCGACCGATTTTCTCTTGCAGACGTTCAGCGGAGATCTGCTGTTGCAGCTGCATAAAGCGTTCGAAACGCGCCTGTTTCACGTCATCCGGCACCGGGTCCGGCAGTTGGTTGGCGGTAGCGCCTTCCACCGGGCTGTACTGGAAGCAGCCAACACGGTCGAGGCGCGCTTCTTTCAGGAAATCGAGCAGCATCTGGAAATCTTCCTCGGTTTCACCCGGGAAGCCGACGATAAAGGTGGAACGCAGCGTCAATTCCGGACAAATTTCGCGCCAGCGCTTAATACGCTCCAGCGTGCGTTCAACCGCACCCGGACGTTTCATCAGTTTCAGAATGCGCGGGCTGGCGTGTTGCAGCGGAATATCCAGATACGGCAGGATTTTGCCTTCGGCCATCAGCGGAATGACATCATCCACATGTGGGTACGGGTAGACGTAATGCAGGCGCACCCAGACGCCAAGTTTTGCCAGCTGTTCACACAGGCTGACCATGCTGGTTTTCACCGGTGAACCGTTCCAGAACCCGGTACGGTGTTTCACGTCGACGCCATAGGCAGACGTATCCTGAGAAATCACCAGCAGCTCTTTCACCCCGGCTTCCACCAGGCGTTTGGCTTCATCCAGCACCGCGCCAATCGGACGGCTATCCAGATCGCCACGCATGGACGGGATGATGCAGAAGGTGCAGCGATGGTTGCAGCCTTCAGAAATTTTCAGATAGGCATAGTGGCGCGGTGTCAGCTTCACGCCCTGCTGCGGCACCAGGCTGAGGAACGGGTTATGCTCCGGCTTCGGTACATAGTGATGCACATGTGACAGCACCTGCTCGTAGCTGTGCGGGCCGGTGATTTCCAGCACTTTCGGGTGCACTTCGCGGATTTGGTCCACTTTGGCACCGAGGCAGCCGGTGACGATCACTTTGCCGTTTTCGTTCAGGGCTTCACCAATCGCTTCCAGGGATTCCTGCACGGCACTGTCGATAAATCCACAGGTGTTAACAATGACGATCTCCGCATCATCGTAGCGTGGTACCACGTCATAACCTTCGGTACGCAGTTCCGTCAGGATACGTTCCGAGTCAACGAGGTTTTTTGGGCAGCCGAGTGAGACGAAGCCCACGCGTGGAGGATTGGTGACATGGCTCATAAGAATAAAAATTCATCATAATTAGTGTGGATAGGGGGGCGATTGTACAGGTGTCTGCGGGGAAATTGTATAGTCTGTTTTAATGCCGCAACATGCTCGGGGTTGTCTTCACCGGGTGATTTTGCTTAAATGCCCGGTTGGTGCGTGTAAGCTATTATCGATACAAGAAAAAATGATGCCGCGCTGACGGTGACTGGGTTCACTGCCAGGGCAGAAGTGGATAATGTGAGAGCAGAGAAATGAAAGAGATCATCAAAGGTTTTCTGAGTTTTCAACAGAATGTGTTTCCTGAAAGGAAGGATCTTTTCAAAAGCCTGGCGTCCAACCAAAATCCCAAAGCCCTGTTCATCTCCTGCTCAGACAGCCGTCTGGTGCCGGAACTGGTGACACAGCAGGAGCCGGGTCAACTGTTCGTGATCCGTAATGCGGGCAATATTGTGCCGTCATTCGGACCGGAGCCAGGCGGTGTATCAGCGACCATTGAGTATGCTGTCGTGGCGCTGGGCGTGAGCGAAATCATCATTTGTGGCCACTCCAACTGTGGTGCGATGAAAGCCATTGCCGAATGCTCCTGCATGGATACCATGCCTGCGGTGGAACACTGGCTGCGTTACGCCGATGCGGCGCGCGCGGTGGTGGAGAACAAAAAGTATGACAACCCGGAAACCAAGCTCAATGAGATGGTAAAAGAGAACGTCATCGCTCAACTCCACAATATCAAAACACATCCATCAGTTGCGGTTGCCTTGCGTAAAGGCATGCTGCGCCTGCACGGCTGGGTTTATGACATTGAGAGCGGCAAGATCATGGCGCTGACCAAAGGCGGCGATGAGTTTGTGTCTCTGTCCGAAAACCCTGAGACTTGCTTCGAATAATTCCCCTAACCACCTGCACTTGCAGGTGGTTATCTTTCACACTTCCTCAAATTTTCTCACCGTGGTGAATCGGCCCAACTAAGCTTGAGAAGCAATGACTTCTTACAAGGGCTTACCTATGCGCTTACCTCTTGGTGTTTCTGTGCTGACGCTGGCCTTGCTGGCGGCGGGTTGTACATCTCATGTTGCTGATAAAAAACAATTCTCCGGTTTTTTGGGTGATTACAGCCAGCTACAAACGGCACAGTCGCCCAGCGGTAAACCGACCCTGCGCTGGATTTCACCGGATTATCATGGAGCGGATTATCGCAATGTGGTGTACACCCCGGTGGTTTACTATCCGGCCGCGCATCCCACGCCGCGAATTAGCCAGCAGACGCTGGATGGCATACGCCAATATACCGATCAGCGACTGAAAGCCGCGATTGCGACACATAAAACCCTGGTGGCGCAGAAAGGGCCGCACACCCTGGTGGTGCGCAGCGCAATCACCGCCGTGACGGCGGAAGATGAGGGTATTCAGTTCTATGAAGTGGTGCCGGTGGCAGCGGTGGTTGCCAGTACCATGGCCGCCACCGGTCATCGTACCCAGAACAGCGCGTTGTTCCTGGAAGTGGAAGCGACTGACGCGCAAACCGGTAAACCGTTAATCAAAGTGGTGCGTAAAGCCTTTGGTAAAAACCTGCCAAACAACAGCACCCCGATCACCCTTGATGACCTGCGTCCGGGGATTGACGAGATGGTCCGGGACACCGTGGCGTTCACTGCCCCTTAATGTTTTGTAAATCCTGCACATCCTTTTTTACCGACTGACTACCCTTAACGGCAGTGGATTAAAAAGGAGACACCTATGCGATTAATGCGTGCCGCGTTGCTGTTCGGCAGCGTGCTAAGTGGTTCCCTGCCCGCGCTGGCAGCGGATGTGCAGGTTCAGGTTTTGCAGGACCAACTTGATCACCCCTGGTCGGTGGCATTTCTGCCCGACAATCACACCTTGCTGATTACGGAACGTTCGGGCCAGCTACGCAGCTGGCAGCCCGGGAAAGGCTTATCCGCGCCGATTGGCGGCGTGCCCAGCGTGTGGGCGCAGCGCCAGGGTGGTTTGCTGGATGTGGTGCTGGCACCGGATTTTGCGCAAAGTCGCCGGGTGTGGCTCAGCTATACCACCGCCGATGCGGCGGGCCGCGCGGGCGCGGTGGTCGGTTATGGTCGCCTGAGTGACGATAATCGCCAGTTGAGTGACTTCCGCGTGGTGCTGGAACAAACGCCGAAGCTCTCCAGCGGGGCCAATCTCGGCACGCGACTGGCATTCGACCGCGCAGGTTTTTTGTGGATTGCTTTTGGCGACAACTTTGCCAGCAGCAGTGCGCAGGAGCTGGACAAGCTGTCGGGAAAAATTGTGCGTCTGACGGCTGACGGCACCATTCCGCCGGATAACCCTTTTGTCGGGCACCAGGGCGCACGTGGCGAAATCTGGTCGTATGGCATGCGTAATCCGCAGGGGCTGGCGTGGAACCCGTGGACTCAGCAGATGTGGGAAAGCGAACACGGTCCACGCGGGGGCGATGAAGTCAATATCCCGGAAAAGGGCAAAAACTATGGCTGGCCACTGGCGACCTGGGGCATTGATTACAGCGGGCAAAAAGTCCCGGAATCAAAGGGTAGCGTGGTGGCGGGCACCGAGCAGCCGGTCTTTTACTGGAAGGTTTCACCGGCTATCAGCGGGATGGCGTTTTACAACAGCGCGCGTTTTCCACAGTGGAAAAACTCGCTGTTTATTGGCGCGTTAAAGGAAAAAAGCCTGATTCGCCTGCGGGTCAATGGCGAAAAAGTGGTGGAGCAGCAGCGTCTGCTGACGGAACGAGGGGAGCGTATTCGGGATGTGCGTCAGGGACCGGATGGCTTCCTGTATGTGCTGACTGACGAGAGCAACGGCAAATTGCTGAAAGTGGGGCTGGCGGCGAACGCCAGCGCTCCACGCGGGTAGTTAGCGCACCCAGTTACACACTTGCCAGCCACGCTGCTGCGCTTCCTGATGCAGCAGTGTGTCCGGGTTGATGACATACGCATGATCGGCATGGTCCAGCAACGGCAGGTCGTTCATGGAGTCGCTGTAAGCCCAGGTGCGTTCAAAATGGCTCTCCTGCTGCAAGGCTTTCCAGTCACTCAGCCGTGCCACCTTGCCTTCTTTGTAAGTCATGGTGCCGTAGGTCAGGCCGCTGTAGCGGTCATCGACAATCTCCACGCCAATCGCCAGCGCGCCATGCACGCCAAGACGCTCGGCAATCGGTACGGCGAGATGTTCGCCGCTGGCGGTGATAATCATCACGGTATCGCCACGCTGCTGATGCCAGTTGATGCGTTCGCGTGCGGCGGGAAACACACGTGGCAGGATGTCGCGGTGAATAAAACGCCGCACCCAGCCAGAGACCGTCATGGTTGCCATCCCGGCCAGTGGGGCAAGGGTGGTGTTCATATATTCTTCGATTGAGAGCGTACCGGCGTGATACTGGGTCATTAGCGACTGCTCGGCGCTAATCAGTTCGGCGGGGGCAAAACCCTGTGAAACCAACCAGCGTAGCCACAGGCTGGTGCTGTCTTCACAAATCAGGGTTTCGTCGAGATCGAACACGGCTAAGTCCATCATGATTCTCCTCAGGCTGACTGAAATCAGGTTAGCGGAAATTTGTGACTGGCTTAACTGATCTGCGAAAAATCGGAATTTCACGCAATTTCTCACAAATGGCGACAGATCAAAGGTGGCAGCCCGGCGGCGTTGGTGCCAGGGTTACTGTAATAATTTCTATAAAACTTTACCGATAGACGGTTTTTTTCTGCGGCACAAAGCGGTAGTTTTTTATACAACGTGCGTCTTGCAGGATTGAGCCACGATTTAACAAGGACAATTATCTGGTCATACACATGAAAAAACTAATTAACGCTTCTGTCTGGCGGCCTTTTGCTGCCTCCTCCCTTTTATTAATGCTTCTCCCGGTTTCCGCTCTGGCTGAAGAGGCGCCAGCCGCTCCACAGATTGATGCCAAAGCCTGGGTTTTAATGGATTACAACAGCGGCAAGGTACTGGCTGAGGCCAACGCCGATCAGCGCCTTGATCCCGCCAGTTTGACCAAAATGATGACCAGTTATGTGATTGGTCAGGCGCTGAAGGCGGGCAAAATTCATGACGACGACATGGTGACGATTGGTCAGGATGCCTGGGCAACCGGTAACCCGAAACTGAAAGGGTCGTCACTGATGTTCCTCAAGCCCGGCGATCGTATCCCGGTTGCTGAACTGAACAAAGGCATCGTGATTCAGTCGGGAAATGATGCCTGTATCGCGATGGCGGATTATGTGGCGGGCAGTCAGGATTCCTTTATCGGCCTGATGAACAACTACGCCAAAGCTTTTGGTCTGCAAAATACCCACTTTATGACCGTCCACGGGCTGGATGCCGATGGGCAGTACAGTACCGCACGTGATATGGCGATCATCGGCCAACGACTGATCAGTGATGTGCCGGAAGAGTACGCGTTGAATAAACAGAAAGAGTTTACCTTCAACAACATTAAGCAGATGAACCGTAACCGCCTGCTGTGGAGCAGTAACCTGAAAGTGGACGGCATCAAAACCGGTCATACTTCGGGCGCGGGCAATAACCTGGTGTCATCCGCGACTGACGGTGATATGCGTCTGATTTCGGTCGTACTGGGGGCGGAGACGGATGCACTGCGCTTCCGGGAGAGTGAAAAGTTACTCACCTGGGGCTTCCGTTTCTTTGATACCGTCACACCGATCAAAGCGGATAAACCCTTTGCTCAGCAGCGCGTCTGGTTTGGTGACCGCAAACAGGTCAACCTCGGCGTAGCGAAAGATGCCTCGGTTACCATTCCTAAAGGGCAGATGAACAACCTGAAAGCCAGTTACACCCTGACCTCGCCGCAGCTGGAAGCGCCGCTGAAGAAAAATCAGGTAGTCGGTACTATCGATTTTCAACTGGATGGCAAAAGCGTGGAACAACGTCCACTGGTGGTGATGGAAGATGTGCAGGAAGGTGGCTTTATCAGCCGTATCTGGGATTTCATCGTGATGAAATTCGATAGCGTATTCGGTAAATGGTTTAACTAACCGTCATACCGCCGCGGCGCAATTTATCGCGCCGCGGCGGCCTGGCAAAGGCGGTTAACCGCGAATCCATCCCTTACGAATCGGCAGCGCGAACAACACATGGTAGATCTGATGGGTCAGCGCCAACATGCGCGAACCATACAGCTGCCATGCCAGATGCGATGCCAGGCAGCCGAGCATCCCCACCAGAAAACCACCCAGCATATCCAGCGGCCAGTGCACGCCAAGATAAACACGTGACCAGGCGATGGCGATGCCGGTGAGCAGCAAAATCACACCCGACCACACCCGGTGCCAGCACACAAATGCCAGCGCAAACGTGAAAATGGTGGTGCCGTGATCGCTGGGATAGGAGTCATCAGCGGCATGCGACAGGAACTGATGACCCAGCCCGATCACAAAGGGGCGCGGATGGGGCAGCAACTGGCTGATGCACCAGGAGATGCTCAGCGCATAAATCAGCGCCATGCCGGTTTTTAATACCAGCGTGCGCTGTGAAGCCACCTGTTCACGCGGTCCCCATAGCCACAGCGCCACAATCAGCAGCGGTACAATGGCAATCAGGTCCCGTGCGATAAAGGTCGCCAGACTCAGCAGCCACTCCGGTGAATCCGGCGTGGCGTTAATCCATAAAAATAGCGTGCGGTTGATCTCTTCCATTACGCTCTTTTGTTCCTCGTCTTGTCTACCCAAAAAGAAACGCCAGCAAAAATCAGCATCTGGGTCAGCCATACCCACCATCCCGCCCACAGGTTATGGGAGAAGAAGTGCGCACCGCGCATCACCTGGCCGTAGCCCATCAATAATCCGAGGGCAATACCGGCCAGCAGTGCCAGCAGGGCGCGACCGGGTTTCTCAGGCCACCACAGGAAAAACAGTCCCATCACGGCAAAACCGCTCGACGCATGGCCGCCGGGGAAGCATTGGCCTGGACCGCTGTTGGCCGGCACCGCACTGAGCAAGGTAAAGTTCGCGGCTTTACCACCGAACATCGCCAAATCCCACGGACAGGAATGAGCGCTGTGCGCCTTCAGTACGCCGATCACTAACGGACCCAGCCCAAGTAGCAGGGCCACCAATACCCGTCGGCCATCGCGTAGTTGTATGCCACGCAGCAACATCAGTACGCCGCCAGCAATGATCGCATCCTTCAACAGGCGATGGTTAATCAGGTCCAGCCAGCGGTTGTGTTGCCACGGAAAGCGCTGCGTTAGCGGATCAAACCAAAATTGGCTGATGGCGATATCGAGGCTTTCGTGGCGCGACCACAGCAAAAAAACCGATGCTAAAAATGCCAGCAAAATAAAGTTGATAGCGTAAAAGCGGCGCGACAGCGGGTAAATAGCCGGGTTCTGAATCCTGATGCGGGTTGTTGAATTGTTTAGTTTTGATGACAGCGACATGAATGTTTGCGGATAGTGAAACCAGAGTCACAGGGTCGCAATTTGCGCTTAAGAGAACCTTAAGTGATAAGCGACAGACATAAAAAAACCCGTCAGTCAGTGACTGGCGGGCTCCTCAACTTGGGGATTTCAAAGAAAAGCAGTGGCAATAATTCAGACTGCACCCCGGAAAAAAAGTTCTGGACTCAGTCAAAAAATTTTTATAAGGGCAAAATCGGCCAAATGATGACGATCAGCGTACCCGCCAGCGTCAGTAGCACGTTAGCAATGGCATAGGTTCCGGCATAGCCCAGCGCCGGAATATTGCTGCGCGCGGTATCGCTGATAATCTCCATCGCCGGGGCGCAGGTGCGTGCGCCCATAATGGCGCCGAACAACAGTGCGCGGTTCATCCGCAGGACATAAGCACCGAACAGATAGCAAATCACCACCGGTACGAGGCTGACCAGCAAACCGCTCAGCAGCATCAATGCCCCTTCACTGCCCAGGCCATGTTGCAGGCCGCTGCCTGCACTCAGGCCGACTCCCGCCATAAAGACCATCAGGCCGAACTCTTTGACCATTGTCAGCGCGCCCTGCGGAATATAACCAAAAGTCGGATGGTTGGCGCGCAGGAAACCCAGCATAATCCCGGCGAACAGCAGCCCGGCCGCATTGCCGATACCAAAGCTGAAGTTGCTGAACTGGAAGGTGATCATGCCGATCATCAAACCGATAATAAAGAAAGCACAGAAGGCCAGCAGATCGGTCATCTGACTGTGGATGGCGATAAAGCCAATACGATCCGCGAGGCTTTTCACGCGACGTGCCTCGCCGCTCACCTGCAACACATCGCCTTTATTCAGCATAATGCTGTCATCAATCGGCATCTCGATCTGGCTGCGGATCACCCGGTTGAGGAAGCAGCCATGATCGGTCAGCTTCAGGTGATTGAGACGTTTATTCACCGCGTTGTGGTTCTTCACCACAATCTCTTCAGTCACGATACGCATATCCAGCAGATCGCGATCGAACACCTCTTTACCGTTACGGAAACTGGGGTCGAGGCGGGCATGGGCATCGGGATAGCCGACCAATGAAATCTCGTCACCGAGTTGCAGTTGCGCATCCCCATCCGGGCTGGCAAGAATGCCGTTGCGGCGCAGACGTTCGATGTAACAACCGGTCTGGCGATGGATGCCCAACTCACGCAGGTTTTTGCCACCGCTCCATTCCACCAACTCAGGTCCCACACGATAAGCACGGATCACCGGCAGGAAAACTTTACGCTGGCTGTCAGCATCCAGACCGCGTTCCCGCGCGATTTGCTGGGCGCAGGTCGGCAGATCCTGATGTTGCAAACGCGGCAGGTAGCGTGCGCCGAATATCAGGCTGACCAGACCGACCAGATAGGTAATGGCATAGCCAAGGCTGAGATGGTCCTGCATCAGGTTCAGTTGCTGATTGTCGCTGATGCTATGCCGCAGGGTGTCCCCGGCACCAACCAACACCGGCGTCGACGTCATGGCACCGGCCAGCATACCGGCGGTCAGGCCAATATCCCAGCCGAACACTTTGCCCAGCATCAACGCCAGCAGCAGGGCGCTGACCACCATCACAATCGCCAGGATAAAATAGTTTTTGCCGTCACGGAAAAAAATCGAAAAAAAGTTGGGGCCTGCTTCGACACCGACACAAAAAATAAACAGCATAAAACCGAGGCTCAGGGCGGCGGTATTTATGGCGAAATGTTGTTCACCTAAAATAAGCGATACCACTAATACGCCAATGGAATTTCCGAGCTGGACAGAGCCAAGTCGTAATTTACCCAGGCAGAGGCCGAGGGCTAAAACCACAAATAATAACAGGACGTCATTTCCGCTTAACAAATCTGCGACGTTAATATTCACGCTTTAACTTCTTATTTACCTGTAACATGTTGATGAAAAGGTCGTTTTTCGCTATCTTGTGGCGACCGCAGGTGCCCGTTTTGCCGGGAAGGCAGGGACCGAATTTTGAAGCGGCGTCATTCTAATCATAATTAACATCCTCAGCTATCGGCAGTTTTCATTCCTTCCGCATCCAGCTGTTTCTTTTTATTTCCACACGTGTGCCAGGGCAGTTAAAAGTTTCAATATTGTTAACATTGACGTTGAGGTTGGTTATGTCGCAGCGTAATAATCGCTGGCCTGCATCGGTGCTGGGCGTAATGCTATATACGCTGGTGTTTATTTTTGCCCACCACTTTTGGGTCTCGCCGGGTGAACAGTCGATCGGTGGTCAGCCTGAGTTGTTGCTGTTTTTGCTGCCGGGCATGCTGGTGGCGCTACTGCAACCTGAAAGTCCATTAAAAAGCACGCTGTGGGTGGCACTGGCGGGAACGGTGCTCGGTATGCTGTGGGTGCTGCTGGTGTTGGACCTTCGTCACAATGGCTGGATGGTCATGTGGGGATTGAGTGCGTTGTTCTGGGCGGGATGTGGTGCGTTGCTGGTGCGTCTGCTGCGCATCATGTTGGCGATGCGGTCCTGAAGATACGTCACGGCGCGAAACACGCACCGTGACCACTGGCTTATACCGCGAAATCCAGGTTCTCTTTAGTCCAGGCGGCGAAATCGGTATAACCACCGATATGCTGCTGGTCGAGGAAAATCTGTGGCACGGTGGTGACCGGTTTACCCGCACGGGCTTCCAGATCGGCTTTGGTAATGCCTTCCACCTGAATGTCGACGTATTGATAGTTAAAATCGTCACGCTCGGTGGTCAGTTTGGCGGCCAGTTCCTGGGCGCGAACGCAGTAAGGGCAGCCGGGACGACCAAAAATCACTGCAAACATTGCTTCTCTCCTTCCGCTGCTGTTTTGTGATGGATGTCACATCACAGCGTGAATAATGGGGAACATGATGCCCGTTGATGTCGGTGAAAGAAAGAAGGATTTGCCTGTTGTTCTGATGTGCACGGTCTTCAGATTTGCCCGCCCGGCCCACGAAAAGTACGCCGCCATTCGCGGGGGCTGACGTTGAAGTGCGCCTTAAAGCGCTGGCGAAATGAAATGGGTGACTGATAACCCGCCAGGCTGGCAACCACCTCAATGCTGTGGTCGGTGGTTTCCAGCAATTCCTGACTGCGCCGCAGGCGCTCGGCACTCAGCCATTCTGCTGGCGTCATGCCGGTGGCTCGTGAGAAATGGCGCGTCAGCGTGCGCCTGCTCATGTTGACCGCGTGCGCCAGCGAAGCCACATCGTGTGGCTTATCAAGGTGGTGACGTAAATAATCGATCAGGTCGTTGATCTGGCTATCACGCGTGGTGTCCGGCACCGCGCGTTCGATAAACTGCGCCTGGCCGCCTTCGCGATAGGGGGGAATCACCATTCTTCTGGCGACCCGATTCGCGATGGCCGTGCCATAATGTTCGCGCACCAGATGCAGGCAACAATCGATTCCGGCAGCGGTGCCTGCTGAGGTGATCAAACGTTCGTCGCGGGTATAGAGCGCGTTGCTGTCCAACTGAATTTGTGGGAAGCGTGCGGCGAAATCCTGTTCAAATTCCCAATGCGTGGCCGCCCGGCGGTGATCCAACAACCCGCTATATGCCAGCACATAGGCACCAAGGCAGAGCCCCACGACTTCCGCGCCACCTTGCCAGGCGTCAATTAATGCGCCTGATAAAGCGGCTGACGGCTGTTCTTCCGGATGTTGCCAGAACGGCACTATCACGATATCGGCTTCGGCAAGCGATGCCAGGCCGTGTTCTACCTGGATGGAGAGACCATTGTCAGACGCAATCAACCCGGGTTGTTCTGCGGCAACCGTCACCCGGAACAGGTCCTCCTGCGGCATGGCTTTACCAAACACCATTAATGGCACCGAAAAGTGGAACGGGCTGAACCCCCGACTGGCTATCACCACCACATGCAATGCAGACATCGTTTCCCACCTTGGTTAAAAGTTCAGCGTTTCACCATCTTCCGGCACGCGGATCTGTTGTTCAATACCCTGTTCACGCGCAAACTCGCGTAATTCTGCGCGACTCAGCAGGCAATGATTCACCGCTTCCATATGTGAGGCGACGATCGTGGCGGAGGGCAGTAACTGATGGGTACGCAGCGCATCCTCTTTACCCATGATGATGGCACCAAGGCCGTCAAGGGTGGCACAGCCAATATTCAGCACAATCACCTGCGGCGTAAAGGTGTTCAGGCTATTAACATAGGGTTTTACCCAGACAGTATCGCCCGCAATATACAGCGTTTTTTCGTTTTCATGACGGAAAACCAGGCCGCAGGCATCACCCAGACGTTCCGCCACGGCGGGGATGGCATAGGCTTCATCGCTGCCGTGCTGGCCCCCGGTTTTACTGATCACGATGCCTGCAATAGCGTTCTCTGCGGCCAGGGCCTGTACGTGGGTAAAACCCTGTGAACGCAGTAAGTCGGCATCGCGTGCATTTTGGGTATAGATGATGCGGTCTTTGGGAATGCGCTGTTGCGCGGCCTCATCCCAGTGATCCTGATGGGTATGGGTGACAAGGATGATGTCAACATCCAGCAGCTCATCGATGCTCACTGGCAAGGGTACCAGCGGGTTACGCAGATGAGCGCGCGCCGAACCGGCAAAGCCGGGCCACGCGTCTTTATCAGCGAACATGGGATCGATCAGGAAGCGCACACCGGCATACTCCAGCCTTAAGGTCGCGTTACGAATCTGAGTCAGTTGCATGGTTTATTCCTCTGGCAATATGGAGTCGCCAGTATAAAAACGCGCCCACGTGGGCGGTGAGTAGGCACAATGCCATCCTTCGATGGAAAAGGGTCAGATTCAGACAAAGGATTACCGTCAGGCAATTGTGCTATAACAGACGGCTTAACGGATTGAACTGTGGGAGAGCCCGGACATGAGCAACCTGGCCCGATTACCAAAGCCGGTACTGTTGCTGGAAGCCGTCGGCGTGATCGCCGTGATTGGCGCACTGGCGCTGGTCAATGACTGGATCGCTGCGCCTGCCGCGATCGGCCAAAAAACGCTGGCGACGCTATTGTTCTTTGTCGGCATTGCGCTGATGCTGCCTGCGGCCTGGTTGATGATGTGGCGCACCGCCAAAGCGATGGCCCCGCAGTTGTTCAATCAACACGACAAAAAGAAGTAACCGGAGAGGATTATGACGCCGACCATTGATTTACTGTGCAGCCACCGTTCCATTCGCGCTTTTACCGAGCAGGACATCGATCAGGCGCAGCGCGACGCCATTATTGCAGCGGCACAAGCGGCTTCGACCTCCAGCTTTTTGCAATGCTCCTCTATTATTCGTATTACCGATCGGCAAAAACGTGAGCAACTGGTTACCCTGACCGGCGGGCAACCTTGGGTAAGCGCAGCGGCCGAGTTTTGGGTGTTCTGCGCCGATTTTAATCGCCACTTGCAAATCTGCCCGGAAGCGCAACTGGGACGGGCTGAACAGTTATTGCTGGGCTGCGTGGATACCGCGCTGATGGCGCAAAATGCAATGGTAGCGGCGGAGTCGCTCGGTCTCGGTGGTGTCTTCATCGGCGGTATTCGCAACAATATTGCTGAGGTTACCACGCTGCTCGGCCTGCCAAAATTTGTGTTGCCGCTGTTTGGTTTCTGCATCGGCCATCCTGCGGCGTTGCCGGATATCAAACCGCGCATTCCGCAGGCGATGCTGGTGCACGAAAACACCTATCAACCCTTTGATGCGGCGGTGTTGGCGGAATACGACAGTCGTACCAGCATCTATTATCAACAGCGTGACAGCAATCAACGTGCAGAAACCTGGAGTGAACTGATTCAGCGGCTGATCATCAGAGAAACGCGTCCGTTTATGTTGGATTACCTGCATCAGCAGGGCTGGGCAACTCGTTAAGCATAAGGAACTCTGCGATGAAAATGGCCATTCTCTCCCGTGATGGATCGCTTTATTCGTGTAAACGCTTGCGTGAAGCCGCGGAAGCGCGTGGCCATCAGGTGCAGATTATTGACCCTCTCTCCTGTTATATGAATATCAACCCGGCCTCGCCCGCGGTGCATTATCGTGGTGAACCGTTGGGACACTTCGATGCGGTGATCCCGCGTATTGGCTCCGCCATCACCTTCTATGGCACGGCGGTGTTGCGCCAGTTTGAGCTGTGCGGCAGCTATCCGCTGAACGAATCGGTGGCGATCACCCGGGCGCGCGACAAACTGCGTTCGCTGCAATTGCTGGCACGTGAAGGCATCGACATGCCGGTTACCGGCTTTGCCTCGTCTCCGGATGATACCGATGACCTGATTACCATGGTGGGCGGTGCGCCGCTGGTGGTGAAGCTGGTGGAAGGGACGCAGGGGATTGGCGTGGTGCTGGCGGAGACGCGTCAGGCGGCCGAGAGCGTGATTGATGCATTTCGTGGCCTCAACGCCCATATCCTGGTGCAAGAGTTTATCAAAGAGGCGCAGGGGCGAGATATTCGCTGCCTGGTGATCGGTGATGAAGTGGTGGCCGCGATTGAGCGCGCGGCGAAAGAGGGCGATTTTCGTTCCAATCTGCATCGTGGCGGCAAGGCTTACCCGGTACGTATCACCGATCAGGAACGTGAAATTGCGGTCAAAGCGGCCAGCACCCTCGGTCTGGAAGTGGCCGGTGTCGATATTCTGCGTGCCAACCGCGGGCCACTGGTAATGGAGGTGAATGCCTCACCGGGCCTTGAAGGCATTGAGTGCACCACCGGGCTGAACATCGCCGCCATGATGATTGACTGGATTGAACAGCACGCGTTACCCGGCTTCCGTCTTAAAACTGGTGGCTGAGGCGCGCTTTTCAGCGTTTTTCGTGGCATCGATTTCATTTTTTCCGTAAGCTAAGGCGCTTATTTCTTCACCCCACGGGACATGACGATGGATTCACTGGTCGTTCCTGACATCGACGTGCTGCGTCGCTGGCTGGATCAACAAAATATCACCTGGTTCGAATGCGATGCCTGCCAGGCTTTGCATCTGCCGCATATGCAGAATTTTGACGGGGTGTTTGATGCAAAAATCGACCTTGTGGATGGCGTGATCCTGTTCTCCGCGCTGGCTGAAGTTAAGCCGACCGCGTTGATTCCGCTGGTGGGAGATCTGTCGCAGATCAATGCCAGCTCCCTGACGGTGAAAGCCTTTATTGATATTCAGGACGATAATCTGCCGAAGCTGATTGTCTGCCAGTCGCTCAGTACCACGGCGGGGTTAACGTTTGGTCAGTTCTCGCACTTTATGAAGCAGAGCGAGGAGCAAGTTTCCATGGTGATTATGGAAGCCTTCGCCAACAATTTATTGATGATGGGCGAGGAAGAGGAGCGACAACCCAGCTCACTCGGTCGCGCGATGCTGCACTGATTTTCCTGTTTGTCTTAACTGCCGCTTTTTGCGGCAGTTTTCATTTTATCCCCACCACTTTTTATTCTGCATTTTGCCCTAAATCGCCAGATATTAGTCGTGCTTTATGCCGCCTGGACCGAACCCCATAGCAGAAACATGCAATACTTATCGCTAAAAGGCGTTTTTTACGCTGAGATCTGGTGCAGGGGGAGCGGGGCGGCTATTCTTGCGGGGCTGCTTGAGACGTGCAACCTCAGCGCAGGTATAGGTTTTTACTATTAAACTCCCGCTGAATATTGATTCATTGTGTGCCTGTGAATAAACAGAAAACGCAACGTCCGGATCGCGTGTATGCAGCGTTGTGATGACCCGCTCAGGAGGAAGGAAAACATGTTCAACCAACGTAAAAAATGGTTGTCAGGTGTGGTTGCTGGTGTGCTGATGACAGCGTCTGCTGGCACGCTGGCCGCAGATAAAACGCTGCACGTTTATAACTGGTCTGATTATATCTCGGCGGACACGGTTCCGAATTTCGAAAAAGAGACTGGCATTAAAGTGGTCTACGACGTGTTTGACTCCAACGAAGTGTTGGAAGGCAAACTGATGGCCGGTAGCACCGGTTATGACGTGGTGGTGCCGTCTTCGAGCTTCCTCGCGCGCCAGCTACAATCCGGCGTCTTCCAGGAACTGGATAAGAGCAAACTGCCGAACTACAAAAACCTCGACCCGGATCTGATGGCGAAAGTGGCCCAGCACGATCCAGGCAACAAATACGCGATTCCTTACCTGTGGGGCACCACCGGTATCGGCTATAACGTCGATAAAGTGAAAGCGGTACTGGGTAAAGATGCGCCGGTTGACAGCTGGGATCTGGTGCTGAAACCAGAAAACCTGGAAAAACTGAAAAGCTGTGGGGTTTCCTTCCTCGACGCACCGGAAGAGATTTTTGCCACCGTGTTGAACTACCTCGGCAAAGATCCGAACAGCTCTGACCCGAAAGATTACTCCGGGGCGGCGACCGATCTGCTGCTGAAGCTGCGTCCGAGCATCCGTTATTTCCACTCTTCGCAGTACATCAACGACCTGGCGAACGGCAACATTTGTGTGGCGATCGGTTGGTCGGGTGACATCCTGCAAGCGAAAGATCGTGCTGCTCAGGCGAAAAACGGTGTGAACCTGGCTTACAGCGTACCGAAGCAGGGCGCGTTGGCGTTCTTCGACATGATGGCAATTCCGAAAGACGCGAAAAATCTCGACGAAGCCTATCAGTGGCTGAACTTCATCATGGATCCAAAAGTGATCGCGGACATCTCCAACAAGATGAACTACGCCAACGGCAACAAAGCGTCTCTGCCGCTGATCAATGCTGATGTACGTAACAACCCGGGCATCTTCCCGCCAGCGGATATTATGTCCAAGCTGTTCGTGTTGAAAGTCCAGGATCCGAAACTGGATCGTGTACGTACCCGTGCATGGACTAAAGTTAAAAGTGGTAAGTAATTCGTTCTGAACGGATTCACTTGTATTAGGACGACAACAGAGGCGCGGTGATGGCCTCTGTTGTGCCATTTTTAGCGGCTGAGGTTAACAGTCGCTAAGCGTTGGAGATAAGTTAGTGAGCGACGCGATTCCCCGCCCCCATAACAAAACCGCAAAGGCATTAACGCCGCTGCTGGAAATCCGCAACCTGACCAAATCCTTTGACGGCCAGCATGCCGTGGATGATGTCAGTCTGACCATTTACAAAGGTGAGATTTTTGCTCTGCTCGGTCCTTCGGGCTGCGGCAAATCGACCCTGCTGCGTATGCTGGCGGGATTCGAGGTGCCGAGTAGCGGTCAGATTGTGCTGGATGGGCAGGATCTCTCCCATGTGCCGCCCTATCAGCGGCCGATCAACATGATGTTCCAGTCCTATGCGTTGTTCCCGCACATGACGGTGGAGCAAAACATCGCGTTTGGCCTCAAGCAGGACAAACTGCCGAAAGGCGAAATCGCCAGCCGCGTTGAAGAAATGCTGGCGCTGGTGCACATGCAGGAGTACGCCAAACGTAAACCGCATCAGCTCTCTGGCGGTCAACGTCAGCGTGTCGCGCTGGCGCGTAGCCTGGCAAAACGTCCGAAGCTGCTGTTGCTGGATGAGCCGATGGGTGCGCTGGATAAAAAACTGCGTGACCGGATGCAACTGGAAGTGGTGGATATTCTGGAGCGCGTCGGCGTGACCTGCGTGATGGTTACCCACGACCAGGAAGAAGCGATGACCATGGCGGGCCGTATCGCCATTATGAACCGTGGCAAATTTGCCCAGATTGGCGAGCCGGAAGAGATCTACGAACACCCGACCAACCGCTTCAGCGCCGAATTTATCGGCTCGGTCAATGTGTTTGAAGGCTTGCTGCGCGAGCGGCGTGAAGACGGTCTGGTGCTGGAAAGCCCGGGCCTGATCCATCCGCTGAAAGTGCAGACCGATGTCTCCATCGTCGATAACGTCCCGGTGCATGTGGCACTGCGTCCGGAAAAAGTGATGCTGTGCGATGAGGTGCCTGCCGACGGTTGTAACTTCGCGGTGGGTGAAGTGGTACATATCGCTTATCTCGGTGACTTGTCGATCTACCATGTGCGTTTGCAGAGTGGCCAGATGATTAGCGCCCAGTTGCAAAATGCCCATCGCTACCGCAAAGGCGCGCCCACCTGGGGCGACGAAGTGCGTCTGTGCTGGGATGCGGACAGCTGTGTGGTTCTGACGGTTTAAGGAGGCGGAATGAGCCAGATTTCTCAACCCGGTGCCACCGAGGCGGAACAGCCCGGCACCCCGCTACAGCGCTGGGCCACGCGCATTAAGATGCAGCATGGCCGCAAGCTGGTAATCGCACTGCCTTACCTGTGGCTGGTGCTGTTTTTCCTGCTGCCGTTCCTGATCGTGCTAAAAATCAGTTTTGCCGATATTGCGCGGGCGATCCCGCCCTATACCGATTTGGTCACCTGGGCTGATGATCAGCTCAATCTGGTGCTCAATCTCGGTAACTATCTGCAACTGACGGACGATCCGTTGTACGCCGATGCCTATCTGCAATCGCTGAAAGTGGCGGCGATCTCCACCATCATTTGTCTGGTGATTGGTTATCCACTGGCGTGGGCGGTAGCGCACAGTAAACCTTCGATGCGCACCATCCTGCTGTTGTTGGTGATCCTGCCGTCATGGACGTCATTCCTGGTGCGCGTATACGCCTGGATGGGGTTGCTGAACAATAACGGTATTCTCAACCGTTTCCTGATGTGGCTGGGCGTTATCGATCACCCGTTGGTGATCCTCTACACCAATACGGCGGTGTATATCGGTATTGTTTACTGCTACCTGCCGTTTATGGTGCTGCCTATTTATACCGCGCTGACGCGTATTGATTATTCACTGGTGGAAGCGTCGCTGGACTTGGGTGCGCGTCCGTTGAAGACGTTCTTCAGCGTGATTGTGCCACTGACCAAAGGTGGCATTATCGCCGGTTCGATGCTGGTGTTTATCCCGGCGGTGGGGGAGTACGTGATCCCGGAACTGCTGGGTGGCCCGGACAGCATCATGATTGGGCGTATCCTGTGGCAGGAGTTCTTTAACAACCGTGACTGGCCGGTGGCGTCAGCGCTGGCGGTGATCATATTGTTGATTCTGATCCTGCCGATTGTCTGGTTCCACAAACATCAAAACCGTGAAATGGGAGAGAAGGGATGAATCAGTTACCGGCTATCCGCTCTCCGTGGCGTACCGCGATTCTGGTGCTCGGCTTCCTGTTCCTGTATGCGCCGATGCTGCTGCTGGTGGCCTACTCGTTTAACAGCTCTCAGCTGGTCACCGTGTGGGAGAGTTTTTCGTTCCACTGGTATCACGTGCTGTTCCAGGACAATGCGATGATCGATGCGGTGCTGCTCAGCCTGAGCATCGCCGCGATGTCCGCCAGCATGGCGGTGGTGTTGGGTACTATCGCGGCGGTGATTATCGTGCGTTTTGGCCGTTTCAAAGGGCACAACGGCTTTGCGTTTATGCTTACTGCGCCGCTGGTGATGCCGGATGTGATCACCGGTCTGTCGCTGTTGCTGCTGTTTGTGGCGATGGGCAACACCCTTGGCTGGCCGAGCGATCGTGGCATGCTGACCATCTGGCTGGCCCACGTGACCTTCTGTACCGCCTATGTGGCGGTGGTGATCAACTCGCGCCTGCGTGAATTGGACCGTTCGATTGAAGAAGCCGCGATGGATCTCGGTGCAACGCCGCTTAAGGTATTCTTCGTGATTACCGTCCCGATGATTGCCCCGGCGATCATTACCGGCTGGCTGCTGGCGTTTACCCTGTCATTGGATGATCTGGTGATTGCCAGCTTCGTGACCGGTCCCGGTGCCACCACCTTGCCGATGGCGATCTTTGCCACCGTGCGCCGTGGCGTTAACCCGGAGATCAACGCCCTGGCATCGCTGATTCTGTTTGTCGTCGGTCTGGTCGGGTTTATTGCCTGGCGCTTTATGGCGCACGAAGAAAAGCAGCGTTTGCGCGATATTCAGAAAGCAAGACGTGGCTGAAATCCGTAACATTTGCCACTATATGAAAGGCTGGTGACACCAGCCTTTTGTTATGGAGTCGGTCGATGTCGGAAACCCTGAAAAAAATCACCCTGTTAACCCCGGCACCGGTGTTGGTCGCGGGAATCGCCATTATCGCGACACGTTGTATCAGCGTAGTGATGCTGGCGAATGCGCTGGGTGTTGAAGAGATGGTCAACTTTGTGCACCGCAGCGCGCAAGCCTGGGATTCCACCGCGATCTTTATTGCCAGCCAGCTGATCTTTTTATTTGAACTGCGCTGTGCTTTCACCCTGATGCGCGGCAGCAACCGGGGGCGCTGGGGTTATGTGGCAACCCAGATTATCGTGCTGGGATACATGCTGATGGCGTCGATGGGCTGGATTTACCCGGAGATTTTTAGCATCGACGGCGAAACTAACGCACAGATCATCCACCATACGCTTTCACAGAAACTCCCGGATGTGATGGTGCTGTTGTTGTTGTTTGTCCCGGCCAGCAGTCGCGCTTTTTTCCGTCGCCGGTGATACAATCGCCCCCCGTTTTTTCTCCCGATTCAGAATACAGGCCCCACCATGCATTGCGCGCTTTATGATGCCGACCGCTGCCGTTCCTGCCAGTGGCTGGAAAAACCTTATCCACAGCAGCTTAGCGAGAAACAGTCGCTGTTGGAGCAACTGCTGGCGCAGCAGACGGTGGGGGAGTGGCGCACGCCGGTAACCTCTGAGGAACAGGGGTTCCGTAACAAAGCCAAAATGGTGGTGAGCGGTAGCGTCGAGCGTCCGGTGTTCGGCATGATGTCGCGCGCGGGCGAGCCGATCGATCTGTGCGCTTGTCCACTCTATCCCGCCAGTTTTGCCGCGGTGTTTGCTGTCCTCAAACCCTTTATCGCCCGTGCGGGTTTAACGCCGTATAACGTGGCACGCAAACGCGGTGAGCTGAAATTTCTGTTACTGACGGAAAGCACGCAGGGCGGCATGATGCTGCGTTTTGTGTTGCGTTCCGACAGCAAACTGGCGCAGCTACGTGCCGCCCTGCCGTGGCTGCAACAGCAACTGCCGCAGTTGACGGTGATCTCTGCCAACATTCAGCCGGTGCATATGGCGATCCTCGAAGGTGATGAGGAGATTGCCTTAACGCCAGATCAGGCGCTGGCGGAAAGGTTTAACCATGTCCCGCTGTATATTCGTCCGCAAAGTTTCTTCCAGACCAATCCGCAGGTGGCGGCCAGTTTGTACGCGACGGCACGCGACTGGGTGGCGCAGTTGGGGGTGAGCAGCATGTGGGACCTGTTTTGCGGTGTCGGCGGCTTTGGCTTGCACTGCGCCAGCGCTGAGATGCAGCTGACCGGGATTGAGATCAACGCGGAAGCGATCGCTTGTGCCCGCCAGTCAGCACAGCAACTGGGGCTGGAGAATGTGAGTTTTGCCGCTCTCGATTCCACGCAGTTCGCCACCGCGCGTGATCAGGTGCCTGAACTGGTGCTGGTTAATCCGCCACGTCGCGGGATTGGGACTGAGTTATGTGCTTATCTCAGCCAGATGGCTCCGGCCTACATTCTGTATTCCAGCTGTAATCCGCACAGCATGGCGCAGGATATTGCGCGCCTGAGCGCTTATGACGTTAGCCGTGTGCAGCTGTTCGATATGTTCCCGCATACCGCCCATTTTGAAGTGCTGACCTTACTGACTAAGCGCTGAAAGGGTGGGGACGACGCAGCGATCATCCTGAACGGAGGACAGTGCAGAACCTGTCAGGTTGGACACTGCGTCGACCCCATAAACGTTATTCCGGGAACCACTTCTGATTGAGTTGCAGGTACGTGCCGTTGGCTTTGATGGCCGCCAGTGCGCCATTCAGCTGATCGCGCAGTTCGCTATTACCTTTACGTACCGCAATGCCCAGACCGGTGCCAAAGTAGCTGGCATCCGTCACATGCGCACCGACCGGTGCCAGATCGGCATTGGTTTTCAGCCACTGGTTTACCACGGCGGTATCCCCGAATACGCCGTCCAGACGGCCATTTTTCAGATCGAGAATCGCATTCTGGTAGCTGTCATACGCCACGGCCACCACTTCCGGATGCTGTTCCAGCAGGTACTTCTGGTGGGTGGTGCCGTTCTCCATGCCAATACGTTTGCCCTTCAGCTGGCTGAAATCGCTGAACTGGCCTTTACGCGCAATGACGACCGCCGAGTTGGCATAATAGGGTTGGGTGAAATCCACCTGCTTGCTGCGATCGGCAGTGATGTCCATCCCGGAGATCACCGCGTCGTAGCGGCGAAATTTCAGCGATGGAATCAGGCTGTCAAACGCGTTATTGGTGAAGGTACATTCGGCCTTCATTTGCTGGCATAACGCTTTTGCCAGATCGATATCAAAGCCGACGATTTGATTTTCACGGTCCAGAGATTCAAACGGAGGATAAGTCGCGGAAGAAGCGAAGCGGATTTTCTCCGCCGCAAAGGCATTCATTGCCAGAGTTGCCAGTGCAGCAGCAACGATCCATTTTTTCATTTTGAGACTCCTGTAGATCACTTACGCCCGGAGGCGAACGCGTAACAAGATGCCACCGAATGAATCATTATGCAAGAATGTTGTATAAATAATGAAAAAAGGCGGGAAAACCCGCCTGGATATTAATTTCTACGCTCAAATGCCAGCGCGCGCCGTTCGATCAGACGCATCATCAGCGTCAGCAAACCATTGACGCACAGATACACCAAACCGGCGGCAGCAAACACCGTGACATCATAGGTGCGGCCATACAGCAGCTGACCATGGCCCATGACCTCCATCAGCGTGATGGTGTAGGCCAGAGAGGTACTTTTGAACACCAGCACCACTTCATTGGAATAGGACGATAGCGCGCGTTTAAACGCATACGGCAGCAGAATGCGCAGCGTATCTTTACGGTTCATTCCCAGCGCCGCGCAGGATTGCCACTGGCCGGAAGGAATGGCACGTACCGCACCGTAGAACAACTGGGTGGTGTAGGCCGCACTATTCAGTGACAACGCCAGCAGGGCGCACAGCCACGGCTGCGACAGCAGATGCCACAGCCAGGGGAGGTTCTGAATGCTGGGGAACTGGCCGGGGCCGTAGTAAATCAGGAAGATCTGCACCAGCAGCGGCGTACCGGTGAACACCGTGATGTAGCCTTTGACGATGGCGTTCACCACCGGCACTTTCAGCGCCAGCACCACGGTGAACAGCAGCGACAACACCAACGCGGCGATCAGCGAGGCGACGGTCAATGTCAGACTGGTATGCAGCCCTTTCAGCAGTTCGGGTAAATATTGCAGCATATCAGGCTCCCCGCTCAAAACGCGTGGTGCGCGATTCAATACGGCGCAACACCGCCTGACTGAACAGCGTGATAATCAGATAGATGGCCGCAGCAACCAGATACCAGGTAAACGGCTCTTGGGTACGGGTGGCGATGCTTTTGGTTTGCAGCATCAGATCATTAACGCTAATCAGTGACACCAGCGCGGTATCTTTCAACAGCACCAGCCACTGATTGCCGAGGCCAGGTAACGCATGACGCCACATCTGCGGCATGATCAGACGGAAGAAAATCGCGGACTTCTTCATCCCCAGCGCCTGACCGGATTCCCATTGGCCCACCGGCACTGCTTTTAACGCGCCGCGCAGGGTTTGTGAGGCGTAGGCGGAGTAGAGCATCGCCAGCGCAATCACGCCGCACAGGAACGGGCTGACGTCGAAGTTCTCGATCTGCACCTGGACTGGAATGCTGAACAGGCCGAGATTGATATGGAAGCCATCGGATAGCGTCAGCAGCAACTGCGAAGCACCGAAGTAGATAAACAGCACCACGAGGATTTCCGGCAGGCCACGGATTAGCGTCACCAGTCCGGTGCCGACCCAGGCCAGCGGCTGCCAGCGCACCGATTCCCAGCCAGCAAAAATCATCGCCAGCGCAAGGCCGGCGATCAGTGCACAAACGGCAAGGCCGACGGTCATACCGGCGGCGCTTGCGAGTGGAATCATTTCATTCATCAGAAATTACTGCTGAAACCATTTGTTGTAGATGGTTTTGTAAGTACCGTCGGCTTTCACTTTATCCAGCGCGGCGTTGAATTTTTCCTGCAATTCGGTGTTACCCATGCGCACGGCGATGCCGAGACCGGTGCCGAAGTAGGCTTTGTCGGTCACTTTGTCACCCAGGGCGGCCAGGTTCGGGTTCTGTTTCAGCCACTCGTTAACCACGGCGGTGTCACCGAACACGGCATCAATGCGGCCATTTTTCAGGTCGAGGATAGCGTTCTGATAGCTGTCATACGGCACCACGGTGATGTCGCTGTGCTTGTCAGACAGGTATTTTTGGTGAGTGGTGCCGTTCTGTACGCCGACACGCTTGCCTTTCAGCGCCGCGACATCCGCCAGTTTGCCTTTCTGCGCGATAAAGATCGCCGAGTTATCGTAGTAAGGCTTGGTGAACAGGACCTGTTTTTCACGCTCTGGTGTGATATCCATTCCGGCCATCACCGCGTCGAAACGGCGGAATTTCAGGCTCGGGATCAGGCTGTCAAACGCCTGATTGGTGAAGGTACAGGTCGCATCGATCTCTTTACACAATGCATTGGCCAGATCGACATCAAAGCCCTGAATTTTGTTGTCAGAATCGACGAATTCAAACGGAGGATAAGAAGCCTCGGTCGCGAAACGCAGGGTCTGTGCAGCAGAAGCGCTCAGACTCAGACCAGCAAGCAGTGCAGCAAGTACGACTTTTTTCATTAGAGACATCCTGACTTAGTGCGAAAGATAGTGAGCAAACGCCTCGGTTTGCGGCTGTGTAAAGTGGCTGGCGTCGCCCTGTTCCACAATGTGACCGTTTTCCATGTACACCACCCGGCTGGCGGTCTTGCGTGCGACTTCCACTTCATGGGTAACGATCACCTGGGTAATCTGCGTCTGCGCCAGTTCATTGATAATACTGACAATCTGCGCGGTAATTTCCGGATCGAGCGCGGCGGTCGGTTCGTCGAATAACAACACCTGCGGTTCCATCATCAGCGCACGGGCAATCGCCACACGCTGTTGCTGACCACCGGAGAGATGCAGCGGGAAACGTTCGGCATAAGGGGTCAGACGCAGACGATCCAGCAATTTTTCGGCACGGGCACGGGCCTGATCTTTGCTTAAACCCAGCACACGGCAGGGGGCTTCGATCAGGTTTTGCAGTACCGTCAGATGCGGCCACAGGTTGTATTGCTGGAACACCATCCCCACGTTTTGACGCAATTCACGGATCGCGCTGTCAGACGGTGTTTTGCTGAAGTCGAAATGATTGCCAGCGATCTGCAAACTGCCAGAACGCGGTTGCTCCAGCAGATTGAGCACGCGCAGGAGCGAACTTTTCCCCGCGCCGCTCGGACCGAGCAACACCAGCGTCTCGCCCTGTGGGCAGGCCAGGTTGATATCGAACAGCGCCTGGTGGGCACCGTAAAAACAGTTAATGCCGGTTAGTTGAATACTCATGCGCAATAAATGAATAGCAATTGATGCCGCGAATCTTAACGTCACCAGAATAGTTATGCAATTGAGGTGGGTTAAAATTTATTAAACAGCAGTTAAAGGTAAAAAGCGTAGCACAATATCTCGACATCGCGGTGCAGCAGACAAAAAGCGCGATAAATCGCGCCGCTACAACCGGTACATTTTGTAGCGGCGTGATTTATCACGCCAGACAGGTAATTAACGCTCCTCCAGCAACTGGTTCAGCGAACCGCCACCCGGATGCGGCCAGTTACCCACATAGCGCACATCATCCACCACCCAGCAACTGCCTTCGCGGATCATCAGCACTTCGTCCTGCCACTGCTTATCGCCCCGCGTCAAATCAACACGGAGCGGGATATTGCGGGCATCCCGATTGGGGATGGAGGAGGCGCTGGCGACCTCGGCGGAAGTGGGGCCTTGTGCCAGGCTGGAGAACAGATCGCCATTGCGCCAGTCGCCAGGCTTATTGCTCAGCCCATTGGCCTGCACCAGCTTTTGATACAGCTGGTCGCTCAGATAAGGGCGATATTTCGCCAGCAGCGCATTGTCCGGTAAACCCTGGGTCGGTTGACTGACGCGTAAGTCGTAGAATTGCTGTGCCACGCTATCCGGGCCACCCTCGACACAGGCTGCCATACGGGGGCCATTATCCTTAATTACCGGCTCAACGGTGGTACAGGCACTGAGCAGGAGAGCAGCGGGAACAACTAGCGCAAAAGCATTGTTTCTCATCTCGATTTCCTTATTGTTCACTGGCAAAGCGGCATAATTAGCATAGAGTATAGCGTTGGTTTGCAACGCGACGTGCGCTAACGGATGAGGAGCAAGGAATGTTGATGAGGCTGACAGGCGGCGGGATGCTGCTGGCGATGTTAATCCTGAGCGGTTGCCAGTCCGCGATTGAGGCACGCCCCGGCTATTGGGTTGATACTTCACACCCGGCACAGGGCGCACGGCCACGCATTAAAGTGGTGGTGATCCATTACACCGCCGAAGATCTCCCTTCCTCGCTGGCGACGCTGACCGATCGTGAGGTCAGCGCGCATTACCTGATCCCGGCACAGCCCGCACAACGCAGCGGCAACGGGGTAATCTGGCAACTGGTGCCAGA